>CAZRZP010000001.1:0-217515 GCA_964604645.1 uncultured Methanosarcinales archaeon
TAAGAAGAAAAGCTGGTAAAAAAGCAGCAGCAACTCGAAAGAGAAAGCGATAATTTTTATTTTTTTATTTTCTTCTATTTTTTATAATATTTCTTTTAAAACATTTCAATCCTTTTTCATTGATTATATACTAATAAATTATATCTAGTAGAACCAATTCAATATTTGATTAAAGAACAAGGAGATTTTATCTCCAAAATTTTTTCCAACTCCTTTGATTTTTATTTCTCCTTTTGTTGAGTACATTGTTTTATCTTTATCTTTCCACATCACAGTAATCTCAAAATTATTTTTACTTCCCATATTGAAATCAACTAATTCTACTGGCAAACGTTGAATTTCTTTTAGCTCATCCAGTTCCCATCTGTTTTCAAATCCAGCTCCATTTAAAATTACAATTACATTTTTAGGTGTCGAAAAACTTTTTTTAGTTAATTCTATTGAAATGGGTATTTTCTCACCATAATTTATTGACTTTGGAAAATCAGTTTTCAAATTGATATTAGGTTCATCTAACACTGCATACTCGATTGATGATTTCTTTTCAACAACATCATTTTCTGCACTAATGATAATTTTATTCCAACCAACTTTGTTTGTTGTCATTTGATATTCCGCAGAAATAATTTGATTAATAGGTAAATCAATCATTGAGCATTTGTCATTCAAGCAAAATTTCAATTGTTTTAAATTTGTGTTACCCGTATTTTTTATGGAACAAATAGCTTTTTTTGATTTGTCATTCAGCTCGCCTTTCCAGACTTCTGTTGGATAATTGCAATTAAAGTTGATTTTTCTAGAATATAACTTGTCTTCATCTTCTATTGATAATTTTTCAATTTCTTCCTGTGAAAAACCTTGGCTTTGCTGCCTTACTTGAAAACTATCTTGTACAGAAATATTCTGTTCAGTATACAAAAAAGTAGGCATTGTATAAATGGTATTTGATTCTAAATCTTCTTTTACTTTCAATTTCCAGAATGTTTCCCTAATTGCATTTGGTGGGAGGAGAATTGTTCTTCTGTTTCTACCAATAATTTCTACCTCTGGTGGCACTGCTAACTTTAAAGTAACTGCTGTATAATAATTTGCATGGTTTCTTATTGTACCAATAACTTGATTAAAACTACCAAAACCCACCTCTTTGCTCAAAAGTTGTTGTTCTAATGAAAAAAGTTCTGTTTCTCTATTACCTTTATTTTTTACTTTTACTGCAAAATTTAAATCACTGGCTTCTAATTTTACATCGTTTGCTAACCAACTAAATTTAGTTGCTGCTTCCTGTGGATCAAAACCATCTCTTAGTTTTATGTGTGTAGTGTCAATATAACCATATTCTCCAAATGTGATGTCAAAACTCACCCATCCATATCCTGGGAAAAAAACTTCTGCCCAGCCATGTGGTTGCCAATTTTCTGAAAATAGTGGGGAAGTGGTATAACTAATTCCGGAAGCGAACCTTGCTGGTATTCCTAATGAACGAGCCATTGCAACAAATAAAGAAGTCATCTCGTCACAAACGCCTTGTCGATTATCTAACACCCAACTTGCTTTTTGTGAAGCTGTCTCTGTTAAAGTGTTTAAATCATAATTTACGTTTCGTTCTACCCATTCTGCTAATAAAAAGACCGCTTTGAACAAGTCATCTTCGCCTTCAATTAATTCAGATGCTTGAGCAATTATTTTAGGATTATCGGAATCTATACTTTTAGTTGGTTGTAGGTACTGATTAAGATTTTCAACTTTAGAATATGGTATTGGAAATTGGATTTTAGTACCAATTTTAATCCTTTCTGTATTTGTTTTGATTTCTGTTGAATATCCATAATTCTTTTTTACAATCTTGCCGTCGGTCCATTTAAATGAAACTCTGTCACTTAGCTTCTCTCCTTCACTTTCCCACATCTGAATATTTTGTCGGTAATCATTTTGTGGAAGAAGAAGTAAATCTGTAGAAACTTCTTTCAAACGAGGATCATTTCCGTCTGGTTTAAGATTTATATCACCACCAATATCAAGTTGTAGTGTCAAAGAATCTGTTTGATACAAATTTGCCTGAACAAATAAACTTTGCAAACTAATCGTAAAAACTATTAATAAAATAATGGCACCTGTTTTTTTGCTCATGTTTAATGATTTATTCTAAGCCATATAAATTTATCCCACAAATATATACCCACAAACCTTAAAAATTCCAACATTCTTCAACAGAATATGGAAAGAGGTGTTGCACTATTAAGTGGAGGGATCGATTCTCCTGTGGCGATTCATCTAATGAAACATCGTTTAGATGTAATTGCTGTACATTTTCATCAGCAACCTTTATCTGATGAAAAAGAGGTTGAAAAAGTAAAAGAATTAGCAAAATTACTGAATCTTAAGAAGCTGTATCTTATTCCTTTCGTTGATGTTCTAAAAGAGCTAACAAAAAAATGTCAACATAAATATTATTATGTTATTTCAAAAATAGCTATGTTTAAGTGTGCTGAATTAATTGCAGATAAAGATAAAGCTAAATACTTGATAACTGGTGAGAATTTAGCACAAGTTTCTAGCCAAACTCTAAGCAATTTGACTGTAATAACTAATAATTTATCTTTAGAAATTTTCCGTCCAGTATTAACTTTTGACAAACAAGAGATTATCGCTAAAGCAAAAGAGATTGGAACTTATGAGATCTCTAAAGGCCCAGAGATTTGTTCATTACTTGGCCCTAAAAGTCCAGCCACTAAATCAAAACCAGAAGTAATTGGTAAAGAATTAGCGAGAATTGAATTGAATGAGTTGTTAAAAAACGCTTTAGAAAAAGCTGAAATAGTTAAATTATAAAAAAATCAAAATCATCGCAGAAAAGGCATAAACTTTAATGGGTCAGTTAACGTTCCTTTCTTTTTCAAATGAATATGGACGTGAGGATTTGCTCCGCTAGCATTCCCAGATATTCCTGAAAGTCCTACTTGCGTGGTATGATTTACTTTTTGACCGATTCTAACATCTACTCGACTCATGTGAAGATACATGTACACATAACCATCTATAGTTTGAATTTTTACTGTTTTTCCATTTCCTCTATAGAATTTTTTGTACCCTGTACCTGAGATATATTTGCGACCCGCTCCAACTACCACCCCTGATTTAATTGGATATAGTGGCGTTCCTATAGAACAATAACAATCCAGTGCACTGTGAGGACGGCCTCTACTTCTTCTTGCTGTAAATAAATCAAATGGACAAATTCTGGCTCTCAAATCTCTTGGATTTTGAGGTGTTCCTTGAAAACATAAATGCACAACTGGCTTTTTTCTACCACCAAATGGACTTTGCCAACCTCTGCTGCTGGTTCTTGATGAACTTCTTGATCTTGTTCCTCTTTCTTCCTTTTTATTTTCTTTTTTCTTTGTAGCTTCCTTTCTCACATCTCTTCTGGTTAATACTCTTGGAATCTTTATCTTCTGTCCATTTGTTACCGTTAATCTTTTATTCGTTATTCCATTAAACCTTGCAAGTCCCTTCAATGCATTAATGTAGCTTCCTCCGTAGTAACGGGCAAATGCTTTTTTGTTACAATAATGTTCCACAATTGCAGCAAGTGAAGATCTATGTGGGTCTCCACTTTTTACTGTAACTACAATAACGTCTTCTCCAGCAAGTAAATCAAATGGCCATTGGCTTCCTATAGCAATAGCAGCTGCAGAACTAGCAGCTCGCCTTAAAAAAGCCCTTCTACTCATCATTTCAGGTTGGTTTGTATCACTTGTATCTTGGCTTTCAAAACTAGAAATATCTATCTCTTCCATCTCTTCATCTGAGACCACTACGCCGTCTTCAGGGTTTGTTGTGAAGAAGTTTTTAATCCAATTCCACCATTTCATACATCAAGAAAATAATTAATGTTTAAATAATTGTCTAAGATTCAGGAAATGTTTTTATACTTATTATATTAAGTTCTAAGAATGAGTCTAACTTTATTTAACACATTAACAAAGAAAAATGAGAAATTCGTTCCGCTAAAAAGAAAAGTTAGTTTATACACTTGCGGACCTACAGTTTATAATTATGCTCATATCGGCAATTTACGAGCTTACGTTTTTACAGATATTCTAAAACGTGTTTTATTATTTAACAAATATCCAGTTAATCATGTGATGAATATCACTGATGTAGGTCATCTTTCATCTGATGCTGATTTTGGAGAGGATAAGATGACTAAAGGGTTAAAGCGAGAAGGTTTACCTCTTTCTTTGGCTGGAATGAGAAAACTTGCCAACAAATATTCTAAAGAGTTTAAATCTGATTTAGATCAACTCAACATAATACTTCCTAATGAATTTCCTGAAGCAAGTAAATATATCGAACAAGATATTGAATTTATTAAAGGGTTGGAGAAAAAGGGGTTTACTTATAGTATTTCTGATGGAGTTTATTTTGATACTTCTAAATTAAAAGATTATGGGAAGTTATTGCATAAAAAAGGTAAAAAGAACAAGAAAGATGAGAAAGTTGAACAGAGAATAATTAAAACCGAAAAACGACAACCAGAAGACTTTGCTTTATGGAAATTTAATTCTAAATTAGGTTGGAGCACACCGTGGGGTAAAGGTTTTCCTGGCTGGCATATTGAATGTTCAGTTATGGCGTCCCACTTTTTTGGCAAACAATTTGATATTCATTGCGGTGGTAAAGAACATATTCCAATTCATCACACTAATGAGATTGCACAAAGTGAAGCTGCTTATGGTAAGAAACCATGGGTTAAATATTGGTTACATAATGAGTGGTTGGTTTTGGGAAAAGGAAAAAAGATGGCAAAATCAAGTAGTGGTTTTGTTACTTTACAAACTTTACAAGAAAAAGGTTATGATTCGTTAGATTTTCGTTATTTCTGTTTAGGAACTTCTTATAGAAATCCTTTAATGTTTAGTTGGGAAGCATTAGATGGAGCAAAGGCAGCTAGAAATAAATTGTTTGACAAGGTTTTGGAATTAAAATCAAGCAAACATGGCAAGGATAATAAAAAAAAAAGAAATAATTATCTTAACGCTTTTACAAATAATATTAATGATGATTTAAACACTTCAAAAGCTTTAGCTACAATGTGGGAAGTAGTGAAAGACGATAAATTAGATCATCATGACAAATATCTTCTCTTATTAGAGTTTGACAAAATTTTTGGTTTTAATCTTGGTAGTTTGAAGAAAGATAAAGTTCCTGCAAAGATAACTTCATTAGCAGAGAAAAGGTTGGCAGCACGTAAAGAAAAGGATTGGAGGGCATCAGATGAATTACGTGAAAAAATCAGAAAATTAGGTTGGGATATTGGTGATACAGAAGAAAGTTATGAGTTGAAGAAAAAATGAGGAAACAAAATAGATAAATAAAATAACGCTCATTCGAAATCTAACACTTTTATCTAAACGCTTATTTCTTCAAAGCTTCTTTCATTGCGTCAGGATTAAAGCCTATAATTAATGTTCCATCGATGTCTACAACTGGTACTCCCATTTGTCCTGACTTCTCAATCATTTCATCTCTTGCTTTTGCATCAGTAGAAACGTCAAATTCTTTATACTTTACTTTATTCTCTTTCAACCATTCTTTAGTTTTCTTGCACCATGGGCAAGTTGGTGTTGTATATATTTTTAAAGCCATTTAATCACCTCAATTTAATAATGTAACCTAATGTACTAATCATTTTTTTATGTTTTATATTATTTTCCTTTTCTTTAATTAAATATCTCGCTACATTTATATATAAGATTGTTTTCTTCTTATTATGAAAAGAGGTTTACAAGTCATTTTGCTATTATGTGTGCTAGGTTTTATCACATCAGTTTATTTAACATTTAACCATTATGATACTAGTGGAGGTTCATTTTGTGATGTTGGTGAATCTGTTTCTTGTTCTCTTGTAAACACGAGTGTATATTCTGAACTGTTTTCAGTACCTGTTGCTTTATTTGGCGCATTATGGTTTGTATTGCTGTTCTTTATGGCGTTTAAAGCTCTTAAAAATAAGAAATTATATCCGCTACTTCTTGGCTGGTCGTCCTTAGGCATTTTATTTATAATTTACATGATAATTGCTGAGATTATTTTACAGGCAATTTGTCCGTTTTGTACTATCGTTCACGTAATTGTTTTGATAATCTTCTTTATTACACTTGCTCTTCCAAACTCTAGAAAAATTCCCTCAAAAAAAATATGGAAGCCTTGGCTCATTCCAACATTAATTATATTCATTTTACCAATTATCTTTTTTAATATTGGTGGAGAAGAAGTTAACAATGAAAGGTTAGTGGTATGCATGAAACAAAATGATGTTTCAATGTACGGATCATTCAAATGTGGTTTCTGCGCTAAACAAAGATCTATTATTGGTGATGCATTTGAATTGATGGGAGAGATAGAATGCCACCCACAAGGTGAGAATCCACAAACTGAATTATGTTTAGAAAAAAATATTGAAAATACGCCAACCTGGGTCAAAGAAAAAGATGGCAAGGAAGAAAAGAGATTTGTTGGCGTGATGGATATTGAAGAGTTACGTGAATTCTCTGGCTGTCCAGAAGAAAAAGCTGAGTGAAATGCAGATAAAATAAAAATAATGAATGAAAACTAATCTATTAAACAAAAATGGTAATTGCTGAAAGTTTAACTCTACCTGTAATAATAACGGCTGCTCTTTTAGATAGTATTAACCCCTGTGTTTTTGGTGTTCTTATTTTTCTGATTGCATTTATGTCAAGAATGTTTAAAAGTGCTAATAAGATGCTTATTGGTGGATTAATTTACACTGCAGTTGTATATGTTACTTATTTGGTTTTAGGACTGGGATTTTTGAAATTTACTGTCTCTTTTGGATTTTCACAAGCTGTTTACTGGGTTGCTGCAGTTATAGCCATTACTGCTGGAATATTAGAAATAAAAGATTTTTTTTGGTACGGCAAAGGTTTTTCTTTACAAATAATTCCTGGTGCTGCTGAGAGGATAAAATATTACACAAAAAAGATAGAAAAGTTACACAAAAAAGATGGCATCTATACTTATTTATTAGCAATTCCTTTAGGTATTTTTGTTACTTTAGTTGAACTTCCTTGTACTGGTGCACCATATTTAGCAGTTCTTGCTATAATCGGTCAAGGTAATTATGCTACTGGAATCCCTCTGTTGTTATTATATAATTTAATATTTATTTTACCTCTATTTTTCATAATCGGTTTGGCTTACTTCGGAAAGTCTTCTGACATGTTAGAAAAGTGGCGTAAAAAACATCGCGGATTGATGAGATTACTTGTTGGACTATTTTTAATTGCATTAGGCATTTTAATGATATATACGATTGTGTGAGGTGATTATATGGCAAAAGCAAAAAAAACCGTTAAGAAATCAGTAAAGAAAAAAGCAAAATCTACTAGGTCTGCTGCTAAAAAGAAAGGTGTTAAAAAAATCATCAAAGGCGGCAAAGGGGTTTGTGAATTTTGTTAACTCTCTTAACTAAATGACGGAACCTTTATTAACTTAAATTATATTCTAATCTTGATAGATGAAGTTTACTAAAATAAAAGATTTGCAATTTATTGCAGATATTATTAGAGAAGATGTTATATCTTCTTTACTAGCTGCAAAGTCAGGTCATTCAGCAGGGCCTTTAGGCATGGCTGATATATTTGCTGCTCTTTATTTTAACATTCTAAAACATCGACCTAAACAACCTAAATGGGAAGGAAGAGATAGATTAATTCTTAGTAATGGCCACATCTGTCCCGTGATGTATGCAGCAATGGCTAATTCAGGTTATTTTCCCAAAAAAGAGTTACTTACCCTTAGAAAACTTGGAACGAGATTACAAGGACACCCTCATAGAACTACTTTACCTGGTTTAGAAACAACTTCTGGCCCTTTAGGTTCTGGTCTTTCACAAGCAGCGGGAATGGCGCTTGGTTTTAAGATGGATAGAAAAAGAAATTTAGTTTGGTGTATCTGTGGTGATGGTGAACAAGATGAAGGTAACCATTGGGAAGCTGTAATGTTTGCAGCAAAAAATAAGTTAGATAATGTTGTTGCTATTACTGATAGGAATTATATCCAAATTGATGGTGATACTGAAGATGTAATGCCGCTTGATCCTTTAGATGAAAAATATAAAGCTTTCAATTGGAATGTTGTTACGATCGATGGTAATGATATGAATGTTATTCTTAAAGCTCTGAAAAAAGCTAGAAACAATAAAGGAAAGCCGTTAATGATTATTGCTAATACCATTCCAGGAAAAGGCGTTGACTTTATGGAAAATAAATATCAATGGCATGGAAAACCACCTAACTCTGAAGAAGGTGAACTTTCAATTGAAGAAATACATGCACATGAAGTAGAAGTTAGAGGAGATTGGTATAAAAAACACAACAAATGGAAGCCTTTACACAAATGATTTTTTAAAATGAAATTTAAAAAAATTCAAAAAAACATGTACCTTAACTTTCATAAACAAAACATTCCAACTAGGGATGGTTATGGAAAAGCATTAGTTGACCTAGGTAAAAATAAAAACATTGTAGTTCTTTGTGCAGATCTAAAAGATTCAACAAGAGTACATTGGTTTGCTGAAAAATTCCCTAAACAATATGTTGAAATGGGTGTAGCTGAACAAAATTTAGTTACTGTTGCTGCAGGATTAGCTGCAGTAGGAAAAATTCCTTTTGTTTCTTCTTATACTGCTTTCTGTCCAGGAAGATGTTGGGAACAAATAAGAACAACAATTTGTTATAATGATCAAAATGTAAAAGTTATTGGAGCACATGCAGGTATTTCAGTTGGTCCAGATGGTGCGACACATCAAGCTTTAGAAGACATTGCAACGATGCGTTCCCTACCAAATATTATTGTGGTGATTCCAGCTGATATGGAGCAGACTAAAAAAGCAACTAAAGCGATTGCTAAATTTAAAGGCCCTGCTTACATGCGATTTGCAAGGAACAAAACTCCGCAGATGACTACTTCCAAAACTCCGTTTGAAATAGGTAAAGCACAAATATGGCGAAAAGGAAAAGATGTAGCATTAGTTGGAGCTGGTCCATTGATGTATGAATGTTTAGAAGCTGCTAAATTGTTAGCTGCAAAAGGAATAGATGCAATGGTTGTTAATTTACACACAATCAAACCTCTTGATGGTAAAGTTCTTCGAATGGCGGCTCGTACTAAAGGAATCGTTACAGTTGAAGAAGCGCAAGTATTAGGTGGTGTTGGTGGAGCAGTTGCAGAATATTGCAGTGAACATTGTCCTACAAAAATTGTTAGAGTTGGTGTGCAAGATAGGTATGGTGAATCAGGTGAGCCAGAACAGTTATTGAAAGTATTTGGTTTAAGTAGAAAAGAAATAGTTAAGGCTGCCTTAAGGATTATGAAATGATGCTAATTTATTATGCTTTCTCCCAGATAAAATCAAAATAATCGTGTAGCGTTTTCCTTACTTGTTCATTTTCAATCAAGATTACCTGAGGATTTTCTTCCCAAATGAAGATTGCTACTTTATCACCATAAATATTTATCGTTACGTTTGATTCAACATCACTGGGAACTTCTTTATATTCTGTATATTTGGTGTTAGATTTCGTCTTTCTTCCTTTACGTATCAAAACTTTGTTTTTTAATTTCTGACGTTTTTTCCTCTTGCTAAAAATTGGTGCATAATATGGCATCAACTTACCAAACATGCCTTCAGAACCAAGCATTTGGTAATCTTCTCCTGTATCTAAAATATCTTGGAAAATTGTTTTAAGTCCTTTGTATCCTTTAAATTTTTTAACAATCGTTGACTTTTTAGAGTAAGAAAATTGTTTTTGTAGGTTTGGTATAATCCTTTTAGCAACCTCTTCCTTTTCTTTATAATAATCAATTATTTTTTTTGGATCTTCAGGAACATAGATTGTTCTCTTATTTTCAAATATTGTAGAAACAACTCCTCTATCGATTAATGTACGCAAGGCATTATATGTGCTACTTCTATCCAGCTGAGCTTCCTTTGCTATCTTACCTGCATAACTTTGTCCAATCTGCAAAAGGGTTAAATAAACTTTAGATTCATTTACTGTGAAGTTTAACTTTTCAAGATCACGGAACGAGCTTTGTTTATAGATATCCATTTTTTATTCTTCTTATTTTCATTTTTAGATTATCTCTATTGCACATTACAACTTTTGATCTCTAAATCTGCCTTTGTATACTGCTTCTCCTTTACACTCTTCAAGTATTAGTTGGCAAATCTTCACTCCTGCTTTCAATATTATTTCGTGATTAGAAGCATTGTATATCTCCAACACTTGATGATTGTTAACACCAACGGTAATAAATGGAGCAGTTATGTGGCTCATCAATCCAATTCTTGCGAATCTGCTTCTTGACTGCAACCATCCGCAAACATTTGAAGGCATCATCACTTTTTCTTTAGTAATTCCAAGAACTAATTGTCCTGGTTTTAGAACAAAGCCTTTATTGATGTTTACAACTGTTGTATATTTTGAATAATCTAACTTCTTAGAGATGTCAATTGCTGGAATATTGTCTTTAAACACCCTTATTTTATTTGCTAACGTCAGGTCAACTGAAGATGGTCCTACAGATTTCTTATCAAATGGAGTAAATTTAAGCTTCTTCTGTCTAATCAGTTTTTGTATTTCATTTTTTGTTAATATCATGGTAGGTAGTATTAATGCAGTTCTATTTAAGTATTTCTGTTGTAGATAATTCTTCAACAAACATTTATATTAATTTTCATTAAATAGTAGTTAAAGCACCTAAAAAGAAGGTGATAGGTGGAAAAAACTACGGAGGAAAACGAAAATGGAAAAACCAATAACATATGTAGCCACCTATCGTGGCGTGAGTGGATTTAGGAAAGGACTGCATGAGGGTCTTGAAAGAGACGTTCTGATTGCAGGAGCAGAAATACCGGGCGGCAATAGTTTCGGCGGATACAGCTTTGTACCAGCAGGACTAGCAGCAGAAGCATACTTGGAAGCAGACAAGGCTTTGGAAGAAGTTCTTGGAAGAGTTGACCAAGTATTTGTGTACCTTGGAGCACAAGGAGCAGGACCTGGCTTTGCTTACCTACAGGGTCTGGCTGAAACAAACGGCAGCAAAGACATCTCAATTGTAGCTTGCGACTGCAACTACGATATGAAGCAGAGTTTTGCTGGGATGTACCAAATGTCTATTGTTTGGGCTGAGTGCGGCGGTATGGACACCTTAGGAAGAATTGTTGACGGAATCCTAAGGGAACAGACACAAGTTGCTGCAACTGTGTAAAGCAAGTGAAAAAGAAAATGGGAAAGGTTAGAGGCAAAACAGTTTAGGAAAAAGCTATAAGAGGCCATGCAGAGCTAGGCATGGCTCTTTTTAATTCGGGATTATAGATTGATTAATCCCAAAATTTATGAGAAATAATTCAATTTAACTGTAATTATTACAAAAACTTAAAAGTGACGGTTATTGTGAAAATATATGCTAAAAGAAATTTATACTTTTAAGGGAAAAGAACCCGGACCTAAAGTTGTTATATTGGGCGGTGTACATGGTAATGAAGTTTGTGGAGTTAATGCAATCAGAAAATTAAAAGATTCGTTAAAGATTGATGCAGGTGAATTACGATTAATTATTGCAAACCCCAAAGCTGTTGAGAATAATGTAAGATATACTGAAGAAAATCTTAATCGTTGTTTTTTGGACAAACAGAAAGGCACTGGTAGTTATGAAGAAAAGTTGGCTGCAAAAATAATGGAACATTTACGTTGGGCTGATTTCTGTTTGGATTTACATGCAAGTAATTCTAAAGATTCAAAACCCTTTGTAATTGTTGCAAAGAAAAACTTAAGTTATGGATCAGTTTTACCGATTGGCATTGTAGTTACTGGTTTTGAGAAATTCTACAAAGGCGGTTCTGGTGAGTATGTAGACTCTTTAGGAAAAATAGGGGTAGGAGTTGAGTGTGGATATTTGCAGGATGAAAAATCTACTGGAATTGCTGAACAATGTATTTTCTCTGTTTTACAAACTACTGGCTTAGTTAATTCGACTGATAATATTAATGCTGGTAATAAAGAAATCTTGGATTTAGTTTTTCAATATCATAATAAAGATGAATTTGTACCTGTTAAAGAATTTTCTGACTTTGAACCTGTTAAGGAAGGCCAGTTAATAGGTCATGATGGTAAGAATGAAGTTAAAGCAGACAGGGATGGATTTATTATTTTTTGTCGGAAAAGGAAAGCAGGTTATGGTGAATCTTTTGTGTTAGCTGTAGATGCATCAGATTGATATGTTCATTGGGTTGATATATTCATTGGAAAACCTTATTAATTGTTAACATTTACTTTAATTGTGTCAGTAAAAAGAGATGAAAAGGAACTTAAAAAATTAGAAAAACATCTAGTTCTTGCTATTGATTGGACTGCTGCTGAATTTAAATATCTGGAAGAATTTAAAGAAGAGATTGAGAAGTTAAAGAAAGATGATAAACCTCGTAAACGAATGCGTAAAGCAGCCCATTTCTTAAGATATATTGGAAGATCAGAAAGAAGAGCATTCCATTTTCAAAATTTTGTTGGTAAAGAATTACATGAAATTTATGATGAATTAGTTGCAAGTAAAGCTGGTTTTAGCTCAAAAATAAAAGCAGTAATTGAATCAGTTCGTATCGTTGCTAAAGAGTTAGATGTCGAAATGTACTATTTAGCAAAAAACGCTTCAGAACATATAGGTCGTCTAGAAAGAGACTTAGATGGTGCCTATAGGCACATGGGCAAGGAACAAAAAAATTATCTTCAGTTAGTTAAACAAACTGAACAAAATATTGGCGATTTAGAAACTTGGATTGGTGGAATTGAAGTTAGTTTAAAGAAAGCTCAAGAATTATTACCTGAGCTAAATCAAGCTATTATTACTCGTGAAGGGTTGAATTTACTTAAAATGAAAAGCTGGCCGTTACCAAACGATCATCCAGCTACACAATTTCTAGCACAGCGTCCTGCGGATTTGTTACACATAATATCTGTTACTAGAGATTATGCTGCTAATTTGTTTATTGATCTGGAAAAAGCTGCTAATGTTATTGTTGAAAAACCATGGACTTGGCCAGGAATGGTAAAAATGATTGAATACAATCGTCAGAATGCATATCAGTTATTTCGCACAGGTTTCGAACATATAGAAGATATAATTACTCCAGAAACTTGGCCTGGTTTAATTAAGTTAGTGAAAATTTCTCAACAGCATTCTGGTTATATGTTTGCTGTAGGTATACCTTATGTTAAAAAGTTCATTACAAAACGTAATTGGCCTTTGATAGTTGATGGTTTTATCAAAATGTCTCGTGGTGATGATTCACAGCTTTGGCAGCACCATTATAGTAAATCTCTCTCTGTTGTAGAACACATTATTACTGTAAAAAATTGGCCAAAGATAGCTTCTAATCTTGTTAGGTTGCCCTATACAGCAATTGATTCCATATTTCCATCAATGAAAGAATTAATTACGATAGAATCTCTACCGATAATTGTTGATGGATTAGTAGAATTTGATAAAGCATTCGATAAATATAAACAAGGAAGTAGTTCACGGCATTTTATTAATTATCGTAATGGGGGTTATGCTGCCCTTTCTAAAGTGGGTGGTACATATACGATTGAGTCATGGCCTACTGTTGTTAAAATATTTATTGAATTCGTAGAGAAAGAGGTTCATTCTATGGATAAATTTGCTAAAACTTTTCAAATCTTGCATGATTATTTATCTCCAGAACTATGGGGCGTAATTGAAAAAGTTCCAAAAAATGAGAGGGATCGCTTTATTCTATATTCTCTTGTTCCAATGAAAGAAATGCTTACGCCACAATATTTTCCTGGATTAACAAAAATAATTCAGAATTTAGATTCTACTGTGGTTTATAATTTATTTAAATACGGTATTCCTGCGGTAAAAGATTTAATCACGCCAAAAACCTGGCCCATAATTGTAGAAGAATTTATTGAAATTAGCAAAATGGGGAACATTGAAGCGAAATATTTCTTTGAACATATCCTTGTTCAGATGCCTCACTTAATTCATAAAAAAAATTGGCTACCTTATTTGGATGGAATTATAAAAATAAATGAAGCAGAAGGAAAAGAAAAATTCATACTTCAATATGCGTTAAAAGGTGTAAAAACATTAATCACTCCTAAAACTTGGCCAGAATTAGTTAATAACTTAATCAAACTGGCTAAAATGTCTGATGCTTTTAAAGGCAGAGAAAGCGAGGTTTACCATTCTCTAGATTATTTAACACCTCTTTTTATAAAGTTTGAAAATCAACTTTTTGATTTGTTAATCTTTCCAACTATCAAACGTCAACAAATGTCTTCTTCTAAAATTTTTAATAGTTTCTTAAGGCTTGATGAAATGTTTAAAAGAGAGGAGGATTTTACTTTACTTATTTCTATCATGAACAAACGGAAATTGAAAACTAATGATTTCATAAAAGAGATATTAATCATTGGTAGAAAACGACTCTTTATATACGCGCCTTTATCACATCAAAAAGAAAACCTTCTATCTTTTGTTGATAATTGTAGTGTTGACTTTATTGAAGTTTATCAGGAATATATTTCACTTCTTCATTCTGATCATCCTGAAAAGGCAAAGCATATGGAAATGTTTGTTAAAAAATACAAACAAATCAAACAAGACATTTTTTCGGGGGTATTATCACAAGATTTTGATGAAAAAATTCTTGTTGGTATTATTTACTCCGTTTTTGCTCCAGAAATTAGCATAGATAGAAGTACATATTATCGCACGTATTCTTCCCGTACTGACAGGCAAGCTGATATTCCAAATAAACTTTGGCATGGACTTACAAAAATTTCTCCGTATGAAGTTAAAATTAGTAAAGGTGGAGTTGCTCTTAAAGCCGGAGAGGAATTAAGAGACGAAGCGTGGCATAATTTAGTGGAAGCGGTGGCAGAAATAAATACAAAACCGGTAACGGTTATTCCTCAACAACTTGGATTGGATTTACTTAAAGCATTCGTCACAAAATCTTTGAAAGATGAAAAGAAAAAATATGTTAAATTACTTTATGCTTTCTCCGTACAATTAGGGGAAGCCCTTCCTGAATTCAACACTTCCCATATTACTTTAATGAAATATAAAGAATTCGTTGGAGATAGGTTAAGGAATGATTTAATTTTAAAAGTAGTTTCTGAAGCTCATGAAAAAGAACCAGGAGAATTTACAAAAATAATTCAATTAATTGGAAAGCCAAAGAAATTTGACGGTTTAGCAAAACAACTTCATAAAATGTGGACTTCTGCTATGCCTGATAAAATAACGCGCATCAAAGCTGTTTTAGAAAGAAATAGGATTCATGTAGATAATCTTAATTGGACAATAACTAACTGGCAGGACATTAGGGGTTGGTTACACGCTCAATCTGCAAACACATTAAGTAAGAAAGTTATCAACGATATTTTTGCCATGTTAACAGGAGAAAATTATAATCAAATGATTCATGAAATGGATAAGTTTGAACATTCTCATAAAGCTACTGGAAAAGGTGGGGAGAAATATCTGTTTATGCTATCAAAACGAAAACTACATTCTGTAGCTATGTATAATATGGGAGTTTGTGTTGCATCAGATGATCGGATGTGGAACATGCCTGATTTCTGGCCGATGATTATTTGGGATAAAAATTTCCATGCACACGGTGGTGTGATGTTTAGAACAATTGAAGAAGCAGGAAAAAAGTATCTAGTTCTTTCCATCAACCCTTCGTCTTCAATCCTTAACCAAGTTTCTCCTGTTCATCTGTATGATCAGATAATTGCTTATGCTGAAAAAATCAGAAAAAAGTTACATTATGATCAGATATTGATTCCTACTAATGGCGCAATTCATTCTAATCGTGGAAGTATTCAAGCTGCAATTACAGAAAGATCTTACCCCAAGAAAACTCTTTCTAGTAAACATGTTTTTTCTTATTCGCCACACGCTTATACTTATCAGGAATTCTTTATTGTTGGTTGATAGAGGAGCATAAAAGAAAAACTATTGAACTCTCAAAGCAGCTCTTTGCACAACTTCATTCAAAGCAGGATGGACATGCACTGTTTCCTGAATGATCTTTAAAGCGTTCTTACGACTCGCTTTCATTGCGATTAAAACTTGATGTAATAATACAGAAGCATTTGGTCCCATCGCGTGAAATCCAAGAATTTCATTTCCTTTAACTAAAAACTTTGCAAAACCATTTTTTTCATCTAAAGCAGCACCCATTCCTGTATTTTTGTAATATGCTTTACCAACTTGATACTTAACCCCAGCAGATTCTAATTCTTGTTCAGTTTTTCCAACACCGGCAATCTGTGGATGAGTAAATACTGCATGTGGCATTGGATAATAATTAACGGCCAACTTATTTTTATGGGTTACATTATGGGCTACATGATCTGCTTCTAAATTAGCTGAATGTCTGAACATATATACTCCTGATAAATCTCCTAATGCCCAAATGTTTTTTACATTCGTCTCCATAAATTTATTTACCGAAACAAATCCTCTTTTATTTACTTTAACGCCTGCCTTTTCAACTTCAAGTAAATCAGAATTAGGTTTTACTCCAGTTGCTACAAGCAATTTATCTGCAGTATACTTTTTTGTTTTATTTCCAACTTTTGCTGATACAATTACTCTGTTGCCTTTCTTTACTACTTTAGTTGCTGATGCGTTAACTACCACATTAAACTTCTTCTCCCAAATTTTAGTAAATGTTTCTGCAACTTCTTTATCTTCTCTTGATAAAAGTAATGGTCCTCTTTGTAAAATAGTTATTTTACATCCTAAACTGCCATAAAAGTTTCCTAACTCACAGCCAATGTAACCTCCACCAATAATAATCATAGATTTAGGAAGTTTCTTCTGACGCAGGGCTTCCGTTGAAGTCATAAATGGAACCTTATCTAATCCTTCAAGTGGCGGAATGAATGGACGTGCACCAGCAGCTAATAAAATCTTTTTCCCTTTAAACCGCTTTTTCCCTTTACTTGTTTTAACTTCAATTTCATATTTACCAACAAACTTTGCAGTACCTTTAACTAGTAACGGTTTCTTATTTTTCTTTAAAGCATTTTCAATATTTCTAGCATCGCCATCAACCATCAAATTTGCTCTGTCAGTAACTTTCTTGAAGTTTATTTTTTGAATGCTAGATTTAATTCCAAATACTTCTGAATTATTAATCGTCTCAGCAACTTCTGCAGAATGAATAACTATTTTACTTGGAATACAACCGCGATTTAAACATGTTCCACCTAATGGTCCTTTTTCTATAATTAAAGTTTTAAGACCATTTGCAGCAGCAGATGAAGCTACATTTAATCCAGCTCCAGAACCAATAACAATTAAATCAAAGACATCCATCAGTATTAAGAATATTTAATGATTAATAAAACTTGCTTTAAAGATTATAAATAAACTAAAACAGCTACTAACTTAACAATTACTTAGTGCTTCATTTAACCTATATTTACCCTTAACTCCTCCTTCAAATAAGTAGGCTTGTTGATTCTTACACACTAGAATTAAAGGGTTTTGGGCGTATTTTATTGCTCTATTTCCAAATTGTTTAACTATGCTATCTTTCAATTGGTTAGATGCTAAAACAAAAGACCAATCGTAACCATATAAATCCATCTGTTTAATAGTTTGATCTTTTTCAGCATTCAAATCCACATTTACTGATATGTAAGTATATGATTCATTATTTTCTGAAATAAATTCACTTAATTTTAATTTTTGTTCACTACAAGTTCCACAATTAACTGAGTAAGGTTCAACGAATATTGTTTCCCCTTTCAAACTATCAATGGTGAATATTTCATCTGTTTTAACGTTCTGCATGTCGATTCTCATCCATCTTGTATCGTTATAAAACTGAGTTTCTACTGGTTTTTCTTCTATATTTTTTTCTGGTTCTATTTGTTCTTTTGGTTGCTCAACTTCTTTAACTACTGGTTGCTTTGATTTTTGGGATTCTTCAATTTTAGGAATAGGTTGCTCTTTAGGAGCTTCTTTCGAAATAATTACATTATCTGGTTCTAAATCAGCGCTGTTATCTATTCTTTCCTTAATTTCTGGTGTACAACTAACGACTAGCAATAGGAAAACCAGTATTATTATTTTTTTCATGAATCTTTAATCACACGTTGGTTATATAAAATTTCCTATTGCTGTTGTAGTTTCATATCTATAGAAACATATAAATACCTCTAAAAAATCATTCTACCATGAAAGTATTTGTTACAAGAAAAATTCCAGGGGATGCAATTAAACGTTTAAAGAAACATTTTACAGTTCGCGTTTATCCAAAAGATGAAAAAATTCCTAGAAAAGAACTTTTGAAAGGAGTTAAATGGTGTGATGCTTTACTTTGTTTGTTAACCGAGAAAATTGACAAACAAGTTATTGATGCAAATCCTAATTTGAAAGTAATTTCTAATTATGCTGTTGGATATAACAATGTTGATGTTAAATATGCTACGGAAAAAGGGATTCCAGTTTGTAATACTCCCTCACAACAAGTAGTTGATGCTGTAGCAGAACATGCGTTTACCTTAATGCTATCTGTTGCAAAACGAATTCATGAAGATGAAATTTATGTAAGAAAACATAAATGGAAGGCTTGGGCTCCAGAATTATTGTTAGGAAAGCAGATTAAAGGTAAAACCCTTGGTATCATTGGTTTAGGAAGAATCGGTAAAGGTGTAGCTGAAAGAGCTTCACATGGAATGGGAATGAATGTATTATATCACGATTTAAGAAAAGATGCAAAATTCGAAAAGAAATATGGTGCAAAGAAAGTTCCACTTAATACCTTATTAAAAAAATCTGACTTCATTACATTACATGTTGCTTTAAACAAAAAAACGCACCATTTGATTAGCACTAAAGAATTAAAGTTAATGAAGAAAACTGCTTATTTGATTAACACCTCTAGGGGTCCAGTAATTGATGAGAAAGCTCTTACAAAAGCATTACAGAAAAAACAGATTGCTGGTGCAGGGTTAGATGTGCACGAAACTGAACCTAGTAAAAATCACCCTTTGCATAAGATGAATAATTGTATCTTAACTCCGCATACTGCATCTGCTACAGTTGAGGTTCGATTACAGATGGGAACTGATGCTGCAAACAACATTTTTGCAATTTTGAAGAGAAAAGGCAAACCAAAGATTGTTAATCCAGAAGTTTTGAAATAAATTTATTATTATTGTTTAGTTCTTACTTTTCTTTCTAAAATCATAAATAGCTACAATTGTAAACACCGATTGTAAAACAATAAAAATCACATCTCTTAATGAAATACTATATATCAACAAAAACAAACCTCCAAAAATGTAGAATATATCTTGTTTCTTCCTTCTTCTTGTAACAACTCCCAATATAATAAAAATAAGTCCAACAATTCCAAATATTTTTGCTAATATCATTATCTACTACGCTATCCATTCATTTTTTCAAAGTACACAAACTGCTAAATACAAAATCTGCAGATAAGTCTTCTTTCAATTTATGGAATGTGTGTTTCTTACCTAGTAACACAACTTTTATTTTTTTTTTCTTACTTGCAACAACATCTGAATGAGCATCGCCAATATATATTACTTCCGATGGCTTTAATTTATGTTTACGTAAAACATGGTTGAAATTATTAATCTTACTTGTAGGTCCTCCCAATATTTCATCAAAATATTTGGCAACTCCACAATGCCCAGCTATTTTTTTAACTTCTTTTATATTTTCAAGAGATAAAAGAAACATAAAATCTACTTGCCGGCGCAATTCTTTAATGATATTAGAACATTGAAATAATGGACAAAACCTCATATTCTTCACATAATGTTCACCAAAATGATCAGCCACCATTTTTTTTTCTTTTTTAGTTGTTTTTCTATCTAAAAAATATTCAAATAATTTCTCAACTTTATCGTCCCTGCTATATCCTTTTCCAATTAATTTCTCATATTCTTTCCTTACTCCACGCTTAAGACCAAATTTTTCTCTAAAAACAGACGCCATTGCTGGCCCTTTCTTATCTTCTGACATAATAAGCGTCCCATCAAAATCAAAACCGACGGCTCTAATCATATAAACCAACTCATAATAATAAGAGCTGAGTAGAGAATAAAGGCAATAGTAAAATAACCAATCTTACCCTTTCTACCAAAAGGTATGTGGTGCCTAGTAACTGTGAATAATAAAACTCCGGTTGCTAATCCTATTAAAGTAAATTCAAACCATTCTGGCATAAATGGGTTGGCAAATATTCCTATTAAAACTCCTAATAATGTGCTTGATGACAGAAATAAAGCCTTTTGTTTGCTAGTGTGTGGATGCGAAGGTAAATTACTTACAATTGTAAAAGATATCATCGTAAAGAACAACAATAATCCTCGAACGATACTGAATTGTGTAAATGCCACTAATACTATGCCCAGAATTACATGATATGCGTAGTAGAATGAATGTTCCTCTAAAGTTAACATCTTAACTAAATCGTGTTTAGTGTTATGTTGATAGATCTGTTTTTCTATTAGATGATGGCCAATAAAACCAAGCAATACTGAAATAAATAAAAGCCTGCTATGCCTAAAGGCTCCTTCTGTAAACATAGGAAATAGTTCCAGAAGTAAATATGTTATCGAAACTCCTGCAGAAAAAGAAAGAAGTTTAGATGTGTGACTCTTTCCACGTACGTTAAACCTCTTTGCATTGTATTCGGTTAAACCAACACACATAGCCAATAAAATTGGAATAAAAACGTTTACCATAAAAGAAGAAAAAAAAAGAAATTAATAAAACTTTACTTTTTGCCCATGATTCTAAACATGGTTGTGCTACAAGTTGGGCAGGTCCCTTTCATTGCTCTTCTTTCGGTTCCACCTTTGCCTTTCATAGTAACTTCTTTAGCTTCAGACATCTCTCTTTTTGCTTTACACTTAACACAATATCCTTCTGTCATAATGATCCACCTCGAATCTGTTTTTTGCAAATTATACACTTGCCTAAGCCTATTTAGGCTGCTACTCTTAAAAACCTTTCGGAAAAATAAGCATAAAATTAGCACAAATGGTATTTTCTTAAAGCAAACTGAATGTATTTAATTTAGGAATATCTTCACTGCAATAAGGACAATTTCTTGGTCTTTTTCTAAATGGATCGTACTTAAATGAATATTTACAAGCCGAACAAGTACATTGAATTTGATCAGTTCCAGGAATTTTTTTGAACTGAGCTTTAACTTGTTGCTGTTTTAGTTTAGCCGCTTTTTCTAAATATTCATCTTCTTGATCCCAGCCAGGTGGTTTAACATCAACTTTCTTTTCTTCTTTAGCTTTTAATTTCTCAGTTCTACCAGAATAACAATTTGGACAGACCATTAACCTATATTTATAATGTAATTTAAACGAATCCGCAGGTGCAGATTTCTCACAAACTTTACAGATAGCAGATATGTTCATACTTGTTGAATAAACTCATCATTTTTATGTTTTACTTTAATGTAGAGTAGAGATTAAAGCAATTTGTTCCTGATTTGCTCAAAGTAATATTTAAATACCCAAACTCTTTCCTCTTCTAAAAGAGGCTGATAGAATGCATGAATTTTGGTGGGCATATTTATAGTTGAATATACTATGCGAATGGTCGTTGCTAAGAAAAAAGTAAAACATTTTTTTAACATCTATAGCCTCATAGATTTAATTGCTATTTTACCTGTGATGGTTCACTTTGTCAATCTATCCTTCTTTAGAATATTCAGGATTTTAAGGATGTTTAGAATGTTGCGGGTTTTACGTTTTCAAAGGATATTCAAACAGAAAAATACTATGTTTGGTAACCTTACTGACACACAACTTATTGTTATTAGAATCGTACTCACCGTATTTACAATTGTCTTTGTATCTTCAGGAATGATTTGGGCTGTTGAAAGTAAAGTTAATCCTGATTATGGGACTATTTGGGATTCAATGTATTTTTCAATTGTAACTCTATCAACAGTAGGTTATGGTGATGTAACTCCACTATCTGTATGGGGGAAGATTGTTACCATTGTGATGATATTGTCGGGTATTGCTCTGATTCCATGGCAATTAGGAAAACTGGTTAAAGTTTTATTCATGTCTGCTGGCAAAGGGCAGAATAAATGTAAGAAATGCGGTTTAGCAGATCATGATTTAGATGCACAACATTGCAAGAATTGTGGCAGAAAACTTAACAAAAAACCTAAAACAGAAAAACCTTCTTAATTTTTTTAACTTTTTCTTTAAAGTATTTTTCTTTAACTAAAAACTTGACATATTCTTCTGCTTCAGTATGTTTGACTTTAACTTTACCCCAAACATGTCCATTTTTTATATAATTATTTTTATGAAATTTCTTAAACCTCTTAACATGTTCCTTCATAGGAAGAGGGGGACCTTTACGTTCTTCAACTGCTGCAATCTTTTTCTTTTTCAAAAAGAAATAATAAGTTACTTCTTTTTTCCAATCCCAACCAAATTTCTTTACTTCGAATGGTTCTAACTTATTAAGCAAAAAATCTCTACCCTTCACCAATTTCATTCCAACAACATCTGTTTTCCCGCTTAATGGTACCAAGTTTATCACAAGCAATGCTTTCTTCTTTCTTTTAGCTTCTTTTCCTAATAATTCTATATTAAATTCTTTCTCTAAAAAGAAATCTTCTTTTGGTTTTTTTAAGAATCTCTTTGCTAATTTTTGAAATAATTTATACTTTTCCACTGACACAGCCGCTGCGGCATTTCTTGTTTTATCAACTGGATCCACAATAATCAGTGGACATTGAGTTTTTGATGTGTTTAAATTAAACAAAACATCATTTTTTGGATAATATTTAGAAATGTCTATTACTTCCTGGTTTTTCCATTTTATTACAGATTTCAACACTTTCTCAAATGAACTGTAATGTGCAACTAATATTTCAATGATATATCCACTAAAACCAGCAATATGTGATTCAGCCCCGTATAAACCTTGCGCTCTACAAAACTGTTTTAACAATAGTATTTCATCTTTCTTTCCTTTTGTATGTTTATTTACCCATTTACTATGTAATGGAGAAATGTCAGTAATGTTTAATGCCTGTTCGGCTTTAGATATTTCTACAATTGGCACTAGTTCAAATAGAATTCCCTTATATTTAACTTGAAAATAATCTCTACTTCCATGTAATCTATCAACTTTTTTGAAAGATTTCTTAAGTTCAACTTCCAATTTGTCTGAAATATCGTTAACATTTTTTGGAAAGATCACAAAGATATCAATATCATGACTATTTGCTAACCATGTTTCTTTTGCACCACTCCCTCCCAGTATTGTTTTGTATTTAATCTTCTTCAGAAATTCTTTGATTATAGACTTTAATTTCGCTTTTTCTTGAGGTCCTGGCCGAATTCTTTGCAAGATGGTTGAATAATCCATGTCTAGACTAAAATCGTAGATTATATAAATTTTATTTAGTATTAATGGTAACAAGCTTTTTTAAATTGATAGTGTTCTGAAGTTTAAGATGGCTACCTTGCGCTTAACTGCAGACTGTTTTCGTTGTGGAAAGAACTTTGAACAGAAGGAGATGCGAAAAGTTCCTTCTTTAACTGATAATAAGCGTTTTGAATGTTTCAGCTGTTTCCGTAATTATAAGTACGCAGTAAAGATGTCAAGGGCAAGAAAATTAACTTTATACTGTGAGAGATGTAAATTTAAATTTTCTTCAAGGGGCAGAACTTGTCTTTATTGTAACAAGTCAGACAGTGTAGTTAGAGGAAATATTACCGCAAGTGATTTATTGTAGTACTGTTTTTCTTTACTTATGAAATTTCATGGAAGATTTTATGCAGGTATTGCGTTAATAGTATTAAGCTTAGTCTTAGGGAAATTAACTACCTTTACTTTTTTCTACTTTTTTTCTGATAAATATTGGCAGGTTGCTTCAGTCATAATTTATATTCTTTCCTGGATACCTCTTTTTTGGGGTATTTGGTGGGTTGGAGCTGAATATGCTGATTCAATACAAAGATATTTTTCTTATAAATTTTATCATCACTCTGTTAAGAAAAAAACTAAAGTTGCCATTAACCGCGGAAAAAATATCCATCAAAAAGTAAAAAGAAAAATAATAAAAAAGAAGTTAGATAAAAAGAAAATCAAGCCACAGCAATAATAATAATAATAAAAGTAGTAAATAAAAAAGAAAAACATAAAAACAACAACTTCTTTCGTTGATGAATGAATAGTGCATTAGCTTATGGAATTATTTTTGTTTTAGTTGGAATATATCTTAGTTTAGTTTTATTTGTATTAGATACAGGTAGTTTATTTGGTTTAATTCAAATTGCTGTCTTAACTGTAGTTATATTTGGATTAATCATTTCTATTGATAAAAAACGTGAGAAGGGTCCTGCTGATCCTTTAGCAGGTGAAGTTCAACAAGAAACAAATGTACAAGTTAACGTTCAAAATCAACAAACACAGCAGCCAGCTCAACCTACAGCACAACCAGGGGATCAACAGCAACAACAGACTCAACAACCAGCAGCACAGCAAGAACAAGTTCCTGCACAACAACAAGATCCTACACAAGAACAGCAAGTACCTATCTTAAAATAATCATGCTATGATTTTTTTAGCTTTCTTCTTGGCTATCTTTAATGCAATATGTAACGGTTCTGGAATCTTATGCGGCAACTGAATTGTTTTAGAGATAATATTTAGACATGCCCCCAATGAAACTAAGTGTCCTGGTGAAACATAAATTGGGTTACTATATTCTCTTGTAGTTACTTCAAATCCAACCATATTAGCGTTGATTAAAATCTTCCCTTCATTTACATTTCCAAACAATAATTTGTCCGTGACGCCAATTGTAGGCGTGTTTAGAACTAAACCAGTGTGGGACGCTATCCCAAAATTTCTTGGATGAGCAATACCTGCACCTTTTACCAATAAGATATCTGGTTCTTGTTCCAACTGGTTATATGCTTCAATAATTGCTGGCATTTCTCTATAAGCAGAGAAGCCCATTCTAAATGGTAAAGGATTAGGCAGAACATAAGATTTTTTCTCAATGACTTTAAGATCAGGCAGGGAACAAACCACAACTACAGCAATTAATTCATCTCCTCTTGCTGAACAGGCAGCTCCTCCTATCGTCTTTATGGAATCAAATCCATCTCTAACTTGAACTCTTCTTGCTAACTTCTGTTGTTCTTGCTTTATTTCTAAAAGATCCATTAACAGCACCAGTTTTATAGTTTCCAAAATAGATGTTAGTTTAAATATGTTTTGGTTGTTGTTACTTTACAAGAGCAAAAGCCTGGTGTTGACATTTAATACAAAAATTAATAAACTTCTTTCTCATTCTTACAAAAATGTTCAATAAAAGAGGTATTGCACCATTAGTAGCTACTCTTCTCCTCATTTCCTTCGCCACAAGTTTAGGTGTTGTTATCATGAATTTTGGACGTGCTCAAGTTGAACTACAAGCAGAGTGTGCTATTGATATTAATCTAAAATTGGCTGAAATTGGTGGTAAACCGGATGTATGTTTAGATGCTACAAGTAACAATTTGCGTTTTACTGCAGAAAATGGAGTTAACATTAATGTTGAAGGATTAATTGTAAATATTATTGGAACGCAAAAAGCAGAGACTAATGATTTACCAGATGGAAAAATACCTAAAGCTGGGACTTATATTGGTAATGTTCCTTGGAACAAAGCAGAAGGTGGAGACATCCGTCAAGTAAAGATAACTCCAAAAGTAATTCTTTTTGAGGAAGAGGAAATCTGTACTGAAAAAGCATTGATTTTTGAAACTGTAAATCCTTGTTAGATCTACATGATGCTAAAATCTTTAAATTCTCCTTTATGTTTTTCCCAGAGAAGTTTAACTTTCTGAACTCTTGCTCCCTGCGGTCCTTTACGACAGTATTCAGCAACTTTCAGAATATTTTTTTCTTCCCCTTCTAGGAGACCTTCTAAAATTCGCTCTTCAACATTTTTAACCCAACCGGTTAATTTTAGAGGTACTGCTTTTTCTTTTATGCTTTTCCGAAAGAATACACCCTGTACTCTTCCTTCAACTCTCAATTTAGCTCGTTTTTTCATTTTATACCTATTTTCGAAGCATACTTTTATATTTTATTCTATTTTATAGGATATATGGAGATTGAATTTGATTTGAAGAAAGGCGTAGATGAGAACGCTGGCCACTATTTTGACTTAGCAAAGAAGGCTAAAAAGAAGTTAGAGGGAGCAAAAGATGCTTTACAAAAAAGTGCGAAAGACCTAGAAAAGCTCAGAAAGGATGAAAAAAAATTCTTAGTGGAAGAGGAAAAAAAGCAAATAAGGAAACAAAGAAAAAAAGAATGGTATGAAAAATTTCATTGGTTTATCTCTTCAGAAGGTTATCTTTGTATTGGTGGAAAAGATGCAACTTCAAATGAAGTCATTATTAAGAAACATGCTGAAAAAGGAGATATAGTTTTACACACAGATATGGCTGGTTCTCCATTCTTTGTAGTTAAGAATGGTGAAGAAGCTACGGAAAAGACAATTGAAGAGGCAGCAGAAGTGGTAGCTGCTTATTCCAGAGCTTGGAAATTAGGTCATTCAACGGCTGACGTTTTCCATGTAAGGCCAGAACAGGTTACAAAAGAAGCAAAGTCAGGAGAAAGTTTACAGAAAGGCAGTTTTATGATTTATGGAAAAACTGAGTATCATCATCCCCGTTTGCAGTTTGCAATTGGTTTAGTTAAAGATGAAAAAGGTGAAGAAGTGATTGGTGGTCCTATTTCAGCTGTAAAAGCCAAAACATCAAATTTCATAAAAGTTATTCCAGGAAGAGAGAAAAAATCTGCATTGGCTAAAAAGATAAAGTCTAAATTGAAAGGCGGCCATTTGGATGATATAATTAAATTCTTACCTGCTGGTGGCGGGCAACTTAAGAAATAACTAATAAATCTTTTAAAGTAGCTATTTTCTGTATAAAATATGCCCCGGTAGTATAATGGATACTATTGCCATAAAGTACGCAAGGTTGCGGATTATTAAGTAAACACCTTGAGATCGGAGTTCAATTTGCGGCCTAAACCGTTTGAAAATCTTCGCCGGGGCACTTTTTAACAAAAATAATATAAAGAAATAAATTTTTCATCAACTGTCCAACTGGATATAGCTCAGGTCTTCGGACCACTAATGCCTCTCACTCTTACGGAGAAGAGAGAAACACATTAACTAATGCGACTCCTGTTGGACATTTCTCCATATAATTCAGGAAGTTCTAACTTCTGCCAAACAGAATCTTGCTTTTGGTTGTGAAAATTTGGTCTTACTATTCCTACTAATCTTCCTCTTCTAAACAATTTTACTTTCATATTATCACCTCAATTTTTGTAATAACTTTCAAGAATAGGTGGTTTAAATAGTCTACTCGTGGTTGTCTTGTGGGTTGTGGTATATTTACTTCTCAATACCAACCTTAACCTTAAAATTTTCAGTTTCTAATTCAGTTGTTCCAGAAAAAGTAACCTCTTTCAATCTTAGCACAGCTTTCAAATCACTTGAAATACTTTCAATCCTTTCTTTAAAACTATCTTCATCACTTACTAAAATAAGCTTACTAATTTCTTCTTTCATAGACATTTGATTGTCAGATTTATATTTTCGAACTAAATTAATAACATCAATTCCTATGTCTCCAGTTAATTCAGCTTCTTTATCCACAGAATAATTATTGTAATCCGGCCATTGAGAAATATGAATGCTTTTTTTCCTTTCACATTGAGCAAAATATAATTGATAAACTTCTTCAGTTATATGTGGTATAAATGGAGACATTATTTTCAAAACTGCCAGTAAACTGTGGTATATCCCTTGTTGAGCACTTCTTCTTTCATCTGCTCCTCTTTGTTCAGGGTTATATAACCTATCTTTTACAATTTCTAGATAGTCGCTACAAAATGCATGCCAGAAGAATTTTTCTGTCTCAGCTTTAGGGTGGAAAAAACGGTATTCGTCAAACGTTTCTGTAGATTTTTTAACTACTTGATGTAACTTAGATAAAATCCATTTATCAAAAATTTCTGTTGCTTGTACTTGTTCATAATCCTCTAAATGCATAATGCCAAATTTACCTGCGTTCCATAATTTGTTTACGAATTTTTTCCCAGCTACTAATTCTTTTTCTTGAAAAGGTAAATCTTCTCCTAATGTACAACTAGCTGCCATAAACCTTAATGAATCTGAGGAATATTTTTCAATCATTTTTTGAGGTTCAATGATGTTTCCTTTTGATTTAGACATTTTCTTACCTTTAGGATCTAGCATCCATCCGTTGACGAAACAATCGTTCCAAGGTAACATATCATAATGTAAATGTGATTTAACAACTGTGTTGAATAGCCAGAAAGAAATGATGTCATGCCCTTGAGGGCGAAGATTCATTGGATTATTTTGTAGGAATTCATAAGTTCTTTTACCTTTAAACAATTCTTTAACAATAGTGGGTGTTAATGAAGAAGTTGCCCAAGTGTTTATGATGTCATCTTCTCCAATAAACTTAGTGGATTGACATTTCTCACATTTTTCAGTAGGTGGTTGATCTTCCGTTGGATCAACCGGTAAATCTTCTTCTCTGGCAAAAGTAGGTTCCTCACATTTTATACAATACCAAACTGGGAATGGAACTCCAAAAAATATTTGTCTGCTGATGTTCCAATCCCATTTCAAACCTTTCGCCCAATTATCATAGCGGTTCTTCATATGCTCTGGATGCCAATTTAGTTTTTCTCCCAACTCTAACCATTTTTCTTTTAAATCCATAACTTTGATTGACCATTGATTCATTGCTACAAACTCAATTGGGGTGCCACATCTTTCATGGGCATTAACATTTTGTAGTATTGGTTCTTCTTTTGTTATTACGTTCAAAGCACGCCAATCTTCCACAACTGCTTCCCTAG
Organism: uncultured Methanosarcinales archaeon; assembly: GCA_964604645.1. Classification (GTDB taxonomy): domain Archaea; phylum Nanobdellota; class Nanobdellia; order Woesearchaeales; family GW2011-AR9; genus CAZRZP01. The sequence continues at coordinate 29,071 of CAZRZP010000001.1, forward strand.
CTTTGTGTGAGTTCATTCCAGCATATTTACCTGCTTGTTCGTTTAACCTTCCGTCTGGATTCATAATATGTTTAACTTTTAATTCTGGATGGGCTGCAACAAATTCAATATCTTTTGCATCTCCATATGGGCACCAATATACAACTCCTGAACCAAAATCTATCTTAGCACTTTCATCAGCTAATATTGGCACTTTAACATTACTTCCTGGAATTATTGCTCTTTTTCCAACAAAATGTTTATACCTATCATCTTCAGGATGAACACTAATTGCAATACAAGCCATCATTAATTCTGGTCTAGTTGTAGCAAATGTTATATCTTCAAACTTATCTGGATCAACTTCAACTTTTGCTGTTACATAATATAACGTTGATTCTCTTTGCAAATCTTCTAATTCTACTTGGGCAATTGATGTTTTACACTTTGGACAAATCATTGCAGGAGCATAGTGGCGGTAAGCTCTTTCTTTCTTAACTAAATCTAGAAAACTCCTTTGCGAAATTCTTTGACAATGTTCATTTATTGTTGTGTAAAAAACTGAAAAATCACAGCTAATTCCTAATTTTTTCCAATCGTTTGTATATTGTGGTCTTAATTCTTGTTCCAAAGTGTCTAAACAAAGTTTAACAAATTCTTTTCTTGGCATATCTCTTGCTCTTACTTTTTTTAATTTTTCAATAAGTAGCTGAGTTGGCAAACCATTATCGTCGGTTCCGAAAGGTTGTAAAACATTAAATCCTTTCATTCGTTTATATCTTGCAATGAAATCTTGTTGAGAATTTCCAAAAGCATGCCCCATATGCATCTTTCCAGATACAGTGGGAGGAGGAGTATCTATAGAAAAAATATCTCTTTGAGTATCGTCTTGACTAAATCTATAAATTTGATTTTCTTCCCAATATTTCTGCCACTTCGGTTCAGCTTCATGCGGATCATATCTTTGAGGTAATTCCATCAGTACATGAATTAACTGCTATTTTAAAAAAGTTGGGGTGATGTGTGGTTAAAGTAATACTAAATTAATTATTAACTTTACAATAAAATACATACCTTGCGTCTTTGGCTTTATCACTTACTTTAATCTCAGAATCATTTAGTTCTAAAAATCCATAATTAATTAATTTTTCAATGTTATTGTCTGAAGGCTTTCCACAAAGGAATGCACTTTTTAGATAACTATTGTTCTTTAAACCTGCTAGAAATAAAACGTAGGGGATATCTATGTCATGGCTGCTTCCATTCAATTCAAATTTACATCTTGACCTGTAACTAAGTTCATTAATGTTCTTGAAGACTTCTTTTAGTGTATATCCCATTCATTCTCACTTTTCTAATTCTTTTAAAAATCTATCTTAGAAATCATTCACTCAACTTCTCTCCTCTTGATTTACTTTCTGCCCATCCTGCTGCAGTAATTTTAACAAATTCACCGTTTTGTTGCATTTCTGGGATATTTCTAGCACCACAATAACTGATGCCACTCTTTAATCCTTTCACTAATCCTTTAATCACATCTTCTACTGGTCCTTTGTAATTAACCAAAGTAGAAACCCCCTCTACAAAAATATCCAATCTTTCCTTTACTCTTTTCTTTTGTTCTTTCTCTTTCCTTTCATGTCCTGAATCATAAGATGCTGAACCCATGTATCGCTTGTAACGTTTACCGTCTTTCATGATGATCATTCCCGGTGCTTCATCAGTTCCTGAAAAAAAGTTACCAGAATAGATTGTGGAAGCTCCTGCAGCGATTGCTTTCGCGACATCTCCAGGAAATCTCATCCCTCCGTCTGCAGTTACTGGAATACCTCTTTGCTTTGCCAATGAAACTACATCCATAATAGCAGTAACCTGAGGAACTCCAGATCCGGAGATGATTCTAGTAGTACAGACTGGAGAAGGGCCAATTCCTACTTTCAATCCGTCTGCTCCCGCTTCAATTAAATCTCTGGCAGCCTGAAAAGTAGCTAAATTTCCTACAACTACATCAATTTGAAAGTTAGATTTAATCTCTCTTAATTTACTAATTACATAATCAGAATGTGCATGAGCTACGTCTAAAATTAAAACGTCAACATTTGCTTTAATTAATTCTCTTGCTCTTTCTAAGCTATCTTTCACACCAATAGCAGCACCAACTCGTAACCTACCCTTTTCATCTCTTGTTGAATTTGGCCAATGTTCAAGTTTTCTAATATCTTTTGTTGTTATCAGTCCTCTTATTTCTCCATTCTCCACTATTGGCAATTTTTCAATTCTATTATTATGCAAAATATTTTTTGCTTCATTTGGCTGAATTCCAGGATGGGAGGTTATTAATCTTGAAAGCGGAGTCATCACTTCAGATATTAACCTGTTTCTATTTTCTTCAAATAAATAATCTCTTCTTGTGAAAATTCCTTTTAATTGATTATTATCTGCAACTAATAAACTAGTAACACCAGTTTCTTCCATTGTATCTATTGCTTTCTGAACGGTAATGTGCGGTGGAACTGTTAGAGGTTCCTCAATTACATAACTAGTACTTCGCTTAACTTTCCTAACTTCTTTAGCTTGCTCCTCGATGGTGTTAAACTGATGTATAACTCCCAATCCTCCCTCTCTGGCCATAGCTATAGCCATTTTATGTTCAGTAACACATGCCATATTTGAAGAAACTAACGGGATGTTAAGCTTGATATTTTTTGAAAAGTATGTAGAAACATCAGCTTCACTTCTGCTTGATAATGGCGTTCTTTTAGGAACTAATAAGACATCTGAGAAAGTTAATCCCTCTTTCATGAAATATTGAGAGAATGCTTTGTTTATATTTATTATTGTTGTTTCGTGGTATTAATTAATTTTAAATCTTAAAACCCGATTTCCTTCAAAGAATTCATATTCTGTAGACTCTTTATTTATAAGTTTAGGTAATCCTGGAAAAATAAGAATTTCTTTTATATTTGATAAATCATCAACATTAAAAAAAAGCGACCCAGTATGAGATTGTCTTGCTTTGTAATAGCCTCCTATTCCTTCAACTCTTCCAAAATGTTCAATTAATACTTCATCAAAAATTGATTGACTAATACTTCTTTTATTATCTTTAGTTAATAATAATGCATATGTCCTAAAACGATTCATTGTTTTTCTATTATTTGTAAGTTCTACTTCTAATCGAATATATTTTTTTTTACTTGTGGAATAAGAAAATTCTTTTAGCTCAACAACGCCGATTCTTTTCAATGTTATCTCTAAGTCGGACGTTTTTATTGTTTTTCCTATTTCTTTAGCAGAAAGTCTATAATTTTCATCAACAAATTTTTGTTTTTCTTCAATCTTTAATTGTTTAACATCATCTAATGCACTCGTTATTACCATAGTCAACCAAATAATAAACGCAATTATCACAAATAATTTGATTAAAGTATTATTTCTGGTATCTTTTGAACGAAGTTTGTTCATATTTTGCCATATAAAAAAAAAGACAAGAATAAAACTCCACAATAAAACTCTCACTTGAATAGCTTCTTCCTTGCTTGATGGAATATATCCAGAAACAAGAATTAGAATTGACAAAAAGATACCAATACTTATTGATATTACAAATTTGTGGATATTGCCTAACTTATTTTTCATAATATGATTTTTCTAACTCTTGTTTATAAATTTTTTGTCTCTTTCTAGTGGATACACAATAAGTCGTGTTTTAAATGGCTCTCTATCAAACCAAAACTATTTTAAACCCTTCCTACCCAAAATATCTACATGTTAACCATAAAATATTTCCCTCAAAATGGTTCACAAATATTTGGACAAGATGAACCTGTAGCTGAACTTAAAGATTACATCGTTAACTACAAATCTCAAAAAAAAAAGGCAGCACTTGTGTGGGGTCCAATCGGTAACGGTAAAACTTCTTCCATCTATGCATTAGCAAACGAACTAAATTATGACGTCTTTGAAATTAATTCTTCAGATTTAAGAAAAGCTGATAACATAACTAAATTTTTAGATGCATCTTTAGGACAACAAACTTTGTTTTTTAAACCAAAAATTATCTTAATAGATGAGATTGATAATATTTCCGGCATGAAAGATAGGGGATGTATTCAAGCTATCACTAAATGCATCACAAATTCATCCTTTCCAGTTATCATTACAGCCAATGATCCGTTTGATAAAAAGTTTAAGCTTTTACAAAAAGTATCTAAGATGATTGAATATTCTAAATTAGATTACAAAATAATTTCACACGCAATTCAATGGGTATGTGAGAAAGAAAAAATTCCTTGCGAACCAAAAGCAGCAAATACTCTTGCAAGGCAAGTTGATGGAGATTTAAGAGGAGCCCTAATTGATATAGAAATCTGTGCTAACGGATTGACGATGGACAATATAAATCAACTTTCAGATCGTAAACGAACGCATTCTATCCTTAAAGCGTTGCAACTAATTTTTAAATCGTCTTCAATTGACAATGCAAGACCTGCTTTATTTGATGTTGACATTGACATGGATCAAGTATTTCTTTGGATTGATTACAATTTACCCAGAGAGTATTTATCTGCTAAATCTTTAGCAAAGGCGTATGAATCTTTGTCTAGGGCTGATGTCTTCCGTGGGAGAATTAGAAGACAGCAGCATTGGCGTTTTTTAGCTTACATTAACGATTTATTGACTGCTGGAATCTCTTCAGCTAAAGACGAAAAGAATCCTGCTTTTGTTCAATATAAACAGACATCCCGTTTACTAAGAATTTGGCAAGCTAATATGAAGCACGCAAAAAAGAAAGAAATTGCTAAGAAGTTGGCAGCAGTCACCCATACTTCTAAAAAAGTAGCATTGCAAGAAGTTATGTTTTTGAAACATATTGCGAAACAGAATCCTCAAATTGCAGAAGAGTTAGAGTTAACTGATGATGAAGTTAATTGGTTGAAAGCTTAGATTCTACAAAAAACTTAATAAACATCCGTTCAATCCAGATAACATGCACACTTCCCAAGAATTAGCAACGTTCTGTAAGAAAAAAGGTTTCATCTATCCAAGCAGTGAGATATATGGCGGTCTTGCAGGATTTTATGATTATGGACATCTTGGAACGTTATTAAAATTAAATTTTGAAAAGGCCTGGAGGAAATTCTTCCTAGGACTACATCCAAACTTTTTTGAAATATCTGCTTCACAAGTAATGCATGAAAATGTTTTCAAGGCATCTGGACATTTAGATAATTTTATTGATCCATTGGTTACTTGCAGTAAATGCGATTTCTCTGATAGAGCAGATCACTTTTTAGAATCTAGTATGGAAGAAAGGTGTGAAGATTTATCGCCTGAAGAATTAACTGTTTGCATTGAAAAAAATAATCTTACTTGTCCAAAATGTAAAGCTCCACTAAATCCTGTTTCTGTTCTAAATATGATGTTTCCGGTAACTTTAGGAAATTCACAGAAAGCTTACTTAAGACCAGAAACAGCGCAAAGTCCTTATGTGAATTTTAAAGCACAATACGAATTACAACGTAAAAAGTTACCGATGGGATTAGCGTTAATTGGTAAAGCTTTCAGAAACGAAATATCTCCCAGAAATATGACTCTACGTTTGAGGGAATTTACGCAAGCAGAATTACAGATTTTTTTCAACCCACAAAAATTAATGGAACATCCAGATTTCTCTTCAGTTAAAGATGTTCCACTTAGAACCATGTTAGTGCAGGATCGTTCTCAAAAAATGGTGGTAGAAAGAACTGCTAAATCCTTAGTTGAAGAAGAAGGGTTACCTGAATTTTATGTTTATTATATGGTTCAGATTCAGAAGTTCTATTTAGAAGTTCTAAAAATTCCAAAAGAAAAATTACGTTTCTATCAATTGAATGATAAAGAGAAAGCATTCTATAACAAAAATCATTTTGATATTGAAGTAGAGTTAGCTGATCATGGATTTACTGAATTAGGTGGTTTACATTACAGAACTGATTATGATCTATCTGGTCATCAAAAAGTTTCTGGAGTTAAGATGGAAGTACTTGAAGAATCTACAGGAAACAAATTTATCCCTCATGTACTAGAATTAAGCTTTGGTGTTGATAGGCACATATATTCATTATTAGACTTAGCTTATAATAATGATAAAGAGAGGGGTAATGTTAATTTACGTTTATCTGCAAATACCTCTCCATTTTATTGCTCTGTCTTCCCTTTAGTAAAAAATAAAGAAGCAATAGTAAATAAAGCTTCAGAAGTATTTGCTTTAGTAAAAGATAATTTCTCTTCATTCTATGATGAGGCTTCTTCTGTTGGTCGAAGATATGCAAGAGCAGATGAAATTGGTGTTAAATATTGTATTACTATTGACTTTGATAGTTTAGATGATAATAATGTTACCGTTAGGGATAGGGAAACAACTAAACAAGAAAGAATTCCTATTGAAGAAGTAGTTGAGTATCTTAATTCTAAATTATAATTTTAAGCGCATCACCCACACTTTTCTCAGTAATATTTATATATCTCGTTTATCTCTTTAGAAGCATGAAAAGGTGGGCGACGTATTTATGGCTTCTTTTAGTTGTTGCAATTGAAAGTATTCTTTGGTATCTCTATTCCGGCATGGAAGATGGAACTACTAAAATCATCTCTCTAGTTATTATGGTCGTAGTTCTCTTGGTAGGAATTGCTTTTTCCTTCTATGAATTCGCACATTCTACGCGAAAAATGCGTAAATCTTTGGAAGATCTCGATCGATTAATTGTAACTGGTTCATTTGAAGAATTGAAGAAAGAATACATTTCCGCTTATGAATTATATATGAAACTTAATGAAAAAGGTAAAGCAAACTTTTTTGCTAGAATTTCTAAATTTAGAGAAAAAATTGAAGAGCAGATGAGAGATGAAAAGAAAGTTGAAATTTATCTTCAGGAAATGAATGAAGCAACAATGGAAGAAAAGAAGGAAGTTCTAGCAAAGTTAAAAGAAGTATTCAACAATTTACCTGAGGGAGCTAGACAGAAGCATTTTGCTAGAGTCAATCAAGCGAAGCAAATGCTTGAAAGTGGTGTTTCAACCAATATGCCTATGCTTAGATCTTAGTTTTTCAATACCAAAATCTATTTAAAACAGTTTGTTTTTTCGCTTAATATGGAAGTCAAAGATGTTCAAGCAAATCAAGGGAACTTAGATTTAGTTTTTACAGTTGTTGAGAAGGAAGAACCTCGTACTTTTGAAAAATTCGGCAAGCAGGGGCAAGTTTGTAATGCCAAAGTTAAAGATGAAACTGGTGAGATTAAACTTACTTTGTGGAACGAAGATGTAGAGAAGATTAATGTCGGTGATAAGGTTCATTTAGAAAATGGCTGGTGTTCAGAATTTAGGGGAGAACGACAACTTTCTACTGGTAAGTTTGGGAAGATTGAAGTTGTTGAGTCAGCTCCACCTCAAGAAGTATTTACCAACGATCCTGGAATGTTAGGTAGCCAAGCTGAGTTAGCTATGGGTGAAGGAGACGTTGGAGAAGAAACCAGTGAAGAAACTGGTGAAGAACTTATTTCTGAAGAAGAATTTGTTGATTAATTTATTTGCAGGATTTTGAGTTATTATAAACTGTATCTATTACTACGTATTGCTGTTTTGAGTGAAGTTGACTCACTGAGAATCCACGTTTTAAATGAAATAAATTCGTTAAAACTGCATCAACAAAACCAAGCTTTTCTTTGTTAAACAACCCGCATTTTTGTTTATTAATTTGTTCACCCAAATATATTAACTGTTCTTCTGATGGACGATATTGGTCTCCTTCAAACTTTTCCATAAATTCAACAGCTATTTGTAATTCAGGGGGAATATTTCCTAAAACTTCTAATACACTTTTAGGGTCGTATTGAATTGCTGACCGGCACATGTCGAATAATGCATCATTATCTTGACATGCATTATGTCTTGAAGTTGTATATGTGGAACTATCTCCAAAACAAGTTAAAGAAAAGACATATTCTTTTCCTCTACAATATTCTGCAATACTTGCTTTCCTTTTATCTTCATCCTTTTCCCTAAGAAGGTCTTTTAGTAAATCTCTACCAAGATCTCTTGACAACATAAGGTCATTTAGATTTCTCGGGTTTAATAGACTGAATAGTTGTTTACCCGCTTCAATTCTCGTTGATTTTTTTAGTGAAGAATAAATTCCTGAAATTACTTTTGAACTTTTGTAATTGTCACAATTTCTAAGAGCACGGTGAAATTCTATAAATGCTCTTGTTGCTTTTTCTGGACCATACTTTTTTTCTATATCTTGGAACCTAGCTTGTATATCATAAGATAACCAGTCTGTTACAGAATCTTTCAAACAATCTCCCTTTCTAAATTCTTCAAATACTTTCTGTCCTAATCCAATGTTGTTATCTATTTCTAATTTTGGTAAACCAGTTGGTATGATTAGTTTCGTTGGTGTAGCTGACTTTGGTTTTTCTACAATTATTGGTTCTTTAACAATTCTTTCAGATACTTTCGTTTCTAATACTTCCTCTTCTTCTACATTTCTTACGTCTTCAATTGTATCTTCTTTTGGTTGGTAAGAAAGAACATCATAAGTACACCAACCTGTTATCCCTAACGCAAGTGCTGCTAATCCAGTTGCTACTCTGTTTCTGGTTGTCATTTGTCTAAATCTGCGCAAATATTTGGGTCACTTAATGCTTCAAAGATTTCTCTTTCTAAGTATCTTGCAGTCTTTCCAACAATTAATTCATAGTTATCTATTGTTGCAATAACGGCCCGATCACTTTTTCCATTCTTACAGGATAACTTCATGATGGCAGTTCTCATTTCATCATAACTTAATTTTTTATTTTTATATTCTAAAGGGATAGAAAATTCGGGAGGTATTTCTCCCAATTCATCTTTTGCTAATTTACTTGTTATTTCTGAAAAATATGCTGGTAAAAGTCTGCATACATTTCCATTTTTTGAATCTTCAAGTTGATATCGGCACTTTAAACCACTATAATGTTCTTTGCTTGAATCTAAACAAGGCTCTTTAAGTGATGCATACTCTCCCGAACATAATTGGTCTATTTGATCTTTTTTTTCAAGTTCAGAAAGTTTTTGTTTTTTTAATAACTCCAAAAATTCAATCCCATAAGAAATTCTTTTTCTACTTTCCACTACATCTATTAGTCCCCGATAGAAATCTAATTTTGCAGAAGCATTTAACCCCTTGGATATTTTTCCGATAGCCCATCCAGTGTTACAATTTGGATCTGCAAAATAATTCCTAGCAAAATCAATAGCAACTTTAACTGTTTCTTCTAAGCCGTATTTAGCTTGAATTTCTGCAAACCTTGGCGCAAGAATATTATCCCACGGCATAGGAAGGCAAGGATCTCTATCTATTGTATCCTTTTGTATCTCTTTAAGATAATCCTCAAATACTTGTTTTCCTAATCCTTCTGGAGCTCTTTCTAAATCTAATGATGGCAATGTTGCTGGAACTGCTAATGGTGTTGCTTCTGGAGCTTCAACCTTCGTTTCTAAAACTTCGTCATCTTCTACATTTCTTACATCTTCAATTGTATCTTCGTCTTGATTAGTATCTGTAGAAAGAATATCATAAGTGCACCAGCCTGTGATACTTAATGCTAATGCTGCTAATCCGGTTAATATTTTGTTTCTGGTTGTCATTAGGTCTCTTTTTGGCTTAAAACAGCCTGTTTTTATAAATATTTCGCTTTATTTGTTACTAGCTAGTGGCGACATCAACTAACCGCAAATCCATCCAAACATATTTATACTTAATCTGATTCAATTAAACATGAAACCACTTGCTTCATTAAAGCAAAAGAAACGCTATATCGTATTTCAAACTGAACCAAAGCAGTCAAAAGAAGACTTACAGAAAGCTGTAAAAGAAGCTTTACGCGATTTCTTAGGTGTTTTAGGTGTGGCAAAAGCAGCTCCTTTATTCGCAAAGTATAAAAACGGCAAATTTATTCTAAAAATTAATCATAAATACGTAGATGAAGCTAAATCTGCAGTTATTTTAATCAAAACAATTAAAAATAAACCAGTGTTAGTGCAATCAATTACTACGTCTGGAACGATTAAAAAAGCAAGTTCCTTTATGTGAGGTGTGACAATGAATCCTAGTAAACAAATGGTAGATAAAATGGGCTATGATCGCTCAATTACAATGTTTTCCCCTGATGGAAGGCTATTACAGGTAGAATATGCAAAAAAGACAGTAAGACAAGGTTCAACAGCATTAGGTTTTACTTGCAAAGATGGTATAGTTTTAGTTGCTGATAAAAGAATTAATTCTAAATTAGTTGTTGCTGAAGCAATTGAAAAAACATTTAAGATTGATGACCATATAGCTGCAACTGCTTCAGGTCTTATTGCTGACGCTCGAGTCTTAGTAGACAGAACCCAATTAAGAGCTCAACAACATTCTGTAACTTATGATTCCAAAATTGATGTCATTTCAATTGTAAAAGACATCTGTGATTTGAAGCAAATATGTACTCAATCTGCTGGTTTAAGGCCGTTTGGTGTCTCCATGTTAGTTGCTGGTATTGAAGATGATGGGACAATTAAATTATTTGTTACTGAACCATACGGTTTATATTTTCAAATGAATGCAGCTGTTATTGGAGAAGGTGAAGCTGATATTGATGGTCTTTTACAAAAAAAATACAAATCTTCTATGACGACCAAAGAGTGTATTAAATTAGGATTGGGCTTACTAAAAGATTATCTGGGTGCAGAATTTAATTTTGACAGAGTTGATGCGGTTGTAGTTCATGAATCTGATAAGAGATTCAATAAATTGTCTGATGATGAGTTACGTCTAGCTATGAAATAATCTCTAAGATACAATGTCTGAGAAACTAACTTTAGCAAGGATAAAGCGGTTTGGTCAAACCTTTGAATTGAGTGTTGATCCAGATAAAGCTCAACAATATCGTAAAGGTGAGATAACTGATTTACGTGAAGTTCTATTGGTTGAAGATATATATACAGATGCCAGAAAAGGTTTAAGAGCTACCGATGAAACTTTAGCTAAAGCTTTTCAAACGACTGAATTTTCTAAAATTGCAGACGCTATTCTGAGAAAGGGTGAATTACAGTTATCTTCAGATCAAAGAGCTGAGGAGAGGGAGAGAAGAAGGAAACAATTGGTTAATATGATTCATGTTCAAGCAGTTGATTCAACCAATAATTTACCGCATCCTGCTGCAAGGATAGAAGCTGCTTTGGTGGAAGCTAACATTCGTTTGGAAGATCATAAAACTGTTGAAGAACAATTTGATGGTATTATATCTAAGCTTCGTCCAATAATTCCTCTAAAGATTGAACAGAAAGAAGTTACAATTACAATTCCTGCTGAATATACTGGAAAGAGTTATCAAACTGTTAAATCCAATTCTAAAATTTTGAAAGAAGATTGGTTATCTAATGGAAATTGGCAAGTACGTGTTGCTGTTCCTGCTGGTTTGTATCCTGATTTGATTGAAAAAATTAATTCTGTAACTCGTGGAGAAGCAAGAATTGAAGGGTAGTTTTGTTGGATTTTTCTAATTTATAGGATTCAACCAAAAACCTTATAAATAAATCATTGATTCAGCAACTTACGAGAGAAAAAAACGAAATAATATGGGTTTATTAACTGAAGAAAGGAGTATTGTTGTGCCGGGAGAGGCACTTGCCGAGGGTATGGATTTTCTGCCTGGAGATAGCACATATAGAGAAGCGGATAAAATTTATTCTAAAGTATTAGGTTTAGTCATGGTTTCAGGTAGAGTTATTAGAATTACTCCACTTGCTGGTCCTTACGTACCTAAAATTGGAGACAAAATAATCGGTACGGTAAAAGATATTGCTTTTTCAGGATGGAGAGTTGATACTGGAACTGCTTATTTAGCAATGCTTAATGTTAGAGATGCAACTTCTCGTTTTATTAGAAAAGAAGAAGATTTGAGTAAAATCCTTGGAATTGGTGACACTATTGTAGTTAAAATAACTAATGTTACTTCACAGAATTTAATTGATTTAACCATGAAAGATCCTGGATTAAGAAGATTGCAAGGTGGAAGAATAATTAAAATTAATAGTCTAAAAGTTCCTCGTGTTATAGGAAAAAAAGGGAGTATGATTTCTCTAATTAAAGAACGCACCGGAACTGAAATTACAATCGGCCAAAATGGTTTCGTTTGGTTGCATGGTGGGGATGAATATAAAGCTGAGCAGGCAATCAAACTCATTGAACAGAAAGCTCACGAAGGTGGCTTAACAAATAAAATTGAAGAGTTCTTAGGTCCAGCAAAAAAGTTTCAGGCAAAACCAAGTTCTGAACCAGCTGAAAAACCAAGTTCAGGATTCAAACCTGCTAAACCAGCAGAACAAACTAACGCGGAACCAACATCAGAATCGACATCAGAACCTACTAATACAGAGGAATAATATTCAATGGCATATACAAAAAGAATGGACGGCAGGGCAGTAGACGAGCTGCGTCCGATGGAAGCTAAGGCAGGAGTTATAAAGAACGCTGCAGGTTCAGCTTCATTTAAGATTGGTAAAACTTGGGCTATTGCCGCAGTATATGGACCTAGAGAGATTTATCCAAAATTTTTAGCAAATCCAACTAAAGGAATTTTAAGATGTTTCTATAGCATGATGCCTTTTTCCGGTTCTGGAGAAAGAATCAGGCCTGGAAGAAGTAGGAGAGCTCAGGAAATATCTTTAGTTATGAAAAATGCATTAGAACCAGTTGTAGATTTATCTGCTTTTCCAAATGCAGTAGTTGACATTTTTATTGAACTTCCTCAAACTGATGCAGGAACAAGATGTGCAGCAATTTCAGCTGCTTGTATTGCTTTAGCAGACGCAGGAATTCCAATGACCGATATGGTTTCTTCAGTTGCTGTAGGTCAAGTACAAGAGATGGTGTGTGCTGATTTAACTTATAATGAAGAAGCTTACGAAGCTCCCGTATCAGACATTCCTATTGCTATGCTTAACCGAACTAAAGAAATAACTCTGTTACAAATGGATGGAGAAATATCTAAAGAGGATTTGATTAAAGCTCTTGAAATTGGTAAGAAAGCTACAGGGCAAGTTTATGAATTACAAGTAAAAGCGTTAAAGGAGAAATTCAATGAGTAATTTAGAAGCTATAAAAAGGCTAGCCGCCGCAGGTAAGAGATTGGAAGAGCGAGGGCTTACTGAGTTCCGTCAACCAATTTCAATTCAAACTGGAATTAGTTGGACCGCTGAAGGTTCTGCTAAAGTTCAAATTGGCGAAACTGTTGTTATGGCTGGTGTAAAACTTTCAATTGAAAAACCATACAATGACACTCCAAATGAAGGCGGAATTATGATTAATGCTGAATTAACTCCGATGTCTAATCCAGATTATGAACCTGGTCCTCCAGGTATTAAAGCTATTGAATTAGCTCGTGTTACTGATCGTGGAATTAGGGAAGCAAAAGCTATTGATATGAAAAAGTTATGTATTGAACCAGGTGAAAAAGCATGGTTTGTTATTGTGGACATTATTACAATTAATGATGCAGGTAATTTATTTGACGTAGCTGGTCTGGCTGTAATGACGGCTCTTAAAGCAGCAAGATTTCCTGAATTTGATGAAACAACTGGTGTAATCGATTATAAGAAAAAAACTGATAAACCTCTTCCCCTGAATAAAGAACCTCTCCCTATTACAATTTACAAAATTAACGGAAAATTATTTGTTGATCCAACATATGAAGAAGAGAAAGCACATGAGGCTCGTTTAACTGTAGCTTCAGATAGTAATGGTATTATCTCAGCTATGCAGAAGGGTGGTTCAAACCCTCTTTCAATTGGAGAAATTAGTGAGATGGTTGAACTTTCCTTAGAAAAATCAAACTTTTTAAGGGATATATTGCACAAATCTTTAGAAAAATGACAGAAATAAAATTTTCAAAATATGAAAAAGCACGAATGATTGGTTCACGTTCTTTACAGCTTTCAATGGGAGCTCCATTTCTGCTAAAACTTTCAGAACAGGATCTTGAGAAGATGAATTATAACGTAATTGAAATAGCTGTGCAGGAATTCAATGAGGGAATTTTACCAATAACCGTTAAGCGGCCAGTTGCATGAAAAACGCCATCTCATCTGAAAAATTAGAATCATACTTCTCAATAACTGGAAAAGCTTTACAACTTGCGCAAAATGCATTTGATCATTCAAGAGAAGTTGAAGCTGCTGATTTCTGGGACATGGCAAGTAGATACTTTAATGATGCGTTCTATTTTCTTAATAACAAAGAAGATGCTACTTTAGCATTTGCCGCTTTAAATTACGCTCATGGTTGGCTGGATGCTGGTGCAAGAATTGGTCTTTTTCGGGTTACAGATTCTACATTATTTACTGTTGATGGCGTATAATTTTTTTCAATTATCTACTTTTTTTTACCATATTAACTTAAATTCTTGGCTTAATTATAACTACTAATTAGTACTAAAACACGAAACATTTATAAAAGGCTGCTAATTATATCATTTAAATCAAGTTTATGGTGAGCAGGGGTTCTGGGTGTGGAGGTATAATACAATGATTGTTCAAAAGGAATTCCTAAACAAACTCAAAGACTTCGGTCTTAACTCGTATGAGAGTAAACTATGGATTGCGCTATTAAGTAGGGGCGTTTCTACCGCAGGAGAATTATCTGACATCTCAAATGTACCGAGAAGCAGAGCTTATGATGTATTAGAATCTTTAGAGAAAAAAGGATTTATTATAGTAAAAGTTGGTAAACCAATTAAATATCTGGCTGTTCCACCAGCAGAAGTTGTTGAAAGAGTCAAAAAGAAAATAGCTGAAGATGCGGCTCAAAAAAGTGAAATTTTATCTAAATTAAAACAAAGTGAAATTCTAAGCGAATTAAATACATTGCATACGGAAGGAGTTAAACTTGTTGACCCAACTGATAAATCAGGAGCTTTTAGAGGAAGAGAGAGAGTACATGATCATTTGGTTTCTATGGTTAAGAGAGCTAAAAATAGTGTTGTTCTGATGACCTCAAAAAATGGCACTGAACGTAAATTTGATCTGTTATCAAGTCACTTTAAGAAAGCAGCTAAAAATGGAGTAGAAGTGAGAATTGCTGTTCCGGTTACTGCAGGAAAAGATCATGTAGAAAATCTTTCTAAAGTTGGTAAAGTTCGTAGTTTCAAAGGTCAATCAGCTAGATTCTGTATTGTTGATAACAAAGAAGTTTTACTTTTCTTAACAAATGATAAAGAAGTTCATAAAAGTTATGACTGTGCAGTTTGGTTAGATGCACCTTATTTTGTTGAATATTTCTCAAGTTTGTTTGAGAGAGAATGGAAAGCAGTTAAGTAAGCTTTTAACATTTAATTTTTAATTTTAATCTTTTTGTGTTTATTATAATTCTTATTTGATTACAATAATTCTTATAGTACCTTAAAAGTTAGTATTGTCAAAACCACAATTGACAATTGTCTGGATTGATGAATACATTTTTATATCATTATTTTCTTTCTTAATCTCATGACACTAAAACAAGTTATCTTAGTTAGGCAGGATTTGAAACTTCCAAAAGGGAAATTAGCTGCACAAGCTGCTCATGCGTCGGTGGAAGCTGTTTTGAAATCTGATACTTCTTTAGTAAAATCATGGAGAAAAACAGGTATGGCTAAAATTGTTCTTAAAGTTAAGGATGAGAAAGAGTTAATTAAATTCTTTCAGCTAGCTAAAGATGAAAATATTACTGCTTCTTTAATTACTGATGCTGGTAGGACAGTAATAGCTCCAGGAACTAAGACTTGTGTTGGCATTGGTCCAGCTGAGGAAGATGAGATCGACTCTTTGACGAAAGATTTGAAATTATTGTGATTTCTTGTCTAAATAGAATAAGTGCAAAATTTGTCCATCTGGGTTTTTTTGAGGAACATATCTGCAATTATATTTCTTCCTTTGACAATAAACTTCAATTATGCTTAAATCATGTTCATCGCATTCTTTTAATTGAAAAGTTCCGTTTGAATCTTCAACCAATCGCTCCAAATCAAACTTCTTCCATAATGCATCATAGATTATCATTTCTAATCAAGAAAAGTATGCCTACCTCCTCCTAAGAGAAAGTAGGCACCTTCCTTGGCGGAAGCATTATATAACAAAAGACATTTGTTTTCGTACAAATGACTTTTGGAATACCGGAGGAAGCGAGGCTTCCGCGGCGCCAAAAGCTATGCTTTTGAGCGTACTGAAAGTCACAAATTTTTGTACGAACGTTTGTGTCTTTCATTATAGGTAAAAACTCATGCCTTGTTGAGATAAGTCTACCTGAACTGGTTTGACTCGTTGCAATGTGTCGGCTTGTCTTTCAGCTTCTTGTCTAGCTCTTATTTCTAAACCGTCGTGGTAGTTGTCATTCAATTTAGGTTCATGGTGGCCAAGTAAAATATGTTTAACTTCAGCTTCAGTTGCCATGATTAAATCGCTTTTATAATCGCTGTGTCCCCATGTTGGCATGAATCTATTCAATCTAGCATATTTTTCTTCAGCATCTCTAGGTTCATACTGTGCATCTAGGTAGGCAAAGTCTGCACCTGCTAAAAAAGCTACCAGATTATCATCGTAACCATTCTCGTCCGGTTCAAAATCCGTGCCATTTACAAAGATTCTTTTTGAACCATCAGGTTTGGTTTCAGTTAACCTATAAGATATACATCCCCCTGGATGGTTAACCCCTAAAGTATCAACTTGGAAAGTATCTGTCTTATAAACAGTCGCACCGGGCATGAAGTCATAGAATCCTTCAATGCCTTTCATTACATCCAAAGGTGCAGGAAAATTTCTAAAAGCCATCTGGTCTTGCAATACTTCTTTAATCCCCTTTCCGTTAACACTGAATACTCCACTTACAAAAGCAGCTTGATCAGAATGTTGTAAAATTGCACTTTCTAAATCTGATTTAACTGCTAAATTTCCTCCTAAGTTTGCGACCTTTGCTTCACCAAAGACAGCGATTTTATTCCCTGGGATGTATGCAGGTGTGAAAAAAGGTAGGCCTTGGATATGATCCCAATGTGTATGTGTGATGTAAAGGTTAGCCTCTAAGCTTTTCCCAGTTGTTAAGTAATGGTTTCCTAATTCTCTGATACCTGAACCTGCATCTAAGATGTGTTTGCTTCCATCATCTGCAATAACTTCAATACATGTTGTATCTCCGCCGTACTTGTGAGTTATTCTTTCTTTGCCTTCAGGAGTTTTTCCTGATGGTGAGGGAATTGACCCTCGGTTTCCCCATATGTTTATTTTCATTTTTTTGTCTCCCTTCCGCCATTACGAAGGATCCTAGATTTTTCTTTTCTCATACCTTATATGTAGCCAACAAGATATTTAAAACAACAAGGCTAATTTTTAGTAAAAAAGCGAAAGATTTATCATTAAACTCGTCTTTTTTTTGAGACATGCGTGTATTAACTCATAAAAGTCCGGAATTATCTCTAGATAAGAAAGATTGGAGAATTGTTCAAGAAATTGCTAATAACATTAGACAACCTATTTCTCTGATAGCTAAAAAATGTTTACTCTCCAGACAATCGGTTGAATATCGGTTAAAACAATTAAATAAAAATAATTTAATTATAGGATCAAGGACAGTTATTAATAATTACAAGCTTGGTTACAAATCATATCATATTTTTCTAGAAGTTCACACGCCAAATGAAGAGAAAAAGATTTTAAAGAGAGCACAGGCAGCGAAATTTGTTAATGCAATAATAGTTTATAGTGGGAAATATAATTTAGAAATATCCATCATGGCTAGAGACGAAGCAGAATTTCTTAATTATTATCAACAATTAATATCGGATGTTAGAATTAGAAATGATGTAGTTCTTGTATTGTTAAAAGGCTTAAAATCTGAAGTCTTACCTAAAAAATGTTTTCCAGAATTAAAAGAATTGGCAGTTGAAAAATTTGAAAAGTCTGAAAAATCTGTAAAAAAACAAAAAAAGAAAGATTTTAGCGTGGACAAAAATGATTTAATTATTTTATATCAACTTTCTCAAAATTCTCAAATAAGCAATTTAGATTTAGCAAAAAAATTAAAATTGTCTAAAGATACAATTAAATACAGGATCAATAAATTAGAAAGTGAAAAATTAATTTTACAATATCGTCCTGTAATTAATTATTCTGTTCTTGGATTTTCTATAAACTCAGTGTTGATTAAAACTAACCATAATCCACAAGACATTGAGAAGTTTGAAAATAACGTTAAGAATCACAATTCTATTTTATGGGCAACTAAGACTTTTGGCTATTATAATTATATTGTGTATGTAATCACTAAAGATCTGGAAGAATTCCACGAAGTAATTAATGATATGAAAGAAAATTTTGGTAATGTAATGAAAACTTATGAGATTCTATTTGCATTTAAAGAATTAAAGTATAATTTTATGGCAGAGAGTATTGTTGAGAACTATTGAAAACCGTTTAAAATATTAAAACGCCAGCCAGTTTGTTCTTCAACAGTAATAACAAACGAAAGAAATATAAACTGGGCTGATTTATTCAATGAATGGTAACTTATTTTAAAGATTTTGAAGAAGGATTGCTTGATAATGAACAAACATTACATGATAAACCTCGTGATATTAACTCAAATCAAGTTGCTGATGCTTTAGAAGAATTTGTTAACAACTACTATTGGTCTAAAGACTTAACTGGCCATGAATCTTTACAAAAAATTGAAAACGCGGTTGTTGAATTAGCAGTTCAAGGTCAACATTCTTCAAACGGAGTTTTAATGACTGATAGTGGATATTTCCTTACTGCAAGTCATTGTGTTGATATGGGTAGAGATAGAGAATTATTTTCTGCAAACAAAGAAACTGGATATTCTTCACGCTCCCCATTTAGAATTCATCTTAATGACGGAAGTAGTTATGCTGTCGAACATCTCTGTTGGGCCGATCCTAGTGAAGACGTAGCCATTGTTAAAGCTAACATGCCTGGTTCAGGAAATCCTTTCCGTTATAGTTTCATAAACCCAGGAGATTTAGATCTATTGAAAGATGCTCCAGCTTCTCATTTATCAAGATGGGATGGGAAACTTCATACACGTCGGGCTAGAATCAATAATAATCAAGAGTATCGTATAACTATGGTACGAAATGATGGTTCTACTTTTCAAATTAAAAACTATTTTACTTTAGATCATGTGAAAGGATGCCCTGGTGATTCTGGAGGGTTAATTGTATCTCCTCATGGAAGATTAATGGGTTTATTATCTGGTGGAAGTTTAGAGGGGTCTGGCTTAATGTTGGGTGTAAAAGTAGAATGGGCTTTAGGTTTAGTAAGAAAATATGCTCAACACTTAAGGAGTAATGCCTAATTATACTATTTACGGCTTAATCCTGCCAAATCTTGCCAAAAGATTTTTAAACCACTTACTTTCTAATGCTAAAATAACGGTATTAATGGAAATACTGCTAAAATAATGAAAATTCCAAAATCAATAAAGCGATTATGTGTGAAGTGTAAGAACCATACCGATCACAAAGTTGCTCAAAATAAGAAAAGGACACCAAGCGCTCTAAGTAAAGGTTCTAAATATCGTGCTCGTCTACGTGGTTTAGCGCGTGGATTAGGTGGCAGAGGCCGCTATTCCAAGCCAGCTGTAACTAAATGGAAAAGAACTGGAGCTAAAAGTACTAAAAAAACAGATTTAAGGTATACTTGTTCTAAATGTAAAAAAGCAAGTTGTCAGAAATCAGGCATTAGAGCAAAGAAAGTGGAGTTCATATAAAATGGCAAATAAATATCTCAAAGTAAGATGTGCAAAGTGTAAAAACGAACAAATTATTTTTAGTAAAGTTAGCTCAAAAGTTGAATGCCTTGTTTGTAGCAAAGAAATGGCAACTCCAACTGGTGGCAAGTCTAAGATTTCCGCTCGTCTTTTGGAAATTCTCGAATAATTTTATATTTTTCAACTCCTTTATGGTAGAGTTGACAAGGTTCTGAACAGAACCATAATTTTCCTTCTTCAATTCCTTCTCCAATCTCTTCTTTTTTACCACAATGTGGATCTTTTCTAGAACCGTAATTTTTCTTTACGGTTACCTCTTTTTTCCCACTTCTTATTTTTCTCTCTTTTCCTCTTCCTTTAATTATAAAAATAATTATTACAGTTGAAGCAATTACTGCCAACAATATCCAGATAATTATATTGTCTCCAACAACATCAGCTTTATCAAAAATTGCTTTTCCTGAAATTGCTCCTGATACTAGTTGCTCACAGCTTCTTTCTGTTTCTAATTCTCTTTCAATTTCACATTTATTCAACTCAACGCAGGTTCTTTTCTGAACACCACTTACGCAAGTTCTCGGGTACCATAGAGTACATTCCCAATCGGGCTGACATAAACAGATTTGTGTATCTATATATTCAACAGCACTACAATCTAAACTTGTATTGATGCATGCCCTTTGCTGGTAACCATTTTCTCCACATTCTTCTGGGAACCAATCCACACAACTTGTCTTCTCTTGACAACCTCCTGTTTTCTTTACCGCAATAACAAAGAAACTAAATCCTTCGGAATAAGATTTGAAATAAGCAAAAGTTCCGTCTTCTCCAGTTTTTGTGGTGCCTAACTCTTCCCATTTATTGTTCTTAAAACGGTAAAGACTTACTGCTTCATGTTCAAATCCTTTATTGTTTAGCCAAGATAATTCTACTCTAAAATCAAAATTTGAAGCTCTTGGAGATGTATCGTCAGACAGTTTCAGTTCATAATAATTAAGTACAATTGCTGGTGGAGAAATTGAAATCCCTAAAGGTTTTCGATCAAATTTTTTGATACTAAACACACTCTCAGCTGGCTTATCCATTAATGTTGTTACTGTAAAGATGTCTATGCCTTCTTCTTTTATGTTGATTTCATTTTCTCCTTGTTTAAAGATTGTTGATTGTTCGGATTGTGCTATTACTTTTTCAGGAACGATTAAAGAGGCCGCCGCTGTACCTGCAGCTGCAGCACCGCCGCCTCCACCGCCTCCGCCGCCACCACCACCAATGACGACGGTTGTAGTTGTATCTGGACACGTTCCACAATCAGCTGTACAGGAAGAACAACTTTCTCCAGCATTACAAGTTGCATCTCCACAAAAATTAGCTACTTCTGTGATGTTTAGGGTCACATTATTTGAATCTACAGTTAATGAAGAATCGTTTGCTGTAAATATTGCCCAACTATTGCCAAAGAAATCTGTGTCTGGTTTGAATGAAACTTCATTTAATCCATTAATGGTTACATTAACATTATCTCCGAACCTAACTGTAAACTTAAGATAATCTCCTTCTGGATCAGAGAAATAATCATCCAAGTCAAGCCCGGTTAAGGTAACGTCTTCTTCCCAACTCTGGTTTGGAATTATTGTATCTAAAGTTGGGGCAGTATTGCTGAAGTTAATGAAGAATGAAGTTGATGCGTTCCTTGGACATCCTGACACGTTATCATGTACAGTTACTTCAACACTTAAATTACCTGTCTGTGTGTGATTTGATGTGAAATTTATCACTCCATTGCTTGAATTTACATCCAAGAATGAATAATTGGCAAAATATTGAAGAGAATTATTATCTGAATCATTTCCTCTTGCTGTGAATGTTACAGTCGTATTTGCTCCAGCCACTTGATTGGTAATTGAATTGATTGTTGGAGGGGTATTGATACATATATTGGATTCACCAGTTGATGTTGTATAACCTGTAATGTTAACCATAGCAAAAAAATTAACTATGTTTAATACAGTCAAAACTAATGCCAAAGCTATAACTATCCTCTTTTTCAAGTACATTCTTTCCTAACTAAAGAATTGTTGTATAAATAATTATCTTTTTTTTGCTTCTTTAAGAAGGAAATTATTTGTGCCACTGAGAACATTTATAAATCAGCTAAATTCTTATTAGAAAATGCTCTATAAACGTAAAGGAATGCCAGAAGAAGGTGAAATAGTCTTATGCAAAGTAACTAAAATATACCCTAATTCGGTATTTGTAGATCTTTTAGAGTTTAATGATTCGGGGATGATTCATATCTCAGAAGTATCTCCTGGAAGAATTCGAAATTTACGTGAATTTGTTTCAGTTGGCAGACAAATTGTTTGTAAAGTTCTTAGAATTCACCTTGATAGGGGACATATTGACTTATCATTACGAAGAGTAAATTCTAGTCAAAGGAGAGAAAAATTAGATGAAATTAAGCAAGAATTAAAATCAGAGCAACTTGTCCTAAATTTAGCGAAAAAATTGAATAAAGATGGCAGAACATTGTATAAAGAGATTAGTGCTAAAGTATTTAGTGACTATTCGCATCTTTACCTTTGCTTTCGTGATGTGGTGGAGGATTCAGCTGATTTAAAGAAAATTGGTATCCCTGCCGAAATTGCAAAAGAACTAAAAGACGCAATTCTGGATAAATTTAAACCAAGTAGCATTTTCATAAAAGGGGAAATTAAAATAATGACTTATGATTCAAATGGATTAAAAAAGATAAAAACATTCTTAAAAGAAATCGAAGATGTTTCCTCAACAATTTCTTTACAATATCTCGGTGCTGGTCGTTATAAATTCGTCATTGAAGATTTGGATTATAAGCCTGCTGAAGAGAATTTAACTAAAATTAATTCAATCATCGAGTCCTTTACTGATAAAGTTTCTTCTGCTACTTTAGAAAGAGAAAAGTAAAATGTCTCTTCATAAATGTGGTGCCTGTAATAAGTACACTTTAAAATTAAAATGTCCTGTTTGCTCTGAGCCTACTTTTGTTCCTCGTCCACCTAAATTTTCTCCAGATGACAGGCTTGCTGTTTATCGCAGAGATGCTAAAAGAAAAGATTACCAAGAAAGAAAGTTAATTTAGTTGCTCTGTATTGTTAGAAAAACTATTCTAACCCAAATTTAGATTAAGTGATTCTCCACTCACTCCAAGCCCAGCTGCTTCTCCTTCTAAATTTAGTGTGGATTGTGTGGAATTATCTCTTTTATTCACAACAAATTTTCCAGTATAGGAATCAATGAAAATTTCTTCGTTTTGCAATTGATATTCTAGCTTGTTGTCAACGTTCAACTTTCCACTTCCACTATCTAATGAAAGAGTTGTTAATTCAATTGAATCCATTGCTATAAAATAATAATTCAAATTTTCAAAAGCTATGCTGATATCTTTTGGTGAAGAAAGAGCCACTTCGTTTATTTCTATTCTCTTTGCTTTCCCATTTAACGATAATCCAACTCCAGAAAAATCAAATTCTCCTACGAAACCTTCAATGTTAAGTGATACGTCTCCTAAATTATTCATCTCTAATTTATCATCATTTACTGTTATTGTTTTTGAAAGGTCATCAAAACGCAATTCCATGTTGCTAACTTTTGCAGTTTGTTTAAAGCCGGGAACTTTGTCAAAATTTAATGCTAAATCTATTATGTTACTATTCTTATTAACATTTTTCACCGCTTCCTTATTGGAATTTACAACTTTATCTGCTTCCGGACTTTTGTTAGTAAGAATTCCTATTGCTGCTGTTGTTAAGTCAATGGATCCTTCATCGTTATTTGAAAGTAGGAGTATAAAAATTCCTCCAATGACTAGAGTAATAAGGATTATGTAAAATCTGGTGTGATGTCTTCCTGCATGGGCAACCATATGTCTTCCCTCGTTTTTGCAATTAGAAGTAGATTATCTTTAATAAGCTTTTTGGTGATGCGGCCAAGTTCGGAAATTTAATTGTTGTTTGTTTTGGGTAAGATTTATTTTTAAATTCATTATTTTTTCACTTTATATTTTTACTACATGCTGGCTTTTTTATTTTTTATTTTATTAACCATAAATCTCTGTTAATTGTTCATCTTTAATATTTTAAATTAGGAATTAATTACTACATAGCCTTATTATTTTTCTATTTTATGGAAACTTATATAAATGTTAAAAAATTCCTCTACTTGTGTATTCAAAGCATAGAATAGATCTAGTACAAGCAGTTTCCCAATTAGTAGGCTCTCTTTCTTTTGCTGAGAAGAGACACCTTTTTACTCAAATTTTATCAGAATCTAAACAAGTTGTTCCTCTAAGTATTTTTTCTGGTAAATTAGCAGGATTAGAAGCATTAGTTGTTTTCCTTAAAGATGAGCAAAAAAGATCAATTGCTGAAATTTCCAAATTGCTTGGCAGGAATAAGAGTACTTTATATTCAACCTATCATCAGGCAAAAAAGAAACTTATTGGAAAGCTGCCAAAACATGATTATACCATCTCTATTCCAATTGACACTTTCTCTAATCGAAAATATTCAATTTTAGAATCATTGGTTGTTTTTCTGAAAGAACATTATCATCTTTCAATAAAAGAGATAGCAGAAAAAACTGGAAAGAAATACACTACAATTCATACGACATATTCAAGGTATAAAAAGAAATGAGCAAACAAAAAGTAAGTGAAAGTACAAAGAGAAAAAGAAGCGTTACTAGAAGAAAGACTTCAACAAATTGGACTTCAAGGAAGAAAGAAGTTGATAGTAGATTAAAGCTTCTAAGTAATCCAAAAGTTCCAACTTGTCCAACTGAGAAATCTATAATCCCGCATGAAAAAATAAAGTCAGAGGGAAATATTTGGTTATTGTCTTCAATTGTAATAATTGTTATTCTTGCTGGTTTTACCTTTTTACTTTTTGATCCAAGTATTACTGGAGCTTTTAGCACTGCTGGTTTTGGGATTCTATTAACTGATGAAACAGATGATTTAGTTACTTTTTATGATGAGTTTTTAGATGGTTTAACTAACAAAACAAGATGGTATAACTCAACTAGTTTAACATCAATGCATTTTATTGAAGATCAAATTATTATTAACACTTCATTAGCTAATAACGCAGGAGATGGTTCCATAATAACTACTCAAAATTTGACAATGCATTCGTTTAATATCACTGCTAATGTTAGTTTACAAAATACTTCTTCCACTTTTAGTGTTGATTCATATACTCGTATCACAGTAGCCACATTTGACCAAATAACTCTTTTTCCAGAGACAACGTGTTCTTTGTTTTTAGAGGAGGCTTCCTCTGGAGCTTACGCATTATATTTTGGTAATTCAACTACTAGTAATCCTCCTCCTACAATTATTTCCAGTACATTAAGCGATTTTGGCAATAATCTTTCTGGTTTATTGAATATGGAATTTAAGAATGAAACTAACATGGTTAATTGTACTTTTACTGCTGGTGATAATTCAGTTACGATTGGAGGAGTAAGCAACGATCTTGGGCATGGTTATGGAGTTGGAATATTTGCAGAGTTAGGATTTCAAGGTGAAGGAGACCCTTCAGGAGATTTAAATGCAACTGTTTATGATTTTAATTATAGTTTAGCTCCTGCGGAAGTGGTTAATACTCCTCCTACAATCAATTCAATTATTTTAAACACTACTGATGTAAATTTAAATGATACTGAACAGAATGTAACTCTCTATATTGACGGGATTGATTCGGACGGAGATACTTTAAGAAATTTTACCACATGGATATTAAATAATTCTCCTTTAATGGAGTTTTATGTTCCATTTGAACCTTCAGGGGAATTAAATGCTACAGATTATGCTGATTTTGATAGTAATGGTTCTGCTGTCGGCGGAAGTCCATTTTGGAATTCAACCGGTGGTCATGACGGGGGCGGTGCTTGGCGATTTCCAGGAGGTTCAGATACAATTCTCCTTGCAGATGGAAATTTTCCTGACATCGGTGCAGGTAATTATACTTTGGATGTCTGGATTAGATTGAATACAACGGCAAATTATAAGACTATTTTTTCCCATAATAATTTTGATCCAGGTTTTTATGTTCATCAGGGATCCCTTATTGTCTACGATGGTGGAGATATAACTGGTGATACTGGTCTTGGTTTTACTGATGATTTGTGGCATCACGCAGCATTTGTCCGAAATTCGACAGGTACTAATGGTCTGAATTTTTATCTTGATGGAGAGCCAGCTGGAGTTGCAACGCATTCAGCTTCTTTTCCTGCAATGACTGACTTGCGAGTTGGTTGGAGTTCAGCTGGTAATGAAAATTTTGATGGCCATATTGATGAACTAAAATGGTGGAATATACCCTTAACTTTGCAACAAATTCAAGCAATTTATCGTAATGGAACTAATATTATTGTTTCTTCAGAAACAACTGCTGGTCAGAACTGGACAGCTGATGTAACTCTTAACGATGGAACAGGGGATAGTGCAACAGCTAGAAGTAATCAATTGATAATTACTGACGGTGGTGGTGCTCCAGCCGGCAGTGGAACTCTCTCAATTAACAGAACTTTCCCTTACCTCAACTCAACCAGCCGAAAACAAAATGAAACGTTCAACATGACTTACAACCTTTCATGTGCTGATGATGATTGTTCAGATATTTCTGTTTCATTGGAATTCAACCCTCTAAATAATTCTAATTTTGAATATGGTATTAATGGTTGGGAAACTGGCGGAGACGGTGAATGGTTTGCTACTGAAACTTTCCCTCAAGACAGTGCAGCAAGTACACAGTCGGGAGCCATTTCAGATAATGAAATCACTTGGATAAACCAAAGTGTTTATGTAAATCAAAGTGCTCAATTAGTATTCTATTGGAATGTAAGTTCAGAAAATACTTTTGATTACTTGTTATGGTGTCCTGACGCTCCAAGTTGTACAAGAACTGCTGGCTATGAATCTAGAATCTCTGGATCAACCGCAATGGCCAAAGTTACTTACGACCTAACTGCAGGAGCACATCAACTTATTTGGAAGTATGCTAAAGATTCTAGCAATCCGGTTGGAGCGGACGCAGGATGGGTTGATAACATCACTGTTTTTTCTAGAGTACCTAATGGTACAAATGCATCACCTTTCAAAACTATGGTTACTAATATTCAGAATAAAACATATTCAAGTTGTTTAGGCTCTTTGTCTGTAGATGGTAGTTGTACTTTTGCTTTTATCATTAATTCTACTGGTCAAATAAATGAGTCACACGACTTACGTGTTTCAGTAACATCAAGTGATTCTGGTGTTGATGCTATTAATACAACTATTTTGAATGTTACAATTAACAATTCCGCTCCAGCATCTCCAGATACCACTCCACCTCTTCTTTATGTAGATTTTCCAGAGAATAATACTAAGTATGGTAGAGAACGAGTTTGGTTAAATTTTACTGTGTCTGATGAAACTGAATTAGATCAATGTTGGTTCACTATTTTTAATGGTTCTAATTCCACCTTAGGTGGGTGCTCTAATATCTCATTTACACCAGGTAGAGGACCATTTAATTTAACAATTTACGCTAATGATAGTTCTAACAATCTTAATATTACTGGTCCTATTAATTTTAGCATTAACTCTTTACCTTCAGTAAGTAATTTAGTTCTTAATACGACAGAAGTAACCACTAATGACACCAATCAAAATATAACCCCTTATTGGACAACAAGTGATACTGACGGAACTGATACTGTACGTAACATTACTAACTGGTTATTGAATGGAACTTCAATTACTGTTCTTCATTTACCTTTTGAAGGAAATGTAAACTCATCTACTTTAGCTGTAGACTATTCAGGATATGGTAATAATGGGTCTGTTCGTGGACCAGTTTACAACTCAACCGGATTCATCAATGCCACTCCAGGTTTTGGTTCTTTTGTTGCTACTGGTGCTTTAGAGTTTGATGGAATTGATGATTGGGTTAATGTATCTCATGATAATAGCCTTAGTGTTACAGATGAATTTACATTGATGATGTGGGTTAGAGATCCAGTAACAGGTTACGGTGCAACTAATTACACCACTCGCTGGGTTACCAGTCAATATAATTCAAGTGACTGTCCTTGGACTGTAACTACGGGTGCAGATGATGCTATGCGCACAGCTACTTTAGGTTTTGAATTTCCTTTCTTTGGTCAGAACATAAGTGGCTCAGCTACAGTTTATATGGATACAAATGGTCGATTAAGTTTTGATGACTCTACCTCTGATTTCAATCCAACTACTGGAGAGATGGATGCGGAGAAGAATATTGCAGCAATCTGGCAAGATTATGGTGGAGCTGCTCAAAACCATGAACATATTTGCACTAACCAGGGAGATGCTCCTGAAAAGTGGGCAGCTTTTCTATGGAACAGCACTTTTTATAATAATGACGGAACCGTGGAAACCGAATTAGTTCTCTTTCAGAATGGCAGCATCTTATCTCGTTCTGGAACAATTGCTGCACACACTGACGATTGGATAAGGGGTTTAAGTAACGGATCTGATTATCATTATGAATTTAAAAGTGCAATTTTAGCTAATGAGTCTCAAAATGCATTTTTCTGGGATTTAATTTATCCTGTGGAAGTAGCAGCAGCAGATGAACCGTTACCGGAACGTTCATTAATCAACAAAAATTACAGCTATACTTTGCAAATGCGGAACATGACTGTATGGGGTTTCATAAATGGCAGTACATTAACAAATGTTTCAGTGGAAATTACTAAAAACTGGACGCATTTAGCCATGACTTTTAATTCAACCGATCTTACTCTTTTTAAAGATGGCAAATGGAATGATAGCATAAGTATAACTGCTAAAGTAAAACCTAATACTACTGATGTAGTTATCGGCGAATTAATTAATGGTTCGATTGGTGAAGTATTTATTTTCAATCGTAGTTTATCAGCACAACAGATAAATGCCTATTACAAAAACAAAACAATTATCCATTCAGAAGAAACTACAACTGGTCAGAACTGGACAGTTGATGTTACACCAAATGATGGTTATGAAGATGGAACCACTGTTAGATCGGATCAATTAATTACTTTAGGTGCTGCTGCCGCAGGAAATACTGTTCCAACAATAGATTCGATTGGAATTAATTCAACCGATGTTCTTAGGAATGATACTTCTCAAAATGTTACTGCTAACGTAAGTTCAAGTGATGATGACGACGATGATATAAAATTAGTTTACAACTGGCTTCATAATAATTCTCCTTACGCTGTTCTCAACATGCCTTTTGAAAGAGTTAACGGAACGTCAACAGATAATGGTTGGGATTATTCCGGTAATGCAAATAATGGTTCAGTAACTGGAGCTACTTGGAATTCTTCGGGTGGTTATGATGGTTCAGATAGTTATGTTTTTGATGGAATTAATGACCGAATTGTAATTCCAGATAATGTAACCTTACGTCCAGGAACAACAGAATGGACGGTTGCTGCTTGGATTAAACCACCTAACTTGGATCAAAATGGTCCTTTCATTGCAAAAAGGTTGGCTAGCGGAACGTTTAACCAGATGCAACTTCTTGTTGGCACCATAGGTGGGGGTGGTTCTGTAACTGCGAGTAAAAGAGTATCTGTAATACTTAGAGAAGGAGCTTCAGGAAATTGGTGGTTTTATACTTCAAGTGATGTAGCAGATGGAGAGTGGCATCATGTTGCTTTTGTAAGAGAAACGGATGAAAGTGATAACGCTTTGTATATAGATGGTACTGCAGCTTCTTTAACTCAAGCAAAAAACGATGGAGGTACAATTCAAGATATTGACAACACTCAACCATGGACAATTGGAAATGATAATGCTGCTGTCTATTACAACGGTTCAATTGATGAAATCTTGATATTTAATCGGTCTTTGTCGGCTCAACAAATAGCGGCAATTTATAGAAATGAAACTGACATCATTGTTTCACAAGAAACTACTCCTGGAGATAATTGGACTGTTGAAGTAACGCCTAATGATGGTACTGAAGACGGTTCTTTCTCTAGATCAAATCAAATAATAATTAACAGACCTCCCACAATTGACACGATTGGTTTGAACTCTACAAATTTAGCAATTAATGGAACAGATCAAAATCTTACTGTTAATGTTAGTTATACTGATATAGATGGGGACAAAGTTAAATTAATTTACAATTGGCTTGTCAATGGTTCTCCACAACACTTATTCAACATGCCATTTGAGAGAGTTAATAGTACTTTAACAAACAACGCTTATGATTATTCTACGTATGCTAATACTGGGACAGTTTCCGGTGCAATTTGGAACAGCAGCGGAGGTTTTGATGGCAATGGTTCCTATGATTTTGGAAAAGGTGGAGTTGCAATGGTGGATATCACCTTGGGAACTCACTTATATCTCAATAATAGTTATGATGAATTTACAACCATGGCCTGGGTCAAAACTGATGATAACTCAAAAACATATCAGTGGATTTTTACTCAGCATTCGGGGAATACATTTGGTGAAAAAAGAGTGGGTCATGGTTTGATGTTTTGGAATAACGATCTTCTTTTTGTAATCTCAAATGATACTGCTAATGTAAATAGTGATACAGCTAGAGTAAATAATGTAATTACTGAAAATAACACTTGGTACCATGTGGCTGGTAGAGTAAACACAACTAATGTTTCAGTTTTCCTTAACGGTGAATTGCAGGCAGTTGTACCACGAGCCAGAAGCCCACATAAATCTGGAGATTTAAATATTGGCGGAGGCGGGGTGGCTTCTTCTCAATTTAATGGATCTGTCGATGAAGTCTTACTTTTTAACAGAAGTCTTTCCCTAGAACAGATTCAGGCAATTTTCAAAAATCAATCCACTGTAATTGTCTCTCAAGAAACAAGAGCTCATGAAAACTGGACTGTTGAAGTAATTCCCAATGATCGAATAGCTGACGGAGAATCTGCAATCTCAAATCAATTAGTCATAATAAACAGCCCTCCGACAACTCCTCATCTTAACCTTACTCCTGTTAATGGAACTTCTATTACCAACAGGACACCAACAATGAGCTGGTCAAATTCAACAGATGATGATGGAAACCAAATAACTTATCATATACAAATTGACGACAATTCAGCTTTTAATAACCCGGAGGTGAATGTTTCATCAATCTCAACTGATCCTGGAAAACCAAATGTAACTTATTACGTCGATACGGAATTAGATGTTGATGTAGTCTATTATTGGAGAGTAAGGGCAGAAGACAATACTGAATTTGGGGAGTTTACCGGAGAAAATAATTTCACGGTTGATTCATTAATCTCATTTTCCTTGCCAACCAGCACCATAGAATGGGGTTCTCAAGCTCCAAATCAGGAAATAACCACTGC
The DNA here is from genome assembly GCA_964604645.1 of uncultured Methanosarcinales archaeon. Lineage (GTDB taxonomy): Archaea > Nanobdellota > Nanobdellia > Woesearchaeales > GW2011-AR9 > CAZRZP01. The sequence continues at coordinate 60,260 of CAZRZP010000001.1, forward strand.
TGACGGAACTCCAGCGCCAATGAGGGGAGAAAATACTGGAAACATCCTTTTGAACGTTTCAATAAACGCTACACAATTATTCAACGGGACTGCTCTAAATAATAGTGCATATCAATTCATGATTCGTGAAAATTTAACTAGTTCCTATAATTTAACTCTATCAGCTGGTAATTGGACGAATATGTCTAAAAGATTACACAGCGTCGTACATGTAGTTAGATTAAATTGGCAGAATGTAAACGACGATTTCCTGTTCGACTTAAATTTAACCATTCCGTCAGATGAGAGGGCAGGAACAAAAACATCAATAATAGATTTTACGGTGGAACAAGGATGAAACGAAAAATAATATTTATTTGTATTTTATTAATACTAATAAGTTCAGTTTACGCAACTGGAATTAGGCCTGCTAAAACTGAATTAGCGTTTGATGAAACTAAATATATAAACAAAACAATTTGGGCTATTAATAATGACTATAATGGTTTGGATCTGAGTATATCTGTACAAGGAGAAATTGCTGAATATGTAAACCTACATACTACCAAGCTTACAATCCGTGATGATGAAGATGCTAAACCAATTAACTTTGAAATTAGTTTACCTCCTTCCATACCGCCTGGGATTTCAACTGCTTATATTGTTGTTGAAGAAAAATCAATTCATGGTGAAGGGAGTAGCGTGTCAAGTAGAATTTTATTGAAACATAAAATTATTGTTGAAGGCCCTTATCCTGAGAAATATGTGAAAGCGAAAGTTAATTTTCGGGATACTGGAGATACTATTATGTTTGTGTCTGAAGTTGAGAATTTCGGAACTAAAGATTTGGAGAACGTTTACACCAACTTTTATGTAAACGATAAATTATCAAAACAACAGAAACCTTCAACTGAAGGTACATCATTGAAAACTAATGAAAATAAACTTTTAACTACTTCCCTTCCCAAGACTTTATTTGATTTGGGTGAATATGAAGTTTCTGCAGTAACTCATTTTGATGGCCAGCAAGTTGAATTACTTAAGAAATTAAGAGTTGGAAAACCAGATGTTGACGTAACATATTTTGACAAATACTTTCAAGCTTATGAGTTAAACCGGTATGCTATGGATCTATTAAATAAATGGAATCGGGAAATAAAAAATGTGTTTGTTGATGTTGAAGTTCAAAAAGACGAGAAAAAAGTTGATTCATTCCGAACTAAATCTGTTGATCTTCCAGCTGAAGTGTTAAAGAGGATTGAAGATTATTTAGATGGCAGAGAAAAATCTCCTGGAGTTTATACATTCAAATTAATTGTAAACTTTTGGAACGATATTAGGATGGAACAGAAAGAATTCTTATTTGATTCTGAATTTCTTGAACCGGGCATTGAACTTCCAGAAAGAAACGCCCTTTCTGGAGCAGCTACACAAACAGAATTAAATGGAACATCATTTTCATGGCTTCCATGGATAATCATTACTCTTTTATTACTTTTAATTACTTCGTATGTTGTCTACAGGTACATTAATCGAGAAGAATATGAAAGAGGGGGCGACGTTTTTTAAGGTTTGTTACTTTGCAGTTAACACGAGCTTTTATAAACTTTTTTCAATCTTTTAATTGGGATAGACAGTGGCAAGGAAAAAGAAGGTGAAGAAAGTGGTTTCCGTTGTGGATAAGAGTTCTAACACTGTTGTTGCCGTCTTATTAATTTTGGTTATTTTAGCTAGTTTAGTTAGCCTGTTATTAATTCCACAAGCTGCAAATAGTGCTACTCCAAAAAAAGTAAACGATATCTCAACTAGTAAGGGTGAAGTTAGTATTGAAATTCTAAGTCCCGGTCAAAATCCAACAGGGGATTTTCCTTCATCAACAGGTGAAGTTTCAATTCAAATAAATAAAAAGGGCGAGTAAATATGGCAGACGTTTCCAATAATATTGTTGTTGGGCTACTTGTTGTGGCTCTTGTTTTAACTATCACTAGTACTGTAGTTAGCTTACAGAAATTAAGTGTACTTGAAGGTAGTTTTAGTCTTCTCACTGGTGCTGCAACTACTACTGCTTCAGGAGATTCTAATATAACAATTACTTCGGTAACTTCTATTAAAAATCATAATGCCTCTTTAGGTTTCGGTTCTGGTAATATCAATGCTACTTGTGATTATTGTCAAATAATTATGGAAGGGTCGGTAATTGATGCATTTTCAAATGGTACGAATGTTGCTAAAATGAATACCCAAGCCAATATTAACTGTTGCGTTGGTTTTACAATACCAGGAAACGGATTTATTATAGAAAATATTGGTAACACTAACCTTTCTGTTGGATATACTTGTTCCGAATTGGATGGGGAGACTAACGCCGCTGGGAATTGCACTTTTAATCATTTTATCGGTGGAACAATTCCAAGTAGCCAAGGGGGTATAAGCTTTAGAATTGAAGCTGAAAGTGATAGCTCATTATCTGCTGATGTTGGTACTGATAGTGCAACTGATACAGAATCTTCTTGTGCTGGTGGAGGGAATTATCCTGGCGTTGAAATGTGGAATGCCACTAATGATAGTGCTTATGGCAATGTTCCTTCAGCCGCAGCTTTTGAAGGTCTTGGAGGAACTGTATTTCACCCTCTTCAACTTTATCATTGGATATGTGGTAACGCAACGCAGTATCCTTTAGACTCTGGCGCAGATCGTGATGCTGGAGTTATGACTTTTAACGTTACTATTCCGTCTAGTGCCCCATCTGGCCTAGGTATCAGAGCATTTTTATTAAATTTTAATGGAACTTCTAGTTAATTATTATTATTATTCCACTTTTTCTTTTGTTCATATCTTGTCGCTACTCTCAAGTTTAGATGAACATTTATATTCTCTATCTCTCTTATTACAACAAATACTACTGATTTAAATCAAATATGGCGGAGTTTTCAAATAATATCATTGTGGGATTGCTAGTGGTGGCTCTTGTTTTAACGGTTACCAGTACAGTCGTGAGTTTACAGAAATTGAGTATACTTGAGGGGGGGTTTGAATCTCTAACTTCTGCTGCAACCACAACTGCAAGTGGAGATTCAAATATTACTATTAATTCAGTTACCTCTATAAAGAACCATAATTCATCTTTAGGGTTCGGATCCGGTAATGTTAACGCAACATGTGATTTCTGCCAATTAACAATGAATGCTACTACAATTGATGGGTTTTCAAATGGTACAACTGTCGCAAGATCTACAACAATAGACGATAGTCTTTGTTGTGCTGGTTTTACATCTATAGGTTATGGCTTTGTTATTGAAAACATTGGGAATACTAATTTATCGGTTGGTTATACTTGTTCCGAGTTGGATGGCGAGACTAACGCTGCAGGTAACTGTACTTATGCTCATTTTATTGGAGGTACTATACCAGCAGGCCATGGAGGTATAGGGATTAGAGTAGATGGCGAATTTAACCTTGGTGCAGATATAGGTACTGACTCTGCACTTGATACTGTTGAATCTTGTGCTGGTGGAAGTACTAGTTATGTTGGTGTAACTGGTTGGAATATAACTAATGCTAGCGCTTACGGAAGTGCTCCAGCAGGAGCCCAGTTTGAAGGTTTAGGAGAAGGCTTATATGCTCAGCTTGGTCTTTACCATTGGTTGTGTGGTAATGTAACACATTTTCCTTTAGACTCAGCTGGTGATAGAGACGCTGGGATAGTAAGGTTAAATGTTACAATTCCAAGTAGTGCCCCATCTGGTCTAGGTATTCGGGCATTTCTATTAAATTTTAACGGAACTTCATCGTAAGGTTTATATTGTTCTTTTTTTTCCTTATTTTTAATGAAACGGGTTATTTTTGTTGTTGTACTGTTCTTACTAAGCTTCCAAGTTTTTTCAATAGGCTTGGCAACTTCTAAAATAGAAATTCTTAATTACGTTCCTGGAACTTCTCAAACAATGGGTTTTCAAGTGATGGGAACAAGCTCTGATGTTGATATTCAAGTGTCTCAAGGCCCTCTTAATAATGTTGAAGTGACTGAATTAAATGAACAAAATAAATTTCATGTAACTTTCAATTTTGATGAAACTTTTATTGAACCTGGCGATTACATCCTCGCAGTTACTGTTAAAGAGAAACCAAATCTTCTTTCTGGTGGAGGAATGAAAGCCCTTACCTCAGTTTCAAAGAGAATTAAGATGCGAGTACATAGTTATGAAAAAGATGTACAGATTAGTTTATCAACCCCTAAAATAAACAAAGGTTTTCCTTTACCGGCTACTTTAAACGTGCAAAGTGTAGGTTATCCAGATATCGATTCTGTTGGGGGAACTATTTCTATTTTTGACAAAGAGGGAAATCTATTGGAATCAATCACCACTGAAAAGAAGCCTTTGCCTAGCTTATCTAGTGTTTCTTTTTCCCACACATTTCAAACTCAAAACCTTCAAAAGGGCACATACTTTGCAACTGCTGAAGTAACATATGATGGGAAAAAAGAAAATACAACCTCAAATTTCTTAATTGGAGATTTAGATCTTTCGTTAGTTAAATATTCAAACAAACTAAATAGAGGTTATAATAATTTTAATGCTACTGTGGAAAACAATTGGGGTAATCCTGTTGGAAATATTTATGCTAAATTATTTTTTAGTGAAAAAGAGGTGCTACATACACCCACAATATCTCTTCCAGCCTGGGAGCAGGGAATTCTAAGAGGAATAATCAATATTGATTTAGAACCTGGGAAACACTCAGCAATTTTACGTCTTTTCTTTGAAGGTAATCAAAAAGATGAGAATATTACTCTTGAAATATTGGAACAAACTGCCACGCAGGTATCTTTGCCAAAACTAAACAAACCAAGCACTTTATATTTTCCTTACCTTGCGGTTTTAGGTGCGATAGTTATGATATTAATTCTTTTTTTTATTTGGAAGGGAGGAATGTTTAACAATGATAACAAAAAGGAAATTTAATTCAAGTAATTATCTACTCTATGGGCTTATTCTGGTAATCCTACTAACTTCGGCTGTAACTTATCTAAATTGGCCTGAATGCACTTCAATTCAGGAGATGAGTACAATGGTCAAAGTTAAAGAAGCTGTTAATGGAAACGCTTGGATTGGTTTGACTGGGGATACAGATAAACTTGATTTTGGTGGGGTTTCACCTGGTTCAATATCTTCTCGTAAAATAAAAATAAAGAGAATTGTTGATGCTGACGTCTCTGTTTCTTATACTAATGAGATTGGCAAGTGGATGAGCGTCAAACCTAGCCCTATGTTTTCGATTAAGTCTGGTGAGGAAAAAGAAATTACTGTGGAGATTAATGTTCCTCAAGAAGTTCAAAACGGAAAGTATGAAGGTACAGTAAAGTTTTGCTTTAAAGAATAGTTTTATAATTTGGTGTGAACTTTTTTTCATCTCAGCTTATTCTTTTAATCTTATTTTATACCAAACCTTTTTAAAAAATCAAGTAATTTTATGCTTAAAGGCAGATCGGTTACGGCTTATCTGCACTGGAGATACTAATTCTCCGAGGTAAATTAAATGGCAAGAATGCATAGTAGAAAGAAAGGTAAAAGTAAAAGCGTTAAACCTATAGCTGGAGTTCCATCTTGGGCACCCTATAAAGGCAAAGAAGTTGAGAAATTAGTAATCAAATATGCCAAAAAAGAAAAAACATCCAGTGAAATTGGTATAATTTTAAGAGATAGTTATGGGATTGGCAGTGTGAAAGCATCAACTGGAAAGACTGTGGTAAACATCTTAAAAGAAAATAAACTTCAGAAAGATTTACCTGAAGATTTATTGAATGTAATCCGAAAATTGGTTGCAATTAATCAACATCTTGAAAAAAATAGGCAAGATAAGACTGCAGGCAGGGGATTACTTCTGACGACTTCTAAAATAAGACGTTTGACTAAATACTATAAAAAAATAAACCGGATACCTGCTGATTGGAATTTAGATATAAAGCGTTCAAAGATGTATTTAGAATAATTTATTGTTTTTTTATTTTATTTCTTATATTTTTTTATAATTAATTTTGTTGTATTATATGTTTCTCTTTTAACTTGTTTAAATAAAGAATATACATAATAATCAAAAAGAAAAAGTAGAAAAAGAAAAAACTAAAGCATGGTTCTTATGCGTTCTGAAAGAATGTCCAGAACTATAACATAGTTCTGATACTTTCAATGTTTCCTGCGATTTCTTGGCCTTTTTTTGTTAACTCTAACAACTTAAGACGACCTTCTTTCTTAAAATTAATTAGCTCTGCTTTCTGCATCTCTTGTAAAATCTTTACAACATGCGAATAAGTGCAGTCTATTTGCTTCGCCAAAACTGAAGCATAGATGTTACTATTGGCATTCTTTAACTCTACCAACATCATGGCTGGTTTTTCTCTAAAAAACACGTCAAATATCGATTTATTTCTATTCAAGTTGGACACCCCCAAACTCATCCCCACCTCAAAGTTAGGGTACAATAGTTGTATTTAAACATTTATTTACTCTAATACACCTAATGCAACCTAGAGGTTATAAAAATCTTTTGTATCTGTTTTCACGAACAAATTTGTTTTTTTTTTGGAAAATAATTTGTTCTCATGAATAAAAAGCTTACTGCATTACACGAAAGCTTTTAAGCAATTCATTGTTCATCTTGCTAATGAGTTATAATAAATTCTTTCCGCATGAAGTTGTTCGAGAAGGACAAAAGCAATTATTAGAAGATATAAATTCCGTATTTTCTAATCAAAAAATATTATTAGCTCATGCTCCTACTGGGCTAGGTAAGACGGCAGCTACCTTAACTGTTGCTGCGCATCATGCATTACAGCACGACAAAACTATTTTCTTCCTAACAAATCGTCATACTCAACATCGCATTGCATTAGATACATTAAAACAAATTCAAAAAAAAGCAGATGTAAAACTTGGTTGTGTTGATTTAATTGGCAAGAAGTGGATGTGTCTTCAAGAAATTGCTAACCTTTATTCTGCTGACTTTAATGAGTTCTGTAAACATTTGGTAGAGAAAGGAGAGTGTGATTATTATTCCAGAATAAAAGGAAAAAAAGGACTTACTGTTGAAGGTACACAGGCAGTTTCAAACTTAATGAAATTGCCTCCTTTGCATAATCATGAATTAATTAATGAGGCTAGAAATCATAATATGTGTGCTTATGAGTTAGCATTAGAAGCAGCAAAAAAAGCCAACGTTATTATTTGTGATTATTATTATATTTTTAATCCTTTCATTCAGCAAAATCTTTTCAATAAGTTAGGCTTAGAGATGGAAGACGTTATATTAATTGTAGATGAGGGCCATAATTTACCAAATCGCGTTCAGGATATGTTAAGTTCAACCCTATCAAGTAATATGTTGCATAATGCAATTAGTGAATCCAAGAAATTTCGTTTTTCTGGTTTAGTTGGTTGGCTGACTGGGCTACAAGATATTTTGAAAGAATTAAATGAAGAATTAATTGGTTCGGAAGGAATTGTTGAGGAAAGAGATTTAACTTTACCACTTAAGAAAGTTGTAGAATATGATGCTTTTTTAGATGAATTAAATGATGCAGCTAATGAAGTTCGTAAAAAGCAAAGACGAAGTTATTTGGGAGGAGTTGCTGCTTTCTTAGATACTTGGAGGGGTGATGATGATGGGTATGTGAGAATTATTACAAGAATACCTGGTTCCCCTTCTGTTATTCGTTTAGATTATTCTTGTTTAGATCCAAGTGTTGTAACTGGTAAAATTTTCAAAGATTGTTGGAGTGGTGTTGTGATGAGTGGAACTCTCTCACCATTGTCTATGTATAAAGATTTATTGGGAATAGCTGAATCTGAACAGAAAACTTATGCTAGTCCTTTTCCACCTGAGAATAAATGTTCTTTAATCATTCCACAAACAACAACTAAGTTTACTATGCGTAGTAAAACAATGTTTCAAGAAATCAGTTCAAAGTGTTCTGAAATTTCTTCTTTAGTTCCTGGTAATGTTGCTTTTTTTTTCCCTTCTTATTCATTAAGAGATCAAGTGGCTACTTTTTTGAACGATGAATCAGGAAATGGGTTGAGTGCAGGCGAAGCAAACGGCAAGAAATTATTTTGGGAAAAAAGACATATGAGCAAAGAAGAAAAAGAAACCATGTTAAAAGAATTCATTGAAGCAAAGGGGAATGGTGGTGGAATACTTTTGGCAGTGACTGGAGCTAATTTTGCAGAAGGTGTAGATTTTCCTGGTGATGCTTTACAGGGAGTAGTTGTGGTTGGCTTGCCATTAGCAAAACCAGATCTTAAAACAAAGGCTAAAATTCAATATTATGAACAGAAATTTAATGCAGGATGGGATTACGGTTATGTATTTCCTGCAATGAATAAATGTTTACAATCGGCAGGAAGATGTATTCGCAGTGGTAAAGATCGTGGTGCAATAATATATCTTGACGAAAGGTTTGCTTGGCAGCAATATTATCGTTGTTTTGACTCAGAAGGTCTTATTGTAAGTAAAGACTATGGCTCTTTATTAAATAAATTTTTCAACAAATGATTGTCAACCCCTTAACTATTTCCCTAGTTTAGTGTCTTTTTAAGCCAACCAGTATACTAAATAGTAACATTTATATACTTGTTACACTTTCAGGACAATTGAGAAAGAAATTATTGGGGTTCCTAAAATTCTACCACCCTCACCCCCTCTTAGGAGCCTCATTCTTTCATTTTTTGTTATTCGTTTTTGGTACTATCTTTTCATTGCACTTTTATCCTTGTTTCGCCTATATCATTATCATCTATTTTTCAAAAAACACATATTCAAAAAGCATATACATTATATGAAGCATCTGTGAAAAATATATATAGTTTTACCTTTACCTTTAGCGACGATGAGCAGAGTTCCATTCGAGGCTTGTATAGATTGTCAGGAGGCAATCACAAATCCAGTTTGTCCTAACTGTTTAGCTGAACAAATGAAAGTTTTTGTTGGAGAAACTAATGATGGATTAGCTTCCTACATCTATGGAGCAAATATTGAAGGAAGCACCCAATGCATCTCCTGTCAGCAGGGAATGGGGCTTTGCGCCCATTGTTTTTCAAGAGACATATATTGTTTCATCTTAGAGAATGATATGCTTCTTGCTAAAGAATTCAAAGCTAGATTCGATTTTGATTTGAGAAGAAAGCTGGCTGATTTTAATTAGTCTATATGTATTTTAATTATATTTTTCAATTAAAAACAGAACTCTTTTACTTTATTTGCAGTTAAAGTAAATCCACCTAACTTTTTGTTAACTCCCTCATTCGGATGCGTAATTATTTTACTTGTTTCTCCTACACCAATCGTAATGATTTCCCTTTCAACAACTTTATTACCAACTGATGCAACAACATCTTTTTTACATACCCCTTTACTTTCAGCACATATACAACTTACTCCGTAAGTCGTTTTACACTCTGCACAATCTGCATCACTTTTACATGCCAAATCAACTTCTTGATCACAAGAAATTGCCGTGCCTAAACTATCATAGCAAAATACATCTGTCTTAATAATTTCAATTGGTATCTTTACTGAGTCTCCTTGGCAGAAATTAGGTAGTGGTCGAACCGTCCATCTTAAAGCTCCTGCAGCCGCATAACTGCCTTCTTTTCCATGAAGAAGGTAAGTTTCTCCGTCACTTGTAACAATTTCAATATTATTAATATTACAACTCTTTGATTGACAAGTTTTCTGTGTGTAAAGATCTTTCTCATCATATGCTTGACATTTACCATTGACACAGAACTGACCAATAGTACATTCCTGATGGTCAGAACAGCTTTCTTTGCTCACATCAACTCTTTCAGCATCGTATGCTTCTTCGACATCACATTTTGTATTATTATTTTCATCTAAACAACAACCTCCTTCCGTTACAATGTGAGGTGGAGTACATTCAAATGGTGCATCATTTGCGAAACTGTCTTGAATATGAATAGCTTTTCCAGCAGTTTGGGAAAGGAAGAAGAAACCAAGTATAACTAAACCAAGCGTCAATCCTCCAATAACCACCATTCTTTTTTTATCGCCATGTAATGGAATATTTCCAGTTGGTTCAGGCTCAGAACTTACAGACCTACTTGCGGATCTTTTTGGAGCTGTTTTTTGTGAAGTTGTTGAAGTACTTGCTTGAGCTCCTTTATATGAATGATAATTTCTTTGAACAGTTGCATGATATGCTCGATTTATATCATCTGCATTCCAGCCAGCTTTCATTAAATTTTCTTTAATGTGGAAAAAGTTTTTTCCTTGCTTAATATGTTTGGTAATATAATCCATTACTGGGTGATTGGAAGAACTTACGTTCTGACTTCTTCCCATTGAACTTCTTCTTACTTGTTGATTATTATTACTATAAGTATTATTTTTTGTTTTATTTTTTTTCATATACCAAATTCCACCAATTAATCCTGCAATTATTAGTATCCCTATAATCCAAAAACCTGAGCCACCTTCTTTAAATTCATTAATTTGCTGCTGCAAGGCTGAAACATTTGTTCTAGTTTCTTTGATATCTTCCTGGATTGCTGCTAGCCCTGTTGAAACTGAAGAAATCTGTTTACCAAGTGAATCTTCAGTTTGTCCTTGCTTTTGAACTAATTGTCGCAAATTATCGTTAATACTTTGAATTTGTTTTTGCAAATCTGTGTTAGCTGTGCTATCAACTGCAACCTTTTGTTCTAAGATAGCTAATTTTGCTTCTACATTAGAGACTTTTGAATTAAGTACAACATCTGTATCTTTGGAGGGCGTTGTTTGAGAATTTCCGGTTGTTGAAGTATTAGTTTTGTTTGTTTTTTGATCTCCAGCAACGGCTGTTTTCATCATACAAGTTTTTGTAAACCCGCTGCAATAACAACTTTGTTTAGCTGGACATGCTTTTACACAATCAGCTGTTTGAACACATTTTATTCCTAGATTCTTGTCAGCTAATGCAGAAAAAGAAAGTATTGCAACTATAAATAACACCAAGACTACCGCTATCTTCACTTTTTTCATCAATAATCCTCTTTTTCCTACGTTAGAAGTGATATTGAGGTTTATATATCTTTTTGTTACTTAAAGCAGGAAAAAGTATTTGACTATTATCTTTAATAAAAGTGGAGGGGTAATCTTTAAATATCTCTACTTTAACCTTTCTTTGATGTTAGATATAAACTTGGTGCGTGAGAAACCGGATTTAGTTAAGAAAAATCAAGAAAAAAGAGGTTTAGATTCTAAATTAGTTGTCTCTGTTTTGAAATTCGATGAGAAATGGCGCAATGAATTGAAAAAACTTGAAAAACTTAAACATACCCGTAACGTGGTTTCTCAAGAAATTAATGCTGCAAAAAAGAAAAAAGATGAAAAAACAGCTAAGCAGAAAATTAAGGAAATGCAATCTGTCGTTGCCGATATTAAGAAAGGTGAACAGAAAGTAGATCAGTTATTATCGGAAAGAGATGAAGTTCTCGGTGATTTAGGAAATATCATGCATTCTAAAGTTCCAAAAGGTAAAGATGATTCAGAAAATGTTGAAATAAGAAAAGAAGGAAAGATAAATAATTTTGATTTCGAAATTAAAAATCATGTGGAATTATGTGAGGAATTAGGTTTAGCAGATTTTTCTGCTTCAGGCGAAACAAGTGGTAACGGTTTTTATTTTTTGAAAGGGCAGCTAGGTTTACTAAATCAGGCATTGATTAGGTTTGCTTTAGATATTATGCAAAAGAACGGTTATGAATATATTGAACCACCTTTAATGCTGAGAAAAAACATTTTAGACGCAGCAATTGATACAGGTGAATGGGAACAAACAATCTATTCTATTGATGGAGAAGATTTAGCGCTAATAGGCACGAGTGAACATGCTTTACTTGGATTACATTCAGGAGAAACGTTTTCTGAAAAAAGTTTACCCAAAAAATATTTTGCTTACTCTATGTGTTTTCGTAAAGAAGTTGGGGCTCACGGTATTAATGAGCGTGGGTTGTGGAGAACACACCAATTTAATAAAGTTGAACAATTCATTTTTTGCAATCCTGAACAGAGTGAAAAGTTTTTTGGTGAGTTATTAAAAAATTCAGAAGAGATATTAAAGAAATTAAAATTACCTTATCGAATTATTGAAATCTGTTCAGGAGATTTGAGCCTATGGAAGCAGCGGAGTTATGATGTAGAAGTTTGGAGACCAACAACTAAAGAGTATGGAGAAATAATGTCATTAAGCAACTGCACAGATTTTCAAGCTCGTAAGTTAGGTATAAAAGTTGAAAAAGATGGTAAAAGGGAAGTAGTCCATACATTAAACAACACAGCTTTAGCAACTTCTCGTATAATGGTAGGTATTTTAGAAAATAATCAAACTAAAAAAGGAACTGTAAAGATTCCTAAGGTGCTTCAACCATTTATGGGTGGAGTTAAGGAGTTGAAATGATTTGTTCTTATATTTTATTATTTGATTAGTGTTCCCATTACATCTTGAAAGAAAACTTCCTTCCCTTCATGAGTTATTGTTTCTTTTCCAATAAAATACTCGTAATTTCCTTTCATAATAAATTTGTAAGTAAAATCGTTTTGTTGAAATAGTTGTACTTGGTGACAGGTATGAAGATGGTGAATTGGCCATTAATTTGAAGGCTGTTTTTATAGATGTAAATAAGAAGAGTTATGAGGAATTGGTTAAAGAATTTTGAATTAATTATTGATTTGATTTATTTTTAGATTGATATTGGTTTTTACAAATCATGGCTAATGGATATATTATAGCAAGTGCTAAAGTTGAATACAAAGTAGTTTCACTTACACCATGCCCAGAAAAACTTTGCCAGTATGAATCACTAACTGGATTAAATAAAGTTTGAATTCCTGTATTAACTCCATAAGCAATCCCTGTTGTTATGATTGTATCTTTACAGATGCTAACTATTGATTTTTTATCCATAATAAATAAAATAAATTGTTCACTTATAATTTTTTTGCTATTTTTAAGTGGTATCTGTGGTTTGTGAAGAATTAATTAAAGAATTTTGATTTAACTACTTAATATTTTTTGTGAAAAACCAGCAATTATTGCTGGTGCTACAGTTCTATATTTTTTCTTAATTTCTGCTGGTGCAGCGTAAGTGTTCTTATGCGCTTTAACTAAGAAATTCAGTAGATTTATTTTATTTACCATTCTATCCTTTCCAAAAACATAATTAGTACAAAAACATAATTAATATATATATCCTTCTTTCAAAACCACTATGTCCATCTTCAAAGATATGTTACAATCAGGTGAATCTCTATTTAAAGATTCAATCTTCCTAAGTTACGATTTCCAGCCAAAAATACTTTATGGCAGAGAAAACGAGCAGAGACAATTTGCGATAGCTATCAAACCCCTTCTGCAAGGTCATAGTGGCAGAAATATCTTTGTTTACGGTGCTCCAGGAATAGGTAAGACTACTGCTTGTAAGCACGTATTAAGAGAATTGGAGGAAGAGACAGATGATGTAATACCTATTTACATTAATTGTTGGAAAGATAATACTACTTATAAAATATTTTTAAGAATCTGTGAAGATTTAGGTTTAAAGTTTATTCAAAATAAAAAAACAACCGAGCTGTTAGATTTAATCAAATCACGTCTTAATAAAAGGTCAGCGGTCTTAGTTTTTGATGAAATTGATAAGTTAGAAGATACAGATTTCATATACACGTTATTAGAAGACATTTATCGCAGTTCGATTTTTTTGATAACCAATTATCGTGATTCTTACGCTAATATGGATGAGAGGATTAGAAGTAGACTTAATCCTGAATTTGTTTACTTTCGTCCTTACAGTGAATCTGAGATTGCCGAGATTTTAAAGCGGAGAATGGAATTTGCTTTTGTATCAGGTTGTTGGGATGATGAAGCGTTTAAAGAGATTGTTGAGAAAAGTACAGAAACAAAAGATGTACGTATCGGTCTTTACTTGATGAGGGAAGCAGGTAATTTAGCAGAAGATAAAAGTTCGCGTAGTATTTCATCTGTAGAAGTAGCTGAGGCAATTAAAAAAGTTGAAAATTTTCACATTAAAGACAAAGAGGATTTGGATGATAATTTACAAACAATATTAGAAATAGTTAAGCAAAATTCCGGGAAAAAAGTTGGAGATTTATATGCATCTTACGGAGCTACAGGTGGAAAGTTAAGCTACAAAAGTTTTTATCGTAGAATAATGCGGTTAAATGATGCAAAATTTTGTACAACTGAACGTGTTTCAGGAAATGAAGGTAATGCCACGATAGTTAGGTTTGCAAGTGAGAAAAAATTAACTGATTTTTGAAGTTTTATGAGAAGTTATTTATTGTAGTTGCTTTTTTAGCATTGAATGGATCAAATTCATAAACTAAGGAAGTTCTATCAATTAAAGCATGTAGAGCGAGCTGGATCTGTGGGGAAACGAAAGGAAAGTACTGCTGAACATTCTTGGAGTTCTCTAATTTTGGCAGATTATTTTTTAACAGAAATTAATGACTCTTCACTTGATCGATTAAAAGTATATGAATTATTAATGTACCATGATGTTGTAGAAATTGAAACTGGTGATATTCCTATTCATCATGTAGAAAAGCGGATTAATAAGAAAGAATTAGAGATGGCAGCAGCACATGTTCTTAAAGAACATATTCCAAAAGTTCTTGGCAATAAATTCTTGAAATTATTTGAAGAATTTGAATCTGGTGAATCTAGGGAAGCTAATTTGGCTAAAGCAATTGATGCAATAGACGCTTTAGTGCATTTTTTAGATTATAAAGAAGCTTGGAAAGGATGGACTGAAGAAATGGTCAGGAGATTTCATGGAAAGAAAGTACACCATTTTACAGAAACTGAAGAGGCTTTTGAAAAATTGTTAAAATACTGCAGAGAAGAGGGATACTTCAACCAATGAATACTTTACAATCAGCCGGAATTATCTTATTTAGATTAGATAAAAATTCAAATAAAGAATACTTGATTCTACAATATAATCCTACTTATTGGGGTTTGTGTAAAGGTGGCTTAGAGGAAGGAGAGTCAATGAAAGACGCTGCAATTAGGGAAGCTAAAGAAGAAACAAATCTTGCAGAAATTAGCTTTTTAGATGGATTTGAACATAAAATTAATTATTATCTTACTTTAGATGGTGAACGATATTACAAAGAAGTAACTTATTTCTTAGGGGAAGTGAAGAATGGCGAAGTAAAGATTTCAGATGAACATCAGGATCATCAATGGTTACATTATGAAGAAGCTTTGGCAAGGATTACTCATGATAAAGATAAGAATGTTTTAATAGAAGTTAAGAAGTATTTTGGTAATTTGTCCTAGAAATCTCTTATTCAATCCCAATATCAACAACTACAACTTTATCTTTTACCTTTTCTAATCCCTGTTTGATGTCATGTAAACAAATAATCTCATCTACTTTACAATGCTCATCACCTTCTCCAGTATCAGGATTTATTCCTGTTGGTATATCAATTGCAAACTTCTCACCCTCTAAAGAATTAAATAATTCTATTCCTGAACTGATGGGTTCTCTAATCTCTCCTTTAACGCCAGTGCCCAACATTGCATCAACTAAAATTAAACCAACACTTTGAAATTTAATATTTTCCAAATCATCTTTGTTTTCAATTTCTATTATACTTATCGCTTTCTCAATTTTTTCATAGTTAAGTTCACTTTCTTCACTCAATTTATCTCTCCATCCAAAAAATAGTACCAACACAGGAAATTCTTCCGCTAAATATCTTCCTGCTACTAATCCATCGCCTCCATTATTCCCATGACCTGCAAAAATAACTACGTGTCTTTTTTCACCAGAATATTTGTCTTTAATCACTTCAGCTACACCTTTTCCAGCATTTTCCATTAGTTTCTCCAGAGAAATTCCTCCCTGTACTGCCTGCTGTTCCAAATTGCGCATTTCTTCGACGGTTATCATGTAATATTTGAAATACAAAGTTTTATAAATATTGCTTATTTTTATGAAAAAATGGTAGCGTAAATGATTTTCATCGGTGCTGTATTTGTTTTTCTTATTGTTCAGTTGTTTAACTACAGATTGTTCGATTGCGTAAATTGCTATATAAATGAGGTTACGTCATGCAAAAAAATTATTATAGGGATGTGGATTTAAAATTCAATCTTCGTACGTTATGGAAATTCCTCAGAAAATATAAACCATTAATGTGGGGGATTTTAGTAGTTTCACTTTTAATAGAATTAGCCAGCATTTTTGACAGTTTCCTATTCAAATATTTAGTTGACAAAGCAACTCTCTTCACAGATAAAGCATTACCAAGTGAAACTTTTGCAACTATCATCATTATAGCGGTTGTTGTTTACATCTGTGTATCAATTGTCAAATCAATTAGTTGGTTTTTCAAAATAAGATTCATTAATGTATTAGATGGGAGTTTGATGCGCGATATTGAGAAAAAGTCATTTGATCATATTATTAATTTATCTTACCGTTTCCATTCAAATAAAAAAACGGGTTCAATTATTTCACAATTTACCAGAGGTGTAAGTAAAGTTGAATCTTTTGTAGATGCATTTGTGTTTAATTTTATTCCTATTGCATTCCGTTTAATCCTTTCAACAGGTTTCATATTATATTTTGACGTTAGAACAGCATTAGCTGTTGTGGTGATGTCAATCGTTTTCATTATTATAGGTGTAACCATAACTAACAAACAGAAAATTCCACAATCAGTTGCAAATTATCGGGAAGATCTTTTGAAACAGAATTTAAGTGACGTTTTCCTAAATATCGAAACGGTCAAATATTTTGCAAAAGAAAAAAGGACGTATAAATATTTTGGGCATCTATCTAATCGTTTAAGGGCCGCTAGATTATATTTCTGGAATTTCTTCAGTTGGCATGCTGCTTTGCAAACTTTAGTCATCGGTTTAGGTTTATCAGCTGTGTTTTATTTTAGTTTCACTGGTTTTAGACAAGGTAATATTACGTTAGGTAGTATCACATTCATCTACGCGTCAGTTTTCAAATTACTTCCATTGCTGTTTGGATTGATGCACGGGTATAGGGAATACGTTAGAGCGATAGTTGATGTTGATGCCTTGTTTAATATGTTTAAAGAAGAAAACGAAGTAGCAGATCTTCCAGCATCAAAGAAGTTAAGTGTTGATAAAGGAGAGATTGATTTCGATCACGTCTCTTTTGCTTATCCTCAAACAGGTAAAAGTAGCAGAAAAGATCGAGTCTTAAAAGATTTCGACTTGAAAGTAAAAGCAAATAAAAAAGTTGCATTGGTTGGACCTTCCGGTAGTGGAAAAACTACAATTATTAAACTACTTTATCGATTGTATGATCTTCCAGAAGGAAAAATATCAATTGATGGACATGATATAAGCAGTGTTACTCAACGAAGTTTAAGAAATGCTATGAGCATCGTTCCACAAGAACCTTTATTGTTTGATAATTCAATCTTTTTCAATGTAGCTTATGCTAACCCTAACGCTACTGAGAAACAAGTTTGGAAAGCTATTAGATTTGCACAGTTAGATAAATTCATTAAACGCTTACCTTACAAGGAGAACACAATCGTTGGAGAGAGGGGAGTAAAATTGTCTGGTGGAGAAAAGCAAAGAGTTTCTATTGCTAGAGCAATTCTTGCAGATAAAAAAATCTTAGTCTTGGATGAAGCAACTTCTGCTTTAGATTCAGAAACAGAAATGGAGATTCAAAAGGATTTAGATAAATTGATGCAAGGAAGAACCAGCATCATAATTGCCCATAGACTTTCTACTATCATGAAAGCTGATGTAATAGTTGTTATGGATAAAGGCAAGATTGTTGAGATAGGCAATCATAAAGAGTTAACAAATAAGCACGGTGGTTTATATCGAAGATTATGGCGATTACAGCAAGGCGGCATGCTCTAAACGACATACCTTTAAAAACAATTATTCATTCCTTTAATTATGGAATCAAATGAAATCATTTCAATTAATGGAGTTGTAAAGGAATTCAAATCTAAACGTAAAGAAGCTGGATTTTTAGGTTCGATAAAATCTTTAGTAAAGCCTGAATATTTCTCTTCCAGAGCTGTTAATGATATTTCTTTTTCAGTTAAATCCGGTGAGAAGGTCGGTTTCATTGGTCCTAATGGAGCAGGTAAGAGTACAACCATAAAAATGATGTCGGGGATTTTACATCCTACTAAAGGGGAGATTAAAGTTCTTGGTTATAATCCACAGAAACAAAGAAAAAAATTAGCGTTTCATATTGGTACAGTATTTGGTCAGAAACCGCAGTTGTGGTATCACTTACCTGCTATTGACACGTTTAATTTATTTTCACATATCTATGAGTTAGATCAGAAAAAATTTAAAAAAAACTTGAATTCACTTGTTAAATTATTTGAAGTTGGAAAAATTATTCATCAACCTGTACGTAAACTTTCTTTGGGTCAAAGAATGCGTTGTGAAATTATTGCATCACTTTTACATAATCCAAAAGTTCTTTTCTTGGATGAGCCGACAATTGGTCTGGACATAGTTGTCAAGAAAAAAATCCGTGAATTAATTAGAACTTTGAATAAACAGCATAATATTACTGTTATCCTAACTTCACATGACATGGAGGATGTCGAACAGATATGTAAACGTTTAATCATTATCAATGAAGGGAAAATTGTTTACGATGGACCGACTAAAAAAATCAGAGAAAGATTTCTAAATACTAAAAGAATAACTGTTGTCCTTGAGAATGAAGTTAAGAAATTGAATATAAAAGGTGTAAAAACTATTTTCAGAGGAAAATTTAAGCATGGGTTAGAAGTAAATACAAAAAAACATTCTTTACGTGAAATTGTTCAAAAGATAATGGCTCTGCATGATGTGGTTGATATCTCAGTTTTAGATCCACCTATTGAAGAAATTATTGAAGACATTTTTCTAGGAAAGAAATAGAGTTTGGTAGTGAAGAGCAGGAACATATGTTGGAATGAATTTAACAAAATATTGGCACGTTGGTAAAATTAATCTGATCAATAGTCTTGCTTATAGGATGGACGTGTTAGCACAGTCTTTGTTCATTGGCTTGATTATTTATATTTTTATTAATCTGTGGAAAGTTATCTATTCTGGAAATCAAGTTATTGAAGGTTTCACCATTGCTATGATGATTTGGTATCTGGTGATGACTGAATCTATAGTAACAAGCCCTGGTAGGTTAATGGAAGAAATTGGTAACGAAATTCAATCTGGAGATATTGCACAAAAATTGAACAAACCTTACAATTACGTTTTGTTTCATTACGCTTCATCTTTAGCCAAATCAATGTTTCGTTTTGGTATTACTTTTTTTATTGCAGGAATGATAGCTTATATTTTCGTTGGTGGTTTCCCGGTTTTCTGGGCAGGCCTTCCTTTAATTGCAATTACAGTTTTCTTGGCTTTAAGTCTTCATTTTTTAATGAGCGCTTTTCTTGGAGTATTTGTTCTTTGGTTGGAAGATGCTAAAGCATTAAATTTTATTTATAATAAAATTGTTTTCGTACTTGGCGGAATGTTACTTCCTTTAGAAATATTTCCAGATTGGTTGGCGAGAATTGGTAAGGCTCTCCCCTTCAGTTATGTTGCCTATTTTCCTGCCAAATTATGGGTTATGTTTAGTTGGGAGCTTTTATTAGAAGTAATTGTCGGTCAAATAATGTGGATCATCATATTAATATTCTTAACAGTAATAGCATATAAAATCAGTTTTCGTAGAATCAGTATCAATGGGGGATAAATTAAAGATTAACTTAGAAATAAACACCAATAAAATGTTCAAACATCTTAACTTATTGAAAGAGTATATCAAGATTAATCTAGCAACTGCGATGGAATACCGTTTTAATTTTATTGTGCAATCTCTTTCAATGGTTGTTAATGATTTTATCTGGATAGCTTTCTGGTGGATTTTTTTTGAGAAATTTCAATCAGTAAATGGCTGGCAAATGTTTGACATGCTAAGTTTATACGCAGTTATGACTTTCTCCTGGGGAGTTGCTGCATTTATATTTGGTAACAAATCACGATTAGCCTTACTTATAGCAGAAGGAAGATTAGATTTTTTTCTAACTTTACCAAAAAATGAATTGTGGCATGTAATTATTGGAAGATCTAGTTGGTTTGCAGTTGGAGATATTATCTTTGGTTTAATTATGGCTGTTGTTTCCCTTGAATTGATTCAATTTCCAATGTTTTTCATAGTATCATTTTTATCAATGACCATATTTGTTAGTTTTGGAATTATTGTTGGTTCTTTAGGTTTTTTTTGGGGGAATGCACAAGAAACTGCTCGTACATTAAACATAGGACTCGTTTCTTTTTCTTCTTATCCTCTGTCTGTCTTTCATGACACTGCTCGTTTAATCTTACTTACTGTTATTCCGGCTGGTTTTGTAACAACTATCCCTGTCCAGCTAATTAGAAATTTTGATTTAAAATGGTTCTTATTGTTATTATTAGTAGCACTAGTTTTCATTACAATTGCAATCATTGTTTTTAGAACTGGGCTTAAGAAATATGAAAGTGGAAATCTAATCGCTGCCAGAGTATGAAGAAACAATCATAAAAATACTAACCAAGCAATCACAAAACCAACTAAACTTCCAAAGAAAACTTGTGCCGGTGTATGTCCCATGGAATAATGAAACTTAGAATCGACTTTGTGCATTTTGAATAACTTTTCAATTGCCTTTCCTTCATTCCCGACACTTCTTCTAACACCAAACGCATCCCTAATAACTACAAACGCAAAAACTAAACTTATAGCGAAAGCAGTTGAAGTCCCTTCTTGGAAATAGACAGCAGCTGCCAGAGAAACAACAAATGCTGAATGAGATGATGGCATTCCTCCTGTTACGATTAAATCATGCCAACTTAGTCTTTTATGTTTAAACCAAAGGAGGATAATTTTAACTAATTGTGCACCAAAACCAGCTAATAATACAGCTAAGATAATTCTACTCATGCTAAAAGGAATATTTTAATGTATAAAAGTGTTTTCCTAATGTGATGTTTTTTTAATGTAATATAAAAAAGATTTAATAACCATTGCTTCTTCCTACCATTGATGAAAGAGAAGCATAGATGGTACGGATACGTTATTTTTGCAGCTGTACTTCTCGCTTTCATTGCTCTTTACTTTATTTTTCCAGATATCCAAAAGTTTGCTGACCCAGAATTCCTGCGAAATTATTTGAGAAGTTTAGGTGGAAATGCCTACTTCATTTACGTTCTCCTCCTCCTCGCCACAATTCCTCTTCCAATACCAAGTACGCCAGTTGTTTTAGCTGGTGGTTATGTGTTTGGTCTTATTGGCGGAACCTTATTAGCTTCTTTAGGTGCAATTATTGGTGGGACTGTTACTTTTTATCTTACAAGAATATATGGTAAACCCTTACTTGAAAAGATGGTAGATAAGCATCACATTAAACATTTTAATCACGTGTTTAGGAAGAGAGGTATTGTAGTTGCCCTTATTTCATTTTCCCTTCCTTTGTTTCCAAGTGATGCAGTACATGCTTTACTTGGGTTAACTCCCATTGGTTATCCAGTTTTTTTAGTTCTAGTTATTGTAGGTCATATCCCTAGATATTTAATCGTAAATTCTTTGGGAGCTGATTTACACGCTGGTTTTACACCAATGACAATTATAATTATTATCGCTGCTATTATTTTAGTATTAGTTGCAGCTTATAGAGAGAGATTAAAGAAATTTTTCTTTAAAGAATTAAGAGAATTAGAGAAAGAAATTGGTGTTTAGTTATCTATCTCCGTTGAATTGGAAGCAGTAAGTATCTGAAGTAGTAAGTATCTTCTATTCATTGGGCTACCACAATCAATATAAATTTCATTTTGCTTGGAGTTTCTATGAACAAAATAAAAATGCTTTCTGATGATTTAATCAATAAGATAGCTGCTGGTGAAGTCGTGGAACGGCCTGCATCTATTGTAAAAGAACTGGTTGAAAATTCTTTAGATTCTGGAGCTACTAAAATTTCAATAGATCTTGAAGATTCTGGTAAAAAGTTAATCAAAGTAAGTGATAATGGTTCAGGTATGAATCAAGAGAATGCTCGCTTATCAATAATGCGACATGCTACTAGCAAAATTGCAAATCAGGATGATTTGTTTTCAATCAAAACTTTGGGCTTTAGGGGTGAAGCTCTAGCAAGTATAGCAGCGGTTTCTCAATTTTCTTTAATAACGAAGACTTCCGATACAGAAGGGTTCAATTTGGTTTTAGAGGGTGGTACAGAAATTAGCTCAGGTTTAATCGCTTCAGAACAAGGGACTTCAATAGAAGTGCAGAATATTTTTTTTAATACGCCTGCACGAAAAAAATTCCTGAAATCTGACAGAGTTGAATTACGTCATATAATAGACATTATTACTCGTTACGCTTTAGCTCATCCAAAAGTTGCTTTTACTTTAAATCACGAGAAACATCCATTACTAACTTCTCCTGCTACAGACTCTTTAAAGGATACCGTTGCATCCTTATTTGGTGTTCAATTGGCTAAAGATCTTTTGGAATTAAATTATGATGAAGAATTAAAAATTTCAGGTTTTATCTGCAAACCTTACGATGCTCGTAATGATAAAACACAACAGATTCTATTTGTAAATGGTAGGTGGATAAGATCACAAGAATTAACTAAAGCCGTCTATGATGCTTACCATTCATTAATTTTTGTACATAAGCACCCAATATTCTTTCTGTTTTTAGATGTTAATCCTGAGACGATTGATGTAAATGTTCACCCGCAAAAATATGAAGTGAAATTTGATGAAATTGATGTTGTTTGCAATGCTTTAGAAAATGCGGTAAAAAGGGTATTACGTGAAAATAATCTTGTGCCTGTGGTTGAATTTGATTCAAATACTATCTCAAATATCCCAAGTACTGGAAAAGAAAAACCATCAAAATATTCACTTGATACTTCACATCAAAAAACTTTAGAAGTTAAAGAGCCGCAAGTTATTTTTTCGGAACAAAAATTACATGAAGTTGTTAAGACAGTACTTGATGAAGAAAGCGATGCTACTGGAAGTAATCTGAATACAAAAAGTAATCTGCATCAAAAAAATGAAGTTGTGTCTGAAGTAAAATCACTTCCGGAACTAAAATTACTTGGACAAGTTCACAAAACTTTTTTTCTCGCTGAAACTGACGGAGGAGTTTTATTCATTGATCAACATGCAGCTCATGAAAGAGTAATGTACGAAAAATTCATGCGGCAATTACAAGATAATTCGGTTCAGATTCAACAGCTTCTTAATGGTGAAGTTATTGAAGTTTCCAGTAGTGAAAAGATAGCTATCGATGCTCAAAAAGAAGAATTGGAAAAATTTGGTTTCCAGATTGAAGAATTCGGTCCTAAAAGTTATTTGTTGAAATCGGCTCCTTCAATTTTTGGCAGATTACAACCCGCTTCTTTATTTCAGGGATTTGTTGAAAACATTGATAATAATTCTATAATGTCAGCTAAAGAAACAATTATTTCCAGAATGGCTTGTAGGTCTGCAGTAATGGCTGGCGATGAATTAACAACAATTGCTTTTCAAAAAATTTTAAATGAGTTAGAACAATGTGAACATCCGTTTACTTGTGCCCACGGTCGACCAACATTAATCAAAACAGAAATCCATGAATTAGAGAAAAAATTCAGACGTTGTTGATGGTTTCCTTACAAATTCTTTCTAATTCAGAAAATTGGAATGGTTTTTTTATGATTGCTGCCCCATAATTTCTTGCTTTTTCTAACACGTCAGAATCATCATATCCTGTACAAAATATTCTTGGCGGCAGCTTAATTCCTTCCTGTTGTTCAATTTCTTGAAACTTTTCTAACAATTCTAAGCCATCTATACCAGGTAATCTATAATCGGCGATGACTAAACTGTAATAATCTGGTCTATCTTTAATCTCTACCAAAGCTTCCTCTGCTCTATATACTGCAGTAACAATTCCTATGTTCGATAAAGCGTAAGAAAACATAAATTGAATAGCTGGTTCATCTTCTACTACTAAAATTTGCTTTATTCCATCCATTTATTTGCGTTTTCACGAAAAAAGTAGTCAAGGGTATTTGAAAGTTCATCAAAATCATTATTTCTAAAAGCACACATTGCCGCTTTTAGATCTTTACTATCGTATGGTTTGTTTAAGATACCGATGATCCCAGCATCTTTTGCCGCTTCATATATAGGTTTTCCATCTCGAATAACCTCAGCAGATGAAGTCTGCATCATTACTTTAATGTCTGTATGATAATCTCTTATCTCGGTAGCTAAAGTGATTCCGTTATGTTCATTACAATTACATAATCAGTAAGTACGGCATTAATTGGATTTTCTGACAGTATTGTTCTTGCATCATAGCCGTTGTTAGCAATATGGGTTTGAAAATCTCTTCGTAACACTCGATCAATCATTTTTGAAAGTGGGACTAAGTCATCAATAATTAATATGTGGTAATTACCGTTTTTTCTTTTATCATTCATTTTAATATCCTAAATAGTCTGTGTAGTATCTACTTTCCAGTGGCTTTTAAAAATCTTTCCAAAAACTTTATAAAAGGCCTTTTCTTTCCCAGCTAAACGAGAGGTTATTTTTCTCAACATATTAAATATTACAAGAGGTTGAAAATGGAGAAGAGTCTTAAGACAGGAACAACAACAGTTGGTATGGTTTGTGCGGATGGAATAGTCTTAGCTGCAGATCGTAGAGCTACAGCAGGCAACATGATTGTAGATAAAAAGGCAGAAAAAGTCCATATTATTACTGATGATTTTGCTTTAACAATTGCTGGTGGTGTTTCTGACGCTCAATTACTAATTAAATTGATTCGAGCAGAATTAAAATTGAAAGAAGTTAGAACAAATAAGAAACCTTCAGCGAAAGAAGCAGCTAATTTATTAGGTGGATTACTTTACTCTAACATTAGGAGACCAAGTATGCTACCTGGAATAGTTCATTTTCTTTTAGGTGGTAGAGATTCTAGCGGAATGTACTTATACGATTTATTTCCTGATGGGAGCATCACTAAAGTAACAGATTTCATCTCTTCTGGATCAGGTTCTGTTTTTGCTTATGGTGTCTTAGAGACCCATTATAAACAAGGAATGTCCACAAAAGAAGCAACTGACCTAGCAGTGAAGGCAGTTAACACAGCTTTACAGAGAGATAGCGCATCAGGTAATGGTATTGATGTGATTGTCATCTCAGAAAAAGGAATTAAGCGGGTGATGGAAAGAGCATTGGTAGTAAATTTATGATTATATTATCATAATTAATTAGGTGTTTTTGACTATTGTATAATTATTAAATGGCAGATATTTTAAAAGAAATTCTGAAGGTACTTCCAGACAAGATTTCACATGCAGCTTTTGAAGGTGCAAACATTGTCGTCTACACTAAAGATGGAGACTACTTTAAAGATAACAAAGGCACAATTCTAAAAGCAGTGAAGGAATTTAAGAAAAGAATTGAATTACGTCCTGATCCATCACTTTGCATGGAGATTGAGAAAGCTGAAAAACAAATTCGCTCAATGGTTTCCAAAGATGCCGGAGTACAGGAAATTATTTTTGATCCTCCAAGATCTAGGGTGGTTATTCATGCTGATAAACCAGGTTTAGTTATAGGCAAGCAAGGAGAATACTTGCGTGAAATTGGTGCAGCAACTTATTGGGTTCCTCATGTTAAGCGTGTGCCTCCAATTCGTTCAAAATTAATTGAAAGTATCCGTTCAGTGCTTTATGAAAATGCTGAAGAAAGAAAAAAATTCTTGGATAAAACTGGGCATAGGATCTATGACGGTTGGATTAGGTCTAAGAAACACGAATGGATTCGTTTAAGTTGTTTAGGAGCTAGCAGGCAGGTAGGAAGAACTTGTTTCTTAATTCAAACACCTGAATCAAGAGTGTTAATTGATTGTGGTATTGATCCGAGTCAAGACGGAACTGAATCTTATCCATATTTAGATGCACCTGAATTTAACATTGGTGAAATTGATGCAGTGGTTGTAACTCATGCTCACCTTGATCATAGTGGTTTAATTCCATACTTGTTTAAATTTGGTTATGAAGGTCCAGTTTACTGCACCTTACCTACAAGAGACGTTATGTCATTATTACAATTAGATATGGTCAAAATTCAAAGAGCTGAAGGTAAAGAGCCAATTTATACAAGCGAAGAAGTAAGAAAAATGGTGCTTCATACAATCTGTTTAGGTTATGATGAGGTAGCCGATATTACTCCAGATATTCGTTTGACTTTATACAATGCGGGGCACATTCTAGGAAGTTCAATTGTTCATCTAAATATTGGTAACGGTTTACATAATTTTGCTTACACTGGCGATTTAAAATATGGAAGAACCAATGTTTTGGAAGCAGGTAATACTCAATTTCCTCGTTTAGAAACTTTGATGATTGAATCAACTTATGGCGGAAAAGATAACGTAATGGCTGAACAACAGGCTGATGATTATTTAATTAAGGTAACAAAAGAAACATTTGAACGGGGCGGGAAAGTTTTAATGCCAGTTCTAGGTTCAGGAAGAGCACAAGAAGTAATGGTAATTCTTGAAAGATTAATGCGTGATAAGAAAATTCCTGAAGCGCCTCTTTATGTTGATGGGATGTTATGGGACATTACAGCTATACATACAGCTTACCCTGAATTTTTGAACAGAAATTTAAGACAACAAATATTTCATAAAGAAAATAATCCTTTCCTCTCTCCACAATTTAAACAAATTGGTTCAAATAAAGAACGACAGCAAGTAATTGCTTCTGAAGGTCCTTGTTTTGTTTTAGCAACTTCAGGAATGTTAACTGGTGGCCCTTCTGTTGAATATCTAAAAGGTTTTTCAGAAGGCAAAAAGAATTCAATTATTTTTTCATGTTATCAACCAAAAGGCTGTATGGGTCAGCGTATAAGATCTGGTGAAAAAGAGATTTTTATTAACGGGAAGTTATATATGATGAATTTAGAAGTTCATCGAGTTGAAATTACTAGTCATTCTGATAGGAGACAATTAATGAATTTTGTTAAACGTTGTAATCCACAACCTAGGAAAGTTATTGTAGTTCATGGTGAATCTTCACGATGTTTAGATCTGGCAAGTAGTATGCATAAAGCATATCGAATTGAAACTACAGCTCCTAAGAATTTGGAAGTAATTAGAATTAAATGAAATTACGCATAACATTTGTTTTGGTATTTATTTTTTCATTGATTATTTTGTTAGGTTGCAGTTCAGAATTGGCAGAAAAAGAATCAACTGACTCAATTACTGAAGATGAATTAACATTCAAACAACAATGTGAAAAATCGCAGTGGCCTCCTTCTTGTGAATCTATCCCCGATGCTACAGCCAAAGAGTTGTGTGAGAGATGTAGGTACGAAGATCAATCAGAAGGTTTTTCTCAGCCACCAAGCGATTCTTTTCCTGACATTTGTACAACTTATGAAAAAGTAGATTGTAAAATTTCTGATAATGAGGATTTGTGTAAGAAGTGTAAAGAATTGTAGATTGGATAAATATTTAAAAGAAGAGTTGTATTTCTTTGTTTGAGTCACTGAAGTGTCTTGTGCCATCGTCGCATAATCCGGTATTGCGCTGGTCTTGAAACTTGCTATTTGCAGGATATGATAACCAGTTCCTTCGGGAATTCCCGGTTCAAATCCGGGCGATGGCGCTTTACTATTCTGAAGTAGAAATATTTATATGTTAGCATTTTTCAAAACAATTATGACTGAAATAACTGGAGATGAAATGGACCACACTTATAGCGTGGCCAAAAAGATTTTAGATGGTGAGATGAAAGTTGATTTAGCTCTAAGAGAGAAATTTCAAGAATTAGCTCGTAGAAAACCTTTAGTAATACCTGGTCAACATGATAATATTGGTCGTTTATTAGAAGTTATGAAAATTCCTTTTGATACTTGTTCTTTAAGTAAAATTATTGATTATCAATTACAAGAAAAGCAACCGGTGTTTGTTAATTGTGGTACTTCGCACATGGATAGGGGCGTTATTTCGCGTTTACGTGAACATGTAGAAAGTGGAAGTATTATGGTTAGTACTGATTGGGCGGTTTCTGAAGTTTTAGAAAAAACTTTTCCGGGATTTATTGAAAGATCTGGACAGACTGGAAGTAATAATGAATCTTTCCCTGTTGATGGGGGGGCTTCTTGGTTTGTAGAGCATGCTAGTTACCCGATTAGAATTATGAGTGATGAAGTTAAAGTATTAATGACCAGCAAAGAATTTGGTGACAAATATAATTGTAATCCTGCTCTTTCAGTTGGATTTCGTTTTGGTTCTGGTGGAGTGGTTCATTATGTGAGTCATCTATATGCACAGATGATTGAGTTGAGAAATGAAAGAGAAAGAGGTACAGCAACAGATTTTGCTACAGCTAAAGGTGTTGACCTTGGTGGTTTAGGAGAGACTGTAACTGTTGGTGCAACTGAATCTGCTTATGCAACAATGAGTTCTGTTTTAGAGTCATCAGTTGTTCTAGATGATATTTTTGGACAGACAGAAAGACCATCTGTTCAAAATCCGATGGGTGGTAACGTTAGATTAAGTTGTAACGAACCTGTTTTATGTTATAATGGTGTTACTAGTTATGGGGTTGAACTATTACCTTTTTCAGAATTGACTATTGGAAGATCCATTAGTTGTGATTTAACAATTGCTAATAGGAAAGTTTCCCGTCAACATGCTCGTTTTTTATATTCTGATGATGGATTATATGTTGAAGATTTAGAAAGCCATAATGGAACTTTTGTAAATGATCGTCGGGTTCAGAGAGAACAAATTTATCAAGCTGATAGAGTTTCTTTTGGTGGTAAGATTCAAGTTAGGGTTGATCAGATTTAGAAACTATTTCAGTTATACTTGTCACTCAACACTTTTTGAAAAGCAACATCTCTAGAAGAATTCAATTCTCTTAATTCAACTGGGCTAATAATGTCATCTAATTTACTATCAAAATTAAATGAACAAATTTCAGAAGCAACTTCTTTGTTTTCTGAGGTGTAATTTCCTCTTCTATTACCATCTTTAATATTTCTATATTGCTCTTCAATAGCTGGACCGTTTAGAATTTTAGTTCTTCCATCTCTAAATTGATAGATTGCTTTTTCTTTTCCAACAAGGTGGTATGCTGTAAGAATGTTCTGCGGCCTTAATTCTTCATCAAAATCCTTTGCATCAAATATTTGGTAAGAATAAATTTCCATATTATTTATGTTTTTATCTACTTTATTAAATTTTATAGTTTAGATTATCTATTTAATAACAGATAAAAATTCTTTCTCTTTCAACTTATCAAAAGTAAATTTCATTAACGGTAATAAATTCTCTACGTCTTCAATATTATATCTTTTTAACAATTCTAGTGAAGCTACATCTCCGGCTTTATAACGGTACCATAACTTAACTGCTAATCTTCCATCGACTTCTTCTTGTCTTGCTACCCCCAATTGTTTTTCTATATTTTTTAATCCCCCTTTATATCCTAATTTAGCTAAAGGATATCTTAGATCAATATGGATAGCATCAAAATTAGTATTAAATTTAGTTTGCATAAAAGGAAGATCAAATGTTTTTCCATTATATGTAACCATTACTTTATATTTTTTTATTTCATCTAAAAAATCATTTAAATTTTGTCCTTGCACAAATACTTTACTTTCTTTACCGTTAAATAAAGCAATAGTAGTTATTTGATTATGATATCTACTTAATCCGGTTGTTTCTATATCTACATAGCAGCAGGGAAATTGTTTATAGAGTCTCCAATGTTCACTTGCTGCAATACAATCTTTGAAGAAATGGTGGTGATTATTTTTAAGTGCAGTTTGTGATTTGTTAATATACGAATTGATCTGTTTTTTTTTATTTTCTTGAATTGGAAGGACGTGTGATTGTTTTTGAAATTCCTGCCAATTTAGAATATTATTTTTCCAGATAGTTGTTTCTATTTCTTTATTTATTCCTGGAAATACAAATGAGTTCGTTAACATCTATCGTTAAGATTTGGATGATGGATGTATTTAAAGATTTGTGTTTGGAAAATTCAAATAGTAAAGAAATAAAATAAGCCCCAGGTGGGCAAGCAAAGGGATAGTTTTTCCCTTTGAGCCCCCCTGAAACTTTTGCTTTGCTCAAGCCCCAGGTGGGAGTTGAACCCACGACCTCCTGATTGCTTGATTCTTGATACAAGTCAGGTGCTATAGCCACTAAGCCACTGGGGCATTACTTAATTTCTAACTACTTATTTTATTAAAGTTTCGTTCTAAAATAAGCACCACGGCCATTCGCTCTTTCTATGTGTTAAAAAAATTGGGCATCTCCGTAGGTAACGGAAAACAAAGATTTTCCGGAACCTCCCGAAAAGTCACTGCTTTTCGATAGGAGCCATCCCTCTGCCCAAACGAAATGTTTTCTAGGATTGTATCGCTCATCTTTAGGCGGTGGTGCTTATTCTGCTGCCAACCTAAACTACCCTTCCTGTAAATGACTTGGCCATGCTTTAGAAGGAAAGAAGGTTTTAGTCTCTTCATAAGGTAAGTATCTCTTTAATTTTAACCATTGTTTGATGAAATTCTGTAAAGCATACATCTCTTGATATAACTCCTTTTTACGCTGCTCAATATTTTGTCTGTACATTCTTTTTTGAAATAATCCTCTAATCTGTTTAAATAAGAAATTATCTTTTAGTTGATTCAAATATGCCAACTCCACAAAAGCACGAATTACTAATTCACATTCGCCTTTATTTACTTTCATTTTTTGTCCATCTCTTACAACTTCAGTACTTTGTAAAGCTACACAATGAAAATCTAAATCCACCCAATTGGTAATCATCTCTGAACCTGGTGCTTGTTTACGGACCCTCCACTGGATCCAAATTTCTTTTGCTCCACTTTTATCAACTCTTTCAGCATAATATGTCTCCCACTGTTCAATACTTCCATCGTGAGGTTCCCAGCCATGTTCATCTAAATATTCATGTAAAGAGTCATAATAATCTGACATTGAGAAGATATCTTTATACTTTATTCTTAATGGTTGAAACTCTGGAAAAATATTAATCATATTGTTTTTCTTAGGGTCTCTAACTGGCATTTTACGTTAAAAGAAAATGATGTATATAAATATTTGCTCACAACTTAACTTTACCCTTATACAACAACCATAAAAACCCTGCGGCTCCAACGCCCATATCGACGATTGCTAACTTTAAACTGCTCATTAATCCAGCTGCTTCTTGAGTAAATAAAGAACCAGCAGAGGGTAAAGGACCAAAATAAGTAAATGATAAATGCATCATCGACGGCCAAAATGCAGGTATTCCAAATGGGGAAATCATATCACTAACTAAATGAATCAATATTCCTACACTTAATGCAATTGAATAATCCTTACGATTCAAAACTAAATAAAGAATCATTCCAGCGATTATACTAAAAAAAATACTATGTGTAAAAGTTCTATGGATGTCTAAACCTAAAGTCCAGTCAATTAAATGATCAGCGTCTGGTAATAAAGCACCAAACAGTAAGAAGAACCAGTTTCTTTGAGAAATTTTTCTTTTGCTAAATAATTCAAAAATCTTACCTATTATCCAACCCATAAGCAATGTAATGAAAGGAAACATGTTCTGTTTTCCAGAAAAGTCTTTAAATAGTTAGTGGAATCAAGAGTTTCATGCTAATTGGAATTGTAGGAAAACCAAATGTTGGAAAAAGTACTTTTTTTAAAGCAGCTACGCTTGCAGAAGCTGAAATAGCTAATTATCCGTTTGCAACAATTAAACCAAATGAGGGTGTAGCTTTTGTTAAAGTTGATTGTGTAGATAAAGAATTTGAAACTCAATGTAATCCTCGTCAAGGTTTTTGTGAAGAACATAAACGTTTTGTTCCAGTTCAAATGATTGATGTAGCTGGTTTAGTTCCTGGAGCTCATGAAGGAAAAGGTATGGGCAATCAATTTTTAGATGATTTAAGACAAGCAGACGTTCTGATTCATGTAATTGACGTATCCGGTTCCACGAATGAGAAGGGGGAATTTGTAGGTCCAGGAAAATATAATCCTGAAGAAGACGTACTTTTTTTAGAAAAAGAATTAGATATGTGGTATCTCGGCATTTTACAAAAAGGTTGGGAGAAATTTGCACGCACCGTTATGCAAGAGAAAAGAGAAATTCATGTTGCATTAGGTAAACAACTCTCGGGTTTAGGTGTATCGGAAGACATGGTAGAAAAAGAAATTAAAAGTCTTAACTTAAACAAAGAAAAACCTAGCACTTGGTCTGAAGAAGAATTAATGAATTTAGCTCAAAATTTGAGAATAAAAACAAAACCAATGATTATTGCCTGTAACAAAATAGATGTAACAAACGGAAAGGAAAACTTTACTTCTCTTAAACAAAAATTTCCAGATCATTTATTTGTTCCCTGTTCAGCTGAATCAGAATTAGCATTAAGGGAAGCAGCAAAGGCAGATTTGATCCAATATATACCTGGAGAAAATTCATTCAAAATAACTGCCCCAGAAAAGCTGAATGAAAAACAAACTAAAGCATTAACTTTTATCAAAGATAACATCCTTACAGAATTTAACTCAACTGGTGTGCAAGACGTCTTAGATAAATCTATTTTTGATTTACTTAGTTATATTGCCATTTTTCCAGGTGGTGCTAGTAAGCTTGAGGATAAAGACGGAAATGTTTTGCCTGACTGTTTTCTTCTTCCAAAAGAGAGTACTGCTTTAGACTTTGCCTATAAATTACATACAGATCTAGGTAAAAATTTTATCAGAGCAATTGATGTTAAAACTAAAAGAACTGTCGGAAAGGAACATAAATTGCAAAATAGGGATGTGGTTGAGATAGTAGCAGACCGGTAAATAACTATTCTTTAACAGAAAACCATAAAAACGCCCTTTTCTCTGAACTAATATGGGTTGGATTGTTGCACTCAAAAAATTATTTGTAAAAAAGAATGAATTACATCTATCTTTAGATGAATTGCCCAATTGGCTACTGATCAAAAGAAGGGAAATTCTGAAAAATGATTTATTCCTACAAGAACGTAAATCACATATTCACCGACTTAAAGAAGCTCGTTGGGTGGTTGAAGTTAAATTAGATGAGACTGAAAAGTTACTTAGAAACCAACCAGATATTTCGTCATATTGTCAGGATGTTAGAGATTTTTTACATTCTTTTCATGGAAAACATGCTAATTTTCTAACTTTTAATCAATATATCCAACGAAGAACTGAACAATGTTGTCAACGCTTTGAAATTCTATCTACGCAATTTATCATTCCTTCAATGGAGGAAGGCAATTCTCTTCATCCTTTGTATGAAGAATTGCTTAATTTAAGGGGCCTTTGTACTGATTTTGATCGTCGATGGGGTAGTTCCGTTGTTAATATAACTAAATTATTTTCAAAAACTGAAGAATTACAGAATTTAATGCTGGAAATAAAATCTTTACATAAAGAAAAGCAATTATTCCAAGATAAGCTAAAAGTAGCTCAATCTAAAAAGAAAGGAAAAGAAGAAGAGTTAGATCAATATGTTTCTGATAATGCTATGGAAGTTTTACTACAAAAAAAAGAAAAATATGATGATTTGATTTCTAATAGAGAAACAGTAAAAGCGGCTAGTTTACAATTTTTCTCGTTATTAAAACCATTTTTAGAAGATTTTGTAAATTTACCTCATACTTCACATAGGGAAATTGCAATTAATTATTTAGATTCTCCATTAGAAACCTTGCAACAGGATGTTTCTTTATCTATTATTCACATTTTAGATCATATCAAAGCCCTTTTGAATAATGATTCTGTTTATGATGAACTTATTCAACAGATTAATCAAGCTAATCTTGCTGTTTGGCAGCGAAATCTACATGGATTATCTATTCAAATTTCTGCACTTAAATTCATGCCATTTGAACGAGATTTGTTAAATGACCATGAAGAAATTAAATATCGGCGTGAACATTTTAAATCTCAGGAAACTAGATTGTTAAGTAAAGTAGAAGAAAATAATTCAGATATTAATTCTGTTTCCAATAAATTGAGAAAATCTTTGATTCAAACAGAAAAAGCTATTACTATTGCTTTAAATGAGACTGTTTATATTCATTTATACAAAGAATCCCTCTCAAACAATTCTGCTTCTACCAACTCAATTGAACTTTAATCCAGGTAACTTCTCTCCAGCAAGAAAAGCTAAAGCAGCTCCTCCTCCCGTACTCACGTGCGTCATTCGATCTGTTAAATGGAATTTTCGCAGGGCTTCAGAAGTTTCTCCTCCACCGCAAATAGTATCGGCAGTAAGTTTTCCAATAAACCTGCCAATTTCTTTCGTACTATAAGCAAAAGGTTCCCACTCAAAATTTCCTAAAGGACCGTTCCAAACTATTGTATGAGCTTTTCTTAAGTATATTTGAAATAATTTAACTGTCTCTGGACCTAAATCCAGGGCAATTTCCCCTGATTTAATATTAGATTTCTCTCTGATGGGATAATTTCCATTCATTTTTTTCTTCATTGACGTACTAATTCTAAAATCAATTGGAAGAATCAATTTCTTACGATTCTTTGGTTTTTGTAATATTTTTTTTGCTACTTTTACTGAAGCTAAATCTACTTTTGACATGCCAACACTTAAACCAAGCGCTTTCATAAAAGGAAATGGAAGCACTCCTCCGATAAGAACGTAATCAGCTTTATCAATTATTTTTTGTAAAAACCCCACTTTGTCAAGCTTTCCCCCGCCTATTAGCCAAACAGCTGGTCTTTTAGGCTTAAGAGCTTTTGATAAATTTTCAACTTCTTTTTCCATCAACAATCCTGGTATTGGTTTTAAAAATCTAGCTAATGCGCTAATAGAGGCATGTTTTCTGTGAGAAACAGCAAAAGCATCATTAACATAATAATCTGCTAAATTTGCCAGAAAATGTGCAAAGCAAATATCATTTTTTTCCTCTTCAGAATAGAACCGTAAATTCTCCAAAAGAAAAATGCCTGGATCTGAGCTTATTATCTTTTGTCTTATTGTTTCTCCGATACAATCTGAAAATTTAGTTATTTTTACTTTAGGAAAAGAATTCTTAAGTTCTGCTTTTAGTTCCTTTACCAAACAAGCTGTTCTTAATTCTTTAGTATATTTGCCTTTGGGCCTTCCTAAATGTGTGGCTATGATAACTTTACATCTTTTTTGTAGCAATAGAGAAATAGTAGGTATAGTTTGTTCAATTTTACTATTTTCAGTTATTTTCCCACTATTTAATGGAACATTATAATCTACTCTTACTAAAACTCTTGCTCCGTTAGGAATTTGTTTTATTGAGTTCATCTAGTTTACAATTGTTTTTTTGTTTTTATATTTATGTTTTTTTTGTAGATAAAAACTCTCTTTTATTGTCGAACTATTTTCAAGTGGTGATAAATCTTTATAAACCCAGGGTCTTATCTTCTAGAACAATGTTCAACTTAAAGAGGTGTTTGTAGATGGAAAATAAAATTTCAAGATATATGATTATGTTTTTAGTGTTTATAGGTTTGACTTTTACTGTCATACTTTCGTTTAATGCATTAGGTGCATTTGTAGGAGAGCAGTGGCTTAATCAGTCTCTCGTTCCAGATGCACAAAACCATACTTATGAAAATAGAAGTGGAACGATTACACTAAATGTGACGTTTACTCCAATTGGAAACACCTCAGTTGATGCGGTGACAACAAACATTTCTAATGTAACTTGGTATTTTAGAACAGCTGAAAATGGCGGTGGATGGTACACTTATAACACTACAATCTCCTCTACAAGTAACAACCAAACCAACTTTCAAAACACTTCTTTTGATACATCATTATTAACAGATGGAACTTATAATGTAACCATTGTTATACACAACAGCTCGGCAGTGTTTAACGTCACAACGCTATTTAGTTGGAATCATACTCACATAAATGGTACAATATACTATAACAAAACTATGTACAATGTAACTATTGATAATACTGGTCCAACAGTTAACAGAAGCGAAGTACAATATTCAATAACTGGTAGGACTTTTAATAGATCGGTTACTAACCTTACATTCAACCTTAGTGCGCGGGATACTTTAAGCGGTGTTAAGAATATCACTTGGTACTTTTCGAATTCAACCGGAACTGCATTTAACATTTCAGAAGGCACTCAAACATTAAATGATTCTGGGCAGTGGCTTCAGAGATATAACATCACTAACTTAAGAGGTGGAGCCAATGCTGTTGTTGCTTTCGTTACGGATTTTGCTGGCAGTATATCAAATGTAACTTGGGTGTTTGAAGTTAATGCTGCACCAAATGTTACTTTCCAAACTTCGACGTCTTTCCTTGCTTCGAGTACTGGTCAGTACCAGAACTTTAGTAGTTACCATGGCAACCAGACTTGGAATGTTACCATAAACAGTAATATCTCTGGTGCAAGAGGGAATATGACTCACGTAATCTTTGAGTTCCAAAATGCGACAGGAACTGCGTTTAATATAACTTTCAGAAACGCAACTGCTCGGACTGGTGCTCAAAATTCATTTATCTTAAACTACAATGTAAGTGACCTGGCTGAAGGAAATCACACTTTGAGGGTATTTGTCAACACGTCTTTAGCTGACTACAATTATACTGAATACATCTACTTCTGGGTAGATAGAACGGCGCCTTCAATCACGGTCAATTGTGGTGGGCCTTATACTGTTGGTCAGTCAGTTTCTTGTACTTGTTCAGCGAGCGAAAATGGTACTCGAATAAAAACTGCAGCAACATTCCAAGGTAGTGGGTCAGACACTGATAGTACAACTGCAAGTAGTGCTGGAACTTTTAATTCGCCAACTTGTGCGGCTGTTGACTATGCTAACAACACAGGATCAGCTACTGGTAGTTATGTAGTAAATTCAGCTTCCTCCTCTGGAAGTGGTTCTGGCGGTTCTGGTGGTGGAACTTCTGTTGGTACAAAAGGTCAGTTCCAAAAGAAAGTTTGGTCATCCATTAATTCCGGCGAAACTGCAAGTATTCCTGTAAACAATGGAGCAATTGGTGTGACTGATGTATCATTCAAAGTAAAAGATACCGCTTACGGTGCTTGGGTTAATGTTAAGAAACTTGACGCTTTACCTAGCAGTGTAGCTTCCTTTACTAAAAAGAAATACAAAAACGTGGAGATTTCAACTTCAACGACTTTAAAGAAAGCAGAAGTAGAGAACGTAGAAATTAAGTTCAAAGTTGAGAAATCTTGGCTAAATAATAACAAGATTGATGCTCTTGGCGTTGCTCTTCACAGATACGTAGGTGGTAAGTGGATAGAACTTAGCACAGCAAAAGGTGCTGATGATGGAACTTATGTCCATTATACTGCTAAAGCTACGGGTTTCAGTTACTTTGTGATTGGTGAGAAGTCTGGCGTAACGGCTCCAACTGCAGAAAAAACAGCAGAGAAAGCAGCAGAAAAGGCGGCTGAAACAGCAAAAGATGGCGCAGCTCCTACAGCAGATGAGAAAGCTGGAGAAGCAATGGGAGAAACAGGCAGTCCAGTTTGGGTTTGGGTTGTAATAGTGCTTCTAATCATCGGCGCACTTGTCTGGTGGTTTACCAAGAAGAAATAATTTCTTTTTTTCTTATTTTTTTTCTTATTTAATTTTTTGTTAGTTTTGCTCAATTTATTTTGTTAATATATTTCTACTTTATGTTTAGAATAGAATCAACTTCCTGTTCAATTCTGTAATGAAAGTCAGTGTTTGTTTCACCTTCTTTCTTTGTAGTGTTAAGAGATTTGAACAATGTTGTAATGGTTTGTAATTCAATTTCTTTTGAAAATACTTGCATCTGTTGTAGATGTTCTTCTATTATATTCTGTTCTATAACTTCTGGTTCTTGATTACTTATTCTAATTTCTTCAAATTCTTTATTTTGTAATTTAGCTGAATTTTTCATAACGAAGTAAGCTCCTTTGTTATGCAAGCTCTGAACAATTTCATTAAATGGGATATCTGAAATTTTTCCTTTCACTTGCCCAACTAATCTTAGGGTCACTAATTTCTTGTCTACTTCTATATTCTGTACGAAATTGCGTAATTCAATACCAATCTGCTCCGGAGTTAACAGGTGGCAATTAATGTTTTTATGAATATGTTCAATCACTTTAAGTGGTATCCATTTTACTTCTTGATTTAATTCATTATTGTTGTTTCTAGTATTTGTTTCAACAACATAAAACCCACCGTGACTGTATTTCTCAACTTCTGCAAAATTGTTTGGAAATAAAGCTCCTGGATAAGTTAAAGTTCCATAACCTTCCAACTCTATTTTTGTAGGATGATGAATATGTCCTCCTGCATAATAATTGAAATTCTTTGGAAGAAAAGAAGCAGGGTGTGATTCAACTTTCTCCAAATGTTTAGGTTTCATTTCTGATACTGTTGTGTGAAACATGAAAATCTTATAACCATCTTCATTTTCTAAAGATTCTCTGGCTAAATCCTCATAGAAAGTTCTGTCCAATTGTCCTTTCCTTCCCAATATTCCTGTCATCTTTACTCCTGTTTTTGGATCTATGGTGAATTTGAGTTCAAGTTTTTTTTCTTCATTTATCTTACCTTTACACACATTTTGTAACAAACCTGCATTTTCTAAAACGTCAACCATTGTTTTTCCTGATGGAGAGAAATCATGTGAACCAGCAATTACATAGATTGGAATGTTTTGATCTTTCAATTCTTTCAATTTTTTAGTAACTATTTTTAGTGTGTCAAGTGACGGCAGGGAAGTGTTAAACAGATCTCCTGCAAACAGGATAAAATCTACTTCTTTGGCAACACATTTATCTATCGCCATTAGAAATGCATTAGTAGAAAGGTCTCGCATCTTCTGCTCTCTCCATGATCCTAAATGTAAATCTGCTAAATGGGCGTATTTCATGATTTATTTTTGTTTTATGTTATTTATAATGAAAGACACAAATTTCCGTACAAGAATTTGTGACTTTCAGTATATCCCAAAGGCCATTTGTACGAAAACAAATGCCTTTTGCTATATATTAATTCTGGTTGTACATTATCAGAAATTAGAGCAGGTGATTTTTCATTATTAACAATATTTATTAATCAGCTATTATGGGTGGATAAATGCAAGATTATTTTGAACAGTTAGCTGATGGTGCATTAGGTGCTAATTTCATGCCAAAAGATGAATACGTAGTTGCTCATCAAAATTTAGTGATTTTTTGTCATGATGTTTTTATAAAATATAAAAATGGTTTTTTATTAGTATTAAGGGATAATCAACCTGATAAAGATAAATATTGGCCTATAGGTGGAAGAGTTCTGCGTGGAATGAGTACTGAAAAATCACTTAGGATAAAAGTTAAAGAAGAGTGTAATCTTGAATTAAGTAATATAAAATTAATTGGTTTTTTACGTTCTCAATTCAATGAAGATCCATTTGGTCATGGGAAAGGAACCGACACTATTAGTCTAGTTTATTGTGCGAAGGGGGAAGGAGAAATAAAACTGGATGGACTACATACAAGTTATGTTCTGGTTAACAAAGACAATTTTGATGATTTTGATGGAGTGCCACTTTGTGTTAGACATTTTCTTGAAAAGAGTCTGCATCAACAATTATAATCATTTATGCTTTTGCAGTATAGAAATAAAATTAAACAAGTGATAAAATAACAATAATTATGCAGCAAACTCAGGATATTATCAAAAAATTTAATGATGAACGTGACTGGAGTAACCCTTCTTCTGTTAAGGATTTACTATTAAACATGACTGAAGAGATTGGTGAAATGTGGCATGTTATAAAATGGGTTGACGCTGAAACACAGCAACGTCTAATTAATGAAAATAAGGAAGAGGTTGAAAACTTTGTAGGTGATATGTTATATTTAATATTAAAGATTTCTTATTTGTGTGAAGTAGATTCAAAGAAAGCTATTCAGGATGTGATGGTTGAATATGAAAAACGTTTTCCAAAAGAACTAGCTAGGGGAAACCACGGTAATACAAAAGCTGGCGGAATCGATTTTAAGAGTTAGTGGTATAGAAAATTAGTTGAAATATTGTTTGTAAATGGCTAGTAGCAATCATGACAACATTTGTTTATATATCTCTTCACTTCATTTTTTACATGAAAATTGGATTGATTGGCTGCGGAAATATTTCTAGAAGTCACCTTAATAATTATATTGGAATGGGTCTTCGTGACGACTTAATTAGAAAAAAAAAGACATTTCAATTAAATGAAACTGCAGATAATGAAATTGTTGCTATCTCTGACTTATATGGAGAAAAAGTAAATAAAACACATCAAGAATATCTTAAAGCAGGGCATAAAATTCTCCATAAATTTTCAGGAAAGAATTCTCATAAACAATTATTGGAATTAAATTTAGATGCAGTTAGTATTTGTGTTCCACCAATTGAAGATAAAGTGGAAATTGTAATTGATTCTCTTAAAGCTGGGAAGAATATTTTAGTAGAAAAACCTCTAAGTTATGATTCTAAATCAGCTTTTAGAATTGCTGAGGCTGTAGGGGGAAATGTTGCTGCAATGTGTTATAATTTGAGAAATACCTACTTGATTGAGAAGTTTAAAGAATTAATCGAGACTGAAAAATTTGGTAAATTAAATTGCCTTTCTGTATTTCGTGCTGAAAAATATAATTACTTCAATTCAGATTCTTTTTATTTTAAGTTAGGTTACTTGTTCGAACATAACTGTCATGATATCAATTATTTACGTTTCTTAAACGGGGAGATTGAATCTTTAGAGGCAATTGGTTATGGTGATATTCCAAGAAATCCATCTTCATGGACCATGAAATTTCAGTATCAAAATGGAGCAAATGGAGAATTTCATTCAATGAATGGAACTAGGACTCCTATGACAAAAGTTGTAGCTTCTTTTGATCAAGGGATTGTCATGGGAATTACTTCTAAATATAATCCTGACCTTGCTTGGAAAGATGTTCCTTATTACAGAATTCTTGGTCCAGAAGGCGAAATATTTGCAAAGGAAAGTGCAAACAAAAAATCATTATTAGATATTGGGTATCAGGGAGTTAACGCTAGAATAGGCCATAATAGAATTATTGAAGATTTTTTATCTTCTATCGGGACTGGACTGGAACCAAGAAGTACTTTGGTGGATGGCTATAAAGA
The DNA here is from genome assembly GCA_964604645.1 of uncultured Methanosarcinales archaeon. Taxonomy (GTDB): domain Archaea; phylum Nanobdellota; class Nanobdellia; order Woesearchaeales; family GW2011-AR9; genus CAZRZP01. The sequence continues at coordinate 101,545 of CAZRZP010000001.1, forward strand.
CATAAAAGTATTGGAAGCTATCATAGGTTCACTTGAAAATAACGGTAAAAGAGTTTTAGTGAGGTAAAAAAGAATATGTGATAAAATTATATAAAGATATAATATTTTCTTCTATAAATGGGTTGGAATGAAATCTTCAAAGAAAAAGGAAAGTTCTTTCACACTCCCCATAAAGATATTCAGAAAGCTGTAAAGTTAATCAAAAGAGGGGGAAAAGTTCTTGATCTTGGTTGTGGCACTGGTAGGCATACTGTCATGCTAGCTAAAAAGGGTTTTCAAGTATATGGTTTAGATAATGCTCCCTCTGGATTGAAGCAGTGCAAAGAATGGTTAGACAAACTAGGATTGAAAGGAAATCTTAAACTGGCAAGCTGTTACAAACGCTTTCCCTATAAAGATGATTATTTTGATGCTCTTATTTCTGTTCAAGTCATTCATCACGCAAGACTGAAAGATATTGAAGTTTGTATCAAAGAGATGAAGCGTGTGTTAAAACCAGGTGGAGTAATATTTGTAACTGTAACTAAAAATAAGATGAAATATAGGGCAACTAAAGTAAAATTAATTGAACCTAGAACTTATGTAATGTTAGACGGTTTTGAAAAAGGAGTGCCTCATTTTATCTATACTAAAGCTTTACTTAGAAAATATTTTTCAAATTTCAATATTTTAGAACTATTTATTGATAAACATGAACATTATTGTTTACTTGGGAAATTAAAAGAGTAATATCAATCCAAAGCTTTTTCTAACTCACCACTTTGAGCAAGTTGCATAACAATATCACACCCACCAATTAATTTTCCATTAACCCATAGTTGTGGATATGTTGGCCAATTAGCGTATTCTTTAACGGCTTGTCGCATATGTTCGTCTGAAAGGATGTCAAAGTGACTAAATTGCACTCCTTTTTCTTGTAAAATCTCAACTACTTTGTTAGAGAAACCACATTGCGGCATTTCCGGAGATCCTTTCATAAACAAAAATATTTTGTTTGAATTAATTAAGTTAGTTATTTTTTCATTCATTTTTATCCCCTGTAGTTAATTGCAATGCATGTATCTCTCCTTTCATTTCTTCTGCTAAAACTTTATACACCATTTGATGTCGTTCAATTAAACTTTTACCGGTGAATTTATCATCAATAATGCGGACACTTAAATTAAATCCCTCTTCATGCATATGCTGAGCTGAATTATCAATGATCTCAACTTCATCAAAAACTTGCAGTTTTTCCTTAATTTTTTCAATGCTCATAATTTCCTTAATTATTTAGTATTTTTATATATATGGCTTAATTGGCTCTCTTTTAAAAGATTATTCCTGAATTAATCTAATTCTATTCGAAATATTTATAAAACACTACCAATCCAGCCTAATTATTAGTGGAGGTTTAAACTATGACTGATGAAGCAAAAGTATTGGAAATTATTGAAATAGCTCGTTCTAGTGGTAAGATCCGAAAGGGAGCCAACGAAGCGACAAAAGCGATTGAAAAAGGCAACGCTAAACTAGTTGTTTACGCTGCAGACGTTACACCCAAGGAAGTTGTAATGCATTTACCCTTGTTATGCAAGGAAAAGAACATTCATTGCGTTGAAATTAGCAAGAAGGATGACTTAGGGGCAGCTGCTGGTTTACCTGTAGCGACAGCCGCTGTAGCTGTAGTTAAAGAAGGCGAAGCTAAAGCAGCAATTGAATCTTTGTAAAATGGTTCGTAAAATTGTCAAGAAGGGGGACGAGAAGAGAGGTGCAGATGGAGAAATTCATTTCTCACCTGGAATTCCCGCAACTGTTAAAGAAGTTGTTGCAAGAGCCGGGAGTAGAGGCGAACTTACGCAAGTAATGTGTCTGGTTCAGGATGGTCGAGATAAAAATAAAGTTATCAGAAGAAACGTTAAAGGCCCTGTACAAGTAAATGACACCTTAATGTTACTAGAAACTGAAATAGAAGCCCGACGCTCAGGTGGCGGTAGGAGAGGTAGAAAGTAAAATGCCTAAATGCACTTTTTGCGGCGAGCAAATAAAAAAAGGAACAGGGAAGATTTATGGATACAAGAGCGGTAAAATCAGTTTTTTTTGTTCTAATAAATGTGAAAAAAATCTTCTTAAATTGAAACGTAAACCAATCACAACACCTTGGACAAATGATTATAGAAAGGAACATAAGAAAGGGATCAAAGAGGGATCACAATGACAGAAAAAACATTCGTATTATTAAAACCAGATTCAGTTCAGAGAGCAATCTGTGGCGATATCATATCACGTTTTGAAAGAGCAACGCTTAAGATTATTGCTTTAAAGATGGTCTATGCAGATGAAGATATTGCTGGAACACACTATGCAAACGATGAAGAATGGTTAAAGAGTGTTGGAACTAAAACAAAATCTTCTTATGAAGCAAAAGGTGTTGAAGTTAAGGAAACAGAACTTGAAATCGGTCAAAGAATTAGGAAACAATTAATGAATTTTATATCTATGTCTCCTTGTTTAGCTATTGTTTTGGAAGGACATAATGCAATTGAGAAAGTACGAGCCCTTGTTGGTCCGACTGCACCCAGTGCTGCTGGTCCTGGAACTATAAGGGGAGATTATTCGATTGATTCTTATCAGCTTGCTGATAACTCTAGTCGTCCAATTCAAAATTTAATTCATGCTTCTGATAGCAGAGAAAGCGCTGAACGTGAAATAAAAATTTGGTTTACAGAAAAAGAATTACATCCATACAAACGAGTAGATGAAGAATTGATTTACCGTAAAGTGGAGTGATTCTCTTTATTTAGGTGGTTTATTATGGCAGAAAAAATGGTTGAAAAGGTGACTCGACTTATGAAGTCACCAGAAAATATTCGTAATATTGGTGTTGCAGCCCATATTGATCATGGGAAGACAACATTTTCAGATAATTTGCTTTCTGGAGCAGGAATGATGTCTGAACATCTTGCAGGTAAAGCAAGAGTTTTAGATTTTCATGAAGATGAGCAAGAAAGAGGAATAACTATCGATTCAGCCAGCGTTTCTATGGTACATACTGTTAAAAGTGATGGTGGCGATCAAGAATTTCTAATAAATCTTATTGACACTCCTGGTCACGTTGATTTTGGGGGAGATGTAACAAGAGCAATGCGAGCAGTAGACGGAGCAATCGTTTTAGTATGTGCGTCTGAAGGTTGCATGCCACAAACAGAAACTGTTTTGAGACAGGCATTAAAAGAAAGAGTAAAGCCGGTTTTGTTCATTAATAAAACTGATCGGCTAATCAAAGAATTAAAATTAACTCCTCAACAAATGCAGGAAAGATTTGTTAAACATATAGCTGAAGTAAATAGAATGATTCGTAGCGTTGCCCCTGATGAATTCAAAGAGAAATGGCAAGTCAGTATTGAAGACGGTTCAGTGGCGTTTGGTTCAGCTTTTCATAATTGGGCAATTAGTTTACCTTACATGAAATCTAAAGGAATTGGTTTCTCAGAAATAATTGACGCGTATAATAATGATGCTAATCCTGAAGCGTATAAAGAATTAGCAAAAAAAGCACCGATTCATGAAGTTGTTTTAGATATGGTTATTGGACACTGTCCTAACCCTAACGAATCTGCTAAATATAGAATCCCACGATTATGGCAAGGAGATTTGGAAAGTGCTGATGGAAAAGCTTTGTTAAATTGTGATCCTTCTGGAAAAACTTTCTTTGTTATTACAAAAGTAGTAGTGGATCCTCAAGCAGGAGAGATTGCTGCCGGTCGTTTATTTGGTGGAACGATGCGTAAAGGAGATGAAGTTTGGTTAAACATGGCTAACTCTCCTGGTAGAATTCAGCAAGTTTATATCTACAATGGAGCGAAAAGAGAAATAGTTGATAATGTTCCAGCCGGTAACATTATTGGTGTTGGTGGATTAAGAGCAGGTATTCCTGGAGAGACAGTTACCACTGGTGGTAAAACTGAACCTTTCGAAAAGATCACCCACATTTTTGATCCTGTAGTTACAAAAGCAATTGAAGCAAAGAAGCCTAGTGATTTACCAAAGTTAATCGAAGTTCTACGTCAAGTACAAAAAGAAGATCCCACAATTGTTGTTGAGATTAACGAAGAAACTGGTGAACACTTATTACATGGTATGGGAGAGCTACATTTAGAAGTTATTGAAAACAGAATTGTAAAAGAAAAAGGTGTTGAAGTAAAAACATCTCCGCCAATTGTTGTTTACAGAGAAACAATAACTAAAGAAAGTCCTGAAATGGAAGGAAAAAGTCCTAATAAACATAATAAGTTATACTTTAAAGTTGAACCTATTGACGAGGATGTAGCTGGACTGATAAAAGATGGTACTCTTCCAAATGGTCGATACAAGAAGAAAGATGAAAATGTCATTGGTCCCTTAAGGGAAATTGGTTGGGACACAAAGAAAGCTCAAACTGTTCGTGCTGAGATAAATGGAAACCTCTTTTTGGATAAAACAAGAGGTATAGTTCAGATTAATGAGATTATTGAATTAGTATTAGACATGTTTGAAGATGTAATGAAAGCAGGTCCTCTTGCTAAGGAACCTTGCATCAACATTCAAGTAAGCCTGATGGATTGTAAATTACATGAAGATGCTATTCACCGTGGTCCTGCACAAATGTATCCTGCAGTTAGAGAGGGTATTAGAGGAGCATTAATGCAAGCTAGTCCAATTCTCTTTGAACCTCTTCAGATTACACGAATTGAAGTTCCTAATGAATACGTTGGTGAAATCTCAAAATTAGTTTCTTCAAAACGTGGACAACTTCTTGAAATGAATCAAGAAGGAGATATTACTGTGGTTCTAGCTAAACTTCCAGTTGGAGAATTGTTTGGATGGAGTAATGATCTTCGTTCCGCTACAGCTGGAAGAGGTAATTCAAGCCTAGTTGATCAATCATTTGAACGCTTACCTGGAGAATTGCAGGACAAGATCAGAAAGCAGATTGTTGAAAGAAAAGGTTTAAGTTCCGGTAGTTTAGGCGCTTGATTTTTTATTTTTATTTTCACTATTTTTTTAGAAACTTTTATATTAAATTAGTTTAGATTATATTTATGGAGTTATTAAAAGAAATTCATGAGAAGGATGTTGATGTTAAGATTTATGAGAATGAATCATTTCAAATTAGAAAAGCTGCTAGGGCAGTATTGTTTAACCAAGAGGGTAAGATAGCTATTTTACACGTTTCTTCAAAACATTATCACAAAATTCCTGGTGGTGGCATAGATGATGGAGAAAATATTCAGCAAGCTCTTGCTAGGGAAGTAAAAGAAGAGACTGGCTGTTCAGTTTCTGTTTCTGAAGATGTTGGTGTGGTGATTGAATACAAAAATAAACAGAAAAAAATCCAGATATCTTATTGTTATTTAGCAAAAGTTGATGAAGAAGGTGAGTGTAATTACACGGAGAAAGAGCAATCTCAGGGTTTTAGATTATTGTGGATGGATTTTGATGAAGCAATTAAAGTTCTTGAAAATGATAAGACTGGAAGTTATACTGGTAACTTTATTCTTGCAAGAGATTTGGAGTTTTTGAAGAGAGCTAAGAGCCTCAGAGGTGGTTAAACTTAAAATTTAATCTTTTTGGGAGTAGTTATTACAATAAAATAGAATAAGAAAAAATGGATTTGTTGTTCTTATTTTGACCCAATTCCTACGATTACTTCCAATTCCATGCAGTCTTCTCCTTTTCTAAACAATGTTTTTTTATTGGAATAGTCAATATAAGGTAATTCTCCTTGCAGTCGAACGTTTTCCCTTTCCTGTTTGAAGTAACCTGATGTTTCAAAGAATGATTCTTTCCCACTAATATTCTCAAAATTTATGTGGGTGAAGTACCATCCTCTTGTTTTGTTTTGATATTTTTTAATGTTGTCTTTTACTTCATCCGCAACTTTTTGCTCATGTGAAGTAAAGTCCTGTGGTGAAATTACTGCACTTTGTACTATACCAATCAATGTAGCACAATCTAAATCGTCAGTCACGTCTGCGCTAAATGTTGGATTTTTGTATCGTGACTCAAAAAAGGTAACTCTTAATGTGTATTTATCTTCCATTTTTATTCTCTTTTATTCCTCTATATTATAAATTTGTGTTGTAGTTATACACTAACACTAGGAAACAAAAACCCTTCTCTTTTTACTTCTTCTATAATGTAATGTATCTCTTTCTTTTCAACGCCGTATTCTGTTTCCAATTTCTCAAGCATTACATCTAATTCCTTGTTGTTAGAAGTTACAAATTCAGCTACATAATTCCATCCTTCGTTAATTCTATGGACTGTGTTTACGTTCGGATGTTTTAGCAAATGTTCTTTTAATCTATCTTTATCTGGAGATTTTAGGAATACTTGTGCTCTAGTGTGGAATCCAAGATGATCAAAATCAAGCAAAACTGTTGCTTTTTGAATTATCTTCCTTTGTAATTCTTTTAATAAATCAAATAACGTTGAAATAGGGATTTTAGTTTTCTTACTAACTGAAGTTAACTTTTCCCTTGAATTTTCCCTTAAGTGTGTGAGTAATTGTAGTTCTTTATTTTTCATCATTTTTCCCTCTTAAGTCTGGTTAATTACTGTTTAATAGTAACTTCGGTTCAGGAATATTTAAAAGTAATGGTTCATTTATTGAACAAAATGGTGAATAATGGCATCAATAAGGGGGGAAAGTTAAAACGCTTAGATATTTATGGTAAAAAGATACTATATGAACTCTGTAAAGATGGTAGAATCAGTCAATCTCAGATTGCAAAGAAGATTAGTAAGTCCAAATCATTCGTTCTTTATCGGTTGAGGAAGCTAAAAGAGAAGAAAATCCTGTTAGGACATACGTTGATTTTAGATCCTTCTAAGCTGGGATATCATACTTATTACGTTTATCTTAGAATTGTAGATCATCAAAATGTTAAAGAAAAAGATGTAATTGCCTACCTTAAAGACAGGAATGAAATCTACAGTATTCAGAAGATTATTGGAAAATATCAAATATTTATGTCTATTTTTGCTAAAAATGTCATGGCCTTAGAAGAGGTCTTGATTAGTTTAGTTAAAAAGTTTGAGGGCGTTGTAGTTGGTTATAGGATGTTATTGTTATACAGTGCCCATTCTTCAGCTCATAATTTCATTTTTAAAGGTTTAGATTGGATTCATCAAGATAGGGTGATGTATGGTTCTGAAAAAATTCCAGTTTCAAATAAATCTTTACAATTAATTAAAACTCTTTCATTAAATCCTCGAATGTCTTTAAGTGAAGCTGCAGAAAAAATGAATTCAAGTTTAGGTACGGTTCGTGTTTTATTGAAGAATCTGATGGATGATGGTGTTATTGTTTGTTTTCGTCCTTCTATCAATCCCCGAGCCCTTGGTTATCTACATAAGCACGTTACGTTTAAATTAAAATTTAGTGGATTGGATAAATTAAATGATATTAAAAATTATTTAGTTGGGTTAAGAAGTACAAAATTTGTTGCTTATTCATTTGGAAATTATGATATGACTGCTGCTTTTGTTTTTGAAGACCTAGAAGATTTTAGGCATATGCAACAATTATTCTTTAGCAAATTTGGAAAACATATTAATTACTTAGATTACCATGATTATTATGAAGAAATAAAGTATACGCATTTACCTCCAATTTAAGAAGTAAAAGGCATTGCGTCAATATCTTCACTTTGCAAGAAGTCTCTTAATAACAATGAATTTCTACTACCTTTTAGTTTTCCTGTAGTAGAAGTAATTGTAGTTAAATCATTAATTATTATTGATCCTCCCTCCATATAACCAAAATTTTCAGTTAACACTTGCCACCGTCTCATACTAATTGGAAGTAGAAAGAATATATTAAAAGAAGGTGTCTTGTTTGTTACTACGGTTAATCTTTAGGTTCCTTAGCTCTTTTCCAAAGAATTAGGAAATTAGCTTTATAGGCATCTGCTATTTTTTGGTTCTTTATTCTAATTGAAAGCGGTTTAGATGAAGAATTTTCATGATACAAACGTATTATAACTTCATCTCCGCAAATAGTTGTAGAAACGTTTTCATTTCCACCATTTTCTAAATATCTAGCTCCAGTATGTGGTAAACTATTCAAATAATCCATTCTTTTTCTATGTACTTCTAATGCCGCTTTTGAATATATGTGAAGATGTTGTTGCTTTTGTTGAATTCTCCTTTTGTGAAACGCGTTTTGGAAATCTGTTCCGATTCTGTTTACAACAAATGTTGGTACGTCTAGATTGTAAATGTCTTCTTTCTTCTTTAAAAAATGGAGGAATAGGTTTCTAACAAAATCGTATCCTTCATATACTTCAACTTCTGGTTTAATTCCACTTAAATTACTTTTTAACTGTAATTCAGGTAGAATCTTATCGAGTTTCATTTCTTTTTCTCTTATGATGTTCTTTAGAAATTCTGGTGGAGCAGCTTGATAATTCTTTTTTCCATCCAACTTACTTTCACTAACTAATCCCTTCTCTTTAAGGCGATTTAATGCATCGTAAACATTTACTCTATGGATGCTACTGGAATCAGAAATCTTTGTTGGGTTTCCAGTTCCCATTTCCAACAAAGAAATATAAACTTTTGATTCGTTTTTTGAAAGTCCCAAATCCGTTAAAACTTCTTCTTTCATTGTATGATGTACGACTACACTTTATTTTATATAAGCTTTGCGTATTGATTCCTGAAACATTATTGGAATGAGAGGGTATTAATTATGATGCATATTATATGTTGTTGTATGGATTGATGCTACGCCGTAGTTGTATGGCTAATTACTACACTTCTTTTAAATTGATTAAGACCCCAACAAAAAGATGGTTTCTATACCTGTTATGGTAGCGGGTGGTGGTGCGGTTGGTTTAGCGATAGCAAAAGAGATCTCTGCTTATTTGGGCCCAGATAAAGTATGTCTAATTGAAAAAGCTGAGAGCTTTGGAGATGGACAATCAGGAAGAAGTTCTGAAGTATTACATGCAGGACTATATTATCCCCCAAATTCTTTAACTGCTAAGTTATGCATAGAAGGAAAAGAACTAATTAGAACTTTATGTAAAGAAAATGGTGTCAAAGTTCTAAATTGTGGGAAATTAGTGGTAGCAAGAGATGAAGAAGAAAATTCTACTTTAGAAGATCTCATGGAAAATGCAAGAGCAAGCGGTATTAAGGATTCAAGAATAATTGGAAATAAAGACATTAAAAAATTAGAACGAAATGTAAGTGCTTATTCTGCTATACTTTCGCCATCAACAGCAATTTTTGATTCGGCTTCATATCTGGGGTTATTAAGTAGAATCAACCAATCTAATGGCACTATTATTAGAAAAGGGACTGAAGTTATCGAGGTTGAACCAAATATGAATGGCATTGATGTATTATTAAAAAATAAAAATGGTTTAGAAAAAGTTTCCACAAAATACTTCATCAATTCAGCAGGACTTTATGCAGGGGAGTTAGCTAAAAAGATTAATCCCAATTTTGATATAGAAACAGAATGTGTAAAAGGGGGTTATGCTATTTTTCCAAATTTGGGAAGATTGGAAACTAAGATGAATATTTATCAGGCTCCGATTAAAGTTGAAATGGAAAATTTTAATCACTATAAATTAAGAACTCATCTAACTTCTACTGTGGATGAAAAATTGATCCGTTTAGGACCTATTATGAAACCAACTGGGTCAAGTTGTGATTATTCTCATAATTCTACTTTAAATGAGCATTTTAGCAAGGTTTCAGACATTTTCAGAAATTTGCAGTTAACTGATTTACGTCATGGTGATGCTGGAATAATGACATTACGTAAGGATCGTGGAGATTTCCATATCATGTCTGATGAAGTATTTCCACATTGCATCAATCTTGTGGGCATAGCTAGTCCAGGACTTACATCTTCTCTGGCCATTGGCAATTACGTCCAAAAATTGTTCGAAAAACTTAATCATTAAATGGTGGTGAACCGGAATAACTACTCTAAAAAAACAACAACGTTTAAATAGAAAATAGGTGTCCTACAATATATACAATGAGAAATAAAGATTTAAGAGTTATTGGCAGAGGAGACCTCATTAATCATTTTCTTAAATCTATTTATGATTATTCTAGTAACCGAACCAGTGCAGATGATTTTTTTGCAGAAATAGGTAGCATTGTGTTCTTAAATAATTTTTATGGTACGAATGAAAAGTTCTTCGATACCATGAATTCAGAAACTCTTGATAGCCTGGAAAAGATAAGAAAGAAATATGGTGTTGACGTATCTGCTGAAAGAATGTTTGGTGATTTTTTTGGTGATGCAGATATTCTTGTAGATGCTTATGGTTCCGCTCGTCCAGAAAATTTGCATATATGTGTTAAAAATGTTTTAAGTGAAAATGAATTGGAAAGGGGTTTACAAAGAACTTACAAAGAAAGGAAATACAAAGAGGATAACTTGTGCTGGCTTCTAGATGTTGATAAATCTGCACACAGGAAAGATAAAATCAAAGAATTGTTAGACTCTGATTATGATGGGTATGAAGAGGATTTCAATAATAAAAACAAAGACCAAAATTTTTTGAACAAAGATCAGTTTACAAGTGAATGGTTTTTTATTTTGGAATCAATGAGAAAAACAAAAAAATTATTTGATGAGAAGTATAAAAGAAGAACGGGGATAGCTGCTTATCCTTCCCGTTTGATGCTGCGGGTTCCTTTCCAAGCTAGAGAAATGATCAGAAGAGGAAAAAGTATAGCAAATTTAGGAAATAATAAACCATTTCCAACTTATTTTAATATGGTTAATGAACCATGTACTATGTCCAATATTCTTTCCGGCATAGTTCCAGAACTTACACCTTATTTAGTAGCATCAATGGGTTATGATCAAATTAGATTAGAAAATGAATTAAATGAAAAATATGGTTTACTTAAGAAAAAAGCTGGTTTGGAAGATTTTCGTATTAAAATTAGGATGGCTGGAATTCATGATAATGATATGATGGCTGCGTTAGTTGATCCACAAACTGATGCAGATAGGAAAGCATTAAGCAAAATATTCGAAGCATCTGATAATAGAATTAACATAAAAGATATGCAGGAGTACTTAACACAAAGAGTTGATAAGTATCATGAAAATTATAATTTGAAAACGGGAAAGGCAAAGAAAATTGATACCAGAAAAGAAATCAGTGAATGTTTGGTAAGTTCAATTATCAATTCATGCAAGAGTAAAGGTAGAGAACTTTCTTTATTTCCAAATCCGACCGAGAGGCCATTATACGATGGAATCTTTCGACCTGGAATAAATGGTGGCGGTTTCACGCTACTTCCTTATCGTTTTAGAAATCAACGGGCGGTGTCTCAATGAGTAGCCACAAGGAAAATATTGAAACTACTGTAAGAATGATTGAAACTAAAGCAAGGGAAGTTACGTTAGATTTATGGAAAAATATCTTTTTGAAAGAAGGAGTAAGTTATCCTTCTTCCACTACTGTAAAGACAGAAGGTAATCCTTTTTACAGAAAATGTATTGTTGCTAATGGGTTTGATGTAGTCTCTTATGATGTTAGTGTAGACGGCAAAGCAGATTTAGATAATCCAAAGCATTTGTTAGGTGGTTTAGGAGGTAGATTATCTAATCTATTAACGTTTGAAGTTAATCAAATTCCTTATATTTGCGCTAGTTATGGTTCCCATATCACATTAAAGAATTTAATAAATTCAAATGAAGTAAGAGATATAGGCTTCAAGAGTAGTAGAAACCGAATAAATTCACTGGCTATCTTAAATCAAAATGAAACTAAATTTTTGTTGGCTAGCCACATGGGATTTGGCACTGCTATAGTCTCACTTGATGATTTTACAGAAACTGATAAAATCAGTATAACTGATGATTACTTATTATGCTCTTCAAAAGAAAAAACTTGTTTGGCTGTTTCTTCAGATAAAGTATATCTTGGGCAAGGAAATAAATTATTTTCATGGAAAGATGGTTCTTTAACGGAGCTTAAAACATATAACTCGAAAATATCTAGCTTAGTTACTTTAGAAGAAGATGTATTAGTAGGAACTGAAAATGGTAAAATAATTTTTAATGATGGTGAATTGTATTCAGATTTTCGTAGAGCTCCTATTTCAAACTTAGTTTCGGTAGATTATCATGGTAATAAAGGAGTTATGTTTAATCACAAACTAGGTAAAAAATTTTCTGCAATTAAATTTCAACCTTTAAATGGTAGAGCAAGAGTTGTTTCAAGAAATGTTACTATTGAAAATGTTTCTTGCTTTTCATTTAACGGAGATTGTCTCTATTTTGTAGATAATGATAGATTGTTTTGTAAAGATAATGAGAAAATTGATGTAATAGATTTTCCGGAAAATTTTCGGTTAAAAAATATAAAAAATATAATTATTTATGGAGGAAAAATAAAATGATTGAAACTCAAACTGTAGAAAATATAACAATTATCAAATATTCAGATGGTACGAACACTCAGGATTTAGAGGGAACCTTATTATCTGGTGGATCAACTGCCGATGTTTATCGTGTTAAAGATTTTGGTGGAAAAGATGTTGTAATAAAAATTCCACAAGCTGGCCATAGGGGAATTTTCACGGAAGATGTTGCTAAGAAATATCTTGACCCTAAATTTGATGGTTTAGATTCTTTTGTTGATACCATTACAACGGGTCAGGTTGAAATCGATGATTTCGATATGATAACAAGAAAAGATCAGAAAATCAATGTTCCGGCAGTCGTTATGAAGTATGAAGGGATGAACCTTTATGATGTATTAGGGTTTATTAACGAAAGATATGATTCTGGAAAAAAATCTGATAAAATTAACGCGGACGTTCTAAGTGCGTTTAAATATAAAACATTATATTCAGTTTTAGAGGGTATTAATGAAGCTCACGCTAAGAATGTTTACCATGGAGATATTCATCCAACAAATATTCTAACTGGGATAAAACCTGAGGAGTTAGAAGGTAAGGGAACTAAAGAAATTGAAAAATTATTAATTGACAGTAAAATTTCGTTATGTGATCCAGTTGTAGATGATGAGTTAGCTAAATCCACATTAAGTCATGAAGGACGCAATAGGACTCTTCGTTCTTACAACGTTTTTTCATCTTTCCATGATAATAAACTACATGGAATGGCTAATGAAGAGGTTGGTGATTCAAGGGATTATCATAATTTTTTCACCCTATGGAGTTGGCTTAAAGGTACAGAATTAGAGGGAGATAAAAAAGTAGATGCTTTCATGGATCGAGATGATTCTTTATTTTCAAATTTTGGTGAGTTTACAAAACAACTAGATTTGAGCTACAGTCGTCAAAAAAATAATTTCAACAAATTTGATTTTACAAATGCATATACTGGTGCAACTACAATACTTAATAAAATATTATTAGATGAGGGATTAATCAGGGATGCAACAGATAAAGTAACTGTGAGAAGGTCGCTTGATGTTTGGGTGAACCTGACAGAAGCAGCTTTTTCAAATAGTAACAATATGTCTTGGAAAGAATATCTCGAAACAATTTGTGTTGGACATGATGAATCTTATACTAATATGTTAGATTTAGTAAAAGATGATACTTCTAAAGTAAAACAAATGAAAAATAGCCTTGTTGATTTTCTTAATAATTGTGTCTCTAATATTGATTCAGAAATTGAGAAGAAATCTAAAGAGTACAAAGTACTCACAAAGAAAATAGGCAACGGTGTGGGGGTGAGTTCCATATACTTAAGTGGTGGGAAACTAAAAAATAAAGATGGTGAATCCTTTGAAGTTCCTGGAATCATTCCGTTAAATTCAAGAATCAATGAATTACAAGAAGAGTTAGATGGAGTTTCTAAACTTAAGCTCTCATCATTAGCAGATTCGCTGATTGAAGATTATAATCAACAAATAAATGAAGCTGTTGGTGAACGAACAACTCAGTTAAAAAAACTTCAGACTAATTACTCTCCTATTGCCGCTAAGATTGCTGAATTAAATGATACACAGACTGTTGATGAAAAATCTGGCTTGAATTATATCTCAAATACGTTGGTTGGGGAGAAATTGAAAAGTATCAAAACTCAGGTTAAGGTAAAGAAATTGATAGAAAAGACAGAAGCAGCAAGGAGTAAATGTTTTCAAGCTGGACTTCCTAAAGAATTAAATGATAAATATGATGCTTTAGAATTGTTATACAAAAAAAAATAACGTGGCTGATATAAAAAATGTAGGAGCAATATGTCGTTAGATATTGATTTATTGGAAAGAGAATTAGAACCTATTGATGATTATAATGCTAGTTGCTCTAATGGCAATTACAAAACAGCAGCAGAAACAATTGTGCATTTAATTGAAGCTTGCGAAGATGATAGTAAGAAGTCTTATTTCAGATTTATTAGAGCTGATGCTTTAGTAAAACACGCAGAGAGCAATGATTTGAAATTCAAAGATAATGAAAGAAAAGATGTTTACACAGGTGCTTTGACTGAACTATTACGTGTTATTGGTTCAGAATTGTCTGAAAAAGCAAAAAAATATCATGATGGTGTTTGTTTTGAATTGGCTAATTTAAGTGATGGCATTGATGAAAAAATAACTTACTTCGAAAAAGTAGAAAGTTATGTTTATTCCAGATTCAAGTTGTGTGAATTGTATGCAAAGAAAGAAGACTGGGTTATAGCTGGTGGATATGCCATTAATTTAATAGAGGATGGTCATTCTGAAGAGGGGGTAGAAGCCGTTTTAACTAAATCGATAGAAAAATATGTCTCTAATGGAGAATTGCAGGGATTATGTGATTATGCTAAAAAATTAAGTGGAATGGATGGAAAATTTGAATCGTTGTTTAGAACCTCTGTTGACAATATTTCTAATGGATGTATTTCAGATTCTTATGACAAATTATCTAAATTAGTCCATATTGTTCTATCGCCTCCTCTTTTTGAGTCTGAAGAATCACCTGATCATTTGTCTCCTCCTTTCAATCTAATATTGCAGGCACAGTTAGAAACAACCAAAGATTACTGCTTAGAGAGAACAAAAGAAAAAGATTGGGATAAAGCTACGGATTTAGCATTAGAATTTCTAGGAGTATGTTATGATCAAGAGCTAATATTTCCAATTGCCAAATATTTTGAAAGCCAATTAGCTAAAGGTGATACACATATATTTAATTCATATTTTGATGGCTTAAGCACTTACAAAGGTGAAAGTAAATTAATTAATCCTATAAAAAATGCGTTAAGAAGTGCAGTATATCTGTTGGATAAAAAAAACTCAAAGATTGAAAAAGAGAGGGAAGACCTTATTGACATTTTGGATTCTAACGTGGGAATTTCAATGGGAAGGTCTAAGTATGATGAAGAACAAGAAAAAATAGTTTTTGAAAAAATGGCTGAACTTCTTAAGAATGGAGAGGAGATTGAATTTGAATTCGTTATGCCAGAAAAAAAAGACGTCAAAGAGCATCTTTCTAGTATGAAGAATATTGCTGATATTGTGCAAGATGCAGCAGGCCCTTTGTATTTAGCGAAGATAAACAAAGCCAAAGAACATTTTGAAAAAGAAGATTATGCCGGAGCTATAAGTGAATACGATTTAATATTCGAAAAGGCGTCGTCATCTAATCATTTTTTATCTAATAACTCTATATCAGATAAAATAAAACAAATCTTTGTTTTGGGCGGACACTTACCCAACTACTTATTCTCTGCTTATGTTATTTCTGGAAATGAAAACAGTAAGATGACGATTGACGAAACCCGTAAGCAGACTTTGAAAATTCATGACGAATTTCAAGAGAAAGAATTTAATGGTCAATTTATGTCTTCAAAAAATTTATCTGACATGGTTTTGAAAACCTGGGAGGCAAGAGATGGCGGAATTAAACTTAAATCGAAAAAAAAAAGAGTTCAACATTTTGGTTACGATCCTCTAAATATTAACAGTGATGACAAATTATTCAGGAAAATCAAAGCAGCAATTGGAGGTTTAATAAATGCCAAATAAAAAAAAAGTACTACTAGCAGTTAAATCTCCTGTCCAATATGGGAGAGGAATTTATCAGTTTAATCATTTAGAGAGTAGTTCAACTTTGGATATTGAAAGTTTAAAAAATGGCTTTGTTAAACACCGTGTACCGGATTATATTTTTACAGAAGGTGGTAATGATCAAAATCCAAGAAGGGTTTACCATGCTTTGAAAAATAAAGCACACGTGATTACTCGTTTCTCTATCAATGAATTAGACCTTCCAAGTGGAACAATTACCTCACATGGCTTGGAAGACGTAATTGATTTAGCTTTAGGTGTGAAGACAGAAGAGGATTTAAAAAAATCAGTTGGTAATGATTTCACTGACGGCTATTTTGCCAATCACAAAAATGAATTATTTTTAGCTATTTATAGGTCTGATCCAACCAAATATGAAGTAATTGGTGGAACTTTGTTTCATTCAAAAACTGGAAAAATAAAAGACCTGAAAGCTGTTGACAATTCAATTAAACCAACCGGTGCAATGGTTGTTGATGGAGATAGATTAATTGTTACATGTGAAAAAAGATTAGAGACCTTAGTTAAAAAAAATGGTCAGTGGGAAAAGGAAAATCCTTTGCTCATGGGAAAAAGAACGGAAAACATATTATCTCTGGCATCAAAAAATGGACTCACAATTGTAGCAGATAGGAATCAAAATTATAAATTGTTCTTTGGTAATTCTGATAAACCTTTTTTTAAAGATGAGGGTTTTGATGATGCTTTTGACAATGTTAATGGAAAGTATTTTGATTCAGAAGCAAGTTCTTTATTATTACATGATTATGATGGTTGCCAATATTTAATGGCTGGAGGAGATGAATGTCAAATTGCCATTTACAAAGTTACTACTGATGATAAACTTGATGTGGAAGCATTTTTGGATTTAGATTTCTTTTCTCGTGATTATCAACACGAAGTTCGTAAAGATAATCACGTTTGGAACATGAAAGAATCTGGAGGATATTTGAGTTTTTCTATTAGAAACCTTTTAATTACTTTAAATATTGGGGAAATGTTAGATTGCGAAAGGGACCAGTTGGTAAATAATTCAGGATTGAGCATAGCTACTAACGGTTATTCTTTAGAAGAAGAAATAAATAATTTACGAGACTTGTATGGTGAAGCGAAAAAAAGTGAAAATATGAGAAAGAGGTTAGGTAAATTATACGAAGACATGGATACAATTTCTTCACTTGATGTAAATTTAGTATCTTCACAACCGAATTTTTCTGAAGAAGATAGTAAATCATTAATTAAAGAAATAAGGGAACTCAGAGAAATTTATTCTATGATGAAAAGTTTTGATTTTGTTCAATCTGTGCATAAAACTTGCCACAGAATAGTTTCATACGCAGGGGGTTTTAAATGAGGTCATTTAAGCAGTCAGTTGGTGGAACAAAACACGAAGATAATGAAGATAATTGTGATTTTAGATGGGTTAATTCTAATGGAAAAAAGTATCTTGTAAACTGTATGGCAGACGGTTGCAGTGGGTATAACGGTTCGGTAGCAAGCTCATTAGCTGTGAGTCATAGTTTTAATTATCTAAAAAGAAGTATGGAAGGGAAGCGAGTATCTGAGCTAGGAGCAGGAATTAAAGAAGCGTTAATTGATGTAAATCAGAAATTACACAAGATACCTGTGTCTAGAACTACTTTTGATATTATGGTTATTCCAAATAATCATAAAAAAATGAGGTTGGCTCACTTAGGCGATTCAAGAGTCTATTTCATTTACAAAGATGGCTTTTATCAAATAACAGAAGATGAGTCTTTTCAAGTAAGAAGTCAGGGGCCAAGTAATTATATAGGGCAAGTTTACGATAACGCGGATCGACATATAAGAGACAGAATTATTTTTCCAGACCCTTTTAAGTACAGCCAAGAGGTGCCCCTTGAAGTTTTAATGTGTACAGATGGTTTAACTGATGTTATTTCAAATGATGAATTACAAGAATATTTTTTTACTGGAAATAGAGAACAGAATCCAAACGATTTTATATCATTCTTAATTGAGGAAGCAATCAAGAGAGGGACCACTGATGATACTTCTTTATTACTTTGGCAGAAAGAAGATTCTGTGAAAAAAATCTATGTTGATTTTGGTGGCTTGAATGAAGAAGCCGCTCGTTTAAGAGCTTCTAACGTCCTTCTTTTATCTAACATTGAAAAAGAAAAAGCAGAAACAGCTCGTGTACAGGGATTATATGATGATAAAAATAAAGCCTATACTGAACTTGAAGGAGAAAAGAAAGAAGTAGATGCTGAATTAGTGACTAAAAAAGCAAGTTATAATTTATTAGAAACTGAGTGTAAAAGTTATAAGACTGAATTATTAGGTGAACCTGCCAAGGGAGACAAACCAGCCGTACTTGGATTAAGAGATATACTATCTAGCACGAAAAATGATCTTACTACAAAAACTGCGGATTATGATTCTATAAAAGAGAAATGTGATGGCTATGAATTAGAATTGGTTGGTAAACCTGCTGAAGGAGATAAGCCAGCTGAACAGGGATTAAGAGAAAAATACTCAAAGTTGGAAAAGGAGTTAGCTGGAGAGAAGAAAGAGCACAATGACGTTAAAGCAAGTGTATCCCGTCTTGAAGCTAAGGTTAAACAATATGAAATCTTAAGTGATAGGATAAACCAAAAAAAATCATCATTTGATGCTAGCATTGAATTTATTATAGACTCGTTGATTATTTCATTTAATAATTTATATTCAGGTGGTAGGAAAATACTTGGTTTAGATAAACCAAAAGATAGAGATAATGAGCAAAAAAAAGAATAAAGATTCAGAAGGGACAAAAGATGAAAAGTACGAGAACCTACTAGAATTCGTTACATCATATGAATCCAGAGCTGACAGATTAAAAACAGCTTTAGCCCCATTAATGAAAACTGGTTTTTTAGACTTAGTTAAAAGTGTTAAAGAAGGTTTACAAAACAAACATACAAAACTCAATAAAGAATTAACAGAAAAACAAGAAACAATTACTTCTCTAGAAGAAAAAGTTGCTAAATCAGAAAGAGAATTAACTTGCCTTTACCAGGTATCTTCTTATTTAGGTAATAACAAAGAGATAAAAGATATCTTACCTGAAATCGCAAAAATAGTTCCTGATGGCACTGTTCAACCAAAAGATAGTTTTGTTAGAATAACTTTTAATAACGAAATATATACTTCAGATAATTTTACTGATACCAATTTCAAGGAATCTGCACGTTTTAAATCAGGTAAAAAGAAAGGTAAAGTTGAGATTTTTTATCGTCAGGAGAATGCAAAAATAGAAGATGCATTCAAAATAAAAAATCACCAATTAGTCAATGGTGTCAGCCTAATTTTACAAGAGATTGTGGACAGGAAACGTCTTCAAGAAAGCGACACTACACTTCCTGGTTTGCAGGGAGAGTTGGATGGAGCAAATAAATTTAAGTCGGATTTAGTGAAAGAGCTAAAAGATATCTATCAAGCTCCATTTGAAGAAGAACCTACTTGGACTCAAATAAAGTCTTACGTGATTGGTTTGGAGAATAACAAGAAAAAAAACTTGGGTGAAATTGATGCATTAAAACAAGAAAGAGATAAATTGATAGAAAAGAAAAATGAATTAATCCAATATAAAAAAAGAAATGAAAATTTAGAAGGACACCTTGGTAATTTTTGGACTAAAAACTTTGGTAGTTTAATACCTGATGGTATATTAAAAATGGTCTACAAAAGAAGTTTAAAAAAATATGGGACTATTCTTGAAAAAAGCATAAAATTAGGAAAAGATAATAATGAATTAAATGGCAAATTAGAAGCAAGTGCAAAGTATTGCTTGAAATTAGAATCTGATAAAGATGAGGCGGAAAAGAAAAATGATGAACTAAAGAATTATCAATCCACTGTTGTAAATAGATTGAATGATTATTTTGAAGATGAAATCAGTGAAGAAACAAATGCAGATGAGATTGACCAATTACTTTGTTCACTAATTGGCGATGCTGATAATTTCCCAGAAGTAGAAATGGAAAACAACCGGTTATATTCTCAGAAAGAAAAGTTGATTAACTTAGTAAAAGATGCTTCAGGTGACAACCATGAACTTCAAAAAAAACTAGACGCTTTGTTGATAGATTTCTCAAAAGAAGATGAGTCTCCAGATTCGAAAACAGCAATCGGTCCATCAAAAATGGTTACGCAACCAACGCCTATTGTAGAAGATATTATTGTAGCTGATGCTGCCAAACCTTTCTATGTCCATCATAGTAGGAAAATCATAGGCGGAATTGCTGCTTTAGTTGTTGGTTCGATGGTTGGTTTTGGTATTTATTATAGTTCAGAAATTAAAGATAATTTAACACCAAAAAATAATGTTACATTATTAAACGTGGATTATTGTGATGGAGATAGTAGTACTAAATATGTGGAACATATCTGTCAACAATCTTTAAATGTTGGCCATCATGATAGCGGTCATTCTTTAGTTGTTGAATCACAAAAATATAGAGTTTCTTCAAAACCTAAAAAGAAGATTACTGTGATAACAGAAAGTAAGAGGAGAGAAGCCGCTAAGAAAGCTGAAGAAGCTCGAAAACTAGTAGAGGCCGAGAAAGCAAGAAAAGTTGCTGAAGCTGCTGAGAAAGCAAGGAAGGTCGCAGAAACAATTAAACTTGCTGAAGCTGAGAAAGCAGAAGCAGCAAAAAAAGCAGAAGAAACTCGTAGGCGTGCAGAAGCTGAAGCAAAGAAGATTGCAAAAGTAGATACAAAAAAAATAGCTGGAAAATCAAAGGCAAAAGTATCAAAGAAAGTAAAAGGAGATAAAAAAACCAGCAAAGATTTGAAAGATATACTAGAAATAAAATCATATAAAGCCAAGAGAAATAAAACAGATTTCACAGTTGGTGACACAATCAGATATACAGTTATTTTTAAAAGAAAATTGGTCGAAAAAGCAACCTGTACTCCATTTTCAAAATATGCAACTGCAAGTGGAGGATTTGAAAAACCAGTTTTCTTAGCAAACTTATCAAGAGAAATACATGAATCATATACATTTAATTTGAGTCGCCATCTTGAAAATTCGGTAAATGATGGATACTCCAGAGCGATGCCAGGTATTGAATGTAAATATGGTGAACAAAAAAAATCACATTCATCTAATGAAATCAAGATTAAGGCCAAAGAGAAGTTGGATGAGATGATTCCTGATGCTAAGAAGAAAAAAAAATCTAGTGAATTTAAAATAGTTCATTACAAATGTCCAGAAACAATGAAACAAAGTGATTACCAAGGATGTGAAATGAAACTTTCTGCTCCTAATGAAGGTGTTGCAACTTGTAGGTATATCCCCACTTTTAAGAATAAAGCTCATGAGTTAAAAATTGCAAACTCGCAACCCCGGCATCTTTTTTCAATTCCTGTTAACCATAATAATATACAGTACGAGGATTTGGGATTTACTGTTGATGTGCCTTCTAATTACGATGGGAAAAGTGAGTTAAAAGTAAAATTAAACTGTAATTTTGATGGTGAAAAAGTAAGCCGAGATGCAACTATAAAAATACTTACCAACTGAATAAAATGAGACCAAATAAAATAACAAGAGAAGCTTATACCAAGAATGGAGATAAGATTGAGGTAGTTATAAAAAGTTTAGGTAAAGGTAATCTTAGTTCCAGGTACCTAATTACAACATCAGATTCTGGAGAGCAGTATTTCGCAAAAACTAGTTTAGTTAGTGAGCACTGTGCAGGATTGGCTTCTAGAGATATTAATCGAAATGAAGTATCTGTAAATAGTCATCTTGTAGAGAATGGAATAGATGAAGGAATATATTTTGAGAGGGAGATAAAAATTGGAAGAAAATGGTATTCACTTTTTAAGAATTTAAATGCAGCTGGTGATGAACAGATAAAAAGTGATTTAGAAAAACTTCTTGATGTTAAAGTTGAAGAGAAAGATAAAAAGAAAGCAAGAGGAAAAGATGTAATTACAAAAAAAACATTACGTGATAATCTGAATTCTTCGGTGTACATAGTTAAATCAATTTCAGATCAACTGTATAATTTACACAATTTTCCTAATGGGAAAGGGGTTATTCACATGGATGTTTCTCCTGGAAATATTCTAATATTGAAAAAGGACTTAGGGAGGGGAAAATATAGATATATTCCAAAGCTTATAGATTTTGGAATTACAAGAGAAAAAGGTGCTACTATTGATAAGCTCCTAAATCGTTCTACTGCAAGTGGAATTTCAGGAACTTACTATAGTTCTGATGGTGAACCACTCCATAACAAATTATACTCCGCTCCAGATATTCTTTCAAAGAGCCATCCTAATGTTGAAACTAATTTAGACACTTATAATTTGGTGAACATTCTATGTCTAATGCTTACGAAAAGATTAGTTGAACATTGGAAAAATGACAAAGATGATTTGGCCATGGTGCTTGAAAGAGAGTTAAATGTTGATTCTTCTGTAAAAGAAGACATAATTAAAATTATTACAAAAGGAACTTCTGATGTTAGATCAGTAAGGTATGATGATGCTTCTGTGCTATCTAAAGAATTGGAAGATCTTGGTTTAGCTGAACCTACTCTTATTGAAACGGAGGTAAATTTACCAGTCTGTAAAGTTAGTAATAAGATTAAAAGAACATTACATGTTGTAAATAATCTTGCCGGATTAACAGTAAATACTGGTGATTTGAATGTTAATAAGTCTCCAAATGTATCTTTCAAAAAATCAAGTGAAGCAACTTTAAATATTCCCATATCTGATCAAGTCAACAAATATTATGGCAGCATGGATAAAAAATTAGGGAACAAAGGTGCACCACCGCTTATCTCTCCTGATTTTGGAATGAAAGTAGGAAGTGAAAGAATTAGAATATATGAAGATAGCAATCGTTCTCTAAAAGATAAATTAAAAGGTATTTTTTTTGATGAAAAAGAAAGAAAAGCTAAGCCATTAGCTTACGGAGTTGGTGCAGTTATATTATTGGGTTTAGCTGTTGGTACAGCATGGAAACTTCATGATCATTATCATAAGGAGGGTGGTGTTATTGTTCCGCCACCAGTTAAAGTTATTTCTGTAAAAGAAGAAAAGCAACCATCTTTTCCTGGTTTTGATCTATTTGATAAAGCAATAATTAAATTAGATGAAGCTAGTAAAATAAAAGAGAATCAAAAAACACCTTCTGTAACTCTTGAGAAAAAACTAAGCAATGTAAAAAATAAAAAACCACGTAAGGCTAGTAAGCCAAATAGCTTAGTTGAAAAAAAGTACTCAATTCCTCCCAAATTTCACATTCCAAAAAAAGAAAGAAATGTAGAAAAAACAGCTCATGTTGGAACATATGTTTCCAAACCTCTTGAAGATAAGATTATCAAAAGAGAAGAAAAAAAACAAATCAAACCAATAGAAAAGATTGATTCTTCTAGAAACAAAGAAATAATTAAACCTCGATCTTCTCACAAAGCAACTATTAATAAAGAAAAAAGAGACAAGTTAATTGCTTTAGAAAGAGAGCGGAAAGCCAAATGGGAGAAAAGAAAAAAGCAAAAGCGAGAAAGAGCAGAAATTAAAAAGAGAATTATCGTTCCAAAGAGAGTAGTATCTTCAGCAAATACTTTAGAACCATATACTATTTCAATACATCCTTTACCTAACGAGCCAAAAGCATATATCTCACTTACATCTAAAGCTGGAAGATATCTTGGAAAGACCGCAGATTTTGAAGTAAAAGTAAAGGATAAGAAGTTAACTGAAGCTTTGAAAAGTGTTGCAATTTTAAGTAGTGGTGAAAGAATTAAAAGCTGGGCAGATTTTTCTAATAGATTTTTTTTCCAAGATTTGTTAAAAGTTTCTGAAGAATTGAAAACTAAGAAAGATTACCACTTAGCTGTTACTTGGAAGAATCCTGAGGAAATAAAGTGGTGTAATGTAGATAAAGAATCAAAAATAGAAGTTAGTAATAATCCAAACTCTATTTGTCAATCAACTAAAAATAGAACAGTTAATAGTAAACAGATGGTAGTTTCTTATTCAGGTAAAGATAAAGATTTTATTCCAAACTTATCTATGGGCATTATTAATAATCCAGGGGATGAATGTAGTAAATTAGAATTTTTGATAAAAGGAGAAGATTATGGTGACAATGCTGGATTTAAAAGGTTAGATTTTCTTACTAATGGGATTTTCAAACCATCAATTGATTTAAGTAAATATGATAAAAAATTTAGAATTACACAAGATTTTGAAATAAAAGAAGGCGAGAATTTACGAGTCCATGCTAGGGTTACTGACAAAAAAGGTAACAAAGTTAAAACTTCCGTCATGAGCGTAAAATGTTCAAGGGGGGATCATTCACATGAAAAAAGGGTGGCTAGAACTGAAGAAAATGGAAAAATTGAACACAATTTTGAGGAACAAACACAAAAAATATTGTCTACAGTGGGTTGTAAACAAAGTGATGTTCAAGATAAGTTGAAAGAAAAGATCCGCCTATTACTAAGAGCAGGAAATAGGGGTGACGAAAGTTTCAGAAAAGAAAATTACAATAATACCTCAGATTGTTATCATTTAATTAAACCAGAAAATAGAAAAGAGTTTTATGGGGACGTTCTTGCACTATTCAAAAAAGTCAAAGTGAAGAAATGACTAATAAATGGTCTTTTCTAAGTTATTTTTTATACATTTGTAAATAAACATATCCTTCTTCCCCAAACCATCAATTTCAATTGAATTTGCCTTTTCTTTTCTTTTTTCAAATTGCATCCAAATTCCTTTTCCATCCTTCCTACCACCTATATAAGAACAAAACTCTTTCAACTCATCATCTTCAGCCATTAAAGATCCCTGATAAGCAGCTTCTAATAAGTTAAAATAAGGTATATCAGAAACTCCAGAATTAAGACTATTTATGATTCTTTTTGCTGCTTTAAGTTCAGAGGATTTGGTATTAATTATACTATCCACTTCTCCTACTCCTAACATATTTGCATACGATTGAAGGACCTGTAATTTATTTTGTAAACTAGGATATTTTTTATGAGTCTTAACATCTAAAGGTTCTGGTATGTTGTTGACAATTGAAACAACTTTTTCTTGTAATTTTGATGTAAAACATTTTTTTAAACCTAATACTTTATCCGCTGCTCTATTATATTCATTAATTAATTTAGATAAGTTATCATCTCCATAGTCTTGAAAATTCTTTTTTTGAATTGAAGTAAGTTTAGAGATATATTCTTCTGATAAAACTGGCTTAACCAAAAAACTTATTTGTTCATTTACTTGTCTTATTTCATCTTCTACTCTACTTATTTCTTGAAAATAATTATCTCCTATTTCAATTATTCTTTCAACTTTTTCTTCTAATTTATAGAAACCAGGCGGGGCTTTAATTTTATCTACAAAATCATTCTCACCTACGATTTCATTAATATTTTTTTTCTTTTTTTCTAGTACATCCCAAAATTTTCTTTTGATTTCTTTATTCTTTTGATTTAGTGTACTAACATTGCTACATTGTTTATACTCTTGTTGAGCTTTTGCAAAATAATTCTCTTCAAAAAGTTTGTTAATTTCAGCTAATTCGCTAAAAAATAAGTTGTCTTTATCTTGACATCTATTTTTTGAACATTTATTGTTATAAAATGGAGCTAACTTTAAAACATCTTCAACTTTACCTTCATCAACCATTTCTTTTAAGGTATTGCGTATATGAATTTCTGCTGAATTGTTTCTAGAACTATTGACTAATCCACTTATCTTTGTTTTTATGTGATATGGAATGTTTCTTTTTTCAATAATTTCTGGTAATGTATTAAGATTATTTTGCCTTCTTTCTATGATTTCAGATTCATTAATAATGTCTTCAATTTTTTTCGATTCCATTACTTTATATTTTATTTCTGTAAGTTTAGAATGATTATCTATCAAATACATATCTAATTTAACTCCAGTTGACAATATTTTTGCAGCTGCATGGTTATAATTGTCAAAAGAAATGTTGTTTCCCCTAACCCATTTTTCTACACCAATCTCTGCTTTTGTAACTATGCTATAATATCTTGCTAAATCTTCCAATTGTACGGTTCTTTTTTCTAATTTATCATTAACTTCATCAATAACTTCATTAGCATCATAAATAGGAACCATTACTTTGAGTAAACTTCTTGGAAGTCCATCTTCTCTTGGATCACCTGCTAGATCCACGCTTTCTTTTAATCTTCCTTTAAATCTACTAACTAAAGGCGAATAATTAGTCAATTTCTAATCCTCCATGCTCTTTTGCTCCACAGACAATAAAATCACTACGTAAAATGGGATTATATATTCTAACTTCTTTGATGCCATTTGTCTCTTTAGTTTGATTAGACATCCATTGTTCCAAAAGAAAAGGGTTTCTTTCAGCCATATGTTTATAGCCTATGTTCCACATTTCTTCCCAATCTACTTTTTTTGATTTAGATTCATCAATCATTCTAATCTCTTCTTCTAATTGAGATTTTTTTTCTTGCTTATCTAAAGCGTTAAGGTCTTTTTCCATAGACTCATAACTTTGTGTTGCTAATTTTTGCAGAGCGTCACAGTAACTTGAATGGAATGTAGCATAAGCAAGATAGACGTCAGACAAATTGGTAATCAATTTATCATTATCTTTACGGATTCTATCGTTCTTTTCAAATAGCGAAAAACCATCTATTAAATCGAAAAATATATTACGATAGTGGATTGATTTTTTTGTTTGTGGTAGATACTTTGAAATTTCTCTTCTGAAAGGGTTTTCAAAATTCTCCTCTTGATCAAGATAAATACTTTTTACTTTATTTTTTAGGTAATTAAATTCTTTTAGATTGAAACTAATGTCTGGTCTTGTACCATCACCTAATCCGTCCATATATTCTATAATTCTCTCTACTTTCTCAAATGAGGATTCTGTTTCTAATAACAGAAATCTTCCACTTACTTCAACATCTCTGTTCTGTGTTTTCTTATTTTCTTTTGCTGCTGTAGATAAAATTGTAATATGTCCATCTATTGTCTTTATTTTCCCTCTTGCTTCACTTGTTGCATCTTTTCCTTCAGTTACAAGTTTGAAAGTTTCCTTAACGCCAGTATTTCCTTCAATTGCCTGTTGGTATTCTTCAACATATAAGAAATGCTTTTTGTTTATTGCTTCAGAGCTATCGAACATTGCTTTATTTGAGCAGATCTTTATGCTATATGTTGAATCTAATACATTGGTTAATTTGTCCATGATTAGACTCTTTCCACTTCTTGATTCTCCTTCTATAATGGTTGACAATCCAGAACAAGCAGCAACCGTTGCAAGTAAACAGTTTTTATCTTCTTCCAGTACCGGTTTTACTTTTTTCCCGCTTAATATGTTGCTGTGAAAGTATTTCAAAAGAGTATCATAAACATTATTTTGTTCTAATGGATGGAAGGGATCTATTTCTACTTTTGGTTCGTATTCAATTGATTGTTGATTGAATAATTCAACAATATTTCTTTCTTTATGTAAATCTTCTACCTCACATCCATCTTTCAATTCTTGCTCAACTAATTTAGGTTTATTTTTTTCTTCAACATATATCTTCCCTTCTATTTTTCTTTTTTTAGTGGGTTGAGGACCTCTTATTCTCTTTTTAGATATAGTCCCCAAAACTGGTTCATTTGTTTTTTTCTTTGGTAAATAAATCTCAAAATGCTTCTTGAATAATTCTCGTCCAAATTTTGTTTCAAAATCATCTAATTTCATCACATTTAACTCCTAAACAATTTAGAGTTCTTCTTGGCTTGTCCTTTCTCTTTGATTATTTCTAAAAATTCTTTTTCTAGAGATTTATATGTAACATCGTTGTACAGATCACCTATTCTAACTTTTTGTTCTGCATAATCATGTCTCACCTCCCAAAGTTTGCCTAAATTATTCCATTGAAAATAATCCGATTGCACTTTTCCACAAACATTAGTGACGTCTCTCCCAGTCAGATTATTATTGTAACAAAGTTTACCTAGTCGTAAAAATTCATTGTCTGTTACCTTCACATATCCTGAACTTATTCCTTTTTCTAATTTATATTGAATTAATCTAGATTTCTCGTCACCTGTTTCTGCACCACTCCACTCTAAATAGTGAAACCTACCTCTAAGATCTAAAGACAAATTATTCATGTCGTTAACAGTTGATACAAACAAATAATTTCCTTTACTAGCATATTCTCCTTCAAGAAATTTACACAATTCTTTTATCGTTTGATGATTTGATTCTTGTGAATTTCCTTCAGAACGTTTAAAATATTGGTCAATCTCATCTTGGAAAATTAAGAAGATTTTATTCTCTTCTGTAACTTGTTTAAATTGACTTTTTAATTTTTGAATTGATCCTTGTTTGAATGATGATTCAAATTGAAACTTTGTTATTTTTAAATCTCTTCCTAAATCTCGATTGAATTTTTCTGCATAATCCATTAGATAGAAGCAAACTGCGCTCTTTCCTCCTCCTGGAAGTCCATGAAGAATTATTTTATCACGAAATATTCCTTCTTCCTTTGTTACGTTGGCATTAGCTTGAGTATTATACATAAATAAACATTTAGTCATTCGTTCTAGATAATCTATAATTTCATGATTTCCAATAATACGGTTTCTTGGTAAAACCTTATCTTTAGGTACAATAAAATGTTCTAACGGGGTATGAAATTGATTTTTTTCTTGCACCTCAATACTACCCTTCTTAGCTGATTTTTTAATCCTATTTTGTTTTACAAGGCCTTTAAATTGGTGTGGTCCTATTTGACATTTTATTTCTGCAAGACTTTTACCAAGCTTTGGATTGTTTTTATAGGCCATATTTGTCATATCAGCATGGTATGATTTAAAAAAGTCAAACATGACCTTATTAACGCTACCTTCTCCTCTTTGGATGTTATATAACATTCCTTCTAGAGCTAATTTAACTGTAGTAAAATTTGAACCAGAAGGATTAAAGTAATTTGTATCTGATTTCATATCTAAAGAAAGTGTTTGATCCTTTCCTTGTTCATTTTCTAATTCAAGGTCATATAAAATTGTTTTAGAGGTGATACTTGCAGCTAATGGACTAATTCCAGAAAAATCTTCGACGTTTCCTGATACTTCAATTTTTTCAACAACAGAATGATATACTGAGCTGAATAAAAGACTATATTTAGTGACTAAATCTTCAACAGATCTATTACTCCCTTCAGGCAATCGAGCTAAACAAACATTTAAAAGGTTACCATACTGCCTTTTAGAAAGTCCATTTTGTGCTTTAATCTCTTCTTCAGTGACTAATATGTCTAACGTCATTTTTAATTAAAAAAAATAAAAAAAATTAAGAATAAAAATCATCCCTAATTTCTTTTTTTAGGTTAGCAATTAATTCGTCATCTTGTGAATCCAACTGGCTTTTCAAATCATCAAAATCCTGGCTGTTAGTGATGACAATTCCCTCGTCGTGCATTGAATCTTCAATTATGCCACGTGTCTGAGCTCCAGCAACAGTTCGCCCCATTGAACCCATTGCATTGAGTCCCTTGCTAGTTTTATTAGCTAAACTTGTTTGTCTCAGTAGGTTAGCATAATTTGCCGCTCCATCTTTTTCTTGTTGGTAAAGTTCAAGATTCTTAATTCCTACGTTTAGCTTTCTTAACGAATTTCTGGTATTTTTAACAGCAGTTTCTTGAAGAGCTATTTGTTGACCAAGGAAACCGTAGTCTGATCTAGCATCAATGATTCTCTGAACTACTTCTTCTCTTCGGTCTGATACTTTTTCTCTTTCTTTATCAAAAGCAGACATTACTGCTGAAAGCTTTGCTCCTTTATTTATCAAATTCGAGTTATTTTTATCATTGATTTTTTGTCTGTTTACTTCCCGTAGTTTACCTTTTACTTCTCCCATTCCACTATCATACTTTGTTAGATGGACTGTTAACAAATCGTGCATGTCTGCTAAATACAATAATTCTTCTTTTAATGCACGATGTTTTTGCCTAGTTCCACCTTCATACTGTCCAGTCCCGGAATTCTGTTGTAGAACTCCAACTAATCCGCTAATCTCTTGATCATTTTGTAATTGATTTGGCAAATTATCTAATAGGGTCTTGTAGAAATTTTGGTCATTTCCTTTCTTTTCTATTTTATTACCTCGTAAATTTGCTTTATATGAATTAAGTGCTGTTTCTAGTCCAGATCTTAGTTTTTTAGCTGATTTTATTTGACTATTGATGGTTAGTTTGTATGGGTCAAGTCCAATTGGAGCCAAAACTGGTTGAAAAGTATCATAAAGCTTTACTTTTTTTTCAAGTTTAGATTGATACTCTACTTTTTCCTCTTCAGTCATTTGATCCATATCTTCTTTTGTGAATGCATGGATGGACAATCTATCAACAGCTTTCCATTGATCATTCAAATTACTGTAAGAAGTTTTTATACTTTGTACTTGGTCTCCTGAGAAATATTTTTCCCAGTTTTCACCCAACAATTCTTCAGCTAATGCATCTTCTTTTTCTGTGTTAATATCAACAGATTGTTCCTGTTGAATTGGTTGTTCGTATCCTGCTTTTGGTTCTACATATGCATCTTTTGGTTCTTCAGGGTTAAGCCCTCCGTTACTTGGAATATATTCACTACTTGAGTCACTTCCATTTCCTGGTTTGTAACCGTCCTTAAAAAAATCATCTGACATTTTATTTATCCTCCGAGACATTTATCTCTTATTTCATTTCTAAACATCATTTCACATTTATTCTTTCGTTGTTGTTTGTGTTACATCAATGCTACGAAAAGAGGTGCCGGTCCTGAATTTGATCCACTATCTTCGGGATCATTTTCTTTCATTCTTGGGCGATTCTTTTCGTTTTTGTAACAATTATTATTAGATTTAATGTTGTATAATTTTTGGTCAATTTCTGAAGTCAAAATTGAATAATTGTTAATTACCTCATTAATCAGTTCAAATTCTAAATTAACATTCTTATATTCCATTTTACGCTTCCTCCAATCCTCCATAACTCATCATTAAATTTTTAAATTCAAGTCTCTCTTTTAACTCCAGCATCAATTCTTTACCTTTCTTTTGTGTGTGTAATCTGACACATCCTCTTGCTACTATATCCTTCTGATATTCCATGAAAAAATTAGAATCAATATCTCTTCCTGCTTCATGCGATTCACCAACATATTCTACCCACTTCTGAACTGCTTTGCCAAGATCTCTATCCTGTTCCATCAAAGATTCTCCAACCTTGCCAACTTGATATTTCAAGCCTGTAATCTCTTTATCAATAGATTTAACTTTATTTGCAATTGAATATTCTATCGTTTTCTCTTCCATTTTAAAAAATAAAAAA
Source organism: uncultured Methanosarcinales archaeon (assembly GCA_964604645.1). Taxonomy (GTDB): domain Archaea; phylum Nanobdellota; class Nanobdellia; order Woesearchaeales; family GW2011-AR9; genus CAZRZP01. The sequence goes on from CAZRZP010000001.1 coordinate 132,947, forward strand.
AATTATTTTTGTTTTACGCTATACTTAGCAACTTCTGGCTGCATTTCTACTGCAGTTGTTTTAGCTGCATCAAATTTTGACACATCATATCTTCCACAAGTTACACTTTCTTTACCGAACAAACTTGTTTTACCAATTGCAAAAGTTTCTCCTGTTGGTTCGTATTTACAAACAGCAGTGTTTTCTGCAGGTTCTTGTGAAAATACATATGCGCATTTTACATCAGTTGATGGTGCTGTTCCTTGTCCTCTTACTTCAGCAAATTGCTTTTGTGTTTCTTGTAATGCTGCTGAATATTGTGCCTTACAATCTACAGTTTCCTGACCATTTAATGCGTATCCACCGGCGGCTCCTGCCCCAGCAATACCTGTTACTAATGCTGCTTTTACTACTAAATCTGTTAATCCCATTTTTAATTTCCTCCAATTTCTATGTTATATGCTTGTTCCATCCTCTTAAACCAAAACTCCGGTCTCTTTTTTTTCAAAACGTCAACAATTTGTTCGTTAGAAAAATTTCGTAGAACATTGCTAACTAAATCTGTCTGCTTTCCCTTCTTCAAAGAAGATATCTGTCTCCGCAAACTTTGATACTTCTGCTCACCATACTTTCCGCCAAGCTTTTTCTCTAACTGAGAATTTATTCTAGCTTGTAAGCCGCGTAATTGTTGAGTAGAATATTTAGGTAAATTTCTTGCAGCATCTTGATATACACTGGCAGAATCATTTTTCAAGTATCTAGATAAAGTTCTGTCTACATCCCGTTTAACTTGTCTTAATTCAGGTTGACAAACTTCTCTTTGAATTGATCCAAAGAATCCTTTTACACCTTGTTCCAAAGCTTCTTCTGGTTTTTGATATTCAGTTTTCACATTGTCCATCTGATTCTTGAACTCAGAACGAACTTGCTTTCCTACATCCTGCAGTAATTCACTTTTGAATTTCTGTAAGTCGTATTTAGGTTTATTCTGAACAGAATAAGTAGGTGTGCTAGTTGGTTGAACTGAATCTTGTAAATTTGGCTCACTCAATTTCAAATAAGCCGCTGTTCCTATTCCCGCCAAGGCGGTTATTCCAAATGCAATAGCAGTTTTGTTTACCATGCATGTTCAAATCAGAAAAAGATATATATGGATGTGTAGTAAGGTTAGTTACAATATCAAAAATCTAATTTATCTCCAACTCTAACATCTTTAGCAAATCCCAACTCAACAACATACTTGCCTTTCTTCTTAGAATTCCAAAAAGTAAATGGTTTAAAATTTTTCTTAACTTCAACTACTTTCATAGAAGAATCCAAAACTAATACGTCAATAGGAAAAAATACAAAAAACATATGTAAATTTATTCTTCTCTCCTTAGGAAACTTCATAATCAAATTCTGCTTACTTCTAAACATCAACCCGCGAGCTAATTGAAAAAATGAATCACAATACAATTCATCCTGTGAAATAATCTCATCTCTGTTTTTAATCATTTTTCCAGATTTCATCTCCAACAAAATGAATATTCTTAACAACTTTTCCAGAATCCATTTTCATTATCTCCTCGCCAGAAAATAAAGCCTTACCCACTGATAATGGTTTTTTATTATTTTCATCTATAATTACAATAAACTCTCCTTTTTCCGCTTCATCAAATTGAGTAATCCCTGGTCGCATAATATCTGCTCCGTTTACCACAAATTTAACTGCTCCCATGTCAACTACTGCTTTTTTCAAAATTTCAGGCTTTTCTTGCAATAGATGTAATGTAGGAAGAATTTTCTTTTCATGTAAAAAAAACTGAGTTTTTCTATTCACAAAAAATAGAGTAAACTTCTCATCCTCAACTCTTTCTACAAAATCTTTTTTGTTATAGCTCAAGCCCAAATATTCAATCTCTTTATTGAGGTCTTTAACTTTCAATGGAGTTCTTTTCATTTATCATTTAATCTTCTTGTATGCTAACCAAATTAATATTCCTAAAGATAAACCTAATATCACAAACTTTAATGTACTATTAGCATGCTGCCAATAACGAACCGTTCCATATATAATACTTAATAACCCACCGGTTGTTAAACCAAAACTTACAATTTCTTTATGTAAAAGATTTCCTAATATCAATACTATTAATCCAATTATAACTGCTACAATAAATACGATTCTATCGTGTGATGACTGTTCAGCCCGTAAATTTTCATGACAATTTTTTGATGGTGAACATCTTCCAACAGCTCCTTTAGATATTGGAACATCTTCTACTCTGTTATTCCAAATTCCTCCACTATCTTTACATTCTTTTTCATCTTGGATGTCAAACAAACTATCCTTACAAAAATCTTGATATTCCGGAGAGGGTGCAAATACCTCAATCCCATATCCTACAAAGAATGCAAATATTATTGCTATTGCTATTGACAAAATTAAATGTTTTTTTTGCATTATTCCACCACCATTCCTACTTTTCCAGGTCTTGAATTAGCCGCTTTTTCATTACCACTTTCTTTAGCTAATTCTACATCTACTGAACAATCAAACTCTTTTTCTAAAAAGTTTTTCGCATCCATTAGCACTTCATATTCAGCTTGTTCTGAAGTGACAACTGAAGGTAATCTTGAAACATCTTTCAACACTCCTGCAACTATTTTACTTATTTCCTTGCCTTTAATCTTAAGTTCATCGTGTTTTAATATTTCTCGTAATATTTCTCCCATGTTTCTGGTAACCTTAATTTGATGTGCTAAGATTGTATAAACATCATATAACCAGGGGGAAGCTACGTATAAAGTAAACTTCTGCGGTTTTTCTACTTTCGCTAACCGCATAACATTGCGCATACTACTTACAGTAGATCTAATCAATTCTTCACCTGCATCTGCACTTAAATTAATTTTTTCTTCTTCATAATTTGGCCAGTCTGAAATAGAAACTAATTCTTCATTTAACTCTTCACTTAAATGTGGAGTAATTGGGTTCATCAATTTACTCCATATACTAACTACCTCAGCAATTACACTTTTATTTTCTCCGCCTCTTCGTATATACCATTTCAAATCTTCATGAACTCCATAATAAACAATACTAGCTAAATCTCTTAAATTATATTCTTTCATGAATTTTTCAACAGAACGTAGATGTTGATGCACTCTAGATAATAACCAATTATCAATCAACTTTTTCCCACCAGATAATTCATTTAATTCATTAACCAAACCCCAAATTCTTTCTAAAGCATTTTTGTAATTCAAAACTACATTCTCGTCCCATACAACGTCAACATGGGGGCTGCCAATATGTGCATAATAAAGACGCATTGCATCCACACCATATTTTTCAATCGCTTCAGGAATGGGCTGTGCTCCTCCTTTACTTTTTGAAATTTTACTTCCCTTTCCTGTTACCCACCAATTAACAAAAATTCCTTTAGGCCATTTTTCTGCTGGAAGAATACCTACGTGATTCATTAAAAAAACAGGAAAATGAACTGTTTTATGTTCCTTTCCCCCTAAATTAATATCTAATGGATAAAAATAATCAAATTCTTCTTTTACTAATTTCCATTTCTCCTGCATCTTTTCAGGTACACCACTTAATTCCTCTTTCCCTAAAAAAACATAATCAAAAAATTCTTCTGTTAAATCTTTCACTTTAAGCGTTCCATCATTTACAAACTTTGCAACAATATAATAAGCTGGATATAAAGTTGAATCACTTATTGGTTCGATTGTCCATTTTTCATCAAATGGGAATTTGCTGCCTGACCAATTACCTAAACGTGCGCAGGCTCTATCTGAAAACCAATCTAAAACTGCTGGTAAATGCTCCCCATATTCCTTTGGAAAGACTTTCATCTGAGAAACATGTTGTTTACTTTTTTCTGTTAATTCCGGATCTGAATAGCGAATAAACCATTGATCATCAATTCTTTTTATCAAGACTTGTTTTCCGCATCTACAAAGAACTTCTTCGCTTAAATCATGAAATACATCTGCCTTTCCTTTTTCTAATAAATCAGTTTTAACTAATTCCTTTGCTTCAGCCACACTTTTCCCTGCATATTTACCGCAATTATCTCTCATAATTCCAGAATGAAACCCTGCTTTGTAAATTTCCTTTGTAGCTTCTTCTAATTTAGGATCATCTAAACTTTCAATTCTTCTCTTTGCTACAATTTCTTGAGCTGGAAACTCACCATATCCTTTTGATTTTATGATTGGAATTAAATTTAATCCCTCAACTTCAGAAACATCAACATTATATTTCCTAAGCAAAGATTTATCTTTCTTCACTGTTTGTAATGCGACGTAATCATATGGGGCATCTGAAGGGACAGAAGTTACAATGCCGCTACCAACTTTTGGATCGCAAAAAACTGCTGGTAAAATGATTATTTTTCTGTCAATTCCAGTAGCAAGTGCTTTCTTACCCATCAAATCCGCAACATCTATGTCTTCTAACAACACAACATCATCTTTTTGGTATGTTAATTTATCAGCTGCTTCCTTACTCATTATCCATCTTTCACCTTCAACATTTACTCTTACATATTGCGCATTCGGATTGACCCAAAGATTAGTTTGTCCGTAAATTGTTTCAGGACGTAAAGTTGCCGCCACTAAAAATTCTTTTCCTTTACCTAAATCGATTGCAAACTTCAAAAGAGTGTATTCATTCTTTTCAGCATTTCCACCTTTTGAGATATCTGTTTCAGAAGGATCTACAGCAACAGGTCCATGCTCCACGCATGCTGTAGCAAAATATGGTTTTTGTATCAATAAATTCTTTTCTCTTAATTTACGAAACTGCCATTGCATAAATTTTTCATAATCTGGATATGTTGTACAAGTAAATCTATCCCAATCGCAGATGAAACCAAACTTTTTCCAATAATCGTTAACGTAAACTTTATTAAAATATGATATGATTTTTTCAGGAGTATCAAGAGTTTTTATTTTTGCGGCTGAACATCCATTATCTTTCAAATAACCAATCCACTTTTCATCATTATTCTTAACTTTGTTGGCAAAAGCAATTGCTTGGTTCCCTGAAGCATGCGTTCCAACTGGAAAGAAAACTTCTTTACCTTTCATTCTTTGATATCTACAAATCATGTCAGTATAAGAATATCCTCGCATATGTCCTACGTGCGGATAACCAGAAATACCTGGATAAGCAAAAATCATTGAAAACTTGTCTTTCTTACTATTTACTGCTTTACCTATCCCTTCCTTCTGCCACTTCTTCTGCCACTTCTTTTCAATTGCCTTCCAGTCAACCATTATATATAGTAAATTGTAGGATGCTATAAAAATGTTTTGAGACGTATTTTAGAAATGAAATTTTATAAAGGTTTAAATTATTCTATTTACATGAAGAAGAAACATTACCTGATGTTGTTGCTGGTTGCTTTAATAATTATATGGATAGGTTTAGCTATTAAGCCTTTATACAGAGATGTATGGCTTGCTGAAAATATCTTATTTTTGATTTTCGTTCCAATTCTCGTTCTTACCTATAAAAAGTTTGAATTTTCTTCCCTTAGTTATACCTTAATGTTTGTTTTTTTAGTTTTGCAGACAATTGGTAGTCATTACAGTTATGCAGAAGTCCCTTTTATTTTTGATGCTACAAGAAATCACTATGATCGTTTAGTACATTTTCTTTTTGGAATGATATTTTATTTTCCAATATATGAATTAGTTACAAAAAAATTAAAGTTTAAAGGAATATGGGCTCATGCTTTTGTTCTTTCAATACTTATTTCTCTTAAGAGTATTTACGAAATATTAGAATGGGGATATGTATTGGTAACTGAAGGAAGTATGGCAGGTATATCTTTCCTTGGTGCTCAGGGTGATGTCTGGGATGCGCAAAAAGATACATTGTTGGGGGGAATTGGATCATTGCTTTCAGGAATAATTATCTGGAAATCAAAATTTTTCTCAAAAAAATAAGTTAATCAAAAAATTTTCCTGGTTGCAGAATCTTTCTTCTTCTCAATGGTACTTCCACTAAAACTTCCATTCCTCTATTACAATATAACCTGAATTTTTTTTGAAGAGAACGTTTGCTGTTAATAAAATTCATTAATTGATTTTCTCTTGTTTGTGAAAAACGTACGTGGTCCATTTCACCTGCTAAGAAATTGACAATATCTGTCAAGGCAATTTCAGATAAACTTTGTGGTCCAGCTAGGATGGGGTGCACTTTTATCTGGATAAGTTTATCTTTACCTCCAACTCCAGCTAAATAATGGTTATCAACACCTGGCGGTTGATCTTTTAACACTCTTCCGTCATTGTATTGTTCAATTGATGAATCTGCTTTGAGAGAAAAGGCGGCTAAATTTGGGTAAAGTCCATTATATATTTGATTATTTACTTGATCTACTCCCAAGCCAACAATTTTAATCCCAAACCAATCATCAATTGCTACTCTCTTTTGTTTAAATTGTGGCTTACCGGAATTCTTTCTTTCTTCATTTATTTGATATTGTAACAGTCTAAAGGCCATTTTACGCACTGCTCTTAAACTATCTTTACGGCGCACAGCTATTAAAATAGCGTCTTTATTGCGGTTATTAGAATAAGCGAACTCAACATATTTTCCTGGTTTTTTTAATTCTCCAGCAAATCCATCCCTACGTTTTTTTTTATTAGTTTTCGGATCTAAAGTAGGGTATATTCGTAACATGGAACCTTTCCAATCATTATCTAAATAAGGAAGAATCTTATCAACTATTGATGTTCTTTTTTGATAGGAACTTCTCAAGTAATCATATGAATTCGTAAATGCTCTAACTCTTGGTCTTCCAGTTCGTAAAAATTTTGTAGAAAACTTCAACGCCATTTCATGAAGATTTTTTTCTCCCTCTTCAACCATTAGGGGAGCATAATATTGTACCTCTTCTAACGTTGCTGGTGTATATCTTTTAATCATATGGCTTAACACCATCTGTGACAACGACATCTGTTCAATATTTTCTGGTAATTCAATCATTCTTTAAATGAATTCTCCACTTCATCCCCTACAACTTTTTCACTAATGTTTTCATCCAAACTCTTAGAAACAACTTTAACTTTTTCTTCGATTGCTCTTTCTGGATTAAACCCTTCAAACCCCATACCCCTAATATAATCTCTATCATCTTTCAATAGTTTTCTAAATAAGTGGTTTAGAGCTATACCTGTTCCAAACATAAAATCTTTTTTTCGATAAACAAAATTAATTGGGCTTTTTTCACCCTTTGCTCTAGCATCAAAAAATCCTAACACTAACCCATCTAAAGCAAATTTATCTGCACTCCAATTACCTGGTTTTCTGGTAATGGCTTCATAACCGCCACTTTCTACATATCTTCGATGCATTTCTACTATGCGGTGAGCTTCTGAATAATTAAGCCTTGAACCTGTAATACAATGATTTGAGAAAACCCCTTCTACTAATTTTTGACTCCTCTCTTGTGATATTTTTCCTAAATCTCTTCGTCCATACAGGATATCTAATGGTATTTCTTTACCTAACCCCTTAAGAATTTCAAAAAACAAACCATCTTGACTCATAATAATTGCACTTTTGTACATGTTATGAATTCTTGTTTGTGGTTTTAACCTGCTTTTAATATCAGCTTCTCTTTCTCTATTGCTATCAATTCGATGGAATTGGTTATTTTTCTTAGTAATTCGATATATTTCCTGTTCTAAAGCTCTTACTCCCCTCTCCCCCATCTGTTCTTTTGGTATACTTAATAGATTTACAATATCCCTTGCATCATCTTGAGATAGTTTTTTTCTGGCTAATATGTTTAAATTTAAGTTCTCTGCAGAGTAAGCCATTACTCTTGAAACTCTCCTAATTCTCCCTGTTTTACTTTTTTTTTTCTTCTTCTTTACATGTTCTTCTCTACGAAAGATATGTCCAGTATAGAAAGGAGATAGATCAAAAGAGTCTTTCCTTCCTTCATCTGTCAAAAAAGGATCAAAATGAAAATATTTAAATCGATATTTATTTCCTTTAGCTTCAATCATTTTAAGATGTTCTTTCCGATCAAGATCTTCCATATTGGATTTTCTATCACTGTGCTTAACACCTAATGCTACTAATCCAGGAACATAAAGTGAATTACCAATTAGATCTATGTGATAAAGTATATGCAAAAAAATTCTACCTGTGGAAACCATATATCTATCATCAGTCTGTCTTGATAATAAAGCAACTTCATCTGCAATTATATGTGCTAAAGATTCCCCATTATCTTCTTCAACTATTTTTGGCAGAGCATCAATTAATTCTTTTCTTAATTTAGTAACGGCAGGAGGCGTAAGTTCTTTTTCAAGTAAAGCTAATTTTTTGTTTCTAATTGGTATGAAGGATCTTAGACTAGAAAAATATTTATTTAGATAAGGTTCAAAATTATCTGTTGTTGGAGAATCTTCTCCCGTTACAAATCTCATCACATTATTTCTTTGTTCAGAATAATTAACACGAAAGAAAAGGGTCCTATATTGTTTTTCATATTCCTCTAAATCATTAACTTCTCCTGGTATGCTTAGGCATAACATTTTATTTTCCATAACTGAAAAATCTACTTGAGATAGGACTTCCCACAGAATTCTATCTCCTAAATTATTCATAACTCTTTTTTCAATTAATCGTTTCTCTTTCTTAATTTGTCTACTAACATCCTCTTCAGGTCTATCATGATAAAGAGCAACCATTGTTCTTAAAGTTAACAAATCGAAATGGTTTTTAATAGGGCCATATGGTTGTAGATTTTTATATCCAAAAGAATCTAAATCTCCAGCTATTCCATTTGTAAAAAGAACTTTTTGATGCGTGTTAACTTCATGTTTAGCAGTTTCAAACAAATGCATTGCATATGGTCTTTTTTTTCTTCTTCTAGTATCATCTTTATGTCCGATGATTGAATGGTATACAGCAAATAGCATTTGGTCATATTGTTCTTTAGAAAGTTTCTGATAGCCACCTTTTGCTTCAGAAAAGATATAGTCTCTTAAAATTCCAGTTAATAATGGTTTTGTTCTTGAGATATCTTCTTTAAAATCATTTACATCTAAATCTTTGACTTTTCCATTTGGAAGCCTATTATCATCTAGAACTAGTTTGATATATTTCTCAAGATTATTGTCTGATAGCACCATATTACTTGCATCAGCACCCCTATATTGCTTTTTTAACTTTATTCTAAATCTCATTTATAAACCATTCGGTAGTAACTCAACTAACAGCCATCTGTATATGAAAAATCAGAATATACCAAAGAAATAAAAACTATTTCTTCTTTCTATCTAAAAGAGCAAAAAAGAGGACTATGAAGAACATAGAGATAGCAAGGATTTTGCACAGTATCGCTTCTTTATTAGAAATAAAAGAAGAACGGTTTAAGCCGCAAGCTTACAGAAAAGCAGCTCAATCGATTGAATCTCTTAGTGAAGACGTTGCTGATATTCATGCGAGAGGTGAACTACAACAAATTTCTGGAGTGGGTGAACATATTGCTAAAAAAGTAGTAGAAATTATTGAGACAGGCAGGTTGAAGTATTATAACAAACTAAAAAAGGAAGTTAAAGTTGATGTTGAAGGACTTTCAAGAATACCTTCATTAGGTCCTAGGAAAATTCTTGCTCTATATAAGAAATTAAAAATTAAAAATATTAAAGATTTAGAAAAAGAGATTAAGAAACAAAAAATAAGAAAACTTCCAGGATTTGGTGAAAAAACTGAACTACTTTTACAACAAGGTATAGATTTTGTTAAATCATCACCAAAAAGATTTCGTTATGCTTCTTTAATTCCAGTTGTTGATGAGATTATATCTGACTTTTCAAAAGAAAAATATGTTGACAAGATTGAAGTTGCTGGTTCCTTCAGAAGAAGAAAGGAAACGATTGGTGACTTAGATTTTGTTGTTATTTCTAAGCAACCAGAAAAAGTTATGCGGAAATTTGTTAGCATGAATGATGTTAAAGAAACTATAGCTAGTGGTAAAACAAAATCTTCCATACGTCTAGGTAATAATTTACAAATTGATTTAAGGGTTGTAACAGAAAAAGAATTTGGTTCAGCGATGAATTATTTTGTTGGTAATAAAAATCACAATGTTGCTCTCCGAAAAATTGCATTGAAGAAAGGCTATACCCTTAGTGAGTATGGGTTGTTTAAGTATAAAAATAACAAAAAGGGAAAGCTAGTGGCTGGAAAAAAAGAGGAAGATATTTACAAAAACCTGGGGTTACAATTTGTTCCACCCGAATTAAGGGAAAATTTAGGGGAGATTGAAGCAGCACAAAAAAAGTCGTTGCCAAAGATCATCACACAAAAAGCGGTTAAAGGTTTTTTTCACACACATACTAAATGGAGTGATGGAACTAACTCTATTCTAGAGATGGCACATGAAGCTGAAAATTTAGGCTTTAAATTTATTTCATTTAACGACCACTTTGGACCTATACCAATTGCTAATCCATTGGATTTGAAAAGATTGAAGTTATATTTAAAAGCAATTAATAAAGCTCAGAAAAAAGTTAATTTGAAAATATTTTCTGGTGTTGAGATCGAAATTTTAAAAGATGGTTCTCTGCCACTTTCTAATCAATGGTTAAAAAAATTAGATGTGGTAATTGCCTCAGTTCATTTATCCTTAAAAATGAAAGAAAAAATTATGACTGATCGTTGTTTGAAAGCGATGTCTTACCCAATTAACATTTTGGGTCATCCAACAGACCGTTTACTTGGAGAAAGACCACCAATTGAACTAAACTTTGCCAAAATATTTGCTAAAGCCAAAGAGAATGATATTTTTTTAGAAGTAAATGGTGCTCCAAAAAGGATGGACTTATCAGGAGAAAATGTTTTAGCTGGAAAGAAAATTGGCTGTAAATTTGCTTTATCTACAGATGCTCACAACTCCTCTCATCTGAAATATCGTAATTTATCTGTAAATTTGGCAAGAAGAGGTTGGTTAGAACGCAAAGATATATTAAATACTTGGTCTTTACCCAAAATTGAAAGAGCTTTACAAAGGTGATAGGATGAAAACATTTACTTTAATATTTATGATTGCTATAATCTCATTACTTGTTTTAAATGGATGCACTGAAATTCCGAAAGAAATAGTTACTAAGAAAACTGATGTTAAACAACCAGTAGAAGAGAAAAATGTAGAAAAGGAAGATCCAAAAGAAGCTAAAGCGGATGTAATAATAGAACCAGAAGAAAAATCTCCAGGATGTAAAGTAAATGAAGATTGTTCAGGAAACTTACAATGTGTAAATGGCAAGTGTAAAACCATCACTTCATTGTATAAAACAGATTGTGAAACTAGATGTAATTTTAAGAGTGTAGAAATCTCTTCTTCAAATGGTGATTCATATACTTTAAATCGTGGCCAGGGAAGTTATACTGCAGCTGGAGCAGTTGAATGGAAAATACTTAGTGGCCCAGATTATTGTAAGGGCGATAAAGTTTTAATACCTATTCAATTAATTAAGAAACAAACTGGAAAAATCATCAGTAAGGAAGTCTTAACAATGAATGCAGGAGAGAAAACAAAAACAATAACTCATCCAAATATAAAAAGTGTATCATTTAATTTGGAAGTGAAGAAGGTTAATGAAGAGTGTAAATAGAATCAGAATGAAGTAATAACAAACAAATTAAAAACAACAAAATAATAATAAGATTAAATAAATAGGCAAATATAATCATTAGGAGAATAATAAAATGGCAAACGGTATAAATATAAATCAATCAGTTGCAATATTATGTGACGGAAACAATATAGAGAGAAGTATTCATGAAATCTCTGGAAGAACATCAGCGATGATAAACTTTGATACAATCATACCAAAACTATTAAGTAGTCGTGGTTTAAATAGGTTAATATATTTTAGAGAAGGAAAAAATATCTCTTCTAAATTAGCAGAAAGGTTACATGGAAGATATTATGGGTCAGTTGTTCCATGTCATAAGAGTGCAGATATTCCTTTATCAATTAAGGCTACACAACTAGCCTCCAAAGTTGATACTATCATTATCATGTCTGGTGATTCTGACTATATTGATTTAGTACGTCACTTAAAGTCAGAGGGTGTTCGCGTAGAGATTGCTGCAGTTAAGAAAACAACTTCTCGAATGTTAGTTGAAGAGGCTGACCATTTTCATGCAATTACACAAGACGACTGGTTTGTTTATACTCCACCAAATAGACGACCTGCTCCAAAGCCGGATCAAAAAGCCAAAAAACCAGCTTCTAAACCTAAAGCAAAAAAATCTTGAATGAATCTTAACTCAACCAAAGGTAAACGCGTTGAATGAGAAATCTTTCTTTACTTTTATTTCTAAAGTATGTCTACCATAATCAGAATTATAAACATTATACAATCTTGGCGTATCTACTTCCATTATCCCTGAAATAACATCTGAACCAGTTGAATGTTCTTTTCCATCAATTAATACTTCTGCTTTAAAGTTTCCATCTGCAACAATGTTAACTTCTCCTGCTAAGAATGAAAGAACAACTTTGCCCTCTTCTGATTTTAAAATAAGAGAATCTTCAGAACTCTCCCATTTTCCTTCTATATATATTTTGTCATCATTTATTTTTGATGGAATAGAATATTGGCCCACCCCTAGCTGTAACCCTTCATTTATTTTCTGACTTCTTGGTAATGCAAATTTATAACCAGCATATAATTCCGGAGTTAATGCTCTATGTTCTTTTTTTTCTTCTTTAGTAGCTTCTAGGTTTACTTCTTCACCTAACTCTTTTAACAATTCTTGAATTTTCATCTCTGTCTTAACGTATGCTCCTTCTCCGATATGGTCATAACGAATTTCTCCTGTGGCATCAAGTAAGTATTTTCGCGGCCAGAACCTATTTTTGAAAGATTTCCAGGTTGCATAATTATTATCTTGTAAAACTCTATATTTAATTCCATGTCTTTCCATCGCTTCCATAACATTTTCTTTATCTTTTTCAAATTCAAATTCAGGAGTGTGAACTCCAAGAATTACCAACCCTTTATCTTTATATTTTTCATCCCATGATGTTAAATATGGTAGAGTTCTAATACAATTGATACAACTGTAAGTCCAGAAATCAACCAAAACAACTTTTCCTTTAAAATAATCTAAAGTAATGCCTTCTTTCGCATTAATATATCCTGTAATTCCAACTAGGTCTGGTCCAGTTCTTTTATTTGTTTTTACGGGTACTTTGGCTGAATCTTCTTTGGGTTCCTGATTTACATCTGTGTCTTTAGCTTTATCTAATGCATTTTCATCAAATGATTCACCATCAACTTTCTGATTTTCTAAATAATATATTGATCCAACTACAAGAATAATCATCAGAATTAGAATTATTTTTTTCATTTTTCTCTTATTTATTCCTCCTTAACTGTAGCTAAATAAGCCAGAAATCCAGGTATTAAAGGCAAAACACATGGGCTTAAGAATGACACAACTCCTGCCAGGAAAGCGATACCAAAATTTAGTGTTTCGCCAAATGAAACGTTAATATTAAGACTCAGTAACAAATTAGTTGCAAATTCTAAATTAGCAACTCTATTTAATTGATTGGTAAATACTAAAATTCCTAAAATTACTAAAATAAATCCAAAGACGTACTTGGCATAATTTAACCATTTAGAATATTTTTGAATAAACTTCTGCGCTTTAGCTGTAAACAATCCAACTAATAAAAATGGAATTCCTAATCCTAAAGAATATGATAACATCAAGAAAAAAGCTGAGGTTGCTTGAGTTGCTGCAAGTGTAAGAATTGATCCAAGTACTGCTCCAACACAAGGCGTCCAGCCAACTGCAAATGCTGCACCAAAAATAAATGAAGTTAAATATACTGAAGAAAATTTCTTTGCCTGTAATTTATGTTCCTGCTCTAAGAAAGGTATTCTTATCAGATTCATTAGATAAAATCCAAAGATAATTATTATTGTGCCACCAATTCTCCCTAGCCATAATTGAACTGAAGAAGCAACATCAGCTAAAACACTTTGTAATAAAACACCTACTAATGAGAACACTACTGAAAATCCTAGAACAAAGAAAACACTTGCTAAGAAAGTTTTACTTCTGGTAGGCATGCACATAGTAAATAACAGTAATATAAAAAACTATCTTCATCCCTCTCTATATTATTCTGCAATGTTCAATAATACACACTAACTCTTTTAGGTTCACACATAACAATCATCAACATCTTAGGATTATTTAATTTAGAATTTTCTAATGTATTCAAATCAGTTTGTGAAGCAATACAACTTTTATATGGGTGCGTATGTAAAATAGCAAAACTGTCTTTATTACAAGGTTCAAAAGAAACATGATTAAATGTCTGCTGAAACATTTTAGGTGAATATAATGTTTTTACTTCATATCTTGTTACATCGGCTTTATCAGTAACATCTCCCTGCAAGCATACACTAAATTCAGTTTTTTGTTCTTGCTCATATAATTCTTGTAATTGTTCATATGGATTATCTTCAAATATTAGTTCAATATGATCTACTACAACTCTTTGTTTAATAATTGGTTCCGATTCAATTATACCTTCTAAAACTCCTGAAACAGGTCCTGATAAGAAAGTAAGTGAAACAACTAAAGTAATTAACAATAAAGCAACAATTCCTAAGATTATTTTTTTCCAAATACTTATTTCATCATGTTCTTCATGTTGTGGTGTGTGTCTTGAGTGATGATTCTCTGAATTATTCTCTTCTGGATTTTGACTGTGTTCTTTCATTAACTAAAGAAAGTAGCCTCCCTTTTTTAACATTTAGAAAGTAATTTATAATCTTACCTTTTCTTATTACTATGAAACTCATATTTGTTTACAATGCAGATTCTGGATTTTTTAATTCTTTAACTGATTATACACATAAATTAATTTCTCCGAGTACCTATAAATGCAATCTATGTGCTCTTACTTATGGTAATTTAGGTGAGAAGAGAAAGTGGACAGAATTCATAAAATCTTTAGATACTGAATTCTTACATAAAGATGAATTTCATAAAAAATACAGTGTTAAAGCAGAGTTACCAGCTATATTTGATGGAAAGCTAAAACTACTTATTTCCGCAAAAAAATTGGCTAAATTAAAAACTTTAGATGAATTGATTAATTTGGTAAAAAATATCAAATAGCTTTATAAATAGACTCAAAACTAGAGTTTTTATGACATATACAATCTCAGAATTACTGCGGCAGGAAAGACCGCAGATAGGAAATGTTCTAGATACAGTTAGGGATTACGCAACTGCAGGATGGGGAATCAATGATTTATGGCTATCTGACATTATTGAAAAAACATCACCCTCTGTTATTCAATTAGTTGAAATGAAAGGATATTTAGATATTGGCTGTGAGAATCGCAAATTGCGTGAAGATTTTCTAGGAGCAAAATGTTATTCAGCTGCTGTAAATTATATAGATGGAAAGTTAGCTGAAT
Organism: uncultured Methanosarcinales archaeon; assembly: GCA_964604645.1. Classification (GTDB taxonomy): domain Archaea; phylum Nanobdellota; class Nanobdellia; order Woesearchaeales; family GW2011-AR9; genus CAZRZP01. The sequence continues at coordinate 148,421 of CAZRZP010000001.1, forward strand.
TGGTTTCAGAGTCTAAACGTCCAGTTGCTATTTTTTAATTTTTATCTGGATTATTTTATTGCCATTATTCCTTTACAATTAACTTAATTTTTGTACCTCGGTGTTTCATAACTTTAGCGCTAAATCCGGTTGAGGGAATTATTTTGTCTTGGTAAACATTTATCCTCCTACCATCATCAAATACAAACATACCTCCTGGTTTTAAAACTCGTAAAACCTCTGTCAACAATTCGTTGATACTTTCATCTAGAAAATAATAAACGACATGGCAAGCATAGACTAAAATAAAAGAGTTATCACTAAAAGGCATATCCTTGGCAGATCCTTCAATTAATTTAACATTGGACGGATGATCCTGAATATCTAAATCAATGCCAAAACCTTTTACCTTGTTGGCGTACTTAGCTGTAAGGGTAGAAATTCCGTTTCCATTTTTACCGCAACCTATATCTAAAACACTTATTTTACCAAACAAATGAATATTTTTTTCTATTAATTCATGTGTTCTTAATATACTATTTATTTCATCACTATCTCTGGAAGAGGCAGATGGCCATAACTTATGGAAAATATGCCACAATTGAGCCTCCTCGGTTTTATTTAATCCAGCATTCTTAATTATGTGATGTATATTTCCTCCTTCAATGTGCCCAATTGCTACCATATAAAATGCACCTATTTTGTTTCTTTGATTTATTAGTTTAAGTTTTAATTCTTCAGATAATGAAACATTGCTTCCTCTTTTTTGGTTTCCTAAAAACCATAAAGTATCAAAGAGTATAATGTGTTCATTTAAAGAAAGAGGATCAGATTTTTTTTTAATATTGCTATAAATGATAAATGCTTTTTCGAAGTCTGGATCAATATCGTATTTTTTAAGAATCCTTTTAGCTCTTTCGACATCCATGGAGAATTATTATCATTAAGTATTTAAATAATTATCGACGTGTTTTTATTGTGTCATTCATGGGATTAATCTGTGGTTGAAAATTAAAAAGTAGCCCCACGCGGACTTTCAATCCGAAGGAATCCTCCTTGCTGGAATTCGAACCGCGGTCAATGCCTCTCTTCTTTCAAAGAAAGCCAAAGGGCACTATGATAGTCCACTACATTCCATAGAACATATACAATACATTCTTCCATGGGGCTGTGAACTAAGAACCACAGCAGGGCCAGTTACTCTCTTCACGTTAGATTTATAAAATTTTTGTCTTTAATTTTCTTTTTCTATATTTTAATGTGGATTTAGGTATATAGTATCCAAACATTTTCCAAAATTGATATTTTGAAACATGTACGGGATTTTGGGGTGAAATCTCTTTAAACCATTTTTTGACATTTAATCTACCAGATATTTGGTAATAAATTAGACCTGATTTGGTATCTTGCCAACACCCATAAGGGAAATTTAATAGTCTAAATAATTGGACTAATTCTTCAGCTAGTTGAGATTTTCTTAGAGCAATTTGAACCCTAGGATAATAATTTATATCCTTTGTTTGTTTAGAAAATTTTAAGCATCCATCTGTATCAAATAATCCTCTTATAAAATTGGTTGCAAGTTTTTTATCTTGTAATATAATTTCAGGAACTTTTGCGTTTATTTTTGATCCTCTAGATAATCCTACATTCAGAAATACGTTAAAGATACTTTTGGAGTAAATCATCAAGTAATAAGCATTTCTGTCTTTTCTCCTTCTTATTTTTCCTTTTTGATTAAATAGCTCATAAAAAAGGGGATTCACTCTTTTATTGTAATATTCTAAATCTTCTAAACCACCAACTATTGTAATTAAATTATGTTTAGTATGAATATGTCCATCACCAAGTATTATTCCACTTAATTCAGCAAGAGTTCTATCCATGAGAAAATAGAATAAATTCACCTTATAACTTCTACCTGGACATGTCTTGTGGGTTGTGATTACCAAAACCTTTAATAATCCTAAAATAATCCCTATCAGATGGTGATAGAGTGAAGAAAACAATCTTTCTAGTAATTATGATATGCTTAGCCACTTCAATTATGGCAGAAGAACATTTTAATGATGACGAAGAAGGTCCATTTGGTCAATCCTTCGAAGATCTCAATCAGCCAGGGCTTTTGGATATTGACGTTTTAACTGAAACGATTCAACCAATTGTACAAAAAGTAAGTATTCTGTTGGGTGGATTGTTTGGTATTTATTTTCTCCTTTTACTTTCAAGAGTATATTATGAACATCAAAAAGTTAGATTATTAAGGCAAATTCGCTATGATTTAGATAGCCAAAATAAACACAAAGGAATTCCTTATTCTACGATGAAGAGAGGAATTTGGAAGAAATTTGTTGGCTATTTGAGAGAAAAGAAAAGCCGCAGTGAAACGAAGAAAAAATGAAAATATCTGTTTCTCCTTCAGTTTTTAAGAAATATCCTCTTTCAGTTGGAATCATTCACATAAAAAATATTGATAATTCTTCTCATATCTTAGAATCTTCACATCTTTTACATGAAGCTGAACAACTAGTACGTCTTACTTTTAACCAGAAAACTGTTAGAAATCATCATTTAATCAAACCGTGGACAGTTGCAAAGGAAGAATTTGGTAAAAAAGCCAAGCATTATCAAACTTCTGTGGAAAAACTTTTGAGAAAAGTATTAGAAAGGAGATCTATCTCTACTCCAACTAGTGTAAATAATATTATCAATTATATCTCATTAAAATATATTGTTCCAGTTAGCGCAGATGATCGACATAAATTATCTGGAAATCTTTTATTTCGTATAGCAGAAAGTCCTGTGAAAAAATCATTATTAAAACGCTTACCTGCAGGCCATTTATATTACCAAGACAAAGGGGGGATTATTGGAACACATTTAGATAGTTCTCATGCCTCTAGAACAAAAGTATCTAAATCCACGGTTGAAGCAGTTATTCATTTCTCGATCCTCCCTCCATTAAATCTTACAAAGATGAAACCGATTGTTAAGGAGACGGTTGCACTCCTTAGGACTTTTTGTGGAGGAAAAGTTAAAGCTTATTATCTAACTGAAAATAAAAAAAGCATCGTTATCTAGAATCTTTCAACCAATTCTCTACTTAGAACTCTTGATAATTTTTTTCATCTTTGTTTCAATACTTTGATATTTATTTCTAATTTCTTCATCTACACCATAAACATAAGCAATTGTAGCCAATCTTGTCCACATACCATTTCTTTGCTGTCTCCACCACATTATTTTTGGGTTATCAATGTAATCCATTTGTGGTTCAATCTCTTCTCTTTTTGGCATTGGATGCATTAAGATAGCGTGGTCAGGCATACTATCCAGATGTTTTTCTGTAAATATAAAGTTAGCTGGATATTTCTCCTTTCCTGAACCATATTCATCCTGTAATCTTGTTACATAATTTACATCTGCAATCTTGTGTGTTTCACCAATCCCGTCAGTTTTCTTAATTACTTTAACCCTTCTTCGTTCAAGATATTGTTCTGTCTCTGCATCTATTTGCAATCTTTCTGGTGCAACGTACATGATTGTAATGTCTTTATGAAGCGCTAATAATCTTGAACCCGAATGGACTGTCCTGCCTCGTTTACAATCTCCATAATAAGCAACAGTAATTCCTTCCAAACTTCCAAGAGATTCTTCCTTAGTATAATGGTCCAAAATTGCTTGAGTTGGATGTTCTTTTACACCAGATCCGGCATTAAAGATGTGTAAAGGTCTTTGAGAGTTCAACATAGACCAAACTGCAAAATGAGAGAAGTAGTCTGCTTTATGTCTAATTGTCATCCCTTCATAGAATGAGGATTGTGTTCGAAGAGCGTCAAGGTCAGATTCACCCTTCTCACTTGATGACGTTGAGATATCTCTTACTTCCTCTCTTTGAATACCTAATTTAGACTGTGCTCTTGAAAATGAGAGAAAAGTTCTAGTACTTGGCTGCTGAAAGTAATTTAATATTGATACATGTCGTAATAATCCTTTAAGATAATTTGGTTCAATTTTAGAAATTCTTCTAGCCGAATTAGCTGTATCTCTGATTGTTTTCAAAAAAGATAAGTCAAAATGTTCAGCACTTACAATGTGTTGCAGTCTTCCATCTTCATCCCTGCAAGATTGTTCAAAATGTTCTTGCCCCTTACTCATAAATTCTTCAAATTTCGATTTGTGAAAATCAGATAATCTAGAATTATCTCCCCAAAATATTTTTTTTGTATAATCCATTTGAAATTAGAATATTTTATTTATTTAAAAAAATTGAGGGGAGTCAAGCTATAGATAAAATCACATATAAATTTAATAAAGAGGATTACTTTCTAAATACTTTTCAGAAGTAACATCATAATTTCGCAGTGCGTATTAAGTTCGTTCATCTTAAGGCGGCGCTTACCCACTTAACTTAATACATATATTTTGCAATAAGATTTATATACATCCATTTATTCTTATTTGACATCTGAAAAGAGGTGTTTATGACAGGAGCAGCAGGTGGGATTTTTTTGGAACTAGGTTTGGTAGTTATTATTGCAGCAGCTGCTGCATATTTTTTAAGGTTATTAAAACAACCCCAGCTTCTTGCTTATATCATTGCGGGAGTTCTTATCACTCCTGTTTTTCATCTAGTAACTGACACTAGTTTAATTAATAGCATGTCAATAATTGGCATCGCTTTTCTTCTGTTTATTGTTGGTATTGAAATTGATTTGAAAAGATTAAAGAATGTAGCCTTAGTTTCTACATTAGGTGGAGCGATTGTTATTATAGCTCTTTTTCTGGTCAGTTATATTCTAGCTGTAAGTTTAGGTTATCTGGGAATAGAGGCTGCTTATATTGGTATTATGGTCACTTTTTCTTCCACAATGATTGTTATGAAACTTTTGTCTGACAAAAGACAGCTTAACACGTTACATGGAAGGATTGCCGTTGGTATTCTTTTGTTGGAAGACTTAGTTGCAATATTAGCTCTTTCAGTTCTTTCTGCTGTTGACAATTTAACAGTAGCTTTGTTTGGTGTAGCTTTCCTCAAATTTGCTGCTTTATTTGCCGTTGCTTATATTTTCAGTAAGTTTATCTTTCCAAGATTGTTTAAATTTGCTGCAAAGAATCAGGAATTATTACTTGTGGTTTCTCTTGCTGTTTGTTTTTCTTTTGCTCTTGCCTTTGAGTATCTTGGTTTTTCAGTAGCAATTGGGGCTTTTATTGCTGGTTTAGCATTAGGTAACTTAGAATACAACGTTGAAATTATTGGTAAAGTTAAATCTTTACGTGACTTTTTTGCTCTATTATTTTTTGTATCTTTAGGAATGGGTTTGAGTTTAGAATCATTCAGAAATACACTCCTGCCGTCTATTGCCTTTATAATTTTCGTGATCATATTCAAACCTTTATTAATTATGGTTGTTTGTTCAATTTTTAAGTATACAAAAAAGCCTTCATTTACAACTGCAATTTCCCTTTCAAATATTGGAGAATTTTCATTAATTATAGCGTTGCTTGGCCGAATTTTAGGACATATTTCAGAAGAAGTGTTTTCTATTACCGTTTTAGTTACTTTAGTTTCAATAACAGTAACTTCTTACTACATTAATTTTGACAATTGGTTTTACAAAATATTGAATAAACCCCTAAAAATGTTTGATCTTTTTACCACAGAAGGTTTAGAATTTATTCCAAGTGATGTTCAGCCAAAAGTCATATTGTGTGGCTATAATCGAATTGGATATAGTATCTTACGAGATTTACATGCAATTAAAAAGAAGGTGTTGATTGTAGATTATAATCCTGAAGTCATCAATAAAGTTGTTAAGGAAGGCTATCATTCAATTTATGGTGAAGTAACAGATGAAGAAATCATTCAACGAATGAATCTGCCACATATATCTATGTTAATTTCTACAATCCCTGAAATATCTAGCAATCTACTTTTGATTAGAAAGGTCAGACATTCAAATAAGAGAGCTAAAATTTTGGTTACTGGAAATAATATTGACGAAGCTTTGAAATTGTATGAACATGGTGCAGATTACGTTATTTTACCTCATTATTTAGGTGGGGAGCATGTTTCTAAGATTATTTCTAAGATTAGAAAAAAGAAACTTAATTTACATGAGAAAAAGAAAGATCACTTGAAAAGCTTGCATGACAGGAAGAAATTCGGCCATCATGCACATTAAGTAGTACGTTTAAGATAAATAGGTGAGCAGCGCCCTGACGTAGTCGAGGCAGGTACAATCGCAGATTGTACGAATCTGCCGTGCCCTACTCACCGTAGTGAAATAAAAGGCGTATTAGTGCAAAACTTTTTATTGAAACAACATTTCTGTAGATAAATGAATTTCCAATACATCCATCCGGTTGATACTTCAAAAGTTATTTTAGACATAGCTTTCAGAAAAGGAAGAGCTAAAATAGGTGGCGGAAGGAATATTGATCAGAAAAGAAAATTTACTGCTAGTAAATTAGATTTAGTAAATAGCACGATTTCAACAAGATTAAAGAAAATTCTGGATGATTTTCCTGGAACTTCTGTTCTTCCTTCTTTTTATCAAAAATTGATTAAACTCACCTTAGATTTCAGTAAATTCAAAAAATCATTAGGGGCATTAGATTGGGCAATTAAACAGTTAAATAAACTTTACAAATCATATGCAAGTAGGGTATCAAAAGCACATGATGTTAATGCTTTCTCCACAATTCTAAAACAATTCTATGGTAGAGTTTCTTCCGTTATGAAACAAATCAAAGATAATTTAGCATATTTGGAACAATCAAGAAAAATCATGAAAACTTATCCGGATATAAAAGAGATGTTTACTGTCTGTTTCTATGGTTTTCCTAATGTTGGCAAAACTACTTTACTTAACAAGTTTACTGGGACAAAAGCTAAGATAGCTGGTTATGAATTTACAACAAAAAGTATTAATGCTGGCTATACTATTATTGACAGAAAGAAAATTCAAGTTTTAGACGTTCCAGGAACTTTAGCTAGAAAAGAAACAATGAATAATATTGAATTAATGGCAGAACTTGTTTTGGATGAAGTTGCTGATGTAGTGATTTATGTTTTTGACTTTAGCGGTACTGGCCGTATGGGTGAAGCTAAGCAAAGAGCACTATTTGAGAAAATTAAAGATAAACACAAAGTTATTCCATATTTAGCAAAAACTGACTTAACTCCGAGAGAGAAATGGTCTGGATTTGTTAAATCAAAACAAGAATTGAAGAAATTAATTAAGTCTCACTTATAGTTTTTTTTATTTTTTTTGTGGGTTTCATAGTTACGAAACTTCGCAACTAGTAAACTTTATAAACAATCTGATTATAGTTCTAGTAAATGAACCTAAAAGAGGAAAATTTAGCTAGAGCGATTAGTGCTTCTTCTAGAAGGGATATTCTAAGATTATTAGCAAATAATGAGCTTACAGTTAAAGATATAGCTGCAAAAACTAAACAATCTGTTTCGTTAGCTTCTCGACATCTAAAATTTCTCTTAGATTTAGGTTTGTTGAATGTTAGGAAAGAATATCCTTACAAATACTATTCTTTACGATTTAAGGAATTAATCAAATTGTTAGAGATTTATGATACAGTAATTAAGAAATTATGAGAAAAGCTATAAATAAAAGGAAACTGAACAAAGAAAAGAAACAAGAAGAGTGTCAGCATCGACAGAGAATTGAATTAATGTTTCTACTGGCGGTTGTATTCCTTATTGTAGTTCAACCCCAACCATGGGCAATACAAAAAGCAACTAGCTTCTTTGATACATTTTTGACAGGCCATAATCTTATTACTGGAGCTTTTAGTATTCAAGATGAATCTACAGCAGATGATGATTTGGTTAGTTTATATGAAGAGTTTACTGATGGATTTAATCAATCCAGGTTTGTTAATTCTACAATAGACGGAAGTATGCATATCGTTGATGAAGCTTTGCAGATGAATGGGACTGCTGACGGAGTAACTTTGAGCCCAACTGCACTTACAAAACATAACATCACAATGTTAAGTTTTAATTTATCTGTTAATATTACTGTTATGAATGATTCTAATAACTTTGGTGTCGGAGCTTATGTTTATGGTGGCATTGGAGTTCAAATGCAGCAAGATTCAACCATAAAAACTTACTGCGCTGTACAAGTTAATAGTTCAGGGAATTTTCGACTGGTTGGAATTAATGAAACAACTGGATTTGCTAATACTACTGCTTTTTCGTTTGGAAATAACATGAGTGGAGTTCTTAACATGCAGTTTGACAATGAAACTAACGATATTAATTGTTCCTACAAAACAGGAGGAGATTATGTTAGTTTTAGAATGAATACAACTAATATCGGCCAGAATAGTAGCGTTGCTATGACTAGTTTCTTAGATAATCCTGGAGATCAACCGCAATCCATTGGATCCCTTAACATAACTTATGATGATTTTAATTATTCTTTTACGGTTGCTGGTGACACTCCTGTTGATTGTGGCATCATTACAGAAAATACTACAATGGATCAAAATGTGGTAGCCGATGGTACTTGCTTCTCTTTTGGCGATCATGGTATTGAACTTGATTGTGATAATTACACTATTGATTACGCTGATTCTGTATTTGGATATGGTGTTAATTCTTCCAACTACCACAATAATACCATCAAGAATTGTAGGATTATTGAAGGTACTGGCACTGGTACTAGTATTTTCTTATCAAATAGTAGCCGTGGAAGAATCTTTAATAACACTGTAGTTACTCAAACAGCAACAGGAATTGGAATATTACTAGCTTCAAGCGGAAATTATACTTCTGTCTGGGACAACAGAATTAACACTTCGGGGAGTGCTGCGTACACAATTGATAGTGCTACCTTTCACAACAATTTCACAAATAACACTTTAACACAAACTTCTGGAGCAGGTATTAGGGTCGTATTTGAAGAAGGTGGTCATAATTCTTACATTGGTAATACAATTAGGGGTTATGCGACTGGCGCAATAGGCATGGACATAGCAAGCGATAATAATACAATAATAAACAATTCATTTTGGGTTAATGCATCAGCGGCTTGGGGAATCAGGTTTGATGGTGGGAATTCTTCATTACTAATTAATAATTCAATCATCTCTAACGGTCCAACAGGAATTGGCATTTATTTAACATCAGACGCAGGAGATAATATGTTGATTAATAATTACATTAATGCCAGTCAAAATGATGCATTTGAAATTAGAGATGATACTGGAGATGATTTTCTTAACAATCTAAAATATAGAAACGGGACTGGTGAAATTGTTTGGATAGATAATGGTAGTAAATCTTTTGCAAGGAATTTAACACTTAATGGCACGATTGGGATTAATGATAATATGTTATTTGGTGCTACAATGATAGCTTTCAACACATCAGCATTTAGCCATTCGGCAATCAACAGTAGTGCTAATTTAACCATGAATCAGCTCACATCAATCTCGGCAGTTGGGCAAATTATGAAAGTGCATAATTATACTTTAAATGCTATTTTTATATCCAACAACGGGGTTGATTGTTTAGGTGACCAATGTACAACGATTGATTTTGCTGATAATATACTTCAATTTAATGTTACTTCTTTAAGCAGTTATGTTCCCACCAACACTGATACTTCACCACCTTTAGTAAACTTCAGCGCACCAATAAATGGAAGTAACTTCTCTCTCAGTTCTAGTAATCAAACGTTTAACATGAGCATTTTTGAACTAGATATAGATGCTGCCGTTTTTGAATTCCTTAATCTTAGTAAACCAATAAACGTAACTGCTTCAAACAATTCTGGATTTTGGACGGCAAGTTACAATGTAAGTACTTTATCTGAAGGTTATCATAGTGTAATTGGTTTCGCTAATGATACGGAAGCAAATATTAATAAGACAACTATTTTGAATTTTAGAGTAGATTTATCCCCCCCAAATGTTTCTCAGTTTAATTTTAATGTAAGTCCATTAAATGGAAGCAATTATACTGGTGGTTTTATAATGATTAACGTAACTGTAAATGATACGATTACTTTCGCACCAATTGTTGTGTTAGGAATTAAAAGTTTTAGAGAAGGTTTAGAATCAAATTTCTCATTAGTTCAGAATGGCTCTTTATGGAATCGCGAACAAAATTTAGCGGTTCTTGGAGAAGGGCTGAATGTTTTTACAGTATATGCAAATGATTCAGTTAACAACATGAACTTTACAGTTGCAAATTTAAGTATTAGAATGGATTTTAATCCACCAAATGTCACTATCTTTAATATCAATGCAACTGCACACAATGCTAGTAATTTCTCATCAGGAATACTAATGGTAAATGTTACGGTGAACGATACTGCAACTTTTGTTCCTGCTGTAATCTTTGGATTCAAAAATGAGAAAAATGGTACGCAATTTAATGTAACTCCAATTCAAAATGGATCTTTGTGGAATACGGAGTTGGATTTATCCACTTTACAGGATGGATTACATACAATTTATGTTTATGCAGAAGATAGTGTTGGCAGGGTAAACAAAACTTATAATCTAAGTTTTACATTTGACAATACTGCTCCAAATGTAACTATCTTCAATATCAACGCAACTTCCAATAATGCCAGTAACTTCAGTGCTGGATATCTAATGATCAACGTCACTGTTAATGATTCGGTTACTTTCGTTCCAACAGTTATCTTTGGTTTTACAAATTTGGCAAATAGTAGCCAATTTAATGTAACTCCTATTCAGAATGGAAGTTTATGGAATACAGAATTGGACCTATCAACTTTACAAGATGGTTTACACACAATATATGTTTATGCAAATGATACTCTTGACAATTTGAATGTAACTAGAAATCTTAGTTTTAGAATAGATAAAACTGCACCGGCTGTGAACATCTCTTCACCGGCTGCTTCTGCAGATTTTGAAACAACAGTACAAAATAGAACATTCAATGCAAGCATAAAAGAAACTAATTATGTTCAAAGAGTTGTCTTTATGTTTAGTAATGCAAGCGGAACAGATTTCAATTTAACACCTGATAATCAATCTGGTTATTGGATTATTAGTTATAATATTTCAACCTTATCTACTGGTAGTCATACTATGACTGTAATCGCTAACGATTCAACAAGTAACACTAATCAATCCGTTTCTGTTTCATTTACAGTATCGGAACCTAGCAGTTCACCTGCAACTACAAACAACGGAGGTGGTGGCTCTAGTTCTAGCAGTCCAACTGCCGCAGCTACAACAACATCTCCAGCACCTTCTCCTTCTCCAGGAGTTGCGCAAGCATCACAAATTGGTGGAAAAGACGCAGGTACCTCGGATTCAGAAGGAAGTGATAGTAAAGGTGAATCTGCAAAAGGAGTTGATACATCTGCTTCTGCTCCAGAAAAAGGAAAAAGAGCTTTTGCAACCGGGATGGCAATTTTTAGTGATATAACCTCATTTGCTAAAAATAATGTTAGCTATGTTTTGGGTTTTACTGTACTAATTCTACTTGGTTTAGGTGTTACAACAACTATTCCTAAAATTAGAAGAAAACGTGTTTTAAATAGGAAATTAGAAGAGATGAACATGACCAAAGATGAATTGAAAAATAATTTAAAACAACGGGCGGAAGAAATAAAGAAAAAAATAATTGAACTAAAAAAACCATCACTTATTTTAGGTGTTGCAACAACAAAAGAAGTAGTAACGGATCCAAACCAAATTGAAATTGAGAGAAGGATTATTAATGTTGATCATACAAAAATAGGCTCAACTCGACAGCTGCGTACAAGGAAAGTAGATTATGACAAACAGGATGAATTATTACGTATACAAAAAGAACTTGAAAGTAAAATTTCTGAAGTACATCAAACTGAAACACCTCAAGTGCAGATTATTGGAAAAGGGTTAGTAAAACCAATTGTTCAGCCAGAAGAACCTAATGCCTCCAATAAATTCTCTGTAAAGCAAGATGATTTGGAAGATGAGATTTCTAAAGTGAATCAGATGAAAATCCCTAAAGTACAGATGGTTGAAGCACCATTACTAAATGATGGATCTACCAATGATAAATGGCTAAATCAAGAATTGGAAGAAGTGAAAGGCAAATTAAAAGGAAGCAAAATGAATCCAAAAAATATATTTCGAGAATTAGCTCGATGGAAGAAAAAAACAGGTGATAAAATTGGCAAAGAAAAAATCAATAAGAAAAAAATCGAGGAGATATAGACAATTAGTTAAAAAAGCTGACGAAGCTGAAGAAGAGTTAAATTTACTTAAAAGAAAAAAAGTAAGAATAATAACAGTTAATTTAGCAACAAGAGGAAAAACCTCTTATTCAGGATTAGGAAAGAAATTGCATGCTGTAAAGAGCAAGCTAGCTTTTGGAAAAGAAAATCCCATTCCTTTTGTAAATTTACCTCTTCACAAGTCAGACAAAATAATCAATGAAGAAAAATTGGCTCAAATGGAAGTAATGAAAATTGAAAAAAATCTAAAAGGTAAAAAAAACAAAGTTACAGGAGAAACTATCAAAAAAACCAAAAAACATAATGACCTTTATGATTTGGAAAATGAACTGGCTAGAATTAATGACTCTAAACCTTCTATTCCAGAACCTAGAGAAGCAAAAATAATTACTATAAGTCCACCAACAAGAGGATTAAGTTCTGATCGAGATTTAGAAAAAGAAAGAAAAGAAGTAAATGCTAAATTAAATCAGGGAATAAAAGCACCATTTAATTTTCTAAAGAACTTGTTTGGCAAGGCTAAAACTGAAGAAAAAATAGCTGAAGAACAACAAGGCATTTTGGAAGTTCAAATGATTGACGAAAAAATTAATGAGAAAAACATGGACATAAAAGAGAAATATACTGATAACAAAAAAAAGAAGAAAATGAATTATAGTGAACTGTATCAACTTGAAGAAGAAATCGCTAAATTGAAGGAGGCAATGAAATGATAAAAAATATTAATTATTGTACGACAACTTTACAAGAACACGGGAATTTCTTAGCAGCTCTAGAAAGTGCTTCTCTACCAAATTTAAGATGCTCCTTATTTATACGCAATTCTATAAGTGTTTGCCCTTCCTTAACTCGTGCAGCTGACCCCACAGATTTTCCATAAGATTTTTTCATACCAGTACTCAGACGATCTGCTCCTGCACCTGAAGCTAAAGGATTTTCCCTTAAAACATGATGCGGATATATTTTAATTCTTAAATGATACTCTTTTCCAAGATTTCTTTCTAAATGTCTATTTGATGTCATCCTAGCTGATTCCATTGCATTATGACGAACATGCATACTTTTTTTGGAAGTTAATACAATCGTAGACGTAAACTTCTTTTGTGGAGAACCCATATCGAACTTGATAACTTTCATATGTGGCCTTCCACCTCTCACAAAATTCTTTTTAGTATACTTACTAATTCTAGTATAAGGACGTTCAAGCTTCTGATATGCACAGTTTTTACGAAGTTTTACCATTTTCTCTTAAGATTCTGGACTATTTATAAAGATTTTGTGTCCAGCTGACCTGCCAACCACTTACTATAGGCTTCATTTGGTTCTACCATAAGTTTTACGATGCAAGGTGTATCATAGCTATGTGTTGTTTTAATCTCTTTTTTTACAGATTCAAATAAATCTTCCTTACTTTTTAATATCAGAACATATTCATTATTTAGCCTAATTTCATCACCACTGTCAATGTACATTGAATCAACTGGATAATAATTAGAACAAGCAATTAGCTTTTTTTCAAGAAGATTTTTTGAAATTTTTTTAGCTTCTTCCTTATCCTTAGCCGTAACGTAAATGAATATAAACTTCATATTTTAATTAAATTGCAACTATTTATAATTATTTTGGAGAAATTCTTTTAATTTTTTTAGAGCGAGATAACGATGGCTGATGAGATTTTTTTCTTCAGGCGCCATTTCTGCAAAAGTTTTGTCACTTCCCTCTGGAAGAAAAATTGAATCAAAACCAAAACCATTTTCACCACGCGGTTCAACGATTTTACCTTTTACAATACCTTCAATAAATTCAATTCTATCTTTGTCCTTAAATCCAATCACAGATTTTACAACAACTGAATGATCTGAATATTGATGCACCCATTTAGTTATTTCTTCTAGGGGAATGGATCTGATTAACCATTTTATTAATGGTCCTGGGAAACCATTGAGTGCTTTAATCTCAAATGAAACATCATCACAAAATATGGGGGAATGTTGTAAATGATAAGTTTCTTGTAGTTTCTGTTTGATTATTTCATGTGAATCAAGGCTTTGAATTTCTGGTAAATCTACTGAGATAGATTCAACATCTCCTAATATTTGTTTAGCCTCACGCAATTTGTTCTGGTTTCCTGTTACAAAGAATAATTTCATTTAACCCTCCATTTTTTAAATGTTATTATTATGAGTATTATTGTTAGATTATTACTGTGGTAACTATAAGCACTACGTTTGTTTATTAATTTTGTTAATCGATTGTATTGATGGCAAAACTTACTCCTGAACAAAGAAAAGGGAAGAGATTTGAGATTGTATTAGAAGAAATATTTAACAGACATTACAGAAAAGTAGAACGTGATTTAGTTTTAAGAAGGTCCCAATATCAACGAAGACAAGTTGATCTAATGCTTTATGATTACAATTTGCTTAATTCTAAAATCATAGTGGAAGCTAAATATTTATCTAAAGGAAATGTTAGATATAAATTGCGTAAGACTCAAAGAAAAACTGGTTCCAGAATTGTTACTATTGAAAATTTACTTGAAGAGGTTGAAGAAAGAAGAGTGTTTGTCAAAGCTAGGGGGGCGATTATTGCTACAAATCAGGGTTTTGACAAACATACTTATGCAGCTATTGACGAGTTTCCTAAAATAACACTATATGATGGAAATAAATTGGCTGAATTAAATCAGCAGTTATGGTATGAATTTTTGCGTGGAGTTTCTACGATAGATAAAATGTACAAAGAAGTTAATTTGAATAAACACAGAGTAGATCCAATAAGAAGAAAAATATAATTAGGGGTTTATTTAGAGAGAATAACTACATCTCTTCAGGCGCTTCAATTCCTAACAGATTTAATCCATTTACTAATACTTGTCGTACTGAATCTACCAAAAGTAAGCGGACTTTAACTTGCGCTTTAACCTCACTCAACACAGGACATTTATGATAAAATTCATTAAATGCCTGTGATAAAGATATTAAATAATTGGCAATATAATGTGGTTTCAAAGAATTTGCTGCTTTTTCTACCGCTTCGGGAAAATTGTACAAATGAGTTATAATTGTTTTCTCTTCCTCCAAATTAAGTAAAGAAAAATCCACTTTTGAAATTACTTGCTGCTGGTGTTCTTTTTTAGCTTTCCTTAATATTGAACAAATACGCGCATGAGTATATTGTACATAAGGGCCAGTTTCACCCTCAAAATTCAATGATTCTTCTGGATTGAATGTAATGTCTCTATTTGCGTCAGTCCTCACCATATAGAATTTAATCGCTGCCAAAGAGATGACATCAGATCTTTCCTTTACTTCCTTTTCCAATAATTTTGGATGTCTTTTCACAATTTCTTTAGCAGAGATTTTAGCAGTCTCATCAATTATATCATCTGCATCTACTACAGTACCCTCTCTTGATTTCATTCTGCCGCTGGGTAGATGTACCATCCCATAGCTAAGGTGATACATATCTTCTGCATAAGGTTCCTTTAGCATTTTTAATACAGTAAATAATTGTTTAAAATGTAAATTTTGTTCACTTCCAACTACGTAAATCATCTTGTTAAATTTGAAATCACGGAATCTCATGTTTGCTAGATACATGTCTTGCGTAATGTAGATAGAAGTTCCGTCCGCTCTCAATAACACTTTATCAGGTAGATTGTATTTTTTTTCAAGCTGAGCAATGATTGAACCATTTTCTTCTTTTTTGAATACTTTCTTTTTGACTCCCGCTTCAACTAAATCTCTACCTCTTGCATAATATTTTGATTCAAAATATTCTTTCTGAAATGATATGCCAAATCTTTTATACGTTTCAGCGAAACCTTCTAGCACCCAACAATTCATTTTTTCCCATAGTTCAAGTGTCTCTTTATCTCCATTTTCCCACTTTACAAGCAATTGTTGAATCTCTTCTTTCAACTCTGGATTCTTTTTTTCCTCTTGAGAATATTTTACATAGAAATCACCAACAAAATGGTCGCCTTTCTTATTTGGTTTTTTATTCTTGCCCCATTTTTGATAAGCTAGCATAGATTTACAGATATGCACACCCCGATCATTAATGATATTAACTGGGATTACTTTATGTCCGTAAAATTCTAAGATGCGGCAAATAGTATTACCTAACGCCATGTTTCTTAAATGTCCAAGATGTAGAGGTTTGTTAGTATTCGGACCACAATACTCCACAACTATTTTGCTGGATTTATTTAATTGTGCTCCACCATAATGTTTAGCATTTTTGTAAATTTCCAGAAGAGTAGTTTCAGCAAATATTGTTGGATTAAGAAAGAGATTTAGATAAGGGCCAGCTACTTCAGTTTTTGCAATAAATTTTGGAAGTTTTAACTTCTTCTGCAATTTCTCTGCTTGTTCATGCGGATTTTTTCCAAATACAAAACAAGGTAGAGCAAAATCTCCCATTTTACTATCTGGTGGGACGGTTAGAATCTTTGTAACATCTTTCTTTGCCTGTTCTTTTAATAGTGAACAAATCTCTTGAAAATAATCCATTTACTATCTAAGTTGGGAGAATTTATTAAACTTTTTGTTTAGTATGGATTCTATTTCTACCAGAATTCTTTGCTTCATATAAAGCTTCATCTGCTTGTTCAATCAAATCTAAAGCTCTAAAATTAGCTGAATATCCATCAAATGAAGCAACTCCGCCGCTTACAGTCAATTTAATCTTTGGATGTTCAGGAACTTTAGCATTTTCAATTGTTTGCCTAACTCTTTCTGCACACATAACTCCACCTTTTAATGGTGTGTTTTTTGAAACTACCAAGAATTCTTCTCCACCGTATTTAGCTGGTGTATCTAAATGTTTTTTTACATATGATCTTTTTAATGTTTTACCCATTACTCGCAAAGCTTCATCGCCTGCACTATGTCCATAAGTATCATTAATATTCTTAAAATGATCTAGGTCATACATTGTAACTGTAACTCGACTAAAACATCTTTTAGCTTCTTCTACTGCTTCTTCTAATTTTTCAATAGCATAAGGTCGATTAAATAATTTTGTCAAATCATCTCTCTGAGAAAGGAATAATTGATAAGCTCCATGTACTCGCATTCCAACGATTGGACCAATGCCCATTTCATCTTCCCTAATTACGTCTGAAATTAAGCCTGCTTGAAAAAATCTTCCTGATAATTCATGATTATTATAGCCAGCTAGAATAGTTTTCATCCCATTTGCTAATTTGATTTCTCTTAGATATCCAGCTAATTCTTGATCATTCATCTCTAATGAGCCATAATCTATTACTACTATATGTGATGTTTTTCTCATTGATTCTTTAATAACTGCATCCTCGGAAACTGGTGATAAGTCTGATGCATGTTCTTTTAGTCTGTCAACTAGCGATTCATTAGTACTATTTGTAACGATTCTAGGCTTATCTGACATATACTTCAAAAAGAGAGGCTTATTTATAAATGTTTGGTTATTTTATCACTAAAGAGTAGTTAGCTTTGTTTAAGAGTTCCACTACAGGCATTTTAGAAAATAATCAACGCCTAACCCATGTGTTTTTATTACCTAAATTGTCAAAAAACAGATGGCATTTACCGCTATTTTATTGGCACTAATAGCCGGAATTTCAGCAGGAATTATCTCCGGCTTAATACCAGGTATTCACGTTAACCTGATAGCACTTCTGGCCCTTCCGCTAGCTGCTTTCGTATCCCCCTTATATTTAGTTATTTTCATCATTTCTTTAGCCATAACTCACTCTTTTCTTGATTCTATACCCTCCATTTACTTAGGTGCTCCTGATGCAGGTCAAGAATTAATAGTTTTACCTGGCCACAGGATGCTGCATCTAGGAATGGGACATAATGCTATTATATACACTCTCATTGGTTCATTAGGATCATTATGTCTTGGAATTATACTATTCCCATTTTTGTTAAAAGGCATGGAATTTCTTGCTCCAATCATTAAACCAATCGTTGGTTATCTATTAGCTTTAATCATGATCTTTATGATTGGAAAAGAAAAGGGAAAAAGGTGGAAAACAATTGCCTGTTTTTTATTAGCTGGTTCACTTGGATTAATTGTGTTTAGTATTCCTAATTTGAAACAATCTTTATTCCCCCTTTTATCTGGTTTATTCGGGTTCCCGATTTTACTTCTTAGTTTATTACATAAAAGTTCAATCCCTCAGCAAAATGATGTTCCGTTAACGATTACAAAAAAGCAAACTGTTAAATCCATTTCTGCTGCTACTGGGGTAGGTTTTATTGCTGCTTTCTTGCCAGGTTTTGGAAACTCTCAAGCTGCTATTGTTGCTACTAAACTAGTTGGAGATATCGGTGATGAAGGTTTCCTTTCCTTAGTGGGTGGCATCAATACTGCAAATATGCTACTTTCAATTGGAACGATATATATGTTAGATAAAGCAAGGAATGGGGCAATTGTTGCTGTAAAAAAGCTGATAGGTTCTGTTGGTTTATCAGAAGTTTTATTATTCTTATCAGTTGCTTTAACAACAGCTGGAATTGCAACTATTTTGGCGATTTATCTTTCAAAAGTTTGTAGAAATATTTTACCTAAAATAAATTATCAATTGACAATTATTGTTGTGTTATCTTTTATAACGATCCTAACTTTTGTTTTTGACAGCTTTATTGGTTTAGGTATTCTAACAACAGCTGTTTCAATTGGTATGCTTGCTTCTGTATGGAAGGTTGGCAAGAATCATTTGATGGGTGCTTTGATTGTTCCGATTATCTTGTTTTTCTTGTTGTAAATAATCGTCCCCCCTGTTTTTATAGAATTTATAGCTGAGGGGGGGTGATTTGTTTATAGGTGAATAAATGGAGGAATGTTTACTCGCTATCTAGAAAGGCTTAAATACTTTCTTTAATCAATTTAAAATATGAAATGGGAAAACATTCCGGATTATTTAAAGGGATTAATCATAAGTTTAGGATTCTTAGTTTTAGGGGTAGTTTATACTTTGGTAACTTCTGGCGATGTGTTAAGTGGACTGGCTCCTTTCCCAATGGTTGCAATAGCTGGTATGACTGCAGGTTTTATTTACTCAAAACTTAAATTGAGGTTTAGTAATGTCGTTAGTGTAATTTTAGCAATAGTCTCTGCAGTTTTGATTTGGCTTTTCTTAACAATGATTTTAATATTGGTGATTATGTTTATCGTTGGTTTTCCTATAATTGGCGCATAATAAACATTCCTCCGTTTTTCTTTCATTTTACATTTGTGCTCAATTTGTGCATAAAATGAGTCTATTGTTTATCCATAGAACCAATTGAAATAAAAGTTCTTTAAATGTTCCCATTCTCTTGTTGTGAGGAGTAATTACAAATCTTTACTTAACTACTCTTAAGGGACTAAAGATTTCTAAATGGCTATATCTATTTGATGACAAAATGAAACAATCTAAAAATAATGGTAAAGCTGCAGTTGCAATTGTAGCAATATTAAACGGTGGTTGTGCAGTAAGCGTATATTGTCCACCACGCCCATGTATACCTACTTGCGAACCAAATTCTGTTTACAAAGGAACATTTGAAGCAGATCAATCAACTGTCGCTTTTGAAGTAAGTGATAAATCCTGCCCGGATAGTCCCTATAAGTTTACAGTTTACACTCCTGCGGGTGTTGCTTTAATTGAAGGAAATTCTAGAGAAGCGAATGTTAGAGTTGCTGAAGCTGAAAATTTTAATGGTGGCCATGTACAATTTGATGAAGGGTTCAATTGCAGAAATTATGGTAATGGGATTGAATGCAGCACTATATTTGGTGACAGAAAAAATGAACAAAATGTTTCAAGATTAGTAACAAAATTGGTTGGTGAATTTTTACCTAAAGTACGTTCTGAATCTAGTAAGTTTAAACCCTATCAGGATAATTTGTAATTATCCCATCAACTTTCTTTTTCTTAAATTTAGAAATCTCTGATCTTTTATTTACTGTCCAAACATAGACCTTAACGTTTTTATCATGCAATCTTTTAATCCTTCTCTTACTGGTTAAGGTTTTTTTTAATGCAACTATTTTAACACCAGACTCTTCAACTTTTTTCATCAATCTTCTGCTAGTTAATGGTCCTCTTCTAGTTGTCCAATATATCAATGCACTTTCTATTTTTGGATTAAATGATTTAATTAATCTTAAAATTTTAACACTATTAGATGAAACAATTATATTACTTCTATCTCCGGCTATCTTAACAATCTCCTCAACGGCTTTAATGTCTTTTATATCAATATTAATTTTACATCTGCCATCTACAAAACTTATTACTTCTTTTAATGTAGGAATTCTTTCTCCTTTTCCAATATCATATGCCTTAAGCTGTTCCAAAGTTTTCTTAGAAACATAACCTTTCTTTTTAGTCCTTCTTGCCAAAGTCATGTCATGAAATACTATAACTTCAGCATCCTTTGAAAGTCTTACATCAAGCTCAATCATATCTGATTTTAATTCAATTGCTTTTCCAAATGCTGCTAATGTATTCTCAGGTTCATAGCCTGATGCTCCTCTGTGTGCTATTACTTCCATTTTTTGAAGTACATCCACAATAAAAAGAATAATGCAAATATTATCAAAAACATCCAAGCCCACTTTGATGTTCCCTCAATAATGCTCCATAATATACCAATGACTGCTGCACCACTCCACAATAATTTTAGAGTAAGCATAATGTCAAAATCTTTTTTACCTGAAAAGTAAGATGCCCCTCCAATTCCAATTAATGCAGCACCAACTAACCTTGCAAATAATGGTTCAGTTGTAAAACCAAACAAATTTAGAAACTCAGTTGGGAATAAAAACAAAGGAATTGCAAATAATATATCAATTACAAAATGTAACTTAAACCACCACTTTAAAGACTTCATATTAACTACAAACACTAGTCTCTTAAAAACCTTTTCAAAACTTTCCCAACCCCATCTGTCCTTTCCTCTTTCCAGATGAAACTGCTTCAACTTTCTGTCCTAATTGTTTCTTCACATCTTGCGCTAACTTTCCGCCAATTATTTGACTCAAAGTTGTTACATCTGCTTTCTTAACATCTCCAATATCTTTCATACCATTAACATACATTTTACGTGCTCTAACTCTACCAATTCCTTTTAATTTCAAGAAAGTTAACAATTCTTCTTTAACTCCATTCTTAACTCTAATACGCAACTTAACCATCTCTTTTTTCACTTCTCTCAAATCCAATACTGTGGATAATTCACTTGCCGCATATAATAACCAATCAGCAATTTCTAATTTAACTCTAATCTCACCTGGTCTGATGGAATATTCTTCCAATAAATAATCATCTCCTTTCTCATTAATCCATTCATTGAAAAACATTGAAGTTTTAATAGAATTCAAAAATTCAGGATATTCTAAATCAAAAACATTTGGTTCTCCTAATAATAATGATTCTTGGTTTTTCAACAACTCATCATTTACTTTATCTTGTTCCTTTACTTTAACTCTCAATAAAGGTCGCATCTCTAATGTATTTGAAATCATTTGTAATAATGAAAAAGTATCGTGACTTTCATTATAATTATTAATTGATTCTATTATGTGAAAAGCAGTTAATGGATCTAAACAAAGTTCTGCAACCCTCTTTCCAATAAGTGTTGGCCGTAACTTTTCATTTGATGCATCTACCTTACTTTCTTTCTCAACCAGTTCTAGAGCCGAAGAAAAATCAGATTTTACTTTTTCATCTCCACTTTTCACAATAAATTTCCATTCTTCAAGTAAAGAAAGCATTCGTTCCATTATGTCTTCCAACTTTTCTGCATCTTTAAATTGATGAGACCAAAATGTTTTAGCAAAAAATGATTTCATTGATTTTCTATCTCTAATTACTCCAGAAGATATTAAAGAAAGTAAATACATCCTTAATACTGGTTCTGCTGCTAATTTTGAATAGATCTCTTCAGGTTCGCCGCAAACATATTTTTCATAAATTTCTTCTCTTTGCGCTTCATCTTTGGCAATTACAATAGCTTCCCCAAACTTTTCAAATTCTGGTCTTCCCGCTCTCCCAGCCATTTGCATATATTCTAAAACTGGAATCCAATCCATGCCCCATTTCCCTGAAAATCTTTTTAGGGATTTAATTATAACTCTAAATACTGGAAGTGAAATTCCAGCAGCCAATGTGGGAGTGGCACAAATAATTTTTATTTTTCCTGAGCGAAATTCGTCTTCAATTAAATCTCTCTGTTGTTTAAGCAGACCTGCATGATGAAATGCAATTCCTTTTCTGACACATCCAGCTAACCTTTTACATTGTCTTGTGGGAGAACTTGTAGCTTTTAAGATCGAATTTTCAAGAACTGGGTGGAATGAATTAGTTTTCTTAGAAATTTCTTCCGCAGTTTTTTCAGCACTAGCTCTGCTAGGTAAAAAAATGAATGCTTGTTTGTTCTTTTCAATGGTTTCTAAAGCTAAAGAGTAAGTAGGATCCATAATATTTTTTAGTATCAATTCTTTAAATAATTATGTGCTTTTCTATATTTATTTTTATGTCAAAATCTCTCTGAATGTGTCAAAAACAAAAACTTTCCTTCATATAGGTCACAGGATTTATTTACTTTTTCTACTTTAGTATACAAATGACGTCATTAAATCATTTAGTAATGAATGCAATCTGCTACCATCGCACTCATTCAGATAACAAAGCCGGAGAAACATTTGATAATAGTAATTTGAAAGAATCGAGTCTTTACATCAAAATTGATTGTTGGTATGAAGAGACTCTTAACATATTACAAGCTGTACATGGAGATAAGAAAGCTTCCAAGATGATTCAGTATTACAAACCTCCAAGAGAATTATATCAATAAAATGGATAACTCACAACTACAATATGATAAAAAAGTAACTACTTCTGTTAGCTTAGCTAATAAACAATTAGAACAGTTACTTTATCAACACATCATAACTCCAGAAGTTGAGGAACAGTTAATTCTTCAAAACGAGATAGAATTATTATTACAGCAAGAGCAGAAACAATTAGATTCTTTTGTAGATAATATTATGCAACATTTTTCATTAGACTATGATTCATTTAGTTTAGGTTCACAAACTAAGCTCATTACTCCGAACTCTAAATCACCTTTTGTTTCAATTCAAGCAAATAGAAAAAGTTTTTCATCCCTATATGGAAAAGTAGTTCGTAAATTGTTTGCTACAGAACAAAGTTTGTATCGTTTGGAAAATTCAGGGAAAATAATTGGTCCAAATACAATTAAGGACGTATTAAGAGTTAGGGTTACAGTTGAGGATGGTAATAAAGCAGCGATAGATGATGTGATGTCTGGATTTTCTGACTTCAATCCGAAAAATATAAAGTATTTATTTCCTGGTTTTGAAAGAGTAAAAAATTATACTGCTCGACCTAAACAAAATGGTTATGGTGAATTTGGTGCAAAACATTTCTCGATATACTTTGCAGATCCAAAAAATTCCCCATTAAGACCAATTGAAGTACAAATACTTACTCAAGAACAAGTCTATCAAGCTAGAAGAGATAGTTACCACGGATGTTTTAAGAAAAGTTTCTCAATGCCTGAGTTTACTTTGCTTAACGTTTCATCTCCTGAAGTGAAGTATGCACCTTTCCTACATGCTCCTGTTTAATGTAAAGCAATAAATCTGGTAGAGAATAAATAATATCCAAAATGTTAATGTCTCTCAAAGCAATTTCACCGCTGATAGCAGCAACTAAACCTTTTACTTTAGATACGTCTTTACTGAATTGTAGCCTCACTTCGGCTAAATCTTTGTCAACTTGTAAAACTGACTCACGTTTGAAGAGACTTACTTTTTCTTCAATATCTTTCTGATTTACAATTAATGTAACTATTTCCTTGGACTTAACAATTCTTACATTTTTTTTCAATTTTTGTTCTGAAATATAATCTTGTGCAATTTCTTTGAAAGCCGCATCTTCAACAACAATACGTGCCACATTATCTTTAATTGAAATGATCATACTATGGAAAGCTTCTTCGGCTTCCTTAGAAGCAAGTAATGAAACTTTATTCAAATCAAATCTTCTAACTGAACTAATAACAGAATCTAATGAAAAGTCTAACTTATATTCATCCACTAGAAATCTTGCTAAACTTCTTGTGTTAATTAAATCTCTTTTTAGACATTTCTGAATAGAAATATGTTTACTCAGCAAGTTGTGAATGATTGTATTTACTGAGGTCATGTTACTATTGTTTTTTTTAGGCTTTAAAAGTTTTTACCAAAAATAAATATTTATTACAAATCACCCATCAATATAATAAATTAATATATTAGAATCTGTAGTTGAAGTACCAGTATTTTGTTCTGATGTGCCAGTGTTTTGATTAGTACTTATTTCATCATTATCCTCTTCCATTTCAATTGATTCTTCAACCTCTCCTCTTACCAAAATCATCCACTTTTTTGTTATTGAACTTAAGCCATCATCAATTTCAACCGAAACTTTCTTTACACCTGGTAATACATAAGTTCTCTCAATAGTATTACTTCCGGTAACTTTTTTCTGTCCAAAATCAAATGCCCATGTGTAGGTTAGATTATCTTTATCTGGGTCTGTTCCTGCAACACTGAATATAAGTGATTCACCAACCTCACTTTGTAGATCTCCTACAGGCAAATAGTCAACGATTTTCGGTTTCCTGTTTTTGTTTTTAACAACTATTTTAATTGGATGTATTACATCAAACTCTTCATCTGAAACAGTAAACTTCAACCAAACCACTTTTTCTGAACCACTAAATTGACTTGATATTATATTTGATACATCCGCAAAAGATGAGTCTGATTCCTCAGATTTACTGTTTTTTGATACTTCATCATATCCTGGAGTCCATCTAAAAACGCCATCTTTAAACGAAGCTCCTTTCGGAATATCTTCCAAGGTTACAGTTACATTATTACTATCTGGATCTTCAGCATTTATTTGTAAAATTACTTCCTGCCCTTCTTTAACTGTCATTTCTTCTGCGCTTGGTTTTAGAGTAGGTCTTTGATTTTTTCTTAGAACTGTAATGTTAAAAGTTGCTGTATTTCCCCATCTTCCATCAGTTGCAGTTACTTTTACTTCCTTAACTCCTGCATCTCCATAATCTGTTTTCCATTTACCTGTTCTTTTACTAAGTGGTTTACTAAAATAGTAATGGACAATATCTCCGTCTGGATCATGAGCAACTGCATTAACATCAATTTCAGCTGTTTCTAATACTAAATTAGGACTAATTGATTCAAATTCAGGTTTTCTATTAACATTATAAACTAAAATTGGAACTGTTCCTTCTCTGCATAACTCTTTTCCACATACTTTTAATTTTAACTGAAATTCTTTGTCTTTTAACAAATAATGTTCTAAACGTAAAGTGTTCAAAACTTTGCTGAAAATCCCGCCAGACCTTTTAATTGCATCATAACCTGGTTTCCACGAAAATATTTCTTTACTTATCTTTGAACCTGCCGGTGGGTCAACAAGTTCGTACGTTAATCTGTCTCCATCTGGATCAGAAGCTTCTATTTTCCAGGTGATTGTATCTTCCTCGCTAACATATAATCTTTTAGGAAACTTAACTTCTGGAGCTCTATCAACATCTTCAACGACTACTAGTAATTCGTCTTTATCTTTAAGTTTTCCATCTGTGACTTCTACATCTAATTTATATTTTCCAACATCATCAAAGCCTGTTTGCCATTCTCCTTTATCGTTTAATGGTTTTTCAAAAGTATATTGTAATTTATCTCCATCTGCATCTACTTGAGGAAATCCAAGCTGCAATAACTCTCCCTCTTTAATTGTGATATCTTTTAATTCTAATGTTGGTTTTCTATTTACATTTTCAACAACAATTTTCCATTCTTTTTGAACAGAGTTTTCTTCATCTTTTCCTACTAACTGTAAAATATGTTCACCAGATGTGTCATAATTTAATGATAACTCATCACTACTTTTATCAGAAATGTTTTTCCCATCAAATCTCCAAATATACTTTACTTTAGAATCTTTATCTTCTAACTCTGCAAAAAACTTGAAAGTATCTCCCTCTTTAAAATCTAATTCTTTTTTTTCAGAAAATATTTTTTTTATAGTTGGTGGTTGATTTGTTTCTAAAATAGTTATTTCAATTCTTCCTTTTACTTTGTATTCTCCATCATCAATTGTAAAATCAATTACCTTCTCACCAGCATCTTCATAGTCAGTTGTCCATTTACCATCTTTAAAGTTTTTTGCAGAAAAAGTAAGAGCATCTCCATCTTTATCTTCTACTAAAGTTTTTAAATCAATCACTTCTCCTTCTTTAACAGTAATCTTCTTTTTTGTTTGAGTTGGCGGTTGGTTTCCTTCTTTAACAACTAGATTAACAATTTCTGAAACTACATTTTTTCCATCAGATGCTGTAATTGTGATATTATATTCCCCTGCATCTTCAAATGTTGTTTGCCATTCCCCTTGCGAATCTAATGGCTCAGTAAAATTGTAAGAAATTTTGTCTTGATCAGCATCGTAACCTTCTGGGATCAGCGTTACAAAATCTCCCTCTTCTACATAAAGAGTTCTTGTAGCACCTAAAACTAGGGGGACAATACAAAGTGCAAAAACTGCCAGGATTATTAAACGACGCATGATTTAAACCTCAAAAATAAAAAAAAATTAATTTGCCTTAACGGAAATATCTTTAATCTCCGGAGGCATGTTGACATCTTCAACTTTTAGTTTGATTTTTCTGGTAACTTTATCTTTACCATCATCAACTACTACAGTAACCGTATAGTCACCGTGCTCTGTAAAACCAACTTCCCAGACTCCATCATTACCAACTGGATCACTGATTGTAACTTTAAAGTCATCTCCATCTAAATCAGTTACTTCAGGTTTAATGATAACTTTCTCACCTTCTTTAACTCTTATTTCCGTTGGAATATTAGAGATTTCAGGTAAGACGTTTACATCATTTACTTTCAAACGAATTGTCTTTTCAGTTTGCAATTCACCATCACTTGCAACGATTTTAACTTTATATTCTCCTGCACTGGTATGATCAGTTTTGAACGTTCCTGTTTTTAACGGTTCGGTTATGGTAACGGTTACTGCATCATTGTTAGGATCTTTTACTTTTGGCTCTAACGAGACAAGTTGACCTTCATTAACAGTTATATCTCCTACACCCTCAATAACTGGTGGCACATTTACCCTAACAACAACAATCTTTATTTTTTTATCTGATGTTAGTTTACCATCACTTGCTGTTACTGTAACAATGTATTCACCTGCATCACCATAATTAGTTTTCCATTCTCCATCTTTGTTTAATGGTTTAGTGAATGAATACGTTACGGGATCTTTATCTGGATCAGAAACATCTACCTTTAATTTAACTAATTCGTTTTCTTTAACTGAAATAATATCAAGCTCTTCACTGCTTAATTCCTCTACTTTATCTTCTTTCAATTCAGGCAAAACAACTTCTTTAACTTTATCTTTTGGTTCAGTTTTTTTATCTTTTGTTGTTTCTCCAGCATCTTTAGTTTCTTCAGAAGCTTCTTTACCTGCTTCTTCCATTTCTAATTCTTTCTCAATTTGTTCTATTTCTTTTAATAAATCGGAATTATCTGCATCTTCCACAGTCTTTTCTTCCGCAGGTATATCATAGGCTTTATAATCTAAACAACCCACTAACATAATAGAAATTAGAATACCAAATATAATCAACGCACTTTTTTTTATCATATAAACACACCCCCAATGGTTTTAGTGAGTATTCTCGAATGATAACTGTTATTTAAAGATTTATACAGAACGGAATATATTGTTGAGTGGATAGGTGAAGAAAAATGGCCCCACCGTGACTTTCAAGCCATGACAACAGCCAATAGCATTTGAACACGGGACCTCACGATTATCAGTCGTGCGCACCACCAGGCTATGCTATGGGGCCAATATAGTCCGGAATAATAAGCTGTTTTTAAAGATTTTCATTCATAATGTCTGTGAGAATGATAATTGTACTTTAAAATAGCTTCTTTCTGATGATTTCATCTGCTATTGTGTGTAAACTATTTCTAATATAATCAAAATCAATCACTCCTCCTCCAGGAGCGCGCATTTGAGTGGCATCAATTACTATTGTTTTATCTTGTTTTAGATGAAAAAATCTATCATTACAGTCAATCAACTCTTCAAGGTATGATGAATCTTCTACTAATTCTTGTTCTGCTTTTCTTCCTCTCATCATGATCCTATCCTGCAAAACTTTAACCTTATTTTTTGGTATCCTTACGTAGACATATACTTCTGGTTCACTGATTCTTTTACTCATCTGCCTGTATAATTTGTCATAGACATGAAACGTCTCTTTCATATTTTCACGATTAGCTTCTCCATAAATCCACCTGTCTGCTTCAAATGGTTGATCTAATATATTTATTCCAGGAGATTTAGAGATAACTTCTTCATGCGTTATTAATCTATTTACAAATGAAGAAATCTGATAAGCAAATGCATATTGTTTTGGATCTTGATAGTATAGTGGAAATAATATAGGATCATTATATTTTTCTGCATGGTAAGTTATTTGTTTTTCTATCAAAATGTTTTCAGTTAATGTATCAAGCAAGATTTTTTTATACTCTTCACTTGCTGCAGCTTTAGCAAGGGTTGTCTTACCTGCTGCTAAAACTCCGAAGCAGGCAAGTTGTTTGTTTGGAATAGATGAATAATTCATACTTTTGTTATTTCTCTTGCTTTTTAAACGATTGTTGTTATTAGTTGTAGATGTTCTAGGATACTTAGTTTCGAATAACAAAAGATTTATATATCATATGATTTATTTGTCATGTATGAATCACTCAATAAACACATACAAGTTTTTTTTTGGAGCTTTAGCAAACCCAAATAGATTACAGATTATTAATTTATTAAGAAAAGGGAAAAAAAATGTTACTGAGATCTGTAATAAAACTGGATTTGAGCAGACAATGGTTTCTCATAATTTAAAGACATTAGAATATCATGGGATGGTGTTTATGGAAAAACAAGGAAAGTATCGGTATTATACTGTTAACAATAAAACCATTAAACCATTACTAGAGTTTATTGATGAACACATGGAAGAATATTGTTGTAAGATCTTAAAACGGAAGGGATGTAAAAAATGAAGTCTACAATGAAAATAACTGGAATGCATTGCGCAAGTTGTACAAAAATAATTTCAAGAGCTTTACAAAAGAAAAACGGAGTAAAAACAGCTTCTGTTAATTTTGCAACAGAAAAGGCAAGTGTTGAATTTAATGCCAAAGAAATTTCTGAATCCCAATTATTACAAGTCATAAAAGATAAAGGCTATGATGGACATCTTGTACAAGATCTAAATAAAGAGAAAGAAAAAAGCAAAAAGGAACTAAATAAATTAAAATTTAAAGTAATATTTAGTGCAATTCTAGGTATTCCTTCATTAATTCTTGGCATGTTTTTTATGAGCAACCCAATTCCATTTCAAGATTATATCATGTGGCTTCTCGCTACCCCAATTCAATTTTACGTAGGTAAACAATTCTATGTTGGAGCATGGGCGGCATTAAAAAATAAAACTTCTAATATGGATACATTGATTGCACTTGGTACAAGTGCTGCGTATTTCTATTCAGTTTATGTGGTATTATTTGCTGTAGAAGGACACCAGTATTTTGAAGCATCTGCAGTGTTGATTACATTAGTTATCTTTGGAAAATATCTTGAGGCGATTGCAAAAGGGAAAACATCAGAAGCAATCAGCAAATTAATGAAGTTAGGAGCAAAAACAGCATTAGTCATCCGTAAGGGAAAGGAAATAAAGATTCCCATTGATGATGTAGTGAAAGGAGATTTAGTAATTGTAAAACCTGGCCAGAAAATCCCAGTTGATGGTATTATTGTGAAAGGAAGTTCTGCAATTAATGAAAGTATGGTAACGGGTGAAAGTATTCCGGTTGATAAAAAGAAAGGTGACTTAGTAATTGGAGCCACAATTAATAAGACAGGTAGCTTTACATTCAAAGCAACAAAAGTTGGATCTGAAACAACTTTGGCAAGAATTGTAAAATTAATTGAAGAAGCACAGACAAAGAAAGCACCCATCCAAAGATTTGCAGATCAAATTTCTTCATATTTTGTTCCAATTGTAATATTGATTGCATTAGCAACATTTACAGTATGGTTTTCATTAGTTCATGCAACCGTAGGCTTTTCACTTATTGCAGCAGTTGCAGTTTTAGTAATAGCTTGTCCATGCGCTCTTGGTTTAGCAACACCAACTGCGATAATGGTTGGAACTGGAATGGGTGCTAAGCATGGTATATTAATTAAGGGAGGGGATGCACTTGAAACAGCACATAAATTAAAGTTTGTTGTATTTGACAAAACTGGAACAATCACAAAAGGGAAACCTGAAGTAACTGATGTTGTTGGAGACATTTTGCCAATTGCCGCAAGTCTTGAGAAAGGTTCAGAGCATCCATTGGCAGAGGCTATTGTTGAATATGCACAAAAGAAAAATATCCGCATAAAGAAAGTTAGTAGTTTCAAAGCATTGGTGGGCAAGGGTGTTACTGGAAAAATATCTGGAAAACAATATCATTTAGGAAAGCCAAAATTAATGGATGAATTAAAAGTTAATTTGAAAAACTATAGCTCTGAGATTATTAAATTAGAAGAAGAAGGAAAAACTGTTATGGTTCTAAGTGCTGGTAAAAAAGCATTAGGAATTATTGCAGTTGCTGATGAAATAAAAGAAGGCTCACCAAAAGCTGTAAAGAAATTACAAGACATGGGGATTGAAACGTACATGATCACTGGTGATAATGAAAGAACGGCAAAAGCTATTGCCAAGAAAGCAGGTATTAAAAACGTTTTTGCAGGAGTTCTTCCTGAAGATAAAGCAAAGTATGTTAAGAAACTTCAAAGAAAAGGAAAAGTTGCAATGGTGGGAGATGGAATAAATGATGCTCCTGCTTTAGCACAAGCGGATATTGGTATTGCAATGGGCTCAGGAACAGATGTTGCAATGGAAACAGGAAATATTGTGTTAATGCGTGATAATTTGCTTGACGTACCAAAGGCAATTAAATTAAGTAAACTTACTATGGCAAAGATACGTCAAAATATGTTCTGGGCTTTATTCTATAATTCTCTTGGTATTCCTATCGCTGCAGGTGTTTTATACGCTTGGACTGGCTGGTTGTTAAATCCAATGATTGCAGGAGGAGCAATGGCAGCAAGTTCTGTAAGTGTAATAACTAATTCATTGTTGTTGAAAGGAAAGAAATTGTGAATGACATTACAAACCAAGCAAGTTCAAAAGAAATACAACAGATATTCTTTTTTTTATAATTTTATAGAGTGGCCGATAGAAAAAGTTCTTTTTAGACAATGGAGAAAAAGTCTTCTTAAGGAAGTTAGGGGGAACGTTCTTGAGATTGGTGTAGGAACTGGAAAAAACATACAGTATTACAATCACAAATTAGTTTCATTAACTGCTGTTGATATAAGTAGAGGAATGCTACAGAAGGCAAAAGAAATGGCTAGCAAGTATGAATATCCAGTAAAATTTAAACTGATAAATAAAGAAGTTTTGCCTTTTAAGAGCAATTCTTTTGATTATGTCATCTTAACTTTTGTCCTCTGTTCGGTATCAAATCAAGAGAAAATGTTGAATGAAATAAAAAGAGTTGTCAAGAGAGATGGGAAGATTCTGCTTTTAGAACATGTTCTTAGTAAACATAAACTAATTGCATTTCTGGAGAACATACATAATCCAATTACACGTTTGTTTGGTTTTAATGTGAACCGTGACACAGTAAAAACGATAAAAAAAGTTGGATTAAATATAGTAAGGGAAGAAAATCTATTTATTTTCGATGTATTTAAAAAACTGGAACTGAAGAAGTGATTTGCACCTAGCATCTTTTCATAGAAGAATTTTCCCCGAACATTTATAAAATTGCTTCAAAAATGGCTTTATATGCAACAAGCAGTGTATGATCCATCCAAATTTGTTCATGTAAATGAAGTTTCAATATCTAAAGAAACTGAACAACTTCTGGCTCAAGCATCAGAAATATATCATCAAAATCACAACGGAAGAACTTGGTACGGTAGATGCATTTTCTTAAGTTGGTATTGTTCTCTAGGGGATTGTACGTTTTGTTTTAGAACAACTCAAAAACACAAAATTAAACATCCTAAAGGTTCTAAAAGGTCAATGGGTTCAGTATTATTAGAAGCTTTATTCTGCCGTTTATTTAACTGGAGAATTGAATTCTTAACTGGAGGATATGGGATTATGCCATTTCCTCAACTCCTGGAATTCGCAAAAAATGTTTCCATTGTCTATGGAGAAAAAATGTGGTTGAATTTGGGTGTACTTTCTCCCAACCATTTAGAACAGTTAAAGCCTTACGTCAAAGGGATCTGTGGGTCAATGGAAACTTTGCATCCGGTATTGCATAAGCAAGTTTGTCCTAGTAAAGATATTGCTTCATATGATAAAATGTTTTCCAACATGGATGGTTTCAAGAAAAGTATTGCGGTTATTGTTGGTTTGGGAGATAAAATAGAAGATATGAAATATCTATTTGATTTTGTTGAAAAACATAATTTAGACAGAGTTACAATCTACGCTTTAAAACCGGTTCCTGGATTGGAATTCAAAGAAGGGCCAACAGTTGATTATTATTTGCAATGGGTCTCTCGCTTAAGAATCCGCTTTCCTAAACTTGAAGTGATCGCAGGAACTAATTTGAGAAGATGTGAAGAAGTTGGATATTTAATGAAAGCAGGGGCAAGTGCAATTACTAAATTTCCTGCAACTAAACAGTTTGCCACAAAGAAAGCTGTATTAATAGATTCTTTAATTAAAAATGAAGGAAGAGATCTAATTAGTAATTTCACCGAACTTCCTGATATCGATTGGGAAGCAGAAATTAATTCATTAGATATTATAGATGAATATAAACAAGAAATGAAAGATAAGTTAGGTCCTTATTTAGATAAATTTAGAAATCCAAAGGATGTAGATAAGAGGTTTTTAAAATGAAAGTTGTAAGTGCATGTTTAGCTGGAGTTAAGTGTCGTTATGATGGGATGGGAAAACCCTGTAAAAGAATAATTGATTTGGTTGAAGAAGGAAAAGCGATTTTAGTTTGTCCTGAACAATTAGGTGGGTTATCTACTCCAAGAGTTTCTGCTGAACAAAAAGATGATCGAGTTTTCACTAAAGAAGGAAAAGATGTAACTGAAGAATTCGTAAAAGGAGCTGAAGAAGCATTAAAGATCGCAAAAATGGCTGGATGTACAAGTGCAATTTTGAAAGCAAAATCTCCATCTTGTGGGTTCGGTAAGGTTTATGATGGGAGTTTTTCTGGAACATTAAAAGATGGTGACGGTGTTTTTGCTGGTATGCTGAAAAAGAACGGATTCAATATTATTACGGAAGAAGACTTAGAATGAAACAAGTAGAAATCATGGCACCCGCAGGTTCATATGAATCTCTTACTGCTGCAATAAAAGCTGGAGCAAATTCTGTCTACTTTGGTATTGAACAATTAAACATGCGTGCTAGAGCTGCCAATAATTTTACCACTGAAGATTTGAAAAAAATAGTTGCTATCTGCAAAGAAAATAATGTTAGAACTTACCTTGCATTAAACACTGTAATGTACGATCACGATATTAATTTAATGAAAAAAATATGTGATACCGCAAAAGAAGCTGGTCTTACTGCTGTAATTCTTTCTGATGTTGCTGCTTTGCAATATGCTCGTTCCATAAATTTAGAAGTTCACATGTCTACCCAAACAAATATTACTAACATTGAGGCTGTTAAATTCTATGCACAATACTCTGATGTAATTGTTTTAGCAAGAGAACTTACTCTTCAACAGATAACTTCTATTTGTGATCAAATTAAACGAGAAAATATTGTCGGCCCTTCCGGGAATTTAATACAAATTGAAATTTTTGTTCACGGAGCATTATGTGTTGCCATCTCTGGAAAATGTTATATGAGTTTAGCTACTAATAACGCATCTGCAAATCGGGGAGCATGTGTTCAAAACTGTAGAAGAACTTACATTCTTAAGGATGAAGAAACTGGTGCTGAATTGAAAGTTGATAATAAATATATCATGTCTCCTAAAGATCTTTGTACAATAGGCTTTATTGATAAAATTCTTGAAGCTGGAGTTTCAGTTTTGAAAATCGAGGGAAGAGGAAGAGCTCCAGAGTATGTTGATACTGTTGTTAGATGTTATAAGGAAGCTGTTGATGCATATCACAACGATACTTATAATCAGAAAAAAATTGCAAATTGGATTGGTGATTTAGAAAAAGTTTACAATAGAGGTTTTTGGCATGGTGGTTATTATCTTGGAAAACAATTAGGTGAATGGAGTGCTAGTTATGGTTCCCAAGCTAAAGAAACCAAAACATATCTTGGCCGCGTAGAAAATTATTATCCCAAAGCTGGTGTGGGTTACTTTGAGTTGAAATCCGGTAAACTTAATTTAGGTGATAAGTTTATAGTAAATGGTCCAACTACTGGGGTTCTTCGTGGTAAAGTAGAAAGTATCTTTGTTGATGAGAAAAATGCTGAATCAGCAGAGAAAGGTCAAATGTTCACAATGCCGGTTCATGAAAAAATAAGGGAAAATGATAAGCTATTTCTTGTTGAGAGTAATAGTCATTAAATAATCTAACATCATATGAAACAAATAATGGCTTTAAGAAAAGAAATTGATAAACTTGATTCAGGGCTGGTTGAAATCTTAAGAAGAAGAATGGATATTTCTGATGAGATTAGATTGATTAAATTTACTAATAAAATGCCAATTGAAGATTTACAACGTGAAAATGAAATTATTACAAAAGGATCCAAAACATTACCACCAAAGTTTGTTAAAGATATATACAACCTGATTTTTGGTATGACTAAAAAGCAAAGATGGCAAAAATAATTCATTATCGAAATAAATGTATTGGCTGTAATTCTTGTGTGGAACATGATTCTAAAAGATGGAAAATGTCAGAGGAGGATGGGAAATCTATCTTGATAGGATCTAAAGAAAAATCAGGAGTATATACTGCTGACATAAATCTGGCAGAATTAGAAGCTAATAAACAAGCAGCTAAAGATTGTCCAGTAAATATTATTAAAATAGTTGAATAGAAATTAAATAAAATCATTAAAATAAATAAGAAATAAAAAAATAAAAAAATTCTTACATTATATCTTACGGCCTTAACCAATCTTTTGCCTTCTTTGGTAATCCTCTTAACATCAGCAAAGCTAGTGGAGCTGCCCAATTAGCCCATCTTTCCACAAAGTCCCAGATTGGTTCTCCAGCTATAGGTCCCAGTAAAGCTGTCCATAATCCCCAAACAGCTGCCCACGCTAAAACGATTCTTAATGGATAGAATAATGCTATCAGTGCTACAACAATATCCATTACTCCAATCAAAGGTAAGAGTGTATTTGCAACTGATTCACTTAAACCTACAGCTGTAAAATACTTTATCCAACCTTGCTTCACTTGGAGTGCAAAGACTCCATGTCCAAGAAAACTTCCAAAAACACCTAGGCGTAAAATTCCTTCTGCTGTTGTAAAATACTCTTTAAACTGCATCAGTATCACCTCAAAGCTAAAAAAGATTAATGATAATATAAATTTAACTATTATTTAAGTCAATTTTATAAAAAAAAGCCATTACTAATGTATATGCATTACACTATACTTGATTGTTATACGGATGAAGCATCTGGATTAGGTGTTCCTCCATATTTAGGGACTTATCCAAGATATCTTTTTGGTAAATTTAGAAGTGAAGGTAATACTGTAAATTATTTAACAATTGATGATTTACGTCTGTGGAAAAAGTATGGGGGAGAAATCAAAGAACCAACTGTAAAACAAAAGACGAATATTTTGGTTTATAGTCTTACAAATAATGATGCCTCTAAAATTATACCTAAAACGGACAAATTGATAATTATCTTGGGAGTTCACGTTCCGGGAAAATATTTAACTGCATTACCTGGAACTCTGAAAGAAGTAATTCCTCTGATTAATTCAATAAAACAAAATAAAGAAATCAAGTCTAACAGTGAAATTATTCTTACTGGCCCTGCAGTTTACGGCACTCAATTGGAGGGTGGAAAGTTCTTTGAAAAAGTAAAACACGATTTTACGGTTGAAAACTTTAATTTTTCATTTACTCAATTAAAAAAAATAATTCCCAAATCCTCAGAAATTCTTAAGCAAATACCTCAACGCAAGATGATTGAGATTGAAACAAGCAGAGGATGTAATGTTGGAAGATGTTCGTTCTGCACTGAACCAATTAAGAACAGATTCAATAATCGAAAGATGGAAGACGTTGTTTCAGAAGTTGTTCAATATTACAAGAAAGGCGCTCGCTTTTTCAGATTAGGTAAACAAGCAGATTTTTATTGTTCAGACCAACCCATTGAAATGCTTAAACAAATTAGAAAAAAGTGTCCAAAAGTGGAGGTATTGCACATAGATAATGTGAATCCTAATTCTGTTGTTAGAAAAGGCGGTGAGGAAATAACTAAAGCAATTGTAGAATATTGTACTCCTGGTAATATTGCAGCTTTTGGTGTTGAAAGTTTTGATTTGAATGTTGTGAGAGCTAATAGACTAAATACGGCTCCAAGTATTGCAATGAAAGCAATTAAAATCATCAACAAACATGGTGCTGTTAGAGGGAAGAACGGTTTACATAAATTTCTACCTGGAATAAATATCATTTTTGGTTTACTTAATGAAACTAAACAAACTCATAAAGAAAACTTTCAACATCTTCAACAGATTATTGATGAAAATTTATTACTAAGAAGAATCAATATTCGTCAAGTTTCAGTTTTACCAGATACTTTTTTAGAACAGCATGGTGGGAATAAGTATCTTAGAAAAAACAAACATCTTTACTGGAAATGGCGAAATGACATCAGACAGAAGATTGATTGGCCTATGTTAAAACTTCTTGTACCGGTTGGAACTGTTCTTACAGATGTATATACAGAGATGTATGATGGTAAAACCACTTTTTGCAGGCAAATGGGAACTTATCCTTTAGTTATTGGTGTGAAAGGAAGAATTCCATTAAACAAAAAAATAAAAATTAAAGTTGTTAGCCATATGTTAAGAAGTATCGTTGGGGAAGTTGTTTAGTAAATAATTTAAAGAAGTTCTTATTTTAGTATTTCATGAAAATCACTATATGTGGAAGTATCGCATTCTATGATGAGATGATTAAAGCCAAAAACGATTTAGAAAATAATGGTTTTGAAGTTAAGCTTCCTCCGTCACATATCAAGAATGATAATGGTGAACTAGTTCCGGTTAAACAGTATTATGCTCTTAGAAAGGCTGAAACTCATGAGGAATGGATTTGGGATGTTAAAGAAAAGGCAATGCGAAGTCATTTTGATAAGGTAGGGTGGTCAGATGCTATTTTAGTATTAAATGAAAACAAAAACGGTATTGATGGGTATGTTGGAGCAAACACCTTACTTGAGATGGGGCTTGCTTTTCATCAAGGTAAAAAAATATATCTTTCAAATAAAATCCCTGAGATTAGCTATAAAGAAGAGATCTTGGGAATGAAACCTGTAGTATTACATGGTGATATTACAAAAATAAAATAATAAATAAAAATGGCATTATTAGGTTCAGAATATACAACTCTTAAACATGGAGATAATGCTCCAGATTTCTCTCTAATAGGAACAGATGGTGCTTTCCATTCTTTACAGGACATTAAAGGAAAAGCAACATTAATCATCTTTATGTGTAACCATTGTCCTTACGTTATTCCAAAAATAAATGAGATTAAAAGGATTGCAGTAGATTACAAAGAGAAAGGCCTAGTTGTAATTGGTATCAACTCGAACGAATCTGAAAATTATCCTGAAGATAGTTTTGAAAAAATGCAAAAATATTTTGATGAATGGCAAGTAGATTTTTTTTATTTACATGATGAATCTCAAGAGGTAGCTAAAGAATACGGTGCTGTCTGTACACCTGACCCATTTTTATTTGATTCAGATTTAAAATTAGTATTTCATTCTAGAATTGATGATACGCATGGTAAAGAACAAGGAGAGCACGAATTATACACTGCAATTAAGGAATTTCTCGAATTAGGAAAAATTTCAATTGAAGAACAACCAAGTATGGGATGTAGTATTAAATGGAAAGAGTGAAGTGGGATTAGTAATTTGAGTACATCTTCTTTTTATTTTTCAATTCATAACCCTTAAAAACGAACTTTTTACATTACACTTGATGCAAGAGATTTATCGGACTTTAGAAGGAGATTGGTTGGGTGTCAGTGATAGTTTTGCAGAAAACAGGCAACTTGATTCTATAATTTCAGACATCTCCAGAAAAGTAAGAGAAACAGATCTCTGGCTAGTAGATTTAGATAGCACGATTGGTCCTCCTGCCTACCTTAACACTAACTTTTGGCTTTATATTATGGATTCGTTTCTAAATGATTCACTTCAGATATCTCCAATTACATATCCTGGAGTTATAGATTTCTTTTCTGGTGAAAAATCTGAACTAGTAACTAGAAATATTCCTCCTGTAGCAGCGGCTTATCAAAATATAATTCAAGCCAATAATTCTTTCCCTTTTCAATTCGATAAAAGAAAATTTGCTCATAATTATTCTAAAGATAAAACTAATGTTAAATTTGGAGTGGTGGGTGATTCTGGATTGGAATTGTCTATGAAACATGTTTTAGAAGAAAATAATTTTGATTGTTTTAGTATTCAAATTTTACACCGCCCTTATTCATTTAATTTAGTGCCAGGTTTTGATGTTTACATGACACCAGATTTTAGAATGTTAAGTTATATTATGAAATGAAGAAATATGGACCGGCCGAGACAGTCACCATACGTTCCTAGTTTTTACCAAGCCGAAATGGATTTGAACTCGGATCAATCGGCTGCCAGCCGACTATGCTAACCAGATTATACCACCGGCCCATGTATGTAGAAAGTCGATTGATGTTTTAAAAAATTATCTGAATCTAATTACTCTTTTATAATAAAAAGTTCCACTTTTAACCTCGCCTGAATTGATAATACGCCGAAACACTGAGCGTTCTCTATCATTAAAGTTGGCAGTTTCAATTATTCTCTCTAAATCTTCAATGGTAGTTTCTTTAGAAAAATCTATTTCATATCTTGGTTCTGGTGGGACATACATCTGATCATATTCGGCATGATTATATTTTGCTAATATTCTTCCTGGTTCTTCTTGTTTTTGTGGTAATACTCTTCCATCTGCATACAGTGACCTGTACCACATTCGTTCTGTGCTTCCCATATTATTTATTTCTCTTCATTATTTAAGTAATTTTTGAATCTAACCAAAACATTAATATAACTTTTAATTAACACTAAATCCATGAAGCAACTTATAAAAAAAGAGATTATTCATGATTTATCTGAAGCAATTAAGATTCTTGAAGTGCGTGAAGCAAAAGATTATGAAGAACTAAAGACTTTAAGTGACCACGGTATTGAAAATGTAGCTTTACATAAAAATTTGGATGTAATCTCAATTACGGTTCTCATTTATAGTATTTACAAAACATTATTTTGTCTTAAGACCGAAGATTATGAATTTGTTGTGGAACATTTGACCAAAGCAAGAGATACTTTAAAACGTGGTAATCTAGGACTTTACAATAATTATCTGAAAAAATTATTCTCTCGAATTCAGCATTGTAACGCTGCAGTGCAAGAACATTTGCAGGATGTAATGCAAGCAGCTAGAATAAAGAAAGGGTCGATCTTGATGCAGAAAGGGTTGTCTATTGGTCAGGCAGCTGGTTTGATGGGATTAAGCAATTGGGACTTACAAAGATATGCTGGAAGAACTCCAGCCTATGGGCATACAGAAACAATTCCTGCAAAAAGAAGAATGAAAAAAGCTTTGAGCTTATTTGGGGTATAACGATATTATGGCTACCAAAACAATCTTTTTTGATGCTGGACCAATCATTACCCTAGTTATGGCTCGCTTAGCATGGATTCTTCCTCCTCTAAAGAAACAGTTTGGTGGAGAGTTTTATATTACTCCAGCAGTTAAGTATGAACTTATTGACAGGCCATTAACAGTTAAAAGATTTCAATTTGAAGCATTAGAGGTTTCTAAAATGGTGCGTGAAGGTTTAATTAAAATTTATCCAAGCGTTAATGATTCTGAAGTTTCTAAAATTAAGAAATTAGTTAACGGTTCTTTTTCAATGCGTGGAAGAAATATGGATGTTTTACAAGAAGGTGAAGTTCAATCAATAACTGCTGCTAAGAATATTAATTCTTCTATTGTGATGGATGAAAGGACACTTCGTCTACTTATTGAAAATAATAAACGTATGAAAAGTCTTTTGGAGAGACGTTTTCATGGTAAAGTTGTTGCTAATCTTGATAGAATCAATAAATTTAGTAACGAGTTCAAGCAAGTTAACATAATTCGCTCAGTTGAATTGATTGGGATTGCTTTCAAAATGGGTTTGCTTGATGATTATATTTTGAAACGCAGAAATGGAACTGATATTTTACTTAATGCAGTCCTTTATGCTGCTAGGTATAATGGGTGTGCAGTTACTGACCATGAGATAGAAGAGTTAAAAGATTTTCTTTCAGAGAGAATTAAATAATTTGGAGTAAAATCTAATTTCTCATGATAATCTTTTTAAATAAACTCCATTTATTTACAAAAATATGAAGCGATGTATCGTGTGCAACGAACCGGCAAAATTTAAGATTAAAGATACTTCTGATTATTATTGTATGGAATGTGCTGAAGAAAATTTTAGTGATACGGATATGCTCGTGCATATGGAAGATGAGGCAAAACGTCTTAAGGCGTATATTAAAGAGAAACTTGAAGCGAATAACACTGGGCAAGATTAGAACTTCCCGCACGGAATTGGTAGATATCAGCAAAGCGTGGTTAGTTTTATCATTGGCTTTTGCTTTTGTTTATTCCGGAATTAATTTATTACGGGGAAATGTCTTCAGTCTTTTTTCAACCCAATTTGTAATTTTATTTTTAGTATCGGCAGTAACAGCCGGTTTAGGTTTTTTATTACATGAACTTGCTCATAAATTTGTTGCTCAGAAATATGGATGTACTGCTGAATTTCGAGCATTCGATCAAATGTTATATCTTGCATTAGGTTTGGCAGTGTTTGTAGGATTTATTTTTGCAGCTCCCGGTGCAGTTATGATTCATGGACAAATTACCAGGAAAGAAAATGGTTTGATTAGTGCAGCTGGTCCTGCAACAAATTTTGTATTAGGTATGCTTTTCCTTTTGTTGATGAACTTTTACTCGTCGTTAAATTTTATTTGGCAGACAGGTTTCTTCATTAACATGTGGCTTGGTTTGTTTAATTTAATTCCATTTGGTAATTTAGACGGTTACAAAGTTTTAATGTGGAACCGTTATGTTTGGGCAGGGATGGGATTGTTTGGAATTTATTTTGTATTCTTTTTTTAAAATTTAATTTGTCAAATTTTTAGTTGTGTTTATTTCTTCTCTAAAATAATATACTCCAAATTTGCTGTTTTCGACTGTAAAATGGGCAAACATTTATATATTTCATAAACTCTCAGACGTAGAAGTGATAGATTTATACCAAAAAGAAAGTGGTGTTTTTTTTTGGCAGTGTGTGGAAAGAAATTCTTTCCAAACAAAAGAGAGAGTGATGGAAAAAGTATCTTTCTAAACTTTCTTCAAAAAAAGAAGGTGATAAAACTGAAACAGCACGTCTTCCAAGAGGTCAAGAAGTTTAAAATCCAGCGGTGTTGTAAAGGTTGCGGTCAGAGAATAGTTGTTGAGAACGCAAACCGATATTATTGCACTAAGTGTCGTGGATACTAGTTCTTTTTTTTTATTTTTTTTATTTTTATTTTTATTTGTGTGATTTTCAAATTTAATCTTATAATTCTTTCAGAAAACTTATAAATCAACGCTAATAAATTATTTCATGTATAAACAATTGTCTGATGCTTTTAAAATCCTTTCACATCAAATCAATAGAGTTCAAACTATACAACCTACAGATTTAGAAGAAAAACTTGAAGCTGTTGTTAATGATAGAAGAACTTTCAGTAATTCTATTTTGATTGGAGCTAATGATATTAGAATAAATTACCATCCAAACTGGTTGTCTGATGTTTACCTTACGGTTGACAATTTAGTTATTGAAAGATCTAACAAAGCTGATGGTGTTCGTGTTTATTCTCCTCATTCACCTAATAAAATAGATATCAGAATGCCAGTTCATTCTCCAGATTTTGATGAGAGACTAAGGATAACAGTAGATCACAATGTGAAAGATTTAATAACTACAATTGAAATGTTCAGGTATCACAACAAAGTTACAAGGTTTACTAATTTAAATGATTCTCGTTTAGCAATTACTCTTCCACCTGTTTCTGAATTATACTTTGTTGAAAATAGGGGTACTTTATTTTCTGATGGAACAAATTGAAATACATGTTTTTTCCTTATGAACTACAGATTTTACTAAGAAATGGGATTAACTACTTCTTAGTAATAAAAAAGAAAGATTTATAAAGGATTCATGCTTTTTTAAGCTAAATTCAGGTGTTTTGTGAAAGTAAAGAAAAGCACGTAATTTGAGGTGGTAATCATGTATTACCAATGGGCATTGAACTGAAAAAGTGGATTAAGAGATTTGTTCTAGCTAGTGCTGCAACTGCAGCAATTACAACTGCTTCTGCAGCTGGATGGATTTATCATAAATATGATGAAGCTGTAACAAATATTCCTGCCTGGACTAATGTAGAAAATATTGAATCGATTCTTACAAGAGATAGTATTGTTTTAGATAAGAATGGTCAAAGAATGGCTTTACTTTCAGGGAAAAAAGATGCACATCGTGAATATGCAAATTTTTCAAAAATTCCTAAAAACCTAACAAATGCTATTGTTGCTGCTGAAGACAAAAATTTCTGGAAAACTGATAGTGGTGTTGATTATCTAGCTTTAGGAAAAGCAGTAGCCAGAGGAGTTATCAAAAAAGTAAGAGGCGGCCGTATTACTTCTGGAGCTTCTGGTTTAGAAATGCAGTTAGTAAAGATGCTTAATAATATGGATAAGGGAAGAGGTTTTGCTGCTAAACTGAGGTATAAAGGTGAACAAATTTATCGAACATGGCAATTAAGAGAAGCACTTAAACAGAAGTTTGGTGATAGACAAGCAAAAGAAAGAGCTTTAGAATTTTACGCCAATTCAATTTTCGTTGCTGCTCCTGATACTTATGGATTTACTCACGGTGCAAGATATTTTTTTGGAAAAAAAATTGAAGATTTAAATTTGATTGAATCTGCTTATTTAGCGGGATTAGTTCAATCTCCAAGCCGTTATAATCCGGTATTCAAAAGAGGAAAGAGAAAGGAAAAATCTGTCAAGAAAGCAATTTGGAGAACTGGATATGTAATTGAACAAATGAGAACTAATGGTTTAATTTCGTTTAATGAATACACTGGTGCTAAATTCGCTCTAAAAACAAGCGGAATTCCATTTAAACCAACAAAGGTTGTTCATGCTAATAATTCTTTAGTTGATTATGTTGTAAAAGAACTAGGAAATCTAAATTTAGATGATGGCATTGTGAAAAAAGGAGTTCATATAAAAACAACTATTGATTCCCAACAGCAAGGAACATTACATTATGGAGTGCGTCATCAATTAAGTGAAATATCGTTTAGATTAGATGGCTTTAAACCTGTTGCTGGAAATCCAAGTTCTTCTTTTCCTAATCAGCACAATTTCTATAAAGCA
Organism: uncultured Methanosarcinales archaeon; assembly: GCA_964604645.1. GTDB lineage: Archaea > Nanobdellota > Nanobdellia > Woesearchaeales > GW2011-AR9 > CAZRZP01. The sequence continues at coordinate 192,553 of CAZRZP010000001.1, forward strand.
AAAATAATTAAAATTAACGATGACGAAAAAAATCCAACTATCAACGTTAAATTTGGTGACACTGATGCTATAGTAGACCAAAAGGGAGTTATGCGTTTAGTTAGAGCATTAAATGATCATGATAAAGGTAGAAAAGGTAGAAAAATAAAGAAAGGTGATGTAAAGAGAGTTCTGCATCAATTTAAACCAGGTAACATTATTTACACTAGTGTTCGTGAAATGAGTCCTAAAGGACCAATTCTTGATGTTGAACAAAAGCCTGCAATGGAAGGAGCATATGTTCACGTTTCTCCAACTGGTTCAATTGAAGGAATGGTAGGCAGTTATACTAACTTTGATTTAAATCACAGTGTAAGACCCCATTTTCCAGGAAGTACATTAAAACCATTACTTTACGCGTTCGCTTTTACAAAAGGTTGGGATCCACTTGATACTGTTAATGATTTAGAACGTAGATTTCAAGTTGGAAACAATTATTGGATTCCTCTAAATTCACACCATTCTGGTAATGTTGATACAACTCTTTACATGGCTGGAGTTCATTCAAGTAATATTGCTACTGCCGAAATTTTCTTCTCTCTTTCAAAGAATTTGTCTTCTGAAGAATTCAAATCAATGGCTGAGAAATATGATTTAGCTCAACGTATTGATGAAGATGAAAAAACTTTTGCAAAAAGAATGTTAGACACTTACGGTTTGAGACTTACAGAAAGTGTAAAACAACGCATTGCTTATGGTAAAGCAAGAGAAATTGTTGCTAGAAAAATTTTATTCCAGGGTTATGATGCAGAATCGCAAGCTTTGGTACGTAATCTTCCAATGTCTGCATCAAATGAAGTTCAAACTAAATTAAAAAGAATTAAAAGAAAAGCATGGCGTAGCCATGACAAAAAGATATTAGAAGATATGGTGCAAAGATCAAAACACGATTTTCAACATTTTTCTCAATTAGCATACCAATTAAATGACCGAGATGGATTTTTCTATTTAAGTTATGACGGGAAAAATTTCAAACCATCTTTTTCAGAAAGATATCCAGATTCAGGCATTGAAATAAAATCTTCAAATCTTTACTCAGTAGAAAGAAATCATAAATTGCCAGAATTGTTGTCAAAAGGTAAACCAAAAAACTTTGTAAAATCAGATATTACAATTGAAGGTGTACCTTATCTAACATTGTTTGAATTATCACAAAAATATGATGCTTCTATCCCTGGAGAGGGTGGTTTTTTTTCCATATTTAATTCACCATATAATAGGATGGCATCTGCAAAACAATTGTTAAATAGCCAGCAACAAGCACACTTATCAGGGATTGATGATTTTTCATTGATGCACCTCATATCAATGGTTAAACCATTATTAGATGATTTTGAAAATATTGAAGCAGGTCGTACACCGACAAAAGGAGAATTTTATTTACATGTAGAAAATGATAACTTAAAACCAGCTTATAGTACAAGAACAGTTGGGGAAAATGGTTTACTTGAGAAAAGGAAAGTAACATTAGCCGATATATTGGGTTTGTCAAATAATTCAAATAACCATAATAATCATGGTGTAAAGAATGATTTCACAAAAAATATTTATTTGAATGGTGTTCTTCCTGCATTAGTTGTTTCTGAATTGACGGAACAGTTAGAAGCTGCTGAACCTACTTTATATGATCATCCAGATTTAAGAACTATTGTTCATGCAAAAGCTTTCAAAGAATTTTTAGTTAATCTTGGAATAAAGAGAGCTGCAAAATGGAAAGATGCTCCAGCAAATATCTTAGGTGCTGAAACTGTTACGCCTTTGGAACTATCAACGGCTTATTCTGCTTTGCTTACTGGAAAGAAATGTGAACCCCACGTGATTGATGAAATCTGGAGCGATGGTAAACTAGTTTACAAACATCAGCCTCGTTGTGTTCCAATATCTGGACTTACTCAAGATCATAGAAATCATATAATGCAAATCTTAGAAGGAACTAACCGTTTTGGTACTGCCTCATTTTTAGGAAAGTTTGGAACTAATGAAGAATATAAAGGTCTAATAAACATTGGTGGAAAAGCGATTCCAACTGGTGGAAAAACTGGTACTTCTGGTAAAAATGAAAGTTTAACTTATGTTTTTGTAACTCCACCAGGAATTTCTTCAACCACTTTACCAGAAGAAATGCACGTTAGAACAGGATGGATTGGTTATCGTGGTGGTGTCAAGCAAACTCCGTTTATTAAACGCAACATAAAAATGTGGGGGTCTGATGCTGCTAAAATGGTTGGAAGAATTTATCAGCAACAATTAGACAACCCTTCAAATAGTTGGAAAATAACCTTTGATAATCATACTTGGATTAAGTATAAAACCACTCAAACTCCTGAATTTTTAGACGCAACTTCTGGAAAAAAAATAGATCCATTAGAAGTTAAGACTCCAGTTTGCGCTATGATTCCATCATTTATTTCTTATGAGAAATGCCTTCCTGGAATAAGTTATACTGATAAACCTATTGTTTCTGTTTTAACTTCGCACTAGGCTTACTAATTGCAAAATAGGCAATTACTATTGCTAAAAATCCTACAGCTAAAACTATAATGCTCCAAGGAAATTTATCCTCTTTAGGATTACTTTTAGGTTGCTCTTCCTCAGGCTTTTTAACTTCTTGTTCTCCATCTTTAATCTCTTCTTTTGGAGACCCATCCTCTTCTAACGCGTCATCTTTTATTTCTTCATCTTTTTGAACAACTTTTTTTGGTATAATCTTAACAATTTCCTTTTCACCAATTATAAATTGACCCAAACTTCCACTGGTTGCTGTTAAGAAGTGATATTTCCCTTCATCTCTTGTATGCTTAATTTGAAGTGAATCATCTCCTTTAAATAATCCTAACTTATTTATGCTTGATATTTTGTCTTTATGTATTTTAAATGTAAAATCTACTGACTTTATTTTTGTAGCAACTTCAGAAGAAATGGTAAACCCACAAACCATATCTCCATCAAATTTATTGGGAGTATATTCTTCAAAAACAATTTTACCACCTTTAACATCTTCACTGAAAACAGCAGTAGCATCTTTTAAGCAAGGAATATTACGAACTTCGAAATGTAAACTTGCGCCTTCTCTAACTAAAGATATCGTTTGAACGGCTGCATTACCAGTAAGGGTTGGAGTTCTGAAAACAGTTGTACCTATCAAAACCATGCCAACCAATACTAATGTACATATGAAAATCCAGAATTCTGTATCTTTAACCCTAACTTTTTCAGATTTTTTATTACCTGCTTTTTTCTCTGCCTCTTTTACTGCCATAATTAATTGTTTTTTCAGGAGTTTATAAAATTTATGTGAACTATAGAAATAAAATGGGCCTGCAGGGATTTGAACCCTGGACATCTAGATATCTGCAATTCCGTTGCATGTCCAGAAAAGCTATGCTTTTCTCGGCTTCAGTCTAGCGCTCTCCCAGTCTGAGCTACAGGCCCGTTGCTGTTGCTCACATGAAGTTGTGAGCTTGCTTATCTTATCTGGATTAAGATTTTATTTATAAGGATTTTGGTAAACCGTCCCAAATCCGGAAGATATAAAAATAATAGGTATTTTCTTAGTACATGAAAATTGGCATGATTATTTTACTTGTATTTGCTTTATTCATAATCGGTTGTGGTTCTAATACTGAACTTGATGCTTTTGCACAATGCATCACAGATAGTGGAGCTAAAGAATTTGGAGCATATTGGTGCCCTAACTGTCAGCAGCAGAAAGCTATGTTTGGAGATAGTTGGGATAAGATCATTTACATTGAATGTTCTTTACCTGGTAAACAGGGACAAACTGAAATATGCGCGCAAGCAGGTATTGAAAGCTATCCAACGTGGGAATTTATGGTTGATGGTAAAAAAGAAAGACAAGTTGGAAAGATGTCACTTGCTCAGTTAGCAATTAAGACTGGTTGTCCATTGCCTTAGTTTTTTTTAATTCTTAGTAATTTGTCTTTTTCGTAATTATTTTATATTTTCGCTACAAATATTTATAAACTTGAATCAACTACTTTATGTATGGTAACTCAGCCACATTATTGGCATTATTAATTTCTCTAGATTGCTCTCTTTTATTGATTTTTTAAAATACATTATTCAAAAAATAAAAATGAAATATATATTTGATATGGATGGGACATTGTACTCTTTGGGCGGAACTTATCTTACCTCTCCACTTTTTATTGAGATTCACTCAAGAATTGATTCATTTATCCAGAAACAATTAGGTCTTAATAGCACTGAAGTTTCTCTTGAAAAAGAACGCCTAATGAACATCTATGGAGAACACCTAAGTATAGCTTTAGAGAAAGAACACGGTATTGACAGGATGCTTTTCTTTAACACATTGTGGGACGTTGAAGTTGAGAAATTTGTACCAAAGAATCCAGCTTTAAAAGAATTATTTTCTAGATTGAATGGAAACGTAGCTATATTAACGAATGCACCTAGAATCTGGGCTGACAAAGTTTTGAAGCATTTAGAAATATTTGATTTAGTTAATCCATTAATATTTACAGGAGAAGGAGATGTTAGGAAACCAAACCCTCAGCAATTCATTCAAGTTTGTCAGGCACTTGATGTTGAAGCAAAAAATGTCTGCTCAATCGGAGACCAAGAAGAATCTGATATAATTCCTGCAAAAAAGTTAGGCATGAAAACCGTCATTGTTGGTAAAAGTAACCATGCTGATTTTGAAATTGATTCAATTGCTGATTTCGAGAAATTACTCAAAGACGACTCACTTAAAAGTAACCCTGAATCAGATCTTAAGTCTGATGAAGATCAATTGATTAAATTAACACAAGATTTAATCAAAATTAATTCTGTAACTGGCAATGAAAAGGAGATATTATTGTTTATTGAATGTATCCTTTCAAATAATGAAATAAATTTTCAAAGAATTAAGGTTTCTGAAAATAGATGGAACATTTTTGCAACAAAAGGGAGTGGTAATAATGGGATTTTATTTTCTGGACATTGTGATACTGTTCCCTTCAGTAATAAATGGGTTCGTAATCCTTTTGGAGCAACTATTGAAGAAGATAGGATTTTTGGGCTTGGAGCATCAGACATGAAATCTGGTTTAGCGTCTATAATTCAAGCATTTATCAGTACTGAATCGTCTTCTTTAAATGGCTTGTTAATAACGGTTGGCGAAGAATCTGGTACATTTGATGGGATGCGTTCTGCAGTATCGAGTGGGTTGTTATCTGTTTTTAATCAATCAATAATTTCTGATACCTCCAGCTTGGATGTAATAATTGAGCAGTCTGGCTTGTTTAATATAGAAATTACGATAAGTGGTATGGCAAGACATTCGCGCTCTTTTTATAATGGAACTAACCCTATTCATGATGCCGCAAAATTAATATCTCGGTTAGTTGCAGATTTTGAGAGATATAACAATCCAGAAAAAACATCTAAATTTGGTAATAAACCCATCTTAACTGTAAATAAAATTGAGGGGGGAATTGCCAATAATGTAATCCCTCCAGAAATTACCTTCTTCATTGATAGAAGAATCTCTCCTTTGGAAAACATTAAAGAGGTTGAATCTTTTTTTTCAGAAAAGTTATTGGGTTATAGTAACGTAGTTTGGAAAATTAAAGGAAAAGTACCTTCAGTAGATAATTCAAATTCGAAGATTGCTCAAAATATTATTGAGTCTTCAGAAAAGAAACTTAATTTGGCAACATCTAATGGGGTTTCAGAGATTGTATTTTTAGTTGAAAAAGGTATTGATGCTATTTTTTTTGGTCCGGGTGATAAGGACAAAGCACATACTTCTGATGAATCTTGCTCAATAAATAACATAATTTCACATAATGTGATTATGAGAAAATTGATGGCTCGGAATAATTAAAAATAAATGAAAAAAATAATCATTGACACAGACCCAGGACATGACGACGCAATGGCTATTATGTTAGCTGTACTTAGTAATAAATTTGACATTTTAGCTATTACAACGGTTATGGGTAATTCTTCAATAGAGAATACTACCAGGAATGCTCGCTACATTCTTAAATTACTGAATCAAGAAAATATCCCCATCTATTCAGGTGCAGATAAACCTCTTGTTAGAGAACATGTTAAAGCTATAGTTCATGGTACATCTGGTCTGGAAGGAATAGACCCACAAAATGAATCAAAGTTAACAGGAAATGCGGTTGATAAAATAATTGAATTGATTGCTGCTGCAGAAGATGGAACCATTACTCTTGTTACTTTAGGGCCATTAACGAATATTGCAAAAGCAATTCAAAAAGATCCGAAAGTAATGAGTTCTGTAAAAGAAATTGTAATGATGGGTGGTGCAATTAGTGTCCCCGGAAATCAAAACAGGGTTGCAGAATTTAATCTTTATGTTGATCCAGAAGCAGCAGATATTGTTTTCCATTTTCCTGTTGCTAAAGTTCTAGTACCATTAGATGCTTGTAATAACGTTAGACTAAATCTGAAAAATTTCCAAACGATAACTGGCTCCTTGCGGGATCCACTACTTAAGATGGCGAAACCTTACATGAAGAATTTGGCAAAGGAAGAAGGTGAAGAAGTTGCTTTAATGTATGATCCGCTAACCATATTTTACTTAATCAAACCAGAAAGTTGTAAAACTAGAGAGTATAATTTACAAGTAGAGACGAAAGGTGAATTAACAAGAGGAATGACTGTTGCAGATTTTAAGTTTAAAGAAAAAGAAAATATTGAAGTAGTTGTATCTATTGACTCTCACAACTTCAAAAAACTTTTTTTTGGAACATTAAATAAATTAACTTAGAAAATACTTTTTACCTACAACTCAATAATTCTTCCCGTTTTCCCAACATTAATGACTTTTGTTTTCCCAATCATTTCTTCAATACCATGTGTTTCATGAATATGTCCACAGATATGGACATCTGGTTTGAATTCTTCAATTGCTTTCTTTACTCCTGAACTTCCCCAATGAGGGTTTCCTAAAGAAAGTATACTGTCATTTGGTTGAACATGAGTAACCATTAATTTTTTCTTACAATGCTTAATTTTTTCATGAGTGTATTTCAAAGTATTAAAAAATTCTTCTTCATTTAGTTGATGTATACCAATGTCTCCATAACCGCAGCCAAAGATTCCTATGCCATCTTTTTCCATCACATATCCATGTAAATTCTTTGCTTTATATTTATCTGCTAAAAAACCAATCTCAGCTAACCCTTCATGATTTCCTGGAAGTAGAGCTACTTCTAACCCTTTCTCTTTAAATGGTCCAACTAAACCATCCATATTTCCATTATGATCAACTAAATCACCAGCTAGAATAACGAGGTCAACTTTCTCTTGTTCACCCTTTTTTGCCATCTCTTTGATGAAAGTCCTATCACCGTGGATATCACTTAAAGCTAAGATTTTCATAGAATATAGCTGATTCTACAGTTTATAAATGTTTCGGTTTTGTAATCAAAAAGTAGTGAATTTATCTTCCTTTTAACTTTAAATCTAACACCAAATCTTCTAGTTTACGTAGATCGTATTTAACGCTATCTACTTTTCTTCTGATTTCATTATCTCTGAAATCAAAGTCTAATAATTCACCGTAAATGTGATCTACAGCGTCTTTAATCTCACCAACCTTTTTAATTTCACCCTTTCCTGCTAAAAATACGGCCTTTCTAACTAATTCTCCAGGTAAATCGGCTAGTCCTAAGACAAAATGATTAGCAGAAACATCTAAATCAACAATCTTTCCAGTTTGAACAAAATTAAAATATAAAATTGCTTCAACATATTCTTGAATTGCTACTTTATAACTTCCTTCAAATTGTAATTTTGGATCATGTTTAGTAATTGCATCTAATTCTTTTTTTTGCTTCTCAATATCTTCAATTAGTTTAGCTGCTTGACTAATTTCGTCCCTATGGATAGCATAAATGACCTGCTTACTTAATTTCAAAACATCTCTACTTTTCTTAATTAGCTTCTCTCTTTCAGAGTCATAATCTTTAATCCATTTTTGCAATTTTTTGAAGTTTACCATAGCATTAAAATATAGATGTTACTTTATAAGGGTTTCTCAAAACTACCCAGAAATCTGTAAATGGTTCTATCTTTCTCACCTCAAAACAAAACCTTTAAATAAAAACTGCAGTTCAATCGTCAAATGGAAGCAGCAAGACCATTAGATACGCTAAATGCGGCACGGAATAAAACCGTTATGCTTGACTTGAAAAACGGACTTCGCTTTGTAGGTAAGTTGAAGGCTTTTGACATCCACATCAATATTGTATTGCAAGATGCGGAAGAGCATAAAGACGGTGAAATGAAAAGAAAATTAGGAACCGTTTTTATCCGTGGTGACACAATCATTATGATTTCTCCCTCAGCGTGAGGTTTGAATTATGAAAGGAACACCAAGTATGGGCCGCCGTAGCGGCAAGAAGACCCATATCATCTGTAGGAGATGTGGGGGACACTCTTATCACGCACGTAAGAAGAAATGTGCTTCGTGTGGTTATGGTGCAACTGCCACAACTAGAAAATATAATTGGAATAAAAAGAATACAGCTTAATCTAATTTTTTAAATATTTAATTCAATAGTTAATAATTAATTGTTTCTAAATAAATTCATTCAACAATTATAGTTTTATCATATGGGTTTATGATGTGTGTTTCTACGTATTTCTCGCCGAAATGTTCATAACAAAGCATTTTTACGTCCTTTATCTTAATCTTATCGCAGTTCTCAAACTTGTTTGTAATTTTAGATAATTTTAACTTACATGCGTCTCTTCCTAAACTGCTAGGAACTTCATTGCATATTGTGATATCTTTCTTGTTTTGAGCAATAAAATAAATACATCGTTCCCTGTTTTTTCCTTCTAAAAACTCACAGAGCATTGTATCCTGCGTTGCTTGTGCAATATCATAGAAACAATCAGCTTTTTGTTTTTCAACAGAAATTAATGAGCAATAAATATCTTTATTATTATTCACAGCTAAATTAAAATTACAATTATCTTTCCAATATTGGCTATCTATTTCTTTACACAAATCATGGTTATCCTGTTCAACTGCTATTTCATGGACACAAAAATCCGCTGCTTTATCATTTTTTACTAAATCACATACTTTGACATCATCCTTGGCCTTTGCTAATTCAGTTACGCAAGAATCTCTTACTTCATCAGATTTAATTTTACTACACTTCTTTTCTTGCAAATAGCAATCATCTTTGGCACTATCTTTTTGAGTAAGACACTTATCTGCACTGAACGCACCTGTAGGATTACAAGCTACTAAAACTAAGCTCAAAATCACCAAAATCAATGCTATCTTGCTATTCATATTCTCTCATCAAGAAATTGTCCTTTTAAGTTTTATGTAAAAATAGGCTTTATGTTTGTTAAGCTCCTAATGAACCGCTTAGAATGCTTCCAGCGAAGATATTGAACAATACCATAACAATTGCTGCAATTATACAATACAATGCTGTACTTCTTATTATATTTCTGCCAAGCATAAACCGTTCTGCTAACTTATCGGCCCCATTTTCAATGCCGTTACTTAAAATGGTTAAAATAAACACAATCTGAACTATATATATCCCCACAACTATTTGAAAATGAAAAGTAGGGATACCTATGCCAAATATAGTTAACATATTAGCTGCACCTCCTAAACTTTCCTGTCCAGAAGAGAATGTTCTTAAGTGTGAGCTAAGTTTTGTTAGAATCGTTGAAATCATTGAAGTAATTCCAATAACAATTCCCGCAATTGATGGGGTTAAAAACTTAATTTGTGATTTCATGGATGAAATAACATCTGCCATTAAATCTTTTAATCTTTCTTCAACTCGGTGAATTTCTTTAATATAACGGGCCATTGACAACAATGCCTGAGCAGCAATTCTTGGACCCTTCTTAATACTTTCAATTAAAACTTTCATTGATGATTCAATGACATTTGATGGAAACTGAACAACTGCACCTACTCTTGAATCAAATAATGCTTGTTCTAATCCCATTCCTAACTTTAACATATTTTTTTCAGTTATATCAAAAAATTCACCGCTGGTGGTTCCTTCCATTGTTTTTGCAACTTTTGCTAAGGCAATTTCTGCTGGTAAGCCATCACCTAAACGATTTCCCAGTTGAAATAAAGCTGAAGAAAATTCATCTTCTAAAGCCAAAGTTTTTTTACGGATTTCAATTACATTTTTAGAACGTAGAAAGAAAAATAATCCAACTGCTAAACCTAAACCAAAAACGAAAATTAATGACATAATTGAAGCTCCCATTCCATATGGGCCAAATTTTTCACTTTCTCCACAATTGACATTATCTGGTGGACAGACGTAACCTAACATCTTAAAATCTTGACCGGGAATCAAATCAAAATCTGTTGTGCCAATACTATGAAAAAATACTGGACTAAAACCAATAATAAATGCTACAACAACTATCATTATTGAGAAATATAAAGGATTTACGCGTATACTTAATTTTTTTCCTAAAGGGATGTTAACGGATGCATATTTTTTTACTCCTGCTTTTTTTGTGATGTCAGATTGTCCATAACCTGCTGGTCTTTTTGATAAAATTATTTTTCCAAGAAAGAAAACTCCTAACGGTAAAGTGACATTATACAATAACGATATATAAATTGCCATTACTATGGGCGTTATACCTTCACTTAGAAAACTAACAACTAAAGGTAGAATAACTAAACCCAAAATAGGTAGAATAATTCCTAGCATGTGCAACATTGTCATCGGAGATTTGAGATTATGCGCATAATGTAACATATTCTCATAAGTTCCGTTCAAAATAACTTCCAATGATTTATCTAATAATGATAATCTTCTCTGATCAGAAGATTCAAATAGTGAAGATTCAACTAAATGGAAAGCTTCTACAAACTCTTTATCATAATCCTTCCAACCTTCTAAATAGAAATTAGCACTGTCACGAATATTACTAAACTTTTCAGTTTCAACGTCCCATAATATTTTCCTAAAATCTAATGATAACGGATCATCTAAATGATCAGCTGCAAACTCAATTGCTCTCTCTAAGTTTGATGTATGACGCATATAAGTAACCATGTAAAAAATGCTCTGTACCATTTGACTACTGGTTTTCATTCGCCAACTATTTGCTAAAAAACCAGGTAAGCGTTGAAGCATTGGAAATAGTATTAAACCTGCTAGAAACAAGAAAGCTGGAATAAATACGCTTGGTTGATCACCAGCTGGTGTTATTGCAACACTTATCGCAAATCCTCCCACGGCTCCTACGATCACTACTAACATCGCTGCTACAATTGCAAATGATAAAGCTCCAGAAGGAGTTATCTTTAAATGGCAAGAATCAATATCCTTCTGCATAGCTGCTGCTTTTTTAGGATCTGGTTTTACTTTCAGAAATTTTGCTGAAAAGGAACATAATCTTTCATAAGCTGAATAATGTGCTGGAAAGAGTTCTTTCTTAAATTCATCATATTCTCTAGAAGAAACCTTCTGCCTTTTCTCTGGGGCAGTGCCGAACTCTTCAGCTACTTTCTTCTTGTATTTACTAAGAAGCTCTTGATACTCATTATCGTCCATCTATTCACCTATCATAAGTAATGCAATGCTTTTTAAAAATATGCTGGTTTTACTAATAGAAATGATTTATTTAGATTACGCAGCATCTGCGCCTATAAGAAAGGAAGTAAGAACTTTCATGGACAAATATTCTAATTTTGCTAATCCTAGCTCTAGCCATAGTTTAGGTAAAAAAGTAAGGGAAGATTTGGAAAAAGCAAGGGGTACCGTAACGAAAATAATTGGTCCTGGTAATGTAATCTTTACTTCAAGTGGAACTGAAAGTATTAATTTGGCTTTGAAAGGAATTATATCCGCAGAAAATAAGAATAAATCAAGAAATCACCTCATTACAACTAAAGTTGAACATAAAGCTGTTTTAGAAACGTGTAAGTGTTTAGAAGAAAATGGTTTTGTTATAACCTATCTAAATGTAAATAAAAATGGAAAAATTTCATTATCTGAATTGGAAAAAGCAATTACAAACAAAACCAGTATAATTTCCATTCAATATGTTAACAACGAAACTGGAATTGCTCAACCAATAAAGGAAATAAGTAAAATTACAAAGAAACATAATGTCATATTTCACACGGATGCTTGTCAAGCTGGTTATTTCCATTTAGACGCCAATAAATTAAACGTAGACGCTTTAACTATCAACAGCAGCAAAATAGGTGGTCCGAAAGGAACAGGTCTACTATGGCTACGTAAAGGCCTACAGATAGAACCTTTAATTCATGGTGGAGGTCAAGAATTTGGTTTAAGAGGTGGTACTGAAAATGTGGTTGGTATTCTTGGTTTCATTAAAGCATTAGAATTATTTGATAAAGAAAAGAAATCTGAAATAAAAAGATTAAATGACTTAAAACAGTTTTTCGCAACAGAAATTAAGAAGATTCCAAATACAAAACTTATTGGCAGTTCTTCTCCTCATATCATTGCCGTTTCTTTTTCAGCAGATGCAGAAACTTTACTTAATTATTTAGATCAGGAAGGAATTTATGCTTCTACGGGTAGTGCATGTACTTCTAATCAAATTGAATTAAGTCATGTTTTAACTGCTGTTGGTTTATCAGATAAGGATGCAGCTTCAACTATCAGATTTAGTTTTGGGAAAGAAACTACAAGAAAAGAGCTAGAGAAAGTAATCAAAGTGTTACAAAAAATAATACCTATTTTAAATAAAATAAAATACTAATAATAATTAATTCACCTCTTCAACTTCTCTAAAATAAACTTCTTTGCTTCATCTATCTTATCCAAGTCTATCGTTGCACCGCCAACGTAATAATGTCCACCGCCACTACCCTTGCCAAATTGTTTACCAACTTCTCTACATATTTCTCCAATGTCAACTTTACATCTTTTTTTATCAAAAATATTAGATCCTAAACCAATTCTACATAAATCATTGTCCAACGGTTTTAACACAAAACTATATGATGCTTCTGGAAATTTAATGAATGAATAAAATCTATCTGGAACACCCCGGAATAATTTCCGTTTACGATCATCTTGTAACACACACTTTTCTTCTTCCAATAATTCAATATATGGATCAACTGTTTCTCTCCAAACTTGCATACTTCTTAATTGAGCACGAAAAAACATTTTAGGTTTTAACTGCCATAAAGATTCAGTAGTTAAAGGAGTTTTTCCTAAATCTTTTAGTAACGTAAGGAATATTTCTGTGTTTAATTCTGCATCTCTTGTATGAAACATCGTAGCAATCATATGCATTTTCATTAAATCAGAAAGTTCCTTAGAACTTGGATAATAACAATCTTCAATCTGTTCTTTAGTATAATCTGCAGCGTCAATAATTTCACTCGCTTCTTTAAAACTTTTAAGTTCTGCATCTAACTCTAATCCATTTTTCTCTGCAATCTCTAATAATAAGCCAGCGTTACTTGGATGAATTTTCCAATGATTATTGTCTGGTAAATCTTCAGTCTTATTACTGGAATGGTGATCGCACCAAAATAATATCTTTTCATCCGGCCTTGGTAAATCTAATATTACATCTTGATTAGTAAATTCAATTAACCCCTCTTGAATGTCTCTAGGATAAGCTAGGATTATTTCTGCTTCTTTAACTTCTTCCTCATTTAATTCAGGGATAAGATATTTCCAATATTTTTTGAAGACGAAGGCACTACAGAAACCATCCATACAATGTGAGTGTGTAATTATTCTCATTTGTTTACTTAGCCAATCATTCTTTTTTAAAGTTAACTATTTACATTAATCTAATCTTCTTAAAAAACCCCATAAATAATATAAAATAAAACAACCTCATTACATTCATGTATACAATCTTGGTTGAATTTCCTTCCTTACCTGAACAAAGATGCCGTGAATTAATCACTGGACTTTCTTCATTGTTGGGTACAACTGAACACGTCTATTCTTCTTCAACTTCATCTTTTGCTTCATTCAATAATGGAAATGCAACCATCTCTAACATCGGAAATAAAAATCTGTTATTGATTACTTCCAATGAACCTTCAATTCAAAAAATATGTTCTTATTTATCGTTTAAAATGCAAATCCCTGCAGAATTAATTACAACTAAATTACTTACTCATGGAGCAAAACCAGCTGAGTGTCAAGAACCTCATTGTCGAGTAGCGGTTGCTAAAACATGGTATGGCAGACAAGTATGTGCAGATCATTATGAACAATATCAAGATTCGCATTTAGGAAATATCGATTCCATGAACGAATATTAGAACTCCTTAGCTGCTTTTCTCAACCAATCTTTATACTCAAACAAAATTTTATCATTATCTAATTTTCCATCTCTTAATCTATTTTTGTCAGCCAAAAGATGGAATCGGTCATTTGCTCTTACTACAAATTTAGCTTCTAAAATGCCTGGTTTTTCATATTCTAGAAATGTATCAACAATTGCTTTTTTACAAGCTCCTCTTAACTCGATATTTTGCCAAACTGCATCCCAATCTCCTGCAAACTCTTTTACTCTCCCTGCCATCCTTTTCAGAACCATTGAATTTCCGTTACGTAACTCTTCACTTACTTCTAATTGATCTGTAGCTGGATTGTAAACCATTAAATCAACAAATGCTCCTTCGTTTAACGGATCATTTTCCCACTCCTTCCTAACTTCTGTAATGCGCAGAATACGTTTATATTTTTTCAAACCAGAAATAATGGGATTAGTTGTTACAATAATATCTATCGCTTTAAAACTTGTTTTAGGAACGCCAATATCGTTCACAACCCTATCAAAAACTCCATAAGGTGAATCAGCGTGAATCGTACCTGCAACTACGTTAGCTGCTGCACCTACTCTCATCGCTTCAAATAAAGCAATGGCTTCTGTACTTCTAACTTCACCTACGAAAATGGCAGAATCTCCAAGTCTTAATGTACTTCTAATACCAATGGAAGGATCAACTTCACTTCCTGGAGAAGAAAGGGCCGACGCAACTTTTAAAGATTCTAAATTGTAACCTAAATCACGCAAACTTTCTTGTGGCAGCTCAAACGTATCTTCAATTGTAAGTATTCTTGCTCTCCTAGTAATTTCAACAAGTAAACTTCCTAACAAACTACTTTTTCCACTTGATCTTGTTCCTGCAACTAAGATTGTTGCATTATTGTCAATGATAAAACTTAACAGCCCTGCAGAAAGATAGTTCATATAACGTATTTTTGGTTGCATATAAAGTGGGAAAGTCCATGGATGATCTCTATGTCTTCTGTATGAGAAAGCTAATCCTGTTGGAGATAGAGGTGCAGTAATACCACTTACTCTTGAACTAAAGCCAGTTACTTTCAATTCAGTATCTAAAATTGGATTAGCTTCATCTAATGGTCTACCAGATATTAAACGCAGTTTAGTTGCCCAACTTTCCACCTCTAAATGGGTGGGATAAATGTTAGTATAACAATCTCCGTAATCTTGATGGACTATGAAGATTGGTACTTGACCATTTGGAGAATTAATATTTACATCCTGTACTTTTGGGTCAGAAAGTAATAATTCAATTAATCCAAAACCAACTGTATAACGTAACAATGCATGTGCCAGTGAATGCAATTCTTCCTGTTTAATATTTAGGTTTCTATGTGTAACTAAATCACCTAACAAATCCATTCCAATATTAAGGAATACTTCTCGCATTCTTTCTGGGTTTACAAACTCTTCTCTGGTTGGTTTGTGATCTGACAGAATTCTTTTTGCATCATCTAACAATTGCATGTGATCTAAAGGAAATTCAAATTCAGGTGGTGTTAAATGATACATTGTTTTGATGTTATCTTCAAAAGTAAAAATATTCACTTGTGATATATCACCTTCAGCAGAGAATTCATAATTCTCAACCAAATTCCCATTAGGATAAGTGCTCACTAATTTTGTATACATAAAATCTGGTCTTGTTGAAGGTTGGAAAATATTACCATAAATTTCTCTCTTTCCCAAATTATAATTTTCATGATGGTGCATTAGCAATGCGATCATCCTTAATTGTTCAATTTGATGAATAACTGCTTCAAGAATTTGTAAAAAACTTTCTTTACTTACTTGATGTCTACCAATTGGGATTGCTTGTAAATAATCTTTTTCTTTTCTGTGCAATCTTTTTAACGCCACAAATGCAGCAAATGGATCTTCTTTTAACCTCTTACTAATTAAATGTTGAAATTCTGCATAACTTCTTCGAATAAATCTTTCATGTCGTGGATCAGCAATAATGTGGTTGTACTTATAGCGTTCTTCATGATTTAATTTTCTATAGAGTTTAGCTAATTCTACCAATAATAAAGTTTGAGATGAATCATATTCATACTCTCTCATTTGAGATATTATGATTGTTGTAATGTTAGAATTTATTACTAATAAATCGATTACTTTACCCATGCATAAGTCACTATATTCAATACTTGGAGGAAAAGAACATTGCTCTGCGTATATTCGCAAGATTTTCTGATCTCCTTCGTGATAAGTTTCGTACTCAAAACATTTTCTATCTATCATTTTTTTTGTAACTTCTTAGCAAACTATTCTTAGATTGTTGTGTACGTTTTATTATTTTCGGTATACCAAATGAAAAAAACGCTGATGACTACTTCACAATACTCACACAAATTTATAATGGTTCTTTGCTTCAATACAATTTATGGCCGATCCAAAGTCAGATTTAGCACAATTGTATATGATTTTAAAAGGAATCGAAACAAAAGTTAATAATTTAGTTAGAGAAGTAAATGTTCTCAAAAATGATTTTATTCGTAAAAGTAATTCTCTTTCTAAAGACATAAATCAGCTGAATTCCGATTTGGTTGATGTTAAACATGGACAGCAGAAAAGAGAGCAGACTTTAGGGTTGGTAATTAAGGAACTAAAACAAACTGCTCCAAAAGAAGAGTTAGCAGTCTTAAAACGTTATATTGATCTTTGGAATCCTTTACATTTTGTGACTCAGAATGACATTGAACGAATTGTATCAGATAAAATCTCTTCAATTAAAATTCGACCAAATATCAGAGCAAAAAGAAAAAATAAACTAAAAGCTAGAAAAGTAAGTAGCTCATCTGTAAAGAAAAAACTACAAAGAAAGAAGAAAGCAAAACAAAAGAAATAAAAACACCTGAATATTACCTGATGTATATTACTTCGAAAATACTTTGAAAAAAAATGGAAAACCCACAAGCTCACGGTGTACCTCCAGAAATGGTGCAACCTCCAACCCCACAACCTGGAGCAGGATCTGGCAATGTATATGATCGAATTGAAGAGATTACTGAAAATATCATTGATGAGAAGTGGGATGTTTTAGTTCAGGAAGTTAAGAAAATTATTGAGTGGAAACAATCTGTTGAAGCAAAGCAGAAAAATTTGGAAAGTAATATTGAAAAACTTAAAGAAGATTTTTCTAGGTTACATGAAGGTGTTTTAGGAAGACTTTCCGAATATGATAATAGGATGCAAGATGTAGGTGCTGAATTAAAAGCTGTTGGAAAGGTGTTTAAAGACGTGGTTCCACAGTTTGTTGAGAATGTTAAAGAATTAGGACATATAACTAATAAAGTTAAGAAGTGAAGCTTTTTCTTGAAGATTATTAATAATAAAAAATTATATACTAAACATTACACAGGTCCAGTTAACAAGGCAACTGCAAATATTACAATCGTAAAAAGAATCATTATTCCAATTACTTTAGGATGGAACAGCGTGGCCATTACATTTGTTTCAAAACTGCCTGTTGCAACTCCGCTTCCAGAATCATAAACAGATGCATTTCCGCCTTCTAAATAAGGGCCAGCTGTCTGGCCTAGAACTTTTCCAAACCCCGCCATCGCTATTACTATAGCAATTCCAATAATCACCCAGCCAACTCCTTTATCTGTCTTCATGTAGGAAGCGATATCTTTCTCAGTTGCTCCAAATATTTGAAATATGAGTAACAACAGCATGAAAAATAAAAAAGTAACCACAAACCAAGGAATCATAAAATTAATGATTTCTATCGCTGTTCTGGAAAGTACAACCATGAAAGCTACAGCTACAGCAACTGCTGCATTTATCCCAACATTATCTCCAATCGCTTTAGTCTTCTGAAGTAAAGCGAACATAACTACTAAAACAAGTAGTACTGGATAAACTATGTCAAACGTTTGCAGTAAGCTCACATCAAGTATCGTTGCCATTTTTTATTATATTATTTTTATTAATAATCTACTTCTTTTCAAACAACTTTCCAACGCCCTTTAGGAATTCTCCACCAGAAGTTTTCTCCGTTGGATCTTTTGTTATGAACCAAACTATCATTCCAAACACCAAGATTATTATCATTAATTCTGTTACTTCTGAAGACCACCAAGAAAAGATGTCGTAAGGTCCGCTCCAAAAGTTAAGTGCTGCACCAAAGATGTAAGCTACGAATAGTAATGAAACAATAGCAATAATCGGGGCTGCTGCTTTTGAGAAATCAGTACCAAAGATTCCCATCAATAATAGTAACATGATTGCTGCAATTGAAACCAAAGATATGCTTGGTAGGGTTGCATTCATTACCGCAACAGGGTCATAGCCAAGTGGATATGTCCCTAAAATGTGTGGAACAACAAAAGCAAGACCAAGAACTAAAGCAACTATAATGTTAAAATTCTTTTTATCTCCCAATATTTTAGTTTTTTGCATAACAGCATAAACTATTGTAAACACCAAAACGAACGGTAGTAAAAAATCAAGTACACCGTATGTCTGAAAATAATATGCTAAACTTTGAAATCCCTGAACCATTTTATATCCTCCTAAGCTTTCTATTTATCATTTTTTTTTTCTTTTTTTGCTGGTTTCTCATCTTTAGTAATAAACCAGATGAAACCAACAATTACTGCCATGAAAACAATAGCAGCTGCCCATTCAGCAGGCCAATTATTTGTGAACAAATCAAAAATTGTTTGTAGCCAATTCAGTGCGTCTAAAAAAACTACAACAACTCCAATGAACATAAAAATCATAAAAAACTTTAGCCATCCTGGGAAATTTTCCAATGAAAATTCTTTATCTGTAAAAAATACTCCTACTAACAACAAAAAGGATACTGCTAATAACAAAAGCAAAACTATGTTCGCCATTACTTGATTAATAATCGCCACTAATTGGGTTGAAGCAATCACTAAGAATGATATTACGAAAGCAACAATTGAATTTAAGTTCTTTTTAGTATATTCTGTTCCATCTACTTTCTCAACTCCAAGAATCTTGGTTTTTTCAAAAATAGCAAAGACTATAGTAAAAATCAATAAGAATGGAAGAACGACATCATAAATACCTAGCTCTCCGAACAGTTCAATAACTCCGCGAAATACGGTCTCCTCTGCCATCTACTCTTTTTTTACCTCAATAAGTGCTTTGAATTAAAAAAGTGAAGTATATAAATGTTTTTGTTTGATTCATTAAATTTTTTTTAGGTTCTACTATCAAAAAACAAAGCATTTAAATATTACCTCTGAGTCTTTTTTGGAGAGGAAGTTTGATGGTGGATAAGAAATGTTTACTTTTAGTACTTTTTGTTTTAACCATAGTTCTCACCTTGCCTGCAGTGTATGCTGATTCTGAAGTTTTTGTTGAAACTGTCAAAAATCAAATCAGTCCTTTGGAAAATGCGGAATATACTCTTACAATAAAAAATTATGCTGCTGAAACTCAGAGATTTTCTTTGTATTCATTCGCTCAGGGTTGGAGTGTTGATCCTTTTCCGCTACGTAATCGGATAATGGAACTTGGACCAGGTCAGACTAAGTCTACTACAGTTAGAGCAAGGGCTATAGAATCATTTCCTCCGGGAATTTATTATCTTACTATTACGATAGAATCAGATTTGGGTGAGAGACAATCAAAACCATTGAAGGTCTATCTTACTTCAGATAAAGCCGTTGATTATTTACCATCTATAAGGGCTTCATTAGATATGGATGAAAAGATTAATCCTAAAGATCCAGTTTCGATAAAACTTTCTTTAGATAACCTTAATCCAAAAAATCTATCTGATTTAACTATAAAAATTCAAAGTGACATTCCCGAATTCTCCAAAGAGGTTACTGTAAACTTACCTCCTCTTAAGAAAAAGACAGTTGAATTCTCAGTTATTCCAAATAAATTTCAGCAACCAAAAGATTACATTCTTTTCTTTGTTTTGCAAAAGGATGGTGAAACTGTTAAAGTTGTTGAAAAGCGGATTGAAATTCTGCAAGTTGTCCCGGATTTTACAGTTAAGGTAGCAGAAGATTCAACTTTCCTAAAAACATTTGCTAGTATTACTGTTTTAAATGAAGGGAATGTCAAGAACACTCAGGAAGTTATATTACCGGTTTCTTTTTGGAAATCATTATTTACTAAACAAGATGTAAAAACTAAAGTAGTAGGTAAACAACGTAACTTTGTTTGGGAAGCTACTCTTTCTCCAAACGAGGAAACGGTTTTCTACATTGAAACTAACTATCGTATTCTTTTCTACATTGCTGTTATCTCTCTTATCTTTGTAATCTTTTACTTAGCTGTTCGATCACCTGTAGTTGTAAAGAAACGGGCTGTAACCACAAAAGGAGGCGATGCTGGAACTTTATCACAAATTAAAGTAACTTTAGAAGTAATTAACAAAACTGGCAAGCCAATTAAAGATGTTACCATTACAGATTGGGTTCCTGCAATTGCTAATGTGGAGAAGAGTCTTGAGCTTGGAACATTGAGGCCCAAAGCAGTGCGCAATACTAAGAAAGGTACTAAAGTAGTCTGGTCCTTGGCAGAACTTGATGGGCATGAACATCGACTTATTACCTATAAAGTCAAGGCAAAGCTAAACATTTTAGGGACTTTTAGTTTACCTCGTGCTGTACTTAACTACGGCAAAAAGAAATCATATTCCAACATTTATCGAATTGGAGGACAGTAGTAATTGATGATGCCTAGTCGCATCATATCGTTTGGAGTCGTCATATGGTATTATAAAAAGATTTATATATGACTTGGCTTACATCAAAACGGAGGGTAGACAAAAATGAGGGACTTTTTATTTCAACTCAAAGAAAAATTCGCAAAACCACAAGAGGTGGAGGAAGAGATTGAAGAACGAGAGGAGTATGTAGAATTACAATCTCAAGCTTCTTCACCAGAAGACAAATCCAAAGTTGTTGTCAGACCATTTGTAATGGAAGAGTTTGAGGACATCAAAGAGATTCTTGACATTCTACGCCAAGGTAGTACAATTGCTTTGGTCAACATCAAACCACTTAAAGAAAAAGATTTGGTTGAGCTCAAGCGAGCAATTTCTAAGTTACGTAAGACATGCGAAGCTATTGAAGGAGATATCGCTGGTTTTGGTGAAGACTATGTAGTTGCAGTGCCTTATTTTGGTAAAATTTACCGCCAGAATGCATTGAATGAATAGGCTATTTTTTTAAATATTTTTTTAATTTGATATTAACACAACCAACACCTTTATAAAAAAAACCTGACTTTAGCTCAAAATGGGAAGAATTAAGACAAGATTGATTAAGAGTAAAACAAAAGAGCTACTGCAATTGCATGGAGACAAGTTCACTTCAGATTTTACTCAGAATAAAGAAATAACTGGACAGTATGTAGTAGTTCAAAGTAAGAAATTACGTAATATCATAGCTGGCTACATGACTCGTCTTAAGAGAAAAGGTTTATAGTTTATTCCTAATTAATTCTACTTATCTACGAAACCCTTAAATATCTAAAATTATACCTCTAGACAGAATCATAAAAGAGGTACGATGTTTAAACAAAAAAAAGATGACTTAAAGCGGCTGCGCCAAATTCTAAAAGTATGTACTGAGGAAGGTTTAGGCTATTACGTTGCTGGCGCTAAATTAAGAGTTCACCTTCCCTTTCGTCAGAAATTAAAACCCGTTATACCTATTTCTAACAAAAAACGTCAAGCAAAACGGTTACGAAGAACGCTAGAACGTTTAGGTCCAACTTTTATTAAATTTGGTCAACTTCTTTCTTTAAGACCAGATTTAGTCCCTCTAGAATATTCTATAGAGTTGGAGAAATTACAGGATAAGGTACCTGCTTTCTCTTCAAATACAGCAAAAAAGATTATTGAAAAAGAGTTGAAGAAACCAATTGGTAAATTATTCAAGAAATTTTCTATGAAACCAATCGCTTCAGCCAGCATTGCTCAAGTGCATAAAGCAACTCTTCATTCAGGAAAAGTTGTTGCAGTAAAAGTTCAGCGACCGGATATTAAAGAGATCATTGATGCAGACTTACACATTTTACTTATTTTAGCTAAGAAGCTGGAACAACACTTTCCTCGCACCCGCCCTTTTAGACCAACAGATATAATTAAAGAATTTTCTTTGTGGACAAGAAGGGAATTAAATTTTCAATATGAACTTTCAAATGCACAACGTTTGAAAGAGGAGATGGAAAGTAATAAAGAAGTTATTATCCCTAAAGTGTTTCCTAAATTATCAACCAATAAAATCTTGGTAATGGAATATGTCAATGGAATTCCTTTAGATGAAATAAAGAAAAATAAAAAACATCTTGCAAAAATATATTTTATTTCAATTATGCAGCAGGCTTTGATTGGTGGTTTATTTCATGCTGATCCTCACCCTGCTAATATTTTAGTTCATCAAAATAAGTTAGTGTACATTGATTATGGCATTATGGGTTTTCTTTCTAAGCAAGATAGATCTAAAGTCGTTCGTTTTATTCGTACAATCCCCGATAAAGATCCAGAAAGAAGTATGGATATTATCATTTCATTGGCTAGAGATACCAGTAAAGCAGATATTCGTTCATATAAATCTGAAATTCTTCCAATCTTGCAGGAAGCTTATTCAAATAATTTAAAAGAAAGTAGTTTTGCTGCTGCATTCTATAAGATTATTTCATTAGGTGGAAAGTATGGAGTTTTATTTGATGCTAATCATGTTTTGTTTGCAAAATCTATTTATCAAGCTGAGGGACTTGGATTACAGCTTGACCCGAATTTTAATGTATCTACTGGTTTACAAGAATTTGGAGAAAAATATTTACAGATGAGTGCTAAGGAAGTTGTAAATAATGTTGTTGACTCTTTTAACTTTCATAAAAAATTCTTTTTAGATATACCCAATCATATAAAAACAATTATTTCACGCCTGGAAGAAAAACCTAAAGCTCATTGTGAACAGGAACATTTACTTGATTTAGAAAAAAAATTAGAAACATTTCAAAAAGAGAGGGATGTTAAACTTATTATTTTGGTTTTAATCTTAGCGGGATTATTTTTGTTATATACACAAGGGATTAATACCATTTTAGGCATATCTTTAGGTTGGTATGTATTTGCTGGAACATTATTAATGGTATTTTATTTTATGTTGTTAAGAACAAAAGCGTGGACTAAAGGGATTATTGAATAGACTATTAAGTTGAGAATGATAAATAAAAAACACAAACAAGATTAATTGGAGGTAAATATAATGAAAAAAACTGCAGAAAAATTAGTTAAAACTGGATATGGTTTAGGTTTGCTGAGTGTTAGCCAGGCGGTAAAAGTTGCTGCTAAAGTTAAGAAAGATTTAGGGCTTAATGATGCTGAATGTAAAAAGTTAGCTAAGCATATTGTTGCTAACAGTCGGAAGGCAAGTGAAGACGTGTTTAAATCAGTTGGTAAGCATTTTGAGGACGCTGTTGTTAAATCTGGATTAGCAAAAAAATCTGAGCTAAAAGTAGTAAAGAACGTTCTTAAGAGGAGAGTTAAGAAGGTAATGAAGAAAACTGCTCCAAAAAAGAGAAGGCGTTAATATTTTTTATTTTATTATTTTTTAAATTTCTTAGAAAACTATAAAAATCAACTGTTTATTTAGCATATTATGTGGGCGTGCCGGAGCTTGTGGTTCATATGTCCATAGGTATATAAATAAGTTCTTCTTAAAATAATTATCAATAAATTGGAAGGAATTAAGATGAACATAGGAAAAATATACAAAATACCACTAAATGAAAAAACTGCTTATATCGCCGGTGTAATCATTGGAGATGGCAATATCTCGAATGCTACAAAATCTAAAGAAGATAAATCTCCAGATTATCGAATAACGATTGAACTTGCTGAGAAGGGTTATCTTTTAAGAGTTACATCTTTGATTAAATCAATAATTAAAACAAGAAGCCAAGTTGTTAAAAGAAAACCAAGAGAAAGAAAGCAGCAGCATTATTACTTTCAGTTTAGGAATAAAAGTTTTTATTATTTTCTCACTAAAGATTTAGGGATTCCAGCTGGCAATAAATGTTCTTCCGTTCAAGTCCCTAAAATCATCTTTAAGAATCCAAACCTATATTGGTCTTTCCTTGCAGGTTTGTTTGACACTGACGGGGGGATTAGAAGTAATACCATTGGATTTACCTCATCAAGCAATGAATTGATTTCTGGAACTGGCAGAATTCTTAAAAATCTTAAAATATCATACAATACAGAATCTTGGGTAAATAAAAAATACAATAAAGAGTACTACGGATTAAAGATAAACAAAAAATCAACAGATAGATTTTTAAATAACATACCTATGAAGAATTACGAAAAACAAAAGAAAGTTTTTCGTCATGTGGGCGTGCCGGAGCGGTCAAACGGGCTGGATAATTTTTTGAATAAAATCAAGAATTAGGCTATGCTTAGGCTGTTTTGACAGAAGACACCCAGTAGCTTAGTGCTTACGCAGGTTCGAACCCTGCCGCCCACACTCTTCTTCTAATTATATTGGGGTTGATAAGGGGCAAAGCCTCTTATGCGAAGTTCTTACGCAGGTTCGAGTCCTGCCGCCCACACTCTTCTTCTAATTATATTGGGGTTGATAAGGGGCAAAGCCT
>CAZRZP010000001.1:217615-248057 GCA_964604645.1 uncultured Methanosarcinales archaeon
CTTATGCGAAGTTCTTACGCAGGTTCGAACCCTGCCGCCCACATATCTTCTTCTAATTATATTGGGGTTGATAAGGGGCAAAGCCCATTATGCGAAGTTCATACGCAGGTTCGAAAATTTGCGAGTTTCGAGCAAATGCCAGAAATTCGTAATTTCGGAAGCCCTGCCGCCCACATATTTATTTCAACAATTCTTCAACTGTGGCATCAGAAAAAATCTTCATAGTATCAAATATCTTAAACTCAGGGTGCTTTGGGATTAAAAGTTGTAAATCTGTACAAGCAAGCACAACGCAATCAACATTTTCAAAACCATTGATTATCCCTATTAAATCTTCTCTGTCTCTATTATTTTGCATTCCTGTAACTAAATTTAGAATGAACTTTCCCATCTTGGCTTGTTGAAGACCGTTTGGTGTTTTATATGTGATATTATTATTGTCAAAAGCATCTTCATACAATTTATTTTGTACAGTTGCTGAGGTTGAAACAATACCTACTGTCTTAATTTTTTTTTTGTTGAGAAATTTTACTGTCTCTTCAACAATACTTAGAACTGGAATATTAACTGATTTTCTAATATTATCAATGAAAACATGTAAAGAGTTGCATGGCATAACTATAAAATCTGCTCCACTCTTTTCTAATCTCTTTGCTTCTTTAACCAAAAAAGGAGATATCCTTTCAATTCCTTTATTTTCGGCAATTGCATCTTTTTCAATTTGGTATGGCATTGGGACACTTGAAATGATTATTCCGGGTCTATGATCCTTATTTTTTTCTTGACATGAGAATATTAAATCTAAATAAAATTCTGATGTTGTTTCTGGTCCAAGTCCTCCAATTATTCCTACTGTTTTCATTTTAATAGTTTTCTTGATGACTTTTTAAAAAACTTACTACTATTACTTTAAAATTACATCGCAAACAATAAATAATACCACTTTTTAACCACATCATGAACACTTATTATCTTGAAGAAATAAAAGGCGAATTATACTTTACTGATGGAAACAAAAAAATCAGTGGCGAGAATAACAATTGCCCTCTTAGTTTATTAGAAGCAATAACTGAACACATTCGCATGACAAAAGAACCAATTAAATTACATTACTGCGAACCTGGGAAATTGACTTTAATGGGCAATCTACATCAAGATTTTTTTCTAAGCTCAGGATATAAAGCATTGGAACATATTGTAGCTATTCATAATAAGAGTTATAAGTGATTTTGTTATTCCAATGATGCTATTAAGATTTTAACAATTTGCTTACTCTTTCTTTACCTATTTCTAAAATAAAAGATGCTAATCTAGGTCCTTTATCTTTGTTGATTAAAACTCTGTATGCAGATTTGAAAAAATCTTTTGGTGGGAAATCATTATTTTTACATAAAATATACATCTCTTCATGCAATTCTTTATCTGTCCATTCTCTTTCTGTTAATTTTGAAGCCAGTTCATTCAATATTTTTTTTCCTTCTTTACTTAATGTAACTTGACATTTCTTCTGAATAGTAAACCTGAAATCTTCAGGTGCATATTTCTGAACCCAATTCTTAGCACATTCTGCTCTTTTAATTAATCTATTCTTATCATGTTCATTCTTTAATTCTTTCACAAAATAACCAATCACTTTTTCAATATCAAAATCATAAATCTGCAGAATCGTCGTCAGATGTCTTAAACTCGGTTGGTAGGGAATAGTTTTTGGAATTTTTCCAATATAACTTAATTCATACGCAACTTTTAACTTTTCAGTTTTCTTCTCATTAGCTTTCTCTAAACCAAAGTAAGTTCTTTCAACTTTATCAAATTCTTCATATAACGCTAATACATCCGTATCAAAACTTATTGAAAACTCCCTGTTAGGTCTTGTCCCCGCAAATATATATCGTACAATCTCTGGTTCGTATACTTCAAGCATTTCTGTGATTGTAACTACATTACCTGAAGATGAAGCAAACTGTCCCCTGCCTTTAATTCCAATCCATTCATAGAAATCATTAGTGGCAACTCCTGCTGGCGGTTGAGTTTCATATACTTCTTTTTGAATTTGAAGACCGGTTGTAACACTTCCCCCAGAAGCAAAGTGATCCTTTCCTGCAGTTTCAAAATCTACGTGGTTGTAATGCCATCTCATTGGCCAATCAACCCTCCATCGTAATGTTACAAGCCCTTTTTTTCTGAAATCGATTGTATCCTGGTTCCCGCATTCACAATTATATTGCACTTCATAACCATTTGACCATTTTAATTCTTTTATTGTATCTTTATCACACTTTTCACAAAATACAAATATTGGCAGCCAATCATCTTCTAGAGGTTTCTTTCTATATTCATTTAGGATTTTTTTAATTTTATCTGTGTTTTCAAGAGCAATTTTAATCTCTTCAGCATATTCGCATTTTAGATAATGTTCGTGACTATATACAAAAGTTGCTTCAATTCCGACTGAAGTACTTTCTTTCTCAAAGACTTTTTCAAAATGTTCAGCATAAGTTTCATGACATCCAAAAACGTCCGGAACTTTAAAGACCGGTTTTCTTAGATTCTTTTCAATTAATTCAGGTTTGGGCAAGTTTGTAGGTACTTTTCTTAATACGTCATAATCGTCCCAAATATAAAGAAATTTTACCTTTTTATTTTTTTTCTCGAGTGCTCTTCGAATTAGATCTGCAGTAATTACTTCTCTAAAATTTCCAGCGTGAATCATGCCGCTTGGTGTGATTCCTGACTCTATTACGTACTCTTTCTTATCGCCACGTGTCCGAATAATTTTTTCCGCTACAACGTCAGTCCAATGATATGATCTTTTCTCATTCGATTTATTTTTTTTTGCCATTTTCTCAGTTATAAAGCTGATTAAACGGGAATTATATAAAGATTACTTTTATAAATCTTGAAACTTTCCTTTTACCATGATTATCACCTCTCTTAATAATTCATATGACCTAGCTAAACGTTTAGCATCCAAACTTAAAGCAAAATATTCTCCATTAACAATCTCAACATTTCCTGATGGTGATATTTATCTAAAATTTAATTCTAAAATAAAAGGACAAAAGTTAGTTATTGTGGAATCGTTCCAACCAAATCCAAATCAAGCATTGTTAAACATTATATTTGCAGCTGAAACTGCAAAGAATTTAGGCGCAAAAAAAGTGATTTTAGTTGCACCTTATCTTGCTTACATGCGTCAGGATAAAAGATTCAATCCTGGTGAAGCAATAAACAGCAGAATCATGGCGAAACATCTTAATACTTGTATAAACAAAATAATTACATTTGATCCACACTTGCATAGATATAAATCTCTTAAGGATATTTTTACTGTTTCTGCTAAAAGAATTACTGCAAATAAATTAATAGGTGATTATGTCAAGAAAAACATAAAAAATCCAGTAATTATTGGTCCTGATTCTGAGAGTTATCAATGGGCGCATGTAGTTGCAAAAATAGTTGGTAGTGAAGTTAGTTGTTTTGAAAAGAAAAGACATTCATCACGTCATGTAACAGAAAGAATGATTAAACAGGTTGTAATAAAAAATAAGAACGTAGTTATCGTTGACGATATTATTTCTACAGGTCATACGATTATTGAAGCTGCAAAGAAAGTTAGGAAGTTAGGTGCTAAATCGGTTACTGCCATAGGAGTACATGGTTTATTAGTTGAAGGTGAAAAGAAATTAAGAAAGCATGTTAACAGAATTGTAACAACTAATACCATAAAACATAAAACAAACAAGATTGATATTCTTCCCTTGCTTGTAAAAGAATTAAAATAAGTTATGTTAATTTAGTCAATTGAATAGTATATAATGTTGAATAGTATATGTAATGGAAATAATAACTCTACTTGGTGGATATGATAGGAACTTTACTTATATCGTTGTTAGGGGTAATGAATGTATCGTAATAGATCCGGCTGTGAAATCAGAAAGAGTATTTGCTGAAATTGAACAAAGAAACTTTACTGTTCATGGGGTTATTTTCCTACATTCTCATTTTGATCACATTTTAGATTTAGACAAATATCGTGAAAAAGGCTGGAAAATTTATGGACATCAATCAACAGAAATTCAAGTAGATGAGAAATTGAATGATGGAGATTCCTTCTTTGAATTTAAAGTAATGCACACTCCCGGTCATAGATATGATTGTTTATGTTTATTCGGGGAAGGGAAAATATTCACTTCTGATACTTTGTTTGTGGAAGGTTGTGGTAGGGTAGACTTAGAAGGATCTGATTCAGAATTAATGTTTTCAACCTTACAACGTCTTCAATCCTTACCTGATGAAACAGTGGTCTATCCTGGACATGACTATGGTTCTGCTAAAACTAGCACGATTGGCAGAGAAAAGGTTAACAATCGCTTTTTAGGTTTGGATGAAAGTGCTTTTTTATCACGTAGGTTGTAAAATATATTTTCCCCTATCTTTCAACTCATTTTTCTGTAAACCTTTTTAAAAAAACGGCCATTTGGGATACTATTCTCATGGATTACAAACTAGTTAAATATTGTCGCCTTTGCAAAGGTCGATTCACGGTGGAGCGAGCTAAATCTAGAGCCGTTTACTGCGAAGGCTGTAATGAACGATTAAAAGGGTAGTTTACCAAACATTTTTAAAACCTCCACGTTGTTCTAGAATATAATGGTCGAACTAATTATTACTGAGAAACCATCTGCTGCAAAAAAAATAGCAGAAGCTCTGGCAGATGGTAAACCTACATTAAAGAAACGAAAACAGACTTCTTATTATGAATTAACACATAACAAACAAAAAATAATTGTTGCTTCAGCTGTTGGTCATTTATATGGGTTGCATGAAAGTAAAAATAATCATTGGGCATATCCTGTTTTTGAGATAGAATGGCGGCCAAGTTATGAGAATGGTAAAGATTTAGATTACATTAAAGATTATATAGTAACGCTTGAGCAACTTTCAAAAAAAGTAAAGACGTTTACAATTGCTTGTGACTTTGATGTTGAAGGGGAAGTTATTGGATTAAATGTAATTCGATTTGCCTGTAAAAAGAAAGATGCTAATCGTATGAAATTCTCTACATTAACTAAAGGTGATTTAGTTGAAGCATATGAACATAAATTAAAACATCTTGATTGGGGGCAAGCACTTGCTGGTGAGACACGGCATAAACTTGATTGGTTCTATGGAATAAATGTTAGTAGAGCTCTTACTGCAAGTGTAAAAGCTGCTGGGTCATTTAAAGTTATGTCAGCGGGACGAGTTCAGGGTCCTGCTCTAAAAATGCTTGTTGATCGGGAACGTGAAATTGCTAAGTTTAAACCAGTTCCATTTTGGGAGATATCGCTTGATGGAAAAGCTAAAAATAAAAATATAGAAGCGTGGCATAAAGATGATAAGATTTTTGATAAGAAAAAAGTAGCGAAAATTATTGCAAAAGTTAAGGGAAAGAGAAAAGCAACAGTAGCATCGGTTACTAAAACGCAACGTAAGCAAGCACCGCCAACTCCATTTAATTTAACAGACCTACAAAGTGAATCATATTCACAGTTCAAAATTACACCTAAAGAAACATTACAGCACGCACAATCATTATATTTAGCTGGAGTAACCTCTTATCCGAGAACTTCATCGCAGCAACTTGATCCAAAGTTAGGTTTTACTAAAATTCTTAAGGGATTGGCAAAACAACCGGCATATAAATCTCTAACTGGTGAGTTGCTTAAAATAAAAAACCTTACTCCTAATAATGGAAAGAAAACAGATCCTGCTCACCCTTCAATATACCCAACAGGTTCTGTACCTAAAGGATTGAAACCACGTACCAAAAAAATATACGATCTCATTGTAAAACGATTTATGGCTACATTTGGAGAACCTGCTTTACGTGAAACTATTACTGCTCAATTAGATGTAAACACAGAAATTTTTATCGCAAAAGGTACAAGAACAATTGAAGAAAATTGGCATAGGTTCTATCAACCTTATGTGCGATTGGATGAGAAGACACTTCCTAAAATGGTTGAAAAAGATGTGATTGATATTAAAAAGATTGAGAAGCATGACAAAGAAACACAACCACCAAAGAGATTCAACCAGAGTTCAATAATTCGAGAACTTGAAAAACGTAATTTGGGAACAAAAGCAACACGAGCTGATATTCTTGATCGTTTATTTAAACGAGGATATATTGATGGAGTTCAGATTACATGTACCAAATTTGGTATTGAAACCGTGGAAATTCTGGAGAAATATGTTCCCGAGATTATTGATGAGAAGTTAACCACCGAATTTGAAGAAGAAATGGCATTAATTCGCGCTGGTAAGCATAAACAAGAATTAGTTTTAAAGAAAGCTGAGAAGCATTTAAAAGAGTTACTTGGGAATTTCAAAAAGAAGGAGAAAGTTATTGGTAAAGAAATTCTTAGTTCTATTAAAGAGCAACGCATAGTTGAATCGCATTTACGTATATTAGGAAAAGATCCTAAAACAGGTAAACAAGTTTCTGTTCGTATTGGTAAATATGGTCCGCTTGTTCAATTAGGTGAAAAGAAAGGTGATGAAAAACCTAAATTTGCATCGTTAGGAAAACAAAATATTGATGAAATTACACTCAAACATGCTCTTGAAATGTTTAAGTTACCTCGAACTTTGGGAAAGACAAAGGAAGGTGAGGAGATCTTAGCAAACGTAGGCAGATTTGGTCCTTATGTAAAGTATGGAGATAAATATGTTTCAATAAAGGAAGGAGATCCAATGCATATTACATTAGATGAAGCTAAAAAATTAATTGCTGCAAAAAAGAAATTGGATGCTAATAAAGAGATCCATATTTTTAAGACATGTAAAGTTCTAAATGGAATGTATGGGCCTTATATTACTGATGGTAAGAAGAATGCCAAAATTCCTAAGGGTAAGAACCCTAAAAAATTAACTGAGAAAGAATGTTTACAGATTCTTAAGGACGCACCTGTTAGAAGAAAGTGGCCTAGGAAGAAGAAATAATGAAAATAACAATTTGTGGAAGTATAGCATTCTACAATGAAATGCTTGATGTTAAAGAAAAATTAGAACAACTTGGCCATCAAGTTAAATTGCCACCATTTGAAGTAAAAGATGATAATGGTAATATGATTCCAGTCAAAGAGTATTATTCTATAAGAAAAGCTGAAACTGATGATACTAGCTGGATTTGGGACAGAAAAGAAGAGGCAATGAGGTTACACTTTCAGAAAGTTGAGTGGAGTGATGCTGTTTTAATCCTGAATCACGACAAAAATGGTGTTTCTAATTATGTCGGAGCAAACACTTTACTTGAGTTAGGTCTTGCCTTCCATTTAAATAAAAAATTATTCTTATTAAATAACATTCCTGACATTGGTTGTAAAGAAGAGATTCTTGGTATGAAACCTTCTGTAATTAATAACGATTTGACAAAAATCGAATAGACCGAAAAAAGAAGTTAAAAAGCACTTTTTCTCTTATTGACTAAAATGTCTCACTATACAGGGAAAGAAATATAACTATTCAAAACAATATATACTATACATAACATAAACGTCACACTCAAAAAAAAAGACGTGGAGATAACTAAAATGGCAAAATCAATTAAACCTAAAAAAATAAAAAAAGTTCAAGCTGCATCTCAACCTACAGCTAACGGACAGACTATCCCTCCAGAAATGGAGAAAAAGCTTAAAGCTTTAAAAGAAAAATTAGATACATTCAAAGAAAAAGTTCTAGACAAATTTGGAGATTATATTGTAGGAATAACTCTATTACCACCTGAAAGACCTAAAGAAGGTGAAGATAAAAAAGATAAAAAAGAAGAAAAGAAAATTGACGTTCTAGTGGTAGTTGATGATACAACTTCCCAAAAAATGACTAAAGATGAACTTCATAACAAATTTTCAACTATCGTAAAGCAAATAGGGGCAGAAATTGATAAAAATTTAGCTCCACAAAGTATCTTGTTAACCGATTTGTGGCAGAATTCTTATGATGCGAAATATGATTTGAACAAATTAATTTCAATGAGCGCTCCAATCCATGATACTGGAATGTTAGCTGCAATTAAGATTGCTGAGATCCATAAAACTATGGTTCTGAAGAAATTTGAAAAATATATTCTAAGTTACGTTTTAGCTGGATCTTTAACGCAAGGCAGAGCAACTCCAACCTCTGATATTGATGTTTGGATTGTTATTGATGATACTGATGTTAAAAAAATGAGCCGTGCTGAACTGAAGGATAAGTTAAGAGCAATAATAATTGGCATGGGTGCAGAAGCAGGAGAATTAACCGGAATTAAGAATAAATTGAATATTCAGGTTTACATCTTAACTGATTTCTGGGACTCATTAAAAGAAGCTAATCCAATAATCTTTACCTTACTAAGAGACGGGGTTCCATTTTATGATAGAGGAATTTTCATGCCTTGGAAACAGTTGCTTAGAATGGGAAGAATTAAGCCAAGTAGGGAAGCTATTGATCTTTTCATGAGTACTGGCGAGCAAAGTATTACTCGTGTCAAGCATCGACTTAAAGATATGGGAATGGAAGATACGTATTATTCTATTCTTACACCTTCACAGGCAGCGATTATGCTTTACGGATTACCTCCACCAACTCCACGGGAAACTCCCGATGTAATGGAAGAGATCTTTGTAGTTAAAGAAAAAATGCTTGAAAAGAAATACAT
This sequence comes from uncultured Methanosarcinales archaeon, assembly GCA_964604645.1. Lineage (GTDB taxonomy): Archaea > Nanobdellota > Nanobdellia > Woesearchaeales > GW2011-AR9 > CAZRZP01. The sequence goes on from CAZRZP010000001.1 coordinate 226,302, forward strand.
CGAAATTCTACGAAAAAATGTAGATTTACGTAAGAATATTGAGCATGGAACAAAGAAAGAACTTTCAGGAACAGAACTGGATGAATACATCAAGAATGCTGAAGAATATCTGAAAAGGGTAAGAAAACTTTTTACAGCTATTGAAATGATGCATCATGAAAATAGTATTGTGGTTCTATATGATGAAATCGTTACAATCATTCGAGATGTACTGAGAATGGAAGGTATTGAAAAAGCGCAAGATGCTGAACTGATTAAACTGTTTGAAGACGAATTAATCTCAACAGGAAAGGTACCTGCTAGATTCTTGAGGGACTTAAATGAAGTTGTTGAAGCTAAAACTAAACACGATAAGAAAAAGCTAACTAAGAACGACATTGAGAAAGCGCGTAAGGGAAGCGGCGGATTGATAAGATTCTTAGTAGAATACATGCAGCGTAAACGTGGAGTTGAGTTAGAAAGAGCTAAGATTCGTGTTAAGCATGGCGATCGTTTTGGTGAAATAATCTTGTTTGACAAGACTGCCTTCGTCATTCATGACTTGGATGCTAAAGAACAGAAGATTGAGAGAGCTGTTTTAAATGAAGATGGAAGTATGGGAACTTTAAAAGATTCAAGCCTGGAAGAGTTTGAGAAAGAACTGGCTAAAATGAAATTCCCCAAGAAAGTTTTCATTAAAGAACAGATTTTTGAAGACATCAAAGATATCTTTGGTAGAGATGTAGAAGTCTTGCTACAAAGTTAAACCAAAAGCTTTTTATTATTTTTTTCTTTTTCTTTGTTTTATGAACAATAAATACATGAATGTTTTAGTTGTTTTGATGTTAATTGTAGCGATAACTCTTAGTATTCTTAGCTTGGTAACACAAAGTGAAGATGTTTCTGAGGAATCTCAACCTGAAGAAAAAAGTAATGGTTTCAAATCAAAAGCTGTTGTTAGTATAAGTATTGAAAAACCTGATTCTCCCAAAAACGACGAGAATAAAATAAAAGAGGAGTAAATTTATCTCTATTTGTGAAATTAAAGTGTTTTAAAGTTTTGTAAAGCTTTAATGGTTATGATTTTTACTTTTCTAAAAGTGTTGATGAAAGTATCTTTTTAAAGTAGTTTTAATTCTGAAAATGCATGAGTAACAAAAACGGAGGTAAATTAAATGAAATTTGAAATGAAAAGAATCACAATGTTGTTGGTCTTGGGAATATTTATTTTAAGCGTAATTCCAATGGGATTAGCAGATGAAGACACGGCTGATGATAAGTTAGCTAAAGAAACAGCAAAAAATAAATTGGATGCAATGAAGAAAAAGGATGCTTTGAAAGATAAAGCATCAGATGCTAAAGCTGAAGCCGTAAAAGAGAAAGGCAAACTTGCAGATAAATCTGCTAAAGTAAAAAGAAAATTTGCTGATAAAGATAGGAAAGCAGCTGGCAAAGCAATGATTAGAAAAGCAAAAGATGCAAGAAAAGATGCAAAAAATCTTAGAGATAGATTAAACAAAGTTCGAGAGTATCATAAAGAATCCAAAGATAAATTTTTGGAACATCGTGGAAGCCTTAAAAAATTAAGAAAAGACCATAAAAGTTGTAAAGAAAGTTGTGATGATAAAAGAAAAGCATATCACAAAGGTTGGACAAACCATTTAAGGAAGATGATTAAAGTCATGGATTCTTCTTTAGGTAGATTACACGAAACTGTAAGTGAAAAAGATGTTGATGGTGCATTAGCTGAAGTAGAAGCTCTGCAAACTAAACTACAAGTTAAGGAAGAAGCTATTGCAGCATTGGAAGATCCAACAAAAGAAGAAGTGAAAGCTGAAATTGTCGAGCTACGTAAATTGTGGAAAGAAGTTAAAGATCTTAAGAAAAGTATCGTAACTCGTTTGATAAATAATAAGTTAGAAAACTTGGTTGCAAAGCAAGATGAAATCTTATCTCGTTTACAGGAACAAGCTGGAGATGATGCAGCTCTTTTAAAGATTGTAGATAAGTTCAAAACCCATGTTGATGAAATAAAAGTTAAGTATGATCTTGTTCAAGAAGCTTGGAAAGATGACAGGGAGAAATGGCAAGCAGCTTGGAAGGCAGTTCAATCTGAAATGAAAGAATCCAGAGAAATATTGCGAGAGTTTGTAAAAGCTAGAAAAGATGCTAAATCTACTGATGTGGAAGAAGATGATTCAGATGACGATGGTGTTGATGAAAACGAGAAAGAAGAAACTGAAGAATCTGAAGAAACTAACGATACGGATGACAAAGCCACTGGTGAGGAGTAAGGAAATTATTTAAATTCTTTTTTTTTCTTCTTCTTATGAAAACTAAACAAATATTAGCTTTAATGCTGCTTGTTGTTCTTATTTCGTTAGTTGCTTGTGCACCGGTTGATGATACTAAAGATACTACTGCCGATAAATCTACTGTAGAAAGCGATGAAGAAGCTGAAGTAGATATTGGGGTGAAAGAATTGGATGATTTAGCTAATTTGGATGAAGATTTAGGAATTAGCGACGAAGATTTCGATTTTGAATAAGTAATCTTCAATAAGTAATCTTCAATACAACACTTATTTTTATATCTCATTTTCTTCTTTCTTTGATGAAAGTTACATTTTTTCCATATCATGACGATATGAAAAAATATGGAAATAGAAACATTTTGCAACAGAGTGATTTTGTTATTGACTATTTTCCAATGTTAAATAAGAAGTTTATGGACAAAATAAAACAACATGACGTTAAAGTTTTAGCTTACGTTTCAATCTACAAAGTTCCAAGAATAAATCAGATAAAATTTAGAACAGGTTTTTACGGTGGCTCTCCTGCTAAAGAAGAAGTCATCATCAACCCTTTTTGGTCTAATGTTGCTGTAGGAGATAATCATCGAATTGTAATTAATGAAAAGGGGGAAGAGGTTAAACCTTTCAAGAAGGGCGATTACAAATATGGGTGGTATCAATCTTGTTTATCATCTGGAAAAAAGAAAATCTTAGAAGGCATTGAACTTTTGTTAGATGAGGTTGATGGATTATTTATTGATAATATCATTACGCCTGATGACTGCTATCAATGTCCAGATTCCAGTCAGAAGATGCAAGAAGAGATTGTCAATGAAATTAATGAGGTGTCTGATATGCTTTTTATCAATGTAGGTAGGAAGCAACTTTATGAAGGGAAGTTTAACGCTGATGTTTATGTTATTGAAAACTTTTGTCATGGTGAGAAAACTGATCCAGATAGATTATATCTTTCAAGCAGATATTATACTGATGAAACATCTTTTATTGAAGAGATGGATCTAATTAAATCAAATATTGATGCAAAAATTCTTGGTTATACAAAGGTACCTAAAGGAAAGGAAAATCTTTTGGTTAGGAGTAAAGAATTAGCAGATAAATGCGGTATTGAGTGGACAACCACTTTGAAGAATTTAGGGGCACACCCGCAGTCGAATCAATAAAGCCTCAATGGTTTAACCCCTACAGCTTCTCGAACTTGCAACCCTCTGAACATGAAACTTAAAGGTTATGGCTGCTTTCTTCCGAATCTGACCAGTTTCCCAGTAAGCCCATCCCAGAGGACAAGCCGTCAGCAAAGACAGTAAGGACCATTAAAACAAAACTGACCCTTCATTGGGCTTCGGCTCCGTGTAAAGTCCGTTCACGGTAACAACGCAGGACTAGCGCGCCAGCCTAGCTATCCCTTTATATGAACATAAAGCACACTGTTTAAAAAAGTTGTTGAAATTAATTTGGAATTATAGAATGTTGTAGGGAACTGATATTATGAGAAGGACAAAAACTGTTCTAAAACATCATTTCTTTCATTTTCATAAGGACATCTACCTGCTTCACAATGTCTTAAACCAAAGGATTCATATTTTCTGAAACCGTCTGGAAAAACTGTAACTATATTTGAGAAACTTGGTAACATAATTCTTGATGCAAGATAGTTACACCCCGAAGAAACGCCAACACAGAACCCATGTTTCTGAGAAAGATATTTTGCAGACTCTTTTGCATTTTTACTTTTGACCCTTATTACGTCTGTAATCAACTGATGCAGACCGTTCTCGTTATTAGCTAAATTAGAGGCAGAACCATCACCTATCCCTTGAATCTCATGAGACCCTGGTTTTCCGCCACTCATTACGGCAGATTCATAGGGTTCAACTGCAATTATTTCTACATAAGGATTAACTTCTTTTAGCGCCTTTGCTACTCCTATTAGTGTTCCACCTGTTCCAACGCCAGCAACGAAAGCATCTATGGTTTTTCCTTTATTTCTCATCTGCTTGATAATTTCCTGCCCTGTAGTTTTATAATGGCATTCAACATTTAACGGGTTAGAAAACTGATCTGGGTTGAAGTAATTATCATCTTCAGCAATTTTATCTCTGATTCTCTTTGCTTCTTTAAAATCTCCTGGTGAGCATAGTTCCAGGTCTGCTCCTAAAGACCTTAAGATTTTTTTCCTTTCATCAGACATGTTAGAAGGCATTACGATTCTTGTATTATAACCTTTTTTACCAGCATAGTAGCAAAGAGCTATTCCTGTATTGCCGCTTGTAGCTTCAACTATTGTCATTCCTGGTTTTAGAATTCCTAACTCTTCACTTTTCTTGATGATAAACTCGGCAATCCTTCCCTTAATGCTACCGGTAGGGTTGAAGCATTCTAATTTTGCGTTAATCCCATCAACTTCGATAAGGGGGGTGTTACCAGACATCACCATAGTTTTATGATTAATCCGTTGTTTAAATATTTTTAGTTATTCTAGACAACTTACTATTATTTACCTAAAACTTAAAAAAGGGTCAGATTTACAAGCTTCTGGTGATACCATGGTACGTGAATTAACTGATGAAACTTTTAAAGAATTTATTAAATCTCCAACTCCTGTAATTGTTGACTTTTGGGCAGAATGGTGCGGTCCATGTAAGATGCTTGCTCCAGTATTTGAAGAAGTTAGCAAAGAATATGAAGGAAAGCTAGGATTTGCTAAATTAGATACACAAGCTTACCAAAAACCTGCTTCAGAGAGTATGGTTACTGGAATTCCGTGTTTGATAATTTTCAAAGATGGGAATGAAGTCGACAGAATTGTAGGTTTTGCTCCTAAACCTCAGTTGAAAGAAAAGATTGATGCAATACTTTCACAGATGGGTTGATTAGAATTTATTTTTTATTATCAATATTACATCTCTTATTTCTTAGTCTCTAAATACTTATAACTCTCTTTTTGGCTATTTTATTCATGGCAGAATTAGATGAAAAAATTTTAGCTTGTTTCTATGATTGTGATAAGACTTTAACTAAAGGTTTTATGCAAGTACCAATGCTAGAACATTACGGTGTAGACACTGAAGAATTCTGGGATCTTCTTGAAGAATGGAAGATTATTACTAATATGGATTTTGAAACTTGTTATATGAATTTGATGTTGGAATACATTACTCTAGAAAAACTTCCTCAACTGTCAAACAAAGATTTATTTGAACATGGTAAATCTGTACAAAAATATCCTGGTTTGCCGGATTACTTTACAAATATTAATGAAGATTTAAAACAAGATTTTCCAAATGCAACTGCTGAACACTACATAATCTCAACTGGTCTTAAAGAGATGATTGAAGGAAGATTTCCTAATACTCTTAATGGAATCTTCGCTTCCGAATTTACTGAAAGAGAAGGAAAAATTCATTACATCGCTCGTGCTGTTGGATTTCTAAAAAAGACTGAGTTCCCATATATTGTAAACAAAGGTGCTAATATTGATCCTACTATTGATATTAATGCTCGCATGTCTTTAGAAGATAGAAGGGTTCCATTTACAAGAATGTTATATGTTGCAGATGGTATGACGGATGTTCCAGTTTGGTCTCAATTAGAAGATCGTGGTGGAAGAAGGCACGGCGTGTTTGATTTAGAGGAAGCTGGTTCTTTGGAAAATGCACAAAATCTTTGGACTGATAATAGGGTTGATTCAATTGGAGAAGCAGATTACAGGCGAGGAAGTGAGACTTACAATTTTATTTTAAATCATTTACGTGTGATGGCGCAGAGGTGATTTTGAAACTATTTATTTCCATCACATTTTTAAATCACATCAATTTTCTAAGATTATGATAAAAATAGCACAGGGAGCAGAAGCGATTGTCTACAAAGATAATAATCAAATCATCAAAGAAAGATTTAGTAAACAATATAGGTTACCACATCTTGACGAATCTTTAAGAAAGTTTAGAACTAGAAGAGAAGCTAAAGTTTTAGGTAAATTAGATGAGTTAAATTTTCCTGCTCCAAAGATACATTCATTTTCTGACAAACGTATGTCTATATTAATGGATTTCGTTCCAGGAGATAAGTTAAAGGACGTTTTGTTGGAAGCATCAGAAATAAATGAACTTTCTAATTATGCTAAACAGATTGGAATAAATGTTGCAAAACTTCATACTCAAAATATTGTTCATGGTGATTTAACTACATCTAATATGATTAAGCATGCAGATACTGGAAATGTTCATTTGATCGATTTTGGGTTATCATTTTTTTCAGAAAAAGTTGAAGATAAGGCTGTTGACTTATTTTTGATGGATCGTGCATTGCAAGCTACACACTTTTCTTTATATCCTCAAATATTTGAGCAAATAGTTTCAGCTTACGAAAAAGAATTTCCTGAATCTTCTGAAGTTTTAGATAGGTTACAATTGGTTAAACAAAGAGGAAGAAATAAAAAAAGAAATTAATCTTATTTATAGCCTCTTAATGTTCTGCTTAAATCAACTTGACTTAATGCAGCTTTCCACATTTCTTTCTCAACAGCTTCAAAATCTCCTGGTCCGTAGATTAGTGAATCTAAAGCTTCGTGGCAGAAACCTTCTTTAAGTCCCTCTGTTTTATTACCCTTAACAACTTCAGAGGCTAATCTTGAACAATCTTCATCTGGAGTGATGATTTTACCCTTCTCGATTACCCGAATATAAGGCGCTCCTCCAACTCCGACATTTCTTTCTGAAGCTTTTTGTGTTGCATACAGAAGAGCTTCAATTCCAGCTACTCTATCAATTGAATTTCTTTTTTCTCTCCTAAGACTGTTTACAAAATCTCCAAGTACTTGATCTGCCATGTCAGCACCAGAACCAGCAGGTTGGTAAGGTCTTGCAATACTCATCGGTTTTACTGTCGCGCAAGATAACCAATGCATTGACATTCCTTCTCCTTTATCATAACCTAAAGTAAGAAATCCACTGTTAAGATCGTTTTCAGATAAATGTTTGATTATTTCTTGATATTTTTGTTTTGCTAATTCTCCAATTTCATCTTTTCCAATAGGTTCTCCCTTTTCATTTTTGATGATTTTATATCCTCGAAGAACGTCCTCTTGTGTGCACCTTAACTTTGCTACGCAATGCCCATCAATTATCTCTTGTCCTTCTCTTACAAGGACTTGAGCTAAATAAGTCATTGGTTGTAAAGAATTTTTAATGTCATCTCTACCTGAAATATCTTTTATTGCTCTCTCAACAGCAGCATCTAAAACATATAATGCTCCGGTGCCTCCAGCAATTAGAATGTGGTCATCATTACTGAAAACTACTGGCACTTTATTAGCAAACCTATCTTTCCTCTGGCCAGCTGTTGCTTCTTCATCTGCAACAATAGCTCCCTCTTCACTATTAAATTTCATTGCGCTTATAACTGTCATATTAATTACCTCGCATACTTGATTTTTTCAACTTGATTTTTTTTATAATCCATTGGTCGGACTAAGTTTTTAATCAGAATAGGGTTGCTAAGATTGCTCCCATCTGGCTTTTTATCTTCTTTTTTGTTTATTTTGTAATTTCTGTATGGGTCATCCATTTTAAATTGATAATAAGCTTATTCTTTTTAAATATTTCGTTAAATTTATTATTCCACGGTAGTGACGTTCTTAAGTTAACATTTAAATACTCTTTTATTATCCATCATATATGGTTTTTCATTGGATGTTTGGAAGGGATAGTAAAGATAAAAAAAAAAGAAAAGTAGCGCAATTTCCCATTCTATTAAATTTGATTTCTGAATTAGAGGTAGCTGAGCATATTCTAGAAAAAATTATTGAAGATGATGAAAAAGCTCATAAAGTAGAGAGAGCCAGATTACAATTAGTTGTTAAAAAAATTAATGAAAAATTCACTGAATTTGCTGATTTAATTTTGGCGCAGAGAGAAGTTCTTGGTTTGTACATTAGTACATCCGTTCCAAAAATAAAATATTTAAAAAAACTTAACAAGCTTATTCCTAAAATAAGGGAGGATATTGATAAATTAATTGCTTCTTTTGATATTCCTGATTCACTTGCTATGTTAGATAATATGGAGAACGCAAAAATTTCTCTTGTAGAACATACTGCAGAACTTGAAGTAATTATGACTAATTTTCGTAGTCAAGCAAAATCATCTCTTCAATGGAATTACGCCGCCGGGAACAACAATATAGCTATTCCTATCTTTCGAAAATATTCAAGAAATGTTGGGGGCAAATTTGATTCTACAATAGGTAGAGGAGATCATTTCGGTGTCCGTTTTAACGGATTTATTTTAGTTGCCTCCCCTTCTCAACATAATCATAATGCTGTTGCAGGAGGTACTTTAGCTGGGTCAATTGATCGTGATGCAGCAACTCATTTAGAAGCTTTTGGAATAAATCCAAACTATTTTAAATGTTATTATATGAAAAGTAACGGCATTTTCCGTGATGTGTTTGTGAAACTTTATAAGGATGATTTAACTTATACAGGACCAAATAAAGAGTGATGGATTTGATTTCTTATCTCACTCAAATTATATCTTTCAATATTTTTTAACAAATTATTTTCTTCTACTTTCTTTTCTGCTTTTTCAGAATAGATCAGAATTTGATTCGCTTTTTTTAGATCAAGAGTTCTAACAAGCAACTCATCACCTGGCTCATAATTTTCTTTAAAAACTCCGCTAATTGGTGCATCTTCTCCATATAGAAGTAAATGCATAATTGCTTCTCTCTCTGCTACTAAATGTCGTTGCTTTAATAATTGATCAACTGAAAAGCCAAAAGCTATGTCATAATTTTTATTTGTATGAAAGCCAGTCATACTTAGATTTCCTAAATGTATATTACGGAAACCAAGAAATCTACGATAATTCTGCATGTATCCTTCATTTAATCCACTTAAACTTTCATCAGTATCAAAATCTTCAGCTCGCATGACAGCATCTTTGTAAGTTGGTAAGAAATCGCTGGACATTGATGTGTAAACTCTACTCTTTGGATGTCTATAATCCCACTTATCCTTATTCACTCTAATTTCTAAATCGCCAAATTTATGTCTCCCCATTTACTACAAAAATGGCTTTTTCTTTATATATTTTACTACTGTTAAGCCGTAAAATCAGAAAACCCATTTACTAGCTACAGTTCCAGGACCTCTTCTTGCTACAGGTGGAGAATCATTCCAAAGAAATCCAGCTTTACTCAAATTTTCTCTAACAACTCTTGCACAGGAATAGGTTGCAAAGCTTCCATCTTGATGCATTACTCTAAAAATTTCTGATAAGAAACCTGATTCCCACATTTCTGGTGTCTTTTTTGGAGAAAATGGATCAAAGAAGACTGCGTCAAAATATTCATTTTCTAAACTTTTCACTGTCTCTCTTGCATCTCCAACTATTAATTTAATTTTTATTTTTCCTTCCTTAACTTCTAAATTTCTCAGCAATTTTTTATAGTGGACATATGACGAAAATGGTGGATTAACTTCACCGATTCTATTAATTATTTCCTGATCAAATTCTAATCCTACTACTTCAATTTCACAATCTGGATTCTCAGCTAGAGCAGCATCAACCGCAGCAGCTGAATTATATCCTAATCCAAAACATACATCTAATATTCTTATTTTACCCTTCTTTGCTTTTTCTTTAACACCACATGGTTTAACATATTTCATTCTTGCTTCTTCAGCAGCTCCAGTTTGTGAATGATAGTACTCTCCTATTCCTACATTCAGATAACTTTCAGTATTATCTTTAGTGATAGTTTTTTTGTAAGCTTCCATTATTACTTCATTTGTTAGTTCTTTTAAGAATTTTATTAGAAAATAAACTATTTTACATTTATTCCACTTCAATAAAATATATAAACCGACTATATGCTCAAAATCTATGGATGAACAACAAATTATTGATAAACATTTTATTTCAGCTAAATCTTTAGTTGAAGATTCTTACGAATTGGCAAAGCAAGTTTTAGAATCTGGTTTTAGACCAGATTATTTAGTTGCTGTATGGAGAGGCGGTACTCCCATTGGAGCAGCTGTTCATGAGTTCTTCAAACATTTTGATGTTGAACCAGCACATCATGTTATTGGTACCTATTCTTATGACGGCTTTAATAGAAATGAAAAAGTGGGTGTCTGGGGATTAGATTTTTTAGAAAAAAAAGTAAATGCAGATCAGAGTATTTTGTGGGTTGATGATATTTATGATACTGGTAAAAGCATGGAAGCAATATTCAAACAGTATGAAAAATTAGCTCGTAATAACACTTCAAAAGATCAGAGAATCGCTACTGTATATTTCAAAGATGAAAAGAATTTGACTGATAAGATTCCAGATTACTTTGTTCATAAAAGAAATGATTGGATTGTATTTCCTCATGAATTGGAGGGACATTCTTCAGAAGAGATAAGAGAATATAAAAGCGAAAAAATTGCTAATTTATTAGAAGACACAGCAGTTTTTCTTAAGCAAAATTCTGTCGTTGAAGAAGCTTTGGAAAGATTAGAAAAACCAGGAGAACGCACTATTAGACCAGCTCACAAGACACCAGACATATATTTCAGAAGAAAATAATATAAACTATCTTATTATTAATTGATTATGGCTTGGGAAACAGAAAACAACAAATTGGTCAAAACTTTTACTTTTTCTAATTTTGTAGAGGCAGTAGATTTTGTTAATAAAATAGTTCCATTAGCGGAAGATATGCAGCATCATCCTGATATAGAAATATTTGATTATAAAAAAGTTAGAATAAAGTTATCTACACACGATGCTGGTAAAGTAACCGAGAAAGATGAGTTACTTGCTAAAAAAATTGATGAAATTTAAACCTTCTCAGCTCTTCCTTTTCTAATTAGTAGTTCAGCTACTTCAGGAAAAATCTCTGCTTCCTCTCCAATATCAAATGGACCATATTCTTTCATGTCTTTCCAAATGAAGCTGGGCATCGGATTTACAAAACGTATTTTCATTACTTCTTGTTTTTCAGGTTCTACTTTATTTTCTGCTTGAGTTTCTACGTTTGATTCTTCCCCTGACTCAGATTCAGCTTCAGTTCTAGTCTCATCTTTTGTTTCTTTTTGAATTTCTGAAGTATCAGAGCTGGATTTTTCTTTCAAATCAGTTTCTTCATTCACATCTTTCTCTGATTCTACACTTCCCTCAAATTCTCCATTATCGCTTTCAGATTCAGTTGACTCTTCATAAGCATTAACTTCAACCCTCGGTTTAATCTCATCCAACTCTGGGATTTTTCCTTTACTTAAATTACCCAATATATCTATTCGGTAATTGTCAAAAACCTCTTGAGTGGATTCAAAAAACTGTCTTTCTTCTGGAAGCATGGCGTTGGTGTCAATTAAATCAGATCTAGTTCTAGATTTATTTAAAGCAATATCGATTAATTTCTTTTCACGCCTTTCATAAATTTCTCTAATAATTTTTCTGATACTTTTCAATTCATATTGAATTTTATCTTTTTCACCAGTTGAAAAAATATCACTGCTTTCGTTTAAGCCAGCAAGTATCTTTTCCTTTTCCTGCACATAATCTGCTACGTCTTGGTAAAAAGTCTGGCTTAACTCTTGTAAATCCTGCTTTTTCTTTTCATTTCGCAGGATATCGTACAATATCTCTAAAGTTATCTTTATCTCCATTCCCCCGTAAATTTGGGGTTAGAAATATTTTTAAAACTATTGTTACTCTAGTGTACCATAAAGGAAAGTCTATATTTATCAATGGTATCAAACAATACATCTATCGTGGATATTAAACAACATATCAAAAATGGGAAATTAGCTGTAAAAGCAGTACCTAATGCCAAAAGTCAAAGAATAATTGAAGAGAATGGTATCGTAAAAGTATATCTTGCCTCTCCAGCTGATAAAAATAAAGCCAATAAAGAGTTAATTACATTATTTAAGAAGAAATTTAAACTTAAGGTTGAAATAAAAAGTGGGCTGAAAAGCAGAAATAAGATATTACTTATCTCGGGAGATTTCTAAAACCTCCTCTCTATCAACTAAATCTATTTAAAGAAATATTTTCTCTTTAATGTGATTGATTATGACTATAACTCTAATTGCAGCAATCTCTAACAATAATGTAATAGGTGTTGATGGGAGGATTCCTTGGCACCTTCCAGAAGATATGAAGCGATTTAGTAAGCTTACAAAGAAACATCCAGTAATTATGGGAAGAGCAACATATGAATCCATTCCTGAAAAATATAGGCCTTTACCAAAAAGACAAAATATTGTTGTTACACGTCAGCAGGATTATCGGGCTGATGGTGCTTATGTAGTAAATTCAATTGATGATGCTCTTTTACTAGCAAATCAATTCCCAACTGATGATGGTCGTATCTATGTGGCTGGTGGTCAGGATCTTTATCAGGCAACCATAGATTTGGCTGACATTTTAGAGATAACCCATGTTAAAAGAGAGGTAGATGGCGACAGATTTTTCCCATCTATTAACCCAGAAATGTGGAAACAGTTTAGGATAGAGCAACATGATGATTTTACTTTTGTTACATATCACGTCAGGTGAGAAATATTAGATGAAAGTTCCATTCATCAGTTTTGAAGGCATTGATAACTGTGGAAAAAGTACTCAAATAAGATTGTTACAAAGTTATTTGAACTCTAAAAATATTTCTAATGAAGTTATTCGTGAACCAGGAGGAACAGCTTTAGGCGCAGCTTTAAGGCGTTTGTTAAAGGAACCAAATGAAGTTTATAGTATGATGAATAAGCATTTTGCTGATGAGCCTGATTTTATTCAAATTCCAACTAATCAGCTAAGGTCATCACAAGCAGAAGCACTGCTTTTTCTTGCATCAAGATCGGATTTTGTTGAGCACTTACTTAAACCTAATTTAGAGAAGGGCATTATAGTTATAGCTGATAGGTTTGTTGACTCCACGCGGGCTTACCAGGGTGGCGGCAGATTATTGGGTGATAAAGACATGATTAAAAGAATTAACTGGATGAATGATTTTGCGATTCAGCAAGTATGGCCAGATATTACTTTTATTCTAGATATAAGCTATGAAGAGATGCTAGCTCGCTCAACAAAAAATCTAGATTATATGGAACGGCAGGGAAAAGAATTCTTTGAAGGAGTAATCCAAGAGTATAGAAGAATAGCTCAAGAAGATAGTGGAAGAGTTGTGCTAGTTGATGGAACAATGCAAGCAGAAGAGATATTTGAGAATTACATAAAACCAACTGTTAAACTTCAATTAAGTTTCAATTGAAAACAAATAATGTCCTACAAAAATAAAAAAGTAAACAAAAATAAAAAATAATTATTCTTCTTCTTCTGTGAAGAAAGAATTTAAATCTTTACATTTTCTAATAGCTTTGTATGGGATCATAAAACATCTAGCACCTCTTTTTCCTCAAAACACCTATCTTCTTTTTTAGAGATCTAAATGGTATTTAAAGACTATTGCCGTCGAACCTATATACTTGATTCCGATACCACTCCGAAAAAAACATTGCAATTTACTACTCGAAATAATCATGTCGCAGTACTACTTTTATAGGGTCTTTGTTGCCATGGTTTTTGGTGAAACTGTTTGTGAATTGATTAAAAGATTTGGAGGCGTTGTTTACTAACTGCATCATTTAAATCCAGATGGTCCAATTGTAACTAAAACGTGCTTTATTTCATCAATAACTTTTTGTTGTTTCTTTTTATCAGACATTCTGACAAATCTCAATAACAAATCTATCAGTTGTTTTTCATCTAAGCACTTAATTTTAAAACCATCTGTTATAAAATAAAATCTGAAATTTTTATACTTTAATTCTTTTATTACTATTCCTCCAACTGTAGATAATATTTTTCCTTTGTTGGGGTTACTTTCTAAATTTTTAATATGTTGTAATACTTTAACACTTTCTTTTTTGAATTTTTTATTAATCTCTTCATATAAAGAACGAATTATTTCTACTCTTGCCATTTATTTTTGGCCATTTTAATAGCTTTATCTATTGGTATTGAATCTTCAGAAGAAAGTAAAAATTCCCTTAGCTGCTCTTTAACTGCCATATTATACATTCTCTTTAGAATATCTTCGTAAGTATCCTCTTTAGTTCCAAAACTGCTAATTAAATTCTTTGTTTCTTGACTTATCTGGATTGTAGTTGGCATTATAGTGGCTATAGTGGCTATAGTTTATAAAATTTTTGTAAAAAACTATCTACTGACTACATTAACTGCTTCATGTTCAACCTTGCCGTCAGTAGCGTTAACTTTTACATTGACAAACTGTAAACTTTTGGTAACGAAAGCAAAATGCCAAACTGTTTCAGAATTAATCTTTTGTAGAATTACAAAACCGTCTCCTACTTCTTTGTATTCAGGCAAGATTTCACTCACTTTCTTAACAGCGTCTGGATAACCAAATTTAACTGAATCTACTGAAAGCTCATCTACAGTATCTCCTGGTTTACGAAAGATCTCATCTTCAGGTTTTTGTTCAAAACCTTCTGGAGATTTAACAAATACAGTCATTTTATCATTTGAAAAGAAGCCCAGCTGCCAATTATCTTTTTCTGTTATTTTATTATCAATCCTATTAAAAAAATGTGTTAGAAAACTATCTTCGTGTTTAGCTTTCCAATTTTGAAATGTTTCAGTAGAAGTTAATTGCCTTAATTCTTCGGCAGGATTCATGAATATTCTCTCCATGTGTAATTACACTCTTCACACTTAAAGAATCTTGTTTCTGGTTCATCAGCACCCCTTGTTTGCCTTGTCCAGTAATAAGCAATTTTATGCCCACATTTTGTGCAATGGGCTTTTATTTTAGGATGCGTTTCTATTTCTTCAATAATTTCTATTTTCTTATTCTCTTTTACTGATTCTTTTAACTCTGCTTGTGGTTTATCTCCATCATCTGTATAGCCACAGCTACAAAACAAGAATTTCTTGGTTCCCTTTTCCTTAGGCCTTAGGATTGACCCACACTCTGGACAGAACATCTCAGCTGGAGGTTTGGGTTTATTTATAAGGTTTTTGCTGAAGTTGTGTATTTGTTCTTATATTGGCTAATACCAAAAGATACCAAAAAGAACATTTGTTTTATCATTTGTCTATTTTTTCTGTAAAGCTACTAGTTAATTTTTTAAATCCAACCATCTTCCCTAACACATGCTAAAAGTCCTCTTTGTTTGTACGGGTAATGTTTTTAGGAGCTATACGGGTGAATATTGTCTTAAAGATTATTTGAAAAAACATAATATTCACAACATCTATGTTAGTTCTGCCGGCACTGTAGCTAAGTCCCAGAAGCCTAGTAGAACAACTCTTGATCAACTTAAGAAGATGGATGTACGTTTTACTAGAAGAATTCCACGTAAATTAACTCAAAAGATGGTTAATGATTTTGATGTAATATTACCAATGGCAAAGAATCATCAGGATTTAATTCGGAAAAAGTTTGGTAGGACTGTCCCTCTATTTAACCAGTATGTCTTTAATAAAAATTCCTCTATTTGGGATGTTCAAGATGAAGTGCCAAAATGGAAGACAAATAGAGTTGGAATGCAAAAATATATCCGTAAAACTACAAAAAAGATATTTAAAGGTATTCCTCAATTAGTTGAACAAATCAATTCGACAACTCTATTATTTCAAAACTTTGTGGATGGTAAAGTAAAACATAGAAACGGTTTTCCTTTTATTCCTTTATATGAAACTAAACACTCATTAGCTTTTATGTCAATTGACATTCCTCAGAAAGAGGATGGGCATGTTTTAGTAATTCCGAAAAAGAGATATAGTAACTTAGAAAAAATTCCTAAAGTTGTTCAGGACGATTTAATGAGAACCATTTCTTTTGTAGGTAAAGCACTAATGAAAACACACGAGGGGTATAACGTTCTGTTAAATAATGGGCATAGTGCAGGGCAGTACGTGTATCATACTCATTTTCATGTAATTCCACGCAATAAAGACGATGATATTAAGATTGAAATCTGGAAGAATAAAAAAATGACTGAGAAAGAATTTGTTCAGTTAAATAAGAAATTGAAGAAAGAGATAAATAGAACGGTAAACTCATAAACAAGCTATCTTTTTCGACCATAAATATAAATTTCAGTCTTGAATAATTTTCTTTTCCGTAAATAATTTACAGATAATTTTTCTTTCTTAAACATTGCTAAAATCTTTTTCTTATTGTCAACTTCAATGGCATTTGGGGTTACATTGAGAAAATTACTCTTCATGTAGAAACAAAATTTTCCTCTCTTATTTAATCTCATCTTAACGTCATGAACAAATGAAGGAATATCTTTTACATATCCTAAGTCATTGAATGAGACAAATGAATCTACTTTACCTGTTTTTGGAGGAATTTTTATTGTTCTTAAAAATCGGACATCAACATGTTTCCTGTGTGCATTAGGAACTTTCTCTTTGAAAATTTTTATCTCTTCCTTTGATTGATTTCCTACAATTATTTTATTAAATGGCATTTTCCCTTTGACAATTTTTTGGGTAAAAGTCCCCATGGGAGAATTGTAGACCATTATCTTCGATTTTTTATTGAATGGTCCAACGAGTGAAATAATTTTATTGAAAGTTCTTTTTGGCAATGGGATTCGGTGATAATGGTGTGATAAATTTGCAATAATATTCCTTCTTAAAGTAACATACTTCTTATCATAGAACAATTCTATAGCAAAGTAAGCTGGTATTCCAAAAGCAATTAGGCCAGCTGAAATTCTAAGAATATCCCAGGCACTGTGTGTTTCTTTGATAAACATAATTAGAAGAAATACCATAAACAAGATAGTGGCAAATGGTCCCACTTTACCAAAAACGACTTTATATGGCCTTTTTAGTTCTGGTTTTTTAATACGTAGGATGACGACACTTAACAATACTGCCGAATACACTATTAGAATTAGTGGTATGAGCATATGAAGTAATGTTTCATATGAACCAGCTCCTACTATTACTAAGGTTGAAACTACTATTATTTGAAAAATAATTGAAATATATGGACTCTTATGTTTAGGATGAATTCTTGCAAATTGTGTAAAAAATAATTTGTCCTCTGCTATTGACATTAATAATCGCGGCGCGGTTACAATCCAACCAGCAGTTGCTCCTATCACAGATATAAAAATTAGTATGGCAAAAACGATTCCGCCAGCAGTTCCAAAGTGTACACTTCCTAAATCTTTTAGAGGTGCAACTGATTCTGAAAACTGCGCCCAAGGAATGCTTCCCATAGCGGTAAAGGCAAGAAGAAAAGACAACACTGCAATAATTAATGTTCCATAAACTAGGGCCTTAGGCATGATCTTGGAAGGGTTCTTTGTTTCTGCTGCTAAAAAAATAGCTGACTCCCACCCAAAGAATGTTTCTGCAATAAAAAAAATTGCCAGGAGAATACTCATGGTTGGAAAGACAAAGAATGGATCTAAATTTGCAGGATCAAAATTGAAAAAACCAGGAATTATGATTGCCACTACTGCAGTCAACGTTATGATAGCAAATGTTACCAATACGACTGTAGATGTTTGCATTCCTCTAAACGCAACATAACTAAATGCTATAATTAAGAAAATGGCGATAGGGATATAGGTGAATGCATATTTAATGGGAATAAGGTATTGCAATGCACCTAGCAAGAGCATGGCAATTGTGACACTTCCCGCAATAGATGTAGTCCATCCAATAACGAATGACCAGAATCTACCATATGTTTGTTTTGCAAATTCATAAACACCACCGGCTTTAGGAAACATTGAAACTAGCTCGCCAAAGCACATTGCAATATAAACAGATATTAGTGACAATATACCCCAAGAAACTAGAGATGCAGGACCTGCATGTTTTGCTCCAGCGGAAGTAAGGAACCAAATTCCAGTCCCCATTATTGAGTTTATTGTAATCAATAAAATAACTTTGAAGCTAAGAGTTTTCTTCATCTCTTTTTCGTGCGGTTGGACCTTCCTTATTTTCACCTTTTTTACATATTTTCTAGTTCTTAAAAACCTCGGGGCCCTTGCACCAAACCTAAGTAATCTTAGCAGACGACCATATCTAGCGAACCTTGCAAGCCTTGCTGCTCTCGCAATAATTCTTACTCCTCTAAAAGCTCTGATTAAAACAAGACCTTCAATTCCTAAGAAAATTAAATTGAATGGGATTGTAGCGATAATGTCAAGGAAATGTTTTTTCACATAAGGAAAGAAACTAGGTGTTTCAAACCATCTGTAATAGAGGTCTATTGCAAAGATAACTATCACATACACGTCAAAAATGTCAATTAAGATGGACATTACTTTACCAACACCATAGAAAAGTTCTATTATTGTAACTACAAGCAGTAGAACCAGCGAAGGAGGAATCAGCAATTGTACAATTCCATCTAATCTGTTTCTTTTCATCTCAACCTCTTTTTGTACCGAAAACCATTTTGTGTTTAAAAATTTTTCTTTTTCATTAGAAATTTAATGTCTCTTATTTTAATCTCAAACAAATAATTAAACCTACCTTTCAATAACAATCCCTAAAGGTCTAACTGCATCCACAAATAATATCTTTAACCAGCCTAAATAAGGTACTCTAAAAATAGCTTTGCCTAACATCCTTTCTTCGCTGATTTTCTTTTCTCCCATATCTCCGCTTATACTATCACTGTTATGGTCACCTTTAGTTTGGTAAAACTTATTTCCGTCTTCTTCCCATCCTTTTACAACCCTATGAATAATTGGCTGGGGTTTATTTCCTACAAAAACTAGAACGTCTCCTAAGCCGACGTTATTTCTGTTTGCTCTCCATAACACAATTACATCTCCTTTGTAAAACCCACCGGGAAATGGATATTTTCTAAATTGCTCTTTACTAATTCCGATATCTTTGTACCAATGCCCGCATAGATCCCAATAATTGTCAAACGATTCATGAAATTCATCCATTTGCTGACCACAAATTTTTCCATCTGCGATTCCATGGTCCATACTTGAACTGACAACAGCTACAATTGGAAAACCTGTACCTAAAATGACTCCTAAAATAGGGTAGACAGCATATCTAATAACTACAAACGCGATAACTAAATTAGCGAGCCAGCTTGCTAATGAATCTTCATTCCATAGAAAATGCCAAACTAACTTAGCATGTTTGTGAACTGTCTTCAAATGTCTATGCATACTCTTACCTTTACACTATAGGTTTAAAAAAGTTTTTATGTGAAATAAACCAAAACCATTTTAAAACGGTCTGTACCTACTCTTATCATGGAACCAAATTACAAATTCATCGATCATACAGCTGATATTTTATTCCAAGCTGAAGCATCTACACTTCCAGAACTATTTACACAATGTGCTCTTGCTTTAGAAGACTCTCAAGTAGACATTAATTTGATTGAAGAAAAAGAAACGCTTGAATTTAATGTAGAAAACAAAAGTATAGAAGGCTTATTGTTTGACTTTTTAGATGATTTAGTTTACTACAAAGATGCAGATTTGTTGATTTTTAAGAAATTTATCCTAGAAATTAATGAATCAGATAAAGGATATAAGCTTAATTGCAAAGCTACTGGAGATAAGTTAGATCATGCTAAACACGACCCCAAAGTTGATGTAAAAGCTATCACTATGCATATGTTTGAAGTTAAGCAAGTAAAAGATGGATGGACTGCACAAGTTTTAATTGATATTTAGAATTCAGTATTTTTTGTTTTAACATTTAACATAAGTTCTGCTTGTTTACAGTATAACAATAGTTTTTCTCTCTTACTAATTTTTTCCTGTGAATGTTCAATATCTTTTAATGTCATCCATGTGTATGCTTGATAAGGTTCTGGTATGGTGATTTTTGCAGAATCGGAATTCAGTAAATATACAGGAATCTCTTTTATAGATGGGTTCTTGTGTATTTCAACCATTGAATATATACGGCATTCAAGGTCTAAGTTATACCTAACACCTTCTAAACAGGATATTAAATGCCCCATATTTTGATCAATTATGAATCGTGGAATTTCCCAAACATCACGATATAACAACAAGTATTTTCTATCATGTTCAATCAAAGCATAGCAGCGATTCATTATTCTTCTGTAGTGCCAAAAACATTAAATAACTTTCCTCTAATAGTCTGCAAATGGAAAAAACAATTAATGAATTTCATGTTGATGTATATCAAGAGAAAAAACCTGCAATGTTTGGATTACAAGAGAGCACTTATTTTGTTAGAGGTCTAAATCATCATGTTGTTGAAGAATCTTCAAACTTAGAAGAAGTAGCTAGACAATCTGCTCAAGCAATTTACTCTTTACCTCGAGTAACTGAAGATACTCAGCTTGTTTGTAATTATTCTGGAGAAAATGGAACTAAACTTTCTCAACCACATAAATCTGAATTTGAGAAATTTATTAATAAGGAATTTAAAGCTGCTTTTAGAAGACAAAAATATGCATCTGGTTTTGTTTAATTATGAAAATTATATCTTGGAATCCGAAAGGGAGGACAGGAAATGATTAAACTCATTTCTTGGAATGTTAATGGAATTAGAGCCTGTTTGAAAAAAGGCTTCTCTGAATTTGTAGAAAAAGAAAACCCCAACATTATATGCATTCAGGAAACTAAAGCTCATCCTGATCAAGTTGATGAACTTCTTAAGGAGTATCCGCATCATTACTGGAACTCTGCTGAAAAGAAGGGTTATTCAGGAACAGCTATATTTTCTAAAATTGAACCGCTAAATGTTTCTTATGGAAAAGATGAAGTAAACCATAAAGGTGAAGGAAGAATTATCTGTTTAGAGTTTACTGATTATTATTTGGTAACTGTATATACACCAAATTCTGGAAGAGGTTTGCTTCGGTTAGAGTATCGTCAAGCATGGGATAAAAGATTTTTGGAATATTTACAAAAATTAGAATCAAAAAAACCAGTTGTTCTTTGTGGAGATTTGAATGTTGCTCATACAGATATAGATCTAAAAAATGCGAAGTCCAATTACAATAAAACTGCTGGTTATACGCAAGTTGAGATAGATGGATTAGAAAAATATTTTGACGCTGGTTTCATTGACACATTTAGAGAATTTGAAAAAGGACCGGGACATTATAGTTATTGGAGTTACATGTTTTCTGCTCGTCAGAAAAATATTGGTTGGCGGATTGATTATTTCTTGATATCTCCTAAATTGAGAGATAAGTTGAAAGAAGCTTTTATTCTTAAAGATGTTTTAGGTAGTGATCATTGTCCTGTTGGTATTGAAGTTAGTTTTGTATAAATTCTGAGCAACTTTTTTTTTTGGGGGGAGGATTGTTTGTGTTGGAGTGAATAATTGTCTGGTTTAGTTTTGAGGAGGTAGATTATTTGGTTGTTTATGGGTGATTTGTTTATAGGTGAATAAATGGAGGATTTTCGTAAAATATTTAAACCCTTAAAATCTAGTAAATTATATGATTAA
>CAZRZP010000002.1:0-13637 GCA_964604645.1 uncultured Methanosarcinales archaeon
TAGATATTTCTTTAAATTTACCTTTCCTTCCACAACCACATCTTGTTGGCTCTTTATATTTTGTGTCTAACTGCAAAACATTTAGGATATTACCGCAGGAAGGACATTCAAACTTAGCTGCAGTTACATGCGGGCGTACATCTGATTTTTGCCTTACTACTCCTTCCGTCCATATAAATTTAGTTAAGTGCTTACTTCTGACTTCGCTGATAAATATTTTTTGAGATTCAGGTAAATTGCGGAAACGAACGTTAAATTTAGTTGTTTTTTTAGGTAAATCAAAATCCTTTATAGCTATCTCAGCTGCCTTAAGAACTTCTTCCGGTGATTCAAGTAGTTCCTCAGATAATTCAGTATTAAATTTGATTAATTCTGAGAAATCCATAACTAGATGGATATTTCCTTTTCTTATACTTTCAAGTAATTGAGGATAATAATTTTGTTCAATAAAGCTAGTAAAAGCACTTATTTGTTCATCTACTTCCAATCAACTCACCCGAAAATTTTGGTTTTGGAAGATATTTAAAGATTTAGGTAGTGGGGAAAATCAATTAGAAAAAGAAATAAAAATATGTTATTTTACTATTTTGCCAAAATCTTCTTTAAGTTCTCAATCAACTTATCAGTAGCTTCATGTACCTGCTGTTCTGTCTTAGTTCCAGTACAAACAATCTTTCCATTACTAAATAGAAGGAATGTAGCGTTAGTTCCTTTTAACTTATGAACTAAACCAGGGAATTGTTCAGGTTCGTATTCAGTGTTAGGCAATTTAATACCAAGTACGTTTAGATTTAAATCCATACCTATGCTACCACTAGCGACTATATTTTGTACAGTTATTTCAGGTTTAATAGTA
The DNA here is from genome assembly GCA_964604645.1 of uncultured Methanosarcinales archaeon. Lineage (GTDB taxonomy): Archaea > Nanobdellota > Nanobdellia > Woesearchaeales > GW2011-AR9 > CAZRZP01. The sequence continues at coordinate 857 of CAZRZP010000002.1, forward strand.
ACTATAATATTTAATTTTTTCAAACTTTTAATGATACTTTGAATACTTCTGTCAACATCGGCTAAATTTCTAGCTCCAGTACATACAACTTTTCCACTAGAAAATATCAATGCAGAGGTTTTTGGTTCCTTAATCCTTAGAACCAACCCCGGAAATTGTTCTGGGTTATATTCAGTGTTAGGTAAAGTTGCAGCCATTTTTTCTAATGGAATGTCTTTTTCTAATCCTGTAGAAACTACAATATTTACTATTTCTATTTCTTTTTTAGCAGTTCTTTTAGTTTTTTTTGCCATTAATGTTCCCCCTCGAAACTATAACAAAAGACATTTATTTTCGCACAAATTGCTTTTGGAATATACTGAATTCACAAATTTTTGTACGAAAATTTGTGCCTTTCGTTATATTTTATTTATAAACGAATGCTCCTTATTTAAATATTGCCTTTTTAAATGAGTTTTTTCCACATTTGACAGTTTATTCGGGCAGTTTTTTAAAAGAGTTGCTATTTTTACTACCATGAAATATTCACACATTATTTTGAGATATGGAGAGATTTTTCTTAAGGGTAAGAATAGAAAACAGTTTGAACAACAATTAGTTCGTAATATTAAATCACAAACTGGTCAAAAAGTGCATTGTATCAGAAGTAGGTTAATATTGGATTATTTTAATGAGCATTATTTACTCAAAAGAGTTTTTGGGTTAGTTTCTTATTCTCCAGCTTTATTTGTTGAGAAGGATATAGATGTGATAAAAAAAGCAATTTTGCCTTTTGTCAACTCTTCATTTAGAATTTATACTAAAAGATCAGATAAAAGATTTCCCCTTACATCATTAGAAGTAAATCAACAAGTTGGCGAGTTTATAGAAAAGAATACTGAACATAAATTTTCTTTTTCTGATCCTGAACAGAAAATTCATATTGAAATAAATGAAAAAGGAGCATATATTTTTACCGAAACAATAAGTTGTCCAGGAGGATTACCAACAGGAATGGAAGGAATAGTAAGTGTCCAAGTAGAGAATGAAGGTGATGTGTTAGCTGGTTTGTTAATGATGAAAAGGGGTTGTTCAATTATTCCAACTTCAGATAATATTAAGTTATTACAAAAATTTAGTCCGAAAGAATTGAAAGTTGGCGAAGCTTCAATAATTGTGTCTGGGGAAAGGTACTCCGATTATAATGGTAAAGAAGCTAATAAACTTATTCTAAGACCTTTAATTGCATACAGTGAAGAACAGATTAAGAAAGAGTTACAGAAATATATTTCATTTACTCAAAAAAATTAAATATTTATAGCATTTATATTAACTAATGGATGAAACCCTTACAATAAAATTTAATGAAGCAAGTGTAGGAGATTATTTGATGTCGCTTGATTTATGTTATGCTTTTGAAGTTGTAAGTAAAGTTATTGACGATGAAATGCTGCTTCAATTACGTTGTTGTAAAATATCTCCATTTGTGAAAAAACCAAGCTATAAGGAAAATCAAATAATAATTGATTATTTTAATTCTGATTATTATTGGGCAAATAAAAGAACGGTTGAAGATTTTTTTTCAAGGTTAGAAAATGATTTTAATTCCCGATAAATTTGGAATATTTTATTTCAGCTGCTTGTTTATTCTCGGCTTTAATGATTGCATGGCCGTCCTTAAAAAAGGTAATTCCTTTAAAACGAATAGTTGCTTCATCTTCTTGAAAATTAACAGAATTCCATCTAGTTTTTATTTGTTCAAATGTTAAATTATTTTTAGGAAAATAAAATCTTTCAGCTCCGCAGAAATTTATTTGTTGTAAATTATTTCTCTTATTTTCTAAATAAACATAATTTCCTTTACATGTTTGACAGTTTTCATTTTTTTTAATTGTTAATTTTTTAATTTCATTATTTTCTAAATTAATCGATAATAACTTTTTATCAATTTCCTTTTCTAAAATAATTTTCAATGCTAAATTAGTTTGTAATGCTGCAATTAAACTGGTAGTTGTGTTTAACACTCCTGCCGTTGAACAAGTGTCTAATGATGCTTCTTTAAGGAAACATTGTAGGCAATTACTGTCCGGAAATATTGGCATAACAAAACCTTTATCTTTAATTGCGGAAGAGTAAATCCAGGTTTTTTTATTCTTTTTACAGTAATCGTTAATTAAAAACCTGGTTGTTAAATTATCAGTACAATCTAGAATTAAATTATAGTTGTTTAGCATATTGATATTTTCATAATTCAGGTGAATTGCAGATATTTCTATGTTTATTGCAGAAATATTAAGCAACTTTTCTTTCATTGCTACTACTTTGCTAGTTCCAATATCTCTCTTTGAGAATAGTTGCCTTTGTAAATTGGATAACTCTACAACGTCTCTGTCTATTAACAATATATTTTTTACGCCGCTTCTAACTAATAATTCAGCTGCTACACTACCTAAAGCTCCAACTCCGATTATCGCTATTGAAGCTTGTTCTATTTTACTTTGTCCTTGTTTTCCAATAAATTTTATTTGTCTACTGAACATTTTTATTTGTTAATTATTGTTGTTAGCAATCATTTTCATTTCACATGCATTACATACGTCTCTATTTGCTGCTTCACCACATTCATTACATTTTCCAATTTCAATATTTTCCTGATTCATTTGTGGGAGGAGAGAAAGAAATGATTTCACAACGGATTGTTTCGTTCCCCTATATTTTAATTCCATATCATTCAACATTTTTTGAATGTCAAATCTAAATCCTTCTTTAGAATACGGACATTCAGTATATTGAATTTTAAAACCTTTTAGTAAAGTGTAGAGACGTACTTCTTTTTCTGTGCAGAAGTACAGTGGTTTAACTCTTTGCACAAAATAATCATGTTCTTTAACACCAGTTTTCGGTCCTAATCTGCCAGCAAGTTTTGTGTTAGCTTTAAGAATATTCATCATGATAACTTGTGCTTCATCATCTAAATTATGACCTGTAACAACTTTATCTGCTTTTAATTTATGGGCATACTTATTTAACAAGTAACGTCGCCAAACACCACAAACATGGCAAGGTTTCTTTTTGGTTCCTTTGTTAATTATTGGGTATGCGTCATCTAAAGTAAAGTTGAATTCATCTTTGTTAGATACTATTGTTAATGCAACTTCATGTTCATTGCAAAACTCTTTTAGATCTTCAATAGTTTTTTCTCTATAATCTGCGATACCTTCATCAACTGCCAATGCAATTACTTCAGAACCTATGTTGTTTTTTTTGACGTATTTTTTGATTAGATAAAGAGCAGTTAGAGAATCCTTTCCACCAGAAACGGCAACACAGATTTTTTCGTTTCTTCCTAACAGTTGATGTTTTCCAATGGTTTTGAAAACTTTTTGTTCAAAATATGAAATAAAATGAGATTTGCATAAAGTACCATGCTGTAAATCAATAACAGCTTTATTTGAACATTTATGGCAACTCATCCGCCAGATATGACGCTGAGAATTTCTACTGTACTACTGTCTTCTAAGATTTCAGATTCAGTTAGAACTTCATTATTACAAGTTACTAATACTGTTTCTGGATTAATTTTAAGGGAATTGAGTAAATCTGAAACATTAGTTCCATCAAATTCAACTTCCTGTTTTGTTCTTTCTTTTTCTAAATGTACAGTTATTTTCATGTCCGCCTCCAAGTAAGACAGTTTACTCTATTTTTTGGATTATTTTATATAAATATGATGATAATTTTTTAAAAAGTAAGAAGAATCTGCTAATATGGATAATTATCTGTTGATTAAGGAAAGTAAGTATGTTAGAGAGATAAGCAAAAATTTAGGTTTTAGTAAAACTTATTTCTCTGATGATTTTACTATTTTAAAATCTAAAACTAATAAAGATTTGTTGAAAAATGTTGCAAAATGTAATGGGAAAGTAATATTTCAACCAGATTCTGAAGAAATGTTAAGGTTTGCTTTAGAAAGGACTAAAGTAGACATGATATTAGGGGTTGAAAAGCTTCACCATGTTGACCATACTCATTATCCACGTTCTGGGTTAGATCAAATATTATGTAAAATTGCTGTTGCGAAGGAGAAAACCATCGCATTTAGTTTTTCTGAAATTTTACATAGCAAGGAAAGAAGTAAGTTGATGACTAGAATGATGTTTAACATTAAATTGTGTAAGAAGTATAAAGTTAAGATGTTATTTACTAACTTTTCAACTCGTTTTGAGGAGATGCGTTCAGCTAAAGATTTACAGGCCTTTTTTAGGCTTTTGGGAAATATTTAAATAAATTCGCCACTTTTAAGTGAGAATGTTAGAGAAAGTTACTAATAGTTTGTTTTTCAGGAAAGTTGCAGGTACTGTTGGGAAGGTTGCTGTAGGATTGGCGATGCCATTTATGTTATCTTGTTCTTCTGGAAAGGTAAGTTGCGGTAATGATCAGCAATGTCCTGGTGTTTCTTTATGTGTGAATGGTGAGTGTAATAATTGTGGTAATGATTATGATTGTGATGGAGATGAGGTGTGTGAGAATAAAGTATGCGTGGAAGGTGGGAAGGAGAATGATGTTGGGAATGATTCTTCTGATGCAAGTCCAGTAGCTGATACTTCTATTGGAATTCCAGAAGCTGAGTGGACTAATGGACCTTTTAGTTACAAAATGAAAAAAACTTCTTCGAAGGGAGAAGTGAGTATTAATAATATTCCTATTCATGTTACATCCGCAAAAGGAAATAATTTAGAAAATATTGCGATTCATTTGATTTACGATAGTAAAAATTTTATGGCAATGGCCGTTGATAATAAGGGAGATTATCTTCCAGATTTTATTGAAGGGTCTTCTGTTCAATTTAATGGAAAAAATGATTTTCTTGGTATTGCCAAATTTGTTTTATCTTTTTTGGAAAGTAGTCATAAGGTAGTGGAACTTAGTAATCCTAAAAAGATGAATTTAATGGAAGATTCCGGCAATGTATACAAATATTGCGCTTCTCTTGAACAGATGAAACATGATTACATTGATATCCCTGCTGGAATTATTGAATTAGCACCAAAAGTTGCAGGTTTTGAAACGCTTCATTTGAAAATTGTTGGAACAACATCATTGAAATATATTTTTGAAAAATATATGGAGAATAAATATTCAGGTTGGGAAGGCTTTGAAATTTGGACTCCAAAAACTGCAATTTCTTTTTGCGATGATGGTAAAGTAGTTTGTAATGTAGATGATTATCTTAAATTAGATAAAATCTTTAATTCAAATAAAGTAACTGCTTCTGAGACTGCACCGTTATGGAAGATAGCTAAGGAATGTACTCCACAAAGCTCAGGATGTGAACCTGAATGTAATTCTGGTGAAATAAAATGTTTGGATGATGCTGTTGCTAAATGCGTTTATGATGCTGATAACTGTTTAGTTTGGAAAACTAAGGAATCTTGTAGTGGAGGAAAGAAATGTTTGAAAGGAGAATGTGTCTGTAAATCTTCAGATTGTGTAAGTGATGAGATAGATTGTGTTGATTCTGAGAGTTATAAGAAATGTGTAGAAGGATTAGATGGTTGTTTTAATTTTGGGACGGTGGCTTCTGTTGGAGTGGGAGAGTATTGTGAAGATGATAAGATTAAGAAGAAAAACATTGAATGTAATAAAGGAGATGTGAAGTGTAAGGATGATGTCTCTTATTTATGTCAAGATGGTAAGTGGGTTTCAGGAAAGTTAGTAAAGGGAAAACAGTATTGTGAATCTGGGAAGGTTGAAGATTGTAAGGATCCTAATGAGAAGAAGGGTAAAATATGTGAAGATAAAACATCAACTGCTGAATGGATTGAAGATAAAAATGGATGTTTAGAGAAGAAAGTTAAGAAATGTTTAAGTGATCAAGAATGTTCAAATGGAAAATGTTACGAATTACCAAATATTTTAGCATTGCAAGTAAGTACTGGTGCCGGTGCAGCTTGCGCAATTAAACTAGATAATTCTTTAGTTTGTTGGGGCAGTGGATGGTCGAAAAAGAAAACTTTTGATAAATATAAAGCAATTAGTACTGGCGGTGAACATACTTGTGCTATTAAGATGAATGATGAAGTTGAATGTTGGGGAAAGAATACTTATGGACAATCAAATAATCCGAGTGGTAAATATAAACAATTAGATACTTCCTGGGTTGTTAGTTGTGGAGTAAAACAAGACGATACAATTTCATGTTGGGGAGATAAATTTCATGCTCAAACTTATACTCCTTCAGGAAAATTTTCTTCTATTGTTGTTGGTTTTGCTCATGGGTGTGCTTTAGAAAATAAAAAAGTAAAGTGTTGGGGGAATTATGTTAACAAACTAACAACCCCGAGTGGCGATTTTACTATTATTGATTCAAGTAATAAGTATACGTGTGGAATAAAGACCGATGAATCAGTTGAATGTTGGTGGAGTCACACTTTCAAAAATGAGGTGGGACAAGTAATAAATCCTTCTGGAAAATTCATTGCACTAAGTGTTGGATCAGGACATAATTGTGGAATTCGTAAAGATGATTCAGTTTATTGTTGGGGAACTGAAGGTGCATTTAAACCGTTACAAGGTTTGAAAGTGAAACAAATAAGTGCAGGTAACGGTTTTACTTGTGCTATTATGCCAGATTCTGAAGTGAAATGTGTTGGGTCTAATTATTCCGGAGAATCTAAACCACCTAAAAAATGAAAAGACTTCTATTAACAGGATTAGCAGCTTTAGTAATAGGTTGCGGTGGAGATGATAAAGGTTGTAAAACTGATGCAAATTGTAAAGGAGAAAGAGTATGTAACCTTTCTACAGGATTGTGTGAAGAACCAGAGGAACCATGTGTAGAAAAGAAATATTTTGAGGATAATGATGAAGATGGTTTTGGGTCAACTGATTTTGAATTAAGTTGCGACGGTTATGGGGTGTTTAATTCTTTAGATTGTAATGATAAAAAGAAAAAAATAAATCCTTCAGCTTTAGAGTTGTGTGACTACATCGATAATAATTGTAATGGTTTAACTGATGAAATTTTTCCAATTGGTGAGGGGTGTAGTAAAGGGAAAGGGGAATGTTACACTAAAGGGAAATTGGATTGTTCTAGCGACAAATTAGGAGTCGAATGTGATGCTAAGGTTAAAGATAGCAATAAAGAAATATGTGATTTGTTAGATAACGATTGTGATGGTAAAACAGATGAAGATCTTTCTCAGAAGTGTCAGACAGCATGTGGTTCTGGTTTAGAGAAATGTGTTGAAGGTAAATATGTTAGTTGTGATGCTCCTATTCCTTTAGAGGAGATTTGTGATGGTAAGGATAATGATTGTGATGGTGAAACAGATGAAGGGTTTGGGGTTTCAGTTTACAAAGATTCTGATGGAGATGGATTTGGTAACAAGTCAATTTCGTGGTCCATTTGTCCGAACACACCAAAAGAAGGTTATGTAAATAATGGCGACGATTGTCATGATGCAAATAAAAAAATCAATCCAAATGCCAAAGAGGTTTGTGATAGTATAGATAATAACTGCGATGGATATACTGATGAAACATTTCCAAATTTAGGTAAAAGCTGTTACGATGGTGTTGGAGAATGTAAAGAAGAAGGAAAAGTAGTTTGTAAAGATGAAGTGGCTGTTTGTACAGCTAGTGCGGGAAAACCTCTTGAAGAAGTTTGCGATGGTAAGGATAATGATTGTGATGGAAAAACCGATGAGACGTATTGGGAAATAAAATTTAAAACTAAAAAAGTTTGGGTACAGGCTATATCTTCTTTGAATAACTCAGATTTCTTTGTAGCAGGTAGTATATTAGGTAAATATGATAAATACTTTGTTGCTAAAGGATCTAATTTAGGCGAGATAAAGTGGGAGAAATTGATTAAAAATGACAGCGCTAATGATCCTCGAGCAATAGGTGAAGATTCTCAAGGAAATCTCTTAGTAGCTAACCATAGTAAACAGGATTATATTGGTAGAATTGTTAAATTAAATAAAGATGGAAAACTAATTTGGCAAAAGAAAACTCCAGATTTTTTTATAAATGCAGGCGTGTTAGATGACGGTTTTGTAATGGCTGGTTATGACATTGGAAATAATGCTTTAGTTGCAATGTTTGATTCGTCAGGGTCAAAGAAATGGATTAGTAAATTAGGGTCTGGAGAACTTTGGAATATTAATAAGACAAAAAAAGGATACGTCACTTCTTGGGTAAAGGACAATAAGACATTTGTTTATCATTTAGATAACCAAGGGAAAGTTATATTTGGAAAACAATATAATTTAGGATTAGGAAAATATTCTTCATTTTCTTCAATTAAAGAACAGGGAAACTTTTTTGCGGTTGGTAAAACTTGGGTTGGCGGTAATAAATTATTGGCCACTACTTTAATATTGGATGAGAAAGGAAATAAAATTAATGCAAATACTTATGAACCTGGTTACTTTACAGATTTTGTTAAAATAGGAAATAATTACTTGGTTATTGGTGAGAAAGAAGATTACAAAGGACCTGAAAAAGCTTGGATGTATGTGATGGATTCGTTGGGAAAGAAAGTAAGTGAGACTACCCTAAATTATTCTTCTAATAATTCAGGATTAAAGATTGTAGAAACTAAGAGTGGTTTCTATATGCTTGCTAATTTTGAACATTTTGATGACAAACACTTGATTAAACTTGATGAAAAAGGAAAAGTTTGTAAATAAATTTGTTGTTTCTATTTAGGTAATTGTCAATAACTTTATAAACAAATATTTCTTACGGTGTTTAAATCTGGGTGGTTTTTGGTCATAATGTTTATAAAAGAGTGTGCTTTTAACTTTTTATGGAATCAGTTTCATTACAACAGGTTTACGAAGAACTAAAGAATATTGAGAAAAGGATGGCCACAAAGGCTGATGTGAAATCCATGTTAGAAACTCTTTCTATTTTGAATAATTCTGAAACTTTGACTCAGCTTGCTGAAAGTCAAAAAGATATTGATGAAGGAAAAACACGTGAAGTAAAATCCGTGCATGACATGTTATAATGTGGTCTATTCATAGAACAGATACTTTCGCCAAATATTTAAGGAAGCAGAAAAGCAATCGCTCTCTTTTTCAGGAATTGGAAAAGAAATTAATGAGTCTTAAAGAAAACCCTTTGGCTGTAGGAGGAGAATTATCTGGAAAATTACATGGAAAAAGATCTACTAGGGTTTCAAAGAATTTTAGATTAATATTTTCTGTTGATAAGGAAAAAAAGAAAGTTTATTTGGAAGCGTTAGATCATAGAAAGGATATTTATTCATAGTAAAATGTCTATTTCTATTTAGGTAATTGTCAATAACTTTATAAACAAATATTTCTTACTTGTGTTGATGTATAAAAAAAGAGGTTTGATTTTAGTAGTTTTAGTTTTGTTAGTAGTTTTGAGTACAGTTGTTGTTGCTGATACTTATTATGATATGATAAGGACTAAAAGCGATTGTGATGACACTAGTTCATGTAGTGGTAAAAAAATTAGCCATGTTGCGTATTGTAATATGAATAATTTAAAAGGCAGTTGTAAAATTGACTATTGTAATGAAAAAGGAGAACGGCCAACTTGGTTGACTGGTTCTGGTTGTTGGATCTCTGGTGTTGGTGATGGTGATTGTGGCTATATCATTGCTGAATTTGGAACAAATATTGATAATAATTGGAAGAAAGTTACTGAAGGTTGGAGTGATGCATATACTGACGGAGATCATACTGTAAAAGGGCCTAATACTAATTATTATCATACACCAAATCTTAATACGCATTGGGGATGGGTGTCAAATGAAGACAAAGATGATGGATTTTATGGGGATTTAGATGCTGGATATTGGATAGCTAAATTTAGAAAGAATGGTAATGGATTGCTTTGTTCTAAGACATCAGGTGGAGAGGGTAAATGGAGGAGATGTGATGATAAGACTTTGGGTCAGGTAGAAACTCACGTTCATAATTATTACAGTGCGTCGAAATTAATCTCAGAAACAAAAACTTACGAATGTGTTAAAAATGATAAAGGACATGTTTGGGTTAAAGGGGATAAAGATAACGACGGTTACTCTAAAGCCGAAGGAGATTGTTTAGATACGACAAATGATGATGAAGATTATTGCCCTGAAGTTGATTTAGAAGATGATGGTATCAAAAAAGCACTTGATGCTATTCCTGAGGCAAAAAACGATAATAAGAAAAAACAAGCTCTATCAGCTTACAGAGCAGCAGTACATAACAAATATTGTAAGGATAAGGATCCAAAATATTATGGTTGTTCTGTCTGCAGAAATCCTTTAGCTCCAGAAGTTTGTGGTGATGGTGTTGACAACGATTGTAATGCAAAGACTTCTGATACTTGTAATGATAATGAGCAAGCATGTTCTGGTGGTACTTATGCAGAGTTAGCTAAAGACGATGATAAATTTGAAGCAGTTTTTCCTGAAATAAGTAAAGCAAATAGGGATAAAGAAAAAGAAGTTAAGATAGCACAATCACAATTGACTTCAAAGAAAGACACAACTTATCTATTTGCTGGTACAAATGATGGCAAACAAAAGATGTGTTGTGGTGATGAAGAAAAAGATCATTTTACCAAGATTACTAAAGAAGATAATACTGAATGGATGTGTCTTGATAAAAATAAAGTAGGCACTCTTAAACCATTTGATAATTGCAGGGGTGATTGGTGTATCATAAAAGCTGGTTTGGTTCCTTATGAAATATTTACTTTACAGGACAAAACATCGCAAGTTTCTTGGGATTTTCTTTCAGACTCAAAGAAGTTCCTTGCGTGTAATGATGAAGCTAATGCAAAAATTAAAAAATCAGTTGAGGACGGAACTTATGAAGTAGCTATTGCAAAGAATATGAATAAATTTTATTGTTCAAAAGAAGGCAATACTAAATCAGTTTTTGCTGAATGTGTTAATAAAGAAGTAAAAACAATTAAACAAAGAGCAGCAGGAGATAGCTTTTTTACATTAATCCCATCAGATGAGGGAGATAGTTATGTCACAATAGATCCAACAACAAAATCACCAAACAAAGAAATAGCCAAAGGCTATACTAATTATTACGGTGAGAATTATGGTTTTGATTTTTTTAATAATGATGGTTTGAATTTTATGGTGAAATTTTCACCCAAGTTGGATGATTTGAAACTCCCATTAGATTTACACTTATCGTTAACCGGGAAAAGCAGTTCTTTATATTCTGGGAATGTACTTGGTTACGCTAAAGGAGAAATAAGTGCAGATAAGTGGTTGCATGTATCAGTTCCAATGCCGGATTTTACTGATGTACGTAAAATTCAAATTAAAAGTTCAACGACAGATAATAAAATTGAGGTAAAGCACATTTATGTTGATAGTTTAGCCAAATCTCCTGTTTGTTCTGGCGGAAATCCAGAAGAAGCAAATGTTTGGTTATCTAGCCCAGATGATTATAAATCTTCTACATTGAACGGAAAGCAGATATGTAATGCTTTTTATGCTACATCTGGCGATGAATTAACTGGCAATGCTTGGCAGGATGGTAAAGGCGAAAATAACTGTTGTGGCGATGATAATAGCGAATATTTTGCCAATCCAGCCAAAGATTCTGCTTGTTGGAATTCACAGATTGTTGGAAAGGAACCGTTTGGAGAAGTTGAAGTTAAGGTAAAATACGATGCAGAAGAAGAGTTGACAAAATATCCGGTGCAGAAGTTTGATTATGAATATAGTTATTTTCAGAAGAAGCTGGTTGATATGAATTTAGATGCTAGTTCATTTGTAGGCAAAACATTTTATGTCTGTGAGAATAATGGAAATAAAGAACTTTCAACAAAGAATGGTGGATGTAAAAAAGCAGAAGAAGTAGATGATTCCAGTAAAATTAATTCGTATTCAGATAAATATTATTATTCAAAAAAGGATAAAAAGATATATTTCGCTGACCTCTTAAATGTAAAAAGCGGAATTAAAAACTCTTCTGTGATAAAGTTAGAATCTCCTAAAGTAATAAGTTCATTTACTGTTAAAAAAGAAGATTTGTCAGATTTAGACATTTTTGTAGTGGGTGATATTAAAGGGTATGAACATGTGTCCAGTGCAAATGAACCAACTATCGCTCAAATTTATTTAAAGAATTTGGAAAACGACAAGCTGTCAACTTATGGGATTCCAAATAAAGATTATTCCTCTAAATTGAAAAAAAGTGACCTTGAAGATGAAGAAAACACAATTCAGATAATAGCAGAGACAAGTATTGTGAAAAAACCAACTGATTCGGAGAAATTCGTAACCAAACCTCTTTCATTTATCTGCGAAGATGATTGCCTTTTCCCATTACCTGGTAAAGCCCCATACACAATAACTCCTAAACCTTCTGAATTTGATCTGTATTTTGTAACTAAAGATAAAGAAGAGTTAATTACAGCAGAAAAAACATTCGACAAATACGGAAATATTAGAGTGAAAAATATTCAGAAGAAAATAATTTATGATACTAAATTCTATGGATGTAATTTAGCTAAAGATGATTCTAAGAAACTAATTGCAGCTAATTCTTGTACAATTCAAGGTGGTCATTATTGTTTAGGTGAGTGGAAGAATGATGCATTAACACACGTTGGGTATAAGCCGTTAACTAAATCTGAATTAGATAAAGCTAAGGACCCAAAAGATATTAAATTAGAATTACAAGCTAAAGAAATCAAATCGGAAGACAGGAAACATTTTTCGGAAGCATTAGCAGGAGTTAATCTATTGCCTAATCCTAATTTTGAATTGGATGGTAATGAAATAATTGGCTGGGAGATA
>CAZRZP010000002.1:13737-207223 GCA_964604645.1 uncultured Methanosarcinales archaeon
AAAAATGAATTAAGAGCACCTTTATCATGCTGTCCAACAAACTATTGCTGGAATGGATATGCTTGCGTCAACCATGAAGCTGATTCAAATGCTGCTGAATTTATCAACGGTAAAGCGCATAGGTGTGTTAAAGGAAGCTGGAAAGAAAAGATAATTCAAAAGGATTGGAATCATGATAAATGGGGTTTTTGTGATGCAAATGATCAATGTTTTGTAATGTCTTCAGCTTATGATAAAGTTGATGTAAAGAATAAAGCTGCTACAGCTTTAACTGGTGGTGTTCCAACTTGTATTAGCAATGATGAATATATTTTAGATAATTTATGTGATGGTGGAAATTGGACAACTAGAACTAAATTTTTAGCAGAGGAATTAATTAGTGATGGAACTGAATATACTTTAGCATGTGGTTCTTATAATGATATTTTACCTGCTTTAGATAATAAAGAACAGCAGATTGCTGGTGGCAACCAGGGTACTGGGTTTGGAGGCAATAACCAAGGCAGTTTATGTACTGGTTTTACAAAATTACCAGAAGACATTGCTAAAGGACAATACGGCTGTACAAATAATTTCTGTGTGCTAAAGAAGGGGAAAGATGTGTTTGTTGGAACAACATTGAATAAAAATATTCCTACTGGTGGAACGGTACCAACTACAGCAACAGAATTATTTAAAGTTTCTAAGTGCAGTTCCGGAAAGGATGATGAATTTGTATCTTGCACAACAGATAAAGGGGAAGCAAAATACAACAAAAAATTAAACACAATAATTTACAAAGAAACATCAGGAAATTTCTTTACAAAAGCAATAGATGGAATAGTAGACTTCTTCAAAGGATTATTTGTTAAAAATGATAATAATAAACTTATTAGCAAAATAGATAAATTCAGAGAAATATATATCAAAAAGACCGACGATAAGACGATTAGAGGGGTCATTGAGATTGATCCGGAAACTGGGAAAGATACTTTAGTTATCGAATTTACTGGTTTTCAAACACCGATATGCGATTTTATTGAGAAGAAACCATTAAAAACGAAATTTGGAAAAGCACCTCATGAATGTGGGGGGGATAGCGATAAAACCATAGTCACAACTAACGATAAAGATAATATTAACGCACTCTGGAAGGAACTTACCATAAATCTGCGGTAAAGTTTAATAACTCCTTTGATTTCTTCTTCTTATGAAAAGAGGACAGATAACAGTTTTTATAATCGTAGGTATAGTCGTCCTTTTTGTTTTCCTATCTTTATTTGCATTAAATGCTAAAGTTCAGGAAGCAGCATTAACAGATGAACAGGAAAGAATTTTTTCAAAAGCGTTCTATAAGGAAGGATTAAGGTTATTCGTAGAAGATTGTTTAGAAGATGAAATGAGTGAATCATTATTATTAATTGGTAAGCAGGGAAGAATTTGGAAAGAGCAAGGCGGTTTTATTGAGTTTAATGATATAACGGGTAAAGAAATTCAGAACGAAAAGATTGCTTATGGTATTAAAAAAAAAGAATATTCTGAACCGGATGCTTATCCTTGTAAAAATGCTGATAACCCAACTAAATATTGTGAATATAAATATCCTGATGAAGCGCATTTTGGAAAAAAGCAGAGTCTTTCTTTGATAAATATTGAAAGAGATATCCAAGGTTATTTGAAGAAAAGTACAGTTGAATGTGTAACAGAATTTTTGGAGGAAAAGAAAGAATTAGCTAATGTTAATATTAAACCAGGAGAATTAACTATTAAATTAACAACTTTATTTGACGGATTTTCTGTTAAAGTGGATTATCCTTTAAAATTTTCAGTTGGTGAGCAAGAATTTTTTACATTATCTAAATTTGATTTTTTTTACCCTTCCCAATTTCCAAGATTTTTCAGGCAAGCTGTCTCTGAACCGATTTATTGGGACACTAAAGTAGTTTATTTTGATTATAGTAAAGAAACAATTCAAAAAGGTGGATTTGAACTGATAACGGACGGCGCGAAAACCCCAATTACTTTTCCTCTGACTGGTTTAACTGGCATTACTATAGATAAAGATAATAAAGGTGATTTTACAGTTTTTACAATCAAATATCCGTATAAAGAAATTGTTTCTATACCTGCTGAATCTACGGGACTTATTCCTAAAGAGTATACTTATTCTTTTATTAGAGAAAATAGGCCACCGGCTGTAGATTATGTTTCACAGTTAAGTTGTGTAGATGCTAAACATGATTATGTTGTGATTAAAGGAGATGCTAAGTACGGTTCATTGAAGATTATTGCTGATGCTAAAGATCCAGATGAGGAAAAACCAAAAATTAATTTGGAAGTTCCTAAAGGATGGGATAGTTATGATGAGAATGATAAGGATGAGTTGATATTTGAGATGAATGATTTTTCAAAAATTACTGCAGATATGTATACATTTACCATTTCAGCTTCTGATGATCAGAAATTATCTGATAAGCAGGAGATAAAAGTTTTGGTAATGGATAAGGAGGAAGGAGAGATTAGTGTTGAGACTCCTTTTAAGGACGCTGATGGAAAACAGATTGAGTATATCTCTTTAGAAGATCCATTCTTTGTTAAGGTTGATAAAGAAGCAGCAGTTGTTTTAACACAAGGCGGTAAATCAATTGATTATACTTTTTCTGCAGGAAGTTATGTTTGGCCGAATGCTGATTGTAAAAAAGAAGATTTTGAAAAAAGTAAGTGCGCTTTACCTGTAACTTTTGTAAATAAGAATTTAAATGTTGGTCCTGTAGAAGTTGCGTTAAAATCAAGTAAAAAAATCTGTACTGAAAATATTGATACTTCTAAAAAAGTTAATGTTGAAGTGAAAGAATGTATTCCACATAAAAATTCTAAACATCCTTTTGGTTTCCCGTTTCATAAACTAGATGAAAATGGAAATATTGGAAACGATATTCATCCTTTCTTAGCGACTCATGCTTGCTGCTCACTAGCTGGAAAAATTGAACCCACTTCAACAGTTTGCTATAAAGGAGATATTTTCTGTGATAATGGTCCAACTTTAAAACAAAAAGTGAAGTATTGTGATAATAGAAGAGGAAATACTTGTGATGGAACTACTGGTTCAGCTGATTACAAACCAAATAAACGACCGGTATGTGGAGATCCAACGAAATATCCTTCTTGTCAAAATAAAGGCGTTGATGTGTCTTGTTACGGAAAGGAAGTTGGAAATGTAGGTCAAGGAACTTGTGACATTAAGTGTCAATATACCATATGATATTAGAAATATCCATAATCATCATTGTTATCGGGGTAGTTGTATATCTTTTAAGAAAAAAAATAAAGAAAGTTGTGGAAGAAATACTGCATCCTGAACATCCATTGTGGTGGCTTTTACCTTCAGGAAGACAAGAAGAATTTAGACGAAAAAGACAAATTAGAGAAAATAAAATTAAAATTCAAAAAGAACAATTATATCTGAAACAGCATGGGTTTCATGTGAGAAATTTATCACATCCGGATTTTGAAAAATTAAATAAAATAATTCATACTCATCAACTTTCTAAAGTAGTTAGAGGAACGTTTGATAACTTAGATCAACTGATAAAGTTACTTGAAAAGAAGACTAGACAAAATATAGAAGCTGAAGCGATAAAAGGTTCGTTAGATAAGCTAAGGAAAATGATCAAATAGTCTCCCAACAACATTTATAAAGCATAACTGTTTCTTTCTGACGTATAGATGGTCAACAAAAAAAGAGGTATCTTTTTTGTAGTTTTAGCGCTAGTGCTAGCTTTTTCTGTGAATGCTCAAACGGGTTGTGATATTGATCCGGCTTCCAGTACATTTTGTACATCAATTACTATTGATAATCCAATTCCTGGTAAGTTTATTGCAGGTGCTGCTTGTGATACTGTTGATGAGTGTGAAGAAGTCAGATGCGACCATGCTGATACTGCTGTTCTTCAATGTCAAGTCATGGAACTTGAGAAATGTAAATTTCTTGGAAAGCAAAAAAATGGGATAGAGGGAAAAGCAGTTACTCAGGAATCATTATGTACGGTGCAAGGCTGTTGTGAAGTTTCTAAGGGTGATAGCTGTACAGTTGTACAAACAACAAAAATTGGGTGCAATTACATTGGAATTTCTGGAGCTAAATTCACGAAGATGGTCGGCGGAAAATGCGGAACATGCAGCGGCGACTTAAAAAAAGTTTCAATTGCCTTTAAAGTTGTAGATAAAGATGGAGCAGTTCAAGATGTTTCAGTAACTCCAATTGGTGGAACTGCTGTTAAAACAGATAGTAAGGGTGAAGTTGTTTTCAAAGATTTGTTGGCAAATGCAGATGCTCCATATGTGTTTAGCGTTTCAAAGTCTGGATATGTAGATCAATCTATTTCTGTAAAAACTGCAGATAAAGATATTGAGAAAGATGTTAAATTAGTAAA
Source organism: uncultured Methanosarcinales archaeon (assembly GCA_964604645.1). Taxonomy (GTDB): domain Archaea; phylum Nanobdellota; class Nanobdellia; order Woesearchaeales; family GW2011-AR9; genus CAZRZP01. Next base: position 18,150 of record CAZRZP010000002.1, read on the forward strand.
AATTGAAGGGGTTTTAGATTTAACTGTTAAAGTTTTAGATTTACAAAACAAACCAGTGACAGCGACAATATCACTTAAAGGGACTCAATCACCTTCCCCAAAGGAAGGTTCTACTGTTAAATTTGATCAACTTCCAGCTGGAAAATATGATATTACTGCTTCAGCTGCCGGATATGAATCGCAGAAAAAAACTGAAACTTTTCAGAAAGACACAACACCTACAGTTACATTTCAACTAAAACCTACATCAAAAGTTGGAGTTACGGTAAAAACAGTTAGAGATAATCAGCCACAGCCAGGTGCAGAAATTTTCTTAAACGGTAAGTTTCACACCATATCACAATATCCAAATGGAGATAAATTCATTCCTTTGATAGTTACTAAAGACGGTCAAAAATTTACCATTTCAGCTAAATATAAAGAATATGCGAGTGATCCTTTAACTTTTACAATTAATAAAGGTCAGCAATTGACTAAAACTTTAATCTTGAAAAAGACAAAGGGAGAATGTACAATTGACGGAACTAACCCAACTAAAAAAGTTGCTAAATTAGATGGGAAAGCTGCTAAGGGTAAGGAAGAAGTTGAATTAACTTGGACTAAACCCTGTCCGGAAGTTGATGGATATAAGCTGATTAAGGAATATAAGAAGGGAGATAAGGATGTAAAAGAGGAATTTACCTTACCTCTTGCACAAACAAAATTTTCCGATTCTGATGTAGAGTGGGGGGAAACATACAAATATTCAATTAAAGTAATTTATACTGATGGTAAAAAAGATGGAACAACTGGAACTAGAATCTCAGAAGAAACATCAGTAGATGTTACTTTAGGTGCGGAAGCTTGTGCTGGTTTGTCTGTTGGTACACAGTTCTGCGATCCGAAAGAACCAAATAAAATAAAGATTTGTGGCTCTAAACAAGAAATAATTGCTGGTGCCACATGTCAATCTGGTTTTTACTGCTCACCTTCTGGGAAAGGAGTTGCATGTAAATCTGATGCTCAATGTAAAAAAAACAATGGTTTATTTTCATTATTTTCCACTAAAGAGAAATGTTATGGTTCTTTTACGGGAGGAAAACCAGCAAATTTCTGTGTATATCAACCAACAAAATCTATTGTAAATTCATGTAAAAGTTGTGCAGATAAAGAAAAACCAATAAAATCATGTTACGATTATACTTCTGAGGATGCTTGTAAAGTTAACAGTTGTTTAACGGAAAAATGTAATTGGGTGAAACCTGGGCAAGCTGATGACGCGGTAATATCGGATTTTGGAAGTATTTATCAAGGTTATGATGAAAAATCAATGTTTGCCTTACCAGATTTTGGAAAAGGTTTCTGTGTTCCTGAAAAGAAATATGAAGCAAAAGATAAATGTGGATTATGTTCAAATGACGAAAAGATTTTTAACAATTTTTTCTGCACTGCGGATATTTGTACTGGATTAGGGTCTTGTTATTCTCAGTATAATTTGAATGAATGTAAAACCTGTTCGGATATTCCAACTAGTAAAAACAATTGTGCTCAATATAAGACCAAACAAGAATGTACTGGAGGAAATGATAAATCTGGTGTTTCTAAAAATACATTTGAAGTAATAGCTGGCTCTGAAGATAATTGTGCTTGGAACCGGTGTGGTTGGGATACAGATTCATTAAAATGTTTTAAAGATGGAAATGCGAATAAAAAATCTGATTGTAGTGAATTAAATGACGAAAGCGGAAATTGTAGAATTGACATAACTCCACCGGTAGCAAAATTGTTGACTAAAGATTTATCAATAATTTCACTTGGTGAACCAAAAGTTCAAATTGAAGTTGATGATACTCATGCAGTTAATAAAAAAACTCCTCAAAACTTACATTCACAAAGAAACAAAATAAAAGAATTAAAATATTGTTTAACTCCAGCTGTTGGAACAGATACTTGCACTTCTGATAAATATACCACTTTTTCATTTGATAATACTTTCTTATTCAAAGGAACTGCTGATATAGATATAGCGAAACATTTTACTAAACCTATTCCAGGAATATTATACAAACTAAAATTCTTTGCTTTAGACAAATACCTTAATCAGGGAGATGTGCAGGAATCATTACTCTTTATAGATACAACAATTCCTGATTTTAAAATTAATACGCAAGAAAATGTAATAGGAGATAAGGTTCAATTAACTGCTTACCTTTCAGATTTATCTGAACCGGCTTCATGTAAATTTTCTATTAAGCCAATAATAGCTCAAGATACACATACGCCGATTGTAGCAGCAAGAAAAGATAATGTAAAGCAAGCTAAGTTTACGTTAAGTGGAGTTCATTACGAATTAATTGTTGAATGTGTTGATGATTTTGGTAATAAGCAGGAGAAGAAGAAATCTTTAGTTTTCAATTTAGATCAAAAAATTCAAATAATTGCTCCTAAAATGAAACAAGTTCTTTCTAAGACTAGTTTACAGTTTGAAGTTAGAACAACTGTAGCTGCCGATTGTGTTTTACAGCAAGTTAAACCGACAGCTCAACAAAAGGCAATCTTCAATAAACAAGACGGAACAACTTCTAAACATCACAAGACGGCTTTCATACATGGATTTACGCAAGGAGAATATGCAGCTGCTTACAAAGCTGTTTGTACTGAACAATTAAACCCTAATGCCAAAAAGGTAGAAGCACATTTCCACTTCATAATTGATTTCCTTTCTCCAAATACTAAAATTACTTTAGAAGAAGGTAGCAGGAAAGTTACTCCTATAAAATACGGTTGGGAAGAAATATTTGTAAATGAAGCTGAAGTAACTCTTGCATGTGATGCTGGATCTACTGGTTATCAATGTGACAAGATTAAATATTGTTTAGGAAAAGGTTGCAGTAACCCTAAAGACACAAAGTATCAAGATTACTCATCTACATTCTCAGTTAAGAAATCTACTCCTATTTGTTATTATTCAACTGATAAGGGGGGTAGTAAATTTCCAATAGTTTACTGTGGAGATATTTTAGTAAATGGTTTTGGAATTACCATGGAAAAACCTGAACCTCAGTTAATTGATGGTGAAGTTTGGGGATTCAGTTCCAAACCTAAGTTTGACTGGCAACTAATTACTTTAGTTCCTTCTTTAGAATGCGCGTTTGATTTCAAGAAAGGTTTTGATTTTAAGAAAGTGTCAGCTAAACAAAAATTAACTAAAGATAAAGGGAAATATTTGTTTAAACAGTTCCCTGGAACCCTGCCGGCTTTTGATAGTAAGGGAAGCGTAAAAGAAGTATTCGTTAAATGTAATAATGCAGGAGAGATTAGTCCTGAACAGAAATTCTTTTTAGAATTTGATCCAACTCCTCCTAAAATCTTGGAAGCTAAAGCTACTCCAAAATCTCTAATTGAAGGAAATTCTGTTCAATTAATGATAAAAACTGATGATCGTAGCATTTGTAAATTTTCAGATACTTCAAATAGCAAGTCAAGTGCAGAATTTCAAGCAATGAAATTTTCTTTTGCAAAAGATAAAGCCGGTAAGCCAATTTTTGGAAAAGAGCATAAAATTCCATTTGCAATTTCTTTTAAAGGTAAAAAGAAAAATTTCCGTCTTACAACTCAATGTCAAAATGGGGCGGGTTTGTTAAGTAAACAGAAAGATATCTTATTTTCGGTTGATTATACGGTTGCAGGTAATATTGAAAAAATTTCACATGAAGGTGGTTATGTTAAAGATAAAAAAACTACTTTGAAAGTAAACACTAACAAAAATGCAAATTGTGAATATACAATTGACGGAAAAACAAAGAAATTTGATAAAACTGGTGGAACGGAACATAGTACTGTAATTGATTCCAGTAAGGAAGGAAAATATACTATTCCGGTTAAATGTACAATGGGTAAACAAGTTGCGAATGGTAAAGCTGGGTTTGAAGTTGACAGAACTGCTCCTAAAGTAAATAAAATTGATGATGGATTATACACTTGCGGTGCTGAAAACCTCTCAGTGATGGTTTATACTCAGGAAAAGAAAATTGCAAATTACGAATATGAAATCTATGATCATGGAGAAACTAAAAAAATTGGTGTGAAAAAGGTTTCAGGAATAGATTACCCTAAATTAATTGCAAGTCCAAAATTAGTTCAAACAAAAAAAGTAGGAAAAAATACACCTTTGAAGATTAACATTCGTTCACTTTTCCCTGGCAAGAATTTAAGTGATTTCTTTAATCATACATTACATGTTAAAGTCAGAGCTTCTGATGAAGCAGATAATATTGGAAAATATAACAAAAGTGATGGGTTCTTTTTGGTAAACAGTACTCATCCGGCTTGTGTTAAAGATACCTCTGCCCCTATACTTACAGTAAATCCTGTAGAAATCAAATCTTGTGAAGAGAGAGCAGTTAAAATTACTTGTGAAGATGAAGTTGGCTGTAAAGAAATAGCATATGGAATTTCTGTAAAACCTACTTGTAATGCAACTGCACAATATAATGGTAAAAATATTTTATTTAATACAACTTCATACTTATGTTATCAAGCAAACGATACTGTTAACAATAAAGCAACTGGAAAAGATTTAATTAAAGTTCCAGATGAAGATGGTGATGGGATTTTAGATTCTTGTGATAAATGTCCTAAAACGAAAGCTGGGAAGATAGCAGACGGGCAGGGTTGTACTGCTGGCCAGACGGCTTTAAATGAAACAACTGGTAAAACTAATTTAACTGCCGCTCAGAAAAAAATTGATTCAGACAGTGACACTTTACCTGATGCTTGGGAGGATTATTATGATTCTTTAAGTTGCGAATTAGATTCAAAGAAAGCTGATTCAGATGGCAATGGTATTTTGGACGGAGCTGAAGATTACGATAATGATGGTGCATCAAATTATCAAGAATATCTTAGCGATACAGATCCGTGTGTAGAAGATGACGATTTCTTATTTGATGATACAAAGAAATTACCTGGAGCCACTCCTGTTACTGATGATAAAGCAGATAAACCTACTACGCCAACTCTTCCTGGAGAAACAAAAAAAGAAACAGATTATCTGCCGTTAATATTATTCATTATTGGTTTATTGATGGTGTTAGGTGGAACTGGTTATTTAATTTATTATTATAAATATAAGCAGCCTGAACCAACAACAGCTAAACCTTCTTTTAAGCCAAAAATAGCTGAACCATTACCTGAAAAAATAAGTCCAGCATTAAGAGGTCGGCGGAAAAAATTAAGGGAAAGAGCAAGAGAATCCATCTTTGGTTTATTCAGTAAAAAATCAGATACAATTCCACATGTCGAATCTGCTTTAGACAGCAGAAAAACTCCGCATGGAAAGATTAAAGCAGCTGCAGATTCATACGTTAAACATAAGGGTTTAATCAAGCCAGGATTGAAATCTCATGAAAAATCTATCTTTGATAAATTAGAATCTCTTTCTAAGAAAAGTAAAAATAAAAGTATCAATTCCGTTATAGATAAAGGTGAAGCGGAAAACTTATTTGCAAAACTAAAGAAAATAACTGAGAAGAGGAAGAAGTGATGTTGTCAAAAAAAGGGATGGCAATTGGCCAAATCTTTATTTTCATTGTTGCTGCTGTTACTTTTACTTTAGTTCTTTTATTTGGTTATCAAAAAATAACTGGTTTTTTAGAGACGGGAGAACAAGTTGAATTTATTCAATTTAAAAATCATTTAGAATCCTCCATTCAAAAGATTTATACTGAATATGGTGCAATTAGAAAAACTACTTTTCATCCTCCTGGGCAGTATACGCAAGTTTGTTTTGTTGATTTTGAGTTTGTACATAAGAAAACAGATATTGATTTACTCTGCGAAAAAGACCCTTTTGCTTGTGGTACTTTAGAAGATGCAAGTGCAAAATTTGAAGATATTACAGCCAATGTTTTTCTAACCCCTATTGCTCCAGTTCCTATTAAAACGCATAAGATTAAGGTAGAAGCACTGGAAAAAGCAAGTGGTTTTGATAAACATATCCCAAAAGGTTTTCTCTGTTTGTCTATCTCTGGTGGACAATTTGAATTAACTATGGAAGGTATGGGGGATCACACTCTTCTCTGGGAGCCAAAGAAAGATGGCAAATAAAGGACAAGTTCAAGTTACTTTTAATTGGGTTTATGTATTAGTTGCTGGTGCTATTATACTTTTATTCTTTGCTGGTCTAGTTATTAGACAGAAAGCTGTATCTGAACAGAAGTTAAGTATTGATTTAACACAGACGATGGAATCTATCTTTACTGCTGCTGGAGTTTCTGAAAAAACTAAAAATTTTATTGACATTTCTGGTTTATCGGATAAAGTTTTAGAATTTAGTTGTTCAGATGGAGTAAGTGAATTTGGTCTTCAAGAAAGTCCAAGTAGAATTAGGAATGCTTTAGATCCGTTATTTGCTCCAAGAAGTATTAAAGCTCCAAGATTGATATTATGGAGTCTTCCATATAAAATCCCCTATAAAATTATTGATTTTTTGTTTGTTACTTCTTCTACAACAAAAATATTTTTTGTGGATAGTGCAACACCAGATCCGTTTGTTGATGAATTTACAAAAGCAACTGCAGACACCAACCCTTTACTTCAAATTAATAGAGCGACGGTCCAAAGTTTAAACGAAATATTACCTGAAAAGAATTATCATTTGAAAATTGTTTTTTTTGATTCTCCAACATTAACTCTTCCACCAAATTTAGTGCCGATGCTTGACTCGGCCATTACAGCGGTAAATATTAAAGGCGATGAAATTAGTTTTTATAAAAAGAAAGGTAGCAAGTTTGTTTTAGATGGAACTACAAAGTTAGTCTCTTTACCTGCTAAATTAGGTGAAACTTCTAAAAATGATGCAGCCAAATATGCAGCAATTTTTGCACATGATAAAGAGATGTATGAATGTAATATGCAAAAAGCATTTAGAAGATTTAAGATAATTAATGAAGTATATGGGAATAAACTCGGTTTAATGATAAAGAAGTATAAAGATAGTAAGGATATTTGTGGACCTTTATTGGAAGAAGGTGTAAAACCAAAATTTGGAAATTTAGTAAGTGCAGTTAACCTTTGTGTCGGTGGAGGGATAATGGATACATGTTCCTCTATCATAACACCAGCAATAGAATTAAGGACAGCAAATAATGAATTCATACTAAAAAGCTGTATCGGGTTATATTAATAATGTTGAAAAACAGATTTAAACAAAAAAAAGGACAAGTACAGATGTCGGAGACAATTGCAGTCATGTTTATTTTCTTCATTTTAGTTGTTTTTGGATTAATTTTTTATTTTAAATTTTCTACAATAGCAGCGCAGCAAGCGGAGGAAGAATTGTTTGGTCAGAAAGCAATTGATACAACTACAAAAGTTATTTTTTTACCTGAATTAATTTGTAGTGATGGTGAAGCTGAAACGCAAGATTTTTGTTTAGATATGATGAAATTGAAGAGCATGGATGCTGTTACAAAAAAACACTTGAGTGATTATTATTTTGATTTGTTTGGATACGCTAACATTTCGGTAACTCAAATTTATCCTGTACCAACCGATCAATCAACTTTTACAATTTATTCAAAAAAATTAGACTCATTTACTCGTAAAGATCCGACTTTTTTTACAGTATCACTTAAAGATTATCTTACTGGAAGTCAACCAAGTTTTGGTTTAGGTTATGTAACGGTGGAGGTTTATTCTTGAAATTAATAAAATCTAAGAAAGCACAGATGGAAATCATTGGTTTAGTTGTAATTGTAATTTTAATCTCTGTTGGTATGCTTTTTTTGACAAAATTCGCTTTACAAGATGAACCGGATAAAAAGATTTTTACTAGAAAAGAATTAGCTGCAAGTACAATGGCGGCTTTAATGAAAGCTACTGCTCCTGATTGTAAAGGAAGTTTAACTTCTATTCCACAAGTTGAAAAACAATTATTGGAAGATTGTGCTGTTCTAAAACTAAATCCGGGAGCTGATTCTAATTATCAATGTACTTTAGGTAACGGTTTAGTCGATAGCTGTAATTATCTTAAAGCTAAACTTACTGAAATTCTTGAAACTACATTAGGCAAATGGGGTAAAAGCTATGAATTAAGAACGATTATTGTTAAAAAAGAAGGAACTTTGAAAGGAGATGAAGTTCTAACGATTGTTGGTAAAGATGGTTGCACGGCTAAAGAAAGAGATACTTCAGGTAATTTCTTCATACCCTCAACGAAATTAGGGCTAATTCAAAGTGTTTTATACGTTTGTGAATAGATAAAACAACAGCAACATTTATATATGATTTTTCTTTCTTTTCATTTATAAGAGTTAACTGGATAATAAGAGGTGAATGATGATGAAAAAAGGTCAAGGTCTTTCTTTAAATGTAATAATAGTTGCTGCTCTTGCATTAATCGTTTTAGTTGTGCTAATTGCAGTCTTTACAGGGCGAATTGGATTATTTACTGAAGGGGTTAGTAAGGAAGCTGGTGCAGAATTAGCAAAGATGAAAATTACATATGGTGAATGTGAACCTACTACTGCTAAAGAATCAGATTTTATGAGCACTTACTCAAAAGCGGCTGATGATACGGCTAGAGGTACTGCGGCAGATGCTTATGAAAAAGAGATTGCTCGCTGTAAATCTTTTGACACAGAACAACTTTGTGGACAAGGCGCCTGCAAGTGGTGATGATGAAGAAAGCTACTAGCCAGATGTTATGGGTTGTAGTTGGAGCGGTCATGGCTTTAGTTGTTTTGACTGTTTTATTATTTATTTTTACCAAAAATACCGGGAAAGTACAACTCGGCTTTGAAGATTGTGCAAGTAAATCCGGCCAATGTATAACAAAAGCTAAATGCAGTAATCAAGAAGGTCGGGTGATACCAACTTTTTCCTGCAATAATGATCCTGACGTTTCAGATGATAATAAAAAAATCTGTTGTTTCCCATGAGAGAAACTGTCGAAATGATAGCAAAGTTAATCCTTCTGGCAGTCGGAGCGGGAGTGCTTTTCTTAATAATTTGGCGACTAAATCCATAAAAGGAACGACCGCCGTTTCTAGTATGTTAGTTTATCTACTGATAGCGGCAATTGTGTTGATTATCATATTTTTTTTAGTTGGAAGAAATGCAGATTTTGGTAAAAGTATCATTCAGGGGTTATTTAGCTGATGGGATTAGGTTCTGTACTGGTGGGGCTTATTGTTACTTTGCTATTGTTTAGTGTGATTTATTTTGGTTTCTTAGATTCAGATACTGGTGCAATTTTTTTAGCGGATGATGCTTACCGTCAGCAGCTAGAAAATGCTTTAGCTAAAGAAAAGAAAGAATTTCAAGTGAAGGAAAATACTGAACTTCTTGATAGGTTTGTTTCTGATATTAATAAAATGAAAGGTAAAAAAGCTTGTTTTGCAAGTTATACTCCATTTCCAGCTCTACAAAATAAAAAAATTGACATCAGTTACTCGAGTGGAAATACAAGAATTAGATTTTGGGATGGCAAACAATCAATTGCTAAACAAGATTTAGACATAATTCCTTGTGTAATTGGAGGATCAGGTAGTGTAACAAAAAACTTTGATGATATTTATCTGAATAATAAAGATTGGAAAGAAAAAATCAAACAAATTAATAGTAACCATTACACAATTGCCGGTCAAATTACCATTTCGGAGGATGACGGTGGAGTTTCAGGTTTAACAGAAAATAGAATTAATTATGGTCATGGGGTAGTAGATTTTGAAGATGCAAACTACTTATACACGCCAGATGGAAAACATATATGTTTCTTTCCAACAGTAGATGGTGATGATACTTGTGATGGTTTCCAACAAGAAGGGTTAGATGATGATTGTTTAGGGGAAGCCGATGTTTCTGACACTAACTCTATTCCAAGCCAATTAGCAGAAGGAAAATTAAAAAGATGTAGTTAACTATTAAAAAAACTATTAAAAAAATGAAAAGACCTATCTCAAAAATAATTAGGACTAAAAAAGGGGGAGTTCCTTACACTTTAGTGATTTTTATAGGTGTAATTCTAAGTGCAGGAGTTTTGTTATATTTAGTATCTTTAATTATATCTGGATTTGGGGAAAAATCAGTTGAAGAAGTTTGTCGCGGTAATGTAATTTTTAGAACGTCAGAGTTTTTTGGAGATCAACGTTTAGGTCCGCTTTTATGTCAAACCCAAAAAGTTGAGTTAAGGGGTAATAAGGAAACTGTTAAAGAACAGATAGCTGAACTGATGCGGAAATGTTGGTATATGTTTGATGAAGGGAAAAGTATTGACGCTTTAGATGGAGAATCAGTTAAGAAAGCATTAGGTTGGGAAGATAACAAAAATGGTTGTTTTACTTGTTTCATTGCTGATACTGCTAAAATTGATGGTGGACCGATTTTACCTCACGAATTATTTACTTACTTAGAAGATGTAGATCACCCAACTGCTAAAGGCTTAAAGTATTTAGATTATATCCAGTCTTACGGTGGCGATGGTGCGGTTCTAACATTAAGTCCAGTTATGGATAATCAAGTTTATGGAATTTCATTTTTATCAAAATCAAAAGATGACAGTAAGTGGACTTGGGGTGACAGCGCAGCTACGGCAGCTTTGGTTACCGGCACTTTAGCAGTTAAAGCCGGAGTGGCTATTTGCGGGACAGTTATTGGCTGTCCAGTTGGTGTTATTGTTGGTGGTGCTGGTGCCGCAGTTACAGGACTTGGTTATTTAGCTACAGGAGCATATCATGATGCGAAAAATTTAATTTATGAAGAAGAAAGAGCTGTAAGTACAATTACTTTTGATACACTACAATCGATTGAAAGGGCTGGATGTGAACAAAAAGAGGGGATACGATGAAAAAAGGATTTATTGGCGGGAAAATAGTTGATTTGATAATAGCTTTACTTATTTTATTAGCATTAGGAAGTTTCTTTTTTGATATTGAAGATATAAGAGGTTTTTTTGGAGAAACAGCTGCAAAAGTAAAACTAGATTGTGATGCAGATGGGGTTGGTTATCCATTAGATAAATGTCCTTGTTTAGATGAAGGTAAAATCCGTAATTCAGATAGATCTCTATTGGGCTGTCCATCTGCCATAAAAAATTCTAAGGAAGCGGCAAAGGATAAAGATACTTGTTATAAATATGAGCATGACGGGAAATTTTTTGATAAATGTCAGGCAGATGATAAAACTGATTGTTTAACTAGATGTGAAGCAATGCATTTCAAAAGTGAAAAGGAAACTGAACAGAAATTAGCTGCTTTGGATACCGAGAGTGATTTAGTTATTTCTGATTTAAAAATAGATGGAAAGACGATTGAGGAACATAACGGAAAATATAAGATTGATTTCAGCGGTGCCCCAGACAAACCAATAAATTTAGAGGGAAGTATAAGTAATTTAGGTACTGAAGCAGTTACAAGAACGTTCTTTTTGAAAATAAATATATGTGAACTTAAAACTAATGGTAGGTGTAAAACTAAAATAGTTTATAATAATGATTTTAGTGGAAATAAACTAGCTTTTTCTGAAACTCTTGCACCAGGACACAAACAATCTTTTGATTTTCATACTCTTGTAGGCTACAAAGGAGATTATTGTGATAGCAAGAAAGAAAGCGAATGTATATTAGAATTAATTATAGACCCAGATAATGAAATTGGAGAGATAGGAGAAACTAATAATAAACAGAAATTAACTTTATCTGTAGAGAATCAATTAGTTTCAAATTCATTCAAGAGATTTCAGATTGAAATAATCAATGCCGGACCTAAAGATGGACCTCTAATACAAAGGTATTGTCCAATAGAATTAGGAGTACCAGACTATGCTGATTGCCTCTTGAAATTATCACAAGAATACCAGGGTGTTGATGGAGAATTTCCAAAAAATATCAGGAGCGATGGCAATTGTTGGGTGTTAAGTACTGATTTTGATGTTATTGATGAAGATGTTGGAGCGGGTGCATTTAAACAAGGTTATGTTATCAAGCATATCTCTAGTCAACATTTGAATCCATTTGAAATATATCACGAGACGGATGAAGATTCAAAAAATAATTTTATTGATCAAAGTAGAGTTTGGCAGGCAGATTCTAAAGGGGATTTAATTTGCAATAAGAATTTTTGGAACTTATGCGATCAAGTCAATCAAGATCAAATTTTATTCATAGGAAGTACACCGTACACTTGTGATGGTAAGGAATGGAAACAATAAACAATGGGAAAAATTACCAAGCCAGGCAAAAGTAAAGGATTCATACTTTCAGCACAAGAATTAGTTGGTTTGGTAATTATAGTAATTATTATAGTATTTCTTACTTCGCTAGGTTCTAAATATTCTGAGTTATTTTTAGAAGATAATGCTGGTGAAAGAGATTTAAACAATTTTATGGATGAAGTTATTAAATTTTCAGAAAAAGCTAGAGATAATAGTGTGAAAGCTACGTCCATCCGTTTACCTGAAAAAACTGCGCTGTTTAGTATTTGGAGTAATTATAAAAATGAGGTGGTCCGTTGTTCAGACTTTGAAGAGCATTGGCTTAATCCAGGTGAGAAATGTAAAGGGGATTGTGTTTGTTTGTTAAGAGTTAAAAGTTCTGAATTTAGAGAAGCAGGTGGAGATACTGGAACTCAAAAAGGAATGGCTTGCGGTACACCAAAATCTGTAAAAGATATTACTCCAGAAGTGATTGCTTGTCGTGAAGTTCCGAATGATTTCTTGTTTTATGGGGTTGATTGGGTAGCATGGGATAATTTTGCTGGTGATAGGGGTAAGAATTTAGCCATGAATTTTGTTAAAAAAAATAATACGGTTTATGTTTGTAAAAATCCGCCTTGTAATATTCCAGTTAATCCAATTAAACATCCTACTAAATCCAAATAAAATGAATAAAAAAGCTTTTGAGATGAGTGCCATCGCTATCGTTAAATTAGTGGCAGTAATGTTATTAGCAATGGTAGCTCTAAATATTGTTATTACTTTTGGAGGGAAGGATGCAGCTATAATTAAAACAACAAGTGAAGATATCAGGATGATGGTAAATGTTCTTGCAGGAATTTCTGGAGATGCTGTTGTTAAATACCCTCAAGATCTTGCTGGATACAAGTTAGAATTGACTTCTGCTAGTATTTCAATAACTGCTGACGCAAGTCCTCATTACACTTTTTTTTCATTACCAGATAAATTTATTGCTAAAGGTAAGATAGAAAATACGAAAGAAGTTTGTTTATTCAAAAATAAACGCGAAATAGTTTTGAGTGGGTGTGCAAATGGATAGGTGTGGAAAATGAATAAGAAGGGACAAACAACAACTTCAGAAATTGTACTCTGGACTTTTGTAATACTTATTTTTTCTTTTCTAATGATTCTTCTAACTTTTGGTGTATTATCTTTTCATAACAAATTAACTTTTGTTCCTACTCAAACAGCAGCTCAATTTACAACTTTCCGTTTTACTGAAAGTCCAGATTGTTTTCTTTATCCAAATTCAAAAATTATTGATTTAGCAGAATTTACTAATGATAAATTAGCTAAATGTTATCAAACTGAACCAATTGGTGGATTAGATACGTTCAATTTTAGATTGAAGTTAGAGAAAGCTGATGTAGAAATTACTACGGATAAATATCGTAATAAAGATGATTTCTCGATAATTAGGGATGTTGTTGTTAAAGATGGAGAGAAAGTAAGTAAAGATACGTTGATAATCTACGTTCAGGAAGTTTAAAATGAATAAGAAAGGACAGACAGCAAGCATAAATTTCTTTGATGTATTTTTATTGCTGTTGTTTAGTGTGATTTTTTTTGTATTGTTCCACTTTTCATTGGTTCTTCTGGAAAATAATCATGAAGTAAAAGCAGCTGAGAATACTGGAGATTTTTCAAAAATATTTTCTGCGATAACAAGTTTACGTAGCCAACTTTACACAGGAAAATTAAGTGTCGATACTAATCTACAACAAAGAATTCAAGAAAGTGAACTTATTGAAGGGGTTGTTATTACTTCCTGCTTTGATTATCCTCGTAAGGATTTGTGTGAAGCAGATCCGCTTAATGTAGGGATAAAACAGATTGCAAAATGTAAATGGGACCGCAATATTTGTGATGAAATTTCACAAGAACCAGTAATTCCACATGGTCCACTCAAATAAAAATGAATAAAAAAGGCTTCGTATTTTGGGCAGGAGTGATTTTCATAGCGATTGCTTTCTTTACTTTTATCAGTTTAACAAGTGATGAATTAAAAACAATGACTGTAACGGGAGAATGGCAAGCTGAGTTCATTAATTCTTTATACTTGCCGGCAGAAGAAAAACAATTGAAAAATGAGATTGAAGTTATGCATCAAGCTCATCTTACCATAAAAGAATTAGCACAACAAGGTGGATTCATAAAAGCATCTAAATGTGGTAAAACTACAGTTAATAAATGGAATTCTCCTAAAGAAGAATGTTTTCCGGATGTAAATGGCAATTTTGCTCAAACGATTAAAGGAAAAATAAACAAGAATTACAATAATCTCAAATTTCAAGATGGACTTATGCTTGCAGAAGGACCAGTTGATTTAATAAAAAATAAATTAGGAAGCTATTCTTATAGTACTAGCTTGGCTTTACCAATGAAGTATTCTTTAGATGAATATTTATTACTATTTTCAATTTCAAGGGAGTTAATTCAAAAATGTTCAGTGAAAGTACCGTTGCAAAGTTGTTTAAATGATAATAAACCAGCAAAATGGGATTATACTTCTTGTTCTTCACCCCAATTTTCTTCAGCTTCAAAAGTAATTCCTTTTTGTGTTGAATCTTCAACTGTAAAAGGTCCTATCTATTACCATTTTGCTTTAGACTTTTCATCAGATCAACCTCAACCTGTATTAACAGCAAATTTGAAGCAAGAATCGGGAAAAATTATAATTAACTTTCAACATTCAGGAAATAAGTTTAAAGTATATTACACTGATGGAACTTATTTGAAAAACAAAAAAGGAAAAGTAGGAGAAATATTTAATCAAAAAATCGATGCATTTGGTTATTTCTGGGACTCAAAAGAATTTACTGTACCGATTTGTAATAAAGAAACCTGTGCTGTTTCCTTAAATCTGGAGGATGGGAAGATTCAAGGCGAAATATTAGTGGGAATCACTGAATTGAAAGAAGGAAAAGAAAGTTTAATTGATCAGTTACTTATAGTCAAATAGTACTTCTAACCAAGGAACCCCTTAATGTGTTCTCTACTATACAAATCCTTATAATCTTTTTGAATGACTTTTTTAGTGGTGAGGTCCTATGTTTAAGATTCCTTTAGATACAATAAAAGAAAAAATAGTTGCTTCTGGCAAGATGAATGCTGAAGATTTAGATAATAAAATTAAAGCTAAAATTAATGAACTTTCTGGTTTGATAACTGAAGAAGGTGCAGCCCACATTATAGCGAACGAGTTGAATGTAGCTTTAATGACTCAAGCGGATAAATTAAAGATTAAAGAAATTTATACTGGGATGCGTGACATTTCTACAACAGCTCAAGTTGTTAGAATATTTGATGTAAGAGAATTTGCTAAAGGTGATAAAACTGGTAAAGTATGTTCTCTTATTGTGGGAGATGAAACAGCTACGATGCGTTTAGTGTTATGGAATGACCAAGTTGATCAAGTTAAGGATATTAAAGAAGGTGATGTGCTTGCTATTAACAATGCGTATGCGAGAGAAAATAATTCTAAACCGGAGATCCATTTAGGTAATGGTTATTTAGACATAAATCCAGAGGGAGTTAAGATAGTTGCGGTAAGACAGAGTTCTACTTTTGAAAGGAGAGAAATTGGCAGTTTAAGAGATGATATGGAACAAGCTGAGATTGTAGGTACAGTCGTGCAGGTATTTGATCCCAGATTTTTTACTTTATGTCCAGAATGTAATAAAAGATCAAGAGAATCAGGTGAAGGTTTTACTTGCGTTACCCATGGTATTGTACAACCAGTAACTAGTTATGTAATGAATGCTATAATTGATGATGGTTCAGGAAATATTCGAACTGTCTTCTGGAAAAATCAAACAAATCATTTTCTGAATAAAACTGAAGAGGAAGTAGTTTTATTTAAAGATAATCTAAGTGATTTTGAAGGGATTAAGACAGATTTATTGGGTGAACAGTTTAAACTTATGGGAAGAGTAAAGAAAAATGAAATGTTTGCTCGTTTAGAATTTAATGTTCAATTGGTGGAGAAAGCTTCTGCAGAAGAGGAATTAAATCGATTGGAGAAAACTGATTCTGAAAAAGCTGAATTAGAGAAAACAGTATGAACATTAATACAATAATTCTTTTCATTATATTTGTATTTTTAATTTATTTGGCTTATAGGTTGGGTTCTTTAAAAAAAGAGCTTCAATGGAGAAAAAAAGCTAACAAGATGCGACAGGAGATTGCAAATAAGCAGCGTTCTTCTCTTAAAGGTGCTGTTGCAGAAACTTTTGCTCCCTATTTACCTGACTTTAAATTTAAACCAAGTGAATGTAAATTTCTTGGAGATCCAATTGATTTTATTGTTTTTGAAGGTTTGAATGATAGGGATGTTAAGAAAATACATTTTATAGATGTCAAAGCTGATAATTCTAAACTAAATAAAGTTCAGAAGCAGATAGAAGAAGTTGTAAATAACAAAAATTTTGGTTTTGAAGTTGTTAACATAAAAACTAAATGAGTTGCAGGAGAACCACCTCCCACTGTCCTTTCCTTTTTATTTTAACTTAAATTCTTTATCCACAACCCACTGGACAACCACGGGTGAACTATTTAAACAACCCATTCTTCTAGATTATCAGCAGCCAATGGTTGCTATCCTCACTGGTTTGAAAAAACAGATGCATGGTATCATGCATCTTCAACCAGTTGAAATAAAAACCGATAAG
This sequence comes from uncultured Methanosarcinales archaeon, assembly GCA_964604645.1. Lineage (GTDB taxonomy): Archaea > Nanobdellota > Nanobdellia > Woesearchaeales > GW2011-AR9 > CAZRZP01. The sequence goes on from CAZRZP010000002.1 coordinate 35,033, forward strand.
GAATGAGGTGACATATATGGAAAAAACAAATGTAGCGAGAGCTGTGAAAATGGCTCGGACAAATGTAGTAAATAGAGAAGTAGTGAATAGAGAAGTTATTAGTAGCAATCTACCTGAAAAGAAATTCAGAGCAGGTGCAATTTCAGCAACAGTATGGCTGAATCAAGGAACAAATAAAGAAGGTGAAGCCACGGAGTATAGAACAATTTCTATTGAACGTAACTATACTGATAAAGAAGGGAAGTGGCACACTACTAATTCAATGCGTATCGGCGATTTACCTAAGTTAAACGTTGTTACTCAGAAAGCATATGAATATTTAATATTTGCAGGACAAGACTCTCTTGCTGCATAGGAGGTTTTAAAAATGACAGAAATTGAAACAGAAATAGAACAAGTTGTGGAGGTTAAAGTGAGAAAACCATCAATTCAAGATTTACCTGGGGTGGGTGCAGCAACGGCTGAACGTCTAGATCAGGCTGGTTATCATGATTTACTTTCGGTTGCGGTAGCTACTATTGGCGAATTAGCTGAAACTGCTGGAGTTTCAGAATCAGTTGGAAGGAAAATTATCAATGCTGCTCGTGACAGTATGAAAATGGGTTTTGAAACTGGCTCTGACATTCTTCAAAAAAGGAAATTAGTCTCTAAATTATCTACTGGCGCTGCAAGTTTTGATGCAATGATGGGCGGCGGATTTGAAACTGGTGCAATAACTGAATGCTTTGGAGAATTTGGTTCAGGGAAAACACAGGTTGGACATATTTTAGCAGTAAACACGTTAGGACTAGATCCTGATAATCGCGTTGTGTATATTGATACAGAAAACACGTTCCGTCCAGAAAGAATTATTCAACTTGCCGAAGGGGTTGGTTTAAATCCAGAAGATATCTTAAGCAGGATTATGGTGGCACGGGCTTTCAATTCTGATCATCAGATGCTATTGACTGAAAAGGTTGATAGTTTAGTTACACAGGAAGGAAAGAATGTTCGGTTGGTTGTAGTAGATTCCTTAACTTCTCATTTTAGAGCGGAATTTATTGGAAGAGGAACGTTAGCAGAAAGGCAACAGAAATTAAATCGTCATATGCATGCTTTAGCAAGGTTAGCTAGTTCTCACAATTTGTGTGTTTATGTAACTAACCAAGTTATGGCTAGACCAGACCAATTCTTCGGAGATCCAACTGCTAGTATTGGTGGACATATTGTAGCGCATGCATCAACTTTTAGAATTTATCTAAGGAAAGGAAAGAAAGGTTCAAGAGTAGCCAAACTTATTGATGCACCCAACTTACCTGATGCGGAATGTTGTTTCCATGTTGAAGTTGGTGGATTGAAGGACTTGAGTTAATCTCTCTGATTTTTATTTTATTTTTTCTTTTACTATTTTTTCAATTATATTAAATCCATGTTTATTTTACTATCAGAATAATTGTCATCAAACAGCCATTGATCTTCTTATTGGTTTGTCGTACTGATAATCTTTAATAACAAAATCATCAATAGTCAATTCATCAAAAGGTTTCTTACTTATTTCAACCGTTGGTAGTTTTTTTGGTTCTCTAGATAATTGTTGCAGAATTGCAGTAACGTGATCATATTTTTTTTCATTAGAACTTTCTGGTAAATTTTTATTAATCCACTCTAAAACTGCTAAATATTCAGTTCTATCTGAAACACCTCTTATCTTTTTTTGTAGCTGATTAAAGTTTTGTTGATACCATTCTCCTCTTTGATTTAAACCTGAATAAAAATGTGCATCTCCAAAAGAATGGATAAAAGTTTTAGGGTTCATTCCAACTTCTTGCGCAATAATTTGTGTAAGCAAAGCATAACTTGCTATATTATATGGGACTCCCAAAAACTCATCACAACTTCTTTGATATAGTTGCATTTCAAGATTTCCATCACCATCTGAAGTTGCTTGAAACATAACATGGCAAGGAGGTAATGACATCTTTGGAACATCTCCAGGTTGCCACGCACTAACAATGTGCTTTTTACCCATTGGTTTCTTTTTAAGTCCTTCAATCATATTTTTAAGTTGATCAATCTCAACAATTTTTCCTTTTTCTTTATCGTAATACTCCCAATTTCTCCATTGCTTTCCATAAATTGGCCCAGCATCCCCAAACCTTTCTGCAAATTCTGGTTCTTCTTTTATTCTTTGGCCATATTCACTTAGGGCCTCTTCCCAATTTTCAGAATATTTTTTCATTCCTTCTGAAAAAATTCTTTCTTTTACTAAACTGGGTAGATTATGTTGAAAAGCATCCCTTCTCCAGATTTTAACTTTGTTATCTTCAAGGTATTTGATGTTTGTCTCTCCTCTCATAAACCAGATTAATTCATGAATCAATCCTTTATGAAACATTTTTTTTGTTGTTAACAAAGGGAAACCTTCCCTTAAATTGTAACTGTTTTGAGAACCAAACAAAGAAACTAATCCCGAGCCCTTACTTCCCATTTTAAAATTTGAACGAGGGGATGTTAATATTTCACGTGAATGATCTAAATATTGCTTTACCATCCTCTAAATATGGAATCTCATTTTTTATAAAGAAGATTATTCTCAAAAATATAACTTGCTCTTCTATTAGCTTCTTCTTTTAATAACGGCAAAAAAACCAGCTGATTGTTCCATGTCCTGTACGAGTTCATAGAGATTTTTTGTAATTCTAGCGTTATACTCGTCTTTATTACTCGGATCAATCATTTCAACAAGGGGATATCTAAATCTCTCTAATAAATAGACATGCGTATCTACGCCTATTATTCCGTTATTGGCATCCATCTCTTCCAAAACTGCATCACGTTCATTGAAAGGTGTTTGATCCTGCCAATAAAAATTATATTCAAGATTATTTGAGTTCAAAAAATTCGTCATTCTGTCATCATTAACTAGAAAACCATTTTTTGCAGAAGTTAATTTGCTAGCAATCTGTTCTTGTGATAAATGAATATCATACTTTTCAAGAATGGATTGTAATGCGGAACAAACACAGTAATCTGATTTTTCCTGTGGCGTCAAATTATTTTTTGCGACCATTTAAAACTTACAAATCGTTATTGAATATTTTTGGTAACCTAATACTTTGCTGTTCCTGTTTGTTATAATTCTTTCCTTGATAAAGAAAGTCAGAAGGTCTTCGTAGCCTATAAACTTGAAAACTAGTGATATTGGTTCTTGGTGTCCACATTGTTCCGGATCTTTCGTCAATAGTAATTTCACATAACATATGTGATCCATGATCTGAATCTAATCCTCCAAAACCATCTCCTGCATTGATTAATCCTGCTTCATGTGTTGAAACTTTTCCCTGATTTGCTGGAAGTTGAATCATTCTCATTAAAAGATAGGGTGGAACGCTTACTGCAGGTGTTGTAAGGACAAGTAAACTTTCTTGAAATCTTCCATAAAGATTTCCATCATTTCCACAATGCACCCGTTGATAATATTCTTTAGCAGAATGTGTTCCAGGACCTTTTCCAATTTCAATAGGTTTTTTGCTGTAATGTTCCACCATTCTTAATGCAACATGATCTCCACCATCTTTTGGACTAAGTTCTGGTTTGACAAATACTTGGTTATGGCGAATCACTAATTCAGGAACTGGAACATTATTTTCCCAAAATAATGGCCATTCTGATTTATGTATATCTTGAATGACTTTACCTTCAATAGGTTTAATGTCGGTTCCAGTAATTAATTGTGCAAGAGAATCTCCTGGAGATATAACACAGGGGTTAACAAGAGGTGTAACAAGTAAATATATATCTCCTTTATAATTCTGAGGGATGATGTTATACTCATCAGAATAATCAGTAATTCCTCTTATGTCAAGAAACATTCTACCTGAACTGCTTTTAGGTTCAATTACGCCTTGCAGAGAATCTGGTTTTGGATATGATAGAAGATGATCTAACATCTCTGAATTTTTTGAATACTTTTTAAAGTCGATAGTTCCTTCAATTTTTATCGCATAAGTATGATTGCGTTGCAAGATGGCTCCATTATTTCCAGAGATCTTTCTTGCCATTTGTTTTTGAAGCATCTTTTTAACACTATAATTTGCTCCTGGTTTTCTCATTACTCCGATTTCCCAAATTTCATTAGAATTGCGTAGATTAAGTGTGCATGATTCAACATCTTCTTCTTCAAAACTTTCTCCAACAGGTAGAATGCCTTCTTTAATAAGAAACTGCAGTTCTTGATGGGGACACACACCATAAGGAGTAATTAATGGAAAGCTTTCTATTTGTTTTAATAATGATTTTACCCTTTCTTCCAATTTAATTTTCATAAAAATATCAAAAAATTAAGCTATTTATGACTTTAAAAGCATTTCCATACAGAAACATTTAAATAAAAAAACAACACTTACAGCTGTAATTAATGACTCAAACAAATGCGTACTGATTCTAATTCTTTAAAACTAGGTAGCTTTCGCTGTGTTTGTAGTCCGGAGGAAAATTATGGATGATGTACCAGTACAGGTGGGAGAAACCCATGAAGTAGAAATTAGATCAATTGGAGACAAAGGTGACGGAATAGCTAAAGTAAAAGGTTTTGTTTTATTTGTGTCTGATGTAAAAAAAGGTGATTATGTTAAAGTTAGGATTACTAAAGTTTTACCAAAAGTTGGTTTTGCACAAGTTGTTGAAAAACTAGAAAAACCAGTCAGAAAATCAAAATTTGCAACAGTATCAGAAGAGGAGATGAATCAACCAGAAGAGTTATCTAGTGATTTCGAAGAAACAGATGACTTTGGGGCGGATTTGGACGAAGAAGATTAATTATTATTATTATTATTATTTTGAGATTATTTAGAAACCTCTTCTCATAAGTTATCTAGATCTCAGAATTATTAAAATAGGCTTAAATCTGCTTAATTTTATGAAAGATTTATATAATTTGGACATTTCATTACTTATTAATAGGAACTAATCAAATATACTATGAAAAAATATATTCCGCCATTAGCCCTTTTGATGGGATTGTATGCAGCTGATGCAGAAGCTAAAACTTATAGAGTTAAGAGCAATAAGACCACATTAGAAAGTGTAGCACGAGTTAATAATTTGTCAATAGAATCTGTTCTTGCATGTAATCCTAATATGTCTAAACGTCCTGGTCATATTGTTAAGAAAGGAGAGAAAGTGTTAATTGCAAAAAGCCACATTGTAAAAAAGGGGGAAACTTATAGTGGCATTTCTCATTTATATGATTTACCGATGCGGCAGTTAGATTCTTACAATCAAACAAGGAAAATATATCCTGGGAAAAAAGTATCGGTACCTTGCAAAGAAAAATGCCGTACTGAACGTTATGATAGCGGTTTAGAATTATGCATTGTCCCCCAAAATGGTGATAAAGGAAGAAAACTAATGGGAAATGATAGATGCCAAGATTATTTTGATCAGGGCAAATTGGAAGAAGCTAAAATACAGTGTCAATTTTATAATCCCCAAGAAGGAAATTTAGTGGAAATAACTAAGAAAGACCTTGAAAAACCAATTACAAAAGAAGGCAATATTAAATTATATGAATTAGTTAGATGTAATTTTCCTTGGTTAATTCCTAGGAAACATCGCATTGCAAAAGATGGTGAATGGTTCTTCCGTTATATGTATTTTGACAAAGAACTTGGAAGGAAAATGGAGGCATTGCGTAAGAGAACAGGAAAACCAATAAGAACTGCAAGAGATGCAGTTAAATGGGAAAATCAAATTTATCCATGTACTCCTTTTATTTTAGATTCATTAGCTAGGTTAGGTCGCCGTGTTCAAGATCAGGAAAAAAAGAAAGAATTGTTTAAATTAATGTCACATTGTAGAAAGCATGGTTTTCGTCCATTTGTTTACAATTGGCGAATGAATGAAGAGGTTGATTTTAAACCTAGAAGTGGGAGTGATCATGTTTTTGGAAAAGCAGTAGATATTACAACTCCTTATTACATTATACGCAATTCTGTAGAAAGAACTTTTGGCAAAAATGGGGTAGGTAAAGGTCAAACTACCACTCACTTAAGTACTGTTAAATCTCACACACATAATCGAAAAAGACGATGGGCTTATGGAAAATGGAGAAGGCCAATGGAATTAGATGTGTCGCCTCAAAGATTGGGTTCGGTTTTGTCAAGAACAAGAGAGGCAATCAAAGAGTGGAGTGAATGGGCTAGAAATTAATTACTTTATTTGATAAGCCACATAAAAATCATTTATTATTCTTTTACAAATATTTTATTGGAACCATATTTCCTTGATTTAATCTTTCAGCTCCAAAAGCTTTCTTAACTGCTGCAATTTCTTTAATTCCTTTTTCCCCATACATTAATTGCAATAATGGTTTTCCATTAAAAGTTTTTTTTCCAACTCCATGTTCTCCACTTACTGTACCACCTAAAGCAACAGCCCGATGTGCAAGATAAGTGTAAAAGGAAAGGCCAGCATTCATTTCAACTTGATTTATTGGTATAAAATTGAAATGTAATTGCTGATTTCCAACATGACCAAATAATGCAGTACATGGATCTGATGGACCAAATGAGGCATATTCTCTAGCAGTTTCTCTATAAAGGTCCATCATTTTTCGGAAATTATTGAGAGGAACTGCAAAATCAGTAGCAATTTTTTTCATTCCTGCTTTTCTGATAATATCATTAATTGTTTCTGGAATAGAGTGTCGAAAAGATGTAACTTTAGTTGCATCAATCCAGCTGTCTATAACTTGATGTTTTTCGTACAAATGTTCTACCATTTTTTGAGTATTTTGATCATCTTGAAAGAATTCAATTTCAACTGCCGCTCTAGCGGATTTTGGAACGTTATTATTTTCTGGAAGAAAAATGGCATTTTTATCAAAATATTCTAAGGTAATGAACCCGTTATTATTAGTTGCATTGTACTTGTTCTCTCTACAATCATTAACAAAATTAAATGCATGGGTTTCATCATCAAAAAATAAAATGTATGTTTCCATCTCTTGGCGTTTTTTAAGTTTGACGCCAACTTCACTAACTACTCCTAAAATCCCTTCGCTTCCAATTATTAAATCGCATAAGCCATTGGTTTCCTGCACGTATAAACCAGCTGCATTTTTTACTTTTGGTGGGGCGTAGGTGGGCAAAGGTATTTGGTAAAGCAAGTTATTTTCTGTAACAAATGATAAATGTTTACTATTTGTTTCATATTCGTCTTTCTTTACATCCACGACAGCTCCATCCATTAGAACCATTCTTAAACTTGTAACATGATTTCTTGTAGCTCCTAAACCAAAAGATCGGCTTCCTGAAGCGTTCGTAGCAACGTTTCCTCCTAAAAAAGCAGAGGTTTCCGTTGGATTTGGTTGGTACCACAAACCTAAAGCAGCTAACTCTCTATCTATAGTTCTTAATGATATACCAGGAGGGAAGATGGCTTCTTTTTTATCTAAACTTAAATTAAATATTACTTCTCCTTGTTCAGTGTTAACTTTTTTTTGTTCAAATCCATTTTTTGGTGGTACTGATAAGAAATTTTGCATTGCTATAACATATCCGCCATTATTTGGAACACAAGCACCAGTTATACCAGTTCCTCCACCTCTAATGGTTAAAGGTTCAGTTGTAGATTTAATAATTTCAATCAATTCAGATTCATTATTCGGTTTAAAAACTCCTTTTACTTTGTCTGTTGAAAAACCGCTAGCATCCTTCAAGAAATCAGGATTAATGTTATCATGCTTTTTCATACTCATTTATGTTAGAATTGTAGTTTTATTAAAAGCTTTAATGAATTAGAAAAGTTATCATAAACTATATTGATAAGGTAATCTTTAAATAAATTAGACACACTTTGGAAATAATTGGAAGAATAAGGAAGACTAAAAAATAAAAAGGTGAATAAGATGCATGTAGTATGGTTCAAAGATTTAAATAAAGATTCTCTGCCTGTCGCTGGAGGAAAGGGGGCTAATTTAGGTGAAATGTATTCCCTTGGTTTGCCTATTCCTAATGGTTTTGCAGTTACTGCACAAGCCTATAAAGAATTTGTCGAAAAATCAGGCATCGGTCCTAAAATAAAGGAAATTTTAGCTAACCTCAATGTAGAAGATACTGCTTCTTTACAAGTTATTGCAAAAAGTGTTCAACAATTGATAATTGATACTCCAATTCCAGAAGATATTGTTGAAGCGGTTCAGGATAGTTATGAATTAATTGGAACTGATGGGAAGCAAGCTGCAGACTTAGTTTCAGGCAGCGAAGAATTTGTTGCAGTTAGAAGTAGTGCAACAGCAGAAGATTTACCTGAAGCATCTTTTGCAGGTCAACAAGCAACATTTCTTAATGTAAAAGGAAAGAATAAAGTTATTGCAGCAGTTCATGCTTGCTGGGCTTCTTTGTTTACAGCCAGAGCAATTTATTATAGAGAAAAGAATAATTTTGATCACATGAGTGTTTTGATTTCGGCTATAGTACAACGAATGGTTAATTCTGAAAAATCTGGTGTAATGTTTACGGCTAATCCTGCAACTAATAATACAAAAGAAATTGTAATTGAAGGAATTTATGGTTTAGGAGAATACATTGTTGGTGGAAAAGTAACTCCAGATACTTATATTGTTGATAAACAGAAAAATAAAATTCTTAAGCGGGAAATTAGAACTAAAACTATAGGTTTGTTCCGGAATGAAGAAGGATTAAATGAAGAACAGGAAATTCCTAAAGAAGAACAGGATAGACAAGTTGTAGTAGATTCAGATGTTCGTGAAATTGCTCGTTATGGGAAGAAATTAGAAGAACATTACAATAAACCACAGGATGTTGAATGGGCTATTGAAAAGAATGAAATATTTATCGTTCAGACAAGAGCCATTACAACCCTAAAAAGTAGAAAAGAAGACAAAAAGATTGAAGTTGAAAAAGGGCAAATTCTTTTGAAAGGTGAAACTGCTTCTAGAGGTTCAGGGGTTGGGCCAGTGAAAGTAGTTTTAGAAATGGCTGATTTACAAAAAATTGAAACCGGCGATGTTTTGGTAACACCTATGACTACACCAGATTTTGTTCCAAGCATGAAAAAAGTTGTTGGTATTGTTACCGATCAGGGTGGGATGACTTCTCACGCAGCTATTGTAAGTAGGGAGATGGGAATTCCTTGTATTGTTGGTACCGAACATGCAACTAAAGTTTTAAAGGATGGTCAAATAATAACTGTTGTTGCTTCACAGGGAGTTGTTTTAGCTGGTAGACATAAAATAGAAAAAGAAGTGGCGTCAACTGGAGAAAAAGTACCTACAAAAACGGCAATAAAAGTTTTGACTGATCTTCCAGATTATGCTGAAAAGGCTGCAGCTACTAATGCTGATGGTGTTGGTTTAGTTAGGTTAGAGATTATGATTGCGAATGGTGGAATTCATCCAGCTGAATATATCAGGCAGGGAAAGGATCAAGATTATATTGATTTACTAAAGAAAGGCATTGGAAAAATAGCTAAGGCGTTTGAAGGTAAACCTATTTGGGTTCGATGTTCAGATATGAGAAGTGATGAATATAGAAACTTAGAAGGTGGAGATAAAGAACCAAAAGAAACTGACCCAATGATTGGCTGGCATGCTATACGTAGACTATTAGATGAACCAGGTATTTTAAAAGCGGAATTTCAAGCAATAAGGGATTTACACTATGAAGGTCTGAAAAACGTTGGCGTTATGATTCCTTTTGTAATTAATGTGGATGAATTGAAACAAGCAAAAGCAATCATGAGAGAAGTTGGTTTGGAGCCGTGTAAAGCGATTGATTTTGGAGTTATGGTTGAAACTCCAGCTAGTTGTTGGATTATTGAGGATTTATGTAAAGAAGGAATTAGCTTTGTTTCATTTGGAACAAATGATTTAACTCAATTGACTTTAGGTATAGATCGTAACAATCCAAAAATTCAGAAACATTTTGATGAGCTGCATCCAGCAGTTTTGGGTGAGATTGCGAAGGTAATCAAAGTTTGTCAAAAATTTAAAGTTAAAACTTCAATTTGTGGACAAGCTGGTTCTAAACCAAAGATGGCAGAATTTTTGGTACACCAAGGGATTGATAGCATATCAGCAAATGTTGATGCAGTTGAAGAAATTAGCAAGGTTGTTGCACAGGCTGAGAAAAAGATATCTGGTGGCGGAAAAAATGAATAATCTTTTAACTTAATTTTTTAAAATAAAGAGTGAGAAAGTTAAGCCATACTTGGCAGTTTTTTTTCTATTAACTGCAATAATTTTTGATAATGCCTACTACCAATTTTTTGTGCAATTTCATCTAAATTCTTTAGTAACTTTATCAAAGATTGTTTACTTCTAACTTTATGTGTTTTTATTAGAAACAAAATATCTTTTAATTGCTTGGAACTTAATCCAATTTTGGTTCGCATTACATGCTGATAAAATTTTTGTTGAGTCATGTTCATGGTTTTTTTTCTTTGTTTATTTTACTTTTGTTTTTTTTGATTGGAATTCTCATAAACTTCTTACATTCTAAACAGCTAATTATTACTTTTCTTTTTCTTGTTCTAACCCGACTATTTACTCCAGGCTGCAAATATTTGTAACAATGTTTACAAAATCTTCTTTTGACTTCAGGTGGCATCCGGATCCTAACTTTCATCTGAATTTTTCTAGCTAAAGTAACGTATCTATTTGCTAAAGATTTGTTCTTGTTAAATTGTAATGCAGCTTGTTTGAATAATTGTTTAATTCTTTCTTTAGCTATCTCTTTCTGTTGTTTTTTAGGAATTGTTGGTCGTGCCATTAGATATAATCAAAACAACAAATAATATAAACTTATTTCTTTTCAATACTGAAAGAATGCCGCGCGGAAGACCTACAAAATCTGTAATTCGTCAGAATATTATTGAAATACTTCATTATTTAGGAAAAGGTTATGGCTATGATATTGCTAAAATCTACAATAACATTTTTCCTAAAGTAACACAGCGCAGTATCTACTATCATTTACATAAAGGCATTTCTACTGGTGAGATTGAAATTGAGGAGATAAAAGAAGAAGAAGGTGATTATTCCTGGGGAAAAGTTGTTGAAAAAATATATTATTCTCTTGGAAAAGAAGCTACTCCTAAAGGTGAAGAAAGAGTTAAAACCTTTTTAGGAATTTAATAAAGCATAAGCTAATGTAGAGATGCCATTCATTTCATAGGAGAGAAGCTGAATTATGGCTTCTTCTTTTGAAAAAAGTCAGGTTGACGTTTTTTTCCTTCTTCAAGTTTCTCTTGTTTTTTGAGAAAACCTTCAAGACCGTTGTTTGCTGTCTGATAAGTCCTTTGTAAACCGTTTGCAAATTCTTTACCAGCTGGTTCAACAACAGAATGATATCCTCTGTCAACTTCTTGACAACCTTCTACTCCACCAGCAGCGATGGTTGCTGCCGTCATTAGACCTCCTACAAACATTTTCAATGCATATGCTGGAGCATGTTTAATGCCTTCTCCATTTGCATAGTGTTTTTGATAAAATTTTTTAACTACCATAGCTTTCAATTAAAGAAATAACTACTAAAAGATATGTAGTGGTTAGGATGACAGCACCAAAAGTTTCATATTCTTTATAAAACAATAAACAAACCCAAATTTATGCCAATTCTAAGCTTTTCAACTAAGGTTTTAGATAAAAAGACTTTAGCGCAGGATGTAATTTTATTATCTTTTTCAAGACCAGAAGAATTTGATTTTAAAGCAGGTCAATTCATAACTTTGGCAATTGAGAAAGATGGTGAGAAAAAGAATAGGTCTTACTCTATTTTAAGCCCACCATCTCAAAAAGATAGTTTAGATTTGGCTATCAAAATAGTTGAAGATGGTTTTGCTTCTGAAGTATTTGATAGTACGCAAATAGGCGATTCTTTTGAAGGAAAAGGACCTTTTGGACATTTTGTTTTTGATAATGTTGATGAGAATAAAGAAATGTGGTTTATTGGTGGTGGCACTGGTTTAGCTCCTTTATATTCAATGGTTAAGGAATATTTGCTTAATTCTACTGATAGGAGATTTGTGTTGCTGTTTAGCGTAAAAACTCAAAATGACTTGTTTCTTCATCAAGAATTATTGCGGTTAGAGCAAAATACTGCCAATTTTACTTACAAGCCTACACTTACCAGAGAAGAATGGGATGGTTTGATGGGAAGAGTAACAAAACACTTACCAGAGTCTACTAAAAACAAAACTTTTTATATCTGTGGATTAAAGGAATTGGTATTAGATTCAAAAGCGGCACTTGAAAATTTAGGTGTAGCTAAAGAAAATCTGAAGTTTGAAAGATATACGTGAGGTGTTAGAATGAAATTTTCAATTAATTCAAAGCAAAGTGAAGTTGCAGCATTCTGTGTTTTTGAGAAAGAATCTTTATCTGGGAAGTTAGGTAAAGAATTGTCTCAAGCAGTTAAGAAAAAAAGGTTTAACGGTAAATTTGGTGAAATTTTCAAAACCAAAAGTGATAAACAGGAATTAATTTTAATAATTGGTTTAGGCAATAAGAAAGAATTTAGTTTAGAAAGACTCCGTCGTGTCGTTGGTAAATTAGTTAAGCAAACAAAAGCTGCTAAATACGAAACCCTTTCCATAGATTTTGATTGTTGCAAGGGAATATTTAATGCAGAAGAATTAGGTGCAGCTTCAGCTGAATCAGCTTTGTTGGCAAATTATTCATTTGATAAATATTTTTCAAAAGAGAAAAAAGAAAAGAAACGTCCACTAGAAACATTAAATTTTGCCTGGGCAGGAAGCAAAAATTTTGGAGTGGGATTAAAGAGGGGCAAAGTTATTGGCGAAGCAAGTAATTTTGTAAGAGATTTAGTTAATGAACCGGCTGGTGTTGCTCATTCTTTATTTTTAGAAAAAGTCGTAAAAAATATTGTTGCTAGACATAGTAAGTTGAGGTTGAAAGTTCTAAACAAACCTGAACTGAAAAAATTAGGTATGGGTGCGTTGTTGGGAGTTAATGCCGGCAGCTCTTATCCACCAAAATTGATTTTTATTGAATATCGTGGGAAACCAAGTGGTAAATGGACGGCTTTGGTTGGAAAAGGTATTACATTTGATTCAGGTGGATATAATCTTAAACCAACTAAATACATTGAAGACATGAAAAGTGACATGGCTGGTTCTGCTGCTGTTCTTGGAACGATAAAAGCAGCTGCCGAACTTGGAATAAAGCAAAATATTGTTGGAGTTATGGCTGTATGTGAAAATATGGTTAGTTCTCTGGCTCAGCGACCAGGAGATATTGTTAAAGCTTACAATGGTAAAACTATTGAGATAGGTAATACTGATGCTGAAGGAAGATTAGTGTTAGCAGATGCCTTAGCTTATACAGAAAAAAAATATCAACCGGAAGTGATGATAGATCTTGCTACATTAACTGGTGCTTGTGTAGTGGCATTGGGTTATTATGCTGCTGCTGTTGTAAGTAAAGATGAAAGATTAGTTGCAGATTTAAAAAATGCTGGTGATAAAAGTGGAGATCGAATTTGGCAATTGCCATTCTATGAAGAGTATCATGATGCAATGGATGGTAGTATAAGTGATCTTAATAATATCTCACAGAAAGGTAAGGGTTATGAGGGTGGTTCAATAACTGCTGGTGTGTTCTTAAGCAAATTTGTTGAGAAATCTAGGTGGGCTCATTTAGACATAGCAGGATCAGCTTACTGGGGGGTAAATGGAGATTACTTGGGTAAAGGGCCTACTGGCTCTGGAGTAAGAGCATTATGTTATTATTTGTTGAATAAATAATAAAAACCCCACTCTTAGAATTAGGTAAATGGAAGAATTAATAATTCTTGGAACCGGTATTTCCGGTTGTACTGCTGCTATTTATGCTGCACGGGCTGCATTATCTCCTTTAGTTATTTCTGGTCCCGAAGATGGGGGACAACTTACTCTTACAACGGATGTTGAAAACTTTCCTGGTTTTCCTGAAGGGGTGCAAGGACCTGAATTAGTTCAAAATGCGAGAAAACAAGCTGAACGTTTTGGTGCTCGTTTTAAAGTTGATATAGTGCAAGATATTAGGATGGAAAAGAATGAAAATTCATCAAGAATATTTGAACTTGATTTGGTAAGTGGAGAAAAGATTCAATGTAAAACATTAATTGTTGCAACTGGAGCTTCAGCAAGATGGTTAGGTATTCCTAGTGAAGAGAAATACAAAGGTAGAGGAGTAACTACTTGCGCTACTTGTGATGGGGCTTTCTTTAAAGACAAAGAAGTCGTGGTTATTGGTGGGGGAGATAGTGCTATGGAAGAAGCAACATTTCTTACAAAATTCTGTACGAAAGTTACAGTGGTTCATCGACGTGAAGAATTACGTGCTTCAAAAATAATGCAAGATAAAGCTAGAAAGAACCCTAAAATTGAGTTTATTTGGAATTCAGTTATTGAAGAAATTTACGGAGAAAAAATTGTACAAGGAATTAAATTAAAAAATGTTAATTCATCAGAAATTGTAGATTTTAAAACAGACGGGGTTTTCTTGGCAATTGGACATATTCCAAATACTAAATTCTTGCAGGGTAAAGTTGATTTAGATGATCATGGTTACATTAAAGCAGATAAAAACATGCATACTTCAGTAAAAGGATTATTTGCAGCTGGTGATGTGCAAGATACACGTTTTAGGCAAGCGATAACTGCAGCCGGTAGCGGTTGTATGGCTGCAATGGAAGCTGAGAAGTTATTAGCAGAAGAGGAATAATTCTATGGGTTTGTATCTGAGATTAGAACCCTATGAAATTCCTGCTTTGAGAATTACTTTACATTCAATAGGTTTTAATTATTCAAGAAAACATAACATGGATTTAGAAATAGAGAACGTTGGTGTTAACTTTTCTAATCCTAATAAAGGCTTACTTCAATTAGTTGGTTATAGTAAAGGGGCGTCTAAATTGCAAAGCCGTTATGTTAAGAAATTATATGATATGTTATGTCCGATGTCAGTAGTTGATGATTTGGGAAGAGAAGTAGATTTAGTAAGTATAATTGAGAAATAATCTGGACATTATACTAAACAAGTAACTTAGTAAAAAAAGGTATTACTAAATTTAACAGAAGCAGAAGCAAAAAGAATAAACTAATTTGTCTGTAACGTTTCTCACCCAAAGCTTTTCCTTTAAGTCTATGTAGGAATACTTGTGCCATTCTTCCACCATCAACAATAGGTAATGGTAATAGATTAAACAATCCAATACCTAAACTTAATACATAAATCCAAAATAAGAAACCTTTATTTCCGTTAGTCATACCTGTAAACCATTCTAAAACATAAAAAATGGATTTTGAAAATGGTCCACTGTATTTTTCTTTAAGATTAATGTCGTTACGTATTTGGTTAATTCCTAAATAACCTCTTATAGGATTATCGGGATGAGCTGCTAAAGTAATTGGAACTAATCCCGTTTCAGTTTGTAACGATATTTCTTCTCCTGGTCTAAATAATGAGACTTCATTATAGAACTCTTCAAAATTAGTTATTTTAACTAAAGGCGTATTTGTACCTTTCAAACCAGAAATAATTGTCCCAGGTTGAATTCCAGCTTCTGCCAGTGGTAAATTATCGTTAACATAAGCATCAAATGTAAAACCATTTGACTCAACCATCGTTCCTTGAATGGGAAGAAAAACTAATTGTAATAGTAATAACCCGATTAATGCCAAAATGATGTTGGAAAAGGCACCAGCTGCTAATACTGAATATTGAGTAATGTCGCTTTGAGATCTCAGTTTATTTTCATTTGGTTCAACAAATGCTCCAATTATCGGACCAAAAAATACAAAGCCAGTATTTTTTACTTGGATTTTATGTGCTCTCGCTACAATTCCATGTGCGAACTCGTGCACAACAGCAATAACGAAAATTGCAATTAACCAGTACCAAAATGGTAATATGCCTATTCCAGGAAGATTAACTCCAGGTAGAACTAAAGCTACACCGGAAGCAGCTTGTGGAGAAGCAAGAATATCAATCAAATTTTTTATCAAAAGAACCGAAATGATAAGTCCACCCACGTAACCTGCTCCAACTCCAATATATCCTAAGAGAATTACCCATTCGCGATATTTTGCAGCATATTTATCCATCCATCTTAATCCCCACTTCATACGATAGAGGAAAATGAACTTTGCCTGCACTTGAACCCTGTTTCTTTTTAAGTAGAGAAAGGCAATTACGATTAGGTAGAATAGAATTACAAATTTATATTTGATTAGAAAATCTAACACCATTTACTTTGTGTTTGCTATAACGTTTTTATAAGTTTCTATTTCTTAAGATGTAAAGAATGATAATTAAGATAACACTATAAGGTATTATTAGTAATTAAAAAATAAATTAAAAAAGATCACTTCTTTCTTTTTGGCCTAACTTTTCTTGAAGAACACTTTCGACAACTAACTAAATTTTGACTAACCGCTAAACTTTTTGCTCTAATTTTACTTTTACATCTACGGCAGACAAATACATCATTTATCATACGGGCCATTGCTTCTGGAAATTTTACCATTTTTTCTTTGTTTTTATGCTAATTTTATTATTTGACTTGTTTTATGATTTTGCTTCCCATTATTGTCCAATATAAGACTTCTGATCCTTCTTTGATCTGATCTTTAAACTCCTCTGGAATATCTAAGTCAAACGTTTCGTAGGTTTCGTTATCCATCACATTTACTGAATCACCTGATGCTGATAACACTTGTGCAGTTTTCTTTTCAATTATTGGGACTGGTACTCTATCATGGCCGGGCATCATTAATTGTCTTTTCTTTCCATCTAATAGACCTACTGCAGTTAAGTTAACTTTAGCATGCCCATGTTTTCCTGGTCTGCTTGTTGCGGTATCTGTAATTTTACAAGCGATACCGTCGATGACAATTGAATCTCCTTTCTTGAGACTACCCACACTCACTAATTTAGTATTATCCATTAAAACCACCTACTTAACTGCCAATGAAATATCTTTCTCAGTTACAGTTTTTCTTCCTGCATGCATGGCAAATTTCCATGCTTCACTAGCCAATTCTAAAGCTTTGTTCTCAAGAGCACCTGCAAGAGCAGCTTTAGCTTCATTACTTACTCTGGCTGCCCCAACCTCTCTGATGATTTTGTCCATAGCATTATGGGACAAGAATCTCTTTTTGGCCATAAGAAAGCCAAATATGGGTTGTTTTTTAAATCTATCGGGATTTTGAGTATTTGTAGAATTTTTTGTCTTTTTATCTAAAGAAAGAAAATTTCTTTTTTCTAGCAAGTTTATGTGTTTCCTGTTCAACTTCCTTTTGATTTGGAAATAATCTTTCTGCTTCCTTAAATTCTCTAGAATGGTAAGTAGAACGACCGTTTTTACAGGTAAATTGGAAATGTTTGTGAAGTAATTCATGGTACATTAAATAATCTAAAACTTGCTGAGAGGCATTTTTATATACATTTGAAACAGTTACCATGTCGCTTTGATAATTATATGAAGCTAATTTTCTTCTTGCTTCCTTACCCCATTGTAAATTAGGTTGTTGCATTCCTCCTCCAAAAAACTGTTCATTCACGCGATTGAATGACTTTTCTAATATAAAATCGGTTTTAGTTTTTGGAGTCATTGAAGGAATTTGTTTCAAAAAATTATGATAGAGTTCTATGTTTGGCGTATTTCTTTTTGATTTGAATATTTTTGTCAGAAGATGTTGCATTAACCCAATTTTTATTTCGTCATCAATATTTTTCCACTGTAAATTTAGATTGATTTTTATTTCATCTGAAGAACGGGTAATGTTAGCATTAAATGGAGAAAGACGACGATTATATTCTATTTTGGTTTTATAATTGAATTGTTTATCTGGGAAAAGTCGTTGATAAGATTCTTGTATTAGGTTCATTTTACCCTAATAACGCCATGATTTGCATCAAGTTCTACAATATCTCCATCTTTTAAAACTTCTGTTGCAATTCTTGTACCGACAATACATGGAATTCCCATTTCTCTTGCAATAATAGCTGCATGACATGTTAGACCACCTTCTTCTGTTATAAACCCAACAGCCTTTTCCATTGCCATTATGTAATCAGGTCGAGTCATTACTGCAACTAAAATATCGCCTTTCTTTACTTTTGAAATTTCTTCAACACTTTTCACTATTTTTACAGGGCCAGTTGCTTTTCCAAGAGAAACACTCATACCTCTAATTTCTTTATCGATGTGCTCGCTTTCTTTGTTCATAATTGATTTTATAACTGTTTGATTTGTAATAATATCAAATTGATCTTTTTCCCATGCAAGAAAACAACCATTATATCTTTCATGCAATATTTTTTGATCAATGTTTTCTGTGAAGATTTCTTTCATCTCAGGTGGCATTACATACTTTAGATCATTTAATGAATATTTTGTTCTTCGTGCAACTTCTTCTAAAAGTAAACTGAAATAATGAGTTGCCCAGAATGTTCCTTTCTTTCGTTCATCTTGCCAATAACTAAATCTATCTGTGATTCTAAGCAACGTGATTATATCATTGGGTAAATTTAATTTTTTGATTAATTCATCCTTTTTCAATGTGTTTTTTGCAGTTAATTCTTGTAACTTTGTTAATTTTTTATTAATATCAATATTTTGAAACTGCTTTAATTTTGAAGTAAAAAAATCTAAACTTAATACTTTATCTTTAACATAATTATTATGAATCCAAAAATACTTTTGCTGATGATTATTTAGTGCATCTTCACTATTTTGAACTAATTTTAAAAAATCTACTTCCTCTTGCTGTAAGAATGATAGAAACGTTGGTGCTGTAAGAGTTTCAAAATGTGGAACAAATTTATCCAATTCTCCTTTATTTTCTAAGAATAATTCTATTTCCTGAGATAATACTGTGTCTGTCGTTAAAGCGAAACCATCAATCAACGGAGAAGGATTTAATTTTTTGAGGTATACCTTTGCTAATTCTTGGTATAAGTTAATTAATTCTTCATTGCTCAACCCATTCAGTTTAATTGTATCTATTTCTTTACATTTTGCATAAAATTGTTCTTCAAATGGTTTGAATTCATTGATCATCTCATCAGCAATTTTTTGGTTAGTTTTTGCAAGAGATTGAATCTCTTTTGAAGTAAACTCCAATTCAGAGAATGAATGTAACCAATCGGCTTTGTTTTCTGAGAAATATGCGCATGTAAACCGTTGTCCTATTGGATACTTACTATAAAAAATATCAGATGCGTGTGCATCTCCTAAAAAGAACATAAAATGTGGACACGCATCAAATCGCTGTCTATAATAAGTGGATTCTTTTAATTTTTTCAGTTCGCTTTTGATTAGCTGTTTGTTCCACTTCATATTTGTTTAAACAATTCGGTCTTTTTATTTCTTATCTATTATTATTTAGAATTCCATGCACCTAACTAACTTCAAATCTTAATATAGCAGCTATTCCGCCTAAATCTCTTAGTTGGACACCTTCCCTCGTTTCTATGGAAATAATATGGACTTTAGTACCGCCTTCTTGAGCTTTCTCTTCCAATTCAAAAATTAAATCTTCAGAAATACTTTCAGATAATAATAATTCACCAACTGCATTCATGTCTAATGCTTTTCTTGTTTCCTTTTCACCATACGTAACTTTCTTTTGGTTATCTAACATCTGTTTAAAGAAACGTTCCATAATCTTCTTTTCTTGTGCAATCTCTTCTTCTGCTAACAAATCTTGTGATTTATCTAATAATTCCTGTAAACCAAAATCTCCTCCGTATGAAAGATCTTTTGTTCCAATAATCTTCTTTTTTAAATCACCAGTAATGTAATCTTTATTCAGGAAACTTCCTACTGTCGTTCCTGGTCCTCCAACGATAATTCCTTTTAGATTATTTCCTAATGGTAAGAATTGTTCTTTCATATATTCTGCAATTTTCTTAAAATGATCTTTGTAAGCTCCCTCTCTAATCCTGGCAAATCTCTGAGCACTCTGACCTCCTGCTTTGAATTTTCCTGGTACTTCAGAATGTGTTTTCTTTAATGGAACGATTGTTTTCCCCTTTAATAAAGCTAATATTGCATCCCTTCTGTCTAAAACCACTAAACCATAAACTTGATGTTCAACTAATAATTCTTCCAATAAATCTAGAACGAATGCTTTATCACATCTGTAAATTCTAGTTTTTAGCGGAACTGGTGGTTCTAAACTCCAAACGCGCATGTCTTGCTTTCCTTCACCTGCAGCTACGTTTCCGCAAAAGACGGCTAATCCATTGGGTGGAGTTCTTCCAACTGTACGTAGATGCTGGATCATCTTTTCAAGCGCAGATTGAACGTTCTTTCTTGTGGAAGCTGATTTAATGTTAGATGCGGTTCCTTGCTCTTCTTGCAAGTGCTGAATTATTTTTATAAGATCATAATTTTGTGGAACATAAACTGTTACAAACTCAGTGTGCGGTGCTTTATATGACCGCAGTTCTTTCAACAGTTTCTTTAATTTTAACTTCTCTTGTGCTGTTAGAGCCATTTTAGATTAAAACAAGCAGCGTTTTATATAAGTTTAATTGATGTATTTGCTATTAAAGATTTTTCTCAAGCTGGGACATTATTTCTTTCTTTGGAATTCCTTTAGATGTGTCAAAAGTGACAAGTTTATGCTTTCTTTCATTAGTTTCTACTAAACAAACTTGAAAAATTTCTGCATCTAAATTTTCACGAATCTTTTTCTTTGAATATTTCTTTTTTTTCAATCGTTTCTCTAACTCTTTTAAATCAGAGCAAGTAAGAACGATACACAAGTCTGCCATCTTTGGAGGGAGTAAATGAGAAATATGTGAATCAATAATTATTTTATTTCCTTTTTTAGCAATAAACTCTTTTATTTTATCTTCAAATTTTTCTAAATCCACTACAAAACATTTTTTTTCTTCATCATAATTAACACTAATTTCTTCATAAAAGTAAGATATATCTACTCTCTTCCAGCTAAGTTCTTTAGCTAACCATTTTGCCAATGTAGTTTTTCCAACTCCAGGTGTACCGGTAATTATTATCATTTTGTTGAAAAAAGCTTGAAGAATTAAAAATCTATCTTAATTATCTTTAAAAAATCGTTCAATCCAATATTCTATTTAGAAGGTCGTTGTGCTTTACGAGTTCTTCTACCTTTTAAGAACCGCTTCATCAAATGTTGATGTAGTGTCGATTCAATAATAAGGATTATCAAGAAAAGAACAAGAGCAACTGCAACTAACATAACTAACTCAAACCAAACTTCTTGTAATGGGGATGAAAATAAAAATATGTTTCTAACAATATTCTCTGTAACAACAAAAGGATTTAACGAAGTAAATTGTCTTAATAATGGTGAGATGCCTTCTAATGGTAATAAAATTCCAGAAAGGAATAACAAAATGCTACCTAATGATATACTTGCTAAAACGGCAGTTTCTTCCGAAGAGAAAAGGTAACCGATAACCATTCCTAAGAATGAGAAAATTGAAGCAGAAACAAATAGGACAAGGAAAACTGAAGGTAATAGGGAAATAACGTCCTTAAGGAAGAATAATGAGATTAACAGGATGACTAACAATTGAAGAATCGTTAATATTACGCTGGTTAAATAAGTTGAAATGATGAAAGTACTTTTGCTGATTGGCAGAAAGAAGTTTCGAATGAAAGCTGGACTATTTTTTTCCATCATTACTAAAGTTGTTCCTAATAATAGAGAACTGAACATTACAACTAATACTAAAATCGCTGGGAATAGGTAATTAAGGTAAGTGCCTTCTTCTTTTACTGGTTTTACTACGGTAGTAAGTGGTGCAGCAATCGTTCCCGCTTCAGTAACTGGTTGATCATTAAGTGAAGCAACTAAAGTGTCAAGTGCTCCAACAATTCCATTTAATGTTTCGGTACTTTCAGCTAAAGTTCCTTTTGCGGTTTCTAAAGTTGCACCTGCATCACTTATTGAAATAGCAGCAGCAGATAACTTTCCTCTTACTTCATCTAAATCTTTTTTAAGAACTGCAACAAAAGAATCAACACTTCCGTTATCTAAAGCGTCACGAACATCAATTACAGCATTTTTAGCTTTGATTAATTTTTCATTAAGTTCTGTTTTAGATGTACCATTAAGATCTGAAGAGTTTACGAAACTCAAAGATGAAGAAATTCTTAATCTCGCTTTATCTAAATCGTTTTTTAAAGAAGAGAGTATCGTTGAATTATAATCGGTTTCTGGAAGTTTAGTATCAATGGATGTAATTTTCTTTCTAGCTGCTTCAGCGGATGCAGAAGCTGAAGCTGAACGATCTTTTACTCCGGATATTTTACCTTTCTCATCTCCAACTACTGTCTGAGCGCTTGATAATTTAGTTAAAATATTTTCAGTTAGAGATTGAGATATTTCTTGAGCTTTCAATGAGAATTTACTTTGTAAATTTTGTTGAATCATATGTACCAGCTGGATTCTACTCGGATCAACGTGAAAAATAATCTCTCTTTTGGCGTTATCAGATACCTTTAGCGTTGCTGGTAATTCTAAACAAGTATGTATTGCTCCAGATTTAATATCATCAATACATTCTTTACTGTCTCCAGGATATTTTTTAATAATAAACTCTTTCTCTTCTAAAAAAGTTGAGAATTCATTAAGTTCTTCTGTAAATTCTGCTGCAGTTAATCCGATTGTAAGACCATACTTTGATGTAGTGTTATATGACAAACCTAAAATTAATATGATTAATAGTGGAGCAAAAATTACAATTAAAGCAGAACCTTTCGATCTTAAAAGAAGTTTAATGTTTTTCTGAGTAATGAGCCATAATGATTGCATTCTGGATAGGTACCTCTTTTTTGTTATTTTTGTCTTCTACTATTATCGTGCGATTCTTAGGAAAACTTCTCCTAAAGTTGGTTTGCGTAAATCTAAATCATGTAAATCTAGGTTTTCTTCTTTACTAACTGAAATTAAATATTTTACTGTTTCTTCAACATTGTCAGGATATATCTCTAACTTATTATCTAAATCAACTATTTTGTTTACAGGCAACTGCTGAAGTTGACTTAACATTCTATCTTTAGCGTAGCCAGTTTGTACATTAATTGTTAAATGATCTTTGGTATATGGTTTCTTGAATTCATCAAGAGATCCATATGCATGAAGTTTACCTTTATGGATCATTGCTATTTTTGAACTGACTGATTCAACACCCTCCAAATGATGGGAGGCGAAAATAACTGTAACGCCTTGTTGGTTAACTCCTTTCATTAATTGTAGGATTTCTTGCTGTAAAATTGGATCTAAATCAGAAGTTGGCTCGTCTAAGATAAGAATCTTAGGTTTATGGACTAAACTGCAACTGATGTCAAGTCTTTTTTGCATCCCTCCTGAGAGATGTTCAGCTAAAACATTACGATGATCAATCAAATGAGTAAAATTAAGTAAATTTCTTATGTTGCCAACAAGAGTTTCGTGTTTCAAATTATATAACTTACCAAAATGAAATAAGTTTTCCTGGACACTTAACTTAGGATAAAAAGAATTATGTTGCGGTGTATATCCGATATGTCTCTTAATTTTAGAAAGGTTTTTGTGAAGATTTTTTTCGCTATTGGTTACTTTGGAAACGTATACTACTTCTCCGTCTGTTGGGTGAACAAAACCAGCAATAATATTTAATAATGTTGTCTTCCCGCCACCTGACAAGCCAATTATGCCTAAAATGTCTCCTTCATTTATTGAAAGGTTAATATCTTGTATTACTTGATTCTTACGAAAAGATTTTGACACTCCTTTTAGTTTTATTAGTTCCATCTATCAAGAGAGTATAATGATTATTTGTTTATAAATGTTTGCGATTGACTTTATGTTTAAGGACCTTCAATTTTCTTTTATGTTTCACCGAATCCCACAATCTTTTTAAAGGGGTTAGGGTAATTGAACTTATGCGGATAAAACAAGTGTATGAACAGCATTATAAGAAACTCCTTATTATTCCGTTTGTTTTACTTGCTTTGGCGATAATTCAAATTGGTGTTCAAACTGCTATCACTGGCGATTTTGTGAACAAAGGTGTAAGTTTGCGTGGTGGTTCAACTATTACGATTGAGCAACTTCCGAGTTTAAGTGAGGATAAAATTAATTCTTTTCTTTCATCAAAATTTCCAAAAGCTGATTTTTCAGTGAGAACTTTACAGTCAGGGGGTAGGGTTGCTGCTTATGCTATTGATTCTGATGCTCAAGAACCTGAAGAAATTGATGCTCTTGTTTCTGCTGTTGCAAAACAATTTTCGTTAAGTAAAAATCAATATAATGTTGAAGTAATGGGTTCTTCATTGGGAGAAAGTTTTTTCCGTCAAACAATTATGTCTTTATTGGTGGCTTTTTTTTTAATGGGAATAGTTGTTTTCATTTACTTTAGAAGTCCTGCACCAAGTTTAGCTGTTATTCTGGCAGCGGCTTCAGATATTGTAGTTACTTTAGCGATTTTTAATCTTACTGGGATAAAATTAGGTACAGCAGGCATAGCAGCTTTTTTAATGCTAATTGGATATAGTGTAGATACGGACATTCTTCTTAGCACTAGGGTTTTGAAACGAAAGGAAGGTAGCGTGATGGACCGTGTTTACAGTGCTATGAAAACTGGGTTAACGATGAGTGCAACCACTCTTTCTGCTGTTTTAATTGCTTTAATTTTTGTACAAAGTGAAATCGTTAAACAAATTATGATTATTTTATTCATTGGTTTGCTTGTAGATTTAGTAATGACTTGGATTCAGAACGTTGGAATCTTACGATTATATTTAGAGAAAAAACATAGACGATAGGTTTAAGAGATAATAACATGCAACTTAAAAAAATATTTACGCATTGGAAGGTTATCATGTTGCTAGTTTTCTTACTATTTTCTTTAATAACAATTAAACCACAAATTTTTGGTACGGAAGGGGTTACCATTAAAACAATTGGTGCTAACTCTTCAGCTGCCTTAGCTGGAATTGAAAACCCTTCATCTAAATTACAGCCTTTGAGTAAGGAAAGAATTTTGTCAATAAATGGTAAGAAGGTTTCTTCCATAGCTGATTATTTTACAGCTCAATCGTCTTTAGTTGCTAATCAAACTGTTCGTGTAGAAACCAATAGGCGTATCTACACTTTACTTAGCAGGGTTCCGGAAAAGGAAGGAATTAATTTAGGTATTAAAGTTGGTGATGCTCCCGTAAGTAATCTCAGAAAAGGATTAGATTTAGAGGGTGGAACTAGGGTTCTCCTAGAACCGCGTGAAAAAATTTCAGATGACGATTTGGAAATTACTATTGATAATTTAAAAGAAAGGTTAAACGTTTATGGTTTAAGTGATGTAATTGTAAGGTCAGCTTCAGATTTGTCTGGTAAGGATTTTATTTTAATTGAGATAGCTGGAGTCACTGAAGAAGAAGTTAAAGATTTGTTATCTAAACAAGGAAAGTTTGAATCAAAAATAGGCAACGAAACTGTTTTCTATGGTGGGAAGAAAGATATTACTTATGTTTGTAGAAGTGCTGATTGTTCAGGAATTAATCCGCAAGTTGGTTGTTCAAAATCTGGTAGCGGATATTATTGTGGTTTCTTCTTCTCAATAACATTAAGTCCTGAAGCAGCTAAAAGGCAAGCAGCCATCACTAAAAATTTAGCTGTGGTTACTGAAGACTCTGAACGTTACCTTTCTGATGATTTGGCATTATTTTTAGATGATAAAGAAGTGGACAGATTACGTATAGGATCGGAGTTGAAAGGTAGAGCAACCACAAATATTCAAATCTCAGGATCTGGCACTGGTATTTCTGAACAAGAAGCTGTTTCTAATACTTTACAAAACATGAAACGACTACAAACAATTTTAATTACTGGTAGTTTACCTGTAAAATTAGATATTGTTAAAATAGATACAATCTCTCCTTCATTAGGTAAAGAATTTCTTCAAAATTTATTGTTTGTTGGTTTATTAGTGGTTGTAGCGGTAGTTACGGTTGTATTGATTCGTTATAGAAAATTAGTTGTTGTATTACCAATGGTATTTACGCTTCTTTCAGAGATGGTTTTAATTTTAGGATTTGCGGCTTTTGTTGGATGGAATTTAGATTTGGCGGCAATTGCCGGTGTTATTATAGTAGCAGGTACGGGAATTGATCATTTAATTATAATTACTGATGAAACGATAAGGGGAGAAACACATGGTGGTTGGAAGCGGCGTATTAAGAATGCAATGTTTATCGTATTTGGTGCTTATTTTACAACTTTTGCTGGTATGTTACCATTACTTTGGGCAGGAGCAGGTTTACTGAAAGGATTTGCTCTAACTACATTAGCAGGTATTTCTTTTGGCGTGTTAATTGCTCGACCAGCTTATGCCGTCATGGTAGAATATTTATTACGTGACGAATGATTTCAACCAATTCTAAATATCTTGGTTTTGGTTTAATGGTTTTTTGTACTTTCTTTACTTCAATTGGTCAGATATTATGGAAGTTTGGGGTGAATTCATTTACTGGTTCCTTATTTTCAATAATTAATGTTCCTTTTGTTCTTGGTTGTGTGGCTTATGGTTTTGGATTAATTTTGTTACTTGCATCTTTAAAATATGGTGAGTTAAGTGTGTTATATCCGGTAATCGCAACAAGCTATATCTGGGTAAGTTTACTTTCAAGTTATTTATTTCAAACAGATTCAATGAGCCTCTATAAATGGGTTGGTATTGGATTTATCTTAATTTCAATTGCTTTACTTGGATATAAATCAGAGAAGATGGGGGGTTTAAGTAAACTAAGCGGGGTGAAGAATGGTTAGCATCCTTACTTTAGTTTTAGTAATCTCAAGCACTTTACTTGGAGCAGGTGGTGCTCTATTTTTCAAAAAAGGTGTTGGCTCAATTCGTAAGATGTTTACTAGTGGTTATCTTTGGTATGGATTATTTTTGTATGGGCTAAGTGTAATTTTATACGTTGCCGCTTTACGTTTTGAAGAATTAACAGTCGTTTATCCTTTGGTTTCATTAACTTATATCTGGACAATAATATTTGCTGCAAAATATTTGAATGAAAAAATAACTTCCACGAAAATAATCGCAGTTAGTGGGATTATTGTTGGAGTGTTGTTTATTACGCTTGCTGGTTGAGGTTTGTTATTGGTACGTTCTGAGATTCACTTCTTCCAAAAATGTCTTACACTAGGCAGAAAGAAAGCTACTGCGAAAATGATTGCTACAATAAATGGACTTTGTGGTGAATTCTTAATAACCGTCCCTGCAAGTAAATAGTTGCTGGCAAGTACTACTCCTATCATGTTTGCTAAAGCTATTATTGGAATAATAATACTTGCAATGTGGTGATGTTTCTTATTTAGATGTCCTATGTCTTTTATTAAGAAGCTATATAGGAATCCAACCATCCCTCCAAGAAGGATTACGATCAAATATAGCAGCCAAGGTTGTAAGACAAGGATGAATGGGATTAATACTAAAGAAATAACGATGTTTGCAAATACAATCACTACCAAGGCGCTCCAGAAAACTATCTTAGAGAAAAAAACGTCGTGATGCTTTGCAACATCCAATATTTTTTTAGCATCTTTCAGATTTAGTTCTAACTGCCCACTTTCTTTGACTTTTTCCTTATGTTCTTTTTTTGTTGTCATTCACTATTCTAAACTAAGATGTTTAGCTATGTCATCAAATCTTTGTGTTGAGTTTGCGCGTCGATAAAGATGTCCTAATGGAACAGCTTGATGTTGAGATTTTCTAATTTTCCGGTCTTTTCTAATATTAGCTAGGAGGGGGAAACCAAGAATTTCTTCAACTTCTGCTGATTTGAGTTCATGCCATCCACGATGGGTTTTATTTAGAATTATTCCAGCAACTGGGCTGTCAAGTTCGCCAGCTAACTGAATGCTTTTTAATCCTTCCATTACTGAACTTAAAGTTGGGTTTACCACTACCAAAACTTCATCTGCATGTTCAATTATTTGTCGCTTATTTTTACCCATACCTGCGGGGCAATCTATCAAAATAATGTCAGCCATGCCTTCTGAATGTTCAAAAAATTCAATCACATTAAATTTAGTTTTAATTTCGCTATATAACGGAGAAGCAGGAATTATTTTTAATCCACTTTCATGATTATGGATTGTATCTCGCAAATCTGCTTTATTTTGTAAAAAATGATTCAAAGTTTTATCAGGTTGCATTAAACCTAAATGTAATCCTAAATGAGGTGTTTCTAGGTTTCCATCAACTAAAAGAACTCTTTTTCCTCTTTGTTGTAAAGCATAGCCAACATTAATAGTGCAAGTTGTTTTACCAACTCCCCCTTTACCAGAAACTACTGCAATATATTTAGTCATACTTCACCTCTTTCCGATAGAAGAGAAGAAAGTTTTTAATTGTTTTGATTTTGTTAAGTAAAGTTGTAATGTTAAATAGAAAAAACCAGATTATGCAAAATCATCTTCTTCTGGCTTACCAATTAAAGTGTGCCAGGTATGTGTGAAGAAGCTATGCATGAACCTTTCACAATTTACAAGGTTGTCAATATTTATTTCAATTGTGGAATTAGCTTGAGGAGCAACTAAAGTTACATGCCTACGATACTCCCTGCGTTTAGTGTATTGTTGTTTTAAAACGTGTTTTAAGAATCGGTAAAATTTAAGGTATATTAAAAGTTCCTTATCATCAGAATAAATCTCTTCAACATGTTTTGCTCTTAATGCAGGACTTTTAGGGACAGAATCTATCTTTTTATCCATTATTACTTTTTCAAGATATGCTTCAATCATGAAGTCGCAAGTAGCAACCATCCTACGTAAAGCACCCAGAATAACATCTACTGTTCTGGTGTATTTTAGCGAAACGTAAATTATGTGTTCTAGCCTCTTTAGTTCTTCTCTTGCTTCAAGTAATGTGTCTTCCATTAGTATCTTCAGATAATACCCCCGAGGAGTAGGGAATGAAATCTTCTTGTCTTTTTATGCTTTTCTATTTAAACGCACTTAAATGTGCTTTTTTAACATATTTTCTTGAATTAATAAATATTCTCGAATGTCTTGTCTTGTAATCTTTGTTAGCTCATAATTGTTCTTACAAATAATCATGTGCTGTCCACGTGGAAATTCAATTGGAGATTTTTCATGTAAATTAAGTATATCTTGAATTTGATTTTTAACTATTGTCCATCCTTCAGGTCTTTCATCATTATTTTTTTGAAGAAGATGATTATGTAGATAATTCATTGATTTTAGAAGATTGGATACTACTACTAAAAATATTTTAGGATCTTGCATTAAAGGATAAGTTATTGTGAATAAGTGATATGCATTTTGCTGATGTTCTTGAGCTTTCTTCAGTGTCACTGTAGTGATAGGATAGCTTCTGCTAAATCTCCTTTATGTTCTTCAATTGCTGCCAATGCTTTCTCTTTGTCAACATTTGCCTGTGCCATAACTGTTTGCACGTCTTCTTGAGATATGTCGGGAGTACTATCGTGTTCTCGTTCAGAAAAAGTTCCAGAAATTTGTAAAGTTTCTTGGCCCATCATGTTAACTTTTTGAACACTGGGATTAGATACTATGATGTCTTTTCCCTCAGATTTAATGATGACTTCAGTTGCAGGAATCTCAACTTGTTTTATGCCCATTTGCCGCATCATCTGCTGCATTTTACGGGGATTCATTCCTGGAATCATTTAAAGAAAGCCCCACCAAATTGATGAAGAAGAATGATTATTATCATTATGAAGATGGAAAGGACTATTACTCCGCCTGGAGAGAATTCTATCTTGGACTTGTATTCATCAAAATACCTTGTTAACCCTCCTTGACCTGAAGGAAGTCTAACCTTGTCATCTCTTGCCATAACAAAGCTAAGAAACGGCTTACTTTTATATTTTCCGCTTTTTTTAGTCAATAATGCTTTCCAGATGAAAACATTTTTAAATACCCTCCAGTCTAGCTCTAAAATGGCGAAAGTTATGAAGAAAAAAGTAAGTAGAATCAGGACAAAGAAGAAAACTTGGTTTAAAATTTTAGCTCCAAAAATATTTGGTTCTAAAGAAGTTGGACAGACTTATAGGTCTTCATCTGAAAGTGCAATCGGTAGAGTTATGCTTGTTAATCTCCGAGAGCTTACTGGTAATATGAAAGATCAAAATGTTCATATTAGATTAAAGATGAATAAAGTAGAAAATTCAATGATTCATACTGAAGTAATTGGTTATAATTTGGCTGCTGCTCATGTTAAACGTGCTGTTCGTAAGAACACAGCCAGATTAGATGATTTTATGGTTTTTTATACTAAAGATAAAAAAGCAGTTGAAATTAAGACAATGTTAATAACTCGAAAGAGGGTTCAACGTTCTGTTGGTAGTGAGTTAAGGAAGCAATTAAAAAATTATATTCATGAACAGCTAGAAAAAAGTGATTTTCCAACTTTTCTTAATGGATTGTTGCGCTATAGATTACAGCTTTCAGCAAAGAAGCAGTTAGCTAAGGTATACCCACTAAAAGAAGTGGCAATTAGGTCAGTTAAATTATTGACTAAAGAGCCTAAAAGTGGAGTAGAAGTTAGAGAAAAAAAAGAGAAAGTACCAGAAACTCCGTTGGCTGAAGAGCCGGCAGCTACAGCTGAAGCATGAAGTTTCTAACGTTTACTGATCTGCATGAAGATAAAGAATTTCTAAAACTCCTAGTTAATAGAGCTAAAGAAGATGACATAGATTTTGTGGTATGTTGTGGAGACATTTCTACTTTTGGTAGGGGGTTACTAAAAACATTAGAGACGTTTAACAAAATAGGTAAAAAGTTCTATTGTATTCCTGGTAACCATGAGGAACATGGGGCTATTTTTAACGAAGCTGTCAAGCAGTTTGATTTCTGTGTTTCATTACATGAGAAATCAATTAAAATTAAAAATTATGTTTTTCTCGGACATGGTGGTGGTGGTTTTTCTTTGGAAGATGCAGATTTTCGAAAATTGGCGAGGGATTGGTATGGTAAATTTAATGGTGAAAAAATTGTTTTAGTGACTCATCAGCCACCTTATGGGACTAAATTAGATTTATTAGGTGAGAGGCACGTAGGTAATAAAGACTATACTAAATTCATTAACCGTGTGAATCCTAAATTATCTATATCTGGACATTTACACGAAACTGCTGGTCAGGAAGATAAAATTAAATCAACAAAGTTAGCTAACCCTGGGTGGGAAGGCATGGTTGTTGAGTTAATCTAATTATTCTAATATTTCTACATCCGAAATAGTTATATAGTTTAATTGTTTTTTTAGTTGAATGGGATGGTTTGATGGATTTAAAGAGAGTTGGTCTAAGTGGCGAGAGAAAAGAAGGAAGAAGAAGGAATTAGTTGCATTAGATCATTTGAGAAGAATTCTTGAAAAGGAAAGAAAAAGAATTCAACCAATTGAAGGAATCGTCGCTGATATTGAAGTTAAAATAAATTCAGGTAATTTTGAAGATGCAGAAAAACAAGTTCCTGAGTTAATTCATTTAATGAAAGAGAAAAAAATTCTGGATAACGCCGAAATGATTGAATTGAAAAAATTTAAGAGAACAATGTTCAAAGAATTAAGGTCAGAAATGAAAGAAATGCGTTAAATCGCTTCTATAAACACTTTTTCTGTTTCTAAAGCCCAACCTTTTTCTGAGGTGTTAATTTCAACAGCAGAAAGAAGTGATCTACCTATCGAGACCAATTCTCCTTTCAATGTTAATACTGCTACTAATTCTCCTTTTTTGAAATTCTCTAGTTTGCTAATACCTGGGATGGCAACATCTCTACCGTTAGAAACGCTGTTAATAGTTGTATCTAAAATCCAACATTTTGGTAATGCTTTAATACCATTTTCCATCGGTTGAATGCAATGGCGTATGAATTTTTCATTTCCTTCTTCTTTGTAAAAATGATATGCATCCCGCAATTCGTTTAGTGTAACTAAATTATCTTGTTCTGTAAATGGACCTGCTTGAGTTCTTCTCAATTCAGCCATATGTGCCCCTACTTTCAATTCTTGACCAATGTCGTGGCACAATTTTCTGATATATGTTCCAGCTTGGCATAAAACTCTGAATAGTATATCTTTATCTCTAATTTCAATTATTTCAAATTCATAAATTTCTCTTTCTCTTAATTGTCTTTTAATTGCACTTTTTATTGGAGGTAATTGTTTTATTTTCCCAATGAACTTTTTTACTGTTTCTTGTAATGTGGTTTCTTCAACTTCTTTATGCAAATGCATCACGCAAACATATTCTTTTGGAGCAGTTTGTAAGAATTGAGTTATTTTAGTCGCTCTCCCTAAAGCTACTGGCTGAACTCCTGTAACTGCAGGATCCAAAGTTCCAGAATGTCCAGCTTTCTTAATGTTAAGAATTTTTTTTACGTAATCGGAAGTTTGATGGGAACTAGGTCCTTTGAGTTTGTCAATGTTTACAATGCCATATTTGAAGAGTTCTTCAACTGTACGATTCTCTGGTTGATTTCCAAATTCTCCAGTTGCTTTATGCTTGATGAAAACTTGTTTCATTGGTTTTCATAATCAACTTCTTTTAAAAATTTAAGCGTTAGAATTAATGTATTTATTTTTCTTTTGCTATCTCTTCAGCAACTTCTTCGACATCTTCCTTAACTTCTTCAGATATTTTTTCAGCTGCCTCTTCTTTTTCTTCTTTGGTTTTTGTTTCAGGTGAAGTTGGAATGTCGTCTTTCACTTCTTCCTTTACTTCTTCTGCAATTTCATCTGCTATTTTTTCTTTTTTATTAGTCTCTTCTTTTTTCTCATTTTTTCCGTCATTGTCTACTTTCTTAACTTCTTCTTTCTTGTCTGTTGCTTGCTTTTCTTCCTTTTTTCCTTTCTTATCCAAGCCAAAAAGTTGTGCTTTAACGACTCCTTCTCCGTCTTTAGAAACATTAACTTTAACATGATGTGGTGGGTTTTTCATACCATGGTTCCACATGGCTTCGTTTAATTCTGGAGCTAACTTGATATCTTCAGATTTCATATGACGTTGTAAGAATTCTCTCAATGCTTTAACTGCTTTTTTGGTTCTCCTCCATCTAGGAACTTTTTGATATTCCTTACGTAATGGAACAGTGTATACGCGTTCAATATTCTTACTTTCTTTCTTTGCCATATTTCTAAGCTTTAGTATTGCCTCTTCTCCAAGAACGCTTTACAAATGTATGTCTGGAAGGATGAACTTTCCTACCTTTTCCATAAATCTTAAACACGGTCCAGAATGGGGCCCATTTAGTATGAGAATTAAGTTTGATTAACCTTTTCTTTTTACTTGGATGTTTATGTCTTGCCATCTTACTCCTCTTTTGATTTCTTTGCCATCTGAACAGCAATTTTGTCTAGAAATGAAGTTCCTTTTGGGCTAAGAACTCTGCCTTTATGGACTCCTTTAACATCTTGTTTAACAAGTTCTGATTTTTCTAATTGCTGTAGAATTTTTCTGATAATGGAACCTGAAGCTCTACGAAATCTTTCAGGTTTGTGGCCCCTGTCTTGTTTACTACCGTATTTAGTACGTAATTTTGAAGTTCCAACTGGGCCTAATCTCGCAATGCTTCTTAAAATTGCTGCCGATCTAAAGAACCACCAGTCTGGATTATCTGGGATACGTTCTTTACCGCTACTGGTTTTGACTAATTGAGCCCATTCTGGAGGTTGAACCAGCTTTTGCTTCTTCAACTCAGATGCAGCCTGATTGATTAATCCATTTGGGTCAACTCGTAAAATATGTGTCATGTCTCTTTCCTCTATGGTTTCTTTATAAAGTTTTCTTCTGTTAGGGAGATTGTTTAGTTGTTTTATTACTCTGATTAGTAAAAACTAGTAAATACTGATTGTTGCCCTGCAGAAAGTTTTATAAACGAAAGATTCTTTCTTACCTCCAAACGAGGTGTATGAATTGCGTAAAAGACTATTACAGATACTATCAATTGTTCTTTTAGTAGTTCTATTTTCTAGTTTTGTTCTTGCTGAAGCAAAACCAATTACAGAAGTTGTTAAGACTGCTTTTACTGATTTGTTTAATTTAGCTTCATTGAGTGATGCTGGTTCTGGTGAAAACAGAATGGTAGGTTTTATTAGAATTGCTATTGGTATTCTGATATTTACTATTTGTATGATTGGGTTAAGATTCATTTCTGATCATGTGCCTAAAAACATGGCGATTGCAATCGCTATAGTAATATCAATTATTTCATCTGTATTCATTCCAGGTTCTGTTTTATCTGCAATTGCGGCTGGTTATGCTGTGTTCTTTTCGTTCATCATATATGGTTCTATGCTCTTTCCGCCAGCGTATTTCTTGTTTGCTTATCCTACAAGTAACAGGGCAATTGCTGGATTAAAATTAGGTATATTGGCGTTAGTTAGCTGGTTAATTGCTTTAGTTAATGATGCTGCAGTTGGTTTAACTGGTGCTTCTCAAACGGGCGCATTTCCGAATATGGGTGAGTTTGGTCAATGGGTAGAACAATTGAGCAGTTATGCTTATGTGATTATTTTAGGTTTAGCTGTTTACTTAATTTATCAATTAATTAAAGGTGGAGATGATACTCCAGCTAGTGCTTGGGGTGCTGGAGCTGCTGGAGCAGGTAGAAGAGCTTGGCGTGCTGTAAGTCCACATCTTAAAGGAACTAGAGCTAATTCAAGACGTGCAAGAAGAAGTTTAGTTAATCAGTTTGTAACAGAAAGAGATGAATTTAATCGAATTGAAGATTTGAGAGATAGGGTTGGAAGATTGGAAGCCGAGAGAACTACATTAATAGGTTTACCTGCAGATGCTCGGAATACGAGGTCTCAATTTAGAAGATTTCAAAATAATGTTGATGAGGCGGCTAATGAATGTGTTCGAATAATTAGAAGATTCAGAAGCGTTAACAAGAATACTTTCAGACATCAGAGAGAAATTAACCGCCTAATTAGGGAAGCTCGGACAAGCCGAGAAAGTCTGCTTGGCTCAACTCGTGGTCCGGCAAGTACGTCTGTTCTTACAAGGTTAAGAACTAATGAGAACCAAATTTTATCTCAACATAGAAATACTTTACAGAGAGCTAGAAGGCTTTTGAGAGAGCTGCAAGCGATTCAAAGAAATGCAAGATCTGCTGCGAATCAATTAAGAAGATCTGGAGTTCCAAGTTCTCCCTCCTCTGGAAGAGCTCCAACCTCAGGTAGAAGACCGCTTTCACCCCTTGCAGGAGCTCAAGCAGTTTTGAGAAGAGTTTCTTTTACAAATGCTCGGACTTTAGTTAATCAAATGTTTGATATACAAGGTGATCGTGGAGTTATGCAATTAATCCAGGGGATCATGACGGATTTAGATAGAGTATAGGAAAAACCTTATAAACTTCTTTTTTCTTCTTAGTTAAATGAAAAAGAGCTTGGTGTTGTTTGTAGTTTTGTTATCTTTGGTAATGCCTGTTGCGACTGCTGATGTTGGAGAGACTGTTGGTAATATCTGGGAGAAAGTTCTTTCTGTTGCAGGGTTAGAATTTCTGGATTTAAATTCTGATAATGCTTTAATTTCGTTTGCAAGAATATTAATTTGGTTTTTTATCTTTACTGTCTTTTTTGCGGTAATAATTGGAATGGGGAGTGGAGATGATGCAACGGCTCCGATGCGATTCTTTACTCGCGGACAAGCAGGAGTAGTTGCAGCGATTGTAGCAACTATTGCTTCTATTTTCCTTCCTGCAAATATACTTGCTGCTACTGGAGCTGGTTGGGCTACAATTATCGCTTTATTGTTAATAGGTGGACCAGTTGTTGGCCTAGCTGCTTTATTATGGCAGATTCCTTGGGAAGGAGAAGAGACAAGGGGAACGGTTGCACTTAAATTGGTTCTTTGCTTTTTGTTATTGTGGCTTTTAGCTGCAATGAAAGTTCATGTGGGGAATGTGTTATAATGCCAATTACAGATATTGTGGGAACTACGGTTGTTGAATTCATTGATTATTCTACTGTTGTTGTAGCAATCATGATCTTATGGTATATTGGGAAATTCTTTATGGTTGGTAGGGAAGAAGAAGCAGATCCAGAAAAGTGGGCGAGAGGTGCTAAAGAAAAGCGTGCTAGTGTAAAAGCTGCGGTAGATAAACATAAAGAAAAATTGGATATATCTGCTGCTAGCAAAAAGAGAAAGAGACTGTTGGGAGCTGCTCTTGGGTCTTTACATCGTGCTGTTGATAAAGCGCATAACTTTAAAGATGATGCTCTTAAAAGGAAAGAAGTGGATCAAGTCAGAGATGCTAAAAGCAGAGCAAGAGAAATTAGAAAATATTTGATGCTGGCTAGGAATGTTTTACATCGAGCACATAGGAGTGCTGGTGGGGATAGAGAATATACCAGAAAATTATATGATTCAATGGCGGCAATTATTCAACACTTTGATGCGGATGTAAAAAACGGGATTCCTTCTGATGAGATTGAGGATGCTTTATGGAATTCTAAAAAAAGAACTGTTTTTAAATCAATAGATGATATGATGGGTTACTGTTGGCAAATGTATGATGCAATTGAAAAATATATAGAAACTGCTGAAAAGAAGGATGTTGAGATTTCAACTTCAACTAGAGTTCCTGTATCTTCGTGATTTTTTTAGAATTAATTTATGTGGATGATTATTTTAAGTTCTTAATTCTCTTTCCCACTGTCGGTCATATATTTCTGCATGTGAGCTGTAGCCTTCTTTTCTAATAAATGTTTCAAAAATAACTGCGTCTTGATGTTCTTTTTGTTTAAGCCTATTGTCTTTAAAACCAACCAAGTAATCCTTAAGTAGTTTTCTTGCTTGATTGTCATTTGGAAATATTCCTTGCTCCAATCCATTTTCAATTTGTCTAACTGCTGAATAGATCGTTGCACAGTCTTCTAAACCCTCTATAATTACTCTTTTTGCTTGTTGGTAAACTTGTGCACTTTTAAATTCATAAGGTATTTTTGCAGGGTTAACACAACTTGCTCTTTGGCCTATTTTTGTTCTTGGAACTACAACTTGGTTTGTTCCTCGTGTTCTGACGTCTAAATGCGAATTAGATTCTTGAAAACCATTAAAAAGATCTTCAAAAAAGTAAATTAAAGTTTGGTCTAAAAAAAATGAATCTCCGTGAACAGTTTTCATATTTCGATTACCGGGAAGTCTTGATCTAGTTTGTACTAAATAACCCTCCTTATCATTTCTAAAAGGGTCTTCCCATCTTTGGTAATTGTAAATGTATTTTCCTTTTATTTTTTTTGTCCATTCAGGAAATATTGATTGGATAGTTGTTTGGATACTTCCTTGTAAACCAGAATCTATCATTCTAATTTGGTTAGCCCAATCAAAACCTTCTTGAACTAAATATCTTCGTAATAGTTTTGCATAATCTTCGTAACCTTCATCTCCTTGTTTTGGGTGTGGTAATATTCTATCTGACCTACCTTCGTAACCAATCTTATGTCTAAATCCTCTATCTTGAAGAGATTTTTCTATTACTTTTCTTGAAAGGTTAATATATCTAATTTGTCTTGGCATTATTCCTTCATATCTTTTTGGGTTAGTTTCTAGTAACTTTAACATAACTTTATACGCCCCAATTCCATCACGACCTAAACATGCAGCAATCTTTTTTGGATTTCCACGCATACTCTTTAGGATATTGTCTGAATAGTGAAGAAGAACTGGCCCGTAGATATCTCTAGCAAGGTGGTAGACTCTTTCTAACATTTTTTCAACTACTTGGTTTTTATTTTTTTCACTTAATGAATTGTCAATTATCTGACTAACGCGCTGATCTAATGAAGATTTTAATTGTGAAATATTTTCTCTTTGATTCACTCTACCTTCTCTATTGTTCTTTCTTGAAGTTCTAGTTCTAGATCTTTTAGAGTCGGTTGTGGACCTTTCTGCAAAATCAAAATGTACGGCTCTTAAACCTGCATTCAGTGCCCCTAAATAATCTTCATTTCTATTATCTCCGACGTGTAAAATACTTCTTCTTGCAGATTCAAGTCCATATCTTTGTTTTAATTCCCATGCAAGTTTTCTAAATCCAGAAGGTGAATCTTTAGATTTTTGAAGTCCAAAATCAGATGAAGCAATTATTTGATCAAAGAATCTTTCGATTCCCAAATCTGAAAGAGTTGATCTCACGTGTTCAGTTGAAAATGGTGTATTTGAATAAACTACTCTGGGTATTTTTCTTTCCCTTAGTCCATGTAGGGTAGTCCTCGTTCCAGGCATTAAGCTAACTGTACGTTTTTCAACCCGATATATGCCTTGTTCAATTTCTTGTGCAATGTCTCTAATTTTATCTCTTGGAACTCTTATTTTTTGTCTCATAAAAGTTTGACCAACTATTTGAGTTAAACAATCAATTGCTTGAAAATCGGTTCCCCTTCGCTTATGTGCTAACTTATTTTGATACCATACTTGGTTCCTTACAGTTTGATAGGATTCTGCATCTATATCAAAACCGTTCCTTTGGAAAACTTCCTGTGCGGCTCTATACATTTCTGCATGTCTTTCAGGGATTGTTGTGCTCCATTGCACTAATGTTTTCATAAAGTCGAAAGAAACAGTTTTTATTCTTGGTTGGCTATCGACAATTGAGAGTGTATCTTCTAGGCGAGTTATTCTACCATGGTCTCTTGATGTACTTCTTCTTCTGTCCGTTTCTCTTTTAGTATTTCTTACCATTTAATCACTCTCTAGTGGTGAATTAAGAAAGGTTTATTTATAAATCTTTCGTTTTTTTTGTTGTTATGAAGAAATCTCATCTATTTTTAATCAAATGGGCTGCCCTTAAACCAGCATTGAGTGCACCTTGATAATCTGTTTTAATATCACTACCTATGTGAAGAATTGCTTCACGAGCTGATTTAAAGCCAAAAGATTTTTTGAGTTCAAAAGCCATCTTTTGGTAGGCTCCTGGATTATTTTCTTGTTTTTTTACCCCTGTATCTCCATATGTGAATACTTTATCTAAATATCTATTAATTCCCGCCATTCCTCTTTGTGCTTTAATTTCATCACCTGTCATTGTTGTGTTAGAATATGCTGCAGTGACTATACCTTGTTTTTTCAAAGTTCTTAAAAGTTGATACCCTTCTTTGCTTATAATTGAACTCAAAGCAAATGTTACTGCTTTTATTTCATTGTTTCCAGCAACTATTGGTAAGATATGATGTAGTTTCGTGATTGTGCCATAATCTACTGATGGAGCTTCTAATTCTTCATACACTTGTACTAATGGTGGAACTCTTTTTCTTGCATTTTTTAATTTGCCATCTATGCTTTTTTTGTGGCATTCTATCATTGCTTGAGCATTATCAAGTGTTCTTTTATTATCTTCTTTTTCTGATTTTAATCTTGATTCTAATACCTTACATCCTTCTTGAGCTCTATGATAATTCTGTTGTGCTTCTCTAACTTTTTCTCTTTCTCTTCCTAAATTTGCTTCTGATTGTGCATATTTTACTTGTAATTCTCTATTTGAATTATTTGCTTGTCCTAACTGAGTTGTTAGCTGAGCAGTTCTTCTTGTTTGATTATTTAATTGTCCACGCAATTCTCTAACTGTTCTTTCTAAATCTGGACTTGATCCAACTCCTCGCCTTAATTCTGCTATCTTTTGTCGAGCATTAGATAAATTAATTGTATAAGATCCATCTCTAAATAATTCAACCTGTTCAGGTCGATAATGTACACGGCCTCTAATTTGGCCAATTAAAGCAGCTTTTGTGTTATCTATTTCTACATGCATCCTTTCAATTTGTGTATCTCTATTATCAATCTCTTGCATGGCCATGGCCAGAAGTTCGTCATCTCCTCCTCCACTACCAACATAAAGATCAACAAGATGTCCTGCTAAATCGTCATCAGAAAGTCCATTCTCTAGTTTTTCTTTAGCTTGATTTAAAGAACTCATTAAACGATCATCTCTAGAAAATCTATCCGGGTGGAAAGCTAATGTTAAATCACGATAAAATCCCTTTGAAACTTTCTTAACTTTATTTGCATCTACAATCTCACCTGCAGGCGAGATTGCTCCCGCTGTCATTAATCTCTCTTTTAACACTTCTTTTAATGTTAAATAATCAAAAGGATTGTCGCTTGCGTCTACCATTACTTATCATATCCTAAAAGTAATCTGCTAACTCCAGCAGCTTTAGTTGGATCTGCAATCTTTTCTTTAAATTCTTCAAAAGACTCTGAACTTCTTGCTAACTCTGCCATACCAGCAATTGCTTCTGGAAGAATTTCTTTAGCTTCATTAAAGTCAACGTAAGTTGCTCTTTGGGTATGTTTAACAATGCCAAAAGTTCCTTCTTCGAAAGTTCTTTTATCTCTTCCGCAACCGACAAAGTAAGAATGATCTGCTACTTCTACCATTCCTAAGAATTCTTGTGGGGATCTTTGAAATGGGCAACCATCATCTCCTCTAATACCTGTTCCGTGAGGTATAGCATCACCGAAGAAAGCTACAACGTGTTTTCGATCTGGATTGTCTTTACCACTTTGTGTGATAATATCTGTCATATCAGCTGCAAAACATTCATATGCTTCTGGCATGTCTCCACCATACGTAGCAACTAGGCCACCAATATGTTGTCGTAATTCACTCGAACTGGTTGTAGGATCCATTATTTGACCATAATCTCCTAATAATCTTCCTAACCTAATTCCTGCACGAAGATCTCTTGCGTCACAATGGTCGCTTACTCCAATTACTCCAACTGAGAAACCTTTATCTTCATTTAATAAATAATTTCCAATTGATGTAGAAGCTCTCATTACAGCATTAATATAGGGTCTCATACTTCCTGTTGCGTCCATAGCTAAATATACAGTTACTGGAGCATATTTTCCCTTTTCTTCTCTTTCTTGAGCTTTCTTCTCAAGATTTTCTTTAAATCCAGAATCTACAGAACCGCCGATTAATTTTCTATCTCCTCTTCCTGAAGTGATTCGTCTTGCAGTTGGACCGCCGATTTTACCTGCTGTGCTTCCACCTAATTTTTTTCTTAATTTATCCCTAATATCGTCTGACATTTTATTGTTACCTCATAATTGTTATTTTACTATGGAATATGGGCGTTTCTTTATAAATCTTTGGTTAAAAACACTACTTCAGAGTGGTGATGATTTAGTTGATGCAAAACCAGCTGGAACATGATGTTTGTAACTTATTCAACAGAAATCTTCTGACCAAGAGCTTGTCCAGGTAATCCTTTCTCAGAAAAAATTGCTCGCACTGCTCCATTTCTCCCATGTAAGGCAGAGATCTTTCCAGATATTTTAACTCCAGCAGGGGAAGTCCAAGTGGCTGTTTTTCCCACTGTTTTTTCAGCTTCTTCTGGTGTATCAGCTATCTTTAATATCATCTGGTGTGGGTTAACATGATGTCTTCCTTGTCTAAAATGCATGATTGTTGCTTCCATTTTAACATTGGAATTTAATCTGTTTATAAAATTATTGCTAAAAATGAGGTTAAAAGAGCCTATCGTGTATACAAATAATTAAAAGTAGATTACTTTCCTTAAAATCATGATTAAAGGTCAGATAGTTGCTGGAGATTTTAGTAAGATAATTGTTCGTATTAAAGGAGACAATTCTGTTGAGATTGGTGAATTAATTGTGATTGACACAGGAAAAGAAAAATTTATTCTGCAGGTGTATGACCTTATTTATGGCAGTCAAATATCTCAAATAAACTTAGAAATGGTAGCAGGGATGAATTTAGAAGAAGGCTCATTTTCTATGTTAGATGAATCTCTGAGAAATTACCAACTTGCTTTACTTAAACCAGTATTAAATTTAGCAGATGGAAGTAGGACTTGTAAAAAATTACCTCCTTTTTTCACAACTGTAAGAGAAATCACTAATACGGATTTATCCTTTTTAATTAAACCCAAAAAATCTATCTTTCTAGGCAATTTAAGAAGTGGAAGCCGTAAACTTGATGTAGGTATTTTTCTTCCTGGTGTTGAGGCGTTAAGCCATCATGTTTTAATACCTGCAAGCACTGGTAAGGGTAAATCCAATTTAATGTCGTGTATGCTATGGAACCTTGTTGATAAGGATTTTGCTGGAGTTCTTGTATTAGATCCACATGATGAGTATTATGGTAGAACTGGTTTAGGTTTGAAAGATCATCCAAATAAACAAAATGTTGTTTATTATACGCCAGCTCAACCTCCTCCTGGAGCTTTAAGCCTTAAAATCAATTTAAGAAAACTAAAACCTGATCATTTTAGGGGAGCTGTTTCATTAAGTGATCCTCAAAGGCAATGTCTATTCTCTTATTACCGCGCATTTAAAGAAAATTGGATTACTTCATTATTAGAAGAGAAAAGAATTCAAGGGATTCATTTTCATGAAGACACTTTAGCTGTTGTGAGAAGGAAACTAGTTAATCTACTAGGTATTGAAATGACTGATATTGGTATTAACTGCACGGGTGTTTTTGATTCTATCGCTGGGGAAAATACTATAACGGAAATATGTGATCATCTTGAGCAGGCAAAGACAGTTATTGTAGATACAAGTTATTTTTCAGGTTCTATTGAGATAATGATTGGTAGCATCATTACTTCAGAAATTTTCAATCGTTACAAGTATTACAAAAAAGAAGGAAGGTTGGATGATAAACCTGTAATCTCAGTAGTATTAGAAGAAGCTCCA
Source organism: uncultured Methanosarcinales archaeon (assembly GCA_964604645.1). GTDB lineage: Archaea > Nanobdellota > Nanobdellia > Woesearchaeales > GW2011-AR9 > CAZRZP01. The sequence goes on from CAZRZP010000002.1 coordinate 77,740, forward strand.
AGAGTATTGGGAAAAAATGTTTTAGAGCAAGGAAGTAATATTTTTGACACTCTAGCAAGGGAAGGAAGAAAGTTTAAGGTTGGTTTAATTGCAATAACTCAACTCCCTTCAGAGATTCCAAAAAATATTCTAGCAAACATGAACACAAAAATTATTTTAGGTATAGAGATGAACTCTGAACGGCAGGCAGTTATAGAATCTTCTCCTCAAGATTTGAGTAAGGATAATAGGAATATAGCTTCTTTAGATAAAGGTGAGGCAATTGTTACTAGTACCTTTACAAAATTTGCAGTTCCGATTGCTATTCCTTTGTTTAAAGAATTTGTTAAGAAAGATAATATGAAATTTAATATTACGGCAGATGATAGTTATTTTAATTAATATCTATATTTTGTTTTTTGATAAATGATTTGATGTGTTGTTCTGCACTAATAGAATTATCTTTATTTAGGACCAAAGCTGAGGTAAGATAACCTGCTCTTGCGAATGCTTCAGTTTTTGCTGTAATTCCATCTGTGTTAAGAATTTGCCCGTATAATAATCTTGCAGCATATGGTTTCTCTCTATTAATTAGAATTGTAGTTCCCAATATTAAAGATTTTGAAGCAAATTTTAGATCGCCTTTCATTAATTCTGCAATTGTTTCTATTCTCTTGGAATCATATGCTTTACCTTTAAACATCTTGTCATTGGTTTTTAGAAAGTAAGAAGCGGTTGACACAAAAATATCTCTACTTTCCGTGTCTGGAAAATATGTAAGTTCATCTTTTTTTCCACTAATAACGTTCATTTTCAATTCATAAACGGCTACAAGATAATTAACTAAAGGATCTTTTGGCATTACTGCATGTATTTTTTTAATAGTATTTTCTATTCCTTCGTGTTCCTTTGTTAAACTTGGATCCGCAGATAAGAAAGCTTCAAGTACATCTTTTATTTCAGATACATCAGCTTTTGTTTCAATCAAAGAATTCAGGTATCCAAATAATGCCGTTCCGCTTTTAGCTTCAGATAATTTTTCGCTTCCTAATATTTGATTATAAATTAAACGTGCTGAGTGAGGTTTATTAACTGTTAGTTCTTGTGCTAAAGACATTATTTTTCTTTGATAATCTTCCCCCTTATCTAAACAAAAAGCTAATTTATCTAAATATTCGGTTTTAAATTCTCCTTTTTCTATCTTCTTGTCATCAATTTCTAAAAAATAGCTAGCTCCTTCAATAAAAGAGTTAATTGCTTCACCTTGTTGGAAATATTTTTTAATAACTTCTCCTCTTGAAGAGATTAACTCCTCTAGGTTATCTATATCTTCACTGGCAGCTTTATGGTCAAAACGTAATAAACCAAGCTCTAACTCAAATTCTTCTATTTTACCTTCTTGAATTGCCCGAGTGTGTTCTAATGATTGTGTTACCTTTACTAAAGAAGTTGTTCTTTTTTCTGCTTCAATTAATCGAGTTTTGAGTTCTAGGTTTATTGTATCTTTCTTATGAATCTCTGCAGCAAACTCAATGTTTTCGCCCCATAAACGGTAATTTTCTGCGTTAGCAGCTTCTGTTTCTACATCAACTTTCTTTTTCTTTCCAAACAAGCGTGTAAGAAAACCTAAATTTTTCTCTTGCTGAGCTTCTTCCTCAGCTTCTTTTTTTTTTACTTCAGGATCTGTTACAACGTACAGTTTTCTATCGGTTTTTGACATAATAACTCTTTTTCCTTTATCTATTTTTAAATCTTTCTAGTTTTAATCCCGCGACAGTAGTTACAACAATTTAAAATCCCTACTCTTTTTCAATTGTCATGAAGCATTCGTATAAAATAACTCTGATTCTCTTAGCCATGTTTTTACTTGCTCAATTTATTGGGTTAGCTGTTCTGTATAAGTACATAGACACTGATAAATCAAAAGAAACTGGAAAAACAGAATTTTCAAATTTACCAATAGGTGAGAGACCCCCAATTGATGAAAATATTTCTTATATCCCAATTATTATTACAATTCTGATGGGAACAGGAATTTTACTCCTATTAATGCGTTATAACTTAACGATTGTGTGGAAATTATGGTTTCTTATTGCAGTTTTAGTTTCATTATGGATTGCTTTTTCTTCTGTTGCTTCACAATGGATTGCTCTACCTGTTGCAACTCTTTTAGGAATTTGGAGAGTTTTTAGACCAGGAGTGATCATACAGACTTTTACTGAATTATTTATTTATAGCGGATTAGCGGCAATATTTGTTCCTATGTTTAACTTATCTTCAATCAGCATATTAATGGTGTTAATTGCTTTATATGATATGTGGGCTGTCTGGAAAAGTAAACATATGATTACATTAGCGAAATCACAAACTAAAGCAAAAGTTTTCGCTGGATTTATGATTCCTTATAAATTACCTAAATTAAGGAAAGGAAGAAAAAACACTAAAAAGATTAAAGTACGTACGGCAATTTTAGGTGGTGGAGATGTTGGTTTCCCTTTAATTTTTGCTGGCGTAGTTATGAAAGATATTGGTTTATGGCAATCTTTGATTATTCCGTTATTTGCTGCTGCTGGTTTAGCATTTCTTCTATTTAGGGGAGAAGAAAAGAAATTTTATCCGGCGATGCCTTTCATTGGAGCGGCTTGCTTTTTAGGTTTAGGGTTTGTTTGGTTAATTGGCTTAATATAGAGTTTTTGGTAGTATTTTTGTAAAATCATAATTCTTAAAAATGCGTCTTTATGAGAACGTTTTATGAGAAATAAGCTTTTATTTTCTGGTTCAATGTTATTTGCATTTCTATTTTTTAGGTTTATAGTGATTGTAAAAGGGGGCAGTGTCTCATTATTGAGGGCTGCAACTGGCCTTAATGTCCATCATCGTCATTATGGAGCTGTTTTATTGATTGCTGCTTGCGTTTTATTAATTTTTTATGGGGTTTCTTGGTTAGCTGTTATTTTAGCTGGTTTTAGTACTGGGACGGTTTTAGATAGTTTTATTTCTTCTTTGTTATATAGTAATTCAAGAGCTATGGAGATCGCTAATTATGATAGTGTTTTAGCTCCAACTTTATTGTTATTGTTAGGCGTGGTTGTTTTGGTTTTTGTGGTTAGAAAGTAAATTTATTTTTTTGTGATAATTGTCTTACATCCCCTTTACTGGATTAGGGAATTTATATCCTTCTGGAGAAACAGCTAATCCATCTCTTGCAGCAATTGTTTGGACACCAGTTATTCTTTGAACTTCTCTAGCTGCCTGTAAAGGATCGTTTTTTAACATGTCTAATCCGAAATGTGTTAATATACAAAGCTGCGGTTGAACTTTAGAAACTATTGTTATTGCATCTTGCACACTTAAATTCTTTCCTTTAGATTCACTGAAGAAAGGGACGTTTAAAATAATTACATCTGATCCGCTCATGTTATCAATTATTTCTTCAGAAAATGCTGTATCTCCAGAATAACTTAAAGTAAATTTTGGACAGAAGAATTTGAATCCAACAGCAGTAGGATCAGTATGATTAACTGGCAAAGCATTTATTTCAATTAATTCAATACCAACCTTTCTTTTTTGTTCCATTACAATTATTTTTTCTAACAAATTTTGGTGATGTTGAGTTAAAAACGGGTGGCTATTTTCTGTTGTGTGAAGAACTGATTTACTTGCCAATAAGATTCCTCTATGTTCAATTCCACCATGTGTAAGAGCTTCTATAACAACGTTTAAGTCATTGCAATGATTTATATGATTGTGGGTTACGAATACTGCAGTTGTATGGGCTAAATTGACACCAGCTTGTCTCGCAGCGATTAAAGAACCTGGTCCAGGATCAATATGAAATTGTAAATCTTCAATTTGCATCACAATTCCCCCTGAAAGTCTTAACTGTTTGCTAACTACTGGTGAAGTTCCTCCTGTACCAAGAAATATGATTCTCGCCATTTTAATAGGGAATTAGCAGTTTTTAGCTTAATAAAGATTGCTGGTGTTGAATCTAGTCATTCCACTGGTGTGCTCACAAGTGGTTCGCAAACCAGTTCTATTCGTGAGTCAAAATATAGGTCCTTGCATTATTTTGACTATTGAGGTTAGAAATAGGTTTTTGTTGGTTTTAAACACATAACTTTTAAAAAACTCTTTCTCTGAAATGAATTAGGTGATGGGGGACTATAAATGACTAACAAAGTTCAACCAGTATTTATTCTGCCTGAAGATACAGAAAGACGTTCCGGAAAGGATGCTCAAAGAAATAACATTGCTGCAGCGAAAGCTGTGGCTCAAGCTGTCCGTACAACTTTAGGTCCAAAAGGAATGGATAAAATGGTTGTTGATGCAGATGGGGAGGTAATTGTAACTAACGACGGAGTTACAATTCTTACTGAAATCCAAGTTGAACATCCAGCTGCTAAGATGGTAGTGGAGATTGCAAAAACTCAAGAGGAAGCAGTTGGTGATGGAACTACTACTGCTGTGATTTTAGCTGGAGAATTACTTAATCGAGCTGAACATTTGTTAGATCAAAATGTGCATCCAAGTGTAATAGCCAAAGGTTACAGATTGGCTGAAGCGGAAGCACAAAGACTTCTAAAAGGAATGGCTGCATCCGTTAATTTACAACAAAAAGATCTACTTGAAAATATTGCAATAACTGCCATGACTGGTAAAGGGGCTGAAACCCATAAAGAACATTTAGCTAAATTAGTAGTGAAAGCAATTGATTACGTTTCTTACGAAAACTCTACTGGTTATAGTATTAAGAAAGAAGATATTAAGATAGAAACTAGTGTTGGAGAATCAATTAAAAAAACAGAATTAGTGAAAGGTCTTGTTTTGGATAAGGAAAGAATTCATTCTTCCATGCCGGAATTTGTTGAACAAGCAAAAATTCTATTAGTTGATTGTCCAATGGAAATTAAAAACACTGAAATTGATGCTAAAATACAAATTACTGATCCATCTCAAATGCAAGCTTTCCTTGATCAAGAAGAGAAAACAATCTTGGCGATGGTAAACAAAGTTAAAGAGGTTGGCGCTAATGTTTTGTTCTGTCAAAGAGGTGTTGATGAAGTAGCACAACATTTTTTGGCTAAATACGGAATATTTGCTTTACGTAGAGTTAAGAAGAGTGATTTAGAAAAGTTATCAAGGGCGACTGGTGCTACTGTAGTAAGCAGCTGGAAAGAACTTTCTCCCACTGATTTGGGTTCTGCAGGAATTGTTAAAGAAATAAAATATGGAGATGAGGAAAAAGTTTTCATAGAACAATGTCCAAATCCTAGAGCTGTTACTATTTTGGTTAAAGGCGGTACGGAACATGTAGCTGAAGAAGTTAAGAGAGCAATTACTGATGCAGTTGGAGATGTTGCTACAGCTTTATCTGAAGGTTTTATTGTTGCTGGAGCCGGTTCAGCTGAAATTGAGATTGCTAAACGTTTGAAATCTTATTCAGAATCATTAACTGGTAGAGAACAATTAGCAATTCATGCCTATGCTGAGGCGTTAGAAATTATTCCAAGAACTTTAGCTGAGAATGCTGGATTAGATCCAATTGATGTTTTAACAAATATGAGGTCAGCCCATGATACTGAAAATACTTGGATTGGTATTAATGTTTTTACAGGAGAATTGATGGATGCTTGGCAGGCTGGAGTTTTAGAGCCACTTAAAATTAAAACATTAGCTCTTTCAAGTGCAACTGAAGTAGCAGAGATGATTTTACGTATTGATGATGTTATTTTAGGCTCATCCAGTAAATCATAAACATTTTTAAAAACCATCTCTATTCTTAATACATGTTCGCTAACTTAATCAGCTTATTAAGGGTTTTATCTCTTCCAGCAATTATTTATGCTGTTGTTAAAAGTGCTTGGGGATTTGCTATTTTCATTTTTTTGCTTGCTGTATTAAGCGATATAGTTGATGCATACATTGCTAAAAGATTGAAAGAAACATCTAAAGTTGGTTCTTTTTTGGACCCTTTTGCAGATAAGTTTCTTGTGTTGGGACTTCTTTTATTTTTTTCAATTCAAGAGATGTTTTCATTTTTATTCTTAAGTGTCTTCATATTTAGAGATATCATCGCAGCTTGGCTTCGTCTTAGAGCTTCTCGTGATGGAGTCATGATTAAAAGTGCAAAAACCTATGGGAAATTGGTTACTTACACCCATTTTGCAATAATTTTTAGTTTATTGTTGATTTCTTTTACTGGTGGAGAACCGTTTTTTCTATTCATTTCAATCAGTGCAGCTTTATTAATTTCATTTCTTTCAATAATTCATTATACTGTTTCATACGTTAGAGGAGTCAGCTTTCTTAAAGGTAAAGGTAAAAAATTAGAACAAGAAAATCTAATTATTTTGACAAACAGAAAGTCTAGAGGATATAGGGATCGTTATAGAAGACATTTACTAAAAAGATTTGCCCGAAGAAGGAATGCACCCATCAAAAGCTTACCACTTGGTAAAAACATGTTCAAAGGAGTAAATAAAGTAACTAAAGGTTTTGATCATGTTATCATTGCTGGTGGAGACGGTAGTTTTGAATCTGCTTTAAATAATAAAACCCTAGCAAAGAAAAGTTTAGGATTTTTTCCATTAGGGGCTGGTAATGCTTTTTATTCACATTTTTATAAGGGTAAGAGATTTGAATATCTTCGTAAGAGGTTTCCATTTAAAGAAGATGAAATGGATATTTTGGAAATTAGTTATGGTAAAGCAAAGAGAGAAACTCTTTTTTTGAGCATTGGATTGGATGCAGAAGTTATTCAAATGAGTAGTAAACATCGTTCTGAGAATCATTTTTGGGATTATTTTAAAGGTTCTTGGAAAGCATTATTTAGAGCTCGTGGAGATTATGAATTAGACTGTAAAATCGATGACAAAAAATTTAATTGGGATAATTGCATAACTTTATCTTTTGCAAAAATACCTTATTTTGGTTTTGGTATACGTTCATTGTTGGGAGAAGTTGATGCTGATGATGGAAAAGTCTACGGGTTGGGTGTTATCAATACCCATTCAGTTTTTCTTAATAAAATTGTAAGAATTTGGGGTTTATTGTTAGGGATGGTTAATATGAATCACTTTCCTCTTTTACCGCTTCGTGGAAAGAAAGTAATCATAAAAAGTGAAGTTCCTTTTCCAATTCAAGCAGGTGGTGAGTTTTTAGGTTATAGCCATAAGATTGAGATTAAAGTTAAGAGAAAGCAGAAAGTTCTGATGATTTAAGAAAAATTTAAATACGTTCTTCTTTCCAAAAGGCTCATGGCGGCCGTAGTATAGTGGTTAGTATACAGGACTGTGGTTTTGAACCTGGTTTTATGGTTCTTTGAAGAAATCCTGGGACGCGAGTTCGATTTAGATTGTAAAAATTTACGAAATTCTCGCCGGCCGCCCTTTTATTTTAGATATCCCACAAAATCTTTTATCTCTTTGACAGAAATAATTTTTATTTTGAATATGAAAAATGAGTAAACTACAAAAGCAAAAGTGAGAGAAATAATTGCTTCTAACCAAATGTTTAATTGTAAGTACCTTGTTGATATCAATGCTACTGTAAAAAAGCAAGCTCCTGCTAATATATTTTTTATCATCATATTTTTGGAAAAACCTACTGCAATATTTTCTTTGATTTTCCTAGTGGCCATTACAAATGTAATTAAATAACTTAATGTGGTGGCTATGGCTGCTCCAGTTATACCAAAGTTAGGTATCAGCAATAAATTGACTATAATATTTGCAAATGCAGAGATTATGATGATTTTTGCAACAACTTTGGGTTTTCCAATCGCTGTTAAAATTGCATTACTAGTGGAAGCTAAAGTAAATATTAAAGTTCCTAAGAATAGTATTTGCATTGCAAAAACACCACTAATATAATTAGTTCCAAACAAAGTTTTTATGATTAGGTTTGAGAATACGATGATGCTCATGGCAATTGGTGTTATTAAAGTAAAAGTATGTTTATATAATTGTCTAACTAGTTGCTGAAGTCTTTTATCTTTGTTAGTCCAAAATTTAGTTACAATTGGAAAAATCACTGCAGAAAGACTTTGTGCAAAAGTTAAAAATATCATTGCAGTAGGTAAAATTGCATTGTACACGCCAACTTCTGAAAGTGTGCGAAAATGGGTTAAAATAAGCGTGTCAATATTGCTAATAAATTTTCCAGCCATACCTGAAGCAAATACGGGCAGGCCAAATAAAAATACATTTTTACTAGTGGACCAAAAATCAACCATTTTTAGTCTGTGAAGTGGAAGATATTTGAACACAAAAGGTAGCAATATCAATCCACTAATAATTCCAGAAAAAGCAAAAGCATAAGTTGGTGCGCCTACTTTTAATCCTTTTTGAATAAGGAATGCAACAATGGCTAAAATAATGCCATTTTTTAGTGGCATTGTAATTGCAAACATTTTTGTTGCTTGCATACCATTAAAAGTAGCTCTAACTACTCTAAATAAGACATTTCCAACTACGAAGAACATAAGCCAATGCAGTACTGGAATTGCGCTTGATGAGCGAAAGTAATTCTCAGCTAAATAATTTGCAGAAACAAGAATAAATAGAACAAAAATAAAAGAAGCTACTAACTGCATTAAAAAAACAGATTTAACTACGGTGTTAGTTTTATTTACTTCATTGTTAGCATTATATTCTGCCATATATTTTACTTGAGCTGTGTGCAATCCCAAATCTCGGAAAAACATGAGAAAAGAAACAAAAGTAAATACAGCAAAAAAAAGACCATATTCAGCAGGACTTAAATTACGTGCTAAAATAATTCTAGTAAAATAAGAAAAGACTGCTGCAAGGAGCCCCATTATGAAGACAAAGCCAGAACCAAAAATAATTTTTTTATAATAATTAGACATATTTGATTAAAAGAAAAATTGTTTTTAAAGATAGTGAACGTCGGTTGTGATTATTTCTCCACAATAGTTATATAGCCAAATTTCTACTGATTTTGAATGCACATTCTCTTTGTTTCTGAATATTATCCGCCAACAATATTTGGGGGAGGAGAAGTAAATTTAGCATCTTTAGCAGAATCTATTGCAGAAAAGGAGTATAAAGTTTCAGTTCTGACTTCAAAACAGCAAGGTTTGAAGAAGTTTGAGGTATGTAATGGGGTTAATATACATCGTACTTTAGTTACAGGAGATCCACATAGTTTTAAAGGGAATTACCTAAGAGCAACGCGTTTTGAAAAAAGTGTATTAAATGAAATTGTTAAAGTGCGAGAAATAGATTTAATCCATTTTATTGGTACAAGTGTTCTTGCTGCTCCTAAATTGAAGAAGTTAGGGGTTCCAATGTTTGCCACTGTTGAAAGTTATCCTGCTTTATGTCCAAAAGGAGACAGAATCTATTTTGGAAAGAGAGAATGTAAAGTAAAATGTTCTTTAGGGACATTTGTTAATTGTCAAGCAAAGTGTTCTGAAATTGGCAAAATGAAAAATACCTTTTGGTTGAAATACAATCCTTTGTTTCTTTATTATTTATTTTTTCGACAGCAAAAAATGTTACAATCATTGAAGTCAGTAAATATAATTGCAATTAGCCAGTATATTCAATCTGTTTTGAGACAACATGGATTATCTTCAACTGTAATTCCAAATTCTATTGATATTGATGCATTTAAACGAAAAAATTTGAATGATAAAAACTTGAATATAAATAAGAAAAAGAAATTTAAAATATTATATTTGGGAGCCCTAATTGAATCTAAAGGTCCACACATTTTGTTAGGGGCAGTTAGAGGTTTAGATGTTAGAGTTGATTTATACGGCAAAGGAAGGATGAAAGAAATTCTTCAGAAAAAGATTGATGATTTTAAACTAGATGCTCAGATTTATAACCCTGTTTCATATGAAAAAGTCCCAAACTTATATCATTCGGCAGATCTAGTTGTTTTTCCTTCTATTTGGCCTGAACCTTTTGGAAGGATTGCTGTTGAAGCAATGGCAGCTGGTGTTCCAGTAATTGGTTCGGCAATTGGTGGAATAAAAGAAACTTTATCTAAAGAGTATTTAGTACGCCCTGGAGATACGAAGTCTTTGCATGAAAAAATATCTCAAATAATGAAGAAACGAACTGTAAAGAATAAAAATAAATTAGTGGATCAATATAGACGAGAAATTGTGGCTAATAATTTTCTTAATTGTTATAAATCCACAAAACTTATGAAGCATTCTTTAGATTAAATTCTAATGAAAACGATTGTAATAGGTGTTGATGGCGCAACATTTAATTTACTTGATGGCTGGTTAGAATCAGGTGAATTACCTGGTTTAGCCTCATTCACCAAGAATGGTTCTTATGGCGTTCTTAATAGTGTTGCCCCTTATGTTACTCCCTCTACTTGGACTGCTTTCTCAACAGCCAAGACAGCTGGTAAAAATAATTTGTTTGATTTTTATAGATTGAATGAAAATTATCAATACCAACTTAATTCTTCTCGCCATAAAAAGTCAAAAGAAATATGGGATTACTTACCTGGAAAATCACTGCTTTTGAACGTGCCTATGACTTACCCGCCTAAAAGTATAAATGGGTCCATGGTAACTGGTATGTTAACTCCAGGGACTAGTGCTAAGTTTACTTATCCAGTTAAATTAAAAGAGGAGATTCTAAAATTCTTGCCAGAATATAAGATTGAAATGAATAATGATATGTATAAAGGTCAAGAAGAAAAGTTTTTTGCTGAATTATATAGAATGACTAGTGATCGAGTAAAATTATTCTCTAATTTTTTGCACAAAAAAGAATGGGACTTTTTTTATGGAGTTTTTACTGGAACCGATAGGATGCAACATTTCATTTGGGATAAAGATGTTCTTTTGGATTATTATAAGTTGATTGATTCATTTATTTTGAAAGTGGTGGAAGAGTATGCTGAATCTACAAATATTTTCGTCGTTTCAGATCATGGATTTGCTAAAGTTAACAAAGTATTTGCTGTTAATTCTTGGTTACAAAAAAGAGGTTATTTGCAGCAAAAGGAAGGATCATTGTTAACTCGTTTTCTTTCTACTTTAAACATAAATAGGAATAGTGTTATTAAAACATTACAAAAGCTACCCATAGATATAACTTCTTTAGCTGTTAAATTACCAACTAAACTAAAGATGGCGCTACCACAGTCAGATAAATCCTTATTACTAAATACTGATTGGAATAATACTAAAGCTTTTATGACTAGTTTTGGACAAATTTATTTTAATAGAACTGGAAGATTCTCAAAAGGTTTTCTTTCTAAGGACGAATGTGTAAAGTTGTCTAAGGAGATCTCTCATTGTTTAAGGAAAATAACTTACAATGGCAAGAAAGTGATTAAATCGATTAAATCAAATGATGAGCTTTTTAATGGACAGTATTCAGATCAAGGTCCGGATATGATTATTGAAATGGAAAATGGTTTTTCAACCCAATCAAAATTTTCAGAAGATGTTTTTTTAACAACTGATTTGAAAGCAGACCATGCAAGCGAAGGCATCTTATTTTGTCAAGGTCCAGATATTAAATTAAATTCATATCCGAACTATTCACTTAATTTAATGGATTTAGGTGCCACTATTCTTCATATTAACGGCATTTCTGTTCCAGGTTTGGATGGTAAAGTCTGTTTAGATTTTTTGAAAAATGATATTTCTACTAAGGTTTCAACTGAAAAAGAAAAATTAGACTCTATTTTAGATACTATTGAGATTTAGCTACGCTAATATGAAGAGATTTCACTTTAAACCTTCTGTTCACAAAGTTTAAGAAGCCATTTTATGACATTTTTCTTATAATGGCAACGAGGTGTTAAATATGGAAAAAGAGAACATTTCTATTTCATCTGAATTGTTGGTTAGAATAAAAGAACAAGTTACCAAGAATAGGTTTGATACGGTTGAAGATTACGTAGAATATGTACTGAATAAAGTGTTAGCTAAAGTTGAAGACCAAGTTTATGATGAGGAAGATGAAAAGAAAGTGAAAGATAGATTACGTGTATTGGGGTATCTAGATTGATATATTTGATAGATACGTCTAAATTAGGAAATTAATAAAATGACAAAAGTTTTCGTTTTTGGAATTGATGGCGCAGCACCTGAATTAATATTTGATAAATGGTTAGAATATTTGCCAAATATTAAACGTTTGATGCAAACCGGTTCTTATGCCAAGTTAAACAGTACTATTCCTCCAACTACAATAATGGCTTGGAATGCAATGATTTCTGGTAAAGACCCTAGTGAATTGGGTGTTTTTAGTTATACTTATAGAGATAAAGATGGTAAATCTAAACTTGTTAATTCTCAAAGTCTCAAGTGTAAGTTATTGTGGGATTACCTGGCTGAAGCAGGAAAAAAAGGGGTTTCTTTATTTGTTCCCCTATCATATCCAGTTAAGCAAATTGAAGGTGCAGTAATTAGTGGATTTCTGACCCCTGGATATAATGATAAATGTGCTTTTCCACAAAAAATTTTGGAAAAGATAAAATCTATTGAAAATAGCGATATGTTATTTGATGTAGCTGTTGGTTTAGCTGGACATAAAAGTTTGGATGTAAAAGATCTTCTTGAGAAAACTTACGAAATGACGAAGAAACAAATTTCGATTGTAAAAGAAATGTTAGTTGAAGAAAAATGGGATGCTTTCATGTCAGTAATGATTGGTACAGATAGATTACAACATATGATTTGGCGTCATTTTGATGAAACTCATCGAAGGTTTATTCCAAATTCTGAATTCAAAGATGCATTGCGTGATTTTTACATATATTTGGATCATGAACTTGGTGAAATATTAAAAATGTTAGATAAAGATACTACGGTGTTGGTTGTTTCTGACCATGGCATGGTAAAACAAGAGGGTAAAATTAACATCAATAATTGGCTTATGGAAAAGGGTTATCTTACTCTCACTGATGAATTTAGGTGTGAAATAGAAGAAAACAAGTTAGAGGGGAAAAGAACTAGAATAAAGTATGAAGGTATCGATATGGAAAGAACTTTTGCTTATGGAGCTGGAGCTTATAATGCAAGAATTTTTCTTAACAAAGATAAAATTGAAGATACCGAGAGTTTTAAACAGAAAATTTCTGAAGAATTAAGAGCAATAAAAGGGGACGAAGGCCAGGAATTGAAAACAGAGGTGTTTTTTGCAGAAAATATCTATCAAAAACCAGAAGTTGAAGGATGTCCTGACATAACTATTTATTTTGATGAGTTACGTTGGGCCTCAAACCCGGATTTTGGTTCAGATGGTTTATACTCTTGGCAGACTGCATTAGGAGCGGACAGTGCGGGACATTCAAAACAAGGGTGCTTTATTATTAATGGAAAAGGTTTTGAGAATAATGGTTTTTTTGGTGAAATAAATATTCAACAAATTGCACCTACTTTACTTTCAATCCTTGATATTCCAATTCCTTCAGATATTAAAGTGGAGGCCATTAAAGTAAAATCAGATTCTTATGATACGGATAATTTGTCTGGACTAAATCCTTGTAATACTTCACTCTCTGAAAACCATGAATGGGAAGATAAAGTTTTAGAAGATTATAGAACTATACAAAAAGTCTTTCAGGAACAAGGTACTAAAGTCGGAATAGGTTTTGTATCAGAAAAAATGGGGGAACATGAAGATTTTTTTCGTGAAGTTTTTATGTTTCTTGAAGGGTTATTTACTGGTAAAATGCGCTTAGATGGTAAAACTCCTTTGGTTTTTCATTCTGTTTACATAACTAAATTATTATATGATTGTGGTGAGAATGATTTGGACGTTCTTTTAACAGCAGCTTTGCATGATGTATTAGAAGATACTTCCTTTACTGAAAAAGAGCTTGCACAAGAAAATTTTGTTCAAAGGAGAGAACATATATTTGATTGGCTAAAATATTTAACTGAAGATAAAAATTTACCTAGGGAACCTGAAAAAGGAAAATTACCTCAAAGATATGTTGAACATATTTCTCGCCTTGTTTCTGCTCCTGAAAAAATAAAGAATATAGAAATTTTAGATCGTTTTTGCGACTTGATGGATTTAGGCTATTTAATTAATTTACCTGGGGAGCAAAGGAAATTCCGATTACACTCTAAACTATTAAAAGTTAAAAGTTTTGTAGAAAATATAATTAGAAACACCTCAAATATCAACGAGAAATGTTTATCATTATTTAATCATAAGCTTAGTGAAGTGGAGAAGAAATTTGACATTGAAGGGGAGTTTGTTTTTGTTGATTCAAAAAAGAGCAGTTTTCCAGAAGACTCAACTAATGTAGAAACAATAACTAAAAAAATGGAATCAACTTATTATCCAGAATCTTCATTGGTTGATACTGTTGATGGGATTCAATGCAAAGTTTACGCAACAAGCCATCCTAATGGAAACATCATTGTAAAACCAAAATATATTCCCTCTGAGATGATGGAATTTGTTGGATTGAAAAGAAGATACATTCTTGAAAATTGCATGACTCGTTTTAATTTGTTTAATTCAAAAGAAATAGTTAAAGAAAATTTGCGGAGATTGGAGAATAAATTTCCTTATATCAAATACGAATCTGCTTCTCACAACAATTGGTTTTTAGTGATACCAAAAGAAAAAATCAAAAAATTTCATGATCCACAAAGAGGTGTAAGAGAATTATATAAAGTCCCCAAGTCTGATTTAGATCCTTATTTGACTGCAACTAGGCAGTTACTTGATTTAATAATACAAGGTGGGGTTCCTCTTGAAGATTTAGGTGTTAGCCATTCAACTCTTTTAGGAAACTACACTCCAGGGAAATCTGATATTGATATATTAGTTTTTGGAAAAGAAAACGGTTGGCGTTTATTGAATTATTTGGAAACTGTGGAACACCCGTTACTTAGTTGGAAAACTAAAGAAGATTGGGCAAAATATTATCATGATAGGATCGTATCAAAACAATTCTCTGAAGAAGAGTATGTCCACAATATGGTGAGAAAAAGAGATGATGGTTATTTTGCGGGGAATGTTTTTTCAATATTTGTTGTAGAGAAAGAAGATGAATTATGGTATGATTGGGATTCTCAACGTACGCCATTAGGGACAGTTAAAATCAAAGGGGTAATAGATGATGCCAGTCAATCACATGTCCGTCCTGGTTATTATGGTTTGAGAGAATCTGAAATTTTAGACAGTGATTTACAGTTAGACAAAAATAGACCTATTCAGAGAATTGTCACTTGGTCTAGGCCATTTGTTTTGCAAGCTAAAATTGGAGAACAAGTTGAAGCAGTAGGTTTACTTGAAAAGGTTAAGAACGAAAATGGCGAGTATTATCAAATTGTTTTAGGGTATTTTGACACGTACACTTCTGAAAGGGGAGAAAAAGAATATCTAAAAGCTTTATTATGAGCTAACTAAGAGATGTAAAATGCATTTTTTTGAATCATCTATTATTACAACAACGGACGGAATCCATTGTCAAGTATATGGGAATGAGCACCCAACAAATTCTATTCTAGTAAAACCAAAATATATACCTACTCACAAAATTTCGTGCAATGAATTACAATATAGATTTATTTCTGGAAAGAGAATGAATAGATTAAATTTGTGGATTGATTCACAAAAACTATCAAATTACTTATCTGACTTTAAGCAAGTTTATTACGATTATATTTTTCAAAGTTTACAACATAATGTTTCTCCATTATTCTTTTCAGTTCCTATTGATAAAATTGAACGCGTTTATTTTCCACGTGTTGGATTTAGGGAGTTAATGAGTATGCCAGAAGGTTCTCTAGATAAATATCTTAAATCTGTAAAAGAATTTAGTTTACTTCTTTTGAAAAGTGGCCTCAAAATGAAAGATCTAGGAATCACTTATTCAACCTTAATGGGACATTATAACCCAGAAATATCAGATATTAATATTGTTATATATGGGAAAGATAATTTTTGGAAACTAATGTCTTATCTGCAGGAAGTTAATCACCCTAGTTTAAAATGGAAAACAGATCAAGAATGGCTAGATTTTAGGGAAAGAAGAAGTAGAGCAAAGTTATTTACTCCCAACGAATTTCTTTATTCTATGCGGCGCAAGAAATCTGAAGGTTTCTTTAATAACCACTTATTTGTTATTTTTGCAGCAGAAAAAGAGGAAGAAGTATGGTTTAAATGGGGAACTGAAAAATATACTTGTTTGGGTAAAACAACTATTAACGCTAAAATTGCGTCAGATTTTAGCTCTGTAGTTAGACCTGGTTGCTATGAAGTCAAAGAAGGGATATGCAAAGATTTTCCAAATCTTAATGGTTTGATAAAACAAGTGGTGTTTTATTCAAGAGATTATTGCATGTTGGCTCAACCTGGAGAAATGATTCAAGCACATGGTACTTTAGAAAAGGTTGATTCTACTAATGGAAGTTTTTATCGTTTAGTTTTAGGTTATTTTGATTCTTATTTGGATGAATCTAAAGAGACTGAATATATTAAGGTTATTGATGGACCTGTTGAGATTTGAGGAGTTTATACCAGATACTCCATGAACTTTTCTGCTAAATGATCCATTCTTTGATTATTTAATGATTATTTCAGATTAAGTATAGATAATCTTTATTAATGGCTAAATTTAAAATAAAGTATAATGGAACTTAAAGATGAAACTTGTAATCTCTGTGGTGAAGTGAAATATAAAGTTGGTGAGGTAACTGATTATGGAGCTATTGTTGTGCATAAATATGGTTCTTTAAAAGATGGGTGGTTTGTAACGATTTCACCTAAGTCAGGCAGTAATCCGCTCAGAGATTTTACTTTGCAATTGATGCCATTTGCTCATCTTACACATTTCTCTGAATTGGGAAAATTCCCTGAATTAGCTAATAATTATGGTTTAGTGTTTGGGAAAATAAACAAGGCTATTGCTACTATCTTACTTGAGGATCAAGATAAATTTGGTGAAGATGACCCGTTTGTTCTTTCTGTCGGTTCTTATGGAAAATGTACTACTTATCCACCAAAATGTGAACATCTTCATCTGAAATTATTTCCATTTAAAGGAGCAATTGGTCAACCTTATACGGTTGATTCATCGTTTGGTAAAAAAGATACTTTTACAGATGAAAATGGCGAGAAATATGTTAAGATGATTCCAGTAGTTAAGAAACCTATACCTTCAGATAGATTGGATTACTTAGCTAACAGAATTATTAGTTTAACAAACAAAATATAATTGTATTAAATGGTAAAAGTAACTTATTATGTTCAAAGGTATCGCCCGCACATGGAGGCAACTTCTAAAGAGATCAATGTTCTTCAGAAACATTTTAAAGGTAAATTACATGATTTACATTTAAATGGTTATTTTGATTTTTTTTTGAATAAGAAAGAAACGTCTCACCATTTTATTTGGTATCCATTAAGATTTCCTCTAGTCTTATTAAATAATCGAAATAGAGTTAATCATATTTACACTGGACTTCCTGATTCAGTTTATTTACCAACTCTTCCCCATAAAAATTTGATGTTGACTTATACTAATTATTGTCCTAGTGAATTTTTGATAAAAAAGAAAAAGTCATTAAACAATGTTAAAAAAATAGTTGTAGAATCACCACATCAAGCTGAAGAATTGTATAAAGCAGAAATTGATGGTAAAAAAATAGAAATAATCCACCCCTCTGTTGATTTGGAGAAGTTTTCTTTTAATCAAACTCGTGGAGGCTTTAAAATTCTCAATGCCACTTGCCCTACAAAGATGAAAGATTTGCACAAAAGGGGCATACTCTTACAACTCGCCGTTGCAAAAATGATTTCTAATAAACGAACCATGAAATTTACTTTCCTTTGGCGTTATAATTTGCATCTTCTCTTCCGGAAGCTAAAAGATAATTACAGTAACGTTAATTTTGTGCAAAAAATTGTGAAAGATATGAATCAAGTTTATGCACAGTATCATTGTACAATCATCCCTTATATTAAATTTGATTCAGAATTAAAAGTAATTCCTTTATCGGCAATTGAAAGTTTAGCTGCTGGAAAACCGTTATTAGTTTCTAATCTGACGGGATTGGCTGAAATAGTAAAAAAAGAAAAATGTGGTGTTGTATTTGAACCAGGGCCAAAGTCATTAATTAAAGCCATAACAGAACTAAAACATAATTATCATTTATATCAGAAAAATTGTAGGAAAGTTGCAGAGAAATACTTCTCTCAGGAAGAATTTGTTAGGAAGTATAGGGATTTGTATTTAAAATTAAACGGAGAGAATATAGAAAATAATGAAAAATAAAATCCCTCTTGGAATTAGTAACGTTTTGAATTTATTCAGCCAAAACAATTTACAATACAACCTGTTCAAATGTGAGCATATATTTCATGGGGAAAATAAAAATCTTGATATTCTATTTTTACAGAAGAAAGATTACGTTAAAGCTGGAAATATCTTAAACGAAAACAATTTTGTATGCTATATGCCTGAGAAAATTGAAAAGTATAAACAGATGTGGGTAAAAGTAGATTTCATCAATAAAAAACCAGTTCTCACTGCTATTCATCTGCACAGGGAAATTGCATGGCATGGTATTAAAGTATTGAATAAGAATAATATCTTTGCTAAAGAAATAAAACTTAATGAGAATATAATTGTTCCATCTCCTGAAGATTCTCTGTTAATTCATTTAGCCCATATTATATTTGAGAATCATAAAATAAGGGTGCGTGACAAACGCGTTTTGAAAGAATTACTTAAAACTAAATTAGATTGGGAATATATCATGCAAGTAGCAAAATATAATTGTTTTGTCAAGCAGCTTAGGCATGTACTTGATTGTTATAAAAAAAATAGACAACCAAACAAAAAAACACTTTATATGGCAATTATCAAAAATGTTTCTAATAACCCTTCCCTTTTTTTATATTTGAATTATAAATTAATAAAAAGTATCCTGAGAATGGCTAATATAAGAAGAAAAGGTTGCTTAATTGTTTTGGTTGGCGTGAATGGTGCTGGTAAGACCACTTTAGCAAAAGAGCTACTTAAATCATATAAACCAATAACAGATTTTTTTAATGGACAAAAAGGATATTATTTTGGATGGAACCCGTTTTTACCAACTACAAAACTTCTTTCTGGTGTTTTAAAGCTGAAAAAGAAGAAAATTTTTGATGAAAAGGAAAATGAAATATATCTAAAACCAAAAAATATTTCTTTATTTTCAGAATTCCTATTTGTATACAATTATTTTGAATATTTAGGTAGATATCTGTTTCATATTTATCCTGCTTTAAGGAGGGGAGAATTGATAATATGTGATAGATATTTTTATGATATGAAAGGACAATATAATTCAAAAAGCTTTATTTTACCAATTTTGCTTAAATCTTTTCCGAAGGCTAATAGTTTGTTTATCCTGCAGGCAAGACCGAGTATATTATCAAAAAGAGGAAAAGATAATTTATCTATTTCAGGAGATGTTAAAGGTCAACGTAAAAAAAGAAGTTTTGAGAATTTGATTATACAAAATTATAATTATGTTGAATTATTGCAAGATATTGATGGTAACGTCATTGATTCGGAAAAACAAATAGTCGATAATATTGCTGAAGTGATTAATCAAACATCGGAGATGATTTTACATGGTTGATGTTAAGTTATTAAATGAAAAAACTTATGAAAAAGATTTAGATGATTTTCTTAGAACTTGGTCTGAAAAAACATACAAAGGTAAAAAATTTGATGAAATTTTTCTCATTGACGAAATTCCTCTTTGGTGGTTTTTTAGGAGATTTTTTGTACCACATGTTATGCCAAATCCAATAAATACTTTTGAACACATATATAACAGAAATAAACTGAATACAGTTAAAAAAATTAAATTTTCTTTAGCTTCAGAAATGATGAAACATTATATTCTTTTTAATGAGAAGAGAAAAATAAAATATTTGCGCAATGGTGGATATAAATTAAATGAAAAATCGACAAGTAAATGTGTTTTTTTAAGTTATAGTACCCATTTGTCTTCAAAAGGAGAGATATTTCGTCTAAAGAATTTAATAAATAAGTTAAGCAAAGATGGTATTGATCACCTAACTCTTTTTGCAGATTCATTGTCTAACAAGAATTATTCTAAGTTGTCAGGTTACACTAATATTTATCAATATTATGATTCTAACATTTCAGATCTTGCTAAACTACTTTCAACTGAAGCCTATACAAAATGGACAAATATTAGCCAAAATACAAAAAACTCTCTTTTAACTTTACCTGTTCAGAACATCTCTCTTTGGCCTTTTTTAAAATATCCATTTAATTTTTTTCTTTCTAAAGAGTTTTTATACATTTTATTTTTATACTATGAAATTTGTAAAAAATTTATTGAAGTTGAAAATGCTAAAGTAATTGTATTAACTTCTCAAAGTGGTTTTTTTGAAAAATGCCTGCTTGCAGCAGCACATGTCAAAAATATTCCAGTTATACAAATACAGCACGGGGTTGGTTCAGGAAATGTTGATATGACTTATCATACTAAACGTTTGGTTTTTAGTGATTTTCATAAACAAGAATTAATTGTATCTGGTGCAATGGAATCTGATATTACTGTAATTGGTCCTTTAATTTTTGACAATTTAAAAAGAATTAAAGAACGAGCCAATTTGGAAAATAAATCTTGGTTTCAAAATTCTTCTAGTCAATCATATTGTGTACTATTAGCAACTTCTCCTTTTGTTGAGGAAGGTTTTCTAACTAAAGAATTTTACTTTGGCATTATTAGAAGAATACTAGAAACAATTAAATCTTTGAATCAGGCTATTGTAAAAATAAAATTGCATCCACGGGAGAAAAATGCTGAAGAATATCAGAAAATTATAGATGAACTTGGATTTAGTAAAGAAACGTTGGTTCAAACATCCACCAGGGAAGAGTTTTATCAATTAATCTCTGAATGCAACTCATTTGTTAATTTTGGGTCAACAGCAGCTATTGAAGCATTTATTTTAGATAAACCAGTTGTAAATGTTGATGTGGGCGATTTTCAATATAAGAATTTTACTTGTGATATTGTCCGTAATAGTGATGCTGCGATTAAAATTAGACACGATGGAGATATTAAAGAAGCGATTGTAAAATCAATTAATTGTCCGGAATTAGCTGAGAAAAGAATTTCTTTTCTAAAAAAATATTGTTATAAAGTTGATGGTAAGGCATATGAAAGGGCAGCAGAGTTTATCTCTTCATATGTTAAATGATGATTTTATTTAGGCCTCAACATTTTCTTTAAGCAAATTACATTTAATTAAGGCATCAGCAGCAAGTTTTACTTCTATGAACTTGATATTAGCTTTCAATGATATTTCTAATAAAGAATTAGTTCCATCAGACATATTTAATACCCACATTATGGCCATATGATCAATTTTATTTCTTTGTCCTCCTAATTGATTGTATAGCCCTCTTTTACCTAGTTGTGGTTCGCATTTAGGATTAAGATTAACATAGGTTTTATTATGTTCTAAAGTGTATACCACTTGCTCATATACTTGTTGTGAATCGGCCAAAAATTTAGCTTGAACAAATTCTAAATTATCAGCTGAAGTATGATATTCTGGGAAATATTTTCCGTATGGGCTTCTCATTAAAGACCCCATAGGAAGGTTGAAACCTGGTGAGCAAAATTGTCTTTCATCGCTTCCCGATGGAAAAAAGTCAATAACTTTGTGACTTTTTTCAGAATCGGTTAAAACTTTTTGCACGGCTCTATCTATTAATGCTTCTCCGATTCTACTTTTTTTGTAATGTACTATTCCTGGGTCACCAGCACATGTTGCAACTAAACCGGCTTTTATTAAATCCATTTTTTCTTCATTTCTTGCTAGCCATGTGATCGCACCAATCGTTTCTGGAATAAACAAAAATCGGTAAGAGTAACGTAAATTTCCTTCTTTTGACTTATTGATAATCATCTTAGCCAGAGCTGTTAATAACACCACTCCACTCAAATTGTCGTTGCACATTGATGGGTGGCAAACGTAACATGAGAATAGAATTTCTTCTTGACTGTTTCCTTTCACAAACAATTCCCCGTATGTCAAGTGTCCATCATTTAGCGTAGAGTCAATAACAACTTCGTATGTATCTTCAGTTAATTGAAGATATTTATTATGTGATAAACAAAAACCCCAATTTTCTTTGTAGTAAGATGTTAAATAAGGAATCCAGTTTGGGTGCTCTGGAATTGTGTGGAGGTTTTTTTTAAGTTCTTCCAATTGCATTTTTTTATTGATGGGGGTACTATAATTTAGAACATGAAGATTAGATTTTTTGAAATCAATAACTTTCTCCCCTTGAGAATTCTTGACATAGGCATCATTAATATTCCACTCTTTTGGAATTGTCCAATCAAATACTTGGGTGCCTGTAGGAACTTCATGAATTTCTAAGTTAATTTCTTCCTGCAGAATTTTTAATGTCTTCCGAACACCATCTCCAGTAATACTTCTACATATTGGGAATAACTTTTTCATCAAAGAATACATTTCTGTGCCTAAATTTTCCATATAATCGTTTTTAATTTTTTAATTTTCCATTAATTGAATCTACTTTTTCTTCATTAATAGAGTTCCATCAACATATATGTAATTTATTTCAACCTGATCATTGCTCAATAATTCTTCAGCAATTTGTACTGGCTCCATTACAATTGGTTTACCATGGATATTTAATGAGGTATTAAGTACTGCTCCAATGCCTGTTGTTGCTTCAAACGCTTTAATGATTGAATAATAGGTTGGGCTAATTTCTTGTTCAACTCTTTGTGGCCTCGCAGTCTTATCATATGGGTGTATAGCTCCAGCTAAATGCTTTTTTCCTAATTCTGTTGTATCAAAACTAACTGTCATATAAGAACAATTAATATTTTTTGGATTTACAATATAATCATCAATTCTTTCTGATAGAATCGAAGGGGTAAATGGCATCCAAAAATCCCTCATTTTAATGGCTTCATTAATTTTTTCTACAACTGCTGGGTTACTAGGGTCTGCAATTAATGACCTATGTCCAAGGGCTCGCGGACCGAATTCCATATTATCAATAAACAAGGCACAAATTTCTCCATTCATTAATATATTTGCGACTTCTTCTGGAGAAGCGTCATGTGAGACATTATATTTTTCTTTAATAATTGGGTGATTTAGAAGTTTTTCTTTTTCACTTGGAGTTGATTTATTACCTAAATATCCGTTATTAAGTGGTTCAATTGTAACTTTAGATGCGCTATCTTTTTCTTTATTTAATCTATCAATCAAGACATAACATGCGCCAACCGAGAGAGATTCATCTCCTACGCCAGGTGGTATGAATAGAGAATTTACATTTGGAATTTCAATTATTTTTTTGTTTGCTTTAATATTCAAAGCAACTCCCCCACTTAATATAATATTATTAATTCCTGTATTAGTTATACCGTTTGAAACCCATTCTACCATTTTTTGTTCAGCGAAATCTTGTAATCCACCAGCAATCCCATCAAAACGACAATCTTTTAGTCTCTCTTTAAAATATTTAAAGAAATCTTTAACTTCAGGATTGCGTTTGAATGTTAGGCCTTCTACTTGCAAAGCATTTGAAAAAACTTGAAAAGGTTTCTTTTTATGATATTCTTTAGCGTAAGGAGAAAGACCCATAACTTTAAATTCATGTTCATGTGGTTTCATTCCTAATAGTAGTGTGGTATAACTATATATTTTGGCTAAAATATTTTGTCTCCCTTTATGCAAACTCTTAAACAGGTCATTTCGGAAGACACTTACAGTTTCATATGCGCCATCTCCTCCAGCATCTGCTGTAAAGACTAAGAACTCGTCATGCTCTGTTCTTGCTGGGTTTGAATAATATGCATAATATGCATGACATGTATGGTGATCCATGAAATGAACGTTCTCTTTGTCTTTACCAAAATAGTTACAAATATAATTTAACCTCATAGCTGCAATCGCGTCAATTTGTTCTTGATTTAATTCTCTATTAAAAGCTAGTGGGAAATTTTCTAGAGGGTAATATTGTATCCCTTTTGGTTTGTAATCATTTAAAACATTTCGTATTTGAAGTGTTTTCTCATTGTAAATTATTGGTTGCCAATAATTCTCTTCAATATTATAGTGGTCACTTATACTAAGGCTTGCTAAAAAGTTATGAAGATTTTCACAACTAACATGTTTGCTTCCAATTACAATATGATTTATTTCACTTTTTTTAACATCTGCTATCTCTAAACATTTTTCTATAGCATTTTTAGGAAATCCTCCTGTGTTTTTTACACGTTGACATCTCTCTTCTGAAATAGCGCATACGAGTTTTCCATTTATCACGACACAAGCGGAAGCATCGTGCGAATCATTAATACCAACAATAATTTGTTTTTTATTCTGAATTTCCATTTTATAGATCTCCTCTCAAAAAATTTATGTCATTCTCTAAATGTGTGATTGTTTCATTAAATAATATTTCTGCATCTACACATGTGATGTAGCTGTTTCCTAATGGGATTCGCTTCATTAGGCCTTTTTCTAATAAACTCTTTTCTAATTGAGCAGCAGAAAAAGAGACTCCTTCTTCTAGGTTACGTACATAAAAAGTAGCATAATCATCATACTCTGTGCCATTAATAATTGTTTTTCCTTTAAATTTTTTTAAATATCGATATGGTGCAGCAAAACTCTGTTCAATATAATGAATAAATGTACAGGTTTGCAGTGATACACCAAATAAAAGAATTTTCCCTTTATTTTTACGTAAGTTTGCAAAGAAAGAGGCTTCACCAAACGAATCTTTTCCTATTTTAAGCATATCTTTCTTGTTAGTACCCCAAACTGCAAAAGAAAAAATGGGGTGGTTGGTTCTGGTAACTTCTGGCATCTTTCTAAAATATTCGGAAAGAACGCCCACGGTTGATTTTGATTTTTGTAAATCAAATTCTTTGCCATGACAAAAACTATAAGTAAACGTTGGAAAGGCTACTGTTCCGTTTTTTCCTACATTTTTTTTCATAGATTCCACAATGCCTCCCAATAATTCATCTTTTGAATTTGCTCTTAGTTTTCCAAAAACTGAGATGTCAGAATGGACCATTACCGTGTCACCTTCTTTTATTCCAACTTTGGCAATTGCTTGAGTTATGTCTTCTTGAGTTACTTTTGCTTCATTGCCTTCGAAAAGAATGTTGTCACTGTTTGTGCAATCCACTCTGGCTGGAAGAATTTGAACGGTTCCGTTACCTTTGAAGATGCATTCTTTATTTTCTTCATTATCACGAAATACTTTTGTTTGAATTTCAACAAATTTAGTTGCTTCACTTTTTCTTACAACTTTTCCAGTAATTTGTAACTGTTCTCCTAAATAATATGGCTTAACAAATTTGGCATCTTGACTAATACAGATAGAACTTCCCCCAGGAAGGAATTCTCCGTAGAAACGGGAAAGGAAACTCAATAAAAAGAATCCATATCCAATTTGTTTGTCGTACTGAGTCTCTGCAATATATTTTGGATTCCAATGTACTGGACTATAATCCTGTACTAATTCAGCAAAGGAAGCATGTTCTTCATCATTTATTTGAAAGTCAAACTCTGCAGTATCTCCAACTCTTATTTCTGAGAATGATTTTGCTTTGTTCCTATGCATTTTACAGAATGACAGTTATTTTTTTCTTTCAACAATGTTGTAAATATCTTCACATGATTTTATCTGTTCAGTTTCTTCGAATGTAAAAGTTATATTCAATTCTTTTTCCAGAGCACTAATTAGGCTTAAATGGTTGAATGAATCCCATTCATCTCTGCTCCTGGAAAAATCGGGACTTATTTGTTCTGGTGAAACTTCCATCACTCTAGCTACAATCTCTTTTATCTTATCCATCCTATATCACATTTCCCTCTTTTGCTTAAAAAAGGATGTGTTACTAGGTTCTTTTTTTGGCTTTTTGGTTTTACCTAGTTTATTTTGGTATGATGCTTGTATAATAAGTTTTATATGCGTTAAGTTGTGTATTTTCATTACATTAACTTAAGATTAATAAGAAACATAATAATAATAATAATAATATAATCTCATATGACAAACGAAAACGGTTATTTAATTGGCTTTAACTGCGGTATTGTGATGCCCATCATGACTTCTTATATTCATGAAGTGATTTCTAAATATAAATTAAAAGGTCATCAGTTAAGTTTTGGAGATGTCATAACGCATGCCGTTTGCCAATCTATTATTGATTTTCCTCAATTTAACTCATATTATGATCAAGAATTGCTTTTTCACACTAATTATAATCTTGGATATTCAATAAACATTGGTAAAGGGCCTGTAAAAGTTGTAATACCTAACTCTGACAAGAAATCGTTGATTGAATTATCAACAGAAATGAAGAAACTTGCCTATCAGTATATTCATAATAAACTTTCGGAAATTTTGAATTCAGCAACATTTTCTGTACTGAATCTTTCTTTTTTCAATATGAATTCAATCACAACCCCATTATTTGAGAAGCAAAGTTCTTTATTTTCCATAGCCTCAGAGACAGAGTCATTAAAAATAGTTGAGGGTAATATCTCTTCAATAAAACAATTTAATCTATGTTTAGCATATGATGTTAGGGTAGCTGATTGTCAGCAAGCTTTAGATTTCTTAAACTCAATTAAAGATCGATTAGAAGGAAAAAATTTAATTTGATCTGTTTTGAACAGATTAGATACTACTATCAAATTCATTTTTTTTCTTGTTGATTATGTATATATTTAAGATAATATTCTTTGAGGCTTCTGTATAACACTTTTTGTGTGGGGCCTTTTGGAATATCTTTCAATGGAAGATTATCTACTATCAAAATGTTGGCTGGATGTTTAAATGGAGCTAACTTGTTTGTTAAATGGGTTTGAAGTTCTTCTTTATTGGTTATCATCCCATTGCGTAGTTTTACAAAAGCGCAAATGTCTTCTCCCAATAATTTATGAGGTATTCCAATTGCCGCGGCTTCAGCCACTGCTGGATGCTTAAATAAGACATTTTCAATTTCTGCAGGGTAAATATTCTCTCCACCTTTGATTATTAGAAAATCCCTACGGG
The DNA here is from genome assembly GCA_964604645.1 of uncultured Methanosarcinales archaeon. Taxonomy (GTDB): domain Archaea; phylum Nanobdellota; class Nanobdellia; order Woesearchaeales; family GW2011-AR9; genus CAZRZP01. The sequence continues at coordinate 104,800 of CAZRZP010000002.1, forward strand.
TTCTAAAATGTAAATAACCAGATTCATCTAAGAAACCAAAGTCGCCAGTATGAAACCATCCTTCTTTAAAAGAAGTTTTATTTTTTTCAAGAAGACCGTGATATTCATTTATCACATTTAATCCACGTATACAGATTTCTCCATTTATTCCTGAAGGCAATTTCTTGCCATAATTATCCATTATAGAAATTTCATTTACTGGCAGAGCTCTTCCTACAACTCCTTCTTTTCTTAAATCAGCAGGATGATTATTAAAACAAGAAAAAGAAGTAGTTTCAGTTAAACCATATCCTTCAAAAACTGGAACTTTAAACCGTTTTTCAAAGGCTTCTTGCACATTTTTAGTAAGTACTTGTCCACCACATTGAATTCCTTGCATTGATGTATCTTTTCTTTCTCCTGGGAGGCTTAAAAGAATGGATAAAATTGAAGGCATAACGCTTGACCAATTGACATTATATTTGTCAACTAACCACCAAAATGAAATTAAACTACTCTTACCTCTAACAATTACTGAACTGCCACCAGAGTATAAAGGAGTTAGAAGAGTCATTACTTGACCATTATTATGAAATAAAGGTAAAACGCAAAGAGTTCTAGTGTTCGAATCATAAGAAAACCATTCTGATACTGCTTTTGCATCCGCTAACAAGTTCAAATGGCTTAATACTGCGCCTTTTGGTTTGCCAGTTGTGCCAGAAGTGTAAATAATTACTGCTTTGTCTGTTAATTGAACATTTGAACTCTTATGGATATTATCTTGAACATCATCTTGTATGGGATCTAATAAAATTTCGTCTTGTGAATAGAATGGACAAGATAGGGTGGCTTGCAATATATTTACTTTTTCTTTTAATGATGAGATATAAAATATGGCACCTGCTCCAGAGTCATTGATTATATGGAGCATTTCTTGTGGGGAGAGATCTGGATTTATTGGAACTATTATTGTACCAAGTTTAAGCCCGGCAAAGTAAACTTCCAAAAATTCAGGACAATTTGGCATAATTAAACAAATTCTTTCTCCTTCAGCTATGTTTTTTTGCTTAAAGAATTTTTCTACATTCAAGAATCTATTATGAAAAGTTTGATATGTCCAGTTTTTTTGCTGATCAGGAAATATAATAAATTCCTTTTCCGGGCTTCTTTCAGCTTTATCTAAAAACAATTGATATATGTTTTGATATTCAATGTTCTTAATATTATAACCTATTTTTTGATGAGGTAATAGCAGAGTATTTTGGTAAGATTCACCAATATTATTATTATTATTATTATCCTCTAAATCACTATCTACATTACTATTAGCGTCGTTTTTATTTTCAAAATAATTTTGGTTACTTTTATTTAAGGTTTGGTTAATTTTAGTCTCATTCGCATCATTATTTTCAATTTCTTGATTTTTTTCTGTTACATCAATATACTTGTTTAGAACTTTTTTTATACTATCTGTATTGGTCATAAGAAGCGAATCTTCGAATCCAATCTCAATTTCAAACTCTTTCTCCAAAGCTGCTATCAATTGAATGTGGCGCAAGGAATCCCATTGAGGTATGTCATCCATAGTAACATTTTCTTGTAATTCATGCTGAAGGATTTTCTGGAACACCTTTTTAATGCCCGTTTCTATAATATAGTTGGAGTTAGACATTTTAATGTTTTTTCAAAGAGTTTTAGTAATTTGGCGTAACTGGTTTTTTTATGAAGTGATCAATTAAATTTTGTGCAGCAAGTGCTGCCATATTGTGCCTACATTCTTTAGTTGCTGTTCCAATATGGGGAACTATGATACAATTTTCAAAAGCAAGTAACGGGTGATTCCCAGGTAGAGGTTCAGGATTTGTAACGTCTAAAGCAACACCTCTAATTTGTTTGTTACATAAAGCGTATAATAACGCGTCTGTCGATATAACTGAACCACGAGCTAAATTAAGTACGATTGGTTTCTTTTTCATCAAAGAAAAGCTATCTTGATTAATGAAATTCTTGGTTTGAGGCGTTAATGGTACGTGGATAGAAATGTAATCTGATTCTTGTAATAATTCCAATAAATCAACTTGTCTGCACACTTTATATAGGTGCGGTTCATCAATAGCTTTGGTTGAGCGATTATAATATAATATTTTAAGACCAAATCCTTGTGCTCTTTTTGCTACTTCTAATCCAATTTTTCCTAATCCTATAATCCCTAAAGTTTTACCAAATAATTCCTCTCCTAAGAATAATTCTGGATCCCAGGCAGTCCACTTATTATCTTTAACAAATTTCTGTGCGAAAGGAATTTTTCTAATTAAGTTAAGTAGTAAAGCAAAAGTCATGTCAGCCGTGCTATGAGTCACCACATCAGGGGTGTTATATACAGCAATTCCTTTTTTTTTGGCATAATTTTTATCAATATTATCTAAACCAACAGCATAATTTGAAATAGCTTCAACACTTGCCTCTGCTAACACTTCTTCCATCAACTTTTCTGAAACAGTTGAAAGAATACCGTCATGTGTTTTTACTATTTCGGATACTTTTTGGGGTGGTAAAGGAGAATTATTGTTGTTTTGTTCTACAATAAAATGTTGTTCTAACATCTGTTTAGCTATTTGAGGTATGCGTCTAGTAATGAAGATTTTTTTCATTTTATTTTTTATATACCAAGTCTGTCAGTAAAATTTTCAACTGTGATGGCTTGTGTGTCATTCTCTAACTTTTTAAGATATTCACCGACTTTTTGCATTCCTTTATCGATTAAATGTAAATTATTAACTAATGGTCCAAAAGATATTCTTACAGCATCTTGTTGTGAACGACCAAATCCCCAACCTGGAACAAATAGAACGCCAGTATTTTTTAATACGTCTTCAACAAATTGCGCCCCATCTTTTCCTACTTTAATGCAAGTATATAATCCTCCTTGTGGTACAAAACAAGGTAATTTAAGATGTTCTCTAATTGCTTGCACTGTACATTTCGCAGCTTTTCTATATTGTTCAGCTGTTTTTTTAATGTAAGGTTTTAGTGTATTATTTGTAATTGCTGTGTTAAGGTAATCTACTAAAGCCATTTGATGCAATGTGTCTGGACATAAAATTGATGATCCTTGGACAGATTCCATGGTTTCTACAATTTCTCCACTTGCTTCAATCCAACCCAATCTTCTTCCTAAACTTCTGCTCCATTTGGAGTTTGAATGAATTGAGAGAAAATTATCTGTTGGTGTCCAGGAATAGTAATTAGGTAATGATTCATTAAATACTATGTCTTTGTATGCAAAATCCACTACCAAAAAAGAGCCAACTTCTTCTGCCGCAGCAAGACCGGCCTCAACGAACCTTTGAGAGGGAACATGTGAAGTTGGATTGTCTGGAGAAATTAACAGAATTACTTTGGGTTTTTGTTCTTTGATAAAATTAGAAAATGAATCAATCTTTTCATCAGCAACAATTTTCCAAGTTGTTTGGTCAACTATTGGAAATCTGATAATTTCAACGTCAAGAGCCATTGTTATTTGTGTGGGAAAATTACAATATGATGGGTCTAAAAGTAATATTTTATCTCCTGGGTTTAGTAAAACTTTCATTAAATCAAAGGTTAACTGGGTCGAACTCGCACCAATTGCTATATTCTTTTCTTCTAATCCATTTATGTCATAGAGGTGAGATTCATAGTTTATTAAAGCTTGTTTGCATGAAGGCATTCCTAATGTTGGTGAATAGCCACCAGATTCATGAAGCGCTTCATTGTTTTGAATTATTCTCTGATATGAAGCTTGTAAATCTTTAGGAGATTCATGATTCACCCATCCTCCAGCAAAAGATATAATTTCTTCTGGATTTAATCCAAGCTGTTTAAAATAAGTTGGATTTGCATAACTCATTATTTGTCGTACTGGGGAAATGGTTCTCTTAAACATTAAAGATTTTTTAGATAATTCTGGTTTCATTTTTTTTTCACCTGCCTTGTTTTCATTTTTTTTCATTAAATTTAGTTCATTAAATTTAGGAATTTCACATAATCATGCCGCCATCAATTCTGATTATTTGACCATTGATGTACTTAGCTGATTCGCTAGCAAGAAAAGTTGCTAAATTAGCTATTTCCTGGGGTTCCGCGATTCTGCCTAGTGGTGTTTGATTTACATATTTGCTCATTTGATTATCACTAAGATGGCTAATCATACTTGTATCAGTTAATCCAGGTGCAATGGCATTTACTGTGATGCCAATTTCACCCAGTTCTTTAGCTGCAGTTTTTGTCATACCAATGATTCCGGCTTTACTTGCACAGTAAGCAATTTGTCCTGGGTTACCTTTAACACCCACTATTGATGTAATATTTATTATTTTGCCCCCGTTTAGACACATCATTTTTGTAGCTTGCTGAAGGCAATAGAAAGTTCCTTTTAAATTAGTGTCAATTGTCGCGTCCCATTCTTCTTCTAACGTGTTTACTATTAAATTATCTTTCATTATTCCCGCATTGTTGACTAATATATCTAATTCACCAAATGTTTTTTTAATTTCTGAAAACATATCTTTTACTTGTTCTTTATTGCTTACGTCCGCTTGAATGGTAATTGCTTTACCACCTGTACTTTCAATTTTTTGTAAGACATCTTTTGCTTCTTGTTGATTCTGTTTATAATTTATTATTACTGTTGCTCCCTCTTTAGAGAAGGACTGTGCAATGGCTTTACCAATACCTCTACTGGCTCCTGTAACAAGAGCGATTTTATCTTTCAATATTGCCATGATTTAACTGAGGGTTATTGGACATCTTTTAACAAATTTAGCAGGCGTTCCAAACCAAACTTCATTTTCAGGTATATTTTTATTTACAAAACTATTTGCTCCTACAATTGAGTTCTTGCCAACTCTTACTCCTGGCATAATAGTGGTATTAGCACCAATCTTACAGTTTTTTTCAAGTATTACACTTCCTTGTTTGTTGTCAATGGTTGAATTACTTAAAATAACACAACTGAACCCAATTTTAACATTGTCTTGAATTGTAACTCCATTCATCGCATCAATAACTGTAAAAGCACCAATTTGTGTGTTCTCTCCAAGTTGAAAATTGTTTCTATATCTAACTAGCCAATTCCATTGAGTCATTCCATATTCAGTATATTCTGGTTTAGTATTCATTGTTAAGTTTATTAATATTCAATGCAATTGTTTTACTATTTCCGCGCTTAATATTCCTTAAATCCAGCTAAAGGGCCGTACTTTTCTTCTAATTGTTTCCTTCCCAAAGCTACTTTATCTTTGTTAGCTGTAAAAGATTTTGGATGTCGGTTGTAAATATATAGTGGTTTGGCTACATGAAACCCTTTATATTTCTTCTGAAGCCTTAATATCAAGTCATGTTCTGGGAATATCAAATTATTATTCCAAAAACCTACTTCGTCTAATTTTTCTTTTCTAAACATTATTCCACAAGCTAATATGTTAAGTATATTATTACAAGCGACAATTTTTTTCATTCCGTTCCGTAAATCAACTTCAAAATAATCAGAATAAGTAAATGCAATATTGGAGTCATGATTCAAAGGGGTTGAAAGATTCTCTAATGTATCAGGCGTGTATTCATCATCGCCGTCCAAAAAAATCACATAATCTCCTCTGGATTTTTGCATACCAATATACGCTGCTTCCAACATTCCTTTGTTTTGCTGATGAATTATGTTTAACCGGTGGTCAGAAAATGAATCAAGGATATTTTTAGTATTATCATTGCTTCCATCATTTATTACAATTATTTCGTATGCATCTTCAGATATGCTTTGGTTAAGAGCGCTTTCCACTGCCTTTTTGATAAGATTTTCGTTATTGAATGTTCTTATTATTAGAGAAATCATAATTTATTCCTCATTGATACAGTCTTCTGTAATTAAACTTAATTTTTGGATACCTCTGGTAGCTTTTGATTCTAGCAATTTAGTATATTCTCTTGGATGTAAACTACCGTGAGTATTTCTATTACCTGGCCTCAATACTGAAATATTTTCTGGGTTGAATGTTTCTCCTTGCTTAATATCCTTTGTAGCAAAGATTGTCCGGCGAACAAATTTCATCATGTCCGTTAGATCTTTAGTTAGTTTAATTTTCCCTTCTCCCAGAAGCACTGGATTAATTGGTACTTCCTCATTGTTATGCATCTTCCTTTCTGCTTCTCTTATTCCTTCCACCATTTGTTTTAATTCATGTGGTTCTAATGACATCTTGTGATCAATTCCTTCCATTTGGCGGCTCAGAGTGAAATGTTTTTCAATAATTTTTGCACCTGCAGCTACTGCAGCAACGGGAATTGTGCAAGGATCTAAACTATGGTCAGAATAACCAATAACGGCTCGTGGATATTTTTCTTGTAATGTATTGATTGCCCGAACATTGGCTAATTCAAAGGGTGTTGGATATTTTGTTACGCAATATAGGATTCCTATATTATTTGAAGAAATGTCTTTTGTTTGAATGGCTTGCACGGCTTCATCAACTTCATCTACTCTTCCACCACCTATTGAAAAAATAACCGGTTTACCTGTGTTAGCAGCTTTTATTAATAATGGAATGTGGGTAGTTTCTGATGAAGCAATTTTATAAATTCCAACGTGTGGATCTAGTAAATCAACGGTTTCTTCATCAAAAACGCTAGAGAAAAATAATACTTTTTTTTGTTTACAATAGTTGGCTAGTTCTGGAATCCAAAAATCAGGCATTTCAGTTTTTTTCCAAATTTCATAGATATCGTGCTCTTCTCCCCAATCTGTAGTAAACTTACCTGCGTTTTCTACATATAATCCTTTGGCAGTGAGTATTTGAAATTTTATTGCATCCACTCCTGCCTGGACTGCTGCGTCAATTAATTTTTTTGCAATTTCTAATCTGCCGTTATGATTAATACCTGCTTCTGCAACTATAAAGCAGGGTTGATTGCTGCCGACGATTTTATCTTGTACATTTATAGTAGCCATATTATCTGTGAGTAACTAAGTCCCCTAAATTTATTATCTTCCTATTCCTTTATACACAATTCCAAGTCGTTCAATCTCATCTTTATTTAGACAATTTCTACCATCCACAATTATTTTAACTCCAGAATCTTTAAATGTTTGTGGATTCAAAGTCGTAAAATTAGTATGGTCTGTTGCAATAATTACGCAATCTACTTTTCTTAAAGCTTCGTTAATTGAAGTTACCGTGGAATACTTTGGAACAAACGGGTCAAATACTACAAAATTCATTGCTTTTTGTTCCAATTCTTTGATTATTTGAAGTGCGGGGCTTTCTCTTATATCTTCAATGTTTTTTTTATAAGCTAATCCTAAAACTGCAATTTTTCCATTATTGATTCCTAATTTATCTAAACTTTTAGATGCTAAATTCACTGTATAGGCTGGCATACTTGAATTTATCTCTCTTGCAAGTGCGAGGAATTTATGATCAAAACCTTCTTGTCTTGATCGTTCAATTAAATAATAAGGATCTACTGGAATGCAATGTCCGCCTACTCCACACCCAGGAAAATGTGGCATATAGGCAAATGGTTTTGAGGATGCTCCTTTGATAACTTCAAGAACATCAATTCCTAAAGCATCAAAAGATTTAGCTAATTCGTTGACTAAAGCAATATTTACGTCACGAAACGTGTTTTCAACAATTTTAGTGGTTTCAACTGCTTTAATGCAATTTAAAGCAGTAACTGGAGCACTCAATAAATTTTGATAAAACTCTAAAGCCTTTTGTGCACACGGAGGGGTAATTCCCCCCAAAACTCGATGGATGTTATCAACTCCATATTGTACATTACCTGGGTCAATTCTTTCGGGACAATGAGTTAGCCAGAAATCAGAACCAACTTGTAATCCAGATTCCACTAAAATTGGTAATATGATCTCTTCTGTAGTTCCAGGAAAAATTGTTGATTCAACAATAATTAATTGACCTAATCGTAAATTTCTGCGAATTGAGTGAGTCGCTGATTTTAAGAATTCTAAATCTGGTTTTTTATCCTTACTTACTGGGGTTGGTACACAAATGATGATGACATCGCTTTCAATTAAAATAGATTCATTGGAAGAAAAATGTATCTTTTTCCATGATTCATCATATTTTTTTTGTACCTTTACATCACTGGTTTGAAATTCTCCCTGGGATAAGTTTTGGATATGTTTTTCATTAATATCAAATCCAAAAACAGAATAGCCTTTATCTACTGCCAGCAAAGCTAATGGAAGCCCAACATACCCTAGACCTACAATGCAGACTTTTTTCATTTAGTTATTTATATTCTATCATTTTTGATAGACTGTGAATATTTTTGCGCAGATTCAACATCTCCTTTTACTCTCTCTATGTTAGCTAGTTTGTGAGTAATCAACATTCTGATACCTTCATCAACACTGATTGTAGGTTGAAAACCAAGTAATCTACTGGCTTTTTCGATGGAAGGAATTCTACGGAATATTTCTCTTTCTTTAGTGCGGTCAGAATTTTCTAATGGAATAAATGTTGGCTGAGCTCCTGTTCCTGAAAGTTGTAATACTTTGAAAGCTAAATCTTTCATAGAAATTGCCTGAGAAGGGTTACCTATATTGAATACCTGATTGTTTGCTTTCGGATTAGTCAATGCATTTACTGTAGCTTGAGCCGCTTCTTTTACATGACAAAATGCTCTTACTTGGTTTCCATCACCAAATATTCTTACTGGCCGGTTCACTAATGCATTATTGACAAATTTTGCCATTACCCATGAATGTTTCTGCTCTTCACCGTAAACATTAAAGTAACGTAGTGCGGTATAATTTAAACCATGCTGCTTCTGATATGCCTTAAGATACTCTTCTGCCACAGATTTGCTAACGCCGTATTCAGATTTTGGTTGAAGGGGGGTATTTTCAGTTACTGGAATTTCTACTGGTTCTCCGTAAACTTCTGAAGAAGAAGGAAATAATATTTTTTTCACACGATGGATAACACAACATTCCAAAACATTTTTTGTTCCAATAATATTTACATCCAAGCATTCAACAGGGACATAAGTTGACTTTGAGACACCTAATATTGCCGCCATGTGAACTACATATTCACATCCAGCCATAGCTTTGGATAAAGCTGATTGATTCAAAACTGATCCTTTAAAGAGGTTAACTCCTTGTAAATCGTCTCCATATATATCAAAAACATTAACCTCAAACCCTTCTGCAAGTAAGACTTTAACAATTTCCTTACCGATAAATCCTGATCCACCTGTAACTAAAACTTTAGACATTTTATATCACCTTTTGTTATCTATTGTTGTTATCTATTATTATTATTATTATTCATACAAAATAAAAATTTACTTTTTAGAATCTCTATTCTGATTTTTGTCTAAATACCTCGCTTTTAATTTCTCCTTCAATCAATTCACGTAAATTATCTTGATCTAATCCATTACGAATAATCTTAAACGCTTGTTTACAAGCTAGGAGTGTTTTCTCTATATCTTCTTTTGTGTGAGAATAATTTATAAAAATAACATTCCCTAGAAGGGCGCCTCTCTTAATGGTTTCTTGTAGAAAGAGGGTTTTTATTTCAGAAGCTGTAAAACCACTTGCATCCCTAAAATTAATATTCTGTCTTGGTGGAAAGCCAACTGCCTCAGCTGGAATATTGTTTTCTTGTATTAAATTAATAAGTCCATTATGTAGCTGTCTTCCTTTTTCCCAAATATGTTGAACTACTTGTTTATCTTTGATCTCTTGCAGGGTTGCTTTAGCAGCTGCTAAAGAAACAGCTTCTCCGCCAAAAGTTAGTGATAAGAAAATTTCATGGCACAAATCCATATATTCTTTCTTTCCAGCAATAATTGAAAGGGGCATACCGTTAGCTACACATTTACCAAAGCATCCAATATCTGGGGTGACTCCAAAGTATTTCTGTGCTCCTCCAAGACCAAAACGAAAGCCAGTTACCATTTCGTCAAATATTAGCACCGCTCCATTTTGATGTGCCAATTCTCTGACTTGCTGCAGAAAATTATTCGTTGGTTCTTCACAAATAACTGGTTCCATTATTACAGCGGCTATTTCTCCATGGTTTTCTTCAAATATTTTTGAAAGTGTTTGAATTTTATTATACTCAAATTTGTGGATGTGTTCATTAAAAACTGCTGGTACGCCTTTCTTCTTTTCTGTACTGATAACAAACCAATCTTGCCAACCATGATAACCACATGAAGCAATTTTATCTCTTCCAGTGGATGCCCTAGCGATCCTAATAGCAGCACTAGTAGCATCAGATCCGTTTTTAACAAAACGAACACTTTCTGCACAAGGGATCTCTTGTACTAAAGTTTTTGCTACATCAACTTCCAAAGGATGCATCAAAGAAAAATTTATGCCCTGGTTTGCTTGCTGGTGAATTGCATTGACAACTGCTTGATTTCCGTGTCCTAAGATTGTAGTACCCAAAGCACAGGGATAATCAATGTATTCATTTCCATCAACATCAAAAACATGGGAACCCTCACCTCGCTGGATGTAAATTGGATGAGCGCCTTTAACAAATTGATCTGGCCCTTTTGAAGCAGTTTGAGTTCCGCAAGGGATGATTTTTTCTCCTTCTTCCCATAATGCTAATGAATTGCTTATTTTTATTTTTGATGTTTCTAATTTTTGTGTATTTATGTTTTCCATGTTATTGTATGTTTTTGATCCTCTTTCATTGATTTTCTCTTTATTTAGTTTATTAGTTTTGCCAAATACTAATTTATTATAATAAGCTCCTTCCCAGATTATTGCTTCCTTAATTGTAGCCTCCAAAGTAAAACTAGCCTTTTCAAATGTTTTAATTGATGCAATATGATTAGAGGCAATTGAAGCAAAGACTTTATGTAAACCTCGCTTAAAGCAATAATCTGTTGCTAATTTTACTGAAGCAGAACCAAATCCTTTTCCCCAAGAATCTTTGTCTCCAATTAAGATTCCTAAATAAGCATTCTTATTATGTTGGTCTATTGGTCCTACTTTTACATTGCCAACATGTTTATTATTTATTTTTTCAACAACAGCTAGAAAATAATAATTTGCATCGTTACATACTTGGCTAACATACTGTTTTAGAGATTCAATTGAGTGTGTTCCGTGTCTTGATTCAAGATAACGATTAACTACTGGATTTTGCAACCAAGAAAGATAGTTTTGATTTGCGTCTGATAAGGTGATTTTACGTAAATATAATTTATCATCTTCAATAAGTCCTTGTTTAAACTGGTCTTTAAAAAATTCTGGATTGATATTTTCATTCTTTAGAGATTTAAGAAATCCATCATTTCTTGAATATTTTCTGTTTATTTCACAAATTTCTGGTTTTTTTTCAAGTAATTTTTTAATATCTGAGAATCCAAATCTTTTGTTTAATCCATTTTGTAAATTTTCATAGATTTTTTCTATAAATTCTGCATCTTCCACATAATCAACCACCCAACGCATATGTGAGAAATCTTCCTTATTAGCAAAATTTATTTTTCTAAATTTATTTTCTTGAACTATGAAAGGTGTAACATGCTCACGCTCAAATAGCTTTGAAGATTCATTTGCAGCTTTCTCTAAGCATTTTCTTGAAAATACTTCTGTATCTAATCCGTCAGGAAATGTGGGTGGATTTACATTACTTACGTAATCTACTTCTCTTTCATTATCAAGATAAGTCTGAATAACTTTATCAGTTATGAATGGGTCAATTAATGGACAATCTCCAGTAATCCTAACTACCACGTCAGCGTTAAATTCCTTGGCTGCTTGGAGATATCGGTCTAAAACATCTTCTTTACTTCCAGAGAAACATGAAATTTTATTATCTTGACAAAATTGTCTAATTGGCTGATCATTATCTTCCTCACTTGTTGCTACAACAATTTGGTTAATTAATTTACTTTTTTGTAATCTATTTATGGTATGTAACAACATTGGTTTTCCATAAATTATTTTTAACACTTTTCCAGGTAGTCTTTGAGAATCAAATCTGGCTTGAACAATTGCAACAACATGTAGGGAATTTTTATCCATTTTTTTTAGCTATTGTCTATTGAAATACATTCATTTACTTCTGCAGATTTCAATGCAGCTAAAGCAATTTTAAGATCTTCTTTTGCTTCTTTACTTGAAACGCGCGCTTTAGCTATCCCTGCAACACAATCAATAAAATGTTTTTCTTCGGCTAAGTATGTTTGATTAAAATCGAATTTTTCAATTGATGTTTTGGTCCAGCTTTTTGTTTCTGAATTAAAAACACGTACTTGATGATCAGAAAAATTCCATATGAGTGTTCCCCTTTCTCCAATAATTTTACAACCCCGACTATAGGATCTTTGCAAATAATCAAGATGTATGTGAGCAATTGGTCCATCATTAAACATAAGTGAAATAGCTGCATAATCTTCCGTATCAGTTTCTAAGTTACTAAGGCGACCAGCAAAACAAAAGACTTTGTCAACTTTACCTAGCAACCATTTACAATAATTAATTTCATGAATACAGTCAAGAATCACGCCTCCGCCTTGATTTTTTCTAGCTCCGTAATTTTGTCGATAATCTTGGCTGGGTCTCCAATCTGGCAAATAGTAACCCATCCAGATGTGAGCACCGTATACTTTACCAATTGCTCTAGTAGACAGTAGTTGTTTAATTTTTTGTAATGGAGGGTAAAATCGTAGCATGTATCCTACCGTTACAGTGAGGTCCTTTTCATCTGCTTTTTGCAATAATTCATCTACATTTTCCATCGTGTGTGCTAATGGTTTTTCGATTAAAACATGGCAATTATTTTCAACTGCTTGTAAAGCTAGTGAAGCATGTAAGTGGTTTGGTGTACATATGAAAACACCGTTTGCTTCCTGAAGAACTTGATTCAAATTAGATGAAGTACGCACTTGATATTCTTTCTCTACAAAAGAAAGTGCTTCATTATTAACATCAAAAGCAATAACTTCGCTTCCATCATTTCTCTGTTCTAATATTTTTTTGACATTACGAATGTGACGTTTTCCGATAGATCCACTACCTAAAATTGCAATTTTCATTATTATACTCTCCAATATTTTATTTACTGTTTATTTCTGAATAAGTTTAATGTATTTTGTACAGAAGATATTACATAATCAACATCCTCATCTGTCATTTCAGGATACAATGGAAGGGTTATAATCCTTTTGAAAGTATTTTCAGTAACTGGAAAATTTTCTGGATTAATATTAAACTGGTCATAATAATCAAACCTATAGATTGGAATGTAGTGTACGTTTACTCCTAAATTGCGTGCTTTAAGTTCATTGAAAAATTGATTTCTTTCAACTTTTCTTAGTAATATTGGAAAAATGTGTTGGGCATGTTTTATGTGTTGATATTCCTGAGCGTATTTTGCAGTTCCGGCGTTTAGTGTATCAATTTCAGCAATATTATCAAAAGCGGAATAATATCGCGTAGCAATTTTTCTTCTTCTTATGTTACGTAAATCTAATTTTCTCAACTGCTCGATTCCTAGAACTGATTGAAAATCTGTTAATCTATAGTTTCTTCCAAGATATTTTAAATTATAAGACCAATCTCCGCCAAATCTTTTATCATCTTTATCTAAACCATGATTACGTAACATTAACAATTTTTGGTATAACTTAGGATTGTTAGTTGTTATCATGCCTCCTTCTCCTGTAGTCATATTCTTCACAGGATGGAAACTAAACGTAGTGAGGTCTGCCAGTCCCCCCACTTTATTTCCATTATACTCGGCTCCAAGTGAATGAGCTGCATCTTGAATTAATACTAAATCATGCTCATCTGCAATTTTCTTTATTTCATCAATTTTACAAGGGTAACCAGCATAATCCATACAAATTATGGCTTTAGTTTTGTCTGAAATTTTTTTACGGATTTCCTTTGGACTAATATTAAGCGTTTCAGGTTCTATATCCGCAAAAATTGGAGTTAAATCGTTATATAAAATACAATTTGCTGTTGCAGCAAAGGAAAAAGGAGTTGTTATAACCTCCCCTTCTTTAAAATTAAGACAAGCTAGAGCTAATTCTAATGCAGCTGTTCCAGAACTAACTGCTATCGCATATCGAGAATCAACAAATCTAGAGAATTCTGTTTCAAACTGTTGTACTTTTGGCCCTGTAGTGAGCCAATTCGATCTTAAAACTGCAGAAACTTCTTCAATTTCTGATTCCGAAACAAATGGCTTGCCATATGGAATAAATTTATTCATTTTTTGTAGTGAGTGTAGATAACATCACTCAAAATACATCAATTCATAATCTCCCGTAAAATTTGAATTATTGAACACCCATTGCCATGATTTAGGAGATAAAAAAGATTCTGCTGTAAGAGCCCAACATTGAAGATTAAATAATTCATCTTCATTTCGAAAACTTTCAATAGTAATATATTTCTGTTTACCAACTCTTTCAATTTCTTTCAATGATTTCTCTAAAAAGTGCAATGGAAGATTATGAAGGGTCATAATTGAAATAACCAAATCGAAGTATTTGTTTTCAATATCATATGGTTCCTCTGCTTTTTGTACTCGGAGAAATGATTGAATTTCAGGCTTTGCATTTTGAATTGCATATTCTGAAATATCAAAACCTACAACTTCACACGATAACAATTTCTTTAATTCGAATAATAAATACCCCTTTCCACATCCGATGTCTAATATTCTTGAAGTTGAGTTTAGATTATATCTTTTAATAAGTTCTTTGGCGATAGCTTCCCATCGTCCATCATAAGAATAACCACCATAACCTTGACGTCGACTTCCATCCCAATATTCTTGTCCGTAATTCTTGGCGATTTTCATACAGGTAACTTTTTCGTCAATCATTCGAGAAAGGTAATCTCTAGATGTTCCTGTATGTAGTTTTTTCATGAGGTGTATTTGATTCATTATCCATAACCTTTTTATCAGATTTTTAAGAAGAAGCCTATTTAAGGATTGTGGAAATTAAGATGCGTAAAAAATCAAATGGAAAAAAAGCGTACCTATTGCTTGACTTTACTCTTACTCCAATCTATTTTATTCTAAAATTCATGCAAAAATTGTATGGACTAAAGTTTTGGAGAATGAGAGATAATCGCATTGGTCATATCTCTGGAAATTTAAATTTCTTATTACGTGAAATACAGTCTGATCAAAGGAAAGAAAAGAAGTTTAGGCATGTTGTAATAGCATCAAAAAATCCAGCTAATCAAGAGTTAGTAAATATGTTGAAAAGAGTGATTAAAATATGGCAAATACCTCAACCTAATTATTTTAAAGCATTGCTAAAGATAATAGCAACTCGTTCAGTGCTTAGCAGACATCAATTATTTGAGGAATTACCTGCTTTTTCTGACTATAAGAAAATGGTGGGAACTAGTTCAACATTGCAATTTATAGAAGCTGAGGAAAAAAGAGGATTTGATTTGTTGAACAAAATGGGAGTCGACAATTGGTTTATATGTTTTCATGCACGTGATGAAGCATACTTAAATGAAAAATGGAGTATGGGAGATAGTTATCATAGTTTTAGAAACTGTCGTATCAATAATTTCATACCTGCTGTTGCTCATATTAATGATTGTGGAGGGTTTGCATTGCGAATGGGTTCAAAAGTATCAACAGAATTGCCGTTAAATACTAAAATAATTGATTATGCTAACCTGTACCGGTTACCATTTAATGACATTTATTTGCTTGGAAAATGTAAATTTTTTTTAGGTAATACTGCTGGATTATTTTGTGTTCCTCAGTTGTTTAATATTCCAGTTGCTTTTAGTAATCTAATTCCTCTTGATACTCCATTTTTAAGCGAGAGGGACATTTTTATCCCAAAGAAAATTTGGTCTAAGAATAAAAATAGATTCCTTACATTCAAAGAAATGATATCTGCTCCAGTTGTTAAATATATGAAAACAGAAGACTATGTTAAAAATGATTTAATTCCGGTTGAAAATACTGCTGATGAGCTATTAGATTTAACTCGAGAGATGAATCAACGAATTGACGGAACTTGGGAAGAAGAACTTGAAGATTTACAACTTCAGATAAGATTTAAAAATCTATTTTCTGAAGAATCATACTGCCATGGCTTCCAGGCGAGAATTGGAGCAAAATTTCTTAGAAACAATAAAGAATTACTTTTGTGATCTGTTAATTTATTCATTAAATAAGCTTGACCCTCATAACTATTAAAAAGCATAGATTGGGCCGCTAATTATGGTGCCTGATTTTTCAGTTGGTGTGGATATAGAAACAATTGAGCGATTTAATTTGGATCAAACCAAAGATAGTCAATTTTTAGGAAAAATATTTACTAGTAACGAATTAGATTACTGTTTTTCAAAAAAGCAAGCTAAACAACATTTAGCGGCACGATTTGCTGCTAAAGAGGCAATTGTAAAAGCTCTCTATGGGTTAGGTCATCCATTTAACAACCTAAAGAAAATAGAAATTATAAACAATTCTGACGGTGTTCCTTTGGTTAATCTTCATAGCGATGAAATTTTAAATGTTAGTATAAAAGTAAGTTTATCGCATAATAAAGATTCGGCCATTGCATTTGCTGTTGCTGTAAAAGAATAAATTGCTTAGGCACATCTTACTATTATAATAAAATGAATATAGCTCTTGTTTCAATAACGCCATTAAGGTATAGGAAAGAGGCTACTACTATTACTTTGTTAGATTTAGCAAAATATTTAAAAAATTCGGGGCATCGCATTTTTATTGTTGGAAAGCGAAAAGGAGATATTCCTAATTATTTAGTCCTTGATAATATACCAATAGTACGGGTTCCAAATATTGGCGCGTATAAAGCAGTAATAAAAGCTATTGAAAACAAAAATAATTTTAAATTTGATATTATTCACAGTTTTAGTGCGAGTCCGTTGTTCATCTTAAGTTTGCTTGGATTGAAATTTGGTAGACAACTGTTGCATACGTTTAAATCGTATCCTCGAGATAAATACAGCAAATATTTCTATTGGTTGTCTAATTTTACAGATTTAACTACGGTCTCTTCATCAGTTTTTAAGAACAGGTTAAATTTGTTACAAGAAAAAAAGATTAAAGTTGTTCAATCTTCAATAAATTTACAAAAATTTTATCCTAAAGACAAAACTATTTTAAAAGAAAAATATGAATATTCAAATAATAAAGTCATTCTTTATTATGGTTCTATGGGAAAATTTAAAGGCCCTCAGGTTTTAATTTCAACTTTACCACAATTAGTAAAAGAAATTCCTAATTTAAAGTTAATTGTTGCTCCACGATACAAACAAATTGATTCGATTAGGGAGCAAGTAAGAAACCTGGGTTTGGAAAAGCACGTTGATTTTTTGGTTGATGATATAATTATTGAAGATTATGTCAATTTGGCTGATTGTGTTGTTCTTCCATATATCACTATGAATGGTACTGAAGGAAATCCATCTTGTATGTTGGAGGCGATGGCGTGCAGAACTCCTGTTGTAACTTCTAATTTTCCTGAATTAAGAGAAATTGGTGAAGAATGTGTAGAATTTGTTGAACCTAATAATATTGTTAACCTGACAAAGAAAATAATAAATGTTCTTAACACTCCTGAAAAAGAGATGATTGTAAAAGCTCAACAGCGAGCTCAAGAATTTAGTATAAAAAAAGTTGGAAAAAACTATTTAGCTCTTTATCAGCAATTAATTAGTTCCAATTAGTGTTCAAATTTTTTAAGATGGTAGAAATGATTGTTGTAGTATTTTCATGCTTATTTTCTGTAATTATTTTTATTGGATTTAAACTATTAAGTTCTTGAAACAAAACCATTTGTCTGGATAGTTCTTCAATGGGTTCTTCTGGCCTTCTTTGGTGTAATATTTCTGGGGTATTGTATAAGAAAAAAGTCATTGTAGGTTTTGGAAATAATGCTAACAGTATTTTTTTAATACTTAGTGGAACATATTGCATCAATATTATATCAGAACAATAACGGTCAGTTATTACTATTTTTTTTTTCATTCGTTCTGGAAAAATCCTGAAATAATATCTACATAACAAATCAAGAGCGAATATTGGTGAAACTAGCGTGTAGATGATTTTTCTTTTCCTGTTGTTTCTTTCATCCGTCAAACTTTTTTCTTTTTTTGGTTTTCCATTTTTCTTTTTATTTATATTGTCTTTCGTTTTTTCTCTTTGTTTATATAAAAATCCCAATTTTGTTATAGGAAGAAAGTGATTTCTTCCGCGCCCAGTGTAAATGTGTGATACTTTACGATTAGTTTTTTCTAAATGGTTTTTTAATTCATTTACTACTGTGGATTTACCTGCTCCATCCGGTCCGATTACACTAATTAATGGTGATGGCTGCATCGGCTTTTTCCATTTGATCCAACGTAATGTAAGTGCTGATAGCGTGATTAGGCGTCTAGGTTTTTTTAACAAGAAATATATGATTAAAGTATATGGATTGATTTTTTTAGTTTTGCCAAACCTGGCAAGTGGCAATATTTTTTTGGCTATTTTTTGATTAAAAATTCTTCTAACTTCTTTATAGACAGCTTTTTCATCGATTGGAATATTCACAAGAATTTGTTGATATTTTTTCTTGAAGTAACGTTTACCTAAAATTGAATGGACTAGAAGCATTACAAAAGTGTGGTTGTCATTTGGAACATAAAAATAAGATTTCTTTTTCCTACTTTGTAACACTTGTTCGCTTAAATATTTCATGTCGTTCCAATATATTCCTCCAACTTGGATGTCAAAGCTAATTCTAGAAAAATCCGGCAGAATTTTAAAATAAGCTTTATGTGCTAGAGAAAATTGTTGTTTTCTAAGATTAAAGCCATTCTGCAAAAGTATTTGGTGTGCAAGCGGCATGTCTTGTTTTGCAATTAAAGTGTCAAGACTTTCAACTGGATCATAGCTGCCAAGAAGAAATTCATAATTACGCAGAACACAATATCCAACATTTTTTTTGTTAAATGCTTCTAATACTTGTTTTATTTGATTAATTTGCTGTTTTTTCACTTGATTTCTTCACTTTATTTATTTTATTAAGATTGTGGTTTATGATTTTCTTTAACCATACAATTACTAAATATGATGGTAATAATGGGATTAGTAGCCAATAAGATTCGTTCGGCCAAAATAAGCCATAAGAGAATTTATGCATTGATAGCGGGTAGAAAAAACGTACTCCAGCATCTCCAAAATGTCTTAACATTGCATCTGATATAAAATGAGAAAATGCACCTATGTTCAGCCAAAGAATTACTTTATATTTGCTATATTTAAATAATTGAGCCAGCAAAATTGTGCTTAAAAGAATAATAAGAGGAGTATGGATTATGCTTAAATTAGTACTAACAAGTAAACTTGGCAGTGGGATGAATAGTTTGAGCAGAACTATCTTTGGAATTATATCTGGCAAAATTGCTCCTAGAAGCAATAAACTTTTTTTCTTAATTGGAAGTAATTCGACTAAAATTAGTCCAATAACAATATGAGTAAACCAGTCAGGCATTTTTACTTTCTCTCCTTGGAATAAAACCTTTTTTGGTTAATTTCCATTCTTTGAAGAATAATTGAACTATGAATAAAAAAGCAATAAAAGAAATTAGGTAGATTATGTAATTGTAATCGTAGTTATGAACTTCCAATGCTTGAATTGTTCCATCATTCTGAAAAGTTCCGTAGACCAGAATTTCTCCATATTTAGGTGGATTATGTGCATAATCATACAATATAGGCATTTGTTGTCCGTTGTAATTAAGAATGAAGCCATAATTTGTTGTTTTCACATATTTTCCCATAATTTGTTTGGTAATGCCCTGATAGGCTTCGGGATTTTTTTGAAAATTGTTAGTTGTCAACTGAGAATGTGCGGACATGTTCGAATGAATGATTAAAATAAGTAAGATTAGTAAAGATATTCCTGTTAGGAAAGTCCAATTATTTCTTCTTGTTTTGATCATTTCCAAATCATTCTCTTGTATTTTTTTAGATCAGATTCTGTAACCACGCCAAATAAGTAGATCAGAAGAGAGTAAATAAATAAACTGATGAAAGAAGAACAAATTATTATCAATATGGAGCTTCCCAAAACATTCTTAAAAAATTGTAGTGTTAACATAAAACCACTTGCTGGCAGCAAAAGAATAATTATTTTCTCCATACTTGACTTAATTTCAAGTATTCCTTTTAGCTTATTTTGTGAAAGTATTAGGGTTAGAAAGTAGCTTAATGTTGTGGAAATGGCTGCTCCTTCAATTCCATACTTTGGAATGAGAATAAAATTTAATATTGTATTTGTTAAAACGGCCAATATGATTATTTTACTTGCTTCTTTTGGACGTCCAATGGCAGCCAAGATTGAATTATTTACAAAAGTAACTGTAAAAAAAGCAATTCCAACTAAAAGAATTTGGAAAGCCAAAGCCCCGCTTGTATAATCTCCCCCAAATAAAATATCTAGGATTCTTTGAGAAAAAACAAGTCCCACACCAATTAATGGAATTGTTACCGTCATAACATTTTTTTGCAAAAGTAATGTTCCTTTATGTAATCTTGATACGTCATTCTTAGCTGATAACTCTGAAACTACTGGAAATACTATTGATGAAAGTGCTCTTCCTCCCATCAATAGAATTAAAGCTGTGGGGAAAATTACATTATAGATTCCAACTTGTTCTAAAGTTCCAAAATGAGTTAACATAAGTGTATCAATATAGCCAATCATTCTGTCTCCAACGGCAGTTGCAAACATGGGTAAAGCGAAAAGCATTACTTTCTTTGAAGTTGATTTGATGATTTTTGCTTTAATTTTATTTAGTCTTATTTTTCCAATAAGTTTGAGGAAGAAAGGTACAAAAATAAAGAAAAGCACTAAATTAACGAAAGTATATGCTAGAGCTGGCGACTTAACTCCCAAGTTAAGTGCAAAAAAGATTAGAATTAGAATTAAACTGATAACATTTTTCATAAATTCAACTAAAGAAAAAAGAAACATTTTTTGAAACCCTTGAAAACCATATCTTAGAATACGTACTGGAATTATCAGTATTACGAATATAGCAAGAATAATCAATAAATTGTAGGCATTAGGGTCTTTAAAGTAATATGTGGATAAATAGTTATTACCTAGCAATAAAATGATTGCGATGGGAATAGTTAGAATAATTTGAATCAATCCGACGGAAATAAATGTGGTTTGAATTAATCTTTTTTTCCCAATTGCTTGATAATGGGAGATGTATTTAACTAAAGCGTGTGAAGTTCCTAAGTCTCTAAAAAAAAGAATGAAAGTTACAAATGTGAATATTGAAAAAAATAAACCGTACTCTGTTGTTGACAAATTTCTAGCAAGTATGATTCTGGTAATATAACTAACAAGTGCTGCTAAAAATCCGATTATAAAAACAATGCTAGCGCCGTGAACCGCTTTCTGAGTGTAGGATGGCATCTAAAATAAATAGTTCATATTTCGCTTGAGAAAATTTTACGAAAAGTATCTATAATATGTTGTAATTCATTTTGTGATAAATATTGATGGCAACCAATGTAGAATCCGTTTTTTCTAACGAATTCGGCAATAGGAAAATTTCTTTCAACATTACCAAACAGTTGGTGATAGATTGGTTGGTTAAGAAGGGGAACTAAATCCCTTGTTTCTATTTTATTTTGTTCTAGTTTATTAACTAATTCTTCTTTTGTCAAATGAGAATTTCTCTTCACTACGATGGGATACATCATATAATTATGTTCTCTGTCATCTTTTCTGATTGGAAGCTGTAAATATTTTGCGACTGATTGCAAACCAGATGTCAAGATTTGTGCATTATCTCTTCTTTTTTGAATAATATGGTTTATGTTATCTAATTGTCCTAAACCCATTGCAGCTTCAAATTCAGTTGCTCTAAAACTATGTCCTAATCTGACAAAACTAAACCTCTTAGCAATTATTTCTTTCATTTCCTCATCTGTCTTATTTTTATCATCATCAATGTTTAGATAAATCCCGTCTCTTCCATGGTTCATCAGGCTTCTTAGGATGACTGCTAACTCATTGTTGTTAGTAAGACAGAGTCCTCCAACCCCCGTTACTAAGAAATGTGCAACGTATGTTGAAAAGCAAGAGATGTCTCCAAAAGAACCAACGGCTTTTCCTTTGTACCTAGCAGCTACTGTTTCACAGGAATCTTCAATAATTTTTAGGTTATACTTTTTTGCAATTTCCATAATTGGATCCATGTCACATGGTTGACCAAACAAATGAACTGGTATGATGGCCTTTGTTTTACTTGTAATGGCTGCTTCAATTCTTTTTGGGTCTATATTGTATGTGTCTTGTTCAATATCAACAAAAACAGGTTTCATGTTGTTATGAATAATAATATTGCTAGTTGCAATAAAAGTTAGGGCTGGAACAATAACTTCGTCTCCATTTTCCCACGAATGAACTTCTTTCAATGCTGCCAGTGCGATATGTAAAGCAGAAGTGCCACTGTTACAAAAAACACCGAAATTTGAATCATGGAGCTTAGCAAAATCTTGCTCAAATCTTTTTGATAAAGGTCCGTAAGAAATTCGGCTGGTATCAATTACTTGCTGAAGATATTTTTTTTCACTGTCAGAAATTATGATGTTACCCACGCCTATCTGCTTGATCTGTTTTTTTATATCTTGATTTGCTTGATTATTTGTGAGATTGATTTGGGTACTATCTTTATTCTTTGAGTCAACAGTGTCTATTTCATCAAGCGCTATGTCCACAATGCTTTTAACGCCTTGATTATCTCCAAATTTATGCGGTTTGTTATAGATAATTTTGTTTATTGCGTCTGATTGATTATTATTATTATTATTATTAGTCGTCATATTTTAAAATGGCCTTTGTTCTCCATGTTCTAATTCCCAGTCTACCATGAGTTTTACAAGCTCTTTAAAAGTAACCTTAGGTTCCCAACCCAATATTCTTTTTGCTTTTTCTGAATTGCCAAGAAGAGAGTCAACTTCTGTTGGTCTAAAATAATATGGGTCAACTTTAACTAAAATCTCTCCATTTTCTGGATTAACACCAATCTCATCTACACCGGAGCTACGCCATTCAATTTGTAGGTTGAGGCATTTACATGTTTCTTCAATCAATTCACGAACTGAATGCTGTTTGCCTGTTGCTACAACGTAATCATCTGGTTTATCTTGCTGTAACATTAACCACATAGATTCAACAAAATCTTTTGCGTAACCCCAATCTCTTTTAGCATTTAAATTACCAATGTGGAGCGTTTTTTCTTTTCCTAGCTTAATCTTGGTCAGTGTCCGGATTATTTTTTTTGTAACAAAGTTTATGCCTCTTCTGGGAGATTCATGGTTAAAGAGGATTCCATTACAACCAAATAAATTGTAAGCTTCTCGATAATTTTTGATAATCCAATAGGCATACAACTTTGCAACTCCATATGGTGAACGTGGATAAAAAGGTGTTGTTTCTGATTGAGGTGTTTCTACCGCTTTTCCGAATAGTTCAGAGGTTGATGCTTGATAGAATTTAGTCTTGTTAATTAATCCAGCTGTTCTTATTGCTTCCAATAATTTGATTACTCCAAACCCGCTCGTTTCGGCTGTAAATTCAGGAACTTCAAATGATATGCCTACGTGGCTTTGTGCTGCTAAATTATAAATTTCATCTGGTTGTGTTTTCTGAACTAAGTGTAGTAAATTTGAAGAGTCAGTAATATCTCCATAATGTAAGGTAAGGTTCCAATTTCTATCATTCTTATTTTTATGTAGATGTTGGATCCTATGTCTGTTCATAGTGCTTGATCTTCTTACAATTCCATGTACTGTATAGCCTTTCTCAAGCAGAAATTCGGCTAAATAAGAACCATCTTGGCCAGTTATACCAGTAATTAGAGCAGTTTTACCCATTGGTTCATTCTGGATACTTTTGTTTTTAAAGGTTATTTAATTATAATTCTTCACGTTTTTTTCGAAAATATTGCGAAGTAATTTACTTAAACTTCATTTCCATTATTTTCTTAAATGTCCTTATTCCAGATTTTAAAATGGGAACTTTTGTTTCACCTGCATCTCTTTCAGTAAAAGTAGTTGGTGCTTCTACAACCAGTAAACCTTGTTTCTGACATAAATGTGTTAATTCTAAGCAGAATTCCGGATGTTGATTTTCTTGCAATTTATCTTTAACTTTGTCAAAAGCATGTTTTGAAATTGCTCTATAACTGTGTGAATTATCGTTTAATTTTGTTTGTAAAACACCAGAAATGAATAAATTCATGACCCTACTTGCTAATTTTTTCTTTTTTGAAAGTCCATATACTTCACTGTTCTCTATATATCTTGAACCTATCATCAAATCAGCTTTTCCAAACAAAATCCCATACATGAAATCTATTAAGGTATTTTCATCTGGTGACCCATCTGCATCCATTAAACATAAAACTTCACCTTTTCCTTCTAATAAACCAACTTTATGAGCGTAACCTAGTCCTTTCTTTTCTGGATTAACAACAAGACGTAAATTTGCGTATTTCCTTTGTAATCCTTTAACTAAATTAGCAGTACCATCTGGACTAGTATCGTCAATAACAATTATTTCATAGGAATTTGTTATTTCTTTTAACAAAGAATCAACCTTATTAATTGTCTTACCTACAATATCTCTTTCATTATAAGTTGGAAGTATTACACTTACTGCTGTTTTTTTCTGATCCCTAAATTTTTCCTTAAGCTTCTCTTTCTTAAACCATCTTGACGTTTTAAGGAGCCCTTTCTCTAAACTAATTATTGGTTTGTATTCAATTTTATGTAGTTTTTGAATGTCGTAAACTAATTGTTGTGCATCTCCTTTTCTTTTTACCATGGTCCTTTTAATTGCAGGAGCTCCTGGAAAAAATCTTTGAATTTGCTCAGCGATGTTTATTATTTTATGTCCTACTCCGGAACCTATGTTTAAAATTTCACCTTTTAATGGCATCATCTCAATTGCTTGAATTGTAGCATCTACGTGGTTTGAAATATAGTTAAGATCCCTTTTTTGTTCACCTGTCCCCTGTAATACTACGCTATTTTGCGTAGAGAGAGATTCATGATGTTTTTGCATTAAATCATAAATAAATAACTTTTTTTGTCTAGGACCATAAGCGCTACTGTAACGTAGAATAAGTGTTGATAAAGCCCTTTCTGGTGGAAGTGTTGCGAAGATTTGAGTATAAAGGTCTGCAGTTAATTTACTTGTGCCATATGGAGATACGGGTGTAGGTGGGTCGGTCTCAACTAATTTTCTGTTTATTTTTCCATAAACAGCAATTGTACTTCCATAAACAAATAATGGTTTATTCTTTTTGCGCGACAAGCATTCTAAAATGCGAAGAGTACTTGCAGCATTGACCATAAAATCGCTTGTGGGGTCTTCTAATGAAGGCCAGACTGCTGCTGTTCCCGCAAGATGAATAATCATATCAAAATCTGATTTTTTTAAGTATTCAATAAAACTTATTTTTGTTATGTCTTGTTTTTGAAAAAATAAATTTTTTGTTTCTGAGAATATATTTGTTCTTAAATTTCTTCCAACTAAAGTTACGATATTATCTTTTTCTAATCTTTCTGCAAGGTGGCTACCAAAAAAACCAAAACCTCCTAAAATACAAATTTTTTTCCCTTTAAGTGTTCTTAATTTCTCCATTAGAAACGGTAATTATTCATAATATTGTAAGTCTTCTCTAATCCCTCTTGTAACGTATGTTTTGGTTGCCAACCAGTTAACCTTTTTAGCAAAGAATTATCAACAACGAATTTCATTGGTCCAGAAACTGGTTTGTTTAAGCAATTCACGGGCTTATCTGAAAGACGTTCAATCGTTTGTACAACTTTTCCGACTGAATGGATTTCTCCAGTTCCAAGATTGATTGGTCCAATATATTCTGTATCTAATAATTTCACTATAGCTTCTGCAGCATCTTCAGCAAAAATAAAATCTCTTTGAGGTTCTATATTCCACACTTCAATTTCATCTTGGGTAAGAGCTTTTTGCATTAAAGTAGGAACCAAATCTGGTCGGATGAGTTTAGTTGGCCCATAGACATTACTAAATCTGACGTTTATCGTTGGAACTTTATTAATGTAGAATTTAGTAAGTTCTTCGGCTAAATATTTACTGAACACGTAATCATTAATATAGGGATTTATTGGCTGAGTCTCATCAACTGGAAGCATTATTTTATTTACATCATAAAGCAAAATTGTTGTGAATGCTATGAATTTTTTTAGATTTCTTTTTTGCATATAATATAATGCTTTCTTTAGAGGATATACATTATATTCAAGGCCCATTGCTGGTTTGGTATTAATCTCATGATGGTTAGAATTACCAATTAGAAAGATAACTTTATCAAAATCAATTTGATCTAATAAGTGTAAATGATCTAAATCTGGTAGGTGGATGTGCTTATTCTTTAATTCTGGTGGAGGAGGAGTTCTTCCAACGGATATTATCTGAGGGTATTTCTCAAGAATGATTGGACCTAAAAAACCACTTCCTCCAAATAAGATTGTTGACATGTTTGTAAGCAAAAGCACCACTTTAAAAGTTTTGTTGAAAAGGAAAGGTTACTAAACCGCAACAAACAAATATTTATAAACGTAAATAAGATATCTCAAATAATAAATGAGAATTCGAAAACATCACTTTATTTTGGGATTTATCCTAATTCTAGCTCTTGTTCTTCGTTTACAAGCTGCACAAAATCTTGACCCAAACCCAGATGAGATGGCTTATGTCATTGCTCCTTTAAATATCATTGAGGCAGGTAAGATTTCTACACTTTTACAATCTCCCCTTTTTTCTTATTTGACTGATTTAGGTTACCAGTTATTTGGTTTTACTACACTTACTACTCGGTTAGCTCCAATTATTTTTGGCACATTTTCGGTTCTGTTAATTTATTTGATAAGTATGCAAATTTTCAATAATCGTAAAGCTAGTTTAATAGGGTCGTTTCTGTTTGCTATCTCTAGCTATGGTATCAGTGAAAATATAGAGCCAGATGGTACAGCTTACTTTTTTCTCCTTTTTAGTATTTACTTTTTTATTAAGTTTCATCAGCAGAATCAAAATAGGCATTTATGGATTTCTTCTATTTTATTGGCTTTAGGTGTATTATCAAAAGTTTTAGTTGCTTTAGCAATTCCCGCTTACATTTTGTTTTATCTTGTTCATAACAAAAGTTTACGGCAGAAAAAAGGAAAAATTACTTTACCAAAGAAAGAAGTTAAAGCTTGGCTAGGGGCGGCAGTTATTTTTCTTATTTTGGTTTCACCTGTATTGATTCATAACTATCTTTCTTATACTGAGAAAGGGGTAACAGATTTTTATTTTTCTAGTATATTAGGAATTGGAGAGAACATTTTACCTGATTCTTTTGGTGGTCAAGATTCCTGGTCATTAAGCACATTTTTTGCGGTATTAAAAGATAAAATCTCTATGTTTGGCAAAGGTGATTTTGTTTTATTAGTCATGGGGTTAGCTGGTTTTTTATTTGGATTAAAGAAAAAAACAACTCATTTATTACTATTAATTTTTGGATTTGTAGGACTTTATCTAGCTGGTAAAACTGGAAGTAATTCTCATTATCTTGTTTTTATAACCTTATTCGCTATAGTTTCAGGAATGGGTGCAATTACTTTAGTAAACAAATGGGGGAAGAAAGTGTCACAACTTTCAATAGGTTTACTGTTAATTTTGGCTTTAATCATAAGCCTTGTCACCTTAAATCATTTTTTATTTCAGGGTAAGTCGGCTGCAGTAAATCTAAGAGAATTTTCATCTGGGATTCCTGAAAATGCAATTGTCGTTACAGATCCATTAATTTATACTGGCATCACAGCTTGGACTTTTGCAGGAACCAATTTTGTAAATGGACAAAATTTTATAAAAATAATGAATGCTTTAGAGAAAATCCCAGAAAAAAAGTTGCAGGTTCCTGTTTATTATGTTGAATGTGGGAGAAATAGTAAATGTGGTTGGAAGCCAGAGGATTATGCAAGAGTCTTTGATTTTAGTGAATCCTTAGGTTCTTATTTCCGTGATAATTTAGCTCCTGTTAGAAAAATAGAAGGAAATGATGTTCTTAAATTTACAGTTTATGTGGGTCAGATGGAAATTGTACCAGGTGTATATGATATAATTAGTGATATGCAGTGGCATTTTCATTATCCAATTGGTTGGAAAAGTCAGGAAAGTGCTTTTGATTATTATGCTCCTTCTGATACAGGTGAAAAGCTATTATTAGGGTTTGGAAAAATCATAACTTATTTGAACTTGCTACTTGCTCTTGTGAGTATAATACTATTATTGCATATTGTAATTAAAGAAAAATGAAGTTTTTGAATTGAATAATAATATTAACAAAGATATATAATAATACTAATAATATTGAATCATGAAATTAAACAATCTATCAGCTGGACAAAAAGTACTTCTTTTAGTTCTCTACGGACTTATCGTTTTGATGATAGTCTTTAGTTTTATGGCTAGCAGAAATTTTGGCGAAGAAGCTTATGACAAATGTGTTCAGGACAAGTGTGAAGAGAGAGGCGAATATATTTGTAAGAAATATAGGGAGTTGTATAATTGCTGTAGGGGAACTGGCGGTGACTTTCGTCAAATAAATAGTGGTTACGAATGCGAATTCTTCAAATAGTAATGCTCAAATGACTTTTAACATCGCATAATGTTGTTGAGGTTGATGTATAGGTATAAAGAGAGTTGAAGATAATATCTCTTGATATTTTTGTTGAATTATCTTTTGTTTTTCTTCATTTGATGATTCTGGTAAAAAATATTTCATTTCCATTCTCATGTTAATAATAAAATACTCATAATTATTTTGTTTTAGGAAAGTGTGAATTTCTTTTGCATTTCTTTGAGTAATGTTTTTTCTAAAATCAATTACTTCCTGGCACCATAAACAACTATGTCCCCCTAAGCCAATTACTATCTTATCTCTAGGAGAGTAAAGAAAAACTTTTGTCCCTGGATTTATTGTTTGAAACCAATTACCGTATTCCGTAGCTTCTACTTGATTGGTCACAAAAGCTCCTGAAGTTGGCCAGATTGCAGTATTTAATTGATATTTTTGATGGGCTGAAGTAAAAACAATTCCAGTCAATAAAGCCATTATTATAATAAATCTAATCACTTTATTGGTAGACAGATTTTTTAGAGCAAATATGCCTTCAGCGGCTATTAATGATATTGGAATTGCAAGGAGCATCCAAACTCTAAATGGCCCACGTGCTACTGAAATGGGGAAGCCTCTACCATTGACTCCCCAAAATGCAAAAATCAGCCAGAAAATTGTAATACACAAATAAGTACTCTTGCTACTGACAATAGATTCTTTATTTTTCCAAAGTATTAGTATCACACCAAGCAAAGTTAGTAGGCTGATGACAATTCCGATGCCAATTGGATTATTAATTTGATTCTGTCCTTCGGCTATAAAAAAATCAGTAAATGAATAAGATCGTGAACTTGATCCTCCTGAGGAAACCAGACCTTCTATTACTTTACCTAATTTGGCAAAGGCACTTATTTTCTCAGCTGAAGCTGCGTATAATTCGCCTGTTACAGTGGCCTGCGCATCGCTTACTCTACCGATATCAAAATAAGCAAGAAAGTCGCGAAGTCCATATTTATGTAACATTGCTCCCCACCAAATTAATGAAATACTAACTCCAGAAAAAAAAGCTACGAAACCTCTATAAAAGATTTTTCTTTTTGTTATTGATATTACTACAAGGAAAATAATTAGCATTGTTGACAATTTAATGGGTTGAGAAAAGTTTTGTGCAACCCAAATAGCTCCAACCATTAGGGTAGCAATCCAAGTCCATTTTTTCTCTTTTCTAGACATTTCAAAAGCAATAATTGTTGGAAAGAAAAGGGTTATTACCAAACTATGAGCCCAAATGAAATGGCTAAGATATGAAGGGATGGAAGCTAAAATGAATGTAGCAAGTAAAGCTTTGGCTCTGCTACGTAAGAATATTTGGGCCATAAGATAGAAAAAAATCATTCCGAGGCAGATTATAAGAACATTAAAGAATTTCATTGTCCAGGTAATGTCTGGCGAGGTTTGATGAAGAACACCCAATATGATATCAAAAGCTGGTGGGTAGGGGTCAATGTAAGAAAGGACGGGATCCATTTTTCTAACATTTTGAAGAACTGGGTCGTAAGCATTTTTTTCAAGAGCAACGTATTTTACTCCAACAGAATGTCCCCATGGGTCTTCATCCTCTAAATATGGATAGGAAAAAGCCCCACTTGCATAGACATAAAATGAAACAGATGCTATTATGAGAACTAAAATAAAAAATATAGTTGCTTTTGAAATTTTGATCTTTGGTGAAATTATTTTTTTACTGATACCCTTTCTATTTTTCACTAAAACTTTAAGAGGAAGGATCAAAGAAATTATTAAGAAAATTTTCCAATCTAATGGGATATGAAGGAAATTTAACAAAATCCCTAAAAATGAGAAAACACCTAATCCAACCCCAAGATACAAAAATTGGCGTTCAAAGAAGTTTTCATTTTTTTTTACGAAATATAAAGCACTAAATCCGAATCCCCAAGTGTAAATAAAAAATAATATTATTGTTATAACGCTGATCATTTTCTTTCTTAATTGGGGCAGTTAAGTTATTTAATGTTATCGGTACAGAAGCGAAGGTTATTGGTAAGTTGGTCCTCATTTTGTGGAAAACTGGTATATTTTCACGCCATAATACTCTTTTGAACGAAGAATGTTATATTTATTTGATAATAATTTGAGGTTTTCTTTTCCAGTCTTGCTATCCCTTGACAATACTAGCCAAAATGTTTTTTCTTTATTAATTATTTTAATCATTTGATTTTCGTTTAATTTAAATGGTGAGTCAAGTTCTTTCCAAGTTAATTTAACTGATTTTATCTGTGACTGAGAATAATAATCTAATAGGTAGAGGCTTGAGAAACCACCTTTATCTAAGAGTGCAACGGGAGTATTCTCAGAATTTGATAATATATAATTTGCAGTACTTTTCCATTCAGCTTTGGTTGTATTTGTATAATAAACGGATAGGGAGAAGATGTTAATCATGATAATTATAGAAATGCACCATACAGCCCAACTTTTTTTCATTTTATTTGACCACATCTCT
This sequence comes from uncultured Methanosarcinales archaeon, assembly GCA_964604645.1. Classification (GTDB taxonomy): domain Archaea; phylum Nanobdellota; class Nanobdellia; order Woesearchaeales; family GW2011-AR9; genus CAZRZP01. The sequence continues at coordinate 136,014 of CAZRZP010000002.1, forward strand.
ATAATCTTGTGTGAAACTAACAAGTAAAAAATCGGAACTAAAAAATATGAATGCCTAATCAAGAAATAAGAGTGAATTATGGGTTTCTTAAAAATTGGAACACCAAATAAACTAAATGGGTTAGTTGTTAAGCACACATAAATTATTCCAAACACCAAAAGAATGAATGTGAACAAAACAGGGCGATATTTTGAGTCTTTAGAGAAATATTTTATAGTATTTATTTTAAAAGCGTACTTTAATATTATTGCAATTAACATAACTCCTAAAATTGTAAGAAAAGGAAAAGTATACAGAATAGTACCTAATTTAGCTAGAATTGCTGGCATTCCTTTCTGCACTAATGTTTCTTTGTAACCAGTATTAGCAGCATTTATGTGTTGTTTTAAATACAAAAAAATAACGGGTATGGACAAAAAAATAACAATTGCATTAATTCTAACCCACTCCCTAAACATTTCTTTTTTGTTGAACCATAATACGATAAAAGAATAAAAAATAATCATAAATCCAGTAAAGTAATTGAAGTAAAAAGCCAAAATCATGGTTAGTCCATACGCAAAAAATAATTTATTTTTTCGATTTATTTCCTTTTCCATTTTCATAATTAATACAAAGAAATAAGCTGAGAGTAAAATCAAAAATCCGTAAACTGCGTACATTCTAGCTTCTTGAGAATATAATACTTGTAACATTGATGTTGCCAGCATAAATGATGCAAGAAGACCGTTTTTTTTATCCGAAATATTTTTTCCAATTTCATATATGATCAAAATCGACAATACCCCAAATATGACAGAAGGTAATCTTATGGAAAATTCAGAATTTCCAAATATTTTGATCCAGTAGTAAAGAAGAATATAATGGCCCCATGGTGCCCCTTCTGTTAATTCAAGTTGTTGAGAAAAAGCTGATATGTCTTGTTGTGTTGCTATATTCAGTGTATATGCTTCATCAACCCATAAATTTTCTGTATCCAGTTGATGGAGGCGTAGAAACAGACCAAGAGCTAAAATTATTATAAGTATAGTTAAGTACCTTTTGTTTACATTTCTTTTTATCAAGTTAACAGATTTGATTTGTTGGCTATAAATATTTTCTGAAAATATACTTTTTCTCTTTGGATTATTTTATAACGCACCTCTTATTACAAAACCTATTTAAGTGGATTGGTTCAGTAATCAATATGGGTCCTTGGTTGAAAAGAATTTTACAATTGTTAGGCCTGGTTGTACTGTTCTTTTTTGCTAGAAGTATAGATTCATCGGCTTTTCGAGCTTTAAAATTAATTAATTTAGGTTCTGTCTTACTTATTCTTCTTTTAGTATTATTAAATGTTGCAACAAAAGCTTTGCGTTGGAAAATCTTAGTAAGAGAAATGAATGATGCAAATATTAGCTTCTTTTTTTCATTGAAATCAATCTTAGCAGGCGTATCCGCTGGAAGTCTGATTCCAGGAAGGATGGAAATGGCTAAACCAATTTTACTTAAAATTAATCACGGAGTTACACTTTCCCGTTCTGCTGCGACTCTGTTCGCTGAAAGAATATTTGATTTTATTGGCCTATTTGTCATAATGCTTATTTCTACTTTATTTGTTCAACTAGAGGGTTTACCAAAAGTTTGGATAGTTGGACCAATTGCATTAATTTGTTACTTAATGTGGATGGTTTTCTTTCCCAGTCCTGCTGAGAGATTGCTTGGATGGTTTTTAAATAAATTCGGATACTTTTTTTCTCCAAAGTGGCGTAGGAAACTTGAAGAAAGTTTGCAGAAATTTTTTACCTCGTTTGCAAGAATTAGAAAAAAAGGATTCTTTGCACCAATGCTTATCTTATCTTTGCTAGCTCATTTCTTTGAAATACTTCGGTTTGTTTTTATTTTAAAAACATTTGGTTTATCTGCTACTTTGGCAGTTGTAGGATTTACTTTTGCTGCAACTGTTTTTATTAGTATTGTGAGTATGGTACCAGGTGGTTTAGGAATAACGGAAGTTTCTGCATGGGCAATTCTTTCCCGTATGCTTAACACCACTCAATATATTGAAATTGGTATTTTAATAGATCGAATTTTTTCATTTTATCTGCTTTCTTTATTAGGTTTAATTTACCTTGTTAAGCCCTATTGGGCCCGCTCTAAAGAACATAAATAATATAAATCTGATATTTCTTGTTTGTTAAATAAAATGGTGAAAATATCAATTATATTTCCTTGTTATAATGAAGCTGATGGTATTCCGCATTTAGCTGAGCAGATTGTACCTGTTTTAGATCGATTAAAAACAAATTATGAAGTTGAGTTATTGTTTATTGATGATGGGAGTTCTGATAATACCTATGATTTATTAACTGGTCATTTTAGAAATGTTAATGGGGCCAGAATTATTAGACATACCAAGAATAGAAATTTGGGAGGAGCAATAAAAACTGGTTTTGCTAATGCAACAGGAGATTTAGTTGCAACTTTTGACAGCGACTGTACTTATTCCCCTGCAATTATTTTCATCATGCTTGAAATGATTAAAAATGCTGATGTTGTAAGTGCTTACGCGGGTAATACACAAAATGTTCCACGCTATCGAATGTTTTTAAGTAATTCTGCATCAAAAATTTATCAACTATTAGTAAGTCCAAAAGTCAAAGTTTATACTTGTTTAGTTCGTTTGTATAGGAAAGAAGTTGTTGATAATATTCATTTTAACCGTAATGATTTCTTAGCTGTTTTAGAAATTATGGTTAAAACTGTTTTGAAAGGCTATAGGGTTAAGGAACTACCTGCAACATTAGGAAATAGAAAATTTGGTGATTCTAAAATGAACACGTTAAAAGTTATTGGTCAACATATGCAAGTGATGGGGAAGATAACTTCGTCTAGGTTGTTTGGAACAAAATTTTGATTGGATTGAAATCTTGAGGAAATTAAGATTAAAATGAAAAAAACTGTTTTAACTGTTTTAGGAACTCGTCCGGAGATTATTAAGCTTTCATCATTGATACCTTTGTTAGATCAAAAATTTAACCAGGTGATAATACATACTGGCCAGCATTACTCTTATTCTTTAGATAAGTTATTTTTTGCTGAATTAAATTTACGTTTACCTGATTTCTTTCTTAATGTTGGATCTGGATTACATGGAGAGCAGACTGGGAAGATGATGGCTGGTATTGAAAGGTTTTTACCTAAAATAGAGCCAAATTTCATTTTGGTACAGGGGGATACCAATAGTACTCTGGCTGGGGCTCTTGTTGCTGCTAAGCAAAAGATTCCTTTAGCTCATATTGAATCTGGGTATCGTTCTTTTAACCTGGATATGCCGGAGGAAGTTAATAGAATTATAGCTGATAGATTTTCTTCATGTCTTTTTGTGGGAGATGAAATCGGTATGAATAATCTTGCAAAAGAAGGCATTGATTCAAATAAGTGTTACAATGTAGGTAATACTGCGGTTGATGCTTTAATCAGGGGTGCAAATCTTACGAATCAAAACATCCTAAATAAATTTTTGCTTTCTCCTAGTAAGTATATTTTACTTACTTGTCATCGGGCAGATAACACTGACAATTCTCAGAACTTAAAATCTATAATTGAGGCTCTTAATCATGTGTCTAAAAAAATCCCCATTATTTTTCCACTTCATCCAAGAACAAAAAAAGCTTTGGAGAGAGAGAAATTATTTTTTGGAGAAAACGTAAAAATTGTTGAACCACTTGGATATTTAGATTTCATAGCCCTTTTAAAAAACGCAAGATTTGTTATGAGTGATTCAGGTGGAGTACAAGAGGAAGCTGCTGAACTCAATGTTCCTAGTGTTGTTTTAAGAAACGAAACAGAGGCGAAGGAATTGTTAAAAGCTGGTAAAATAATTCTGGGAACTAACAATAGAGATGAAATAATTCGCATTGCTTTTAAACTGTTAGATGATATTGAACTGGATAAGGTAAAATCTCTCCCGTTTACCAGTAAGAAAGGGGTTAGTCAATTGATAGTTGACATTTTACTTAGAAATTTTGAAGAGGAATAATTTCATGAAAAGTTATGATTACGTAAGTAAGAATATTCAATTGGGATCTAATGTACTTTTGGGTGAGAATATTGAAATAGGTTATAATTCAGTAATCCATTCTGATTGCACAATTGGAAATGAAGTTAAAATAGGGAGTAATTGCATTATTTATCCAAATACCTTTATTGAAAAGAATGTTATTATTCAAGATAACATTGTTATTGGTAAACAGCCACAAACATTATCAACTTCAACTTTTCAAACGAAAGAAAGAGGAAAAACAACAATAGGGGCAGATAGCTTAATATGTACGGGTTCAATAGTTTATGCAGGCGTTGAATTGGGTTCTTCAGGAATTTTGGGAGATAGAGCAATTATTAGAGAGGGAAGTAAGTTGGGTAATGGAGTGAAAGTTGGAAACGGAGCAATTATCTATTTTGATGCGAAAATTGGAGATTATGTTTCAATTCAGGCTCAAGCTATTGTTGGAGAAGAATCAATTCTAGAAAGCCATGTGTTTATTGGACCAAAGGTTTCGATGAATTTAGATAGGTTTATGGGAAGAAAGGGCAACCCTTTAGATCCGATTGTTATTCGGCGAGGGGCAGCAGTTGGATCAAATTGTATTTTACTACCTGGGGTGGAAATTGGAGAAAATGTTCTTGTTGCAGCTGGCAGTATAATAAACAAATCATTGGAAGGGAATTTTGTATATATTGGAAATCCTCCCAGAAAATTTCGTCGAACAGCTGATGATGAAAAAAAAACATGAGGCGTATACAAGATTTAATCTTAAATTTTAGTTTTATAAATTTTTCTTTATTGGTGCTACATAACACTTATAAGCGCTTTTCTCGAAAATACTATTAATTTAAAGTAAATATTAAGTATAAACTAAGCTGACAAACGTAACTTTTTTTAAGGTTATTTTTGTTTAAATTTTAATAAAGGAGGAGCTGAATAATGGAAGAAAATGATATTATAAATGAAATAAGAAAGGTTTTTTTGTCTACTTTTCCTGAATTACAGAATCAGGGGTTTGATTTACAAAAAAAACAAGAAGACTTTGAAAATTGGGACTCTTTTAGTCATTTAGAGCTTGTTGAAAAGGTGGAAAGCCAATTTAATTTAAAATTTGATTTCAACGAAATTGTTGAACTGAATTCTGCGCATAAATTTGTAGATAAAGTAAGAAGTAAAATAACTGGGTGATATAAATGGAAAACTTAACTGATGAATCATTTGAAACGCATAGCAAGGTTTTAACGACTCCTGGGTTTCATGCAGATATACTTGAAATTCAAAATATTGAGGCCGTAGCAGGACACTTACAAGATTTTATCAAAAGTCAAGTTCTAAACAAATTCAAAAGAAGAGGAGCTGTAGTAGGAATTAGTGGTGGTGTTGATTCTGCTGTAACAGCAAGCTTATGTGTAAGAGCTTTGGGAGCAGACAAGGTAATTGGGTTGATAATGCCAGAACGAGAATCACACCCTAAATCTCAACCTTTGGCTGAACAGATGGCTAAACAATTAGGTATAAGAACGCATTATATTGATTTAACTCCAGTATTGTATTCACATAATATGTACCAAACTAAAGATGCAATTGTCAAAAAGAATTTTCCTGCTTTTGATAGCAGTTGTAAATATCGTTTAGTTGTACCGCAAGATTTGTTACAACGTGATCGAATTAATATTTCATATTTGGAGGTTTTAGATGGAAAAGGTCAAGTACATAAAATGAGGCTATCTTTAGATGATTATTCTACTCTTTGGGCTGCTACAACAATGAAGCACAGAACTAGAATGATTAATCTATATTTCCATGCTGAAAAAAATAATTACGTTGTTGTTGGAACGACTAACAAAGCAGAAACAGTCCAGGGTTATTATGTGAAATTTGGAGACGGCGGTGTGGACTTGGAACCCCAAGCAAACTTGTATAAGACACAAGTGTATCAAATGGCTGATTTCTTAAATGTTCCAAAAGGAATAACTGAAAGAAAAGCGACTCCAGATACTTGGAGTTACGAAGTAAGTGATGAAGAATTCTTTTACAGTTTACCATACAAAACTTTGGATTTATTATGGTATTCAAAAGAAAATAATATTCCCATGGAACAAGTAGAAAAGGCGCTTGGTTTAAATAAAGAACAAATTGAAAGGGCATATAAAGATCAAGAACGAAAATATAAAGCAAGTGAGCATCTTCGATCAATGCCACCTTGTTGGGATGGAAGGGGTATTGTTTTAAATACACCTAACCTTTAATTTCTTTATTATTATTATTATTATTTTTCTTTCTAATTTCCAAATATTATTAGCCATAAAATATTTAAGCTAAGTTATTTATAATTGGTTATGGACACAATTCATTCATTTCTTGAAAATTCGGCAGCCATATTTCCAGATAAAGAAGCTCTTATTGATGGAGATAGAGTTTATACCTTTTCAGAACTTAATAAAGCTGCTAGCGGTGTTAGTACTTTTCTTATTCAAAATTGTCCAAAGAAATCTGTTGTGTCTTTTCTTTTAGACAATTCGCCAGAATTTCTTATTGTATATTTTGGTATTCTGAAATCAGGCTGTATTGCTCATATCATACCTGGAAATGTTTCTGATGATAATTTATCTCTTCAAATTAAAGAAGTTGACCCGAGATTTATTATCTCCAAAGATAAATATCTTACTAAATTGCAGCGAATTTTAATGGATGATAAGTTTCTTCATGTGAATACAATATTAGAACATAAATTATCTTCTCAAAAAGAAGTCGAAGTTTATTCAGATGAAGTTTCGACTATTATATATTCTTCTGGTACTACTTCAAGGCCAAAAGGTGTTAAATTAGAGCATCGAAATGTAGTACAGGCTACAAATAACATGGTTGAATATTTGAAAATAAATGAGGATGATAGATATCTTAATGTTCTTCCTTTGTTTCATTCATTTGGTTTGGGGAATGTTCATATGTTGTGGCGACAAAGTGGATCTGTTATCCTTGCAAAAAATTCTATTGATATTCCTGGATTTATTAATAACATAATCAAAAATAAAGCAACTATTTTTGCTGCAGTTCCAGCTACTTTTCGAATGATATTGGACCATTGTAAAGATAAATTTAGTGAATGTACTAATTTGAGATTAATGGTAACAAATAGTACATATATTCCTCCTGAAACAACCTCAGAAGTTCTAAAAATTCTGCCTAATACAGATTTTTATACTTATTATGGCCTTACTGAAGCTTCTAGATCTACTTTTAATCATTTCAATAATTCCCTAAATAAATTAAAATCAGTAGGACAAGCTGCACCTAATGTTAATATTAAAATTGTTGATCAGAATGGAAATGTTTGTTCTAGCAATAAACAAGGTGAAATATCAATTGCTGGAGATCATGTGATACGGGAATATTGGAAGAATAAAATTGCATCTGGGGCTATAAAAGATTTGTGGATATATACTGGGGATGTTGGATATTTTGATGAAGAAGGATATTTATATCTTACTGGGAGAAAAGACGACGTAATTAATGTTAGTGGTGAAAAAGTATCTCCTGTTGAAATAGAGCAGATTTTAAATAAAATGCCTGGAGTCTGTCAATCTGCTATTGTTGCTGCACAAGATAGAATTCTCGGTCAAATCATCAAAGCATTTATTGTAAAAGAAGATATTGGGATTACTGAGAGCGAAGTGATGTCTTATTGTAAAGTTCGCCTAGCTCGTTATAAAGTTCCAAAAGAGATTATTTTTGTCGAGAAAATACCAACAACGGATTCAGGAAAGATTAAAAGAAGTTTATTGAGAAATTAATTACAAGTTTATTGTTAAATCAGTATTTTTAAACGCAGCTTTTTGTTGCCTAAATTTTATAAAGCAAAATTTGTCATTTTATGCATGATTTCAATTGCCCAACCTTTCTTAGGGGTAGAAGAAAAAGAAGCTGTAATGCGGGTTTTAGAATCTGGTATGCTTTCTCAAGGAATTGAAGTGGATAGGTTTGAATCTGAATTTGCTGATTATTGTGGTATAAAACATGGTATTGCAACTTCTAATGGGACCACTGCTTTACATACTGCGCTTATGGCGCATGGTGTAGCTGAAGGTGATGAGGTAATTACTTCACCTTTCACTTTTGTAGCAACGGCAAACGCTATTGCTATGGTTGGTGCTATCCCAATTTTCGTTGATATTGAACCAGATACATACAACATAGATCCATCAAAAATTGAAGCAGCAATTACTGGTAAAACAAAAGCAATTATTCCAGTCCATTTGTTTGGTAAGTCATGTGACATGGATCCAATCATGGAAATAGCACGAAAAAATAACCTTAAAATAATTGAAGATGCATGTCAAGCACATGGTGCTTTCTATCAAAGTAATGAAGAAAAGAAAGTAGGTTTGTTTGGTACTAGTTGTTATTCTTTTTATGCAACAAAAAATATTACATGTGGGGAGGGGGGTATGATTCTCACTAATGATGATGATGTAGCACGGAGGGCTAGAATTTTAATCAACCATGGTTCAGAATCAAAATATGTGCATTCACAATTAGGATATAATTACCGAATGACTGATATTTCTGCAGCAATAGGACGTCAACAACTTAAAAAATTAAATTATTTTACACAACGTAGGTTTAAAAATGCTCAAGAATATAATAAAGGTTTTCAGGAAATTCCTGGATTGGTTTTACCAATAATTAGTAAAGGTCATGTGTTTCATCAATACACAACGAGAATATTGTCTGACTTTGGTCAATCTAGAGATTCATTGCAGGTTTTTTTAAAAAAGAAAGGTGTATACACATCCATATTTTACCCTATCCCTTTACATAAACAAGAAACATTCAAGAAAACTAATGAAATTAATATAGAAAGAACTTCTTCTTTAGAAATTTCTGAACAAGTATCTCAAGAGGTCCTTTCTTTTCCAGTACACCCTCAAGTTACGTTAATTCAAATAAAAAAAATTATTGAATTGGTGAAAAATTTTCAGAGGGGGAATGAATCATGATACGTGTTGCTGTTATCGGGGTGGGTTCAATGGGACAAAATCATGCAAGAGTTTTGTTTGACGCTGAGAACTGTGAATTAGTGGCGGTAGCTGACAATAATGAATTAAACGTGGCAAGGATGGGGCGCAAATATCATGCTAAAGGTTACACAGATTATCGCAAAATGATCTTAAATGAAAACTTAGATGCAGTTTCAATTGCTGTTCCAACAAATTTTCATAGGGATGTGGCGAAATTTTGCCTTGAAAATAGGAAACATGTTCTTTTAGAAAAACCGATTTCTTCGAACGAAAGTGAAGCAAGAGAAATAATTGATGCTGCGAATAGAAATGACGTAAAATTAATGATTGGGCATATTGAAAGATTTAATCCTGCGATTCAAGAGTTGAAGGCAAGATTAGCTCGGGGTGAATTAGGTGAAATCTATAAAATAGAAGTACAACGTATTGGTCCTTTTCCGGTGAGGGTTGCTGATGTAGGAGTAATTGTAGATTTATCTGTCCATGATTTAGACATTATTAATTATTTAACTGGTACCTTTCCAGTTACTATTTATGCTGAAACTCAACAAAAACTTCATCCTAAATTTGAAGACTCTGTAACAGCTATAATGAGATTTGGGGGTGGAAGCCTTGTTTTATTAGATATTAATTATCTTTCACCAACTAAAGTGAGGATGCTAAAAATTTATGGGAAGAAAGGTATGTTTAAGGTAAATTATTTAACTCAGGAATTATATTTTTATGAAAATAATAGTTTTTACAGTGATGATTGGAAAAGTGTTACCGAAGGTGATGTGAGAAAAATTAATATTCACAAAGCTGAACCTCTAGTTTTAGAAATTAATCATTTTATTTCTTGTATTATCGAAAATAGAGAACCATTAATTACAGGCCAACATGGGCTTAATATCGTACAACTCGCTTCATTAATTCAAAAATCAGCTATTGAGAAAAAAGTCATTTCACTTTCAAATAGTTTCTCTTCTTTAACAAGTGATTCTCCAACCAATGATTCTTCAACATTCTCTTCTTGTAATAGAGGTTTTCAATGAAAATAGTCATTTCCATTCCAGCGTTTAATGAAGAAAGAAGTATTGCAAAAGTAATTGGAGAAATTAAAAGTGTTATGAAATGTGGAAACTTTCCTTCTAAAGAATATAAAATATTAGTGGTTGATGATGGTTCCACAGATAAAACAGTTTCAGTAGCTAGAGAGGCTGGGGCAGTTGTTATTAAAAAAAAACACAGTGGCTTGGCTGATACGTTTAAGATAGAAATGCGTGAATGTCTTGCTTTGGATGCAAAAATAATTGTTCATACTGATGCTGATGGGCAGTATAATCCTGAACATATTCCTCAACTTATTGCTAAAGTCAATTCTGGGTTTGATTTAGTTTTAGGTAGCAGATTTCGCTATAAAATATCTCATTTACCCTGGTTGAAGAAATTTGGTAATATGGCATTTGCTTATGTTATTAGTTCTCTTACTGGGGTAAAAATAACGGATTCAACAACTGGTTATAGAGCTTTTACTGCAGAAATTGCGAGGGAAATAAATTATATCAATACTTTTACATATACTCAAGAGCAAATTATTAAAGCAGCTAAACAAGGTTTTAAAGTTGCTGAGATTCCAATAAAGTGTAGAAAAACTAGAGCATCCCGTCTTTTTTCTAATCCATTAGAATATGCTTTGAAAGCATGGATTAATATCTTTAGGATTTACCGCGATTATAACCCCTTAGGCTTTTTTGGCAGAGTTGGTTTTTTTGGATTTGGGGCTGGTTTTCTGATTGGTTTGTATTTTGTATATCTTCACTTTACAACAGGAATTAAAGGACATTTAGGTTTGCTTTTTTTAATGATGATTCTTTTAGTTTTTGGTTTACAAACCATATTATTTGGTTTTTTGGCAGATATGGTTAAAGAGTGAAATGTTAGTCACTTAGTTTGCGTAAGTTTTAAAAAAGCAGTTGAAAGATGTAAAAGAAAAAGATGATGCAAAAAATAATAGCTAAAGTGCCTGCTAGGATTAGAAGAAATCTGTATTTACGAATTATTTACTTCAAGTTAATTAATAATTTTTATAAATTAAATAGTTTTGTTCATTATGGTTATCCTGACATGTTTCATGAAATAAACATTGAAACCATGACTACTTGTAATAGGAGATGCTCTTATTGTCCTAATAGCACATTTGAAAGAGGATTATTTAAAAATCAAAAAATAATGGAGACTGAAGTATTCAAGAAAGTAATTGATGAATTAGCTGCCATTGATTATAAAGGAATAATTGCTCCGCATTTTTACGGAGAACCGATTTTAGATAAAAGATTGCCTGAACTTGTGTCTTATGCTCATAAGAAACTTCCCAATGCTACCATTAAATTGGTAAGTAATGGCGATTTTCTTTCGGTTGAAAGATATAAAGAATTGGCACAGGCAGGAGTTCGTAAATTTATTATTACTCAGCACAGTCCAAAAATGAGCTCAATTGTAGCAAAACTTTTTGAGTATTTTGGAGATAATCCAGGAGATATAAAATGTAAATATTTTGTAACTAGAAGAGAACCAGGTGTTAAGGGTGTCATAAAATTTCAATATCAGCTCTTGGATCTGTTTTACAATCGTGGTGGGTTAGTTAGCCTTGATGAGGATCAAGAGAAAAAATTAGTTGAGAATCCATTACCTATCTGTTTTTATCATTCGAATCCTTTAGTTATTACATATAATGGTGAAGTGCCATTGTGCTGTCAGGATTATAATTCAACAATTGTCTTTGGTAATGTCAAAGAAACTCCTTTACTTGAGATCTGGCGAAGTAAGAGGTTCAAAGATATGCGGAAAAAGTTAGCAAAAAGGAAATATGATCTTCCGATTTGCAAATCTTGCGTTGGTGAAGATGTTTCTGTTACTGAAAGAAACCTAGAAGATTCAAAAACTGGATAATATCAAAATTAATTTAAGCAAGTTACTTTCCTCCCCTTTGTTTAATTATGAAACAATGTTTTCCTACAGTTCCAAAAACCATTTCTGGTTTATCTAAAAAGAAATCATCAACTGCCTTACGAACACCCTCTGAGAAACTAATGTAATCATGAATCAAGATTATTCCTCCTTCACTCATTCGTGGGTAGAAGAATTTAAGGGAATCTTTAGTGCCTTTATATAAATCAACATCAATGTGAAGAAATGAAAACTTTTTATTTTTAATTGGCTCAGATGTTTCTGGAAATGTACCTGGATATATGAAAACGTTGGGATATTTCCTTAACCGCCTTTCTACTTCTTTAATATTTGAAGTAAATTGTCCGTTTTTATAAGTTCCGGCGTCTTCTTTTGTTGGTTCTGGTAAACCTTCTTGAAACCTGTCAAAAAGTAGAAGTTTCTTTTTTCCTTTATATTTACAGATGATTTCTGAAGTTCCAGCTTTAAATACTCCAACTTCTGCTATATCTCCCTCAATTTTGTGAATTTGGCGAAGAAGATGCAAGAGAAAAACAATTTCGTGCAGGTAGAGTGTTTTATGAGATGAATTAAATCTAAAATGTTTACGAAACAGATTAGTTAAATCTTTTTTTTTCTTTTCTTAGCGAAGTCATATAAAGTTTTCTGTATGGGATAGTTGAATGAGATTGACGACCTTCTTCCAATTATTTTGTTTATAAAAGTAAATCTCTTAATCATCTGATTTCTCCTATTAACATTTTTTTAAACTTTTCTATTCTGTGGCTTATGTTAACTTTTTATCTATTTTAATAATTAATTCATTATTTTTAGTTATCTGTTCCTTAATGTATTTAAAGAATTCTAGTAATGGCAGTAGACATGATGAAAATCTGTTATTTAGACGGTCCAGGTGGAGGTAAAGTTTGTGCTAAAAGGTTCTGTGGACCAGAAAGATTACGAACTGAATTACAAAAAAGGCTCATAAAAGAGATAATTACCACGTCTGTTTCTCTTGGACGAAATCCTCAAAAAATTCGAAATTTAAAAAGAAGGAGTCTTAAACATCCAGGGGTTATATTGTCAGCTTTTAATGCTGTAAAACGTTCGAACCCTCAAATAATCCATTGTCATGGTGGCATGAAACTTACATTAATTCTGTTGTTATTGAAATATATTTTAGGGAAAAAAACAGTTTTAACCTTTACTGAATTTAAGAAAACTTCACTGCCATTTAGTATCCTTAATAAAATTGATGTGGTTATTGTGCAGACTGAATTTGCTCGTAATAAACTTATAAAAAATGGAGTTAAAGAAAAAAAACTTCACCTCATTCCTTATGGGGTGGAAGATGCCTTTTATGAATCTAAAAAGCACCAAGATATTAGGGATTTAGGAAAAAAAATGGTTTTGTATTATGGCGATGCAAGATTAGAAAGAGGCTTTGGTTTGTTTCTTGAATCTATTAAATTATTGCCGCCAGATTTTTTTATCTTATTATGTCTGCGAGGTTTTGATGATTTTTCAAGGGTGAGATTAGATCATTTTGCAAAGCAACGTGGTAATATGAAAATTATAGGCGTTGATGAATATCCGTGTCCAATTCAGGATATAATTAAATCTTCTGATGTTGTAGTTCTTCCGTTTTTACATAATACTTTGGAGCCACCCCTTTCTGTGATGGAAGTTGCAGCAGTAGGAAAAAATTTAGTAACTACTCAGGTTGGTGGGATTCCTGAAGTGGCTGGTAGTAATTCTCTATTTTTGAAAAAAAATGATCCAAAAGAATTATCAGACTTAATTGAACACTCCATGACACAGAAAAATGATTTAGTTAGAAATTTTGATTGGGCCGTTACTTTAAAAAAGATCGGTCAAATTTATGAAACTTTCCAAGATTCTTTTACAAAACCATAACCCCAAGATATTAACCCCAAAGCAATTGTTGGTGAGTAAAGAACGAATTTGGGCAAAAGCTTATTATTTTTTATTGTGATACGATGTCCAATGCTCAAACATCTTGCAAAAGGAGCGAGTGGAGAAAGCCACGGTCTTTTGGCAAGAAAACTTCCAGGCAATTCAATTTCTTTTCTTACAATAGAGGAAAGTTTGCCATAACGTGTATGGTGTTTAATGAAATTAATTAAAGAAATTCTGTTGTGGTGGGTTACAATTAGCTCCGGATTATAATATAATTTGGTACGTTTGCGGGCTTCCATGGTGAAGATTGTATCTTCGCCTGGCCACATGTTAGGAAACCCACCTATTGAATCAAAAAGTTCTTTTTTGCAAAAAAGATTACAACTTGCCATGTGCTTTATCTCCCTAGCTGGCCAAGATGGAAGGAACTCATTAAATGTTAACAAGTAATCAGCAGTTCCAATTACACTACTAGTTGTTCCGTTCCTGATTGCACCTCCCACAATTGTTTTTTTTTCAAGGGATTTTACTCCCCTCTCAAGCCATTGAGGGTGGGCGACACAGTCTGAGTCTATAAATGCGTAAACCTTTCCAGAAGATTGCTGAATTGCTAAATTTCTTGCTTGACCTGCAAAGACTCTTTTTTGAGATTCAATTAGTTTTACATTTGGAAATGATTCCTTAATTATTTTTTGCGTACCGTCTTCTGAGCTATCAAAAACAATTATTTCATAAGGAATTGCTGTTTGTTGATTATGGAGTGCTTGTAAACTACGGCAAATATGTTTCTCTGAATTGTATGAGGGCATGATAACACTTACTTCTATTTTTCGCTTTGTCATTTTATTTACTTTTTCTTTTCTTCAAACTTTATTCAAAGTGTTTTTTTTCTAAAATAAAACCGTATTGTTGCAGAATAAAACTTAATCCCAACAATAAAAAAATTATTGGAAGTGCAGGGTTTGTTAAGTTTTTCTTAAATATGTTTCTGGTTGACCAAAGTCTTAGCTTAATAAACTTTTCAATTGGTCCTACTTTTTGTTTAAATTGGTAATTTGCTCTTCCTCTTCTTAATTGCCATTTAATAAATTCTTTAAGTGTAGTTCTAGCTTCATGAAATGCATATGCCTTTTTAACATACTTAATCGGTATCTTAACTTTTTCCATTCTAAATGAAAATTCTGCATCTTCAGCTCCCGATTTCATTGATTCGTCAAATAATCCTACTATCTTAAAGAGGCTCTTGCGTAATGCGCAGTTACCAACTGTTAAATGATTTGTGAATCCATTTTTTGAAACTTTCCACATTTTGGAAAAGCCAATTGATCCACCGCCAGGAAAACCTAAAGCTGAAATGCAGTCTCCTAAGAAATTAGATCTTGGAATATGGGTGCCGCTGGTTGTAGCTAGAATATTTGGATCATTTTCAAAAGGCATTAGTAAAGAATTTAACCAATTATCTTGGACCCAACAATCATCATCAATAAAAATAATTATGCTGTGTTTTGCATTAGATATTCCTTGATTCCGATTATATGAAAAACCCTGCTTCTCTTTAATGTTAATGTACTTTACTTTTACCGGTAAATCTGGGGCAGATAGCTCTTTGTTTGATTCATGTAACAGCAATATTTCGATTTTGTGTTTGGTTGAGTCTAATTGCGGCTTTATAGAACTAAGCAAACGAGACAGTTTATTATATCTAATTCTATCAGTTATTATAACAATTGAAGCTTCCATTATTCATATTTATTCTTATTTACAAAATAAGAAATAGTCCTGCGAAGACCATCAGCCAAACTAACTTTTGGTTCCCAGTATAATTTTTCTTTTGCTAATGTAATATCTGGTTTTCTCCTTTCTGGATCGTCAGATGGAAGATCTTTAAACACCATTTCACTTTTGCTGCCTGTCAATTGAATGACATTTTCTGCTAATTCTAGGATGGTAAATTCATCTGGATTTCCTAAATTTACTGGTCCGATAAAATTTTCTGTTTGCATCATCAGTATCATTGCTCTGACAAGATCTGAAACGTATTGAAAAGATCTTGTTTGCTTCCCTTGGCCATACACTGTAATTGGCTGATTTGCAAGCGCTTGGATAATAAAATTGCTAATAACCCTTCCATCGTCTTTGGCTATTCGTGGCCCATATGTGTTGAAAATTCTGATAATTTTTACATCTACTTTGTTCTGACGGTAATAGTCCATACAGAGTGCTTCTGCTACTCTTTTTCCTTCATCATAACAGCTCCTTATACCGATTGGATTTACATTTCCCCAATATTTTTCAGTTTGGGGATGTTCTTGAGGATTTCCATAAACTTCTGATGTAGAAGCTTGAAGAATCCTTGCACCAGTCCGTTTTGCTAGACCTAACATATTTACCATGCCAACAGTACTGCATTTTATTGTTTTTATTGGGTTACTTTGGTAATGTACAGGGGAAGCAGGACACGCTAAATTGTATATTTGGTCACACTCAAGAAATATAGGTAAAGCGATGTCATGTCGAATTACTTCAAATTTTTTATTGTTTAAAAGATGATGAATATTTTGCATAGAACCAGTAAAGAAATTATCTAAACATATTACATAATTGCCTTGGGTAAGTAGTGCATCACATAAATGGCTACCAATAAAACCTGCTCCTCCTGTTACTAAAATTGTTTTCATTTTCTTCCGATTCCACTATATGTAAAGCCGGTTGCTTGGACCATCTTGGGATCATAAATATTTCTACCATCAAGTAGAATTTTTTGTTCCATTTTATTACCTAACATTGTTAAATCAACATTTCTAAATTCATCCCATTCAGTAACCAGCAAAATTGCAGAACTTCCTTTTACTGAATCTTGAACCGTTGAAGAATAAGTAATCCTATCATTAAATATATTTGTGGCCTCCGATATAGCAACAGGATCATAAACATTAATTTTAGCCTTTTCATTTAATAATTCTTTGATTAGAATAAGAGATGGTGCTTCTCGAATATCACTTGTTTTTGGTTTAAATGAAAGTCCCCAAATTGTTATTGTTTTTCCTTCTAAGTTTGTTATGAGTGCTTTTAATTTTTTAATTAATTGCAATTTTTGACGTTCATTAGTTTGATGAACTTCTTCCAAAAGTTTTGCTTCATACCCTTTTTCTTCCGCTAGATATCGAAGAGCTTGGATATCTTTTGGAAAACAGCTTCCTCCGTAACCGATTCCTGCATTTAGAAAGCGTGGACTTATACGATAATCCATCCCCATAGCCTTTACTACAGTTTTTATGTCTGCTTTTGTCATATCGCAAATGTTTGCAATTTCATTAACAAAAGAAATTTTTGTTGCTAAAAAAGAGTTGTTAGCATATTTTATCATTTCAGCTGTTTCCCAATTAGTTTCTATAATGTTAACATATGGTCTGTGTAAACCAGCATAAACTTGTCGTAAAACTTTACTTGTTTGTTCATCCTTGGTACCAAATACAATCTTATCTGGATGAGTAAAATCATGGATTGCTGACCCTTCTTTCATGAATTCTGGGTTGGAAGCAATGGAAATTGAATCTTTAGTTAGTTCGTTACATTTTTCAGCAGTTCCTGGGGGTACGGTACTTCTGTTGACAATTAGCGTTTTTTCTGTTGCATGTTCAGATATAAATTTGGCTACTTCAAAAACTGCTGATAAATCTGCAGATCCATTTTCACTTTGAGGTGTCCCTACACAACTAAACACGATATTACTGAAAGCGACCCCTTCTTTTATGTCAGTTGAAAATGATAATCTATTTTTTTCTTTTTGAAATACCACTAAATCTTTTAGGCCAGGTTCATAGAATGGAATCTTTCCCCCCTTAAGTTCATTAATTCTCTTTTCGTTAATGTCAATACAAAGAACTTTGTGTCCTAAATTAGCAAAGCAAGCTGCAGTAGTTAGTCCAACATATCCAGCTCCAATAATTGTTATATTCATGTTTTGATTAATTTAATTATCGTAATGTGCATTAGCTTCATTCAATGCTTGTAATGTTCCTATATCAAACCATTTACCTTGCAGAGGAAGGGCGAATACCGGTTCGTTTTCAGATAAATGTCTAATGAAATCTCCTGGTTTATCTTGAAAACCAGATTTGATTGTATCTTTTACATACCTTAAGTGATTTTTTTTAATTGCATAAACACAAGTAGCTGCTAGAGTTGATTTTGGTTGTTCTGGTTTTTCTACAAATGATATAATCTTATTATTTTCGTTAACGTTTACGATACCTAATTGTTTGGCTTTCTCAAAACAGCTAATATCATTTACAAGAATACAGGAATTGTTATTTTGATTTAAGAAATTCATCATGTTCTGCAAATCATCTTCAAATAAATTATCTCCAGCAATGATTAATAAATCATCATTAATGTTTTGCTTTTCAATCACAAAATCTATGTCTCCAACTGCTCCTAATCTATCTTCGTTGTTTGTTGTCCCGTCGTTCATGATAGTTATTGGTTTATTGTATGTAAAATTGGCACTCCACAACTGATAATCTGTGTAAAATTTTTCATTTGTCACAATAAATATTTCATCAATTTCTGAAAAATGTAATTTGGCAATTATGTGCTCAATGATTGGTTTATCATTTATTTTAATCAATGGTTTTGATTTATTAAGAGTAATAGGATGCAATCTTGTTGCATAACCTCCAGCTAAAATAATCACCTTCATTTTAGGTAGAATTGCTGAGAAATGGTATAAAAGGGTTGTGGAAGGGTGGTTTTTAACATACACACAGTTCATTTGCTTGGTCACAAATTAATATTGTTATTACAGCATACTTCAGATTTAGAATAAAAATGGACAGCTTACAGGTTTCGGCCGCAAATCACACGAGATTTGATATCGGAGCGACATGTGCTCACTTCATTCGCATTGTCACTGATTGACATTGTTATTACAGCATACTTCAGATTTAGAATAAAAATGGACAGCTTACCAAGTTTCCCGTGTAAAAACACAGTACACCCTGATACGGAAGCGCGCTTAACTTCTGTGTTCGAAATGGGAACAGGTGAACCACGCCCCTATGGCCGTCCGAGAAGTAATTTTAGCCGGTTGTTTATAAAGATTTTGGCTATTTTGTATAGTAATCTTTCATAAGCATTTAAAAAGTATAATTAGAACCAGGAATGTGATAGATTATATGGTTGATACAGCAATTATTCTTGCAGGTGGGTTAGGCACTCGTTTACGGCCTCTTACAGATGAGACTCCAAAACCGCTTCTTCCTATGAAAGGAAAGCCAATTTTACAGCATACCATTGAGAACCTTAAGAAACACGGTATCCGTAATGTTATATTGTCTGTTGGATATATGGCGGACAAAATTAGGAATTATTTTAGAGATGGATCTCACTTGGGTGTTAACATAACTTATTGTGTTGAAAATGAGCCTTTGGGAACGGGTGGTGCCATTAAAGAGGCGAGTAAAAATTTAACTAAACCATTTATTACTTTAAATGGAGATAATTTGGCTGATTTTAATTTTACTGAATTGATTGAACAACATGGCAATAATAAAACCGAGATTACACTTACTTTGTTTCCTGTTAAGGATGTTACACAATATGGTATTGCACAAATTGATGGAAATATCATTAAGAGTTTTATTGAAAAGCCATCAATTGAAGAAGCTCCGTCAAATTTGAATAATGCAGGTGCATATGTTATTAATCCAGCTGCTTTAGATATATTACCTGCTGGAAATTCTTCAATAGAAAGAGATTGCTTTGAGAAACTTGCGTCTCAAAATCAAATTGGTGCTTATGTTCATGAAGGACAATGGTTTCCAACTGATACTTTAGAGAAGTATAATGATGCTTGCATAAATTTTCTTCCTTGTATTGACTTTTCAAGTAAAAATATAATCATTGCGGACGTAGATGAAACTATTTGTGAAACAAATCAAGAAATTCATCCAGAAATGGCAGATACAATACATCAGCTGATAGATTTTGGATGCCAATTTGCTGTAATCAGTGGAACTAATGTTGAAGAGCTACAGAGAATGGTCTCTTCTGGATTAACAAAAGAACATCATTTACTAGCGACGACTGGAACAAATTATACTTTAGTTAATGATTCTGGTTGTAACGTATTATACAACCATTTACTTTCTGATGAAGATAAATATGAAATTACTTTTGCTCTAAATAAGTTAATTGATTCTTATAATATCATAAAAGTTAGCGAGAAGAATGATCAAATTATAGATAGAAAATCACAAATTACTCTATCTGCAATTGGAAGGACAGCTCATTTAGAAATGAAAAAACAATATGATCCTGATGGTGAGAAAAGAAAGATTTGGGTTGAATTTCTTTGGAATCATCTTGATCGGAATAAATATGACATTAAAATTGGAGGTACAACTTCAGTTGATATAACTTATAAAGGAAAAACTAAAGAGTGGGGAATTAAGGAGTTTGCAAAATATCATGGTTTTGATTTGTCTAAAGTAATCTATTTTGGTGATAAAATATATCCTGGTGGAAACGATTATGAAGCTTCTAAAGTAGTTGATTGTGTGGCAGTAAATGATCATAAAGATGCTTTAGTAAAAATTAAAGAATTCTTGGATTTTAAGAAGAAGGAAACTTGAAAAAATAATAACTAATATAAACTTTGATTAAAATAATAGAATATGGACACTGAAATTAAGACTAAAATTCTCAAAGCTGGTAAGATAGCAGCTCAGGTAAGAAGAGAAGGTGCTGCCAAATTTGTTCCTGGAGCCAAAGCTTTAGAGATAATGGATTATTGTGAATCTAGAATAAAAGAATTGGATGGAGAGATTGCTTGGGCGCAGATGGCTTTGAATGAAACTGCTGCACATTTTTGTCCAGAAGAAGATGATCAAACCGAATTAAAAGAAGGAGATTTAGTTAAAATTGATATTGGGGTGCATCAAGATGGTTATATCGCCGATAATGCGATGACAGTAGAAGTTGGAGGAGGAGAGGTGTATAAAGATTTTATCAAAGCTTCACAAAATGCTTTGAAATCTGCAATTAAGCTAGTGGAACCAGGACGTCCTTTATGGGAGCTTGGTGAAGCACAAGCATCAGAGGCTTCAGCACTTGGGTTAAAAACAGTAAGAAACCTATGTGGCCACACTCTTGGAAAGTATAAAGTTCATGATGGTGTTTCTATTCCAAGCTATAATAGTAAAGATAAAACTGAATTAGAGGAAGGTTGGCAGATTGCTATCGAACCATTTATTACAGATGGTGATGGTTTAATTAAGGAAAAAGGAAAACCAACAATATTTATGGTTGACAAAGAGAGGGGGGTCAGGTCACCACATGCAAGAAATATTTTACAGGAAGTTAGACCACTAAATGGTTTACCGTTTACTAGCCGTTGGATTACGAAGAAGTTTGGTAGAGGACAAACTGCTTTAGGATTAAGAGAGTTGCAAGCAAGTAAGATAATTAAAGCATATCCTCCTTTAGTTGAAGTTGCTGGAGGAAAAGTAGCACAATTCGAACACTCAATGCTTGTGGGGAAAAAAGCAGAAGTTTATACTAAACATGAAGATGATACATGGTAGAATAGGATTGCAGTTTCATCCTATTGTTCTCAAACAGCATAACACAATTTAACAATTTTTATAAAGCAATTTTTGCAATTTTAACTTTGGTGTATTTAGTGGGAAATAGATATTCTTTTGGAAAATGGAGTGGTTTTGCCTTTAGTCTTGCAATTTTCACTGTAATTCTATTTTATGCTTTGGTTTTCTTACAGAAAATTCCAAGTAATTGGCAATTATATCATGTATTTGGAATAACATTGGCGATTACTATAGTTGGATTAATTAACCAGAGGTTGCTGAGATGACATTTATTCAAGAATTTAAATATGGAATGCAGAGTTTTGGTAAGAATATTGCAGGTTTAGTGAACACAGTCTTACTATTCTTAGTTTATTTGTTCGGTATTGGTATCACCTCAATAATTGCTAAATTAATTGGGAAGAAGTTTTTAGATGAGAACTTATCTGAAGAGAGTTACTGGAAAGAATTGAATCTAAAAACAGAGAAAAAGGAGAATTATTTTAGACAATTTTGATTTGTGATATTATGATAAATGCAATGAAAAATGATATTGAAAAGTTGGTTGAGGCATTATTATGTATATTTTAGGAATTAGTTGCTATTATCATGATTCTGCTGTTGCACTATTGAAAGATGGGGTTGTGATAGCTGCAGCTGAGGAAGAGCGTTTTACACGAAAGAAGCATGATAATAGTTTTCCAGAAAATGCAATTAAATTTTGTCTTAAAGAAGCTGGAATTGATATTAACCAAATTAATTATATTGGTTTTTATGAAAAGCCATTCTTGAAATTTGAAAGAATCCTTTCTCAACATTTAGCTGGTTTTCCAAGATCTGCTGGTGTTTTTCTATCTTCAATCCCCTCTTGGTTGACTGAGAAACTAAGAGTTCCAAAAATTATCAAGAAAAAATTTGGATATAAAGGTTCTATAATGTTTATCCAGCACCACATGGCGCATGCTGCAAGTTCTTTTTTGGTTAGTCCTTTTGAAAAATCTGCAATTCTTACAGTTGACGGAGTTGGTGAATGGACAACTACAGCTTTTGGAATTGGAGAAAAAAACCAAATTAATTTGATGAAAGAAATTAAATTTCCTCATTCGATTGGTTTATTGTACAGCACATTGACTGCCTATCTTGGTTTTAGTGTTAACAATTCTGAGTATAAGGTGATGGGTTTAAGTCCTTACGGTTTGATGGATAGGAAGGAGAATCAATATTATGCAAAATTACGTAAAGTTGTAGATATTAAACCAGATGGAAGTTATCGTTTTGATTTAAGATACTTTAAATATCATTATTCTAACCAGATGCCTTCTCAATTAATGTGCAGTCTGTTAGGCGGTGCTATTCGGAAAGGCGAATCAGAACTAACGCAAAGGCATAAAGATATTGCTGCAGCCTTACAAATGGTAACTGAAGACATAATGACTGCTATGCTAAAATACGTTCATTCAGAAACTGGATGTGAAAATATTGTATTGGGTGGTGGCGTGGCCCTAAATTCAGTTTATAATGGAAAGATTTTACGAAATACACCATTTAAGAAGGTGTGGATTCATCCGAACGCAACAGATGGTGGAAATAGTATCGGGGTCGCTACTTATATCTATAATTCAATTTTGGGAAATAAAAGAACGTTTAAATTGGATAATGCTTATTTTGGTCCAAAGTTTACTGATAATGAGATAAAAAAGTTTTTAGATACAAATAAAATAAAATATTCTACGTTTAAGAGTGAAAAAGAATTGCTCGATAAGACTAGTGAATTGCTTATTACTGATAATGTTATTGGTTGGTTTCAGGGAGGAATGGAATGGGGTCCAAGAGCTTTAGGAGCGAGGAGTATTTTATCAAATCCCTGCAATCCTAAAATGCAACACATTCTAAACCTTAAAGTAAAACACAGAGAAAAATTTCGTCCATTTGCACCGGTAGTTTGTGAGGACGATGCATTAATTTATTTTGATTGTGATGAACCAATTCCATTACCAACTGATTATATGTTGATGGTTTATCCAATTCGAAAAAAGTGGAGACCAATAATTCCAGCTGTTACACATGTCGATGGATCTGGAAGATTACAAACAATTCGTAGGGAACAAAACCACTTATACTATGATTTAATTAAAGAGTTTGGTAAGAAATCCAAAGTACCAATTTTGATAAATACTTCTTTTAACATAAGAGGAGAACCGATTGTTTGTACTCCATATGATGGGTACAAATGTATGATGGGGACTGGCATTGATTATTTGGTGATGGGTAATTTCTTGATTAAAAGAGCAAATAATAAACAGCACATATGGGATAGTGAAGAATTAGCTATTGATTAATGTCATATTTGGGTAATTAAATGCGCAAAACAAACAAACAGCTTGTACTTAATTTAGTTCTATTATTATTTACTCTAATTATCTTGTTTGCTGGTTTAGAATTAGTTGTTCGCTTTTTGAACTTATCTGCTTCTTATGGTTATCCTTTAGGTTTATTTCAAAATGATGAGAATCTTGATTATCGGATGAGTTCTGGTATTAATGGAACTTTTGTTAAGCAAGAATTTGCTGTCCCTATATATACAAACACATTGGGTTTGCGCGATCATGAATATTATTATAATTACGGTATAACTAAACCTGACGATGTATTTAGAATTCTGGCGTTAGGAGATTCTTTCACTTGGGGGGCTCATGGAACCACTTTAGATGAGACTTTCGTAAAAGTTTTAGAAGCTAAGTTAAATCAAAATGTTGATTTGGGAGCTGAAATCAAGAAAGTTGAAGTAGTTAATGCTGGAGTTCCTGGTTATTCTCCTGATCAGGAAGTTGCTTATCTGAAGACTAATGGTTTAAAATTGACGCCAGACTTGGTGACATTAAATTTTTATGTTAATAATGATTTCTCTGGCAATGGAGCAAAAGGAGAAATGCGTGTTAATGATAAAGGCCAGCTTGTTTTGACTAGGCAAGGAAAAGGTTATATTGAAAGAACACGTGAATTTATTTTAGAAAAATCTCATGCATATCGTTTGATGGAAAAAGGAGTTGTGTCTTTGTCTGCAAAGTTTATTGGCGAAAATGTAGTTGCAAAAGTAGCTAAATGGGATACAAAAAAAGAATTATTTGCTCCACTTTCTGAAGATTTTAGGCAGGATGTAAAAGAGACTTATACTGTATTGGAAGAGGCAAATAATCTCTTATTGAAAAAAGGAGTGGATTTTGTCATTGTGCTTATACCAGCTAAATATCAAGTGGATGATAAATTGTGGGATATATTTTTGGATGAGAATAATTTTAAAGAAGGTGATGTACAAAGAGATAGACCTCAAGAAATAATTAAGAAATTTGCAGAAAAAAGAAACATTCTAGTTATAGATCTGCTTCCATCAATGCAAGAAAATAATAATGATAACAATTTTTTCTGGAACCTTAATCCTCATTTTAATAAATTGGGTAATGAAGTTGCGGGAGAAATAATTTTTGAAGAATTGAAGAAAACAAAATTTATAAAGGAAATCTCTTAAGGTAATATGATGAATAGGGGTATCTTAAGAGAAACGTGGGATTTTTTACGTGTGAGAAAAGCCTGGTGGATGGCTCCTGCGATTGCATTTTTATTTTTAGCAGCTATTTTAATAGTTTTTGGGCAGAGTAGCAGCGTAAGTCCTTTTATTTATGCATTATTCTAAAAAAATGCTTTTAACATTTTGAATTTTATTATTTAATCTTATTTTTTAATTTTGGAAGAATTTTGTATGCATAAATTCCTGCTATAATTATGATAATCCAAAATAATAACGTTGAGATTAATTGCATTGCAAATAAAATCAGATTTGCAACTAATATTATTAGTAGGACGATAGTTATTACTTTTATTGCTTGTTTTTTTTTCATTGGTCAATTAGTTTGTCTTTTGTTTATATTATTATTCATCCACAAATCTAACAATTGAATAAACTCCGGGTTAAAATCTTTTGGTTTTAATTTCATTTTTTTACGCAAGTCTTCTAAAGAAATTAACTTTACTTCAGCAATCTCTTCAGCATCAAATTGTAAATTCTCTGGATTATGGTGTTCACAATACCATAGATCGATGAATAAATGTTGACCGGTTGGATTAATGTGGTCTAATTTGAATGCATGTGAAATGTCTGTTTCTAAACCCAATTCTTCTTCTGCTTCTCTTTTGGCTGCCTGTTCATATGTTTCTCCTGACTCAACGTGACCTCCAGATGATGAAGTCCAAACATTAGGGTAAGAGACCATATTTTTTGGTCTTTTGTGGATAAGTAACCTATTTTGCTCGTCAAAAACCCACACATGTGCTATTCTATAATTAAGACGCTCTTTTTTTACTAATGATATTTCTTTATTTCCAATTACAATATCTTCTTTATTAACAAAATCTATAATTTCTTCATCAACTTCTTTATTGATTTTATCTTCCATAGAATTCTATTTTAATTTCTTTATTACTTGACTAATTGTAAGTAAATTCTCAGATCCGCTTTTCATATTTCTTAGAAGAAGTTTTTGTTTTTTTATTTCATTTTCACCAATAATAATTGTAAAAGGTATTCCAAGGGCGGATGCGTACTGC
The DNA here is from genome assembly GCA_964604645.1 of uncultured Methanosarcinales archaeon. Taxonomy (GTDB): domain Archaea; phylum Nanobdellota; class Nanobdellia; order Woesearchaeales; family GW2011-AR9; genus CAZRZP01. Next base: position 162,098 of record CAZRZP010000002.1, read on the forward strand.
AAATTTTTAGTAACCCCTTTTTTACCCATTGCAAAATCAATGTTTATTCCACTTTTACGTAGTTGTTCAGCAATCTGTAAGCTTTTTGTAGTTGTATTAATTGGTAGGACTAAAGCTTGAGCTGTTGTCTTTTGTTTAACTTGTTTATTCTTTTCAAGATTTTCTTTAATGCTTTCAATTATTGGTACTAAACCAAATGAAATTCCAACAGCAGGAACAATTCTGTTTCCACCTAAAAAATTTCCAATCATATCATCATATCTTCCTCCTGATCCAATAGAAGATGATATTTTTCCTTTCTTCATAAAAATCTCGTAAACGGTTCCAGTGTAATAAGCTAGTCCCCGTGCGAGAGATATTTCAAATTGAACTGATTTAATAGGTTTAAGATAAGTTAGAAGTTCTTTAAGCTCTTTAATGCCTTCATTGTTTGGCAAAATCTGTGCTAATTTGTTTAATGTATTTCCTTCTTGTATTATATTAAATAAAGCTGAAATTTGTTTTTTGTTGTAACTTTTTTCTTCTAATTCTTGTGATACTCCTTGTTTACCTATTTTTTCTAATTTGTCGATAGCAATGATTGCTGCTTCTTTTTTGCTAAATCCAGCTTTTTCAAGAACTCCATTGAGAATCTTCCGATTATTTATTTTGATAATTATTTGCAATCCTAATTTCTTGAATACATTTTCAGCCAAGAAAATAAGTTCAGCTTCTGCAACCATTGAATTTGTTCCAATGATATCAGCGTCAAATTGCCAGAATTCTCTAGTTCTTCCTAATTTAATTGGTCCGTCTCTATAAACTCTTCCGACTTGATATCGTTTAAACGGAAGTTTGAGGGTTGGGTTAGTAGATACGTATCTTGCTAGTGGGACAGTCAAATCAAAACGTAATCCTAGCTTTCTTTTTCCTTGATCTGTTAATTTAAATACTTCTTTCATTACATCACTTCCCTGTCCGGCTCCACCTTTAGCGGCAAGAGTTTCAAACCTTTCAATTAGAGGTGTTTCTAAAGGAGAAAAACCATATGATTCACATTTTTTTCTAATATCTTCAACAACTTTGTTCTTTAGAATTTTTTCTTCAGGAGGAATATCTTTCACTCCACGTGCAGTTTGAAGTTTCATATTATGGGATTTATTTGATGATTTATATAGTTTTATGATTTTTTTGTATGAGCAAGCTTATGAATCACAACTTTTTAAAATGAAATTGAAGAATTATATGTATGATTTCAGTTGATTCAATTGAATTGTACAATTCTCCTAAAATAATTTCTCTTGATAAAGCAAAAAAAGTTATAGCAGATTTAAAGAAAGAGAGTAAAAATGTTGGTCTTTGCCATGGGGGTTTTGATTTAGTTCATCCTGGTCATATCAAACATTTTGAGGTTGCAAAGAATTTGTGTGACAGTTTAGTTGTTTCATTAACTGCAGATAAGTTTGTTATGAAGAGAAAAGGAGAGGGACGACCAATTTATTCTGAAGAATTGCGTTCATATACTATAGCTTCATTACATTGTGTAGATTATGTGGTAATAACTGATTTTGCTAAAGGGGTTGAGGTAATTGGTGAGCTGAAACCAAGTTATTATATTAAAGGTCCAGACTACATAAATAAATCAACACCCGGAATTACTGCTGAAAGAGCAGCGATAAAAGAAGTTGGCGGTGAGATGAAGTATACTACCGAGCCTCCAATGTCAACTACTAAAATAATTGATTACGTTCAAAATTTACCCAGGAGTGAATTGTTGTTGATTATTGATCGCGATGGAACTTTGATAGAGAATAACGATTTTCTGGGTAGAAATGATGATTGGCGAGAAGAATTGAGGTTAAAATCTTCTGTTGTAAGTTTTATTTCTACTTTGCAAACTAAATACAAAACGACTAAAATGGTTGTTACAAATCAAGCTGGTGTTGCAAGAGGTTATTTTGATTGCAGTATGGTTGAAGAGATTAATGGTGTGGTTAATGATCAATTAGTTTCAAAAGGTATTAAGATTGATAATTGGCAGTATTGTCCCGATGTGGATTCTGTGTATGCTAATTTAAAGAAAGACGAAATTGAATTTGATGTTAATTTCATAAAAGGAGAAACTAGGCGCAAACCTGATACTTCTATGGTTATTGATGCATTGAATGAAATTGGTAAAAAAATCGAGAATTTTAATAGGATCTTGGTATTAGGTGATAGGCATGAAGATAAAGAATTGGCTACTAATTTGAAAGCTAAATTTGTTGATGTTAATGGGAAGAGTTATGAGGATTTAGTGGAAGATTTTTGATAGAGTAACAAATGTAGATTAAGTTATGTCTTTTTTTCTTTCCAGCTGATACATTGTACTGGACAAGAATCAATTGCATCCTGGACTTCTTGTTCTATTGGAACTTGATCTACAGAATCATCTGGTGTACTTTTGTAGTCTAAATCAAATTCTTCATCTTGCTTCACGGTGAAAACTGATGGACAGGTTTCAGTACAAACAGTACAACCAATGCATGTTTCTTTATCAACAAATGCTTTTTTGACCATTAAACTAACGCCTCTTGAGTATTTGCTGCAAAACGTCGATACATTTTTTTAAGATTGGCACGCTGAATCATACGGCCAATACCGCTAGGAGTGTTTACATATACATTAAGGCAATTCTGAATGTGGTTTTTTTGCTCATCAGTGTGAAAAAATTTAAATGAGTACTTACCTTGTGGTTCTAGCATTCTTGCGTCAATCCTATATTCCAATTGTTCGATCTCTTGAAAATTATATGAAAAAGGATGAGCGATTTCTTCTTCATATTGGTGAATACGTTTTTTCTTACAAATTACAAATTGAATTAATTCCTCAAAATATTTTTCTACATTTGAATTGATTATACTTTTATCTGTTAAATACGTTTTTATGGAATTAAGCAATACATTGGCAATATCATCTAATTCAAGATATAAATCAGCACGATGAACTAATAATTCATTTATTCCTAAATCACCAGAAATGTACCTGTTTATGACATCTTCACTAAGAACAAAATTTTCTGCTTCTTGAAGTGAAGGATAAAGGTCATCTTTAGTTGCTGAAATGAATTTGTCTACAATATTTTTCATTTTCTCTGTATACAGTTCTGGATGACCGTGAATTTGAAGAAGGATGTCAAATGCTGGAACTTCCATTGCTTCCAAAGCTGAAAAAACTTCTAAGAAAAGCGAGTTATTAAAATAAGTTTCAATAAATAGATTCATAACTCTACAGGAAATGTAATCCTCAAAAGACATATTCCTACTACCGACAATAATTTCTTCAAATTCCACGATTGGGTGCTTTTTTCCATTAAATTCGTACATACCAACACCCCCTGGAATTACTCTAAAGCGAGTTAAAAATTGATACTCTTCTCGCATTTTATCGGATGCCATTGCAGTTCCAATAAGAAGCATTGCTTGGTACATTCGCAGAGTTTTAGCACCACTTTCAATACCATATTTTAAGGATTTGAAATGGGAAAGTCTAGAATCTCCTGGTAAAGCTAAGATTATCTCAGTAAATGTTGATGCTTCTTTTGAAAGACTATTCCCATATTCTAAGAATCCGCGATATGCATCCAGTGAAATGTTGTTTCTTTTTATATTTTTTAAAACGTCAGGATCAGATGATTGAATAGCTGCTCCCATCACTAATGTTCCACGTAGAATAGTTGCGCATTCGATTACTTGCTTCTTATTATTTTTTCCTAAAGATGCTTGAACAACTAAAGGCCATTTTTTTTCATCTTGAAGTTTTGCAATATATTTTGATGTAAAAAGGTCCTCTTTGTACATTCCAAAGTTGAGGTCGGTTATAATCAATTCATCTATATTTTTTACCCTGGCGGCAATATAATCTAACTCTTGTGTGGTTCTTTCTGAATTAAAGCGAGCAACCCTACTTTTTGAAATAATTCCATCGGCACAAAATGCACAACTAAATGGGCAACCTCTTGTTGTTTCTAACATTGGCACTAGAGGTAATTCAAAAAATTTATCTAACATTCCTGTAAGGTAGGGAGAAGGGATGACATTGGGATCTAAGATTCTTTTAAATTCTCCTTCTACCAATCCATCTTCCACTAAATATACACAATTTAAGATTGATTCTCTATTATTTTTTAGCTGGTTTATATCAAAATCATTTCTTTGAATTGCCTTAACTAGCTCCACAAAACCAATTTCACCTTCATTCTGAATGTAAAAATCTATTACTTTTCTGTTTTGTAGAAATATTTTGCGTTCAGAGGATAAAACGGGGAAATTTGGACCTCCAAAGACAACAACTGTATTTGGGTTCTTTTCTTTTGCTAGCGAGCTAAATTTATATCCTAATTCAAAATTCCATGAATAGTTTGACATAGACAGAATATCTGGTGGGTTTTCTACTAATGCTTTTGCCAAATTCTCTGGAAATTTAAAAATCTCAATTTCAAAATCATCAGCCAAATGTTCTTTAGCATAAGTTGCTACAAAAGACATGCCTAAAGGAAATGTAGAAGCATGAATGCCTTTTCCTGTGTGGGTTAAATCAGCAAAATAAATTTTCTTTTTCATTAATCATCACTTATTTACGATTATCTCAGAATCTCTTTCCTTATTTCTCTTTTTTTGTTACTTTTTATTCTATGATATCTATCTTACACTGTTTATGGCTGAGTTTGTTTTTCTTTATATATAAGTTTTTCCGAATGTTATTCCATTAAAGCTGACTATTCAAATGATTTTTCACTCTATAATTCTACTTAAAAAATTCTAATATCAAAATCTTTATATAACAAATTGAGGCTGAAATTTTTATGGGATTTATTCAAATCTATTGTAGAAAATGGCGAAAATTCTGGAGAGGTGAGGCTCCTGGTTACCATCATAGGATCATCCATGCAAGGCTCATAAAAAAGATTAATATGGCTTGGATGGCTTTATTTTATTTTTTAGTTTTAACCCCAATTAGTTTTTTATTGCGAATGAAGTATTCATTTTTGGCAATTGAAAAAAGAAAAACCTATTGGAAATCTAAAAAAATCAGAGGAGATTATGAAAAACTCTACTAAAATGGAGTCATTTATGGGGGAAAATGAATGTATGTTCTAGGGATTTCTTGTTATTACCATGATTCGGCAGCTTGCATTATTTTGGATGGTAAGATCTTAGTAGCGGCTGAAGAGGAGAGGTTTAGTAGAAAGAAACATGATAACTCTTTTCCGTTAGAAGCAATTAAATTTTGTTTAGATTTTGCTGGAATTAATACTAAACAATTGGAGGCTGTTTGTTTTTATGAAAAGCCTTTATTGAAATTTCAACGCATTCTTAATCAGCATTTACATACGGCCCCCCATTCTTTTGCTACTTTTAGAGAATTTTTACCTAAGTGGACCGGCCAGAAATTACAAATAAAAGATGAAATTAGAAAAATTGGATATGAGGGAAAAATATTTTTCACTGAACATCATCAATCCCATGCTGCAAGTACTTTTTTTCCTTCACCATTTAAAGAAGCTGCGATTGTTACAGTTGATGGGGTAGGTGAATGGGCAACTTCAGAATATTCTGTTGGTAAAGATAATAAAATAACTCTTCAACAGGAAATTCGTTTTCCACATTCTTTGGGGTTGTTATACAGCACAATTACAGCATATCTTGGTTTTAGTGTCAATAACTCAGAATATAAGGTAATGGGATTAAGTCCATATGGCAATCCTGAACCTTATTATTCTGCTTTCAAAAAAATGATTGATGTTAGGGAAGACGGGAGTTTTAGGCTATTGCTTAATTACTTCTCTTTTCATTATAAACCTTATATGCCTTCTAAAAAAATGTGTGATCTGTTAGGTGGTCCTATAAGGAAAGGCGAATCAGAATTAACTCAACGACATAAAGACATTGCTGCTTCTTTACAGAAAATCACTGAAGAAATTCTTTTTAAAATGCTTAATCATGTTTACAAACAGACTAAATTGGACAATTTATGTTTAGCTGGTGGAGTAGCTTTGAATAGTGTTGCGAACGGAAAAATTTTGAAAAACACCCCGTTTAAGAGAGTTTGGGTGCAGCCGGCTGCTGGAGATGCAGGATGTAGTATAGGTGCTGCTTTGTTTTGTTATCATCAATTATTGGATGGAAAAGTAAGGGAAAAACAAACTCATTGTTATCTTGGTCCAGAAAGTTCCAATAAAGAAATTCAAGATTTTCTAGAAATTCATTCAATTAAATATAGCCATTTTAAAAATAAAAATGATTTGGTGAAAAAAGTAGCTCGTTTCATTTACGATGGTAATGTCATTGGTTGGTTTCAAGGTAGAATGGAATGGGGTCCAAGAGCTTTAGGAGCAAGAAGTATTTTATCAAATCCCTGCAATCCTGAAATGCAGGAAATTTTGAATGCTAAGGTCAAGCACAGAGAGAAATTTCGTCCATTTGCACCTGTGGTTTGTGAAGATGATGCTTTAGATTATTTTGAATGTGATAAGCCAACCCCTTTACCAACCGACTTTATGTTGATGGTTTACCCAATTAAACAAAAGTGGAGAAAAAAGATTCCTGCAGTTACTCATGTAGATGGTTCTGGTAGATTACAAACAATTCGTAGGGAGCAAAATAATTTGTATTATGATTTAATTAAAGAATTTGGAAAACTTTCTGGAATTCCAATTTTGATAAATACTTCTTTTAATATTCGTGGTGAGCCAATAGTTTGTGAACCTAAAGATGCTTATAAGTGTATGATGGGGACTGGTATAGATTATTTGGTGTTGGGAGATTTTCTTATAAAAAGATCAGATAACCCACAAGATATGTGGGATAGTGAGGAGTTGGCAAAAGATTAATTTGATTATTTGGATTTGTTTTGGGTATTTATTTTATAATGTTATTTTTTACTAAACATTCATATGTAGCTTTGCTGACTAATTTATTGGCAAGTGAACTGGGATGAGCATCATTAGGAACAGTAAGCTCTTTAGGTGTATAGAAGCTATATATTGGTCGTGCGTCAAAACAATTTATATTATTCATCTTAGAATATTTTTTTATTTTTTCATGAAAGAATTCGTTATGTAACCATTTCGGATCATTACTTGGCCAAACAAAAAGAACTAACTCAGCTTTATTTTCACGACATGTCTTTACCATTGAATCTAAGTAGGGCAAGTTTTTTTCCCATAGCCCTTCTTTGGATAATTTTCTTGACATGTAGGGGGCTCTAATTCCAATAAATTTTGGTTTTCGTAATTTGTTAATAAACGATAATAACAAACTTTTTTGTTTTAATTTTTGTAAGTTTAAAAAGTATTTTCGTCCGGCAATTATTTTTGATTGGTTAAGTGGAACCCGCATGAAATCAACCAATTGAACAATTACTACTTTTGGATTATATACGACTAATTTTTTTAGGAGGTAATCCATTTGGAATGGCCCATATCCTCCAATGCCTGCGTTGATAACACCATACTTTTTGTCATATTTGTGGTTGAGTAAAGTTTGCAAATTGCCAGGATACGTCTCCTCATCTTTAAAAGCTACACCCTCAGTACATGAACAGCCAATGTTGAGAACTATTTGGCGATTTTCTTGTGTAATGTTTCCACGAATGCCTTCAGAATATGTGCTGATTACTGGAGTGTTGTGTTTGCCAATTCTTTCAATAAAATATGGGTCTCTGCCTTTGGAAGATTTAGCTTTTCTAAAAAAAGGGTAATTTGTAATATCGTATGCGAGAATTTTCTTCGCGGAATGTCGTAGTCTTAATATTTTTTCGATTAGTAATATAAGTATTATAATTAAGATTATTACAAAAAAACCAATCATTAAAGAAGTAATCATTTTAATCCATTACGTATTTGAACTCCGATATCTTTGTTTCTTTCTTAAATACTTTAATTTTTGAAGATGTTTGAACCAAAGATTTGAGAAGTATTGAAAAAAGAAGATTTTTTGGATAAATTTTTTGGAGAGATTTTAATTCATTCATAGGAAATTCATCTTAGAAACAGTATAAAAGAATTGTGTAAGTGTAAAAAGATGGTTAGTTGTGAAGAATATGATGTGTTTTTTTTAATGAATTCAATTGATTTTAGTTGGGCCTTCTTTTGTTACACGTTTTTCATATTTGTCTCCAGAATATCCATTATTGAGTTGATTAGATAACAACCTTTTAACTGTGTGAATCATAACTAAATTATGTATATCTTCTGATATTTCCATATCATCTACTTCAGCATGAATTGACAAGTCTGCTATTTCTTTTATCTTACCTCCCTTATACCCACAAATTGCAACGGTTTTTGCATTCTTACCGTTTGCATATTCCAAAGCCTTAACTACATTTATAGAATTACCGCTCCCAGAAATACCTATGACTAGGTCTTCGTTGTTTAAGAAATTTTTTAGCTGTTCTATAAAAATATCATCATAAGAAATATCATTAGCAATGGCCATTATTGAGGGGATATTATCGCTAAGACAAATTGCTCTGAAACGTTTATCTAAACCGTAGGAGACTCCTTTTACTAAATCTCCACAGAAATGTGATGCAGTAGCAGCACTACCACCATTACCAAACACATAAATATTTCTTTCATTGTGATAAGCGTCTAATAATAAGTTAACAAAATTTGAAATATCTTGCTTATTCAAGTTTTTTAACGTAGAGTTTACACTATTAAAATAATCGTTAATATCTGATTCTTCAACTTCTTTGTAAACGTCTTGAACAAAATCAAATACATTTTGTTTTGTAACGCTACGCTTGTTTCCCATTATATTAACAGCAATTCCTCCAACACAGTTTGCAAGAAAAGGAACTAATTCACGATCGGTTTTGATATATACTAAAAGGGAGGTTATTGCGAACAAAGCGTCACCCGCTCCAACAACATCTTTAGTAGAAGTTACAACCCCTGGTGATGTAATTATGTGACCCTGATCATAATATGCAACTCCTTGTTTTCCAAGAGTTACTAAGAATCGGTCAAAGCCTTTAGTTTCATGCAGCTTATTTAATAAATTAATATAATCACTATATCTATCACCCACTGCATATTGAATCTCTAAACCATCCATTGTTGCAAAAGAGGGGGATTTACATTTAGTTATATAGTTAAAACCTAAGTTTGCACTGTTAGTTTGCACGTTTACTGATAGAAATTTTGCTTTTTCCTCAAGCTTAGATAGAATTTTTGATGAAATAAAACCATGTCCAAAATCTCCAACCACTACAAGATCATATTTTGATAAATTCTGATCTAAATAATCTAGAATTTGAGATTCTAACTGTTCTTTAATTGGTTGATCATTGATATATTCAATCTTAAATAATTTTTCATTACGTACAGTACTTACGTATCTTCTTTTCCTAATTGTTGGTGAGTTCTCTTTTACAAAAAATTCCGGATTAACATTTTTGTGGAGATGTTCTTGAACAAACTCTTTTTTATCATAATCATCACCAAGTAAGGTAATTAGCTTTACTTCTTCTACAAAATCGCTGATATGATTTGCTATAGCCAAGATACCTCCTGCATAAGAATCATCTTTGATAAAATCTACAGACAACATGGGGTCTTTCATTGCCCTACCTTTTGGATTAACAAAGCAGTATTCATCAATAATAGTATCTCCAATAACCATTACTTTGAGGTTTTTCATGGAGTTAATGATGTTCTGAATTTGAGAAAAAGTATATTTCTCTTTTATTTTTTTGATGTATTTTTCTTTTTCCATACTATCTCGACTTTTGATTTCTTACACGGTTGTGTCTTTTAAATATAATGTAACTGTATTATATCAAAAATATGTTCAATCATTTTTATTTATTATCATGATTCAATATTTGCCGCTCTGTTTGAAAAAAAATAATTGTTGATTTTTTCCCAATTTTGTAAAACTTGAACGTCGCTTATTTGTTTATTTTCACCACTCGAATTGAAGAGAATTTTTTTGACAGAAGTGGGAAAAGACGATGCGTTAAACACTTCTTCTAAATCATCAATAAAATGTGTACATTGCAGAATGTTGATGTGTTTATTTTTTTCGTCTAAAGTTGATCCAAAAAACACCTGTTCTTTAGATAATTTATTAGTGAAGATGTTTTTTTCCATCCACAGCAGCGCTGCTTCTCGTAAATTAGTGCCGCCCTGAAGTAAATTAGAATAGATTGTCTTATGGCTTATTACATAAATTGTAATGTTATTATCATGACATTTCCGAAGAAATTGATTAAATCCTGCAAAAATTTTTGCTTCTTGAATTCTAGGCCCATAAATCTGTGCTTGAATTTCTTGCCAGAAAATCTCACCTCCAGGAATAGTTCTGATATGGTCTCTAATCTTTTTCTTGTTTTTAGGAAAACCTTCGGGTATGAGTTTTTTCTCTAAGGCTATCAGGTGAATTAAATCATCATAACCAATAATGGTATTATCAAAATCAATCCCAATAATTAGTTGCATCGTTGTATATTTGTATGTTTTTTTTTAAAATTTGTTAACTTACTCTTTATTTGTTCTTGGTCATATTCTTTTCTCTTCCATAACTGTTATAAAGAGAATATTTGGCTATTATCTTGGATGTGGTGACCATTTTTGTGCACTTGGGTTCAATTATTTTTTCAGCATAATACCTCGCACAAAAAGTTTGTGGCAATGAAAGCAGCTATTTTAGTTAAGCAAAGAGAACCTCTTATTGTAGGTGATGTGAAATTACCTACAGATTTAGAATATGGGCAGGTATTTGTTAAAGTTGTTTATAGTGGAATATGTGGCAGTCAATTGGGTGAAATTGATGGTATTAAAGGAGAAGATGCCTACCTGCCGCATTTACTTGGTCATGAGGGGAGTGGAATTGTTGAGAAAATAGGTAAAGGTGTAACTACAGTTAAAGTTGGAGATCATGTTGTATTACATTGGAAACCAGGTAAAGGGGTAGAAGCAGCAACACCTCAATATATTTGGAATGGCAATCCAGTTAATGCTGGAAGAATAACTACTTTTAATGAATATGCCGTTGTCTCAGAAAATAGAGTAACAGCAATTCCTACAGGTATTGACTTGAAAACAGCACCGTTATTTGGTTGCGCAATTCCGACCGCTTTTGGTGTAATTCATAATGATGCTAATCTTAAAGTTGGTGAATCTATTGTGGTGTTTGGTTGTGGCGGTGTAGGAATAGCTATTATACTTGCAGCTTCTTTGTCTTCAGCTTACCCAATTATTGCTGTAGATATCAATGATTCTAAATTGGAACATGCAAAGAAATTTGGTGCCACCCATTTGATCAATTCTTCTAAAATGGGTGTTGATGTAGCAAGAGAAATTAATTCAATATTACCTCAAGGGGGAGATGTTGTTGTAGATAATACAGGTATTACTTCTGTTAGAGAACAGGCGTATGAATTAACCAGTAATAAAGGTAGAACGATTTTTGTTGGAGTTCCTAAACTTGGTGAGAAAATTAGTATTGATTCTTTTCCATTACATTTTACTAAACGAATCACTGGTTCACATGGTGGAGATGCCAAACCAGATTATGATATACCTAGGCTGATTCGATTACAAAATTATGGAGCTTTTAGTTTAGAAGAAATGATCTCTCATACTTATTCTTTAGATAAAATAAACGAGGCAATTGCAATGGTACGAAGCGGATCGGCAATTCGTTGTGTAATTAAGATGGAAAATGTGGGGCAAACTTATAATGAACATATGTGAAATCTGCGGGGGAGAAGTACAAAAAAAGTTAGATTTCGGTCCTCAGCCGATATGCAACCGTTTTCTAAAAAATGTTGAGGAAAAAGAGTTTACGCACCCTTTAAGTATCGGTTCTTGTTCAAACTGTGGTTTGGTTCAACTAACAGAATATCCTCCGGCGACAGAGATGCAATCTCCTTATAGTTGGGTTCATTACATCGAACCTGAAAAGCATTTAGATGAAATTGCTGAAAAAATATCTGTTCTTTTAAAAGATAATCCTAATGCAAGAATATGTGGTGTAAGTTATAAAGATGATTCTCTTTTAGAGAGACTTCAGAAAAAAGGCTTTCAGGTGTATAGGTTACAACCACAGGATTTAGGTTTGAATGAATCTCAAACTGGAATAGAATTGGTCCAGAAAGCTTTCAATCTGGAACAGGCACGGCATATTGAATTTTTACATGGAAAATTTGATATTGTCATCGCGCGGCACATTTTGGAGCATACGCACCATTCCCTTGAATTTTTTAAAGCAATAAAGAATCTCACAAAAATTGATGGTTTAGCGTTATTTGAAGTTCCGGATAATACTAGGAATTTTGTTAATTTGGATTATTCTTGTATTTGGGAAGAACATCTATTGTACTTTACTCCAGAAACTTTACAACAAGGTTTAATTGCACAGAATTTTAAGTTACATTCATTCTATGATTTTCCATATACCTTAGAAAATTGTTTAGTTACTTTAGTAAAACCCCATCATGAATCTTCAGAACAAAAGATTGACCTTTCAGAGACAATTAATTCGGCAAATCTTTTTTTTGATAGTTTTGATGAAAGAAAAAAACAAATACAAAGTAACTTGTCTCTTCTCAATGAGCGGGGAAATATTGTTGTATTTGGAGCAGGCCATACTGCTAGTTTACTTATCAATGTAATGGAGATAAAAGATTTTATCAAATGTGTTATTGATGATAATCAGAATAAAAAAGATTTGTTCATGCCAGGTTCTCAATTGTCAATTGTTGGTTCTCAAATACTATCGGAAGATAGCATCTCTTCTTGCATCTTTTGTTTAAACCCTGATGTCGAGGATAAAATTATTTTATTGCATCCCCATTATTCTGGAAAATTCCTCTCTCTTTCTCCTTCAAGCAAACATAGTTTGTGGCCTGATAATAAATCTATAGATTGTGAATCAAATGAAACAAGAGAAAAAAATAGTTCATTCAAACTAGAACAAGATAATCTTAATTGCTGTTGTGATGCGGAACAATTTATTGAAAAAAGTAAAGAAGTTTTTTTTGTTAAATCAAACGTTGTTAAGTTGCAGCGAGATAATATGGAAATGTTAAAACAAAAAACTGCAGAAAATGAGCGTAAGAGATGTCGAATATGTGCTCATAAAAATGCTCAGGATGTTGTACATGAAATGTTAATTACTTTAGCAAATGGGACGTATATTAGGCCTCATCGACACAAAGATAAATCCGAGTCATTTCATATTATTGAAGGTACTGCGAAAATAGTTTTATTTGATGATTTAGGAAATATTTTAGATGTAATAGAGATGGGCGATTACTCTTCTGGTAAAACTTTCTTTTATCGAATTAATGATTCTACATATCATACAGTAATTATAACTTCTCCATTTTTAATTTTTCATGAGACTACCAAAGGTCCGTTTGACAAAGGTGATACTGAGTTTTCTTCTTGGTCACCTGATGAATCAAGTAAAAAAGAATCTTTGAACTTTATGTGGGAAGTGCAAAAAAAATTAGAATTATTTTTAGAAAGTGGTGAAAAGAAATGATTGGCGGTGTTAAAATGGGAAAACATTATGTTATTGTTGGTGGAACAAAAGGAATGGGTCGAGCGTTAGTAGATAAATTAGCAATTCAAGGACATAAAGTATCTGTTTTAGGAAGAAGCTCAACTGAATCTAATAATAATATTAAATTTTGGCAATTGGATTTATTACAGAAAGATAAAATTGAATCAGTTTTAGATGATATAATTAACCAGAATGGAAAAGTGGATCATTTAGTTTTTTTTCAACGTTACAGGGGAGACGGTGATTATTGGAAGGGTGAGATGGATGTTACTGTTACGACTACAAAAAAGATGGTGGAGTACCTTGCTGATAAGTTTTCAGATGGTTTTGTAAGGCGGAGTTTGCAAGGACAACATAGTGCGCCAGAACAATCTGTTTTTGGAGGTGGTTTAATTGCTGCTAATTCTATTGTGATGGTAAGTTCACTGATTGGCAATTTTGTGGCAAGTGAGCAGGGAGTTGGTTATCATGTTGCTAAAGCTGGATTAAACCAACTGGTTCGATACTTCGCGGTTAAATTGGGGCCACAAGGAATTCGTGTCAATAGTGTTTCTCCATGTGCAATTCAAAAAAAGGAATCAAAAGAATATTATGAAAATAATCAAAAAGTAATTGATTTATATAAAAAAATTACACCCTTACAGCGTATGGGAAATTCAGAAGATTTAGCAGACGTTATTGCTTTTTTATGTAGTCCAGAAGCTTCTTTTTTGACTGGTCAAAATATTATCCTGGATGGTGGGATCTCATTACAAGGTCATGAGGCTTTGGCACGAAAGTTAATTGAAAAAAAAGAACTGGAAGAAAAAGAAGAAAAAAAGGAAGTTGTTGAAAAAAACATCAAATCTGAAGAGGTTAATATTTATACATCAGACGCTCCAACAAATTCTGTTGAAAAAAATGAAACTTTAGTTCACAGAACTACTTGTCGTCTTTGTGATTCTGAAACTGAATTGGTTTTGCCTCTTAAAGCTACCCCAATTGCTGATCGTTACATCCCGGTTGATGTTAAAACTGACGAAGCAGATAAAATTTATCCTTTGGATCTTGCCCTTTGTAATAACTGTGGCCACTTACAATTAATGGATATTATTAATCCAGAAATTCTTTATGCTAATTATAGTTATCATTCTTCAAGTTCTTTAGGATTGGTTAAGCATTTTGAACAATTGGCTCAGGGCCTTATTGCTACATCTGGAGCTGAACCTAATTCATTAGTTGTTGATATTGGGAGTAACGATGGTTCACTATTACGTTTTTTTAAAGAAAAAGATATGCGAGTTTTAGGAGTTGATCCGGCTAAAGATTTAGCTGATAAAGCAACTTTAGATGGTTTACAAACAATTCCAAAATTTTTCACATCGCCTGTAGCGGATGAGATAAAAACTTCACATGGTAATGCTAAGATTATTACTGCTAATAATGTTTTTGCACATGCAGATGATTTATCAGATATTGTTAAAGGCGTTGCTAAATTATTATCATCAAACGGTATATTTGTCTTTGAAGTTTCATATTTAGTACATATTGTTGAAAGATATTTATTTGATACGGTTTATCATGAACATTTAAGTTATCATTTGGTCAAACCTTTGCAGATTTTTTTCAATAAGCATGGGATGGAATTGTTTAATGTTGAATATGTACCTACTAAAGGTGGTTCTTTACGAGGATTTGCTCAATTGAAAGAAGGACCACAGGTTGTTTCCCCAGTTGTTGAGAAATTCATCTTTAAAGAAGAAGCTGAAGGTTATTTATTACCACAGACATATCGTAATTTTGGGGCGAGAATTCAAAGAATTAAAGAAGAATTACTTCATTTAATTGAAAACATTCGTGCGTCTGGTAAAACTATTGCCGGATTTGGAGCGTCTCACACTGTTACTACTTTGCTTCATCATTTTGATTTAGGAGATAAATTAGATTTTATCATGGATGATAACCCTCAAAAGCAGAATACACTTAGTCCTGGGCACAATATTCTTGTTGAATCATCCGAAGCCTTGTATACCAAAAAACCAGATTATGTTTTACTCCTTGCTTGGCAATATGCTGAACCAATAATGAAAAATAATCAAAGATACATTGAAGAGGGTGGGAAATTTATTTTGCCATTGCCCTCACCAACTATACTACCATGACTATGAAAGCCGAAGTTTCTTACCCTACATTAATCTCAAAAATATCGGTGATGCTTGGACAGGAAATCTTGTCAACGGAAGAAATTAGTGGTGGTTTAAATAGTAAAATATTTAGGATTAATGCTGATAAGAGTTATGTAGCAAAGTTATATTTTAATCGAAACGAAGGAAGAAGTTTGCAAGCAGAGTTTTCAGCTTTACGATTTTTGTGGGATTGTGGAGTGCGTTGTGTACCTGAGCCTATTTATTTAGATGAAGAATTTAATTTAGCTATTTATGAATTTATTGAGGGAGAGAAGATAAAAGAGATTACAATCTCTGACATGCAGGCGGCAATCAATTTTCTTTCTAATTTACAAATAATCTCCAAAAAAGAAGGTAGTTTGTCTTTGTTACCTGCGTCTTCAGCTTGTTTCTCTTTGCAGGATGTTGTTAACATAATTAACAGAAGGTTGGATAAATTAACAAAGGTTAAATCTCCTAATTTACAAGCATTTTTAATCAATGAATTCAAACCTACTTATGATTCCTTATTGTCAAAATATAGTACACTTTTGAACCCTGGTGGTTCTTCAAGTTTCCAACCCCTTCCACAACATGAACGCACATTAAGTCCGTCAGATTTTGGTTTTCATAATGCTCTAAGAAAGAAGGATGGAACGGTCGTTTTTCTTGATTTTGAGTATTTTGGGTGGGATGATCCAGCAAAAATGGTTGCTGATTTTCTTCATCATCCAGGCATGCGATTAGATGACAATCTTAAATTACTTTTTGTAAATAGAATGCTCTCGGTGTTCAACAAATCTACGAATATTGCAGATAATAATGTTGCAGGAAATAATGGCATTAATAAACATGGGTTGCCATTAGATATAGATTTTACGAAAAGATTGGAGATAATCTTTCCTTTTATTGGTCTAATTTGGTGTTTGATAATATTGAATGAATTTAATTCAGAAGACTTTAATCGTAGAATGTTCGCTAATTATTCTCCATTGGAAGATCAGGAAAGCATATTAAATAAACAACTAAAGAAATCAAGAGATTTACTTTTGATGATTCCTGAGCGTACAACTAAATTAACTTCATTTTTTGAGAATTTGGCTTTTAGAGAAAGTTCTAAGTCTTTTGGAAACAGTACGGAGAATAAAAAAGACTTATTTTATGAAGCGAAAAAGTTGAGGCATTCAATAATCAAAACTGTTGAACATGGAGGGAGAGGTCATATTCCTTCAGCTTTATCTCTTGTTGAAATATTGGTTGTTTTGTACCATGAAGTTCTGCAGTATAAATCAAACGATCCTAGATGGAAATTTAGAGATAGATTTATTTTAAGTAAAGGGCATGGTTGTTTAGCTTTATACGGGATTCTTGCTGACAGAGGTTTTTTTCCTAAAGATGAATTACTTGGCTTTTGTAAATATAATAGTAGATTAGGTGGTCACCCAGAAGATAAAGTTCCTGGGGTAGAAGTTTCAACTGGTAGTTTAGGACATGGTTTGTCGATAGGCGTAGGTTTTTGTCTTAATGCTTTATATGAAAAAGAAGAACATCGTACGTTTGTAGTTATTGGTGATGGAGAATCAAATGAGGGATCAATTTGGGAGGCGGCTATGTGCGCTTCTAAACATAAATTAGATAATTTAGTGGTAATGGTAGATTATAATAAACATCAGTCAAGTGGACCAACATCAGAGATATTGGAATTAGAACCATTTGCAGACAAATGGAGAAGTTTTGGTTTTGCAGTTATGGAAGTTGATGGACATAATATTAAAGATTTACAAAACGTTTTTTCATCACTGCCATTTGAATCGGGTAAGCCAAATGTAATCATTTGTCATACTATCAAAGGTAAGGGTATTCCTTTCATTGAAAATAATTTAACTTGGCATCATAAAAGTAAACTCAAACCTGAAGAAATAAAATCTTTGTATGGGGCACTCGAGAGTACAGATTCAGAGGTATTCAAATGAGAAAAACTGCACTTAATATGGTGTGTGAATTAGCACAAATAAATAAAGACATTTTTTTTATTGGGTCTGATTTAAGTCCTGACATTTTAACAAAATTCAAAGAAGCAATGCCTCGCCGTTCATTTATGGAAGGAATAAGTGAGGCTAATGTTGTAGGGATGGCCGCTGGTTTAGCAATGGAAGGGAAAATTCCTTATGTTAATACTATAGCAACTTTTTTGACGAGAAGGTCTTTTGAACAAATTGTAATTGATCTTTGTTTACATAATGTCAAAGTGAGACTGATAGGTAATGGAGGAGGATTAGTGTATGCTCCTTTAGGACCAACCCATCAAGCAATTGATGATATTGCTATTTTAAGGGCAATTCCTAATATGACAATTGTCTGTCCTGCTGATGCGGATGAAATGCGTAGGATTATGCCGTTAACTGTTGATGTTCCTGGTCCAGTTTATATTCGTCTTGCAAAAGGGTATGATCCAATAGTTAGTTCTCCAGAATTTCCAGTACAGATTGGTAAGGCAATTCATATGAAAAATGGCAACGATACGCTTTTAGTGACTACCGGAATTTGTTTGAAACTGGCGTTGGAGGCTGCGGAAGAGTTGAAGAAGGAAGGATTAGATGTGGGTATATTACATTATCATACAGTAAAACCATTTGATGCTGAACAGTTAATTACTTGTGCAGGTAAAGTTCCTTTGGTGATTTCAATAGAGGAACATAATATAATTGGTGGTTTAGGAAGTGCAGTGGCAGAAATATTAGCTGAATCAAATCTTAATGTGCAGTTTAAAAGAATTGGTATTCCAGACAAGTTTGCTGATAATTATGGTTCACAGAATGAACTTATGCATGGTTTTTCCATCACTTCTGATAGGATAAAACAAATAATAAATGAAAAGCTTACATTAAGAAATTCAAACTGATGATTCTAACATTTTTGAGAAAAATTCTTTTATTTTTACGACAACTTGATTAGCTTGTTCATTTGTCAGCTCTGGATAGATTGGCAAACTTAGAATTCTTTGTGATTGTTTTTCAGTTATTGGAAAACTGCCTACACAGTATCCTAATGAAGCTGCTGCTTTTTGTAAGTGGATTGGAATAGGATAATGGATAGCTGTTCCAATTTCTTGTTCTTCTAAGAATTTTTTTAGTTCATCTCTTTTTTCAGTTTGTATTATAAAGTTGTGGTAAACATTTTCTTCGTAAATTTGGTCACTTGGAACATGTATGATGTCTTTTAAACCTTCTCTATAGATATGAGCTATTTGTCGATGTCTGCTATTCCATTCTTTAATATAATTTAATTTTAAGTTACCAATTGCAGCTTGCATTGCATCTAAACGGGAGTTGTACCCCCAAAAATTACATTCATCTCTATTTTTTAAACCATGGTTTCTTAATTGTAATATTTTTTCATAAAGTTCTTGACTATTGGTTGTTATTATTCCACCATCACCGTGAACGTGTAGATTCTTTAATGGATGGAGACTAAAGCAGCCAAGGGTTCCTAAAGATCCAACTCTTTTTCCTTTGTATTTTGCACCAATTGCTTGAGCGGCATCCTCTATTACATGTAGATTGTATCGAATAGAAATTTCATTTATTTCATCCATGGCCGCTGCCCTTCCAGTGAGATGGATTGGTATTATTGCTTTTGTTTTACTAGTGATTGCAGACTCTATAAGTTTTGTATTTATGTTGAAATCATTACTCACATCAACAAATACTGGTTTTGCTCCAACTGCACAAATTGCTCCAGCTGTTGCAATAAAACTATTTGGAGCTGTTATTACTTCGTCTCCTTGGCCAATTCCTAATGCTTTGAGGCTAAGAATTAATGCATCTGTACCATCAGCAACTCCAATTGCATATTTAGTTTGACAAAATGAAGCAAAGTTTTCTTCAAATTTTTTCACTTCATCTGATAAAACATATTGTCCTTGGCTAGATATTTCATCGATTTTTGTGAGAATTTCTGAACGTAAGTTTTTGTATTGTAATCCTAAATTTACAAAATCAACTTTGGTTATTTTATTTTTTTGTGAGTTGTTATTAAAATTGTTATTTGCATTTAAGTTTGAATTTATATTAATTGAATTATTATTATTGTTATTATTATTACCCTCATTTTTGTTGTTGCTATAAAATGTTCTTATTTTGTTCACTACGTGTTCTTGCTGTTCTCTTGTTATAAACTCATGAACTGGTAAAGAAATGACTGAGTTACACACTGCTTCAGCATTTGGAAAATCTCCTAGTTTATATCCATAAGATGCTGATGCTTTTTGTAAATGCATGGGAATGGGGTAATGGACTTTTGCATCAACATCATTATTTTGTAGGAATTTTTGCAATTCATCTCGCATCTCTGCCCTAACTACATAAATATGGTATACTGTTTTATCATTTGAATTTCTTGGAGGCAAAGTGATTTGTGGGATTTTGGAAAGTGCTTGATCAAAAAATTTAGCATTTCTAATTCGAGAGTCTGTAATGTGATGAATTTTTTTGAAAAGATGGTTCCCTACGATTGCTTGAATTGCATCTAGGCGTGAGTTATATCCATATAATGAACATTCATCTCGATTCAGTAATCCATGATTCCTTAGAAGAACAAGTTTATCATGGGTTTCTTTTGAATTAGTGATAATGAACCCGCCATCTCCCCACACGTTAAGATTTTTTAAAGGATGTAAACTAAAACATCCAGTGTCTCCAAATGTTCCAGGCGCCTTTCCTGAACGAAGACCGTCAATTGCATGACAAGCATCTTCCACCACTTTTAGATTATGTTTCTGAGCTATTTGCATTATCTGTTCCATTTTACATGGAATGCCAGACCAATGTACTGGAAGAATTGCTTTTGTTTTTGAAGTAATCGCTGCTTCAATTAAATTTGGATTTATGTTATAATCATCATTTATGTCAACGAATACTGGCTTTGCTCCGGCAGTAACAATGGCTCCAATCGTAGCAAAGAAAGTGTAGGGTGTTGTAATAACTTCATCTCCTTCTTTAATTCCTAACGCTTTGAGGCTTAAAAATAAAGCGTCTGTACCTGACCCTACACCAATACAATGCTTGGCTTGTGTAAGCTGGCAAATATTGTTTTCAAACTCGTCTACAACTTCCCCTAATGTATACTCACAATTTTTCACTAATTTCTCTATTTTTTGAAAGATTTCTGGATAATCAGAAAATTGTTGTGGTAAGTAGTTGTGATTAATTGTTGGAGCTGCTGTTTTTCTGTATTGTTGTGGCAGATAATTGTGAGTTATTTCCATTTTTTCTATTAAATTTTATGTATATATTCTAGTGGTTGTTGCTTTATTTCTTCCCAATTTTCTTCAATCCATAAGATCATTTCTCTTATTCCGTCTTGAAGATTTTTGTTTGGTTGCCAATTTAGTTCTTCTTGGGCTTTTTTGGAAGATAAACTATACATGGCGTCTTGTCCAAAGTTGTTACTGATTAATTCTGTAGAAGATGCAAAATCAAACCCCATCATATCACAAATAAGTTTCACAAGATCTTTTATTTTCATACCTTCCCCCTCTGGAGCTAGATGATATACCTCTCCTGGCTTTCCATTTGTTATAGCTTTCCAGGTGGCGTTGGCAATATCTTGTGCATGAATAAATGATCTAATTGCTTCACCTCCTCCGTGCAATTGAATTTTTTTACCTAATTTAAGATAGATAATTGTACGAGGGATTATTCTATACAGTTGTTGGTGAATACCGTATAAATTGGCTGCTCTTGTATACACAACTGGGAATTGATATTTCTTATGTAAAGTTCCAAGGAAAAGATCTCCAGCTAATTTTGATGCAGCATAAGGTGTACTAGGTGAATAGTTTTGGTTTTCTGTTAAATTTTGTTCCGTGCTGCCATACACTTCTGGTGTGGAAATTGAAACATATTTTTTAAGCCATCCTTTGCCTACTAAACTTTGAGCTATTTTAACAACTCCTAAGCAATTTGTTTCAAACCATTGGCCGGGCCATTTCCAACTATTTCTAACTTCTCCCTGGGCTGAATAATTCACAACTACTTCAGGCTGTTTCGAATTAAGAATGTTAATTATTTTTTCTGTATCTTGATTTACATCTAGCTGGTAAAAACTATAATTTGAATGTCTATCTTTTTTGTATAAATAAGGGAGAAATATTGGGTTATATTCGGAAGATCTACTTACTCCTATAACTTTTACTTGGGTGTTTTGTAAAATGTGCTGAATAAAATGACTTCCTGTAAATGAGTTACTTCCAAGAACTAATATTTTTTTTATTTCCATTTTATAATGGTGTTAATCCCTTAAATAGTGTGATGTTAATTTATTATTTTAATTCAATTCCTTGCATTCTTTTGATATTATAATACATTGGATTGTTAAGTCCGTCTGTGATTAATCCTTGGTTGAAAGCTTCTTTAAGACTTAATACTGCTTCTGATAAATCAAATTTACATTCAAAATCAAGAAGTCTCTTTATTTTATCTGTGTTTATGTGATAAGATCTAATGTCGTCAGTAGGAGTAACTTCAAAATCTATAGTTGGATCAGCTAATGTATTTTTAACTAATTGAGCAATTTCTTTAATGGTGTAATTCTTGTACGCTATGTTAAATGCTTGCCTATGAATTTTTTCTTTTTGTGCTTTTAACATTAGTTGATAGAAGCGAACCATGTCTTTGATATTTAATGCTGGACGCATTTGATCCCCACCAAAAATTTTTATTTTTTTATTTAGAATTGCGTGGGTTGTTAGAATATTTACAGAAAGGTCAAGTCTTAATCTGGGTGAGTATCCGCAAAGTGTGGCAGGCCTGACAAAGACATATTCTAAATCTCCTACGTCTGAATTATTAAGTAGATTTTCGCATTTAATCTTATATTTTGCATAATCAGTAATTGGGTCAGCCTCAGTTTCTTCTGTAACTTCCATATCTAATGGTTTTATCCCGTATTGGCTTGTACTGCTAGCTACAATGAGTCGCTTTATTGTAGATTTTTTACAGGCATCAATCACGTTTTGAAATGCATCAAAATTTATTGATTTTCCTAATGTTGGGTCTAAATCAAAGCTTGGGTCGTTTGAAATGCAGGCTAAATGGATAAAATGGTCATGGCCCTGGGTGGCTAAATTTAATGCTTCTTTATTTCTGATATCTCCTTTTATTTTTACTAATCTGCGATGTTCTGGAAGGGTATCTTCATAGATAAATAAATCAAAAACAGTTACGTCATAACCTTCTTTTAATAGTTCTGGTACTAAAAGGCTACCGACGTACCCCGCACCTCCTGTAATGAAAACTTTCATTTCATCTATCTTCTATGTTTGGTTTTTAAAATTTAGGAAGTTATATCTTTTTATGTCTCTTGATTTGCAAACATTTAAATATTGATTGGTATCTATTGGTATTGTTCGTTGAAAATCATGGGATAAAAATGACTAAACAAATAAATTTACGCTTGCCAGATGATTTATTAATTTTAGCTGAAAAATATGCTAATCAGCATGGTTACAAAAATGTGCAGGAATTGGTCAAAGAAGCTTTAAGAGATAAGTTATCGCACACAAGCTCAATTTGGGAAAAGTCTGGTTTCTTTGGTACTGGATAGTTGCTGTAAATTACTGTCAGTTAATTGCTGATATATGTTTTCATACTGTTCTACTGCTTCTTCCCAAAGAAATCTTTTTTCTTTTTTGTATTGATAATTACCATTAGCTGCCATTACAACTTTTTCTGCTAAATCTATTCTATCTTTTCGTCTAAATACTAAGTGTTTCCCCCCAACAACTTCTATTAATGATCCCGCATCACTGGTAATTACTGGAGTTTCCATTGCTACTGTTTCGGCTGTAGTATAACCGAATCCTTCTGCTAATGATGGAATGACTACACAATCAACTTGAGTTATTAGGGTTCTTAAATATTTATACGGAAGAGAAGGAATAATTGTAATATTATCATTGAGTCTTAAAGAATTTATAAGATTGATTAGTTCCACATATTTTTCTTTGTATTTTTCTGCAGTTCCAAGCATTAGTATTAAATGGGCATTTGGAACTTTCTTAAGAATTAACGGGACTGCATTTATTAAACTTGCAAAGCCTTTACTGGCTCCCGGTCTTCCCCAGCTTAAATAAAAAAATAGTTCTTTATTATTATTATTATTATTATTATTCAAAAGTTCAACTTTAGATTTTACTTCTTGAACATCTTGTTGGGTAACATTTTCTTTATTCCAATAATCATAATCTAAGCCATTGTAAACTCTCGTTATTCTTGATTCTTTTTTTGTTAGAAGTCTTGTACAATCTTTTTTTGTAGAGTTAGAAACACATATATATCTATCAAAAGGCATAAAATAGATTCCCCTTTCAAATAATTCATGTATTTTACTTTTCCACCAACTAAATCCAGTAACTTCTTGCCATCTACCTTGCCAAATTTCGTGTACGGTAAGTGCAACTGGTTTTTTTCTTATTATGGAAGCAATCCAAGCTGGAAAAGTACCATTAAATGTAGTTGTTTGAATGATATCGTGTTTTTTAGCTTCTTTTAATACAGATGGAATGGAGGCAAAAGAAAAAATATATCGAGAATTTAGAGATGAAATTCTCTTCACAACAACGCCGTTCATTATTTCTTTTCTTTTTGTTCCTTTAAGCAGGTGTGTGATAAGAGTTACGCTGTGCCCTTTTTGAACTAAACGCTCAGCTAAATTTTTGAATACAACCTCAACGCCACCATAGTGTGGAATGTAGTTTTCACAGACAAATAGAATCTTCATTTGTTATCGTTTGTAGTTAAATTAATTGTTTCTTTTTTACTTTCGTAACTTTCATGTTTTTTAATTGCTTCTTTCCTTACGAACACTTCTACCTTTTTCTCCATTCGTTTGACGGCAATATAATTGTAAAAAGCTATTCCCAATAAAGTAAAAAACCCGAACACAACAAAGAAATCTAGCCTCCTATGAAAATTAAGTGGATGAATAATGGGGTCTAAAATAAAAGGGAAAAAAGCCAGCCCTGCAAGAATTAACCATCCTGTTTGCCATATAAATAATTCAAACCTATTAAGTTCTTTCTTTTTATAGCGAACATAGGTGAAATAAAGCATCCCAGCTCCAAACATAACTCCTAAAAATTGAATCCAAAAAGTTGTACTCATTGCCATAACCTCTTGTTTTTCAGTAAATTCATCTTAAAAATCTCCATGCGAACATTTTGCTTACAATCATTACTCCATCTAACACGGTTGTACCTTTGTATTTGTCTGAATAAATTGTTTCAATTGGCACTTGACTGTATTTTAACTGTTTCTTGCTTGTGTTAATTATCATTTCTGTTTCCATGTAATAATCACTAGCTGTCCACCTTACTTTTTTATAAGCTTCTCTAGTAAAGGCTCGGTAACCAGATTGTGAATCACGAATCTCTACTTTAAATAGATTATTAAGTAAGCCATTAATAAAATAATTACCAAACTTTAACACTGAAGGCATTTGATTAGAACCTTTTCTATATCCAAAAACAATATCATGATTTTTTAACCCATTTAAGAAAATAGGGATGTCTTCTGGTTTATGCTGGCCATCAGCGTCCATAACAACTATTTTGGTAGCTCCATGCATATACGCGTAATCACAACCAGTTTTAAGAGCAGCACCTTTACCTAAATTCACACAATGTTTTAGAACTTTGGCCCCAGCTTCTTCTGATGTCGAAGTGGTTTTATCATTAGAACCGTCATCTACAACAACAACATTTGAAACCAAACTTTTTGCTTTATTTATAACTGATGAAATTTTCTCACATTCATTAAAAGCGGGAATTATAACAAATTCAGTCATGTTAAAGAAGGCAAAATAGCAATATTTAAGGGTTGTGGATTGAAAACTAAATTTCTCAGCTCTAAATCTTAATAAGTTTATGTTTGGGTAGTATACTAAAAATATTAACTAAAAAATATGTTATTATTTTGCTGGCATGAATAATCTACCTTCCAAGTAATTATTTTTCCAACACCACTTGCTTGAACGTCATCGAATTTAGAAAAACAAGATAATCCATGTCCTTGTAAATAGAACAAACGAGTAAACATGCTCCCAGCTTGTAATGGATCAGCTACAAAGAAATTATAATTTTCTCCATTTGGAATTAAGACTATTGAAAAACCCGCTTTCTTTCCTTCCAATTTTTTTGTTACAACGCCGTCTTTTGTAGGATAAATAATTGAATTTGGTACTAATTCATTTTGACCGTCTATCACTGCATCAAATGTATTTAGGTTCACTTTTATGCCAAAGTTGCCTTGTTGAAGAGAACCTACGCACAATATAAAATCGCTTTCTACCTTTTGGCACTGACGTGGTTGAGTGTAATATCCAGGCCAAGGTGCAATCCACTGGTCACCTTTATTTGTTTGAATTTCTACATGCGTTTTCATCGCTTCTTCTCTAGTCATTCCAAAATTGGATGTTAATAAGTTAATCGCCTGTTCTGTTCCTAAATTCTTGGTTGATTGAAACATTGTTGCTTTAGTAAAATCCCAACTACCAAAGTGTCCCCAAACTCCAGCTTTTCCAACCATATCTCCGGATGTGATGTAATAATTGGGTAATAAATCTTTACAGTGGGTTTGATCTAACATGGTTACTATTTGTTCATTAGTTAAACCAGCTTTTTTGTATGTTGCTGTAGCTTCTTTTCTTGAATCAGTTTGAAATACATCATATAATATGTTTACAGCTTCTAAGTCATCTCCCGTGAATTTTTCTAGCACATGTGGTGCTTTTTCTTGAACACAATTAAGCATCCTTAAAATTCCTACTGCTTCAGTTTCATCAGATGTACGTAAAGTACGTCCAACCCAATGAATTCTTTCTCCCTGATCTCCTCCATCAAAAGTAACTCGTCTTTCACTTATTGCTACGAACCAATGTCCGAAATCCCACCAAGAAGTTATTATTGAATCAGTAGCGTCATTTTTTATTTTAGTTAATGTGTTATACCAACCATCATTCATACTTGGAACTTCGTTTAAAGCAATTCTATCTGCTGTTGAAAGTGGAGTTAAGAAAAGAAGAGCAATAATGACAAACATTAGCAGTTTACTAATATTTTTATTTAACTTAATCACTTTACTCATTGATTTGCTAACTTGATTGAAGATATATCCAAGACTTGCTCCTAATGCTATTGAAAAAGGAGGAATAAGAAGAATAGCAAAACGCATTCCTTTTGAAAAAGCATAGGCTGTAGCAAGTAACCAAAGCGCTAAGAATATAAGAAAAGTTGGATCTCTTTTTTCTTTTAGGAAAATAATCTTAATAATTCCAACTATTGGTGGTATAGCCACTAAACCTAAAAAAATAATTGGATCATTCAGTTTTTCAGCTGAAGAAACGATAATTAGGTAGTAAATGCCAGCTAAACCAAGGTAAGCCCAATTCATTCCGTTTAGCTTTTTTCTTAAAGTCATTACTACAAGTCCCATTAAACCTAACCAAAAGAAAATATTGCTGCCAATTTGTGAAATAACATTTGAGAATGAAGCAGTGTTAAATTCTGCAACTGTTGTTAATACGTTTGGCCAGATACTTTTAATTCCCACTTCTTTAAGTGTAATAAATTGAATTGGTCTCATAAACCCTACTTGAAAACTTGAGAATCCTTTGAATAGTGAAACAAATACTCCAGAGGAGATGAAAAATGCTAGTAGCAATAAACTTTTTTGCTTGATTTTTTTATTAAGACTTTGCCATTCAACTTTTTTAAATGAACGTTCTTGAGTCCATGCTTTTAGAACGGAAATAATAATGCTGGCTAATAAAGCTGCAATTACAAAAAGAAACACAGGAGACCAACCAGTCCAAGCAAACGCATATAATCCAACAAAAAATCCTGCGCCTGTAGAGAGGAGAATTCTACTTTTTTGTGTCTTTGCAGTGTAAGATTCTAAAAATAACCAAGCAACAAATAAAGGTAGTACTATACTATATGGATCTGTATCAGAAAAACCTGCTGGCGTTCTACCAAGTAGAGAACCATTAATTCCCAAAAATAATGCTGCAAAAAAACCACCAATATTTCCTCCAATTCTTCTTCCAATGAAGAAAACAGGAATTAAAGCTAATCCTATTAATATTAAAGGCATCCAAAAAAGAGCTCGCATGATTGTCATATCTTTGCTAAATAGTGATAGAAATTTATAGAGATAGGCTGAAAGATAAGGGTGTAACTGTGTGCTAGATTTCTTAGGCAAACGTCCATCTCTTAGGGAGAAATAAGATTCTCCTTCAATTTTTTGATCGCCTAGATGTCCGTGTTTAACAACATTGCGAGTTTGAGAATACCATAAATATGGGTCAATTGCAAGCAAATATGTATGGCCATTTTCATCTTGAAACTGTCCTTTCATTTGTTGTGAAAGTTGTTCATTTTGACTTTTGACTAAATCAGCATTCTCAGAGAGGACCTTTGCCAATTCTTTATCAATTAAAGCATTTCTGTTAAGTTCTGGTAGATTTGGGTATTGTTGGTTAATATCATCAGCTATTTGATTTCTGTAAAAATTATTTACATTGTTTTCTGCCCATCCATCAGTTATAGGTAATGTGGCAGGCATAGCACGAAAATATGTAGAGAATGAAATTGCTATAATGATTAGCACAAGAGGGATTAACCAAGAAGAATTTTTTTTACAATATGTTGAAACTTTCTTAAATTCTAATGAATAATTGTCGGATTCTTTACTTTCAGATTCTTCAGTTTTTTTAGCTTTGTTTCCTAATGATTTGAAGAAGTCCTTTCCTTTTTTTGCTAATTCTGAGAAATCTATTGAATCCTCATCCCTTTTATCAGTTTGTTCCACAGTTCTAGTGTCTAAGTAAACTGTTTATAAAATTTGTTATAAATCAATAGACTTTTAATCACTAATCTGTATGATACAAAATATCTTTTGTGGGATGCCTATAGAGGGGTTCTTTCAATCTTTTCTGGTCTAAAATGTGTCCAACCATACCAATACTTCTTGATACTGCAAACAATCCATTCATATAACCAACTTCAACAATATCTTTAATTTCTTCTTGAGTGAACTCAGCTGATACAAGACAATCTAGAAAAACTGCTGCCATACAACCGTCTACGTTTAATATTAAATTTGGAGATTTTTTCAAAGTAAGTTGTTCTACTGCTAAAGCGTAATTTAAATATTTGTTTGAGTTTAAGTTGACTTCGGCAAAATTTACAAGTAATTTTACTCTAATGTCAGGGTTGGTCTTTGATTTAACCCTATGTCCAATTCCTGGTATACGTATGCCTTTTTGTTTCATCTCTTCAACAAATAGTTTTGGTTGTTGTTCTGAATTGCACGCTTCTCTAAAATATCTACAAGCAGCGTCAATAGCTCCACCAAATCTAGGTCCAATAGTTAATAATCCGCTTGCTAATGAAGAAATAATATCTTTTCCTGCTCTTGCTGCAATAATTGCGTTATGTGCTCCACTTACTGCTGGTCCATGGTCGGCCGTAAGAGTAATGCAAAGTTCTAGAAATTTTGTGAAGAAACTTGGTAGAGATTTTTTGAACCAAAGCAGTCCGATTACTTCACCTAAACCTTTATTCTCCTTGACAATTTCTGAAAGTGGTTTGTTGTTATATTTTGGTTCAATACCTCTATCATCAGAAATGGTTGAGACGAAATTAGTTTTTGTTCTAGGTGGTATTTCGGGAGGGGTTATTTCTTCTTTATCAGTTATAGATCCAGATTGTGTCATGATTTTATATGTTTTTGAGATTACATTTTCAAATTCTTCAAATGAATTTGGAACAATAATTCCAGCTTCTTTTAGAGCTATGTTTTTTACTTGTGCAGTATCTTTCTTTTCAGTAGATTGAGCTCCGGCATGTCCAAATTGTACTTTCCATGGAAATAACTCTGCACAGGTTCCAGATACCCACATTATCAAAGGTTTAGTAATTTTTCCAGATTTTTTTGCTTCAATAATTTGATATTCAGCGTTACCGCCAATTTCTCCTAGTGCAACAATTATTTTTATTTCTGGATTATTTTCAAATCTAAGTATATGATTAAGTAAAGTAGAACCGGGGAAAGCATCGCCACCTATTGCTATTCCTTCGTATATTCCGTTGCTAGCCCTGGAAATAATATTAAATATTTCATTCATCATTCCTCCAGAGCGTGAAACTAAACCTATATTTCCAGGACGATATAATTTAGCTCTTAGAATATTATCATTAGATCCTCCTGCGTGTCCTATTCTAAATTTACCGGCAACTATTCCACCGACTGTAGATGGACCAATTATGTTTTTTTGGTGTAGTTTTGATAAAGCAATTAGTTTTTTTGTCTGCTGTTCGGGAATACCTTCTGCTACAATTGTTATTGTTTTTATTTGTGGTATCAGTAGAGCTTGTTTTGATGAATTGTAAGCAGATCGAAATGATGCAAAATTGATTAAGGAGTCAGTATTTGGATGTTTTTTTGCTGCTGTTTGTATATTTGAGTAGATTGGAATTAGTATCTCTTTTTCTCCAAAGAAACATTTATGAAAACCTTCTCTGCCAGGATGGATTATTGCTGAGATGCTTGGATTTCTTTGTGAAAAAAAATCGAAGTCCAACATTGATTGTACAGGTTTAGCTTTCAAATTATAGAAAAATGTCTGGCTTTGCTCATTAAAAAGTTCATATGGTTTTAAGTTTTGATTCATTTTCTATATGTGTGGTTTAGCTATCTGAATTATTTCTGACATTGATGTTTCAGGGCCGTGTACTTGTATGTTTATATTGATTTTCTCTCCAATTTTCCTCATTAATTCTAAGCCTTCTTGTTCGTGAGGTCCTCCCCGCCTTACAAAAATTTTAATGTTATTTTCTCTTAATTCCTGCTGATGTTCTTCCAATGCTTGGATGTATCCAGAGAAAGTTGATCTTACATCTGTAAAATTAGCAATTCCTCCTACGATGAACAAAATCTTTCCATTATTGGCCGTCATTAGTCTCAAGATTGTTTTAGCATATTGATAAGATTCTTCTTTTGAGGGATTTCCAGAATTTTCTCCGTAATTTGCAATTTCATCACCTCTTCCTAAATTGGTAATCATATCTAGATAGATGATACTGGCTCCGCCTCCACCTAATATGTTCCATATTTTTCCTTGTGGATTAAGAATTGATAGTTTTAAAGAAGCGCCACTATTTTTGTCTAATTCTTCAATATATTTTTCTTCTGGAAAGTCTCTTTTACCAAATTCTTTGGGAAATGAATTTACAAAGGAATTGGCGCAGGAATCAACTTTTGCAACACAATCCAAAAGATGAATGTTGTTGTTTGTTGTTGTAAATGGATTGAATTCGAGATAGGAAAAACCATTTTTGCGGAAGATGTTAAATGTTTTTTCGATGAAGTTAGTAATAGTTAGGTTGTTTGATATAGTTTCAAAACTTGGTATATCTTGTAAAGTTGGAACTTCTATTTTTTTAACATTACCCCAATTATCTTCAATATCAATTCCTCCTTTTTCTGAAAATATAATTGTATCGTATTCTCTTTCAGATGTAAATGCTAGATAATATTCATTGTCATGTTCAATATACGGTTCAATGAGAAAGTGTGTTAGGATATCTTTACTTTTTCCTATTGTAACTTCTGAATTTCTTTTTTCTTTAATCCAATTTTTGACTTCTTCTAAACTTCCGCTGAAGATAAGATTGTTCTTTTTTCTTTTTCCAAATAATTGATCTGGTTTTACAATTAACTTGGGTGTGGTTGTGTGTATTGTGTCTAAATCAGTTTCAGGTTTGATTAAAATTCCTTTGTAATCTATTCCTAACTCTTTACAGATGAATTTCTTTGCATCATATTCCCTTATACCTTTCCTTGCCATTTGAATATTCTTGTTGATTTTAGCTTTAAATAGTTAGTGTTTTTAAGAAAGTTTCTATTGTTTAGGGGTGACTCTCTAGTTTACTAATTTTTTTTCTTTTCTTTTTTCCGTTACCTTTTAATAATCATCACCTCTTCAATAGAATATGCCATGTGAACTCTGCGGTAAAGATACAAACCTAATCACAGCTGATGTGGAGGGTGTTGAGTTAAAGGTGTGTAGTGACTGTGGTAAGTTTGGAAAG
Source organism: uncultured Methanosarcinales archaeon (assembly GCA_964604645.1). Taxonomy (GTDB): domain Archaea; phylum Nanobdellota; class Nanobdellia; order Woesearchaeales; family GW2011-AR9; genus CAZRZP01. The sequence goes on from CAZRZP010000002.1 coordinate 193,936, forward strand.
ATTAAACAACGAGCTAAAAAGTCTGAATTTAAGCCGGTTAAGTACAAACAACAGAAAGTTGAACAACCACAATTTTCTATAATTTCTGATTTTTCTTCTATCATAAAATCTGCTAGAGAGAAGAAAGAAATGTCTCAAGAAGATTTTGCTAAATTTCTTAATGAACGCGTTTCGGTAATACAAAAATGGGAAGCTAATTCTTTAAAACCTAGGATAGATATTGCACGGCAACTTGAAAGAAAATTAAGTGTTAGATTAGTTATTAGAGATCAAATAAAAAAGGTTGAACTTAAACATGAAAAGAGCGATGAGTTAACTTTGGGAGATTTTGTTAAAGTAAGAAAGCGATGACAAAACATTTATTCAAATCACAAAAAGGTTGATAGCCAAAAGGTAACTAATCCAAGAATAACGCCACCTAAAATATCAACAGAATCATGTTTCTTCAAATAAATTCTTGAATACATAACTCCAACTGCTATCAGGCCAAAAATGATTCTTAAATGTAAAAAACTAGTAAGTGCAAAAACGAGAAATATTATTCTTGCTGAGTGCCATGAAGGAAAAGAAGATGCATCAATCTTTTCAATAAAATTGTTATATTTCTGCTTATTTGGTCTTGATTTGAAATAGAATGTTCTAATTCCGACTACAATGACTAAAGTAACAATAAATCCAAAGATTAGATCAATGAATATTCTTTGGTCAATAAATAGAATAGTTAAGGTTAAGAGCAAGTAAAATGGCGTTCCTCCCAAAGCAGTTAAATCACGCATGATTGTTTTTAGGAGGTTCATGCTACCAAGAAGAATAGCAAGTATAAAAGTTTAACCATAAATTAATAATGTGGTTATTATCAGCCATACTAATAAACCAATAACTAAACTCTTGTCTTGAAATACTTTTTCAGGGTGTCTGGAGATTGGTGAGTTCTGTAGAATTAAAAGATAATATCTTAAGATGAGAAATATTGCGAATGGCAGTGAATATATCAAATAATTATAGTTGCTTAGGAAAGAATAAAGTGCGTATGACATGATAAGTAAAGTAGTTGAAAGAACCATCATTGAATGGGTAAATTCTAATGTGTAATCTTTTAGAACTTTTCTGCTTTTCTTAACTCCTAACAGAAGATCTCCGTGTCTCTTTCCTACCGACAAGAAAAGAGACAAGAAAAAAGGGACTAAAATGAGCCATGGAGAGATTAACACAGAAATTGCTACCGCACCAGCTATTGCTCTAATTACAAAAAGGATAGCTATTGTTAGCACATCAGCAATTACAATTTTTTTCAAGAAAAGTGTGTATATTAATGTTAATAAAAAAACTGAAGATGCCAATAACATAAATTCTAAATTAATTAATGATGCAAGTAGCAATGAAATGATTAACACCAAACTCGAAGTTATGCTAGCTTGTTGAACTGAAATAATGCCGGCAGCAATTGGCCGCTTTCTTTTTTCAGGATGTAATCTATCTTTTTTCCTGTCAAAAATGTCGTTAATAATATACCCGGATGATGAAATTAAAGCTAAAGAAACAAATGCTACTAGCACAGTTTTTATTTGAATAAAATCAAACAAATTTCCTGAAAAAAAAATTGCCAGAAAAACAACTGTATTTTTGTACCATTGATAGGGTCTTAGGAGGGTAAGTATGTTTTTTATTTGTTTACTAATCATTTTTCATTTACTTTAGGCAAATAGATCTTATATGTACACTTTCTTTTCTTGTATGTATAAGTTTTACTATAAACTTCATTATTTTCTTTTTTTATATCTTGATGTAGTTTTTCAATACGTGCAGTACACACATTATCGTTTATTTCGCAGGCAAAATCGCAACTATCCACAAACATTAATTCATATTTTCCTTTACTTACATTGTAAATAACACTTGCATATTCAGCTCCACTAAATAAAATTAAATTATTTTCAACAAATGAAACAAAAGCTGGATCTGAAGATAGAATTGGTCCAGTAATATTATTTTCCTTTATAATTTGCTTTACTTCTTGTGTGAAGTCGGGAGAGAATTCAAAATTAATCGTTGTTGGAATGTAACTTATTACTAGTATTGCGATAAGAATGATGAATGCTTTTGGTCTTATCAAAGGTTTTGGGTGTTTTTTTATGTATTCATATAAATGTACGAGAGCAAAGGCAATTAATATTGTAAAAAATGGAACTGCTCCAACCATATATCTTACTTCTTTTCTTGGAACTGTTTGAAAATATACTAAAGTGAGGGTTGGAATCAAAAAAATCACTAGTTTACGCCAATCTTTCCAATGTTTATATTTGAAGAGTAAATAGATGTAACCAAAATAAAATAAATATATTGGCTGCTGAAAAAAGAAATGAGTGAAATAATAAAATAAACCACTTCCGTATAAGTGGGTTGAGGTAGTTACAATCCACGATGCTGAAATGAAAGGTTCTAGCGGGTTTGGATAGCGGTAATAGTTAAAGATGAAATATGGTGCTACTGTAATTATAAAACCAGCTGTTAGAAAAATGATTTTTTTTATTGTTGTTAAAATGATTTTGTTTGTTTCATTTGGTGAGTGTTGGTTCTTTAAATTTCTTACAAAGAGTAATACTATAAATATGACTCCGAAATAAATTCCCTGAGGAAATTTAGTGAGGAATGATAAGCCTCCAAACAGACCAGCCAAAAAGTAATTAGGCGTAGATTTAACAAAAAAATAGATGCTAAGTAAACCTAAAAAAATAGCTAATGGTTCTGTTAAAACTAATCCTGTGAATATAAAAAAAACAGGAGTTACAGAAAATATTAGAGAAGCAATAAAACCAACCCTCTTTGAAAATACGCGTGTTCCAATAGCATATACTAAAGCAACAGCACCTACTGAGAAAGCCAAATCAGCAATTTTACCAAAGATAACTGGGCTAATTCCTTTACTCCAAGCAAAACCTAATAGTAAAGGATGAACAAGGGGACGGAATGATTCCCATAAACCTACGCTTCCGTTAGAAAAAATATATTTACCCATTCCAACGTATACATGCCCATCCCACCATAAAGGAAGGTTAGCTGACAAATAAATAATTCTTAGAATTAAAGCTATTCCTAAAACTATTACAATATCTTTTTTTTGTATTTTCTCTTTAATCTTATTAAAAATAATCTTCATTATTTATTACAATGTTCTGAATCTTGAAGAGATTTACATATAATCTTTTGTAACCTTTCTCTACCTAAGACGCCTTCATATTTTTTGTTGTCAATGATGGAGGTGGGGAATTTATTTATTTCATACTGGCTTACCATAATTTCAATCATTGGCTCTTGATCTCTGTAATCGAGATTTATTGGAAAAACTAAAATCTCTTCGCCAAAAAGTTGTTTGAAGTAAGTAAAAATGGTTCCTTGATTAGGACAGGAAGGACAGTCAGTTGAATAGAAATACAAAACAGGAACAAGGTTAATATTACATTGCTTTTTACTTTGTATTGCTAGTAACCAATATCTTAAATTGTCCAATGTATATCTCCTTATGACTAAATCTTTTCTTTTGTTACTTGCATCATTTTCTTCTTCATATGCGATTACTTCACTTAATGAATCAGAAAGATCTTTTACTGTTTCTTTTAATGCAGTAGCAAGAATTGGACAATTATCTTGGTTAGAAAAAGAATTTAGGTAGAGATGTTGTAGCTGAAGGCTAAGATACTTAACTTCTAATTCTTCATTTACTTCTTGAGTTAAATCATATCTATGGTTCTCAATAACAAGACCAAATGTAATTCCTAAAAAGAAAATTAACAAGGTAATAATGCCAGCAGTAATGTACTTTTCTTTACTAATTGTTCTCCAAACAGGTTTTTTTACCATTTAACCCTCCTACTTTTAGAAAATTCTGCTAATGATAATAAAAGAATTGCTCCTTTCAAAACATAATAAAACAGAAAATAAGGTATTAATGGTATCCAACCAAATTTGCTTATTTTTTCTTGTGCATTTCTATGTGCTTGATGAAAAAAGAAAAATCCGACCATGAATAAGGAAATAATAATTATTCCTTTTCTGAAATCTAGAGTTAAAAAGTCCATTATTGATAAATCTAATTTGAAGTTTGTGATATATGGAATGATGTTAAATTTCACTAAAAATAAATTCTTAATCCTAGTTAACAGTGGGATGAGGAATAAGTAACTTACCGCTAAGAGACCAGTTATCGCTAAAAAATAACCAGCAACGTTTTTAATCATTTGAATAAAACCAAAGTCTCCATATTTTTTGTCAGCCATCAATTCTTTGTATTGGTAAACAGAGGAAATACTACCTAAATACCATCTTCTCCTTTGCCGGTAGAAAGGCTTTAATTTCCCTGGTGCTTTGGTAAAAACATACCCATCAAAACATTGTCTTATTTTTAATTGAGCTTTCTGTACCCTATATGCTATCTCTTGATCTTCAGTGAGACTTTTTTCATCAAAACCTCCAAGATTCTTGATTACTTCAGTACGGTAAAGAGAGAATGGTCCAGGCGCTACATAAAGACTATCTAAGTGGCTTGAAACTCTTGCAATAAGAATAATAACCAAATATTCAAGCCATTGAATCTTTTCAAGAATGGTTTCCGGCTTATATACTTTCATTGCAGGAGTTATGATAGCTACTTCTTCTTGCTCGTCTTTTTCAAACATAGCCAGCATCTTTCTTAAAGTCAAAGAATCAACGAAAGAATCTGCATCCAAACAAGCAAAATATTTTCCGTTTGCTTTTTTCAAAGCATTGTTAAGAGATTTGGCTTTACCTGCATTTTTTTGATTTATCAAAATCCACTTACTGTCATCATTATTTTCAATAATGATTTTAGAGATGAAACTTTCAACTTTTTCTTTTGTTGCATCTGTGCTACCGTCGTTGACAACAATTACCTCTAATTTATTTTTTGGGTATTTTATTTTGGCAATTGAATCAAGTGTTTTAATGATGGTTTCTTCTTCATTGAAAGCTGGAACAATAACTGTTATGGGTGGATGTTCTTTTAACTTAGTTCTACTTTTTTCATGCCTGAAAATGCTTTTTTTATCTAAAAACACTAACAAAAGAAATACTGAAAAGTATAAAGAAACTAAGTAAACAGCCCATAAAATTATATCTAAAAAATTCATCGATACACTCCCTCAAAGCAATTCTTATTAAAGTTAATCGCCTTTATTGAACATCCACACCTCATGTTCCCCATGCGAATGCATAAATTTAAATCTTTCGTTCTGTAGAAGGAAAAGGAAGCCCTGATCTTTCAAAAGTTTCTGCTTCATTTTCTTATTAATATAAAAGTAGAATATCTCATTTTGCTCTAAAATAGGAAAGAGGTCCTGTACATAAGTAGCCTCAAATATTTGATTAGTGAGGTTTATATCTTTTAGAGAACTATGGTGGAAAGAAATTGGTTCCCGTTTAGCAAAAAAGCTAATCCTGTAACTATTACTTGTAAAAGAAGCAATTTTTGCGTCTTTTGGTATATTGAGATCCATCCATTGAAGAATTTCAATTTCATCTAAAGTTGGACTAAAAGGTGCAACTCTGTCAACATAACTAATTGCTGAGAAAAGAACTCCAAGTAATAGAAGATAGAATGCGAGTGCTTTTAAGTTATCTAGAACCCATTTTCTTTGAAATAGGGTTATGAAAGCAATTGTGGAAAAAACTGTTGCTGTTAAAGACAAGTAGAAAATGGAGTGGCTGTTGTATACAAAAGCAGCAACGCTTATTGCAGCTAGAACGTATAAATGAAGATAATTCTTTTTTTTCCAGGAAAATAGCAAACCTATTATTGCCAAGACAAATACAAATGATCCAATCCCAATGTTACCTCCAAAATCTGAAAGAAGTCCACTTAACATGGATTCTAAGAAGAAAGGGCCAGCTGCCAATTTAATATCTATGTTGTGGATTGTTGCGGCTAACATAAGGGTAACTAGAGCTAAACCAATGGCAGTTACTAAGAATACTTTTTTTTGCTTTTTTGAAGATTTTAAAACAAAAAATATCAAATAAATTAGAGCAATAGAAGTGGTAAGTAAATCAATTAATGGGAGAAGAAATAATGGAATCCATGCAAGTAATTTTGTTTTTTTTGAATTGAGCAATATAATTCCTAAGAGTAACAAAGGAAATCCAAAGCTATAGGTGCCCAGTGTTGAGAATGTATATATGAATGCTGGGGACAAGATTGTAAATAATGCAATGAAGAATGTTAATCTGGCAGGTAAATCTTTTATCTTTGCTATACGTATGAAAAGAAAGACTGTACTTAATCCAAGTACTAAAGGAAGGAAATTGAGAATATAATTTGGAGTATATTGTAGAAAGTTATAGGGAGAGGATGTAAGTAGGTAATAAGTTTCTGGACCTCCGATAATGTCTCTATTTTGTAGATATCTTAGCAACAAAGGGGCTGTTAATGCAATTAATGCTAGAATAGATAATATTGAACTTTGATTCTTTAATATATATTTGAAAAATCTATTTTTATCAATGATGTCTTGCCTAGTTATCTCTTCAGAGATTATTTTTTCAACCTGTTTTATTTTTTTATTTATTTTGTTGTTCATCTCTTTCATCCTTTTTATTTTTTCATCTCTTTGTTTTGATATTCTTATATTATGTCAACTTTAACGTGCATCTTTTTCTGTATATTTTTGATCCATTCTTGTAAGTTAGACTGAAACAATCTGGTGTGATAAATTTAAACTTAGTTGTGTCATGTTTTTCCATGGCTCTTTTTGTTAAAACTAAGTAATCTGCGTCATATTCATCTAAAATTTCAATAGCATGTGTTTGAAATAGAGATCTATATAGGCTAGTAGAGTCTTTAAATCTTGTTTCAGCATCTGAAATTAAAGAAAATTCAAGATCTAAAATATTTTTTCGTTGACCATACATTGTAATGAGATGACCCTCTTCTGGCAAAGCAAGAACTGTGGTGTCAGGAGGAGAGAATGTTAAAGATTTAAATGCTTGAACCTCTTCATTGCTAGGTGTTTGTTGATTTAGGGAAGTACTGATTGCTGCCGGGATTATTGTGATTGCTAAAAGTAAAACAACCACTATAGTAGCAATTTTTTTGTAATGGGCCACTTTAGTATTCCGGAAAGTTAGAAGTAGTTCATCAAATCCTATTACGAATAATATTGCAAGAGTTAAACCAAAAAATGCTAAAGATAACCTGTGTTCGATAAATCTAAACCATGTTAACAAAGTTGTGGAAATTGCTACACTTATTATGAAAAATGTTTTTTCTGTCTTTTCTTGAAAGAGAGCTTTGTAAACTACATAAATTCCAACCACAAATGGAATAACACTTACTAAAATAAGGGCTTCACCCAATGAAAATGCCGGAAAATATTCTTGTATAATTTGAGTTGGAAGATTTTTCCAAATAAAACTGAATCCCTCTTCAAGTAATACTCTTTTAAAGAAAAGGAATTGGGTCCATAGAAAAAGAAAAACAGAAAAAATGATGATTTCAATTTCTTCTTGTTTGACTTTTTTTCTCTCAATGAAAGAGAGTAGCAAATAAATAGCAAAACCTGTTATCAGAAGGAAAGTGGCCGAACTTGTAAGAGAAAGTATTAGAAAAGAGAATACATATAAGAAAAGCCTTTTACGAATTTTGAGAAAGGCGTATATTGAAGTAAATACGAGAGGAAGAAATAAAGCGTGAGGTGTGAAAGAGTTAGTCTCAAACGATATTGGTAGAAATCCGGCAATTAGCGCTGACAATAAAGGTCCTTTGCTAGGTTTAGTTTGGATTTCTTTGGCGATTAAGTAGATTATAAACGGAACTAACCCAAATAAGATGTTGGGTAAGAGTTTTCCAACCAATTCAATTGGCAAAAAAGTTGCAAAAATTGAAGCCAAGTAGTGAAAAGCTGGCAGGAAAAAATATTGTCTACCTCCATAAGACAATTCATCATTATAATTTGGCGTAAAATGTTCTGAAATGTAATCAGTGTGTTTAAGATGAAAATAAGAATCATAAGTTAAGTTAGGAACCCAGAAAGATAAAGCAATTCTGAGTACTACTGTTAGAACGATAATCAACATCAAGAGCTTCTTTTCATTATTCATTGTATTAGGGAATCTTTTCCTTTTTATATAAATAGTGTTTGTGATTGAGAAGCTAAAAGTATTTATTTAGGTATCTCTGTGATAAAACATGTCAAGAGTCTCAACTGGGTCGGATTTTTTAAACCATTTTTTAGCAGGAGGTTTTGAAAATGACATTATCACCACGATATATGGCCCTTCTGGAAGTGGGAAGACTAACCTCTGTTTGATTGCAGCGATAAAAATAGCAGAATCTGGGAAAAAAGTTTTGTTTGTTGATACAGAAGGAGGTATTGCTGTAGAAAGGATTCGGCAACTAAGTCCACAGTGGAATGATGTATTGACACGTACGGTTTTCTTTTCTCCTATTAATTTTGCAGAGCAAAAACAAGTATTTTCTACATTAAAGAGTGCTGTAAATGAAACTGTGGGGATGATTGTAGTTGATTCTATTTCAATGTTATATAGATTAGAGTTGGGAAGAAGTGAGGAAGTATATGAAGTAAATTCTGCTTTAGGTAAGCAGATAGCACTTCTTGTTGAAATTGCCAGACGCAAAAAAATACCTGTTTTAATAACAAATCAAGTTTATGCTGATTTTGATAAGCGGGATCAAGTTAAGATGGTTGGGGGAGATTTATTGAAGTATGGAAGCAAATGTTTGATTGAGGTTCGTAAGTTTAGTAATTGTAGAGGTATTATTTTAAGGAAACATAGGAGTCTGCCTGAGGGAAAAGAGTTGAAGTTTAAGATTGTGGAGAGAGGGATAGAAGAGATTCTTTAGATATCTTTTTAAATAAAAGCCATTTTGAGTGGATTATAGCCGAATCTCATCCGTTGTAGGGTGAGGTGAACTGCATGAGGCGAAAAAGAATGCAGACGAGAATTTATTCTTGTTTGGGAGAAAAAAATGACTGAAGAGAAATTACTATTGGATTCAAATGAGTATCTTAAAAGCGGGATACACATTGGAACTAAATTTAAGACTAAGTACATGGCAGATTTTATTTACAAAAGCAGACCAGATGGATTAAGTGTTCTTAATCTAAAAAAGATTGATGAACGTATCAAGATAGCAATAGATTTCTTAGCTAATTATGAAATGAAAGATATCTTAATTACTTGCCGACGCGAAAATGGTTGGAAAGCTCTTAGAAAATTAAATGAACTTACAGGAATTACTGTAATAACTGGTAGATATCCTCCTGGGATTTTAACAAATTCAAATTTAAAAACTTTTACTGAACCAAAAGTAATTGTTGTATGTGATCCGTGGCCGGACAAAAATGCCGTAGAAGATGCGAATAAAATAGGTATTCCTGTTGTAGCTTTATGTGATACGAACAATCAAAGTAATAAGTTAGATTTGGTAGTTCCTTGTAATAATAAAGGAAAGAAATCTGTTGGTTTGGTATTCTTTTTAATGGCAAGAGAATTATTGGCTAAGAAAGGAGAAGAGTTTACAGCTACTTTAGATGATTTTGTAGAAGAATAATTTTATTTTTTATTTTTGTTTATTTTTTTCACATAAATTTGATGCGGTGGTTTAGAATTATTCATTTCAATTTCAAACCCCTGTTCTTTTAGCATTGTATCCATGATATTTACAATTTCCATTAATGCTGGATATGCTCGCTGTGATTCCTTTGGAGTTGGTCCATTGACTTCTATTTTATCTCCTTGATGGTTAAACCAGTATCTGAGGTATAACAAGTGTCGACTTTGATCAAGAATAGGTGTTTTTGCTAAGTCTTCTTTTAATTTTGATGGAACTCTTATGTCTGGGCGTGGATATTCTCCTGCTGGTGAGAAAATTGCTTTACATCTTTTCTCTGGCCAATCTGTAATGATGGATAAACCCATTTTCAAATGCATTAACACACTTGGTGAATTTTGTGGTCTATATGTATAATCCTTATCACCTACTTGACGTGTGTAAACTAGAGTTGTTCTTTGAATCAATTGTTCGATATTTTCGTTCATACTGTGGCTATTTTAATTTAAGATATAAAGATAGTTGTTATTAAAAATGCTTGTTACTACATTATGTACGATATTTTTTCCTTTCTATTTTCCATAACCTTTAAAACAGTCTTTTAAAATTATCTGGTATGAAAAGGGTAGTGGTTATCGGTGGGGGTACTGGTAACTTTACGGTTCTTTCTGGTCTCAAGAGGAGAGATGTGGAGATTTCTGCAATAGTTTCGATGGCTGATGATGGTGGTTCAACTGGAGTTTTAAGAGACGAGTTAGGTGTTCTTCCTCCAGGAGATGTTCGGCAATGTTTAGTTGCATTATCAGATTCAAGTAGGTTAATGCGAAGTTTGATGAATTATCGATTTGAAAATGGTGGATTGCAAGGTCACAGTTTTGGTAACATCTTTCTTTCTTCAATGGAAAAAGTGACGGGTAGTTTTGAAAAAGCAGTTGAAGAAGTTGGAAAAATTCTTAATATCAAAGGAAAAGTAATTCCAGTTACTAAAAATAAAGTAAGATTAAATATGATTCTTAATGATGGAACCTTATTACAAGGAGAGAAAGAGATTCATCTTTCAACTTCAATTCATCAGGGATATAAATCACTTTATCTTGAACCATTTCCAAAAGCTGATTCTCATGCGATTGATGAAATTATGAATGCAGATTTGATTATTTTTGGTCCTGGTGGTTTGTACACTAGTTTAATTCCTAATCTGTTGGTTGAGGGGATAACGCAAGCTTTAAGAGAATCTGGAGCAAAAAAAGTTTACGTGGCTAATTTAATGAATAAGCATGGACAAACCCCTACATTTAATGTAAGCAATTATATTCAAGAAGTTGCCAAGTTTATTGGCAAAGACATTTTTGATCATGTTATTGTTAACAATAGTCAACCACCTTCTGAACTTATTGAAACTTATGCAGAAGAAGGAACTTTAGTGATGAATGATTTGGAAGATGATTCTAGAATAATCGTCGCTGGTTTGTTAAGTAACGATTTGAAAGAAATACCACGAGGAGATACTTTATTAAAAAGAAACCTCATTCGTCATGATTCAGAGAAATTGGCTGATGAGCTGATGAAAATTGTTGATAATTTGTAAAGATGTTAATCATTTTTGATTTGGATGATACTTTGTACGATCGAACAGGCCAAATGCCAGATAATCATACAGATAAAGATATTGAGTCGATAACTTTATTTGATGGGGTGATGGATTTCTTAAAGAAGTTTAATGGAAATAAAGTTTTAGTCAGCCATGAATCTATTCCTGGTTTGCAAGATCGTAAGATTGATTCATTAGGGATTCGAGAATATTTTGATAAAGTATTATTGTGTACATCAAATGCTGGAAAGAAAATATGTTTTGAGGAAGCGATGCAAACTTTTCCACAAGACGATACTTGGGTAATTGGTGATAAAGTTTTTGCTGAATTAAAAGCTGGAAATGAATTAGGCTGTACAACGGTTTGGTTACGGCATGGTATGGCTGCAGATAAAGAACCTTTGACTAAGATTGAAAAACCAGATTATGAAATAAAAACATTTATGGAGTTTGTTGAATTGATGGCTAGAATAGAAGATAAAGAGGAGAGCTAGGATGGAAGCAGTTTTATTAGCGGCAGGAAGAGGAACGAGGTTACTTCCACTTACTGCTGAAGTTCCAAAAGTAATGATGGATATTAATGGCAAGCCTTTAATGGAGATAATTATTAATCAACTAAAATCAGTTGGAGTTACAAAAATAATTATCATTGTACGTCATTTAAAAGAAAAGATAATTAACTATTTTGCTGATGGAAGTAAATTTGGGGTTTTTATTGAATATGTTGATCAGAAAGAGATGAAAGGTACAGGGCACGCTGTTTTGCAAGCTAAGGATTTAATTTTTGAAGAAAAGTTTCTTTGTTTGGCAGCAGATTCATTATTTGAAACTAGTTTATTGGAAAGAGTTTTGTCACATCAATCTGAAGGCGTGCTAGTATGTAAAGATGTGCAAGATCCGGAAAATTATGGGGTTCTAAACTTGGATGGGATTTTGGTCAAAGGAATTGTTGAAAAGCCCAAAGAATTTGTTGGCAGTTGTGCTAATTTAAGTGTGTATTTATTTCCAAAACAGATATTTTCTGCTTGTTCTAGATTACAACCTTCTTCAAGAGGAGAGTTAGAAGTTACAGATGCAATTCAAGATTTAATAGATTCTGGTGTTGTGTTTGAACATGAGAAAGTTGAAAAAATAATTGATGTTGGAACAAAGAAAAATTTAGAAGAAGCTAGAGTAATGGCCAAGGAGTTGGGGTTATAGAAAACTTTATTAACTTCTTCTTCTTCTTCTTCTTGTAATTATTATTAAAATGAGGTGTTTATTATGAAACTTTTTAAGAAAGGGTTGGAAAACGTAAGTTTTCAAAGAAAGATAATGTTTGTTGTATGTTTAATTGCTGTTATGTTTGTTTTAGCTGGTTGTGGAGAAAGTGAAAAGGCTTCTGATAATGGAAAAGTAGATGTTAAAGATCAAAAAATAGCTCAACTTAAAGCAGCTAAAGGAGTAAAGCAGAAACCAAAAGCTCTAGCTGGTCAAGCTGTAAATAATATGCAGGCTTGTTTAGCTTCTGGTTGTTCTGATTCAACCTGGCCTGGAGATAATTGGTGTGATCCTGGCTGTAACACTGCCGAGTGTAACTTTGACGATGGCGATTGTGCTGCACTTAATTCTTCAGATTTATGTGCTCATGGTTGTTTAGATGGTTGGCCTGGTGATAATTATTGTGACGCTAGTTGTAACAATGCTGCTTGTAATTTTGACAATGGTGATTGTAAAGCTACAACTTTGTGCGCTCCTGGTTGTTTAAATGGTTGGCCTGGAGATAATTGGTGTGATGCTAGTTGTAATAATGCTGCTTGTGGTTTTGATAATGGAGATTGTGGAAGTCAAGTAAAATGTGTTGATCCAGATGGTAATAACCTCTCTAAATTATTTATCCCTAGTACGATTTCGATAGATTCACAATTGTTTACCGACGTATGTCAGGTGGGTGAGAAGAGCAAACTTGTTGAGTATAAATGTGTGGGGGATTTTGTTGATGATGATGTATATGATTGCGCAAATGTTTCTGGGGCTGATTCTTGCTATCAAGGCGCATGTGTTCAAACAACAAGTTACCTTTGCACAACTGAAACTGGCGAAAATGGAGAAGATGGGTTCCACGCTGTACCAAG
>CAZRZP010000002.1:207233-219557 GCA_964604645.1 uncultured Methanosarcinales archaeon
TTCAAGAATCCAGTAACAGGGGAGTCTTTTATTGGTAATGATGCGAATGAACTTTGTGGGCCATATTCTGAATTATGTTCCAAAGATACGGGATGTGGTTGCTATGATCCGGATGGAACAACACAATGGACAATTCCTGCTTCAGCAGATGCAAAAGTTAAGTCGACAACTGTGGGTATGTTTTACGGTTCGTTTCAAAAGAAAACGGATTCATGCAACGGTAATCAATTGTCAGAATATACTTGTGTCGGTGGAATGGAAATGGGAGTGATGGCGAATCCATGTCCTTCAGGAACATCTTGTCAAGACGGTGCTTGCATTTAGTTTTTTTCTTTTTTTTTCCATTACATTTTTCTAGAAACATCCATTTTAGCTCTAAATGATCTATCAACCAAGAGAAGACTCTTACTTAATTCAAAAGCATGTTAGAAAGTACGCTGAAGGAAGAGTTTTGGATATGGGAACTGGTTCAGGTATTTTAGCTAAAGAAGCAGCTTCAAGCCCAAATGTTAGAGAAGTTGTTGCTGTTGATATAAATAAGAAAGTAATTGATAAACTTAATAAAGAATTTAGTGAAGAAATTACTAAAAGTAAACAAAAAATAAAATTGTTAAAAAGTGATTTGTTTTCTAAAGTTGATGGAACATTTAACTTAATAATTTGTAATCCTCCTTACCTTCCGCAAGATAAAATTAGTGGCAAAGAAATTGAAGATAAAGCAATATATGGGGGGAAGAAAGGGTGGGAATTTTCTGAACAGTTTTTTGCGCAAGCATCAAATTATTTGTTGCTAGATGGAGTAATTCTATATTTATTCTCCTCTTTAACAAATAAGCAGAAAATCGAAGAAATTCTCCATGAAAACTTATTTGTGTGGCGTGAAGTAGATCAAGAAAAATTATCATTCGAAACACTTTATGTTTATGAAATTCGTAAAAACCCGTTATTAAGAAAACTTGAGAGTGAAGGGGTAAGAAATATTCATTTTCTTACTCAAGGTAAGCGAGGTCAAATTTATGTTGGTGAATATAACAAAAATCATCGTGTCAAAAAATTCTTAGCACCTAAGAAAATAGTTAAAGTTGCGATAAAAGTGCAAAGACAAGATTCAAAAGCACAAGGAAGGATTAACAATGAAATCAATTGGTTAAGAGAATTGAATAAAAAAGCAATTGGTCCAACAATTCTTTTCTGGGGAAAAAATTATTTTTGTTATGAATTTGTGGAAGGTGAATTTATTATTGATTGGCTGAATGAAGCTAATGGTAAAGAATCAATGGCTGTAATAAAACAGCTAATGGAGCAATGTTTTGTTTTAGATAAAATGGGGGTAAATAAAGAAGAGATGCATCACCCGTTGAAGCATGTATTAATTAACAAGCATGGAAAAGTAACTTTGTTAGATTTTGAACGTTGCACAAGAACTGAAAAACCACATAATGTTACACAATTAGTGGAATTTATTAGTAGAATGAAAGTAGAATTAAAAAATAAACAGATTATTGTTGATATAGGTAGATTAAGGGAACTTGCAGCTATCTATAAAAGTAATTATAATAGAAAAGAGTTCGAAAGTATTTTAAAAGAGATAGGTGCTAAGTAAATTTATGGAAAACGTTCCCGTTTTGGATTCACGCTTATTTAGGGATTTGGTTGAATATACTAAAATACATCCTAGATTAGTTTTTGAGAGATGTAATTATGCAGTTCACGAGCTTGCAATCTTATGGAATAATAAAAAAAGTGTGGTGGATTATTACCAAGATACGGATTTATATATCTATGATTTAACTCAATATCAAATCTATCTAGAGCACAAAAATTTAGTTAATGAAATGATAAAACAGATGCAAGAATTGGGTTTGAAAAAAGTTCTAGAATTTGGCGGTGGAATTGGTGAATTTAGTATAAAAGCTTTTGAAGCTGGATTACATCCAACATATCATGATTTACCTGGTCCAACCAGAAAATATGCTCTCTGGAGATTTATAAAATACAATGCGGCAGTTCACATCGATAACGATAATCCTTTAGATGAAGAATGGGATCTAATCAATGTAATGGATGTTCTTGAGCATTTGGAAAACCCTGAAAAAGTTATTAAGAAATTAGTTGAGAAAACTAATTATATCTTTTGTAATCCGGAAGAAGTTCAATATAATCATATTTATCCACAACATATCAGCAAATTTAACTTAGAACCATACTTTGAGAAAGTAAGCGGTTATTTGTGGAAAAAAATTGAAACTGATATTGAATCATAGTAACTAATATTACCTTAAAATCTCATGGCATCAATCTCTTTGTGTATGATTGTAAAAAACGAGGAAAAAGACCTTCCACAGTGCTTGAATTCTGTTAAAGAATTGGTTGATGAAATAATTATTGTTGATACTGGAAGTGTAGACAAAACTAAAGAAGTTGCTTCTCAATTTACAAATAAGATTTTTGATTTTGAATGGGTTGATAATTTTTCTACAGCTAGAAACTTTTCATTAACAAAAGCAACTAAAGATTGGATTTTAATACTGGATGCAGATGAAATTATTTCAAAAGAAGATTTTGTTAAGATAAAAAGTTTAATTGAAGATGAAGATGTATCTGCAGTTTCTTTAACACAGAGAAATTATACGAATGATCCGTCTCGTGAAAATTTCACATTCACTGGGGGAGATTTTTTAGGTTATTCCGATTCGATTATCGTCCGCTTGTTTAAAAGCGGTTTAGATGTTCGATTTACTGGGAGGATTCATGAAGTAGTGGAACCACTTCTAAAAGAAAAAAGTCTCTCCATTCTTCATAGCGCTATACCTATTCATCATTATAAAGAAAACAAATCTATAGAAGATAGAATTTCTAAGTTGAGAATGTATGGGGACTTGTTGAAGAAGAAAGTGGAGGAAGAAGAAAACAATCCAAAAGCATATCATGAATTAGGCATTCTATTAAAAATGGAAGGTAAGTTTAGCGATGCGGTTCAGTTATTTGCAAGGGCAATTGAATTAAAACCTGAATTCGCAGAAGCAGAATATAGTTTAGGTGTTTGTCATAATAATCTAAAAAATTACGATTCTGCCATTGCTTTTTTTTTAAGATTGTTAGATCGGAGACCAAATTACGCTAATGCTTATTTTAGTATGGGGGTAAGTTATATCTCTTTATTAGAATATCAAAAAGGAATTGATGTAATTGAACAAGGATTAACAATAAAAGAAGATATTCATGCTTTGACAAATCTTGCAGCTGCTTATGAAAAGTTAGGTAACTTGGGTAAAGCAGAAAAAATATTAAGTGAATTATTACAGAAAGCTCCTAAATTTGCTAGAGCGTGGCACAATTTAGGCGTTGTTTTAGAAAAGCAAGGAAAGTCTGAATCAATTCAAATGTATCAAAGAGCTGTAAATCTACAACCAAAAGCACAGTGGTTTGTAAATTATGGTGTGGCTTTAGACCGAGCAGGAAAAGTAGATGAAGCTTTTGCTGCTTTTAAAAAAGCAGTGGAGTTAGATCCTAGGTTGAAGGAAAAGATAAAAATAAATTAATTGTTGGTGTTAAAGTAATTTTGGTGTAATAAATTGAAATATCCAATTCCAATACTAATGTATCATGATGTTTCTGAAGTTGATAATCCTTGGTGCGTTTCTCCAGAAGAATTTGAAAAACAAATGAAATTTTTGAATGAAAATGGTTACAAAACAATTAGTTTAGATGAATATTCAGAAAAAAAAGGAAAATGTGAAGATGAGAAAGTAATAGTTGATGAAAAATTAGTTGTAATTACTTTTGATGATGGTAGGTTGGGTGTTTTTGAACATGCTTTACCAATTATGCAAAAATTTGGTTTTTTTGCAACTGTGTATGTTGTACCAGAGTGGGTTAATGGGAAAAATATTCCTAATAATGAGAAATATTCTTCATTTATGAATTGGAATCAATTAAAAGGGCTTGATAAAAAAGGATTTACAATAGGTTCTCACACTTTTTCGCATAAAAATTTGGCGAAATTAGATGAAATTCGATTGAAAAGTGAATTTGGGTTAGCGGAAAAAACAATTTATTCTAAAATTGGTGTAAATGTGAAGCATTTTTGTTATCCTTATGGTGCTTTTTCGGACAAAACAATGGAGATTACAAATAAATATGTTACTTCCGTGGGTGTTAAGCGTGGTTTTGGTGAAGAAAAAAGTGTTTTAGCTAGACAATGGGTTATGAATAGCACTAATCTTAATATTTTTTCAAAATTACTCACAAAGCCAACAATTTCTTTATGTATGATTGTAAAAAATGAAGAACAAAACATAGAAAAATGTTTGAATTCTGTAAAAGAAGCTGTTGATGAAATCATTATTGTAGATACTGGAAGCACGGATGGAACTAAAGAGATTGCCTCTAAATTTACTGATAAGATCTACGATTTTGAATGGTGTGATGATTTTTCAGCTGCAAGGAATGAATCAATTAAGCATGCAACTTGTGATTGGGTTTTTATATTGGATGCCGATGAAATTATAGGAAAAGAGGAACACGGTAAATTATTGGAATGTGCTAATGTTTGGGAAAATCAAGCCTATAATGTTTTGACACGTAATTATTCTGATAATTCTTCAATAAGGCATTGGCAGCCTTCTTTGAATGGTGCTTATGCAGAAAATTTTCAAGGTTGGTTTCCTTCTATGAAAATTCGTTTATGGCAACAAGCACTGAATTTGCAATTTGAAGGAAAAATGCATGAATTGATTTCTTCTTCTTCTAAAATGAATTTGTCAACTTTGCCCCTTTCGGTTCATCATTATGGTTCTGTTAGTAGTTTCGTTGGGAAGAAAAGTGAATTGTATCTAAAATTAGCTGAACAGAAGATAAAAGCCGATCCACAAAATGCTAAAGCTTATTTTGAATTGGGTATTAGGTTGAAAGAGAAAGGCAAGTTTGCTCAGGCGGAAATGATGTATCGTAAAAGTTTAGAACTTGATTCTTCACAACTAACTCCTCTACTTGATTTGGCTGTTGTATTACAAAAACAGGATAAAAATGCAGAAGCGAAACAACAATATGGTGTGATTTTAGAAAAATTTGAAAGTTCTGACGGCCATTTTGGTTTAGGGAATTGTTATTTGCAGGAAAATGATTTTGAGTTAGCAGAGAAGCACTTTTCTGAAGCAATAAAGTTAAATCCTATTTTTTTCAATGCATATGTTAATTTAGCGGTTGTTTATGAGAAACAAAATAAACTTAATGATGGAGTAGAAGTGCTTGGAAAGGCAATTAAATTAAATCAAAGAAATCCAATTATCTTTCATAATTTAGGAGTGATTTATGAAAAAATGGGTCAGCCGGAAATGGTTTTGAAGTGTTATAATCAAGCTTTACAGTTAAATTATCCACAAAAAGAAAGATTAGTAAAAAGAATTGAGGGAATTAAAGATTTTATGGATAAAAATGGTTGATTCTTTTTGGTGTAAATTAGCATATTTCTATCTTACTTATTCGTAAAATTGTGTTTCTTTCACGTGAATTCCTTTTTTTAACTCAACTGGTCGCCAATCGTCTTGAATTAAGTCTGCTTCTAACCAATCAGCTAACTCTTGTGGATTACCTATTGTTGCTGATAATCCTATGATTTGTGGTTGTAATTGAGTTTTCATTAATGTTAACACAATTTCTAAGGTTGGTCCCCTTGATGCATCATTTAACAAATGAATTTCATCAACTACCACTAGTTTCACGTCGCCTAGCCAAGGTACATGGTGTCTTAGAAGACTATCTAATTTTTCAGTTGTAAGGATTAACAAATCATATTGTGCCAAATGTGTTGAAACTGAATCTAAATCGCCAGTGGAATAAGTTACTTTATATGGTGTTCCTTCGAGAAGTTCTTGGTACTCCTTAAATTTTTCAGAAGCAAGGGCTCTTAAAGGGACTAAATAGATTGCTTTTCCTATGTTATCATTTTCTAATACTTTAGATATGGCTAATGTTGCAACTAAAGTCTTTCCAGAAGCAGTTGGAGCGCAGGCAATTACTGATTTTCCTTCTAAAACGCCAGATTCAACTGATTTTTTCTGAATAGGAGTTAGTTTTGGGAATGAATATTGTTGCTTTACAAAATCTGGTATATTGATGGATTTTAAATTCATATTGAGTTAAAACGGTGGTTTTTTAAATGATTTTTCATTTTTAATACTATGTTTGCAGGTCTTTTAATCAAATCAAGCACAAATGAACTATGTTCTATATTTTGTTTCTTTTTATCATTTACAAATGATGAAGCTCTAAAGCACGTAAATTTTGTATTTTCTGGCAGTTAGTGATCGCCTTACATTTCTAATGCCCTTATTTTTTCGAAAGATATATAAACGGATTTTTGGTTATATGTCCAAGATAAGAGCACGCTTATCTCTAAAATCGAAAAAGAGTGATTAATCATTCTTTTCGGAATTTTTACGAGATGAGTCGAAGATAACACGGAGGTGTGTTAATAATGAAAGTAAAAAAGATGGTTAAACGGTTGTTTGCCGTTGGAACTGGTGTAGCAATGTTAGGTGCTACAGCAATGGGTGCCGCGGCAGCAAGCTTAGATAACTATCCTGATATGTTCGTTACAGACGGTACATTTAATGGATGGTTAGTTGTTGGTGAGAATGCGGCTTCTGTTGACAATTTAGCAATGACAGATATTGCAGCTAGTATGAAGTATAAGGGTTCTGGCAAATCTACGACAACAACAGTCACTGGTGATAGTTGGATGGTTGGAACAAGTTCTAAGAAATTAGAGTTTGCTAACAATAATGCTACTGCTTCAGGTCTTACTTCTGAAGACTTTAGGGACATTACAACCTTTGCTGATGAAAATGATTTAGATGCTTTAGCTGATGGTGTTTGGGCGACTAATGAGAATGAATATGACTACCAACAGTTTCTATTTTTTGATACTGAGGGAGAAGACTCATTAGACCAAAGCAGAATAGTTAAGTATACTGAAAACGATGACGATGAAACTGCTGACCATTTGTTTATTAAAAGTGGTCGACAAATTGCCCGTTATAAATTGGAATTTAGTAGCACCGCTCAATCGGACGTTACTGATTCAGCAGGTACAGCAGATACTACTGGAACTTACTTAGATGATTTTGAGAATACGGATCTTTCTTTTCTTGGTAACGACTATAGTGTAGTTTTAGCTAGAAGAACTAGTGCTGCTCCAACAGATTATGAAGCTGGAATTAAGTTGACTTTAATGTCTGGTTCTTCACGAGATACATTGTTGGAAGGGGAAACTAAAACTTATACTGTTGGCGACAAGACCTATGAAGTAACATTAACTTTCGTTGATGATGACGAAGCTAAGTTTACTGTTAATGGTGAGTCTACCAATAAATTGAAAGTTGGAGAAACATACGTACTTTCTGATAAGAGTGAAGTTGGAGTTTCTGAAGTTCTTTACCAGAGCTATGCTGGGGGAGTTCATTCATCTACATTCTTTGTAGGCGCGTCCAAGATGGTTTTACAAGATGATAATGTAGAAGCTATTGGTACTGGTGAGAAGAAACTGAAAGTTGGCTCAGAAGATATTGATGGTACAAGTGTTTTCATCACCGGAACTGACGATAACACTACGTTTACTGTTAGTACTATTGAAGTTAACATGACGGCTGATGACGACTTCTTTGTTGGAGCTGATCAGAAGTTAAGTGACGTTGTTTTATCGACAGGTGAAGAAAAAGAAGTATTGATGAATGGCGCATTTGATATTGAGTATAAAGGCTTAACCGAAGAAGAAAGTCATGAATTGAAACTAAGGAGTTCTTCATCTCGACGGTATAAACTCCATTTGTTTGATGGTGATGGTAATGCTGTAGATATTCCAGTTGCGTATGCGGAATCAGCTACGAACATTACTTTTGGTGAAGATTCTGCTGTTAACGTAGCTCGTACCAATGCAAAAAGGTTGATCATTGATGAATATCATACGATTTACAAAGATGACTATTTCATCATCACTGGTGGAACAGCAAGCGATGGTTCAGCGAAGTCTTACTTGTTGCAGTATAAAGGATCAGATAAGAGCACAGATACATCCCCGAAGATTAAGTTTAAGAACATGGGAAATGCTGAAACTTTGGAGTACTCAGCTTCAACTGTGGGTTTTAATGGTGTAATTGCAACAATTAAGCTAGGTGGATATTCGTTTGATGCCGTAGCAGTTGGTAGTGATCAGAGCGCAGACGATTATAGGATAAGAGTTGCTTTAGATACAACTGCTCCATCTTCAACGACTAATGCAACTACAGGTCAGAATCCAATAACTTTTGTTGATAGTTATGGATCGCAGTGGTTCTTTAACGTAACTTGTAACCAGAATGATCAAGGTAATCCGGTTACTAGTAATGCTTGTTTGAACGAAACTGCTGATAACATTAGTGGATTATACAAGTCAGTAACAGCTGTGCAATTAACGATGGATACTCCGAACGGAGATGATTATGACAACCAAGTTCCTATGAGACTTGGCATAAACATATCGGCGGCGGCCGGACCAGAGGTTAGAGCTGGATTTTTAACGACGGCAACACAGCCGATTGTAAGTGCAGCTTTGAATCCGAGTGCAGTGACTTTGATAACTCCTGATGGAGAGACTGAAGTTAGCTATGGGTACACTTCCATGGGAGTGAAGATTACTTTGAATGAACCAGCAAGTGATCCTGACGAGATTATCCTTGACTACCCTGCTAAGCAGAGAATACCACAGGTTTATTTCACTAGTGGAGCTACCACAAGTAGTAAAACAAGTTCAGGTGATTTAACCAGGGTTACTGTAGTGGATGCTACTAAGCTAGACAGTGAAGTTGCAGACGCTAAGGGTCAGAACTTAATTGTTGTTGGTGGACCATGTGTTAACAGTGTTGCAGCAGATTTGATGGACAAACCATCTGACTGTACTGAAGGATTTACTCCTGGTAAGGCTAGAGTTAGATTGTTCGAGCATGCAAATGGTAACATGGCAATGTTAGTAGCTGGATACAGTGGTAAAGACACAAGGTTAGCAGGTAAAGTCTTAGCACATAGATGGGACGAGTTAAGTGGTACTGATGCATCTGTTGAGGGTACAACTTACAGCGACGCTAAGATTGGTGTTTACACCGCAGCTAAGATGGAAGACAAGTCTGCAGATAAAGCAGCAGACGATGCTGCAAACACTAGCGAATAAGCTTAACGGCTTTTCTTTTTTTTTCTTTTTTTTTCTTTTGACTAATTTTTCTAATTATTTATAAATAATTGATACGGACAAGGCATAAATGAACTATGTTCTATATTTTGTTTCTTTTTATCATTTACAAATGATGAAGCTCTAAAGCACGTAAATTTTGTATTTTCTGGCAGTTAGTGATCGCCTTACATTTCTAATGCCCTTATTTTTTCGAAAGATATATAAACGGATTTTTGGTTATATGTCCAAGATAAGAGCACGCTTATCTCTAAAATCGAAAAAGAGTGATTAATCATTCTTTTCGGAATTTTTACGAGATGAGTCGAAGATAACACGGAGGTGTGTTAATAATGAAAGTAAAAAAGATGGTTAAACGGTTGTTTGCCGTTGGAACTGGTGTAGCAATGTTAGGTGCTACAGCAATGGGTGCCGCGGCAGCAAGCTTAGATAACTATCCTGATATGTTCGTTACAGACGGTACATTTAATGGATGGTTAGTTGTTGGTGAGAATGCGGCTTCTGTTGACAATTTAGCAATGACAGATATTGCAGCTAGTATGAAGTATAAGGGTTCTGGCAAATCTACGACAACAACAGTCACTGGTGATAGTTGGATGGTTGGAACAAGTTCTAAGAAATTAGAGTTTGCTAACAATAATGCTACTGCTTCAGGTCTTACTTCTGAAGACTTTAGGGACATTACAACCTTTGCTGATGAAAATGATTTAGATGCTTTAGCTGATGGTGTTTGGGCGACTAATGAGAATGAATATGACTACCAACAGTTTCTATTTTTTGATACTGAGGGAGAAGACTCATTAGACCAAAGCAGAATAGTTAAGTATACTGAAAACGATGACGATGAAACTGCTGACCATTTGTTTATTAAAAGTGGTCGACAAATTGCCCGTTATAAATTGGAATTTAGTAGCACCGCTCAATCGGACGTTACTGATTCAGCAGGTACAGCAGATACTACTGGAACTTACTTAGATGATTTTGAGAATACGGATCTTTCTTTTCTTGGTAACGACTATAGTGTAGTTTTAGCTAGAAGAACTAGTGCTGCTCCAACAGATTATGAAGCTGGAATTAAGTTGACTTTAATGTCTGGTTCTTCACGAGATACATTGTTGGAAGGGGAAACTAAAACTTATACTGTTGGCGACAAGACCTATGAAGTAACATTAACTTTCGTTGATGATGACGAAGCTAAGTTTACTGTTAATGGTGAGTCTACCAATAAATTGAAAGTTGGAGAAACATACGTACTTTCTGATAAGAGTGAAGTTGGAGTTTCTGAAGTTCTTTACCAGAGCTATGCTGGGGGAGTTCATTCATCTACATTCTTTGTAGGCGCGTCCAAGATGGTTTTACAAGATGATAATGTAGAAGCTATTGGTACTGGTGAGAAGAAACTGAAAGTTGGCTCAGAAGATATTGATGGTACAAGTGTTTTCATCACCGGAACTGACGATAACACTACGTTTACTGTTAGTACTATTGAAGTTAACATGACGGCTGATGACGACTTCTTTGTTGGAGCTGATCAGAAGTTAAGTGACGTTGTTTTATCGACAGGTGAAGAAAAAGAAGTATTGATGAATGGCGCATTTGATATTGAGTATAAAGGCTTAACCGAAGAAGAAAGTCATGAATTGAAACTAAGGAGTTCTTCATCTCGACGGTATAAACTCCATTTGTTTGATGGTGATGGTAATGCTGTAGATATTCCAGTTGCGTATGCGGAATCAGCTACGAACATTACTTTTGGTGAAGATTCTGCTGTTAACGTAGCTCGTACCAATGCAAAAAGGTTGATCATTGATGAATATCATACGATTTACAAAGATGACTATTTCATCATCACTGGTGGAACAGCAAGCGATGGTTCAGCGAAGTCTTACTTGTTGCAGTATAAAGGATCAGATAAGAGCACAGATACATCCCCGAAGATTAAGTTTAAGAACATGGGAAATGCTGAAACTTTGGAGTACTCAGCTTCAACTGTGGGTTTTAATGGTGTAATTGCAACAATTAAGCTAGGTGGATATTCGTTTGATGCCGTAGCAGTTGGTAGTGATCAGAGCGCAGACGATTATAGGATAAGAGTTGCTTTAGATACAACTGCTCCATCTTCAACGACTAATGCAACTACAGGTCAGAATCCAATAACTTTTGTTGATAGTTATGGATCGCAGTGGTTCTTTAACGTAACTTGTAACCAGAATGATCAAGGTAATCCGGTTACTAGTAATGCTTGTTTGAACGAAACTGCTGATAACATTAGTGGATTATACAAGTCAGTAACAGCTGTGCAATTAACGATGGATACTCCGAACGGAGATGATTATGACAACCAAGTTCCTATGAGACTTGGCATAAACATATCGGCGGCGGCCGGACCAGAGGTTAGAGCTGGATTTTTAACGACGGCAACACAGCCGATTGTAAGTGCAGCTTTGAATCCGAGTGCAGTGACTTTGATAACTCCTGATGGAGAGACTGAAGTTAGCTATGGGTACACTTCCATGGGAGTGAAGATTACTTTGAATGAACCAGCAAGTGATCCTGACGAGATTATCCTTGACTACCCTGCTAAGCAGAGAATACCACAGGTTTATTTCACTAGTGGAGCTACCACAAGTAGTAAAACAAGTTCAGGTGATTTAACCAGGGTTACTGTAGTGGATGCTACTAAGCTAGACAGTGAAGTTGCAGACGCTAAGGGTCAGAACTTAATTGTTGTTGGTGGACCATGTGTTAACAGTGTTGCAGCAGATTTGATGGACAAACCATCTGACTGTACTGAAGGATTTACTCCTGGTAAGGCTAGAGTTAGATTGTTCGAGCATGCAAATGGTAACATGGCAATGTTAGTAGCTGGATACAGTGGTAAAGACACAAGGTTAGCAGGTAAAGTCTTAGCACATAGATGGGACGAGTTAAGTGGTACTGATGCATCTGTTGAGGGTACAACTTACAGCGACGCTAAGATTGGTGTTTACACCGCAGCTAAGATGGAAGACAAGTCTGCAGATAAAGCAGCAGACGATGCTGCAAACACTAGCGAATAAGCTTAACGGCTTTTCTTTTTTTTTCTTTTTTTTCTTTTGACT
>CAZRZP010000003.1:0-47476 GCA_964604645.1 uncultured Methanosarcinales archaeon
TCCCGGCGGGGGCACTTTATATTCCAAAACAATTATATACTTCTCTAGACTAAAAATCATATGCTAAAAGAAACAAAAAACATTGCATCTCTATGTGTTGAGACGTCCTTAAGAACTATTCCTGAAAGTGCAAGATTAATAGAATATGCATCGTACAAAGGGAAGAAATGGTGCAAAGAATCTGATAGATGGGACAATACACTTCCTCATCTTGGTTTAGGAATGACGTATCATGGTTCAAAAATCATCAGAGAACTATCAACAACTTTTATAGATTCTTTTTTCACAGACAAATATAAATAACTCACTTTTTTTTCTTATGCAATCTTTCTATATTTCTCCGAATTGCATCTAAATCTCTTTGTATCGCTTGTATCTCTCTTTCTGCTTTTCTGTTAATTGCATGATCATACTTAGCATCAATTCTATCTCTTTCACTTTGCCTATTAGCAGCCATTAAAATAATTGGTGCTTGAAAAGCTGCCAAAGTCGACAAAAATAAATTCAGTAAAATAAATGGATATGGATCAAATGGAGTTCTATAAGCTAAATATGTATTTAATGACATCCAAATAACTAAACTTAACGACAATAATAATAGAAAAGTCCAACTTCCACCAAAATCAGCAATAACGTCAGCTGCTCTTTGACCTAATGTTAATTCCTGTCTAAACACGGGATGATACTCGTGCTTAGTTGGATGTCCGTTTTTCTTTCTTACCATAATACCTCTTTTTAACTCAGTAATTATTTACAATTTATATAAATTTCTGTTGAATCCCTAATTTTTTTATTTTTCTGTGAAGAGTTTCTACCCTAATATTAAGATTAAGAGCAGCTTGTCGAACATTTCCTTTAACTTCTTCTAATGCATGTTTGATAAAATCTTTTTCAAATAATTTCTCGGCCTGTTTCCAAGTTAACTCAGGTCTAGGCAAATGTTTTGCAATATTTCTTGAAAGTTTTCCCACTTCTTCATATAAATGCTCTAATTTATGTGGATGTAAAATTTCTTTGTATTGGTCTAATGTTGTTCTAATCGTCTTGTCCAAAATCCCCCTGTAATATATATCTGCATTCAATTTCTTATCTGTATCAATATGAAGATCTTTAATTGTTCGATGCACACTTCTTCTGTCAACTCCTAATACTTTTGCTAACTGAGAAACATTTCCTAGATGCAACTCTAATTCTCTCTTAAAAAATTCTTTCTTAAACTTCTTCTTAGCTTTTCTAAAACTAAGATGAGAAGGAACGTAAATGTCCAAGTGAGGTTTTTGTAATTGATCAGAGATATCTGATTCTAATTGAGGTAGAGCTATTCCAACATTTTTTTCAATTGTTTCCTCTACAATGGGAGATATTTTTTCCAAAGCTTCTTCAAGATCTTTTTTTTTGCTCTTATCTTTTTTCATTGTGGATTTGTTCAAACACGGAGTATTCCACCACACTATTAAGTGGTGGTTTGTAAATAAACCACTGATTTATTTGTGGAATACTTGTGTGTTCAAAATTAAGTTCTATTTTGACATAACATAATACCTAATGGGAAACCTAGTAAAAATACAAGAGATACACTAATTGAAATATAATTTGGTATTACAAATAACATCCCAAACATTAACAGCCAACCAATTAGATATAAATATATTTTCTTTATTTTAATTTGTAAAAATAAAACTACCAACCCAATAAGTGTAAACAATAAATATCTAAGATCTAATTTGATTAATAAAAATGAAAATAATCCTAATATTATCACATAAAGACTATTACTCAAAATAATATTACCTCTTCTAACCCAATTAACTTCTTCTGGTGCTATTCTTGCCAAAACATATCCCAATAATAAACCTAATATTGATAAAACAATCTCATACATCTTAATCACTCCATTTTCTAATCACTATTTTTTAATTCTCTTTTGAAATTCTCTAAAAACCTCTCCCAATCTGACTCTTGAATAACTGCCCCGCATGCATTGTCATGTCCGCCTCCCCTTCCTGAAATTCCTTCTAAAGCACTTGTTAACCTTTGTAATACATGTTTTCCTCTTAAGCTACATTTCATTTGCCCACCCTTTGTACGTAAAATTAATACTGTCTTTTTTGGATAGAGTGCAACTAATTCATTTGCTAGATTTGCTGTGAATGACCATTTATCTTCAGAATAATGGTATAACAACAAATCGCTTCTCGTAACATTTTTTCGTGCATCTCTCAAAAGTTCTTCATACATTTTATTTATCTTACCAAAACGCTTCCATAAGAACTTTCCCTCACTAGTTTGCTCTTTTAATATTTCATCAGGATGATTAATCCTTTGCAAAATTTTTACTGATTTTCTTACTTCTGAATGTGGTCCTTTTTGTAAGAAAAAAAACATTTTAACTAATTTGCTTGCTGGAGATTTGAATACCATTGATGTTAAATCAATCTTTGCAGGTAATAAATTAGGATAATTTTTAACAAACTCTTCAACGAAATCTGGTTCATAATAATCAGCCAAGCAACCAGTCATTGCAATCCATAAATCTTGAGGTCTATCAGATATTTGCCAACACATTCTGGAAGTTGGAATATATGCATCCGGTTTAGCAATACGTGGATTAAAATATTTCACATTATGTTTATCTTGTGGTGGATGATGATCTATCCAAAAAATGGGTCTTTTAGCTTTATCAATAAATTCTTGTGTCATTAATGGAATGTCAAGCACAAATATCTTATCTGGGTCTAATTCCGCTACTTTTCGTAGTGATTTCTCATTAAGTTGAGAAGAACCTCTTAATGCTACTCCTTTTCCTTCTCGATGAATTCTATATAATAGGAGAAATGATGCTAAACCGTCTCCATCTCCATCATAGAAGAATAATGGATTTTTTGCTGAAGCAAGTTCTTTACGTAATAGAGTTACTTCTTTTTGAGTCAACATCTAAGAAGGAAGCCGATAGGGTTTTTAAAGGTTGTTTTTGGTGTTTGTCATTTTCATTACGCTCTCAGAAAGTTCTAAAACAATTTTGAAATCAATTCTTTTATCATATTAAATTTATGAGGAGATAAGGTGGCAATTTTCTTAATAACTAATGATTTTTTGACGGCAATGATCTTATCAACTCTAACCCTACTTGGCTTAACCAGAGTTGCTCCTTCAAAATCTTTCTGGATAATGTTTACTGAGTAAGGTTCATCTTTTAGAACTGATGTCAATGGAACTATCATACAATCTTGACTACTTTCATTAATATTGTCATTTGAAATGATTAAAGCTGGTCTTACTTTAGATTTTCTTAAATCAGAATAAGGAAATGGTAATAACACAATATCTCTTTGCTTCATAAGTATGTGCTCCAAATATCATCTTCGGTATTGTCCCAGATTTCTTTTAATGAGTTCTCACCGTGTTTTAGAATATCCTTAAAATAATCCTTGATTTCTTTTGTAATTCTATCTACTTTCTCAACGAGAATTTTTCCGTGGTCTTCAATGATAACTAATTCATCTCCTTTGTAAATACCTGCTGATTCTCTTATCACTAGAGGAATTGAGATTTGCCCTTTATCGGATACTTTTACTGTTTTTATTACTGTCATGAACAAGTAAGATTATTCTTACTTATTAATCTTTCTATTTAGGCTTTCTCAAGTTTATCATCATATTTTTAGAAAGTATTTAATTTGTTTGCACGCCATGATTACAGCGACAACGTTATTATCATTTTTAGTTCGCCGTGTGGCTCCTTTGGCAAAACAACTAAATACGTACTTTTTTTAGAAATCTTTATAAACAGTACTTTTTCATTTCAGCTATATTCAAATAATTAGCATATTTAAGCTAAAAAATGGAGGAAATATAATGGCAAAAGAAAAAACACACATAAACTTAGTATTCATTGGACACGTAGATCACGGTAAATCTACTTCCGTTGGACGATTACTGTTTGATACAGGAAATATTGACGAGCAAGCTATGAGAAAGCTTAAAGAAAAAGCTGAACAGCTTGGAAAATCAGGTTTCGAATTCGCCTTCGTAATGGATAACCTTAAGGAAGAGCAGGAAAGAGGAGTTACCATTGACTTAGCTCACAAGAGATTTGATACAGATAAGTATTACTTCACAATAATTGATGCACCTGGTCACAGAGACTTCATCAAAAACATGATTACTGGAGCATCTCAAGCTGATTGCGCTGTTTTAGTAGTAGCAGCAAATGACGGTGTTAATGCACAAACAATTGAACATCTAAAATTATCAAAGATTTTCGGTGTAGGTCAATTAGTTGTGGCAGTTAACAAGATGGACATTTCAGGAGTAGATTACAGCGAAGACAGATACAAAGCTGTTGTTGAAGAAGTTAAGAAACATGCAACTCAAGCTGGTTGGAACCCTGAAAAAGTTAGATTCTTACCTATTGCATCTTTACCTGGTGAAAATATCGCAAAGAAATCTGAAAAAATGACATGGTGGACTGGAGATAATTTACTAGAAGCAGTGAACAAATTTGAAGAGCCTCAAAAACCAACTGATTTACCTTTAAGATTACCTATCCAGGATGTCTATAACATTACTGGTATTGGTGTAGTTCCTGTAGGAAGAATTGAAACAGGAGTTATGAAGATTGGTCAAAAAGTAACTGTAGTTCCTGGAAGAGAAGGAAAAGGAATCAGCGGTGAAGTTAAAACAATTGAAATGCACCATGAGCAAGTTCAGGAAGCTGAACCAGGAGACAATGTCGGATTCAACGTAAGAGGAATCGGAAAGAAAGACATTGCCCGTGGAGACGTTCTAGGTACCTCAGATAATGTACCAACCGTTGCAACAGAATTTACAGCTCAGATTGTTATTATGAGCCATCCAAGTGTTGTTACAGTAGGCTATACACCTGTTTTCCACATTCACACAGCTCAAGTAGCTTGTCAGTTTGTTGAAATTGTCAAGAAGATTGATCCAAAGACTGGTGGGGAAGTTACTGAAAACAAAGACATTTTAAGGAATGGAGATGCGGCAATCGTTAAGTTAAGGCCAGTTCAGCCTCTAGTTATTGAGAAGAACTCTGAAATCCCACAAATGTCTCGGTTTGCAATCAGAGATTCTGGTGTAACAGTAGCTGCTGGTATGTGTATCGAGTTTGTAAAGAAAGAGATGTAAATTTCTTTTCTTTAATTTTTATTTTTTTTAATCATTTCTAAAAAAAGTAAGTAAAGTAAACAAACACGATAATATGGAAATTAATCATCATTATTCTGGAGTTTTACCACAGTTCCAAGGTAGGAAACACAACTATTTTCTTTTAGAACAGAAAGATCCCAGTTATGTTTTTCCAAATTGTTTAACATTTTTCGGTGGAAATTGGCAAAAGGGTTTATTTGAAGAGAAAAATCCTTTAGAGACTTTACATAGAGAAATTAAAGAAGAGTTTTGGATTGTGCAAGAGTTTTTTGACAAATTAAGTAACATCATTCCAGGTTATCATAAAGAAGCAGATAATCCAACTACTCCAGAAAATACAGAAATGTTTCAAAGGATTGGCAGAGCATTATTAAGAGATGTAGTTTACGAAAAATCATTTTCAATTCAGATGAGTGAACCTAGTGTTCCAAAAGCTCATAATTGGCTTGCATCTATCTATTCTCGCCAATTAGATCATAACGATTTTTGTTTACTTGAATCAGTTTTGATAGAAAATGAAGGGAGTATTACACCAGACAATTTTAAATGGGGATCTAAAGCGGTAATCTTGTCGGATAAAGAATTATCTGGAGATAAATTTGCTTGGGGATTCGAAAAGATGTATTCTGCAATTACTGAACATGCATTGATACATAATCAAGATGGAACCAGAGTTAAAGAAATTAATGGGTTCGCTGATATTAATTATGAATTATTTGAAAAAAGAGGTTTTGAATACATTGTTAAAGAGTAATCATAGTTATTTGAAAATAATCTCTATTATTTATTGCCAAAAGATTTATAAAAAGAACTCGTCCCAGCAGAACTATCATGGTGAATGTGGATTTACCGTGTAAGAAAATGGCGCAAAGAGCAAGAATAAAATTAGCAAGTACGGAAATCGATAAGATAAACCAAATCTGTACAGATATAAGAACAATAGCCGAAAAAACTGGTGTAATTCTACGTGGACCAATTCCACTTCCTACTAAAAAATTAAAAGTAACTACTAGAAAAAGTCCTGATGGTGAGGGTAAAGCTTCTTGGGAAAGATATGAGATGCGAATTCATAAGAGGCTTATTGATGTAGGTGCTGATGAAAGAACATTACGATTAGTTATGAGAGTACCAATCCCAGAAGGCTTAAACATTGAAATAGAAATGGTTGATGTTTAGAATTTCTTCTTGTTTTGATTATAGAGATTTTTGTATAGAAAAGAATTAATACTAGATATACTTAAATTTCGTATGTCAATTGATTCTACAACTGAAGCTGAGTTTAATCGGCTTGCTGATGAATGGAAGCAACATTGTAAAGAAAATGTTTTTCATTCTTTTGATAAACCATATTTAAATTGTGATGCTTACAGATCTCTTGCAAAAATGGGAGAAGAGGTTTTACCTTATATGAGAGAGAGAATTCATGCAGAAATTCGAACTTTTCAAGTTCATGAAGAAATGGTTAAAGGAAGAATGCGTGAAGTATTAGGACGAGATGATGTAGAACTAATGAATGAACCATTCTATAAAATGTGTGAAGATATTGGATATCAATGGCTGCAATCTATATATGACCAAGTTTTAATGGGCTCTCCACATCATAAATGGGGTTATCTATTAAAAGAAATTGTTCCTGATTTTAGGCTCCCTGTTGGTGATAAAGATAGCGATGCAATAAAGAGTATGGGTGGTATGGTAGGAATAGATGTGAAAAAAACAGAATTAGCCATTGTCAATTGGATTGATGATTATTTAGCACAAAAGAATCTAAATCCAACATCAAATCCTTAACAAACAATATACTTACTACGATCAATTTTCTTAGGCATAACATGATTTAATCCATCAATTCGTTTATTAGGATCTTCTTGAATTAACAATTGTATACCCTCATTAAATTGATCAGAAAATGGAGTTTCATCAGACCATGGTCTACGAGTTCCGTTAGCGATACAAGTTAATAATTTACCAAATGAATAAAAGTCAGATCCAGGAGAGGTTCTCTTTCCAGATTCCTGTTCTGGTGATCTAAATTGCTTAGTTCCTCTACAATGTCCTTTGGGGATTTCTAACGCTGGATAATGAGCACAACTATAGTCTATTACTTTGACTTGATCATTGTTATTACCAACTAAAATATTTCTTGGATTAATATCACCATGTACAATTCCAAGAGCATGAATATGTAACAAAACTGATGATATTTGAGCAGCATACCATCTTGT
This sequence comes from uncultured Methanosarcinales archaeon, assembly GCA_964604645.1. Lineage (GTDB taxonomy): Archaea > Nanobdellota > Nanobdellia > Woesearchaeales > GW2011-AR9 > CAZRZP01. Next base: position 7,394 of record CAZRZP010000003.1, read on the forward strand.
TTGTCTTTCGTTAAAATATGGAACTCCCAACTGATCTCTTAAATCAGATCCATCAAATTTTTCCATAATCAACACTGGGTTATCTAAATGGTCAGCCACAACGTCACATAATGCTGGGGTATGTGGATTTAAAATTATAGACATCTTGTTCATTTCATTTTCAATGCAATCCCTATACACATTGTCCTTAATTATTTTAGCTGCATATGAAATTTTATTTTCATCTTTTACATGATAGACACGAGAAGTTGCACCCTGTCCGATACATTCTAAAAGTTCATATTTTTCATCAAAAAAATCCATAGAAAAAGAAAAAAAATGGGCACTTTAAAAAACTTGCCCAATATTACTTCTTATTAGTAATTTTACAAGCTTTACATTTATTTGGTACAGCAACAATCAAAATTCCCATGATTATCATCAGTACTGCAATAAACTGAATCCATCCATCAACTCCTAACCACTTTGGCCAAACAAATCCATTCAACAGAAGTAAAGCTCCAATCACTATCTTCTTAGTTCCACAACATTTTGGACACATATCCATATTATCACCTCTTTATTTATTGTAGAAAGGTTAATGACCTATAAAAAACTTACGATAAGGTAGATTGTGAAGAAAAAGTAATTTAATTAACTAAATATTTTTGATTATCTGCTTCTACAGGGATTATTTCAGTTGGAATTTTAGTCTTTCCTAAATAAACGTAAGCACTCAAAATTGCTTTGTCAGGAGAATAAAGTTTACCATCTTTTGAAAGAGCTTCTACAGTTGGTTCAGAACCGTTCTGTAATTCTAGAATGTATTGAGACGCTTCCATCACAAAATGGTCTAAAGATAATAAACGTAATTTAGAGTTTGGCAATCCTAACAAATCTTCAAATTCATCTTGAGGAACAAATGAACTGTCAGCAAAATCATCTATGCTGAAGTAGACAGATTTTCTATCTTCACTCATCTTCAGAATCTCTACGGATAACCTTTACAGCATCCATTTTAATGTTGATAGGAATAGGAACAGCTGATTCTAATAACTCTACTACAATTTCTTCTTTTTGCTTATTAATTCTCATTACTTTAGCATTTTCTCTTTTGAATGGGCCTGAAATGATTTCAACAATATCGTTTCTATGAATATTCATCTCAATTTTAACTTGTTCTAACATATGTTCAATTTCTTGATATGGAATCTCTTTTGGTAACAAACCTCTAGCATATGGTACCCCATGTAAAGCTGCTTCTGCTTCCGTTCTACCGGTAGCTTCAATAAAGATGTAACCTCTCATTCCATGTGGTCTGATAACAGATAAAATGCCTTCATTATTCTTTTGCAGCTTTGCAATTAGATAATCAACAACTTGATCTTCTCTGTTTGCTGCTGTTCGCAGACCAAAAATATGTGTTTCCATTTTTATAACAGTAATTGTTTTACTAGGAATATTACAAATCCTATTAACCCAATGATTGCACATCCCAATCCAGTAACTTTAACTATATTGAGAAACTCTTCTCTATTAGGCTTCTTTGTAATACGCAAAACTCGTCTGGCTTCTTTTATAAACCTTTTGAGCTTGTTTGGTTGTTCCTCCATTTGAGATAGAAATTGACACCGATTTTATAAAGGTTTTCGTTGTGGATTTGTAAACAAGCTAGAATATTTACATACTAATTACTAGCAACCTTTTCCTGTTTCGGCTCTTTCTGTAAAACATTAGGTAAAACTTTAATCTCTTTTAGGTTATTACTGCCTATCAGCCATCTGGGTGTGGGTAATCTTCCTTTACCAAATAATCCTTCTGGGAGGTGTTGACCTTTAAGTTTAGCAGTTAGTGGCAAATCAATTGGAACGTCTGTAAATGTAACACGGCCTTTAATCTTTCCTTTCAAACCAGCCTGCAAAGATGTACAAACAACTTCCGTACATTGTAATTTTCCACTTGTTAATGGGTTTACGTCATAAGGTGTACCAGCAATTTTTTCTGCTGCTGTTATTACTTTAGGTGAAGTTACTGGTATTCCATCTTTTTGTTGAACTTCCCATAAACCATGTAAACTTCCTTCTTCAATTCCAAACAAACTATCGTCATAAGGTGAGATACTAGTAGATTTTCCATCTGCTTCCATAACGTACCAATTGTTCTGCTTATTAAACAAAACACCAACATGACCCCATTCATATTTTGCATATTTTTTTGAAAATAATTCTTCAGCTCCTCCTCCTCCACGATATGCTAACACATAAACTCTAGACTTATCTAAATTAGCGTTATATGGCTGTTTTTTCTTTTCATCTCCAAAATTCATCTTTAATTTATCTTTTCCAGTTGATGGAGCAACAGTATTTTTTTCTTCAATGACATTAACTCGCTGTGAATCTGTCATCTCATAACCAAGTTCACCACAAGAAAAGATACCTGTTTTACAACCTTCATAAAGGAAATTGTACCTTTGTTTCCCATCTTCTTCATAATAGATTAGTGCATTAGGTCCATTAAGAATTGTTGCACCTCCTTCAACCTTAATCTGCTTAATTTTTGGATCAATCGTTATTTTTGCAATGCTTGGAGGATCACTATCATCTCCGTCTAATTTAAAATTTAATCTTACTGGTGGAGCATCTGGTTTACTAACATAAGCACTATGTTGTTTAAATTCATACCAAAATTCTTCTGAAAGAGATTTACCTCCGGTTGAAATTGCAATTTCATATCCATTACCAACTGCATGTAATTTATCACCTAAACCAAGATAACTTCCTTTATGAGGATTATCATCAAAAAAGATTGGAAGATTTTTTTTAGTATTAACATAAACACCGTCAATCATTGCTGGTGAAATTCTTCCATCTTCTAATTCTTCATTTGGTTTAATAGCTATGTTGCCTTTAGTAATATCAAGCGAACCTAAAAAAACATGTCTTTCTCCATTAAGGTAAAGAGTAAGAGGATTGTCTTGATTTAACTTAGCGTGATCTTTGATGATTAAATCGGGTTTACCATTTATTTTGATAACTGGTGGAGGAGAATCTTTAGCAAATTTATTCTTATCTCTGTCCCATAAATCTCCTACAAATAAAGTTGTCTTTCCATTTTCATTTCCAACTGAAACTACCCTATTTTCTTCAACTTCAACACCATCAATTTTAACTCCCTTTCCAGCTAATAGATGTAGTTCTGCTGTTGAATCAACAACTTCAGCATTTTGAACATGTGCAGATACACCTTTATAGTCTACTTTTGCATCATCAATAATAATTCTACCATTAACAATCCTTCCATTTCCATTTATTACCTGACCTGTTTCCGGTTCAAGAAGTGAATTTGTAAATCGTAAATTTGTAGTTTTACTTTTTGGATTAAATGCAATCCTTCCTGCCAAAACTTCAATGGGAGTTCCAGTTGTTAGGGTAGATGATCCTGAAATTACAGCTCCACTATATTGCATATTCCCACCATTAAGATGAATTTGCTGCACACCTTGCGGCCATTGATTTAACGTTGCACCACCTTGTAGAGTTAATATTCCATTAGACAACCTGCATGCATTAGTACAACCGTTAATTGCAGAAGGATCAATTCCTGACTTTGCTAGTTGTTCCTGAAAAATCGTATCATGTTTATCTGCAATGACTGACATCACTAGAATTAATAACAATAAAAAAGTGCTAACTAATAACACATTAATTCCATTCCTTCTTTTATTTCTACCAATCATATTTCGCTGCAAATGTATAAGTGTAAAGATTATTATTATAATTTGAATGAGGAAATTGTAGATTAAACAAAACAGTTCCATCTAAATGAGCTAGATCAACTAAAATATTTTCTTCCTCAGCCAATTCTACTATATAACTCACGGGGATTTCATTAATGAATCTATCTTGTTCTACTAATATTTTTTTTTGAATATCTAATGCTCTACCTAATTCAGCTGGTTTTGTGATTGAAAAACTGTTAAGGGAAGTAATTTGTGTACCTTTAGTTATTTCCATAGGAAGATTAACATCAATGATTAATTCATTTAGTCCAATTGTAACTTTAGTTTTACTATTTTGATAATTTACATCCCACAACAAACCAACCCTGTCTATGCAAATATCTAGATTTTCATCAATAAATAATGCAACTTGAAGTTCAATTTCTTTTTTCTGTGGTAGAAATGCTTTTTTGTCAAAATAATATGGAACATCAAATAATGGATGCTCATAGTAAGGTAATTTAACTTGATAATATCCTCCCTGTGTTGATACAACATAAATTGCTTCATGTGTAACTTCATCAATACAAGATTCAACAAATGATGTAACTGCAGCTTTCTCATTATTAATGATAGGTTTTTCAGGTTGAATAGATTCACTAAATCTGAATAGAAAAGCTGCCAACACTAAAATTACTAAACCAACTATTATAAACACAGTTACCTGTCCTCTTTTCATGTTCGAAGAAAGATTTTATGATATATAAAATGTACTTAAATAATACAAATATTAATATAGTTTCCTTATCCAAGAAAACAAATGACAAACGATTCTATAGATGATGTTGTAAAAGGACCAAAAAATCTTTATGAAGCATGTGAGGCGGCATTAAATCCAGAAAGTTATGATTCTAGGTGGTATACAGAGCGTGACCCTACAGATGCTTCAGGTATGGACGCTTTACCTCGTTTACAAGAAGATCCTCCAAGATATGAAGACGAAAGTCTGCACCGTGTTATAGATATTGAAGCTATTGACAGAGAAGCAAGATCCTACAAACCTAATAAATAACTCTTTTCTTAAAACCAAAAATATATTATACTCTCTTAAATTTATAGATACATGACCCAAAGAATCTATGCTGGTACTAAAAAGGAATGGAGAGATTGGCTTAGAAGGAATCATAAGAAAGAATCTAAGGTTTATTTAATTAAATATAAGAAACATACAGGGAAACCTACTCTTAACAACAACGAGACGATGCAAGAAGCAATCTGTTTTGGCTGGATTGATACAACTATAAAAAGAATAGATGAAGACAGATATCAACAATGTTTTGTTAAAAGAAAGAGAAATAGTAGGTGGAGTAACAATACTTTAAGATATGCACGAGAACAAATAGCAAAGAGAAGGATGTCTAAGTTTGGATTAGAGATGTATAATTTAGGAAAAGAAAAGCCAACAATTGATCATAACTTTCCTAAAAATCCTAAAATTCCAGATGACTTAAAGAAAGCACTAACTGGAAAGGCGTTAGAAAACTTTAACAAATTCGCTCCCTCTCACAGAAAAATCTTTATTTATCAAGTAATGAAATCAAAGAGACCTGAAACAAGGAAGAAATGGATTGATTGGGTTGTTAATAAATCTAGAGATAATAAAAAGCCCTATGAGTAATATTCTTTCCATTCTAACCAAAAATATATAAATCAACAAAGTATTCCTACTTAAAAGGGTGAAATAGATTGAGTCATAAAATACTGAAAGATGTACATGAAGATCATACTTTCTATCTTCTAACAGGTAAGGAACTAAAAAATCTACAGAATTTGCATGACAGTCTAGGTTCAATGGATGATCATGTATACGAACATCATGCTAATGAACATAAAAATGATTTTCATAATTGGGTTAAACATGTGCATGAAGATGACCACTTGGCTGATAATCTAAAGAAAGCCAAGAACAAACATCACGCAGCCTCTGAAGTTAGAAAAAGAATTAAACTTGCTAAAAGAAGCAAAGTAAGAAATATAGTTAAAAGTAAAAGTAAGTACAAACGTAGAGTAAAACATCTGCAACATCATGAATATCCAAACCCTCCCAAACATAAAAATGTGCAACTGATAGCTGGTATTGCTGCTTCAGCATTCTTAATTTTATTGGTAGGATTAACATCACAAGCTAACCAAATAACTGGTGCATCATCAGCGATTACATCTAATGTGTCAAGTGCAAGCATTGCTGGGTTTGGAGCGCTCGCAGCAGTTCTATTTTTATTAGTAATACTTTTACATAGAATAAAAGAGAAATAGCATGGTAAGTGTGTGTTTTTATTTTCAGGTTCATCAACCATTTAGACTAGCGAAATATCAAGTATTTGACATTGGACAAAATAAAAAATATTTTGATGAAATTAAAAATAAAGCAATTTTGGAAAAAGTTGGCAGAAAATGTTACCTTCCAACGAATAAACTTTTTTTAGAATTACTGCAACAACATCCTGAATTAAAAATTAGTTATTCTTTCTCTGGAGTTTTTTTAGAACAATGTGAAAAATATGCTCCAGAAATATTAACTTCATTTCAAAAACTTGTAAACACTGGACAAGTTGAAGTTTTAGCAGAAACGTATTATCATAGTCTCTCATTTCTTTATTCTTCTGAAGAATTTTCAGAACAAGTAAAATTACATTCTCAAAAAATTAAACAATTGTTTGGGGTGGAACCTAGAATTTTTCGTAATACAGAATTAATTTATAATAATGCTTTATCTATGAAAGTAGAAGAATTAGGATATAAAGGGATAATTTTGGAAGGTTGGGATCCTCATCTTGGGTGGAGGTCACCAAATTTCGTCTATAAACCTGTTACCGGACAGATTCCATTATTACTAAAAAATTATCGTTTATCTGATGACGTCGCATTCCGTTTTTCAAATAAAGAATGGGCTGAACATCCTTTGACTGTTGACAAATATACAAACTGGATTAACAAAGTTAATGGAAATGGTGATACCGTTAATTTATTCATGGATTATGAAACTTTTGGTGAACATCAATGGGAAGATACAGGTATATTTGATTTTTTACGCCATCTTCCTGGAGAATTGCTGAGACATCCTGATAATAATTTTAAAACACCTAGTGAAGTTGTTTCTGCATACAATACAGTAGGTGAATTAGATATCCATCATCCTATAAGTTGGGCTGACATGGAACGTGATATAAGCGCTTGGGTTGGTAATAAGATGCAAATTTCTGCAATTAAAGAACTTTACCATTTAGAGAAAGATATAAAAAGGACGAGAAATTCTCAATTACTAGCAGATTGGCGAAAATTGCAGACATCTGATCACTTTTACTATATGTGTACCAAATGGTTTAGTGACGGAGATGTTCATAAATATTTCAATCCTTATGATAGTCCTTATGACGGGTTCATCTATTTTATGAACGTGCTTAAGGATTTCAAATTGCGGTTGGAAAAAGTTCAGTTGATTGCTTGATGAAAGTAATTAATTTAAAATTAAAGCGGTGATATAGATGGCAAGAAAAAATAAACATGCAAAACGTTCTTGGGTAGATGTTAATCATGATAAACAATTCTTTGTAAACAATGGGCAAGTTCTAAAAAACATTAATGAATTACCAAAAGCAATGAAAAATATGGATGCTCAAACCTTTGCACATCATGTAAATCAGGATAAGAACGATTTTGCAAATTGGGTTGAACATTGTTTTGGTGAAACATGTTTAGCAGCTGATTTACGGAAGAGTAACGATAAGCGTCATTTAATAAGATCAATTAGAAGACAGTTTTGACGAAACTTATTTAACCTTCTTTTATTTTCTTAACTCATGATAGATGTTGAAGAGAAGTTTTATTCTAAAGCGAAAGCTGGTAAAGTAATTGTTTCTGTTGATATTGGAGGAACAAGAACTAATATTGCTGTGTTTCAATTTTTTGCATCTAAAAAAAAGATTCTTTTAACACATGATTACAAAAGTAATGATATAAAAAATTTTAATCTATTTTTTCCAGCAGCATTAACGCTGATTGAACATAAGATTGGTAAAAGAATTAACTCTGTTTCTATAGCTGTATCTGGGCCTATAAGCAAAAACGGTAAATTCTGTAAACCAACTAATCTTTCATGGAATGTTGATACAGTTAAACTTGCCAAATCTGGTATTAAGAAGATTTTACTCGTAAATGATTTTGAAGCGCTTGCAGCTGGTATTGATTCTCTCTCATCGAATAAATTGGTTAAAATTAAAAGTGGTGATAAACGCAAAGAAGCACCTCGCGTTCTATTAGGAGCAGGAACAGGTTTAGGTAAAGGAATTATGGTTTATCATAAAAAAAGAAAAAGCTATGAATCTCTGCCTTCAGAAGGTGGTCATAACAATTTTGTAATAGAAGATGATTTTGATATAAAATTGGTTAAATTTCTTCAAAAAAAATTAGCAAAGAGAATAATTGAGTGGGAAGATTTACTTTCAGGCAGAGGAATGAGTAACATCTACCATTTTTTAAGCAGATCAAATAAATCAAAATATTCAAATGAAATTAAAAAATCTAATTATTCCCCTATTTTAATCTCAAAATACAAAAATAAAGATCAGCTAGCAAAGAAAACTATGCAGTTATTTTCTAAATATTTTGGGAGATGTACTAGAAATTATGCTTTAGATATTTTACCTTATGGTGGAATCTATCTAGCTGGTGGTATTGCAATAAGAGAACCAAGTTTAGTGAACAACAATCTGTTCCGCCAGGAGTTTCTAAATCATCCAACTCAACGAAAGATTTTAAAGCAATTAAGTATTTACTTAGTAAAAGATTACCGGATCAGCTTATATGGAGCAGCTGAACTTGCAAAGAGGTGTATAAAATGAAAATTTTTATTGACAGTGCTGATACTAACGAAATTAAACAAGTTTATGAATGGGGGATAGCAGATGGAGTTACCACTAATCCTTCTTTAATCAAAAAAGCCGTTAAGAAACATTCTGCGTCAAACTTAAAAGGCTATGTTAGTGGATTGTTAAAATTAGCAAAAGGTACTCCAGTAAGTTTAGAAGTTACTGAAACAAGTGCAGAAGGAATGATCGAAGAAGGGTTAAGGTTGTTTAAATTATTTAATAAAGTAGCTAAAAATGTTGTAATTAAAATTCCAATCAATCCTTCTCAATCAGCTGATGATGACACCCAATTTGCTGGCATTGCTGCAATTAAAGCTCTAAAAGCAAAGAATGTTCCTGTAAACTGTACATTAGTATTTACACCAGAACAAGCTCTTTTAGCTGCAAAAGCAGGAGCAGATTACATTAGTCCATTTGCAGGTAGAGTAGATGATTTTATTCGAAGTAATGACAATGAAAAATTTTCTAAAACTGATTATTTTTCAGCAGAAGGAAAATATGGTCCTGACGGAATATCAGATGATAATGGAATTGTAAGTGGAATAGATTTAGTTGCAAAATGTGTTGAAATTGTTGAACACTATGAATTAAAATCACATATACTTGCTGCTTCATTACGAAATACGCGGCAAGTAAGAGAAGCTGCTTTAGTAGGAGCACATGTAGCAACTTTACCATTTTCCGTTGTTAAAGATATGTTAAAGCACGATAAAACCTATGAAGGGATGAAAAAATTCATGGATGACGTTGTTCCTGAATATAGGTTGATGCACCTTAAAAACAAACCTAATAAAAAAAGAGAGCTTGGCAAGGGTATAGGTTTTTCCATTGGTTGGAAAAAGTAATCAGATAATCCTGATTTTAAGATGAATTATGTAAAAGTTATGGACCATTTTACGGTTCGTAACATTCCCAATTTGGATATTTGTGTGTTAGCTGCATTAGAATTATTTTCTTCAGCAAAGATTCCAATAATTAAAGTTCCATATAAGCGTCCTATGGTAGTGGGCAGTGGTAATGCAGCTGCTACCGGAAAAATTCTTTTTGAAAAAACTGATGCAGTTTTTGCTGATGAATCTACGTTTGAGATAAAATTAAAAAATATTAAGAAAATTGATGGGGTTGTGTTAATCTCTGCATCTGGAAGTAAGCATGCACCGATAATTGCAAAATCTGCAAAAAGATATAAAAAACATGTAACCTTGATCACAAACACAAAAGATTCTCAAGCTCATAAATTTCTTGATATGAAGCATAAATATGATGAATATCTTTTTCCAAAAAATAGGGAGCCATATACTTACAACACTTCAACATATATGGGTCCGATTTTGGGATTAACTAAAGAAGATCCGAAAAAAATCATGCAATTTATTAAAAGTAAAGTTGATAAAGTCAAATTACCACCTTTCAAAAAATATAAAGGATATTATTTAGCCGTTCCAGAACAGTTTGAAGGAGTTATCAGATTGTTAAATGTCAAATTCATAGAATTATTTGGAAGAAAAATCAGTAGAGATATAGAAACGTTTGAATATATCCCTCATGCAACTACTGTAGTTCCATCTAATGAATTATTTATTACGTTTGGTCATAAGTTAGATAAAAAAGCTAAGCCACTCATTTCAAAAAATCATCTGCATATTCCTCTCCCCAAAAATGCAGATTACGCAGCAATGATGGCGATTGGTTATTATGTGATTGGGAAGATTCAAGCTTCACATCCTGCTTGGTTTAAACAGAACATTCAGGGATATATGAAGAAAGCATCTAAAGTATTTGGTAAACAAATGAAAGCAATTGTAGAATGAGCAGCGTAATTCTAAAATGTGATTGTCAGGTAACTGAAGAAGGTCAATTTATTGTTTCTGAAAGATGTGCAAATTGCAAAGAATGTAATTTAGTTAGTTCAATACATCCTTTTACAGATAAAAGATTATAGCTAGGTAATAAATATTAAACCATACGAAACGATACTTAAAAAAATAGATGTTATGAAAGTCCATCCTGAGATTTTTAACATCTTAAACTTAAATGGAATTATATGAGTTGCTAATGAATAAATTTGATTTGCATAAGCTTCACCTATTAATTTGTTATTTAATGGCAATCCCTGAAGATAATTAGAATATTTTTTTCTAGAATAAAATTTCATGATGTTTTTATAATAAAATATATCTTGCTTAATTCTATCTTTCTTTGAAAAAATTCTGATTTTTGGAAGAATAACCATCATAGATAATACCGAAGAAATAAAAGTACCTACTAATAATATTAGTAATGGAATTTTCTGTAAAAAGTCAGCTTCTATCAATTTTGTAGATAACAATTGATTAAGCACAAAAATTAAAACAAGAGTACTGGCACCAAAGATAAAATTAGATTTTGAAATTAATTGTGCATCTAAATTTATGTTAAAATCTAAAATTTTTGCATGTACTCTTCCATCAAAATGTTTCTGCTCTTTTTTTCCTTTTTTTTCAGCAACCACTTTATTTGTTTAAGTAAATATTTCTGGTTTATATTTGTTTCGCTGACCAAAACCTATAAAAACAATCTTATATTACTAATTTTAATGGTAGATGTGACTTTCGTAGTTCTAGGTGCAACTGGAGATTTGACAAAAAGAAAATTAATTCCGGCAATTAGTAATTTAATGAAAAGGAAAGTTAACAAAATTCTATTAGTTGGATGTTCCAGAACTAAAACAACTATGAAGCAGGTGATTAAAGAATCTAAAAAATTTGGAAAAGTTGATAGTAAATTAACTAAAAGATCCTATTATCAAAAACTTGACTTTTATGATGAAAAAGATTACGCAAAATTAAATCAAACTCTTTCAGCTGTTGAGAGGAAACATAAAATTTCTGGTCATCGAATCTTTTATTTGGCAACATTACCCAAACATTTTGATGTTATTACTAAGAATTTAGCTAAATATAAAGTAGCTAAATCAAATAGTAAAGTTGTTTATGAAAAACCGTTTGGTCAGGATTTCAAATCTGCAAAAAAAATCAATAAATGTATCCATAGTTTATTCAAAGAAAAACAAGTGTATAGGATTGATCATTATTTAGGAAAAGAATTAGTTGGTAATATTGCATTGATGCGTTTTACTAATCGTGTTTTAGAACCATTGTGGAACCGACATCATATAGAAGCAATCCGCATCAACATGAGTGAAACAATAACTGTTGATGGTAGAGGAAAATTTTATGATAAGTACGGCGCATTGAAAGACGTAGTACAAAACCATGCATTACAATTATTAGCATTAACAGCGATGGAACCTCCCAGAGAACTAACTGGCGAATATGTTAGAAATGAAAAATCTAAAGTTCTGAGCAAAACAAAAATAGATGATTTGATGTTAGGTCAATATTCTGGTTATACAAGAACAAAAGGAGTTAAATCTAAATCAAAAACGGAAACATTTGCAACATTAAAACTATCAGTAAATAATCATAGATGGAAAGGAATTCCATTCTATCTTAGAGTAGGTAAAGCTCTTAATCAAAAAGATGTATCAATAAAAATATATTTCAAAAAAATCAATTGTCTTTTAACTAAAGCTTGTCCAAGTGAAACGAACCATTTTACAATACGCGTACAACCTGAATCTGGGTTTGCCTTATCATTAAATTCAAAAATACCTGAAAAAAATTTTGTAACCCCAGTTCACATGAATTTCTGCCAATTTGATCATTTTGGCAATACACCTGAAGCCTATGAAAATTTGTTAACAGATGTAATTAATGGAGATCAAAGTACTTTTGTCAGAGCAGATGAAATAGAACATGCCTGGAAGATAATTGACAAAGTAAAGAGAGGAAAGGTTTTTTCGTATAGAAAAGGAACAGAAGGTCCTAAACAATTATTTGCGTTTGAAAAAAAGCATAAGATTGATATGAGGTATCTAGGATGAAAATAGGATTTATTGGATTAGGTAGGATGGGATACAACATGTCTTTAAGATTACTAAAGAAAGGACATAAAGTAGTTGGTTATAATAAAAGCCCTGCCAGCACTAAAAAGTTAGCTAGAAAAGGTGGTGAAGCGGCTTTTTCAATTGAAGAATTAGTTGCAAAATTAAGTAGAAATAAAAGAATTGTTTGGCTAATGCTTCCAGCAGGAAAAATAACTGATAGAGTAATGAAAGAACTTTTGAAATATTTGAAGAAAGGTGACATTATAATTAACGGAGCAAATTCTTTCTACAAAAATGCTGAAAAACATGATAAGTGGTGTAAAAAACATGGAATTTACTTTTTTGACGTTGGAGTTTCTGGTGGAGTTTGGGGATTAAAAAACGGTTATCCATTAATGATTGGCGGTCCAAAAAATCAGTACAAATATATTATGCCATTCTGCAGATCCTTATCTACGAAGAAGGGTTACAAATATTTTGGTCCTGCCGGAAGTGGACATTTTGTAAAAAGTGTACATAATGTTGTTGAATATACATATTTACAAGGATTAGCAGAAGGAGTTGAATTACTTAGTAAATTTAAACATAAAATCAAATTAGATGAAGCTACAGAAGGTTGGCAGGATTCTTCAGTAATTAGGAGTTGGTTATTAGATTTAACAACTATTGCTTTAAGAAGAAAAGATTTTAAGAAAATTGGAACTGAAATTGGTAGCGTAACAATTAAAGAACTACAGCAAACAAAGAAATCTGTAAAAGGTAATGCACCTGCGTTTGATGTAGCTGTTAAAATAAGAAAAAGTAAAAGTGGTGGGTTCATGTTAGGCAAAAGATTAATATCGGCTGTACGTAATGAATTTGGCGGACATAAGGTTAAGAAATGACACATTTAATTGTAATGAATGCAAATGCGTTTATTGAACGTGAGCATAAAAATATTTACAGCGTTCTTAGTAATAAGATTACAGCATCATTAACCCCTCTAATGCAAGATGAGATTAGAGAGATATCTTCTGATTTGAAAAGTAAAGCAAACAAAATACCTGTGTTTACTTTACTTAAAGAAAAAAAGATGGTGATAAATGATAATGTTATAACAGAAATGGAAGACCCGGATATAGTTGCAGTTTATCTTCTAAAAGAAGAGATGATTGAACTGAAGAAAAAGTTTTTTACATCCAGATACGTTAAAAAGTCAAGAGGACTCACATTATATGGCGAAGGAGTGTTAACACATGAATATGTACATCACTTGCTTAATCATACCTTAAAAAAAATTGTAAAAAAAATATCTCCAGCTCTTAGTGCAAAAAGTAAAGCTTTTCTTAAAACTAGTAGAGGTTTAGATTTTTTTAATGAAGGTTTTGCTGATCTAATTGCGCAAGGTATGTATGGTTTACCTCCATTCTATGTTAAACAAGTAGTGTTTGTTGAAAGATTTTTGAGAGGAGAGTTTTGGATAAAATGATAGACATCAGCTGGCCGTTAAGTAAAAAAATGACTCCATATCGTAAACGGAAATTGTTTGATTTTAATGGTAAGTTAATATTAGATTTACATGCAGGAACCCATATTGATGCACCTGCCCATTTTATTAGAGGCGGAAAGAAGATTGATAAAATCCCCCTAAAAAATTATAATGGTAAATGTTCAGTATTAGATTTAACTAAAGTAAAAAGCAAGATTGAGAAAAGTGATTTACAAAAATTCAAAATTTTGAAGAATGATATTCTATTATTAAAAACTAAGAATAGTAAACAGAAGCATAATGCTAAATTTGATCCGAATTTTGTTTATTTAGATAAATCAGCAGCTAAATATTTAGTTTCTAAGAAAGTTAAAGTTGTGGGTATTGATTATTTAGGTATTGAAAATCATCAACTAAAACATGAGACTCATAAATTATTATTGAAAGCTGGTATAGTGGTAATTGAAGGGTTAAGATTAGCTGGCGTTAGGTCTGGTAAATATAAATTAATTTGTTTACCTTTATCTGTTGGTTTAGAAGCTGCTCCTGCTAGGGCTGTTTTGGTTCAAGAATCACCAGCATGAATTTCTCCAACTAATTCATTATCTCTATATATTCTTGAATGTTGGACAAACCTGTCTGTGTATTTTTCAACCATAAATACATGTGCCATCATTGTACTTGGAGCTAATTGATCTGTAGGTATTACCATTTGCTTACTATCTTCCATTAATCCACTCATTTCAAAACCTTGTAAAACGGTATATTCATATTTAATTTCGTAAACACGAGATCTGCCTAGGATGGGAAATGGTTCTTTTAATTTTCTTAATTGATCCTGACTAAATCCGTGCGGTTCAACATGCCATTCATCCCTTGCTCTTTTCATCTCATCCATATAAGAATTTGCCAACTGCATTGCCTGTGGCTTATCTAAGACATAATTGTTATCAACTGCTTCTAAAAGGATGTTATCTATTGTCATATGACATAATTAGGCCTATTTTTTATAAATATTCTCTGATAAAAGCCTAAATTTTGTATTGTCCCTACGTAGTGATGAAATAACCCAAAAGTTTATAAAGTAGGCTTATTTCTAGTAATTATAACTCAAATGAGGTAAAATAATGGTAAAAGATGGCGATAAAAAGAATATTTACAGTAATGAACGGAAAGAAATAGTTGATTATGTTATTGATAAAAATAGTTTTGATAACTTATATTTGAACAAATTGTCAAATAAGGAGCTTGAGTATAGACTTAAAGATATGTTCAATGGTAATTTTCCAAACCCAGGCGGATCTGGTTTAGACAAATATAGTTCAGCTCCTCCAACGGGTAGTGATGATCCTAGACATATATTAACTCCATTGGATGATGTTATTTTACAAACTCAATTGAAAGATGATATTGTAGAAAGATGCGGTGTTCCTGAACTTATTGATAGAAGTGGTGAAACTGCTTATTCTGGTGCAATCTTATTCGGACCACCTGGAACTGGTAAATCAGTTATGTTAGATGCTGTTAGACAATGTTATGAACGTGCTGGAGCTTATGCAGCTCAAGTAAGTTCTTCACAAATCATTTCTAAATGGGTTGGTGAATCAGCTAAAAATATGCGTCAGATTTTAGATGAAGCTGTTGCAGAAGCTGAAAAGAGAGGATTACCTTCATTCATCTATGTTGATGAAGGGGAAGTAATTGTTCAGAATGCTGAAGAAGGTTCCGCTTCTGTTGCAAAAGCTTATCAAGCAGTTATCAACGTTTTGAAAGAATATATTGGTAATCATCGAAATCTTGTTGTAGGAATTACAACTAACATTTTACCTGATTCATTAGAAGCAGCTATGACCAGAGAAGGTAGATTAACTACTTTCTTTGTAGATTATCCAAAAGATGAACAAGTTGGAGAATTATGGCAACATTTCGCAACTAGACATGCTGGTTTAGAACTTACTGTTGAGCAAGGAATGGAATTAGCTGGATTAAGTGGTAATGCTAGTGGTGCTTTTATTGAAGAGTTTACTCGAAATTATCGAAATATTCAAAAGCGAAAGATATTACGAAAGAGAGGATACTCAAGTTTAATTGAAGCGATGAAGGACAGTTATAGACCTAAAGGAGAAGAAGTTGACGCTCGTGTTAACTTTGATAATCTATTAGAAGATGTTAAAGCAGCAATTCCAAAGCATAAAGCTAGGAATGGAAATGGTAAGAAGAAAAAGAAACCAATTGGTTTTGCATCTCAAGTTGATGAGGAGGATGAAAAATGTTAGAACACACATTAGAACAATTTGAACGGAAGAAAGCAGGAGAATCATATGAAACACCTGTTTTAGATCCAAGTACAATTTCAAAATTTTACAGCGCTATTACTCAAGATGTTCCAGGTTCACAAGCTGGAAATTTTGTAAATGCATTAATTCAAAAATCCTACGATGCAGGTAACAACGATTTTGAATTGGAAGGAGATAAAAAAGTAGCATATTTAGCTGATCAATTAACTGGTACACCAGATAGATTACTAAAGATAACTGTAAAAGGTCCATTAGACATGGGTTTTGGTTATGGTGCATTGCATTGCAAATTCATTTTAGAAAGAAGTTTTGAAGATCTTGATGATAGTGAAGTTCTTGATGAATTAGACAAGTATGTTTATTAAAAATGCATGTCAAAAATTCCATTAGGATTTTGAAAGAATTACAACATCCTTCAGGTTTATTTCTAGCAGCTCCTTCTTCAGTTTACAGTAAAGCTTGGATTAGAGATACAATCTATGAATCCTTAGCTTTAGAGAAACACGACCTTAAAGCAGCGATAAAAGCATATCATGCTTTGTTAGATATTCTATTAAAACATGAATTTAAGATAGATTGGGCAATCAAAGAAAAACCTGATGCAGCTTTCAAATATATTCATGCACGTTATCATCCTGAGACTTTAGAAGAGTTTCATGAAGAATGGGGAAATAAACAAAATGATGCAATTGGCGCTTTGTTGTTTCAGGTAGGTAGATTAGAAAAATCTGTTGGAATATTAAGAGGAGTAAAAGATTATAGAATTTTACAAAAATTAGTTTTTTATCTGGGTAGAGTTGAATATTGGCATGATAAAGATAATGGTATATGGGAAGAGTATGAAGAAGTTCATGCCTCTTCAGTTGGAGCTTGTGTTGCAGGATTACAGGAAGTAAAAGAATTATTATACGTACCGGAAGAATATTTAATTAAAGGCAGAGAAGCTTTAGACAATTTATTACCTAAAGAATCTATAACAAAAGATGTTGATTTAGCTTTGTTAAGTTTAATTTATCCATACAATATTGTTTCTGAAGAAATTGCCTTACAGATTATTAATAATGTTGAAGAAAAATTAGTTAGAGAGAAAGGAGTTATCCGTTATATTGATGATCAATATTTTAATGATGACGGTGAAGCACAATGGACTTTTGGATTTCCCTGGTTAGCAATTATCTATAAAAAATTAGATAACGTGGATAAGTATAAGTACTATGTAGATAAGACAATTAATGTTATGAATTCCAATGGTGAGTTACCTGAATTATATTTAGCTGCATCACAAGTTGGTAATGAGAACACTCCTCTTGGCTGGAGTCAAGGAATGTTTTTATTAGCTATGGAGAGTTAGTTCTATCATACAATTCATTAGCCCAATCTGCATTATTCCAACTACCATTAGCATTTTGTTCTATCCATTCTACAGACTTAATTAGGTTTCCTGCAGATTTAGGCAATTTTTCCAACGCAATTTCTTTTTCTAAATATCTGAAATCTCCATGTGGTGTTGAACCAGCAGAAACTTGAACACTTCCGCTAAAAGGACTTCTTCTCCCAGTTTTTGTTTCAAATGAATATCCAATAATTCCAGTTAGTTCTGGTTTAACATCATCTCTTACTTTACTAAAAGCTGCTGCTGATAAACTAACTTCTAAATTACTATAAGCAACTCTCCCTGATTCAGGATCTCTAATAGCTGCACTCATAGTTTGATAATTAAGATTAACATTTCTTCCAGTTTCATGACATACCATTGACATTTTATTACGCTCCAAACATCAGAATCAGCTCTTTATTGGTTGGGATGGTTGTTATTTATAAAATTATTCCAGAATTCTTATAAATACATTTCTTGACAAAACATTATGACATTAGAAAGCGATATAAGAGATATTAAAGATGATATGAAACGTTTGAAATGGAGACCATATTCAGCAAGTAGGAAAGGGCTCTATTTAATGATGATGATTACAATGGTAGCTTCAGTAAGATCATGTAGTATTAGTCAGGATATTTATCAGAAAGTAAATAAAAGACCCGTAGTACAAGTTGATAATGTAATTGGTCAAGAAGCTCCTGAAGTTTTTTATAATCTAAACGGCCAAAGATTTTATTTAGAAGTTGATGGTAAGAAAGTAGAAGATTATGTTAATTGAGAATATTTTTTATGCAGTCAAATAAATGTAGTGTATAAACGAAACATTTAAATAAGTGTAGTGTATAAATTAATTAAAATGGTATATGTCCGTAAGATTAATGATTATTATGTACTGGCTCATTCTATTAGAAAGGGTTCTAAAGTAATCCAGAAGACAAAATACATCGGAAAGAAGCTCCCAACAAAGAAAAAACTAGAACCTCTTAAAGAGCAATTCTTACATGAATTAAATGAAACAAAGTATAAATATCTCTCCGTTGAAGATATTGCTAAAATTGAAGCAAAGAAAGAAGCGTACATTCAAAAAAACAAAAAATTAAGTGCTTTAGAGAAAAAGAAGAACTTAGAAAATTTTCTGATTAGATTTACATATGATAGTAGTAAGCTTTCAGGTGTTGACATAACTCTTAGACAGACTCATTTAATCCTAAAAGATGGTATAATTCCTAAAGGATTCAAGAACTTAAATACAGTAAAGGAAATTGAGAATCATAAGAAAGGAGTCGTGGCTGTAACAAAATATACTGGACAATTAAATGTTCGTTTCATTAAGAAACTTCACAACATTCTTCTTTCAGGTGTTGATGACTCTATTGCTGGAAAATTTAGAAATGAATTAGAACGTAATGTAGAAATTGCCGGAACAACGTATACTCCACCATCTTGGAAAATCTTACATAAAGAGATTGATAACTTCTTTAAATGGTACAAAAGTGAGAATCGAAAACTTCATTCTATTGAATTAGCTGCTCTTATCCATTTGAAATTAATTTCATTACAATTATTTGTAGATGGTAATAGTAGATTGTCTAGATTGTTAATGAATTGGGTTCTTTGGAGGAGAGGGTATCCTATGATTGATATTAAAGTGGAAGATTTGGAAAATTATTATAATGCGTTTGATATGTATCAAATCGAGAAGAAGGAGAAACCATTTGTAAAATATATTAAGAAAAAATTCTTAGAAAATTGAATGAGATTGTGAGGATTCTACTTCAACTCATTAAATATTTTAGGATCATTTAACGCAGCCCGGCCAATCATAGCTCCCCTTAAACCAATTGATTTTAAAGATTCAACTTGTTCCTTAGTTGTAATGTCTCCGTTAGCTATGATTACTTTACCTGTCTTTACACATTCTTCATAAACAGAGAAGTCAGCAGGGTCTCGACTTCTTTCTTTACCATGTTTAGCATGTACGATAAAAAAGTCTGCATCAACTTCTTTAATTAAGTTAAGATAAGTTTTTTTATGTTTTTCATAACCATTCATTCCTAGCCTTAACTTAATTGAAACTCCGTAACCGTGGTCTTTTACTATTTGGACTAACTTTTTCACTTTAGTAATTCGTTTAATCAAAGCGCAACCTAACCCTTTTCGAATCATTTCTGGACTGGGGCAACCTAAATTAAAATTAAATCCTAAAAAACCAGGTTGTGGTTTGAATTTGCTAAGAAACTTTTCTAGCTCTTTTTCCTTAGAGCCAATTATTTGAATGTAAGTGGGGATTGGTTTAGGGATGTCAATTCTCTCTAAAGTGCTTTTATTACCTCTAGCTAACGCAGAAATTCTTGCCATCTCAGTAAAAGTTGAATCTGCTCCATTCTTATAGCAGAGTTCTCTGAACTTGGCATCTGAATGATCTTCTAAAGGTGCCAGCATCAGTTCGAAGTCTTTCATTTTGAATATTATTAGAGAATGAATTAATAAATATGTTGATTAACTTATTTCACTAAGCTTCTAAACACTTGAACATTTTTTGGACCTTCTTTACTTTCAAAACCATAACTAAATTTACCGTCTTTATGATGGATACCTAATGCCACTTCCATATAACCTATATTATCTTCACTCATTCGGGCATCTCTTGCCATTTCTGAAAGGTCTTTAAAATCTGCCTTATATTGTATTCCCTCTTCAGTTTTAAGAAAATTCCTAAAATCGTCAACACTTTCAAAAGTTTCTTTTAATCTAACAAAAGAAGTATAAATCCGTTTTCCAATATCTGATTTTCTACCAACAAAAGTTGGCTCAACTACATAACCATCGCCCTTTTTCTTAACTAATCTTCTAATATGAGGAGCGGGACTTGTCCCAGGACCTTTCCCTTCAATAATTCTTGTAAGACTTCCCTGCCAACCTTGTTCATAAGTTACTAGAGCTCTGTTTTGTTCTGTTGCTGCAATTCTGATATATTTGTCTAATGTCTCTAAATCTGTTGTCTTACCTATCTTTGATACTGAAGAAAAAGAATCTCCATTAATATGTACGGAATAAACTCCATAAATTGGTTCTTCATTAATTTCTGAAGCATATTTAGAAAATTTTTCAATTTTTTGGTTTCTTATTTCTGTGTAACCTGGCTGATTAAGATCTTCTCTAGAAAATGTACTATATCTAAATGGCAATGTGGTTTTTACCACATCATTTAAATCTATTACATGAACACTACTAAATCTACCAGCATAATTATTTGTATGATGTGTACTTTTTCTATATTCATATTCTGGAGTTTTTAACATATCTCGTACTGCTTGTAAAACTTTTATACCTGTAGCCGTATCTACTGCTGCTTCATCTCCTGTTTGTACAGAAACCATAGGGCCAAACACATATTCTGAAAAATCAGCACTGAATAATAATTGCCCAGTTACGTGTTGTCTTCCATTAGAAATTAATTCAAATTTAAACTCTTCATCAATACTTGAGGGTGAGTTAAGATTTTCCAGGCAGACAATTGATGTATAATCTCTGATGTCAGATGCACTTACTCTTGCCAGAACTCCTCTTTGAGTAATAACTCTTTTTGTTCCATGAAAGGTATATCTTTTATCTGCTAATCTTTTTAATCCATCTTCAATACTTGTTAATTGCCTAAATAAATATCTGTCAAAGAAGTAATGATTAAACCTTTCACTTGAATCTTCTCTGGAGAGGATAGAGTGCTTTACCAAATCATCAAAACTACTTGCGTCTAAAGATCCGCTGTGTCTAAATGTATGATCAAGTAATGCGTCATAATATTTATGAGAATCTCGTGGAACCAAGCTTGAAAATCCAGGAAACATTGATAAGATTGATTTTTCCCTTTCAGCATTGAATTCATCTGTTATTAGTTCATTTAATGTGGACATAATTAATAATAGTTTGGTTATTTTATAAATGTTTCGTCATTTAAGAGTGGTTAGTTTAGTGTTGACTCCCTCGAAGTAGTTAAATTTATATAATATAGCTAATAATTACAGTTATGATACAAAATATTGTTCAAGTTTATGAAAATTCTGAAGAAATATTAAAAGAGTTAGATAGAAAAACAAATCAAGCTTTCAAAAGACAATCTGGACATTTTAGTGATATGATTGGGGGAAAAGCTTTAGATTTATATGATAATTATTTCTATGAATCTTCAAGCTTACAAGGACCGGTTGTATTACCTGATGATATTGCAAAAGGTTGGTTACAGTCAAATTATTTATGGGCAACACATTTTTCCCCTGGTGGTCTTCCAGGTATTGGTGAAACAGGTGCTGACATAATTTCAAGAGATGATCAAACTTATTTAACTGCTAATTTCAATATGCTTATAGGCCCTCAAGTAGCTCTTAATCATTTTAGAGAAGTTGAAAATGACTATGCTGGTTGGTGTAGCAAGGAAAATGATTTTTATGAAGCTTTTTACTCATTTGCAGAAGAACTTAAAAAATTTCCTGAGTTAGCAGAATCTTTTAAGGAAGTTAAAGTAAATAACAGGCGTTCAAGAACTCCTACTTCAGAATTTATTAAGTATATAACTAGATTAAACAGTGAATTAATCGATGGTGAATTAAAAGTTGCTGCAGTAAATTTAGAAAAGCTATTAGCTGATTTATCTGGTCTTGAAAAAATAGAAGAAACTTTTGTAAAAATAAGAAAAGGACATAAAGGCGTTCCATATATTAGAGATGATGGGATGATTTTCATTCCTACTCCAGTAGCAAGTGGAGGAATCTGTGCACATACTCATCCTGGATATGATGATCCTCTTCATGCTATGCCGTCAGTTGGTGATATTTCTATCTTAGCAGCTCAGAGTGGTACTGACAAATTATTTGATGGTCATATTGGTGGTGGAGAAACTCAAGGGGATGCTTATATATTACACATCCCAAAGAGATATTTCTTTGATGAAGTACAGGAACTTGTTCAGGAGAAAGCTGATTATATTATAGAAAAGTTAAATGGCAGTGATGAAGAGAATTATAGAACATTAATGGAAGAAGTTGATCCCCTTAAAAAAGAAGTTTTGAAGAGAAGAATCACTGACATTATGTCTAATCAAATACTTGGATTTAAGTATAGTTATGGTAGTAAGGAGCAAGGAGACAGGGAACTTGTTGTAAATCCAGTTATTGCTAGATCTGAGTTTGAAAAACATAAGAAGTTTTTGGGTTCTAAGATAGACTTGCCAATTGCTGAATATGTGATTCTTTCTGGCGGAAATGGATTTCTGTTTAAGGATATTTATGAAGGATGAGCTGTTCTTTGACACCAACGTCTTTGTAATTTCTTACTCTTAAATAACAAAACATTTTTATAGCATCTGTTTTATTGTATGAAGAATGGTGGGTAAGCTTAAAATTGGCCTAGTGTCTGTTATTGCGGGCTTAGCTGTTGGTTGTAGTGATTCTTATGTTGCTGATAAGTCTATAGATGTAGGATTAGATTCATCTATTCTTTTTGGAGACATTAATGTTAATTATGATTCTAAAACACCTAAAGATATTCAACCAGATTCTCCAGATGTCAATTATAAACCTGATATACCAAAAGATATTAACACTGAACCAGACATTTCTATAGACTCAATTATCGGTGATGCTGATATGTTTGAACCAGATGCATGTATTGAAGTGAAGTTTTATCAAGATTCTGATGGAGATACTTACGGAAATCCTAAAGAAATTAAATATGCCTGTGAACAACCTGATGGATATGTAAATAATTCTGATGACTGTGATGATTCAAATAAAGAAATCAATCCTAAAAGTTCTGAATTATGTAATGGTGTAGATGATAATTGTAATCTATATGCAGATGAAACGTTTAATGTTGACGAAGAATGTTATGATGGAAAAGGCGAATGTAATACCTTAGGAAAATATGTTTGTTCTTCAGATAATCTTTCGACAGTTTGTAGTTCAATTCAATTGAATCCATCTACAGAAGTTTGTGATAATCTAGATAATGATTGTGATGGAGAAACGGATGAAGATTTTAATTTAGATGAAGATTGTGATAAGGGACTTGGAGAATGTAACAACACGGGAAAATTTATTTGTTATGAAGATAAATTAAAATCTATTTGTGGTGCTATACCAAAAAAACCAACTACTGAAGTTTGTGATTATAAAGATAACAATTGTGATGGTCAAACTGATGAAAGTTTTAATGTAGGAAGTAACTGTGTGGAGGGAAAAGGGGAGTGTGAGGTTAAAGGAAAATATGTTTGTTCTGACAGTGAATTAAAATCAGTTTGTGACACTTTACCTAAAATCCCAACAATTGAAGTATGCGATTATAAGGATAATGATTGTGATGGTGAAACTGATGAAAAATTCAATTTAGGAAAAGATTGTATTGTAGGAATTGGTGAATGTGAAAACAAAGGGAAATATGTATGTTCAGATACTACATTAATCTCAATTTGTGACGTTTTACCTAAAAATCCAACTCCTGAAGTATGCGATAATAAAGACAATAATTGTGATGGAGATAAAGATGAAAAATTAACAAAAGAATGTTTTACAAAAGGTGGAAAAGGTTTGGAATACTGTATTGATGGCAAGTGGAAACTATGTGATGCACCTAAACCTACCAAAGAATTTTGTGATGGTAAAGATAATGATTTCGATGGTAAAATAGATGAAGATTTTAAACTTGGAGAGAAGTGTGATATTGGTGTTGGTGAGTGTAACAGCACAGGTGTTTATGTTTGTGAACCTCTTGGATTTACATCTGTTTGCAACGCAATACCAAAGAAACCATTAAAAGAAATTTGTGATAATAAAGACAATAATTGTGATGGAGATAAAGATGAGAAATTAACAAAAGAGTGCTTTACAAAGGGAGGTAAGGGTTTAGAATATTGTATTGATGGTAAGTGGAAATTATGTGATGCACCAAAACCAACTTTAGAAGTTTGTGATGGTAAAGATAACAACTTTGATGGTAAAATTGATGAAGGGTTTAAAGTTGGAGAAAAATGTTATACAGGTGTTGGAAAATGTATTAGCTCTGGAGTTTATGTTTGTGATCCTGGTGCTCTAAAATCGATTTGTGATGCAGTTCCTAAGAAACCTGTCAAAGAAATATGTGATGGTTTTGATAATAATTGTAATGGTCAAGTGGATGAAGGGGTTCTCTTAACATTTTTCAAAGATAATGACAAAGATAATTTTGGTGATGCTAAGAATAGTATTAAAGGATGTAAGCCAGGTGAAGGTTATTCTAATAATGATAAAGATTGTAATGATAAAGATAAAGCAATCAATCCAAAAGCAGCAGAGTTATGTGATAAAATAGATAATAATTGTGATGGTAAAGTTGATGAGAAATTTTTATCTTTAGAAAATGCATGTGTTTCTGGAAAAGGTGCTTGTGAAACTAAAGGCAAATATGTTTGTTCAGATGATAAATTAGTAGAGATTTGTAACGCCATTCCTAAAAAACCATCTAAAGAAGTTTGCAATAGTGTTGATGATAATTGTAATGGGGAAGTGGATGAGAATCTATCTCAAAAATGTTTTACAAAAGGAGGCAAAGGTTTAGAGTATTGTATTAATGGTGTATGGAAATTCTGTGATGCTCCAAAACCCAAAACAGAAGTTTGTGATGGTAAGGATAATGATTTAGATGGTAAAGTAGATGAAGGGTTTAAACTTGGAGAAAAATGTAGTACAGGTGATGGAAAATGTGATGGCATTGGAGTTTACGTGTGTGATCCCATTAAATTAACGTCAATTTGTAATGCTGTTTCTAAGAATGAATGTGAACCAGGAGAGAAAGGTTGTGGTATTAACAATAATTACACAACATGTGGGCAGGTAGGAGACTGTTGGGGATGGCAGCCTACATCTTGTCCTGGGAATAGTAAGTGTGTGGAAGGGAATTGTGTTCCTAAATAGAAAATTTTATCATTCAATACTCAATGGTTTTAAGAAGATATGAGTTCTTTTATAGATTGATTTGTATAAGATATAGCTAATTCCTTAGAAAGGTTGTAGTGTGCTTCTATTCTTTTTGTGATAAGATAGATTTCATCATCTATATCTGCTTTTATTTGTTCATGTAAAGGAAGTTTTTGATTTCTTCTCATAATATCTGCCACACTCCTTTTCTAATTTGAAAAATATCTCCTTCTTTTCTTAATTTTTCTAGTTTGTTTATTACTATATTATCTTGTATGTAACATTTTCTTGTTTCGTAGAAAATATCTTCTTCAGTAAAATTTTTATCTAAACTTTTTAATATTGAAAACACAATATCTTTAACATCATCATTTTCATTAATCCATAAACTGTCTTGGATTTGATCTAATTTTTCTTCTATTCTAGCTAGTATTGCTTCCATATCTATCACCCCGTTTGTTTAGAATTGTAGTTATTTATATTTATTTATGGGATACGGAAAGATATTACTTTTGGGTAGTTTTGTAGCAAATTTTATATTAAAAGAGCTTTATAGGTATACAATATATTGTGAGGTATGTATGGAAAAAATTACCAAAGAAGAACTAGAAAGGATCGAAAAGGAAGAAAGCGGATTTTGTTCTGGACATATCCCTCCTAACACCAACTTAGGTCATATGTTTAAAATATTAGCACCTGCAGCTAAGAGTGAATATTATAAAACTTATTGTGGAATTAAAGTTAAAGATTTTGTAGATAAAATTCAAGAGGTTAATTGTGAAGGATGTTTAAGTTACGTTACTAATGTGGAAATAGTAAAAGTTGAATAGTTTTTTTAATAAGTTTTATATTGAAAGACTCTGAAAAAATATGTGGTGATATTTTATGAAGGGGGAGGAAAAAATGCTTGATTTAAATGAAAAAATCGAAAAATTAAGAAATGATTTTGAACAATTATTAGGTTCTGAAATGATTAATTGGGAAGAAGGGCAGAAATTAGGTAAAATTACAGGAGTTTATATGATTTTTAATGGTGAAGATTTGATATATATTGGGTCAACCAATAAGTTTTCTGTTAGATTTAAAGATTTTCTTCACCATAGTACTCACACGGTACATAGAAAATTAGTTGATGAGTTTGAAGATAAAGAACAAATTAATAATTTTCTAAAAAATGAATGTAAATATAAAGTAAAAGTTTGTGAGAATAGAAGATATGCTGATTCTCTTGAACATTTTGCTATTGATGTTTTAAATCCACGTTTAAACAAATGAATAAGGAGAAATCATCAAATATATCTTTACCTAAAAGCTAGATAAATTAGGTATAATGCTACAATCCCAATTATTATTCTCATTCCAGTAGATAATCTATCATCAAATACTCCCTTGTAATTTTTAACTGTTATTTTTCTTGCCATAATCCCAATTTATTTTCTTTTGCATAATTTTCTGCTTCTTGCAATTTATGTGAATATTTAGTATTAACATTATCTTTTTTTACTTTAGCATAACCTTCTTTAATCAATAACTCATTTATGAACGTATCACCTAAAAACACATACCCTAATATTAGACCAGTATCACTTGTTTCAGTAACATCCTTTTCCAACATGATTTTTTTACCTGCAACAAGTTGGGCAAGTTTATGAGAAGATTGCATGTAATGGTATTCACTTTTCTCAGGGGCATCAACACCAATCAAATCAATTGATTTACCTCCCAAAATTACTATTGAATCACCATCAAGAATGTTATCAACTTTAATCAATCCAGCAATTTCAACTTTTTCATCAGTATCACAAACATTATTAGAATCATCATCTAAACAGCATCTTCCACTAATCACTTTACTGGGAGCTATACAAAATGTTCCTGTCTTTTTCTCAGCATAACTTACTAAAAGTTTTTCATAAACCAACAGGTTATTATCATAAATTCTTAAAGTAAATTCTTTAGAATTACGATATACAGGAAATGCATATGCTGTAGGTAAACCACTTTTTTTTCTCAAAGTTTCTCCTGCTTTGCTTTCTTCCATTACAAAACTATAATAATCTGCTGTATAATAATTTCCCTTTTCATCTATCACTAAAAAATTATTAGTTGACGTTTTTAAATTATCAGAATAACCAATATTCTTTAGATAAAAATTTGCAATTAAATAATTTTTATCTGTACCTGTCAAACTATCTGGTTTATAATACTTGTATTCTTCGCCTCTCGGAATAGTACTCTTTCTTGTAGTTTCACGTAATTCGATTTCAAGAACATTCTCTTTGTCAAGACCTAATTTAGATTTACTGTATTTGTTAACTTCTGGTTCTAATACTTTATTTGATAACGCCTTTTCTTCAAGTTTATTTAAATATAATACTAATTCAGTTCCTACTGTTTCAGATGCTGCAGTAAACAACTGAATTTCACTAACTGTATTTTTTGTGCGGATTATCCCAATATACCTTTTAAATGGTTTAAAATCATATTCAAAATTCTTTAAGAACACAACGCTTTCATCACCAGCATCTAAAGATGTCCAATCTTTTTCTTCATACAAAGAATTATCTATGAATTTTTTTTCAAGATATTCATATGCTTTACTCGATTCATCAATATTATCAAATGTAAATGAATAAATTCTTAAATTTCTTTCTTCGCTTGATTCCGTACCTAGTTTGTAATAATCAGTAACAAAAGCTTCTTTCAAACCAAATTGTGACAAATTAGTTGCAACATAGATTCCTGAAGAACCCCTATCTAAAGAATAGCCTGCTTCAATCTCATTTGAATATAAGGCCAATTCTACAGCACTTTTGGTAATTAAATTGTTCTTTACCACCACGTTGCTTGTATCTTTCTTTGCTTCTTTTGAAACAGTAGAATAAATATTATCGCCAATCTTTGCCTTAGTTCCTTCATCAGTGTCACAAATATTATTGTTATTGGAATCTAAACAGCAATCTCCTAGTTTAAATTCAAAATAAGGCTTATTACAGACTGCCTCTTGCGGAGCAGAACAACCAACCAATACTAAAAAAGCTAATACTAATAACACAATTAATAATTTTTTAATCATTTTCTTGTCCCCACTCCATAAAACCCATTAATGCGTTAGACAATGAAGACATTCTTATAAGTTTATTGCCTTTTTTTTCCTCATATTCAATCCTTACACATCATACATCTGTATTGATCATCTAAGAAGCATCCAGTGTGTTCCCATGTTTTTCTGAACGTTCCAATTTTGTGTTGTCTACATACCAATTCTTGACATCCTGGACAACGCACCATTTTTACTTGTTCTTGTTTATATGTACTTCCACATCGCGAGCAAGAAGATTTTGATGTTATTTTATTTTCTTCTACATCTTCTGGCCTAATATGATTTTCAAGATGTGCTCTCCAAATATCTGCAGCATCAACAACAAAACTAATTTCAGGTTTTCCTCTAAACATGTCATGCCAACTCTTTTTGTGTTTAAAATATTTGATTGTCAGTTTGTTTGTTTTAGCATTTACAGATTCAATTCCATTGAGAGGTAGTTCTAACCAAACCATATTAATGGTTTTGATATTATGTTTCATATTAAGAAATTGAATTAAATTATTGTTAGTTCTTCCTAAAGCATTTCTACTTTTCTCAAAATTAAGTGCAAGAACTTGGTTATTTGAAACTGGTGCCGAGGATGCAAAGTCCATGAATGTTAGCACTAACATTCTTTGATTTGTTAAATATATTTTTGCAACCATATCGCTGCCAAGAATACTACTCTCTTTTCCATGAATATGGGTGAAATATGGTGTTTCTAATTTTACTTCTTCGTTTTCATTTAGTTTTTTATGAAATCCAATAAATGAGTTGTCCATTTAATGCCTCCAACATCTATCTTTTTGTATCTGAGCTCTTATTTTATTTAAAGATTGCCGATAATGTAATAAGCATTGGAAAATCTTATAAATATAGTTAGACTTACGTATTTAAGATGGACTATCATAGAAGATTTATGCTACGCCTTAGGAATTTTGTACCTATGGTGTTACGTATGCTTCTTGGTTTTGCTATAGTTTTTTTAGGATTGTATATTCTTTTTCGTGGATTTACAGCAGAGAACACTTTTCTTGGAATAATCGGTCTGGCAATAGGCATTGGTGGTGTTGTATTTATTTTTTATGTTCGGAGTAAATACCTTCATATTTATGGTCATAGTAGTGGGCATTCCAAACACTCTGGAGAACATAATGTGGTAATTGAACATAGGCACCATAACCGTTCTGGAGGAGATGGTTTTTATGATTCTAAGAAAAGAATAAGAACTGGTTTGTTTAGAGATGAATCTCTTTTTCCAAAAGCATATCCCCGTAAAAGAGGAATTAAAGCAAAAGATATATTTAGTATGAAGAAAGGAAGACGTAGGATAAAAATATAATGGGTCATCTAAGAAAACACAGAAAATAACCCCATCCCTCAAAACTTACATGACCAATAGATTAACACAACAATTCTCTTATTATTACATTTTTTAGGTAAGATTTATAATAATTTACATTAGATCTATTATTATAGTATATTTCATTTGTAATTGAGGTTATAGACATCGGCAGAGTGATGAGAATGAAAAAATCAGTGTTAATAATTGTGGTCTTTTGTATCCTCTTATCAAGTAGCATTAACGCTGAAAATGTAAATACGCTAGTACATGTTTATCCGGATGGAACTGCTAAAATCACTCAAAATTTGGTTGTTGATTCATTAAATCTCAATAAAGGTTTTGTCTTTCCAGCTATGCAACCTGAGATGGCAGAAGTTTTTGAAGATAATAAGCCAATTAAGTTTGCAGTACTCAACGACACATTTTTGATTCGACCAATTAAGAGGTCAGCTAGAAATCAATTGAAAATTAATTACTTAACCAACAGTCTTACTAAGAAGAATAAAAATACATGGGAACTTAATTTTTATGCTCCATATGCAACACCAATAATATTCTCTTTTTCTGAATCAACTAAAATTATTAATTTTTCTGAAAAAGCTGTTATCTTTAGTGAAGATGGACAAATTAAACTAGGATGGAAACTACCAGCAAATTCTTCTATTAAAATCGTATATGAAAGTGAAATACAGGTACCAAGAGAAAATTATTATAAATGGTCATTATATGCCATTGTTTCGGTCCTGTCGGGATTTATAGTAGTGGTTTGTCTTAAGAGAGGATATTGTAAGATAACCAAAAAATTATCTAAAGGAAAAAAAGATATCATAAAAACATTGGATAAGAAAGAATCTGAAGTGGTATATTTTTTGATAAATAATCAGAATAAATCTTATCAATCTATGATTCAGAAAGAAACTGGCATCAACAAATCAACTCTTTCAAGAACCATCAAGAGGTTAGAAAATAAGAATATTATTGAGGTCAGAGAAACAGGTAATACTAATTTAATACTATTGACCGAATGGTTTATTAAAAAATAAACATAAATCCTGTATTGAGACATGATGAAACAACTTGTTTCACTATAAGTTTATATGCTGTTTCAGCCGTTAAATAGGTATCAAAACGGAGGTATTTGAAAAATGAAAATAAAAATAGTGATTGTATCCATCATTGTTACTTTGATGGTAGCAAGTATAGTTAGTGCAGAAGGATTAAGCGTACAACTCAAAAGAACAAACCCAGGGATAGCTAAAGAAAAATCTGCTGAACTTATTTTTGACGTTGTTAATACAGACTTTGATCACAAAGTTGAGGGTTTCATTTGGTGTAGAAGTCCAGATGATGCTATGATCTCTTCAACATTGGGTGTTGGTTCGGGAAGTGGTGCTCAATACGTTAGTCCTAAGTTTAATTTAGATTATGGCCCTTCACAAAAAGCAATGTCTGTTGTGCTTGAAGCGGATTCAGCTGGTGATAAAAATACGGGATGTA
This sequence comes from uncultured Methanosarcinales archaeon, assembly GCA_964604645.1. Lineage (GTDB taxonomy): Archaea > Nanobdellota > Nanobdellia > Woesearchaeales > GW2011-AR9 > CAZRZP01. Next base: position 38,963 of record CAZRZP010000003.1, read on the forward strand.
CATTAAAATATGCTCCTTACAAAGAATTAAGTAATAAGAAAGAGACTGTAAAAGAACAGATCTCTTATGAAGGAACAATTGGTTTATTTCCAACGGATGTATCTGGATATAAAGTTAGCATGATTTTTTATACACCTGCTGGGGACAATGTGTTAGAAAATGTCCAAATTTCAGTAAATGAAATCCCTAAATCAATTAGTGTTGGAAGCATGGCAAAAATTAGCGATTTAACCGTTGAAATTTTATCTGCAAATGAAAAAAGTGCAGATGTAAAGATCACTGGAGAAAAAATAACTAATGGCGCAGGAACAGTTTCAAAACAGTATAAAAAAATGAATGGTCAATATGTAAGTTCATTGACTGATGGCCAGTATCGCGAGATTAGATTAGACAAAACAGTTCCTTTTGTTACAGCAAATGAAAATGCCGATGTAAAATGTCCAGAAGGCAAAAGTAACTGTAAGGCATCTGAAGTAGATATCGCTGCTGCAGGTTGGGCTGGCATTCCTGTTTGGGAATACATTGTTGGAGTATTGTTGGTGTTTTTGGCAATATTTTACTTGCTTGGAAAAAAATCTGGGGGGAAATAAATTTTTTTTAATTTTTTTAAAAAATGAAGAAAATAATCATTTATGTGCTGGTACTTGTGATTTCTCTAAATATAGCATCTGCATTGGATTGCCAATATAAAGTTAATGAACCATATACTAAGTGGGTTAATAATTTCTATTTAGATGGAAACGAATTGGATGAACAGTCATTAGATATAGAATCTATGATTACCGTTAGATATCCTTGTGGTATGTACATGTGTGGTAAATTTTCAATTGAAATTGTAAATAAATATACCGAGGCAATAGATGCTAATATTTATTTTAAATCGAACAGTGGTTCAGAAAATCAACAAAAGAGTTTCTATCCGGGGGAACGTATTACAATTTCAGCACCAGCAACTTTAGATCAGAATTCTGTACGATTTAATATTTCATCACCATCTGGATTGGAATCTAGATATGAACAGAAATCATTTGATAATTATACTTGTAAACTATGTCCTTCAGGAAGTGAGGTTGTTTGTCTTAATGATGGTATGGCTGCGACTTCAGATGGACAATGTGGAAGTGGGATTGTAAATGTTGCTGGTTTTTGTTCAAAAACACGTTGGGTTGAAGGAGATAAAAAGAAGCAGCCAGAATCTGGAGAAAATTGTGTAAATAGTCCTTCTGACATGAAATGCGATCCCCATTATGAATGCAGAAATGATATAGAAGAATGTAAACCACAAGCAAATAATCCTCCTGTTGGTATGTATTATCACAAACCAACTGATACTTTTAGAAAAATAGGAGGTGTTGATATTGGCGGTATTTGTCTTAATGATGATAGAGATTGCAAGGGTAGTGTATGTTATCATGATAAATGTCAACGATTAATGGAACCAAAATTAAGGTGTCCTTCAGGAACTGCGGTAAAGAGGACGGACCAATTATTTTGTAATATCTATGCCAGTAATGTACTTTTAGGTAAAGATGTGAAAGCAACATTTAGATTAGAAGCAGGTTCTGGATTATCTTTCTCTGGAAGTGAAGGTTGTAGCAACATTCAAGGAAGCCAGTGTATTGGAACTTATGATGTATCAAGTTTGAGTAATAAGGGGATTAGTGTAGTCTTAAGTGCATTAGCTGCTGGAAAAAGCCAGATTACAGGGGATGTTAATTTTAAATATAAAAATAAACAAATCACAGAAAATGTTCCTCCTGTTCCCATTATTATTTATGAGTGTGGAGATGGAAACGTCGACCCTGGTGAAACCAAACAAAATTGTTGTCAAGATGTGAAGGTAGAACCAACCAAATGGTATAAGTTAAGAAATGAAATATGTCTTCCTCCTTTTTCTTATAAATATAATTGGTTACTGATTATTTCATTAGTAGTTGTAATTGGCTACTTAGGAGTTGTGGGAGCTTCAAAATTAATTTCTGAATTAACAAAACTAACTAAAGCAAAACAAGAAGAAATTGCCAAGTCAATAGAAAAGATCGATAAAGAAATCAGAAAGAAACAGAAGGAAGTTGAAATGGATGAGAAATTAATTCAGACATTACAACATCAAAAAGAGAAAGAAGAAGAATTAGAAATTGTTAAAGAAAGAATTAAAGATTCTACTCAGGAGATACATGATTTAAGAAAGAAGGAAAGAAAAGAAAAAGAAAAATTGAAAGAAGGTCGTTTAAAACCATTTACTAACAAACAGGGCTATAAAGTTATAATTAATGATCATGGATATGAACAGTTTGCTAAAAATTTAAAATATCCTGAAAAAGAAGGAGGACTATTTCATAGATGGTATGCACGAAAAAACATTTATTACAAAAATCGTCATAAATATCCTCTTCATTTTACTGATTACGAAGTTCATCATAAGGATAATAATAAAAGAAACAATGATTTAGACAATCTGGAAATTCTTACTCGAGAAGAACACAAGCAGAGGCATAATCTATGAATTAAATCTCAATAATAAACATCCTTCTTCTTCAATCTAGATCTAATAGCACCTGGTTGCCTTTTCAAAATCCGAGCAATTCTTTTTATGGAAACATCTTGATGAAATAACCTCTTTAATTTGTCATCTTCATCTTGACTCCAAGAAGAATAAGCATTTGGAGATTTTGTTTGTATTTTTTTCAATCTTTTATGATAACTAGATTTAGCATCCATAACATGATTATTTATTACATCCAAAAATGCTTCTCCATAATTATTTAACTTAGTCTGAGCAACACCTTTTATTCCTAGAAAATCTTCATCATTGTTAGGTCGATATAAAGCCATTTCTCTCAAAGAAACATCTCCAAATACAATATAAGGGGGACAATTTTTTTCAGTTGCAATCTTTCTTCTTAAAACTCGCAACTTCTCAAATAAAGTACTATCTGTTTTTACCTTATTAGAAGTAGGTTTAATCACTCCAATATCCACACAAACATCACATCTTTTACAATTTTCTTCTAAAAATGCTTCTCCTAAATATTCTAATATATTTTTTCTTCTGCAAGACGTAGTTTCACAATAACTCATCATTCTATTTAATTTGTTTAATGCAGCGCTTTGAGTATCATTAAGAAAGTATTTGTGCTTTCTTATATCTCCTTTTGAGTAAAATAAGACGCAGTCGCTTGAAAGTCCGTCACGTCCTGCTCTACCTATCTCTTGATAATACCCTTCAACTGATTTTGAAAATGTTTCATGAATCACTAATCTTACATCAGGTTTATCAATGCCCATACCAAAAGCTATTGTTGCTACAATAATATTTATTTTATCTTTAATAAATAAATCTTGATTTTTCTTCCTTAAATCACTAGAAAGACCTGCATGATATGGTAAAGCATTAAATCCATTCTCTCTTAACTTTTTAGCAACTTTTTCAGTAGATTTACGAGAAAAACAATAAATTATAGTAGATTCTCCCTTATGCTTTTTGACTAAACTTAATATTTTATTAAACGCTTTTTTTTTCTGAGTAACAATTAGATTTAGATTTTTTCTATTAAAACTTGAAATAAATGTTTGTGGATTTACTAAATTTAATTGTTTTAGAATATCTCCTCTTACTTTTAATGTGGCGGTTGCTGTTACCGCTATGATAGGAGTTTTTGGAAACAAAGTTTTTAACAATTTTAAATTTCGATAATCTTTACGAAAATCATGTCCCCATTCAGAAATGCAATGAGCTTCATCAATTGCTATTAAACTTATATTTAGCATCAATAAAAATATTTTAAAATCTTCTGCTGCTAATCTTTCAGGAGCAACATAAAGGAGTTTAACTTCATTATGTTTAATTCTATTTTTAATACTTTCAATTTCATTCATTGAAAGAGTAGAGTTAATGAATTCTGCTTTAACTCCATTAGCTTTTAAGTTGTCAACTTGATCTTTCATTAAAGAAATTAGAGGTGACACAACAATTGTAAGTCCTTCAAGTTGAATAGCAGGTATTTGATAACAAAGCGACTTCCCTCCTCCTGTTGGCATTAGAACTAATGAATCTTTCTTCTGAAGAACATGATTAATGATATCCAATTGCTGTGGCCTAAATTTATCATAACCAAAATATTTTTTTAATAATACTTCCATTAATCCAGACTAAAACTAATGGTATTAAAATGTTAGGGTAAATTTATATAATAAAGATACTATTTACATTTAAATGAAAAAAATAATTATGACACTAGGTATATTAATGATGTTTTTATTAGTAGGATGTATCAATGTTGAAACTAAAGAAATATGGCATAAAAATGGGTTGGTAGATGTAACATTTAGAGTTGAGAGTCAATATCCTAACATATTAGATATGGTTAAACAAAAATTTTCAGAAGGAGATGAATTTCCTGAAGATGTAGAAATAACTGAGGGTGATGATTTTATTGAAGTGAATAGAAAAGTATATGAGTTAGATAATAGAACTTTTGAGAGTAAATGGGATTTTTGGAACAAAATTTATACTTTAAAAGGAACACAAAATAAATTAGATGAGGATACAAAAGACATAGAAGATAACGAATTGTTAGGAGATTTTGCTATGCCTTCTGTCAATACTTATGTTCAAGTTCCATGTACTGTAAAAGAAAAAAAGAGTTGCTTATTAGTTAAAGTAGATGGAGAAGAGTGGTATAAGTGTACTGGAGAATTTATGTTGGTTAGTAGTTGTTGGTTAAATTTAATATAAATTCTTCCTTCTACCTTAACTTACCAAACTGTCTTAACAACCCAATAGCAGGAGGACTCCATCTTCTAAATGATATTTTAAACAAACAATACTCACATTGAATTACTTCTACATCCCATCTGTATTTATACGTAAAAGAACCAGACCAACATTTAGGACATTTCATCAACTATCAAGAAACAACTAAATTATAAGTTCTACTAGTAGTTGGCTTGTGGGTTGTGATTATTCTTTACAAGTTAACATGAATTTCTATGTTGGATGGAAAGAAGAACATCCAGTTATTCCTTCAGATTAAGTTACGGGCACATTTTAACGAAAGATTTAAATAAGTTGTGCCCATACAAACTATATGACATATATAGAAACAATAAAAAGAGGAAATAAGAAATATTATTATCTTACAAAAAACATAAGGATAGATACTAATAAATGGAAGAAAATAAGAATATATATTGGAGATAAAAAGCCAACAAAAGCAGATGTTAAGAAATATGCTCAAGAAATTGAGAAAAGAGCAAATAAATCTGAATATTCTTTTCTTACAAATGAAGACGCTGAAACTCTTCAAGATCTTAAAGGGAGTTATCAAGATTGGTTAAAGAAAACTCCTGATAGTTTAAAGAAAAAGTTTTATGATGATTTTGTGATTAGATTTACCTATAATACAAATGCAATTGAAGGAAATCGTTTAACACTAAGACAAACAGCTCTTATTCTCAAAGATAAAGTTATTCCATCTGGGGTGAGAGCATCTGATTATCATGAAGCAGTTAATGGCAAGGAGTGCTTAGAGTTTCTAAAATCTTACAAAGGGGGATTAAACAACAAACTTTTAGAGAAAGTTAATGAAATATTAACAAAAAATACTGATGTAGTCTATAGCGGGCGAATAAGATTTTTTGATGTAAAGATAGAAGGTTCTAAACATATTCCTCCAAAACATAAAGAAGTTAAGAAGCATTTGCTTAATATGTATAAATGGTATAGTGCTAACAAGAACAAATTACATCCGTTTGAATTGGCAGCACTAATTCATGCTAAACTAACGTGGATTCATCCGTTTGAAGATGGAAATGGAAGAACAGCACGTACAATAATGAATTGGCTTTTAATTAAGAAAAAATATCCTCTGTTTTTCATTCCATATGAAAAGAGAGAAGAATATTATCTTGCTTTAGAAGAGGCTGATAAAAAAAACAATAAAACGTATATAGCAAAGATGTTAAGATTGGTTATTGACCAAGTTACGGGCACAAAATAACGAAAGAATAAACTGTATGGGCACAGTTATCAATTAACGAGTATAAGCAACTCCATTTAGTTCAACAAGATTATGTAAACCTATCCTGTAGCCATTTTTCCCACTTCTCTCCCATTTTCTTACAAGAAGTTTAACTCTATCTTTTGGATCTAATAAAGCATCCATTTTAGCTGCATCTTGACCCTCTACTGTAAAGTTATATAACCCAGGATTAATTGTCATTCGATAAGTATCTGAAGTAATTCCAGGTGAAAAATTTTCTCCCTTAATTTCTCCAGAAATATATACTGAATTAGAATTTTTGACTGGTTTATGCTTTGCACAACCCATTAAACCTATTGCAACAATTGCTCCTGCAGCTAAAATTCTTTTATACATGATTGTTACTACGGGAGAGTATTTAAGTAACTTGTGGTAAAATTCAAAGATTATTTAAACTTCAATCCCACTAAAATAATATGGCAGATAATGAAATAGCATTTCAAGTTGTAAAACAATCATTCATGAAACCAGTTGCACAAGCATACTTCTTTGGTAGAGGAATGACTCGTGCTAATGAAGATTTTAAATTAGATGATTTGATGATTGATGCTTCTAGTACTACTTATGCGACAGCTGGATATGCAGAAGTATATCCCTATAGTGCTTCATTAGACAAATTTGTTGGATTTACAGCAGGATTTGCTGCTACTCCTGTGGCATTTCTATTTGGAATGGTTTATTATTCTAACCAAAAGATTTAAATAAGTGTAATCACATGTTTCCACTGGAGTGATAAAAATGACAAACATAACTTTAGCTATTCCTAATGATTTGCATAAAAGAATGAAACTCCACTCAGAAATAAGATGGAGTGAAGTAGTAAGAAAATCAATTTCTCGTAAGGTTGAAATGTTGGATGCAATGAATAAAATAGCGAATAAAAGTAAATTAACTAAAAAAGACATAGATAATATCTCAAAGAAGATTAAAGCAGAGTCTTTTAATGACTTAAACAAGAAATGATTATTATTGTTGATGTTAATGTTTTTCTGTCTGCTTTGATTAAAGATTCAACTACAAGAGAGTTAATTTTAACAACCGAGCAAGAATTTTGCTTTCCTGAAAAATCTTTACAAAAGATAAGGAAATATAGAAATTACATACAACAAAAATCTGGGCTTTCCGAATTAGATTTTCTTAAGTTATTTCATGCACTGTTAAAATTTATTAGGATAATTCCTGATGAAGAATTGTTAGATAAATGGGATGAAGCTAAACAAATAATGGAACATATTGATCCAGAAGATGTTACTTTTATTGCAGCAGCTTTAAGTCAAGAGGATGCAGTTATTTGGTCTGATGATCGTCATTTTGAGAAGCAGGATAATGTGATTATACTAAAAACAAAAGATATGGTAAGTTTATTTAAGAATGTCTAGGTAAATAACCACCTAAAACACCAGCAACTCCAGATCCATTCAACTGCATTCTTTCATAATTAGGTAATTTCTCTTTCAGATCAGAACGTATTGAACTATACTTAGGTAATTCTTTCACAACTCTTTGAATTAAAGCAACACCATTAGCATCAGGAGAACAATCCTTTAACGCTTTTTCTAGAACACTTGTTTCATCTTTAGTTATCATAATAATTCAATTAAGGTTTAATATAAAAATATTTCTAATCTACTTTGATTGTTAAAGGTCCTGCGTATTTAGGAATATCTATTTCAACAACTTCAGCAGCATAAATTAATTTACTAGTGGTTTTAGAACATTCTGATTTCTTAAGATCCATTCTACTTTTCACAGGTAGATTTAATTTAATCGGTGAACCATTGTGAGTAAATACTTTCTTAAATTTCTTTTTACTATAATGATCTGGGTGTTTTGCAAAAAGTCGATATCTACTATTTGTTTGAATCAAGGGTTTACCTTTGCAATTATCAGATTCAAAATGTAGATATAAGACATTAGCACCTACCCAAAACATTTCGCCTTCTGGAAATTGCTCTCCAGTTTGTGCATTAACAGTTACAATCTTTTTTATCTTTTCATCATAAAATCTAAAAAAAGATTCTTCAACACCAGGAGAACTAGGTGTAATTAAAGCTGCTAAAGAATATCCGATTTTTTTGCCTTTACTATCATAAACAGCTAATGAAGGACCTGTATCTCCTTTTGGACCTTGATAACTATCTCCTTTAGGTCCAGTTTTTCCAACTAAACCAGGTGGTCCTTGCAATCCCATTTCTCCTTGTTTACCTTCTGGTCCAATTTTTCCAGTCAAACCATTTTGTCCTTTAGGGCCTTGTAATCCATTCTTTCCATCATATCCTTTAGGTCCTTGTGGTCCAGTCAAACCCACAACTCCCTGTATTCCTTGTAGTCCAGTATCTCCCTTATCACCTTTGTAACCTTGCGGACCTATAACACCAGCAGTACCAGTAACTCCCTGTGGTCCTGGAACCCCTTGCATTCCAGTTGGACCTGTTAATCCAATATAGCCCATTTCACCTTTCTCACCTTT
>CAZRZP010000003.1:47576-116002 GCA_964604645.1 uncultured Methanosarcinales archaeon
AGAAGGAGAAGTACATGCAGGCATAGCTGCAAATAAAGTTAATACAAGTGATGTGATTGATTTTTTCATTTACTATCCAAAAATGACGTTTTTTATTAAAATCTTAGGGTGAGAATGTAACAAAATGAAAAGTTTTATAAAATAATTGTAATCTCCGAGTAGTTAAATGCTCGAAACAATATTAAAAAAATCAAAATTATTGATTGCAGGAACATCTATAATTATTTCAGGTTGTGGTGATTATTCACTTACTACTTTTACAACTGAATCTGATGCTAACGTAGATGTAAGTTATGGAAATTGTTCAAAAAAAGTAAAGTATTTTAGAGATAGTGATGGAGATACTTTTGGAGATCCAAATGAATTTAAGTTAAGTTGTGAGAAACCTGAAGATCATGTAACAAACGATGATGACTGTGATGATACTCGTTATAAAGTAAATCCAAAAGCCAAAGAAATATGTGACGGTTTAGATAATGACTGTGATAATGAAATTGACGAAGGGTTGTTAGAATCATGTACAACTGTTTGTGGTGAAGGTATTAAAGGTTGTGTTGATGGGAAAATTGTATCTTGTACAGCACCACTTCCTTCAGAAGAAATTTGCGATGGTCTAGACAATGATTGTGATGGAACAGCAGACAACGGATTTAAACATACTAAATATTGTAAAGATAAAGATAAAGATACTTTTGGTGATCCAAAAGATTTCAAATTTGCATGTTTACAACTTTCTGACTATGTGAATAATTGTGATGATTGCAATGATATAGATGCTAAAGTAAATCCCAAGGCTCCTGAAATATGTGACGGAATTGATAATGATTGTGATGGTATAGCAGATAAAAAATATGATATTAAGAAATGTGTTTCATATGATTTTGTATTTTTGATTGACAATTCTGGAAGTATGGAGGGGAAACCAAAAACTATGGCTTATAATAGTTTGAAAAATTTAGTAAATGGTTCTTGGCAAAAAGACGATAGAGGGATAATGATTCCTTTTGGCAGCTATTATGAAGTAATTGGAAGCTTAACTTCAGATACTTACCAATTAATCAAGAACATTAAAGATGCAGAAAAATTCAAAGGCGGAGGAACGATGATTGGTCAAGCTTTTGTAGCAGGCACAAATCAATTTCAAAATAATTTTCAAAAAAAGAGAGCGATTATTATGCTAACTGATGGAGAAACAAGTTCATCTGATCCATATTCTGCTAATTCTTTAAATCAGCTAGCAAAAGATAATAATATTCAAGTATGTGCACTAGGACTAGGTTCAGCATCAAAAATATATTTAAGTGCAGTTTCACATCAAATAGGAGGATATATTCATATAAACAATGAAAAAGATATTCAGGACATATTCCAAAAAAATTACTTAGCACTTAAATGTCACTCATTTGAAACATGTGATTCAAAAGGTATTTGGAAAAAAAATATAAGTCCTTGCGGATTAAATTAAAAATGTTAGACAAAATAATTAGAAAATTAATGCCTTTGGGAGCGTCTCTTGCTATAATTGGCTGTAGCTCAGGAGAAGGAGTGCAGCCTGCAAAACCTGAATGTGATCCATCAATCCCATTAAATACATTCTATATAGATAATGATGGAGACGGTTATGGAAGAAACCCAATTGAAGACTGTAAATTTAAACCAAATTATTCAGCTAATTATGACGACTGTAATGATAATAATTCAAAAGTAAATCCAAAAGCAACTGAAATTTGCGACGGAATAGACAATGATTGTAATGGAATAACAGATGAAAAATTATCTCAAAAATGTATAACAGATTGTGGTGATGGTTTAGAAATATGTGTTAATGGTTCATGGGATTTGTGTACTGCTCCTCAACCCTCAAAAGAATTATGTAATAATATAGACGATGATTGTGATGGTCAGATAGATGAGGGTTTACCTAAAGCTACTTACTTTCAAGACGATGATGGAGATGGTGATGGAGATCCAACAATATATATTCCCGGGTTATGTAAAGCACCAAAGAAACATGTTAGAAATGCTTTAGATTGTGATGATACTAATCCTGCTATAAAAAATGGAACCGTTATGTGGAGTAGAAAAGTTAATTGCAAAGACACTTTAGATTCAATTGCTTTAGGTGTAGATGATGAAGCAGTAATCTACGTGGTTGATAAAAATAATACCTTACAAACTATTGATAGAAAAGGAAATACTTTGAACAAAAGCATATTTGAAAAGGTGGAAGATTTTGTTGTCTTTAAAAAATTAAATAATAATAAGAAATTTGAAGGAGAGATTGTATATATTTTAGAAGGTCAGGGTTTGAATTTTTACATGACCTCGTGGGGAAAGAAACAAGATAACAATTATAAAAAAGAGTTTGATAAGGTAATTTGGAAATGCTTCAGTGATGATACAGATAGCAAAAAAACTTCTAAGCTCGCCTTAGCATTAGATGGAACGGCGTATGTAAGCACTACTTTTGATGATTATAACTGGGAAAATGCAGCGTGCAGTCAAATAAGTTTAATTGATCCAACAGAGGTAGATGTTCAAAGTGAAACTATGACTTATGACGAGGGTGGTTCTGTTGGTTGGGCTTACAGATTGTATCACTTATCTATTGGTAAAGGTGAGCTAGTTTATGCAATAGATGAAAAATCAGGAGAAACATTACAATTAAGTCCAGATTTAAAAAATGAATTTTGGAAAAAAATTTTAGTGAAAACAAATTTTCCAATTGTATTTGGAAAAGATAATGACTTATTTGTAACATCAATAGAAACAACAGGCAAAGGGATGTGTACATATTCAGATAATGGAAAATCATTATTTAATACGCAAAAAATAGGTGTAGAAGAAATCACACCAGTTATTGACGAACAGGGAAATTTTTTCCTCCAAAATGCTGCATACACCAAAGATGGAAAAAATATTTGGATTAATACTAATAAAACAAAATTAAATGGAACTGCAGTTGCTTCTAAGACTCTATATCAATTTGGAAAGGATGGACTTCAAGCTTTAGATAAAAATAGTGGAAAGATAAAATGGATATTAAATAAGGATCAAAAAACTCAACATCCAATCTCACCATCAAACCTTTCAATTGATAATAATGGAAGATTATATTTCTGTAATTCAGCAGACAATATTCTTTATTCTGTATGCGCATGGGATAAAGTTGATCCTAAAGCCCATTGGCCAATGTACAGACATGACAACCAAAGAACAAATAATTCTAATACTCCCTTAAAATAAAGATAACTTTATAATATTCCTATAATAATTGCTAACAAGAGGTGTAATTTAACAAAAATCATGAAAAAATACATCTTAGCAATCATTGTAATATTACTCGCAACTTCTGTTATAGCTGCAACATTCGAAGATCTTAAACCAGAACAGGTTCCTATCTATTGGGATTGTATATCTGCCTGTTGGACAGTTGGATATACAAGAGAATGTGCTTTAGGGTGTATAGATAAAGCAGCTAAATATGAAGAACCTAAAAATAGCTGTACAGACACTGATGGTTATGATATCTTCAATAAAGGGAAGGTAGTATCACAATGGGGAGTTGATGAAGATTATTGTTATAATATAGGTAAATATCAATATTTACTTGAAGCAACATGTGATGGAAATACTCCAGTAATATATCAACAAAACTGTAAAGAATTGGGAGATTCTTACATCTGCAAAAATGGTGCTTGTGTTACATCTGAACCTCCCAATAATAAACCTGTTTGGGAAGAGATTAAAGATGTAAAAGGAAAGGTTGATGAACCTATAGATTTCTATGTAAAAGCTACAGATAAGGATAATGATTATCTTTATTATTGGATAGAAAATGAACCCACTGGTTCATTTTTATATTGGCCTGGACATTTTATTTGGAATTCTCCAAAAGAAGGTACACATAAAGTTACATTTGTCGTATGGGATGGAGAAGTAGAGGTTAAAAAAACAATTAAAATAATTATAGAAAAAGCTCAAAAGTTATGGTGTAAAGATAATGACGGTTTAGATTATTTAAAGAAAAGTTCAGCTGAAGATACTTTCACTAAAGCAGAAGATTATTGTTTTGATAAAACTAAATTATTTGAACAGGGATGTGTAAATGACAAAAGAGTTGAATTTCATCATGATTGTAAAGAACATGGACAATCATATATATGTAAAGAAGGAAAGTGTATTAATACAAATAAACCACCTACATTAGAAAAGATTAGTGATAGAAAATTAGCTGTTGGTGGAAAATTAAACATTATTTTGAAAGGTTCTGATGCTAATAATGATAAATTAACTTATTCTGCTGATGGTAAAACATTAAATGGTAATACCTTTACATGGGTTCCTGAAAAAGCAGGTGTTTATGAATTTACATTTACTGTAAGTGATGGTTTATTGACAGCAACAGAGAAGATGGAAGTTGTTGTAATAGATAATTTAAAATGTGGTGAAGTTGTAAAAAAGAAAGAATATTTTGGTTTAGATGGAACAGCATTGCAGTATAAAAAATCTGATAAAATATCTGATACAGCACCCAAAGTAAAATTTAAAAATTTTGATAATGGTGAATATATTGAAAGATACATAAGTGGCAATGGCAATCAAGTTGAATTTTATATTAAATTAGATGGAAAAAAACATGAATTTGTAAGTGCTTCTAAACCAACATCTGATAATTTTGATATTAAATATTATTGTGGTCCTCCTGTATTTGATAAGATTGGAGATAAGAAAGTAAAAGAAGGAAAAAAGTTGGAATTTAAGGTAACTGCAAAAGATCCTAATGGTGGTAAAGTAATACTTTATGCTTCTAAACCAAAAGGCGCAACTTTCAAAGATGGTGTTTATACATGGACTCCAACTTATAAACAGGCAGGAGTTTATGATGTAACATTTTCTGCAGAGAACGAATGGGGATTTAAGACATATGAACATGTTAAGATTAGTGTTTTGGATGCAACGTTTAAGTGTGATGATGTATGGGTGGTTAAAGGGTTGGGAAATTTTTTTCATTACGATGGGAAAAAATGGAGATACGCATGGGACAAGTTAGGTCCAGATTTGTTTAGTATGAACACTGGTATGGCAAAGGATGGATATGGAATAAAAATGATTTGGGGAACAGACAAAAATAATGTTTGGATCTCTAAATATGCTAGTGGCGGTCCGGAATTATTATTTTACAATGGAGAGAAATGGCATTCAAAAGGAAATGGGCCCCTTAATACATTATTTCATGCGATGTGGGGAAGTTCAAAAGATAATATTTGGGCAAGTGGAAGCAACAGCAAATTATTTCACTATGATGGAAGCAAATGGACTTATGTTCAAAAACCAGTTAAATTATTTAATCAGGTAGAAGACATGTGGGGCGGTTCATCTAAAGATATTTGGGCAGTTGGTGGCAGCATAATGCATTATGATGGGAATAAATGGTCCCAATCAACATCTTTAGATTTCTCAAAAAAGAAATATTTGTTATCTGGAGTCTCAGGTTCAGGACCAAATGACGTTTGGGCAGTTGGTACAGGTAGATTAATGCATTATGATGGTAAAAAATGGACAGACTATGAAACTAATCCAAAAATAATCTATAGTGATGTTTATGCAGCAGCAAAAGATGATGTATGGATTGTTGGTGGTGCCAATAATAAAGAAAGCATTTTATTACATTATGATGGGAAGAAATGGTCTAATTTTCCGCACCCAAAAACAATTGGTTTAAAGGCAATTTGGGCAAGTGGTCCGACTGACGTTTGGGTAATCTCATATACTAATTATGATGGAACTAGTGTTCTTCATTATGATGGCAAAACATGGACTAAGGAACAAAGCGGAGTTATAATGAACGATCCAAGAAATTTATGGGGATCTTGTAAATCAGATACAAACAACCCTCCTGTTCTAAACAAAATAGGAGACAAAACAATTAATGATGGAGACACTTTATCATTTTCAATAAGCGCAACAGATAAAGACAATGACCTTTTGACATATTCAGCTACAGGTTTACCTAAAAGTGCTACATTTAATAATGGGAAATTCACATGGACACCAAAAGGACAAATAGGAGAGTATAAAGTTACATTTAAAGTTTCAGATGGTAAGAAAGAAACAAGTGAAACAATAAATATTAAAGTTACTAAAAAATTAATTCCTGATTGTGTAGTTCCAAAAGACGGGATGAAAATATCTAAAGATACTACATTTTGTAAAGGGACTTATAAATTATCTAATGGAATCTTTGTAACTAGTGATAACATTAAATTATCTTGTGATGAAACAATAATTTCTGGAACAAACGAGAAAGGAAAGAATGGGATTGATATTTCAAATAGAAAAAACATTCAAATTATTAAATGTTCCATAAGTGGATATGATATAGGCATAAAAGCAAATGGTTTTTCAAAGAATAATAAAATTGAAAACAATGAGATTTCAGCAATAAAAGATGGAATTCTTCTGAATGGTGCAGAAGGAAATAAAATAGAAAACAATAAACTAAGTAAATCAGATAATGGAATTAATTTAGGTCTTTCTGCATTAAACAACGTTGTTTCTGGTAACACCTTGCAAAATAAAGGTAATGATTTCAAAGATGGGATTATACTAGGGGAAGGTTCAAATAGCAACACAATCAGCAAAAACATAATTACTTGGGGAAATAGAGGAGTGATTTTATACAAGAATTCTGATAGTAATATTATAACTGAAAATACAATCAACGGAAATTATCCTAAAGGCGGCCTGTTTATTTATAGTTCAAAGAAAAATACAATAAAAAATAATTATATTGAATCTGTACAATTATCTAATTCACAGGATAATTTAATTGATAATAATAAATTTACATCTCACTATGCAATATACATGAAAATAACTTTAGAAAATTCAAATAAGAATGTGGTCAGTAATAATATTTTTAACAAGGGACAATACGGAACTAATATCCTGATTAAAAAATCCCATGATAATATAATCAAAAATAATGTCCTTATTGAGGAAAATAAAGGTGGAGCTGGAATTGAGAATTATAATTCTAACAATAATATTTTTCAAAATAACAAGATTTCATTAGCATCAATTGGAATGAGCTTATCTGGTTCAAATTTAAAACTTGAAAATAATGAAGTTTATAATAATGATAAAGGGATTATATTGTCAACTGATAAAGGTAATAGCATAGTTACAAAAAATAATATCCATAATAATAAAAAAATAGGAATTAAAGTTGGGGGAACTTCTAAAAATACAATTATTTTTACTTCAAATATTGTGTCAGAGAATTATGAGAACATAATAATACCAAAAGACACTTTTGTTACTTTAGATAAAAATTATGTAGGTAATTATTGGTCTAACTATGATCAACCCAGTGAAGGATGTGATGATACAAACAATAATAATATCTGTGACTTTCCATATGTAATTGATAAAAATAACAAAGACAATTTTCCTTACAATAAACCAAACGGTTGGAAGTAAACCTATTCTAAAATGTCATTTTACAAAGAAATCCTCAAACCAACGTCCAATTGGACTAAACATAAACGAGATCTAGCGCTAAAGTATAAATTAAAAAAAATCCCTTCTAATATTAACATATTAATGCACATTCCAACAGAAGATATTCCAAAATTTAAACACATCCTTCTAACTAAACCTACTAGAACCATCTCTGGAGTTTCACCAGTAGCGTTAATGACTAAACCAGATAGATGTCCGCATGGCAAATGTACATTCTGTCCAGGTGGTTTAAACAGTCCATGGGGAGATGTTCCTCAATCATATACAGGACATGAACCAGCTACTATGAGAGGTATCAGAAACGATTACAGCTCCTATTTACAAGTATTTAACAGATTACAACAATATGTTCTATTAGGACAAAGTATTGATAAAATTGAAATTATAATAATGGGTGGAACTTTTACTGCAACAAATAAACAATATCAAGATGAATTTATTTTGGGAATATATCAAGCATTAAATGACTTCTCAGACTTATTCGTACAAGATGAATTCAATTACAAGAAATTTAAAGAATTCTTTGAATTACCTGGAGATATAAAAGACAAAGAAAGAGAAATATCAATAAAAAATAAATTATACAAATTAATAAAACCATCGAATATAGAAAAAGAACAACTAAAAAATGAAACTTCTAAAGTAAGATGTGTAGCATTATGCATTGAAACAAAACCAGATTGGGGTTATTTAGATCATGGTAACACGATGTTAGAACAAGGTTGCACTAGAGTAGAATTAGGAATACAATCTGTTTATAATGACGTACTAAAAGAAGTTCATCGTGGTCATACTGCTGAAGACAGTAAAAGATCTATTCAAATACTAAGGGATTTAGGTTTCAAAATAAATTTTCATTATATGCCTGGATTACCATTAACAGATAGAGAAAGAGATATTGCTGGAATGAAACAACTCTTCACAGATGAAGCATATAAACCTGACATGATTAAATTCTATCCATGTATGGTTGCACCAGCAACACCATTATATCATCAATATAAACAAGGTAAATTCACACCAATTGGAACAGAAGAAGCAGCTAGTAGAATTGCTGAGATTATTCCAGATATCCCAGAATATTGTCGAATCCAACGAGTGCAAAGAGATGTACCCACTAAGTATTGGGAAGCTGGTGTTGATCGGACTAATTTACGGCAATATATGGATCAAAAATATGAGCCAAAGAGCAGAGACATTCGCGCAAGAGAACCTAAAGGAAGAAATATTAATTGGAATAAAGTAGAAATTAAAACACAAGAATTTCAAGCATCCGGTGGAAAAGAATATTTTATTTCCGCTGAAGATATGGAGAATGATATTATTATTGGCTTTTGCAGATTAAGATTCCCCAAAGAATTTCTTAGAAAAGAAATTACAAAGGATTCAGCATTGATTAGAGAACTACATGTATATGGAACTGCAACTGCATTAGGAGATGAAGGAGTAGTACAGCATAAAGGCTGGGGAACTAAATTAATGCAGAAAGCCGAGGAATTAGCTAAATTAAATAACAAAACAAAGATGGTAGTGATCAGTGGTATTGGAGCAAAGATGTATTATCAAAATAAATTAGGTTATCAAAAAGAAAGTGTCTATATGGTTAAGACTCTAAGTCCTTAATAGTTTTAATACGATATTCAAATAATTCTTCGTAATGCTTAGCACCTATTTTTCTATATAATTTTAATTCCTGCATTTTTGCAAAAATTCCAGTAAGAAACTCAAAACCAGAAGTTACAAAAGTTCCAAACGCAATGTAATCTAAAAAATTGCCATCTTGATTGATTCCATAATTAATCATTCCAAAAGCTGTTCCTGTTATTATAGCTGATTTAAACCCTTTAAGTCTTAAATATACTTTATTCTTCTTTTTCTCTCTTTCACACTCATTATCATATTCTTCAGAAGTCCTTAAACAGTTAATACCATAATTTCTTAGAACCATTGTTTTACTAGCAGGTAAATTATATTTTCTTACAACAGAATCAATATTTATTCGTTTATCATGCTTCTGAGAAAATGCAATTCTACCTTCCAGATCATTCAGAAGTTCTTCACTGTTCATTCTTTATCAACAATACTTCTATAACTCTCTCTGGTTCTTCTGAAAGAAGAAAGAAAAGCTTCCTTAGCGAATAGTTTAGCTTGTTTTAAGTCAAAATTAGGAGTTTTATATGCACTACAAACTTTTTTATTTCTTTCAACAAGTTCTTTATAATCAGCAAATTTACTTTCTAAATCAATACAATATTCTCTTTCATGTTCTTTTGAAATAACAGATGGGAAACATCTTCTTCCGCCTGATTCTGATTCTTTGTAATCAATTGCTCCTGTCATCTCTAATGCAATTATAATATTATTTGATATTCTAGAATAAAACACATCAATTACTTCATCCACAGAAGGCTTCAGTTCAGCTGATGCAAGTAAATCTTTACAAGCTTCTTCTTTAAATGCTTCATAATTAATTGTCATAGGTCTAAAATAATATATCTTACTTAAAAATCTTTCGATAATTTCTTACCATCCAATAGTAAACTTTATATAAAACTCCTATATTTGAATATCATGAAATCAAAAACTGCAGCATATATATTAGCGGTGACTTTAAGTGGATGTGTAAGTATAGAAGACTGGAATGCCAAATGTGACCCAGATAATTGGGATCAAACAAATTTTTTAGAAGAAACAGCTTTTTCAAAAAGATTTAGTCAAGCCAAAGATGCCATTGATTCTAAATTAACTCAAATTGAGGATACATTCAAGAATGGAAAAGCAAGACCTTTTTCAAATCAACCGTTTTGGTTCCCTGGATGGACAAATTCTGCAGGAATACCTAAAACCATAAGAGAAACTCCATTATACAATCACGGATCAAACTACGTACAATGTGTAGAAGGACCAAATGATGACGTTCATTGTGCTGTGCATGTATATGAATCATTCGATAAACCTAGTTCACATGAAGTGGTAGCTGAAAGAAGAAGTTTTAAGAATGTACCAACAAGGGATCTTCACTTAAGAAATATCCTTTGGGATTTTGAATATGTTGTTACGCCAATAGCAGATGTGGGTGGACCATGTAAAATTAATTGGAATACTAAACATGGCACCGAAGCAAAATCAAACATACAGGGAGATTTAAAGTCTGGATATAGTTGTGAAAGAAACAGATGCGAAAATTTGACAATTCAAGCAAGAAATAGAATGCTAGATTTATTGAAGCAGTATGAAAATTGACTCTTTACATAATTGGTTTAGGTTTGGGAAATGAGAAAGACATCTCAGTTAATGGCCTTAACATCATCAAAAATTGTAAATACATCTACCTAGAAAATTACACCTCGCTTCTCTCATGCAAAAAAGAAGATTTAGAAAAATTCTATCAGAAAGATATTATTCTAGCAAATAGAGAAACTACTGAACAGAATTTCAACAAAATCTTAGAACAAGCAAAAGACAATAATGTGGCTTTTCTTGTCATTGGAGATCCATTTTCAGCTACAACACACACAGAATTGTATAAACAAGCTAAACAAAATAATGTAGAAACAAAAATCATTCATAACGCTTCTGTTCTGACTGCAATTGGCATAACTGGCTTACAATTATACAAATTTGGTAGAACTGCATCCATTCCATTCATGGAAGATCATCCTAATTTAGAAACACCCTATAATATTTTACAAGAAAATCAAAAAATGGGATTACATACATTATTCCTATTAGATTTAAAACCAGAAGAAAGTAGATTTATGACAGTTAATATTGCAATAAACATTTTGGAAGCAATTGAAGAAAAAAAGAAACAAACTCTCATCACCTCAGAAACATTATTTGTAGGGTGCGCTAGACTTGGACGTGATGATTATTTAGTAAAAGCTGGAAAATTGAGTGAAATTAAACTATTTAATTTCGATGGCCCACCACATTGCTTAATCATTCCAGGAAAACTTCATTTTTCAGAAGAAGAGATGTTGAACGGTTTTCGATAATAACTAACTTCTATTGATAAATAATCCTCTTTAATATTTTTATTCAATAAGCATTGATCAATCACTGCAAACTTAGCTAAATTACCAGAACCTCTATATATGGTTCCATAGGCCCTTTCCTCTAAAGAACCGAATTCCCAAAATATTAACTTTTCAAAAAAAGAAAGTTGAGCAGGAATATTAAAATGGTTTGAACCAGACTTAACTTCATTTGTAATTACCTCTTCAGCAACATCTTTAGTATAAATAGGAAAGCCTTTGTAATTAGAAGAAACTAAAAAATCATTGACCATAACTTACGTCTCTAGTAACAGCATATAATAATTCAAATGAATGAAATAAATGTTTATTAAATTTGATGAACCAATCCATCTTACTTTTATCTTTTAGGGAAATATTACTATAAGCTCCAGCAATTGCTGCATATTGCGCATCCATATATTTCTCTTCCGCTTCTTCCGTAGAAATCATTTCAGATTCAGTATCTTTTGAAGCAGTAAATGACCAATAATCATCTTCTAAACTATCATTATCAGCTTTCTCACCATCTTGGCTATACCATAATTCTTTTGTATCCAACGGTTTGTAAGCTTCACTTAACCCAGTAAATAACTCTTTTTCCGAACCATATTGCACTTCAATAAATTCAGCATCAATAGAACTTACATTATTATTAGAATCGCCTAAATCATCATCATTTTTTGTTAAGCTATCTTTATCCTCAACCAATTTATCAATAGATTTTTTATCCCTTATAGGAACATCTACTTTAAACACTGCCGTTTCTAAATATAAATTTTCTACAAGCTCCATAATCCATTCAGAACCCATAAATTATTTAAATCTTACTACCCATATAGAAATATGAAAAAAACATCATTCTCTTCCCAAAATGAAAAAATTGAGCTTATTTTAGATGAAAAAAGAATAGGAAGAATCTTTATTTACTACATTCAAAATGAATTACATGACTCTCCATACGCATTAATTGAAGATCTATTTATTGAAGAGAAATTTCGTAGTAAAGGTTATGGAAAACAACTCTTACAACAAGCTATTCATGCAGCTAAACAAAATAACTGTTATAAAATACTCTTAACCAGCAGATTTGGGAGAGAAAGACTACATGATTATTATAAAAAGCTGGGGTTTGAAGAACATGGAAAAGAATTTAGGATGAATCTCTAACATTTTTAAGCGATAGTTTTTTATATTCCTCTTTCAATAATGGATAAAATGACAGAAGCAAATGTTCAAGAGAAAATGTTGGATACACTTACTGGTTTAAAGCAGGATGTAAGCCATTTGAAACAGGATATACATTATATTATGGAATATTTAGAAGATACACGATTAACCACTGAAGAAAAAAAATTACTTGATGAAAGCATTGCCAAAGTTAAAGCTGGTGATGAATCTGGTTTTGTTGATCATAAAGAAGCTAAGAAAGAACTAGGAATTTAGTTATGTTTTCTATCAAATATAAGAATAAACCTTTAAAATTCTTAAAGAAATTAGCTGTTAAATTTGATGTAAAAAGAATTATAGACAAAATTGAAGAATTAGCAAATAATCCATTTCCAAAGGACTCAAAAAGAGTAGAAGGATATCATGATTACAAAGTTTTTAGAATTAGAATTGGTAGTTATAGAGTACTTTATTTTGTTGATAATAAAAACTTAAAATTATATATAGTGAATATTGACAAAAGAGAAAGAGTCTATTGAAAATATGCTCCCTAACCAATAAATCCCTTAAACCCTTCCTTTTTAGCTGCCAATTTGATATATTTCAATTCATCAGCAGCAACATCTTTAAATTTCCATGACCTTCTATTATTTGGCCAATCTTTTAACTCCCAACTAAACTCATCATTATTTTTAACAAGAACTTGTAAATACCTTTTCATTTTAGGATTAATAACTTTACTTTCAGCATCTAAAAAATATTCATCCCTCCACGTATCTGGGTGAATGATTGTCCAATTACCTTTCTCTTCCAAATAACGTTCATGAATATGTCCCAATACAACTAATCGATGTTTATTAAGTAAACCAACATTCTTCCGTTTAAATTTATCAACAATTTTATCAACATCCCAATGAACGTCCTTAAACCTTCTGTAAAATTCTCTAAATAATTCTTTCGGATAAGTATAAGTAGGATCATAAAAATATCTAACTGGATAATAAAGTAAACTTTTCAGAAAATATTTTGTTGTTCTTACTCCTATTTTTTTTACAATTGACTTATGATGGGCAAAAAGCGCCGGTCTTGGAACTATTCTTTCCAAAAATGGATGCTCTTCTTTCATGCTCATAAACTTACTAACTAAACCAAACGAAGCCCATGGAATGCTTAATATTTTTTTACCTTTATGTTTCATAAAAGGTCGATTAGGATTAATACTATTCAAAAAATCATACTGTTGTCCATGTTCAGCATATACCCCATTTTGCATATATTGTAAATTAAAATGTACTCTTCTCTTATTTCCTAAAAGCCTTCTTAATTCCCTTTGTATTCCTGGAAAATATAAATCATGATCATGATTACCAATAACAAAATAAATATTGTTGTTCTTATTTTTTGTAAAAAATTTCAGGGCTTTGAAAACAAGTTGATGAGCAGTATACATTAAATCTAATTTTGACAGAGAGATTTCTTCAGAAATATGTCTTGGAAAACTTTTATTACCATCTAGGATATAAGGACACTTAAGAAAATCAAAAGTATCACCATTTAACACTAAATCAGTTTGATGTTTATTTTTAGAAATACTTCTTATCATTGCTGAAAGGGCATCATCACTAATAAAATCATCTGTTAAGGTGCCACCACCCATTTCAATATCTCCTAAAATGATTATTTCTTTTTTCATATTGCTATTATTTTTTCTTTATACTCTTAATAATACTCTCTCATTCTTAAATCTTTTTTCTTTAAATATTTATTACGAATTAGTTGTTACATACAAAAAGTTTAAAAAAACCTCTCTAAAAAGCTAAATATGACAAAATATATCTGGAAAAAACAGAAAACTGATATTAAAGAAGTAATTCAAGCAGCTCATGATCCAATAAAAGAATGGAATCAAGACCCAAACGGGTACTTTCTAATTCGTGTAAACCATAAAGATAAGAAGATAGAAGTCGGTTTTGTATCAAATGATCATGTTATTACCAAACAAATTTTAGGAAAAAATGCTATTGAAATCTATAACACAATCATTCGACATAAATTAATTACCAGATTAGAACATGCTGCTT
The DNA here is from genome assembly GCA_964604645.1 of uncultured Methanosarcinales archaeon. GTDB lineage: Archaea > Nanobdellota > Nanobdellia > Woesearchaeales > GW2011-AR9 > CAZRZP01. The sequence continues at coordinate 62,371 of CAZRZP010000003.1, forward strand.
ATTTAGGAAAGGAATTATATAAAGCTGAATTATGCTTACAAACTGAAACAAAATATGTTCAAGAATTTTCTCCTAAATTTGATGAGAAGGTAAAAGTAATCATTGGAAATTAGCATAAAAACTCTCAATTACAAAAATCTTAAAAATAACCAAAGAAAGAAATAACAATGGCAAAATTAATTTGGAAAGAAAAACAAGAAGAATTATCTAACAATTCGGCAGTAATTGAAGCTTGCAAAAAAATGGATGTTCCTTTTGGTTGTGAAAGTGGTGCATGCGGTGTTTGTAAATCAAAAATACTAAAAGGAAAAGAAAACCTCAATGAATTAAATGAAGTTGAAAAGTTTTTAGATTGTGATGATGAACATAGATTAATGTGTCAAGCTAAGATTAAAGAGGGAGAAGTTGAGATAGAACCTGAGAATGCTTGATTGCACAACTTTTAAATAAAACTAGAAAAAAGATTGTAATGTTATTAGGAGGTTTCTACAATGGATGAAAATAAACTTGAAATAAATGGTAAAGCTCCCGCATTTGAAGCGCAAGCGTATCATAATAATGAAATAAAAACGGTTAAGCTATCAGATAATTTAGGAAAATGGGTTGTACTATTCTTTTACCCAGCAGACTTCACATTTATCTGTCCTACAGAGTTAGGAGATTTAGCAGATAAGTATGAAGAATTACAACAAATGGGAGTAGAAGTTTTATCAGTAAGTACAGATACAGCTTTTGTCCATAAAGCATGGCATGATGCTTCAGAAACAATAAGAAAAGTTAGATTTCCAATGGTAGCAGATCCTGCCGGTCAGATTTGCAATGCATATGGAACAATGATTCCAATGGAAGGTCTTTCATTAAGGGGGACTTTTATCATTGATCCTGATGGAATTCTAAAATCATTTGAATTAAACGATAAGTCTATTGGAAGAAGTTCAAATGAATTAATCCGTAAAATAAAAGCAGCTCAGTTTGTAAGACAAAATGGTGGTGAAGTTTGTCCAGCTAATTGGCAACCAGGTTCTGCAACACTAAAACCAGGATTAGATTTAGTTGGAAAGATTTAATTGTAATCAAAAACGGAGGGAAAAATGACAGAAATTAAACAATTTACATTACCAGAATTACCTTACGCGCAAGACGCGTTAGAACCATATTATGACAAAGAAACTGTAGAGATTCATCATACAAAGCATCACGCAGGATATGTAAAAGGATTAAACAATGCAATGCAAAAGCTCTCAGAAGCAAGAGAAACAGGTAATTATAGTCTGATTAAACATTGGGAAAGAGAACAAGCGTTCCATGGAGCAGGTCATTTTCTACATTCATTATTTTGGGAAAATATGCGAGCAGGTAATGAAGAGAATAAAGCTGCAGGTAATTTGCTGGCTGGTATAGAACAATGGTTTGGCTCATGGGAAGCTTTTGAGAAGCAATTTAAAGCAGCTACGGCAGCTGTTGAGGGTTCTGGTTGGGGAGTCTTAGCAAGCTGTGAAAATGGCAGCTTACATGTATTTGCGATCGAAAATCACCAGAAAGTTTGGGTGCCTGGTTTAACTCCAGTGATGGTATGTGACGTTTGGGAACATGCCTACTACCTTAAGTACCAAAACAAAAGAGGAGAATGGATTAACAACTTTTGGAAGATAATTAACTGGGAAAAGGTAGCTGAAAGATATAATTGCTGCAAAAAAATGGAAGGAAGTTGCAGCGATAATTCTAGTTGTAATTAATTATATGTAATATTTTTTATATTATTTTTATAATTTATATAGGATACCAAAATAATTAAATAATCATTTTTATTTCAACTCTCATGAAACCATTCATATCAATAATTCTTGCAACTTATAATAGAATAAAAACGATTGATAGAGCTGTTAATTCTGTATTAAATCAAGATTTTAAAAGTTGGGAATTAATAATAATTGATGATGGTTCTAAAGATAACACAGTCAAATATCTGAGAACAATAATAAACAAGAATGAAAATAAGATTAAAGAAAAAATCAAGATAGTAAAAAGAAAACATAAAGGTGCGGTAGAAGCAGTAAATGCAGGCATTAAATTTTGTAAGGGTAAATATATTACATTTATTGGATCAGATGATGCTTATCTAAAAAATCACTTATCACATCACTCTAAACTGATAAAAAATCGACCTGAAGTAGATCTATTTTATGGTGGAGTAAAAGTTATTGGGCCAAAAACAGTACCAGACGTTGAACATCCAGGTAAAAGAATAAATATTAGCAAAACAACTCCTGGTGGAACTTTTTTTATAAAAAATTCTGTCTTCAAAAAACATGGAGGCTTTCCTAATTTACCGATTGGAGAAGATCATCAATTGTTTTTACAATTAAAAAAAGCAGGTTATAAAACACAGAAATTAAGAATGCCTACTTATCTATATTACAGAACTGAACCGGATGAAATTACTAAGAATTTCTAATAATAATAATAATAATATAATTAAAAAACTAATCAAAAAAAAATCACTCAACTTTCTTAATCATTTCTTCAATTGCGTCGAATCCTTTCTGCCAAAACGTTTCAGAATAAATATCTGCGCCAACTATTTTAGCAATCTCAACAGGCTCCAAACTTCCACCGGCCTCTAACATCTTAATAACTTTTGGAACAAAAGCTTTACCTCTTTCTTTATACATTTCATAAATTGCTAGGGTTAATAAATTACCAAAAGCATAAGCATAACAATAAAATGGAGTATGAAATATATGAGGAATATAAGACCATTCATATTTGTAAATAGAATCAACTTCAACCCTTCTACCCAATTGTTTTTTCAACATTTCTAAATACACATTACTCATTTCATCAATTGTCTTACCTTCTTTCATCATCTGATGTGCTTTATTTTCAAAAGAAACAAAACCAATTTGCCTGACAATACTAGCATATAAGTCATCTAATTTAGTAAATAACATTTCTTTAGCTAATTCAGGATTTTTTCCCATCATCTTTTCAGATAATAACATTTCAGAAAAGATTGAAGCAGTTTCAGCTAATGGTAAGCATGCGTCCATTGTAAATTCGGTTTGTTTTTGTGCAAGCGTCATATGAATCCCATGACCTATTTCATGAGCTAAAGTGCTAACATCTCTATATTTGCCAGTATAAGAAAGCAAAACATATGGTAGATGTTTAGTAGAAGCAGGACAACAAAATGCACCTGATCTTTTTCCTTTCTGAACTGTGGAATGTACATGTTGATTAGAAATAATTCTTTCTGCAATCGTTCCAAATTCATAAGAAAAATCATAAAATGTTTCTAAAACAACTCTAACGGCTTGATCATATGAAATTTTTTGTTTATCTTCTTTCAAAGGGGCATAAATATCAAATCTCCTTAATTTTTTTAAACCTAATTTTTTGCGTTTAATTTCAAAAAATCGATGAAATAATTTTTGATTCTTTTCAGTAACTTTGATTAAAACATCAATTGCTTCATCTGGAATGTCATTAACCTTATTACGTACATTAATGGGTGATGTATATCCTCTTAATCCAATACTTTCTTCTCTCCAATCATTAATAATATTCTTATAAATCTCACCAATCAATTCAACATTCTCTTTGTAAGGCTTGAATAAAGCCATGTAAGCATCTTTTCTTATCGAAGCAGAACCTGAGCGAACAAAACCTATCATCTCTTCCTGGGTACGTTTCTTACCCTTAAAATCATAAAGAAATTTACTTGTTAAAATATTGTAAATATTATTTAAAGCACTTACTCCAGTTGTGTCTTTGATATTAATAATTTTTTCTGCTTCCTCCTTCAAAGCATACTTCTTCCTTTTTCTCATCAATTCGAAATGGTAGTGATACTGACCACTTGCCTTAATCAACTCTTTTGCTTTCTTATCTGGTAGCTCTTTAAACCATAAATTAAAAAATAATAACTGGTTGCCTTGATTTGTCATAAATGTTTCAACACGTGAATTAAGAGCTGCAGCCTTCTGATCACCTGAATTTTCAGCCCATTTTAGATGAACATAAACACATAATTTCTCCGATATAATACGCAAATCCTCAATTTCTTTAACAATGTCAATAAACATTTTTGCAGAGATTGTATTTGTAAGAAGTTTCCTTTTTTTAACTAATGATGAAGTACGTTTTTCAATATCCATAAACGTCTTCTGAAGATTATGTGGTTTTACGTCCGAAAGATTCCATGAAGATTCTTTGTATTTCATAATTTACAGAATATTTATATTGCTTTTAAATGTTTGTTAGACATTTAATTAGGAATAACATCAATAAGAAAACGTACTAACGATAACAAAAGACTCCTAGCATAAAACATTCAATCATAACATTAAATTCATTAAATTAACAAACATAAACTACAAACGTTTGCAAAAGTATTCATGACAAAAACATTTAATCAACAAGCACAACTTAAAACCCAAACAAGAGCCAATAAATATTTAAAAATCAATCCCAGATAAATTCTTCTTCTTCCATTAAAGAAATGACACTTGGTCTTTCTGAATTTGAAAAAAATAATTGAGCGACATTTTTTGTAGAAGTTGAATTAACTTGACCACCGTATTGCGATTGCCAAGCATTAACTTTGATATAGGCATCATTACAAACTAATTCTTCAAGGTAACCCACCCTCAACACAATTTTTGAACCAATCTTACGATGTTCTTGGTGGGCACGTTTCGTATAATCTCCCAAACACACATCATTACGAATGGTTAAAACATATTTGCGCCTTTTTTCTTCATCTTGTTCATTAAGATCTAAAAAATCAAAAACGGCAGCATACATAATAGTGCAATTAAATTTAGATTTAATAATTTTGCTAAACAACGGGTGGAAAAAATAGAAATTCAAAAAACAACAAAAATTCAAAGAAAAAAAGCCCACTAATTCAGACAAAATACATGCTTCGACACATTACGTAACACTTTATACAAAATATGACGTAAAATGTAACAAAAAACACCAAAAACGTAAGCTTTAAATATTCTGTTACGTTTTCAAGCAAAGATGGACGAGGAAAAAGGAAAAAATAAAAAAAAGGGGCAACGTGTACATTTTCGCAGCCAATTTCATTTGACAACAGAACAAATCAAATTCTTAATTAAACACACAGATAAATTGCGTGATAAAATAATCATTAAACTATTTGCCTATTGCGGTTTGCGAAGATTTGAATTAGCAAAGATCAAAATAGAAGACATCGATTTTAATACTAATAAGATCTCAATCATCGGAAAGAAAAAAATAAGCAGGGTTGCAACTATTTTTTCAGACCAATTAGTTGATGACTTAAAATTATACATTCGCTACGTATTACAAGACAAAAAACAAGGCCACCTTTTTCCTGCCGTCTCTACATTAAATGAGAAAGAGCACATCACCCCAACACAAATCAACAGAATCGTAGCAAAAGCAGGTAAAAGAGCACAACTCGAAAACCCAGTACCGGAATTGAAAAATATTAACCCACACATATTACGTCATTCCTGTGCAAGGATTTTGAAAGATAAAGGACTTTCACTTGAAGTCGTTCAAAAAGTGATGGGGCACACTTCTTTTAAGACGACAATGGACCTATATGGAACAAAAACTATTTTTGAAATGGACGACGAATTGAAAGAAAAAGTTGGCGACGTATTTGGATGACTTACTTTTTCGATAAAAAGAACAGCTATTGCTCAATTGATTCAACCATGAAAGATTTAATATAAACAAACAAACCACATTAAAGTAAATAAACACACTGCAAATAAATTAAAAAGACCGCGATTAAATGTTTTTATCAATAACGAAAGACATTGCTTCTTAGATCATAACAAAAAGAATAACAACAATAATAAAAAACAAAAAATAAATCATCCAACATAACTCAAATGTTTCTGCTGTTGAATTTCTTGCGCTTTCTGACCCTTATTAACAATACCTTTCAACTTTCTTTCAAACATCTGTGCTTGTTTTAACAAAGGTGCCGGGTCCATATTTAGACCAGTATAAGCATCCAACGCTTCAATGATATGTGCAGCTGCTTTACTGTCTGGTAAATTACCTCTAGCCTCTGCAAATAATGCTAGAATTGGTGTTTTTACATTCCTTGCAAGCAATGCACCAGTAACGCCTACAATTATTCCTTCCATCAACGGGTTTGCAATATTTTGCAACTTTTTGTTGGATAATTTACCTTTAGAAGAAAAATAAAATACTCGACCACTTTCGCCTCTTGGAGATCCTACCCCTTCTAATGAAATAATTTCTTTGGCAGAAAGGAGTTGAGATAGTTCTTCTATAACTTCTGCAATTTTCCACCCTAAATTCTGTCCAATGTTTATTGCATGCACTAAAACAATATTATGCTTTTTATTGTAATGAATTGAGATAGGCTCAACAACTTTATTTTGATGAATTGCAATCATTGCAGGAATCTCATCAACATGAACAACCCCAATCTTTTCCATATCAAGATGTTCCATTAAGAATTCTGTAGCAATCGTACCAATTAAACCAAAGCCAGGAAAACCTTCAATGATAGTTACATTTTTTGGTTTTTTCTCGAGTTTTAATTTCATCTAAACAACCTATTTATGATAAAAAAAGAATCTAAACACCTATATAAGCCTTTCTAAAAAGGTTTAAATATAAATTTTATTTTTAAAAATCAATGGAAACTATGGAACAAAGTGTGGATGTCAGAAAATTAAGGCAAGAGTGTGCCGAACTTCCAGTTATGCAAGATAAAATTAGAGAATTTCAAAAAATGTGGAGATTCAGAAGAAAGTTATCAGATTACCTTCCTATCGATGTGAAAAAAAAATTTAATCAAGAGTTTAAAGCAATGAATACTGTTGTTAAACGGATAGAAAATAATTCCACTAAAAATAAAATGCAATATTATTTGCGAACTTTAGTTCAACTAAAGCTAAATTCTATACGAGGAATAGATTCAAAAAAACTAGCCAGTTCCATTGTCAATGACGAAGTATTTGGTTTTCAAGAAGCTATTTTTGAAGCTAAAGAATGCAATAAGCATGTTTCTTCATTAGTCAAAAAAAGCGTTTACCTTGAGGATATTTTAAGGCCCCACTTAACGTTAGAACAACAAATGAGTTTAGTTAACCCAGTTATTGGACATCTCCAATTAACTAAATCTAGACAAAATAGATTATTAAAAAAAGTCATTGGGGCCGTTGTTTACGAAATTAAAGCACGACCAAATTTACAATAAGGTCGTATTCTACAAACCCCACATTTTGGTTTTCTAGGTGCACAAATTGTTTGACCATGGCCTACTAACAATCGATTTACATTAATCCATTCTTTTTTTGGAACTAATTTTTGTAGAGCCATTTCAGTTTTTTCAGGTGACACCGTTTTAACCCAACCTAACCTATTTGAAATTCTATGCACATGAATATCAACTGCTATAGCAGGTTGATTAAATTTGTAAGAAAGTAAACAATTAGCCGTTTTACGTCCAACTCCAGGTAAAGATATTAGTTCGTCAAGATTATCTGGAACTTTTCCACCATACTGTTCTAAAATAATTTTACTTAATCCTTTTACATTTTTTGCCTTTGCTCTGAAAAAACCAATTTTATAGATCATTTTTTCTAATTTTTTTAGATCAATTTTTACAAAATCTTTTGGAGTAGAATATTTCTTATACATCTCAACTACAATCGGAATAGTGGTAGAATCCTTTGCCCTTGCACTTAACATCGTCATTACTAACATCTTAAATGCAGAATAATGTGAAAACTGTTCCAGCATCGTTTTTGGATGATCTAATTCTAATAAAGAAAATACTGTTGAAATCTCTTGAATAGTTATTTTTTTCATTATTTAATTAACATTATACATTGAATTATTTTTTCAGATTTAATAACATGAATTTATAATACAAAAATTAAGCAAATAATAATATTAAACCAATTACTAACATAGCGCATCCAGCAAAAAAATTGATTACTTTATGATAATGTGTGCGCCATTTTTTGACTTTATGCTTAACTTTAGCATTTTCTTCAGCTTTCTCTTCACCTTTAGTATGAGCAGCGTAATATAAAACTACTACTACAATTAATGGAATAACTGTTACCAAGCTATAGAAAAGTAATAGAGGTACAACATTAGATGAATAACCACCAACTAAAGAAAGATTCTGAATGACTGAAAAAGTTTTATGAGTTCTTGTAATTGCAAAAAATGAACCAAGAATTGCAAACAAAACGAATCCACCTGGAGAAACAGCAAGTTCTCTAAGCATCTTAGCGCGATCTCTCAACTCAGCTGGAAAACTTCTTACAAATGCTTTCCATGTAGTAAAAAAGCTTTTTATCCAAACAAAACTGAGAATAATTGCAGCAAAGCCAATTATCTTATAAAATATTTGAGCCAACCCCTCAGAAACTGTTGGAAAAACATTTAATCCTGTAAACACATAAAGGCCATAGACAACCAGAATGAATAAAGCACCTCTTTTAACAAGAGTTTCATCTTTTACAACAGCAGATAATAGTCCCATTAAAATCAAAAGAAGAGCAATCATTCCTGGCCTAAAAGCATCAGATAAAGCAGCACTTGTTATTGAAAGAAAATTTAAAGTTAGAATGACATCTGAAGGGTTTCTACCCTTTCCAACAACCCCAAGCAAAGATTCATCCATTATTGAAGGACATTCATTAACTGCATTTTCCATAATTCTGCCTTCTAGCAAGTTAATAATCGAACTTTTACCAACTAAATACGTTTTGCCAATGAATACAGCAGGGATACTTTGAGCATCTTCAGGAACTTGATAAGAATCGAATAAATCTTGTAATAAACGTGAATTATCAGGCTGATAATAAACTTCAAACCGATGTAACTTTATTCCAGGATATCCTAGTTCTAATCTTTTAAATTCTTTTTCAACTTCACTACAGGAAGTACATTCTTCACTAGCAAAATAGTAAAGACAATCGTTTTGGTTGCTTTCCTTTGTTACTTCATGAATTACTGGAGGGCTTTCAGCTGCAACTAAAGCAGTTAATAGAACTAAAAATACCAAAACTACTGAAACCAAAAATCTTCTCCACCTCATAGTAAGATGAATAGAATGACGTTTTTAAATGTTTTGTCAGACAATAATTTTTGTCAATCAATAATTAATCAATTAGGATTTAACATCTGATTCCAAAAAAAATATAAACTAGAAGAAAAGTATAAACAACATGTCTGTAACTTTTAATGCAATAATAAGTGTAATTATAGTATCACTAATATCATTAATTGGAATAATCCCATTAATATTTAAAAAAAAATTAAGTTCAAAGACATTGCTTTTATTAGTGAGCCTTTCAGCAGGTAGTTTATTTGGTGCTGCAATAATACATTTAATCCCAGAAGCAACTGAAAAAGCAGGTTTTACTTTAAATATTTCTATTGCTGTCCTTATAGGAATTGTAACATTTTTCATATTAGAAAAATTAATTCATTGGCATCATGCACATCATGAATTTGATGAAAAACACAAACCAATACATGGCCACGCATACCATTTAGCTCCAATGAATCTTATTGGTGATGGAATTCACAATTTCATTGATGGAATGATTATTGCTGCCAGTTATTTAGTTAGCGTTCCGCTTGGTATTGCTACTACTGTAAGCGTAGCACTGCATGAAATCCCACAAGAAATTGCTGATTTTGGAGTTCTTCTATATGCTGGACTTTCACGTTTTAAAGCATTATTGTTTAACTTATTATCAGCCGGAGCTGCAATTGTTGGAGCAATTCTTGTCTTATCATTCAAAAACGCAGTTGTGTTTCATAAATTCATGATACCATTTGCAGCAGGTGGATTTCTGTACATTGCAGGTGCAAATTTAGTTCCAGAATTACATAAACATTGTTCGTTGAAACAATCTTTCTATCATTTTCTAGCAATGTCAGCAGGAATTTGCATCATGTTAGCACTAGAATTATTCCATTTTCACTGAAATTCATCCAAGATTTTATAAAGCAGCCAATATTCTGTAATATATGGACTATAAACTAGTTAAACATTGTCGTTATTGTAAAAAAAGATTTCTTGCAGACAGAGGACAATCACGTAGAATATACTGTAATCCCTGTGAAAAGAAAGTAGCCAAACTTAGAGAAAAAGAAAATAAATAGTTTAAAAATATTTTATTTAAGACTTACATCACAATAAGTGGTGATTTTTCATCTTTTTCATCATCAAAGTCTGTTACAAGAGCTTCCGTGGTCAATACCATTGCTGCTATAGAAGCTGCATTTTGCAAACCACTTCTTACAACTTTTGTCGGATCAATAACACCTGCAGCTACAAGGTTTTCAAATGTATCCAGCTTAGCATTATAACCTATTTGTGGGTCACTTTCACCTTTAAGACGAGCAATTACTTCAGCTCCATCTTTACCTGAATTAATCGCAATCTGTCGAATCGGCTCTTCCAATGCTCTTCTAACAATTGATGCACCAACTTTCATATCTCCTTCTAAAATCCCATTAGAAATAACAGAAGATGCCTGGAAAAGTGTAAGACCACCACCTGCAACTACTCCTTCTTCAACAGCCGCTTTAGTAGCATTTAATGCATCATCAATTCGCATTTTCTTTTCTTTCATTTCTGTCTCAGTAGCTGCACCAACATTAATAACAGCAACGCCACCGCCTAACTTAGCTAAACGTTTTTTAAGATCTTTTTGCTTCCACTCAGAATCAGCTATAGCAACTTGACTTTCAATGAGCTTCTTACGTTGATCAATTGAAGCAGGATTACCTTTTCCCTCAACAATAATTGTTTTTTCTCCATCAACTTTAATTTTTCTGGCTGAACCAAGCCACGATTCATCAAAAGCATCTAGTTTCATACCTTTATCATCACTAACAACCTGAGCTCCAGTTAAAATAGCAAGATCTTCCAACATCTGTTTTTGATCATCACCAAAACCTGGACTCTTAACAGCACATACTTTTAATGATCCTCTGATTAAATTAAGAATAATACCAGTTTGCGCTTCCCCTTCTAAATCTTCAGAAATGATAAAAAGAGGTCTACCTTCTTGTGCAACTTTCTCCAAAACTGGAACAAGTTGTTTCATGCTTGTAATTTTTTTCTCAACTAATAAAATATGTGGTTCTTCAAATTCACATTGCATTTTTTCATGATCTGTAGCCATATACGGTGAAATAAAACCCCTATCAAATTGCATTCCTTCCACAACATCTAAGCTAGTTTCAATACTTTTAGCTTCTTCTACCGTTATGACACCATCACTGCCAACTTTTTCCATTGCATCTGAAATTAGTTGACCAATTAGTTCATCGTTATTTGCTGAAATTGTAGCAACTTGCGTGATTTTTTGTTTTTCATTAACTTCTGAACTTTTATCTTTAAGAAATTGCACTACCTTTTCAGTAGCTTGCTCAATTCCTTTTTTGACATCCATAGGATTTGCTCCTGCTGTGATGTTTTTTAATCCTGCTGTCACCATCGCCTGAGCCAACAAAGTTGCTGTAGTCGTCCCATCACCCGCATTATCCTGCGTTTTAGATGCTACTTCCTTAACCAACTTAGCTCCCATATTCTCAAACTTATCTTTAAGTTCAATTTCTTTAGCAATTGTAACTCCATCATTTGTTACAGTTGGATTTCCTGTTTTATCTAAAACCACATTCCTGCCTTTAGGACCTAATGTTACCTTAACAGTATTAGCTACTTTATCAACCCCTCTCAGTAATGCCTTTCTAGCACCTTCATCAAACATAATTTGTTTTGAACCCATTTTATTGTCCTCCGTACGACTGTTCTGGTTGAGACGGAGCCGTTACACCCTCTATCTTAGCCATAATATCTTTAAAATCAATCAAAAGTAATTCCACTCCATTTAATTCAAACTTTTCAGAAGAATAACCACCGTATACAACATGATCTCCCTCATTTATAGGAAGTTGAGAACCATCTTTGAAAGCTCCTACACCTTTTACAATACCTTCTTTCCTTTCTTCTTGAGCAGCTTCAGGGATATAAATTCCGCCACTTGTTTTCTGCTGTTTTTCAACAGGTTTTAATAAAACTCTTTCACCGATTGGTTTAATATTCATGTTAGCACCTCCAATGCTGTTATTATGAAGTTTTTCAATTTTAGCCCACTATCTTTATTGACTTCTGCAACCCAACACCTTCTTTTAGAATATAGAAAATTTCAACTTATTGTTTATAAATGTTATCAAATAGAATACTGAAAAATGCTGTTTATAGAATCATCCAATTATTCATCCATAAAACTTTGTAAAGAAAGATTAACTAAATTCTCCTTTGCTTGTGCTTCCTTAAAACTTGGAGATAACCTAAAAAACATACGATTATTAACAAAAGAACGCAACAACGGAATTCCTTTATGTATTAGCGAAGAAACACTTTCTGGAACTATTGTAATGGGCACTCTACCTCTAGCAGATATCTCTTCATAAGAAAGAGGTAAATCTTCGGTATAAAAAACTAGAAAAATTTTCTTTTCTAAATGATTTAAAGGTTCTAAATTAACTTTATCAACATCATTATTTATTTGCATCCCATCTATTCGAGATGTAACTTTATCAATCTTAATTTCTAACTCATGCAAATAATCAAATAGTGCTTGTATTTCAGACGTGTTTTCATTTATACCTGTAAGATGCTCTTCCAATGCATGCCGAATCACTTCAAATTCACGTTTCATTTTGCCAATTAAAGTTACATAGCTCACGCTACATATCAATTAAGCAGTTTAACACCTGCCTTTTCTACACACCCGCTGTTTAGCAATTTCTTGGGGTTTAAATATCTTTCCATTCTGCTCTCTGCAATTACTTAGCAATAGTTAGATAATTATTTTGTAGAGGTAGAGAGTGGATTATTTAGAATAAGTTATGTCTATTATTTGAATAAATTTGAATAAATTATTGAAAGATTATTCATTATTTTAAGGAGAGGTTAGTTAGGTAATCTTTAATTGACCTACCATCTGCAAGGAAAGTCGTACAATCAAATTTCAATCCAAAATTTTCTCCAAAAGAATACGCACCATCACGGCATACACTAAGATATTTAGGTACAGGTAAAATTCCTTCTTTTGTTTTCCCTGTTACATCTAAAATAAACATAAAAGCTAGTTTCTTAACACTATTATCACATAATTTAACATCAACTTCTATAGGAGAATAACCTTTCTCACGCTCTTTTAACTTATCAAATTGTTTCTGGTCAACTTCAAAAATAAGGCAATTAAATGAAGATCCTAGTTTTTTTTCAACATTAAGAGTTGCCACATTTGGTTCTTGAGCATTATTTTTCCACACTCCACGAGCTGCAACCTTATTAAAGATACGCATATACCCTTCAACATCTACAAGCTCATAAGATTTACCTACAAACTGGTTCTTATTCATTAACGATCCATATGCAACTACAAACATTCTTAACTAAAAAGAGTGTTTCTATTAAAATTTATTTAGAAAACACTCAGTTAGTCCTTTTCTTCAAGTAAACAATCCTCTCACGACAATCATTCAAAAAACTATCTGAAAGAAATATAAACTACCATCCTTTCCATACGTCATGTCAATCAGATCTCAGAGAGATTTAACAAAAGTTCTCAGCAAATTAAAAGGATTCACAACCCCTTCCATCAAATTAGAACAATATCAAACCCCACCACATATTGCAGCGGAATGGATCTGGTCTATGGCTTTGGGTGGAGAGATAGCTGGAAAGACAATCTTAGATGCAGCAAGTGGACCAGGAATATTAGGTTTAGGATTATTATTAATGGGAGCTAAAAAAATATTTTTCGTTGACAAATCTAATGAAGCAATGAAAATTTGTATTGAAAATTATAACAACCTAAAACAAGAATATGAACTTGGAGAAGCTGAATTTATCATTGAAGATATTTCATTATTTGATGGAGAAGTTGATTTAGTTGTACAAAATCCACCATTTGGAACTAAAGAAAAACATATTGACAAATTATTTTTAGAGAAAGCATTTACAGCTGCAAATATAGTTTATAGCATGCATAAATATTCCACCAAAGAATTTGTTGAAGCAATTAGTAGGGATCATAGTTTTAAAATTACACAGTTATGGCGCTTCTCCTTTCCTATTCCAAGAACACATTCATTTCATAAAAAAGAGAAAATAAATATTGATGTAGGATTATGGAGAATGAAAAAACAGATATAAATAACAAATAAGTAAAATTAATTATTAAGAATAAACTTTTTTTAATGCATTTGCAATTAAATTTGCAGTATATTCAATATTTTCTGGTTTTCTTAATAATCGAGATATTTCAAGTTGAAATGAATCATTACCAGTACCAGCATGATATTGAATTCCGTTTTGTCTAGACCAAGCAGCATATTTTGATCCTATTCCTACTTTAAGTCCATCAAAAAGCTTTTCTTCTAAAGTTTCTCTGAGCTCTTCCATGTCTGCTCTTTTTGCTCTAACAACTCCTGAACACATACCAGCATTTGGATGTTTATTATCTCCTTTAGTACCTTTTAGTTTATTTCCATGGTATCTCGCACCAAAACCAATATCAATCCCAATTTTTTCTGGATTATCAGCAAAACCATGTACATAAACAACAACAGATTTTCCATTTCCATGCTGCCTTGCATCATTCGCCAATTCTCCAACATCACTATAAAATTCTTTCATCTCTGGATTTTTTCCACCCCATAAATATTCCCTATTTGCATTTGACCAAGATAATTTATTAAAATCTTCAACTTTATCTGGACTAGAAGATGCTCTAGAATTTGTCGGTTTAATATATTTTTCATTTATGACATATGATGCATTTAATTCTCTGGAAACCAATTCAGAAATCTCTTTTGTTCTTAAATCATCTCCAGCTGCATGAGGAGCAACTATTACGAATCTTGATGTTCCCTCCTTTTTTTCTCCATAATTTGTTTTTATTGACATTTTAAAAATTAATTCTAAAAGCTTCAATTCCTTGATTATATGCTAAGTTTCTTGCATGCTTATCAGGAATGCCAGCAGCCTTCCTGTACTTATTTACAGTTCTCCTTGCAACATTTTCAATTCTATTAGTTAACTCTTGATCAGAATAAGCTCTTTTAGACTCCCATTCTTCTTGTAAAACTTCATTAAGTTGTTGGCATGCTCTTAATCTTTTAATATCGTTTATAGTTGTGCAAAGATCTTTTGTGTTCATTACTTTAACATCCCCTTTAACATTTCTTGCTTCTATCCAACGATTTGCAAGAATTCTCGAGACAGTAGATTCATGTAATCCAACAATTTCAGCTAACTTTCCTTGACCACATAAGTTATAGCTAAATGAATCAAAATTTGCAAAGAATTCTCTTTGAACTGAACCTAATTCACTATATATTTTTCGCAGTTCTTTCCGTTTCCAATCATCAAAAGTTCTTAATCTTTTAACAAGTTTAGCAGTATGAGGATACTTAACATGATCTAACTCTAACTTTAATTCCATCTTACCTTTCAAATGATCTGAGAATACTAATTCTGGTTTTTCTCCTTCTCTGCCAATATAAGTTACATCAGGCGTAATATGGGCATTATATGAAGGTAATTTACCTTCCAAAAACCTAATATCTGGAGTGAGAATTTTTCCACTTGAAGAACCACCACTATTACCTGGATCAATGGAACCATAAATCGATTGAACTCTACCTGCTTGATCAGATGGATGCAATTGTTCAGACTTTTCTTTCAAGATTCCTTCAACAGATTCTGGATTATAAGCTACAGCACCTTCAACTATTTCATAAACAGCATCCGGAACTGCTAACAAACCACTGAACTCAATTAAAGAGACTAATCTCTGTTCCAACCTATAATTCTGAGAAATACTATGTGAAAAACTTTGTCTTAGCTCCATTTATTGTTAAAGTTGACTATAATTTATAAATGTTTCTGAACAAATGTAACTCCGAAGTGATTACACCTACAATCGAAAATATTTTGATGGTTTTTATTGTTCAACAAAATAACACCATAATACATGTACACCTACTTGCCTTTCTAAATCTGGTCCACTGATAGATGTTTTTAATGTATATTTATTTCCAATTTTAAGTGCAAGGTCTGAAATACTCTTCGTTACCTCATTGTTATAGCTCATACGTAAACCGTCCCCCTGCTCATAAATTTTAGTGCCCACCCCTACGCCAATTCCTCCCAGTTCGTTTCTGAAAAGTTCTAACTCTAAATCACTACATTCTTGAATTAATTCAAGACGTGCTTTCTCTTCTCTTTGTTCATAAAGTTCCATGTTTACTTCATTAGACATTAGGTTAAAAGATTAGTGAAAACTTAGAATACGAAACTCTGCGAGTGTTAAATATATCCAAAAAACATAAATACCTCATTAACATTCCACAAACAGGTGATAGTATGAAAATTACAATTGACACACAACACGACACTCCTCAAGATATAAAGAAAGTTATGCAAATTCTATCTCATTTCAGTGGAGAGGGATTATCTAATATAAGTCAGCCAGCAACACCAACAGACAATACAGGTTTTGCAAGTATGTTTGGAGATAATACACCAACAGATTCTACCAACTCAACAAATTCATTAAATTCAACAGAAACATCTCCATCTGATACAGTAACAATAACTCCTGCTACCAGTTCTGAAGCACCAATGGATTTTAATTCAATACTTAATTTGACAAGACAGAACCAAGAAACTGAAGAAAAACAAGATCCTAAAGTGGAATATTTTTAATTTAATCAATCATAGCACAAACAAAAATACTAATCCAAGTAATATTAAAACACTAAAGAAACTTAAAACTAGTTTTCCAAACTTCTTACCGCCAAACCACCAAGCTATGCCTCCTTTTACAGCAACATTTGTTAATGCAGCTACAATAATACCATTTTTTGCAGTTTCTAACGCCAAAGAACCTTTTGCTAATTGAGATAAAGAAACAGTGATAGCATCAACATCTGCTAGACCACTTATCAAACTAACAATATAAATTCCTTTAGAAGCAAGGAAAACGTGACCAATTTGTGCAAGTGCAAGAACTATCGCAAAAAAAGCTCCAAATTTTAATGCAGGACCTAAAGTGAAGGGAGATTCAAGATTTATTTTAGCCTTAATTTTTTTCAATTTTCTAAAAAGAAGTAATGAAAATATAACAGATACAGCGCCTAACACAGTAAGAGGTAAAAATAATTTTCCAAACAAATCTATATTAAGAACAAAAACTTCAATTAATACTCTAAAAAACATTAAACCATTAGCAATTATTACACCTAACGCTAAAGCTCTAAATATTTTCTTTTCTTTTTTACTACGAGATGCAAAACTTGTTGTAACTGCAGTACTGCTTACCAAACCACCTAAAGCACCAGCTAAAGGAACACCTTTTTCACCAAAAAATTTCATAGCAATATATCCAACAAAACTTATTCCTGAGATGAAAACAACCATCAACCAAATGATATATGGATTAAATATTCCCCATGGACCATAAGCTTGATTTGGTAGGAAGGGCAAAATAACAAACGCAACAACAGCAAACTTTAATGTATCCTGAATTTCTTTTCTAGTTAATTTTTGAGCAAAATTGTGTAACAAACTTCTGGCGTATAATATAATTGTCATAGTAATTGTAAGAACTGCAGCGAAAGTAATTTCACCATAATAACATAATGCTCCAATAAAAAAAGTAATAAATCCAGCTACCTCAGACGTAGCACCCATATATTTATGCTTCCCTTGATTTAATGTAAAATAAGAAATCAGAATAATGATTCCCATTAAAAGCATACCACCAACTAAAGCCCATGGAGAAACCTTTTCACCAAAATATGCAGCCAATGCTCCAAACAAAGCTATCAGAGGAAATGTTCTAATCCCTGCATATTGATGGCCACCCTTTTTTCTATGATATTCCCTTTCTAATCCTACAAATGCACCTAACGCCAAAGCTACAAAAAAATTCTTAAATAACAGTAATTCAACCATCTATCAATAATTGAAATACATTTGGCGTTTATTAATTTTTCTTAAACTTTCATTCAGAATTACTTAACCAAAGCCCTAAGTTTTTCTAAATCTCTAGCTTTGTATTCTTTTAACATATCTTCAAACCTCTGTACACCCGTCTTTGATACAGAACCATAACATCTTGCTTGACTAAAATCAATTAATTTTGGTCCAACATTTGAAATAATAACATTACCAGGATTAATATCTAAACAGAAAACACCACGCTTATGCACATCAGAAACAGTTTTCTCAAGTTGTGATAATTGATATTCTGAAATGTAACCAGCTTTTTCAACAGTATCTCCAGGTATATATTGCATCACGACAGCTAATGAAGCTTTACTATGATCTTTAAAATAATCAGCTTTCACAAATTGTGCAACTCCCTCAACATCAAATAAATTAAGCGAAGCACTAAGATGATTATGCAGTTTTCTAACACAAACCTCAAAAGGTAATCTCTGTTTAGAATTATGAAGCGGCAGCTTGAGAGCATATTTTTTACCTTTTGATTTAACCAAATATACTGCTGAAGTTGTTCCAACTCCCAATTCTCTCTCAATTTTGTATCCTAAACTTCTGATTATCCTTGTATCTGACATAAATAGATATATTCCCCACCACTTATAAAACTTTCGCCACTAGATAATAACAACAAGATGTCGGCAATACCAAAATCTCTCAAAATTCACCCAAACTCTTCTGCTCTGTATTTAATACTCTTCCAAACTTTTCTGCTCCTGTAATTTTTTAGCCTTCATTCTTCTGACCATCTCATCATCCTTCTCTAATATTTGCTGAATCTCTTTAGCTCTTTCAACAACAGAATTAGGAATTCCAGCAAGTTTTGCAACGTAAATACCATGACTTTGATCAGTACCTCCTGGAACTAGTTTTCTTAAAAATACCAATTCACCATGTTGTTCCTTAACTAAAAGATTATAATTTGTTATTTTAGAAAACTTTTCACCCAATTTATTCATAACATGATAATGTGTACTAAACATGCACCTTGCTTTAATATTTTGATAAATATGTTCAACTACACTCCAGGCAATGCTAACGCCATCAAAAGTACTAGTTCCCCTGCCAATTTCATCCAAAATAAGCAAACTTCTACTTGTAGCGTTATTTAGAATAGAAGCCGTCTCTAACATTTCAACCATAAATGTTGAATTACCTGAAGTTAAATCATCACTCGCACCAACTCTAGTAAATATTCTGTCTGTAATTCCAATTTTACAACTTACAGCTGGAACAAAACAACCCATCTGAGCCATTACAAAAATCAATGCAGTTTGTCGCATTACAGTACTCTTACCAGAAGTGTTTGGACCTGTAATTATCATCATCTCACCTTGCTGCATCAAAACATCATTTGGAATAAACGAACCCATTATTTTTTCTAAAACTGGATGTCTACCTTGCTCAATATTAATAATAGATTCATCACAAAATTCCGGCCGACAATAATTTTTTTCAGCTGCAATTGAAGCAAATGAATTTAGAACGTCAAGAGTAGCAGTTATCATTGAAGTTTGTTGAATCTCAGAGGTTTTTGTCTTTAATTTATCAACAATGTCTTGATAGATTTTATATTCAAGCTTATTAATCTTCTCTTGTGCAGTTAGAATTTTCTCTTCTGCTTCTTTTAATTCAGATGTTAAAAATCTCTCAGCATTAGCTAACGTTTGCTTTCTGATATAATGTTCTGGAACCAATGATAAATTCTTTTTAGTTATTTCCAAATAATAACCAAACACCCTATTATACCCAATACGAAGACTTGATATTCCCGTTTTTTGACGTTCTTTTTGCTCTAAATCTTTAATAAATGATTTACTATTTTTAGTAATGTTATGTAATTCATTTAACTCTTCATTAAATTCAGATTTAATAATTCCACCTTCTCTTAAATGATTAGCAGGCTCTTCTTTTATACTATCGTCAATAATTTTAATTTCCTTAGAAAGGTCAGGTAATTTACTTACCTTTTGTAATATTTCAGTAGAACAATTATTTAATTTACCAGGAAGTTCAGCAATTAATTTTAATGAATTCCGCAAAGAAAGTAAATCTTTTGGCATGGCATTACCAAAATTGACCTTAGCAATTAATCGTTCAATATCTTGCACATCCTTAAGCAAGTCTTTAACTTCTTCTCTCAGGATCAAAGCATGTTTTAATTCATCAACTCCATCTAAACGATAATTAATTTTTGCAAGATCTGTCAATGGCAATTTTAACCATTTTTGAATTAAACGAGAACCCATTGCAGTTGTTGTTTGATCAATTACATCTAATAAACTACCCTTACGTTTATTATTATTTAAAGATCTAAGTAATTCTAAGTTCTTTAAAGTAACAGAATCAAGAATAAGATGTCCTCCACCCCTTAAGCTTATTCGTTTAATATGAGTTAAAGAAGTCTTTTGTGTATCAACTAAATATCGGAATAATCCACCTACAACACCAATATTTTCATTTGGTAAGCCAAAACTATCAATTTTAAAATATTCTTTTAGAAATGAAAGAGAGTTATCTTGTTTAAAATTTGAATCACTTATGAAATTGACAAACGAACAATCTTTAATCTCATTTATCAAATTTATATTTACACCTAAACTTTCTGGTATTAGAAATTCTGCAGGATTATATCTCTTTATTTCATGTATTGCATTTTCTTCGCCCGTAGCAGATAAGGTGAAAAATTCACCAGTAGTAAGATCACATAAAGCTAATTTAAAATCATCATTAAATTGTGTCAAAGCACCAACATAATTGTTACTTCCTTCTTCCAAAACGGAAGATTCCATCATCGTTCCTGGAGTTACAATTCTTACTAATCCTCTTTTTACAAGTCCTTTAGCTTGCTTTGGATCTTCAAGTTGTTCGATGATTGCCACCTTAAAACCCTTTTTTACTAATCTGCCAAGATAATTATCAAGAGCATGGTAAGGAATCCCTGCAAGTGGTGCTTTCTTTTCTCCCTTACCTCTGCTGGTTAATGTAATCTCTAATTCTCTAGAAACAGTAACAGCGTCCTCATAAAACATTTCATAAAAATCACCCATCCTAAGAAAAATGATACAATCTGGATTCTGCTTTTTGGCATCCTGATATTGCCTCATTCCAGGTGTTAATTGATGTAATGGAATATCAAGAATACTAGTAGATTTAGAACAAACATCAGAATAATTCTTACCTCTAATTAAAGACATAAATAAAAATAAGAAATAGAACTTTTAAAGATTATTGTTATCCTTTCCCATATAAGAACGTACTAGCCTCTCATCATTTAACCCAAGAACGTATCCATCCAGAACAAATCCAGTGTTATGATAAGCTACATTATCAATTTCAGGATCTCTTGTGGTTGATGGAAAGACAAATCCTAATCTATATCCGCCTAAAGGTCCTACTAAGCCAATCCAACCTTCTCCAGGCATTTTTTCAACAGTACTTGCCAAGTCAGCTACAGATTCAAATTGTCTGCCTTCTAATCTATTACCTATATGTGAGACTGCTTTATGCAATAAAGGGCCACCTAATACTTTATCAGATGAATCTTTTTTTACAGTAAATGAACCTAATTGTTTGTTATCTTTTACAAATTTCATGTTATTACCTCGCGAAATCAATTTAATTTCTGTTTAATTTTTATATCTTTCGAATAATATATACTGAATATACAGGGAGTTTATAAAGTTTTTGGTACAATCACCACTGCCGAGTGTTGAATAGTCGTTGTAATGAAAAGGGAGACCATGTTAGGGCCTCCTATGACACATCTCACCCTCAATTTCATCCAAGTTCCAACAAAATTTATATACAATTAAATACATTCAGCAGTAGATAGATGTTAAAAATAAAAAGAGGACAAGTTACAGTATTCATAATCATTGGAATTTTACTAATTTTAACTATTTCCTTGCTAATAGTACTATTAAATAGTTCAACAAAAAAACCATTAGAAAATGTGAAATTATCAGAAACTCAATCGATTAAATCATTTGTAGAAAATTGTTTGGAACAGGCAACTTGGCAATCTATAAGTAGAACTTTCAAACAAGGAGGATATTATATTTTACCAAAAGAAGTTTTTAAGACAAGTGCATATTATTTACATACTAACAAAATATTAATGCCTACTATCGATAGGATAGAGAAAGAAGTTGCTTTAGGAATTTCTGAAGAACTATTAGTTTGTACAAATAACTTCAAACATTTCAAACAAGATGGCATTGAAATAACTACTAGTGCAATGAAAAGTGAAGTTAAATTCATCAAAGATAAGACCATCTCAACAATTAATTTCCCTATTAGTGTAATAAAAGGAGAGATTAAATCTGAACTTGAGATATTTACTACTGATGTTGAATTTAAATTTCCAAATAGATTTAATGAAGTTAAAAAATTTCTTGAATTACAAAAGGATGACAATCAGTTTTTTTTAATGGGAGAACTATCAAAGTTAAATGATGTTGTTAAATACGAACAATATGAAAATGATATTGTAATTGATGTTGAATATGAAGAAGATATTACATTAAATTTTGTAGTTAATCTAAATCTTGAAGAGGATGGTCCATTAATTGATATTGAAGAGATCCAACCACCAGTGTCTATTTCATATATTACTCCAGTTGATTATACAAAAGCAGGCGTTTACAAATACAAAATCAATGCAGCTGGAATAAATTTAAGATATGAAACCAGTCCAAATGATTTACCAATAAATCAAGATGGCGAGATTACAATAGATACTAATTTATTTCCAAATAATGAATATCTTTATTACGTTAAAGTAATTGACGAAGATAATCAAAGTAGTTATGCACCTTTCTTATTTAGTACTAATATTAATAAAGGTAATTTACCTGTAATGAAAAAAATTGGCTCGCTGAAAGCAAAGATCGGAGAAGAATTCACTCATCAAATTCTCACTTTAAATACAAACGAAGAGACATATTTCACATCAGATTCGTATTTATTTGAAATTAATAATAAGACTGGAGAAATAAAATTCACACCATCAGAAGAGGACAGAGGAGTTCATTCCATTAGAATAAATGCTGAAAATGACATTAGTAAAACATGGCAAAGATGGAGTTTAGAGATAGAATGATTAATAGATATTTCAATATCAAGATTTTAGTAGTAGTAATTCTAATTTTTATTTTTTCATCTCAAGTTTTAGCTGATAAACATGTTGATTGGAAGGACGAGGCAAATTTTGAGACTAATTTTAAACAAGATCCGGCAGCAGGTTTCAAAGCAAACCCAGAACAGGCTTGGTCTAATATAAACAGCAAACCAGCATTACTAAAAGATCCTAAAATTCTAGCAGCAGCATTTAATGATAACCGCGATAAAGCACTTGAAGTAATCGAAAAAGATTCAACTAATTATAAAGTTAATAATTTACTAAATGATGATAAAGTTCTAAATAAATTTGATGAAGAAGCAAAGAAGGATCATGAAATATTAAACAAATATCCTAAATCAAAGAAGAGATGGTTTCGTTCAAAATACAAGATTGATGATAAAGGTTCCAGCGTTACTTCTTATGATGGTAATAAGATAACTGTAGCAGCAGGAAAAGGAGTCCTTTCTGGATTGCAAAAAAAATTAGTTGCTCTAAGAACAAAAGAAGGAGTAGATCCAAATGAAAGAATTAAGGAGATTCGTAAACTAAGGATACAGATAAAAGAAATAAAAGGAAAATCAACTAGTTTTGATCCAAAAAGTTTTCCTGGAGCTACCGTTTTAGAGGATGGAACTCTTAAAGATGCAGGAAACATATATATTGGAACTTCTTCACTTATTAAAGCTAAGAATGACGCTGGCCAAGATATTATTTTAATGAATGACGGCAGGGTAAATTTAGATGATGCTTCAAAAAAAAACGTAAAATTAGATGTTACAAATGGAGAAGTAAAAATCACAGTTTCTTCACCAGAGGGTAAATTAAGTGATAGTGAAGTTGTTTACAAGGGGAGTTTTTCTTATGAAAATACAAAAGAAGGAGAAAAAATATCTTCAACATGTAAAAAGAAATGCCCTGATAAACAAAAAGTAATAAGAAAATATATTTCACGTTCAAAAGGTGTTAGCCATAGAAATAGGATTAGATTTACAGGAAGCGTTATTCAGCCACCCAATACAAAGGTTGAACAATTCTTAATAGCAGGTAGTAGTAGAATTGAATTATATAGTTATGAAATAGATGATAAGACTCAGTTGGACTTTAAACCAGATGGAACTGTTTTAGAGGTAAAAAGTAATGTCCAAGTACTTTATACAGAAGAAAGGTCAAGGAATGCAGATAGGTTCTGCTCAAGTAATGCTAAAATAAGTTGTGTTGTTAACACTCCAGGTGCAAAAAAAGAGAGTAAATATTGGAGCAGACTTTCTTTTCAAAATGTTCAAAACAATGATGAAATTAAAGTTACATCAACACATTATTACGATAAATTAGATGTAAAAAACCTTGTTGATGGAAAAATCACTTTTAAAAGTTTACAGAAGTCCGGAAGTAAATATAGAACGGTTAGTACAATACAAATTGATAAAAAAAATGGAATTAAGGGAAGAGGAAATTTGGCAAAACTTAATGCAGGCAGAGTAGATTATTATTTTGAAGAAAATAAACAACAGAAATTACAACACCTCTCAACAACACAACATATGAGTCCTAAAGTTCCACCAGGTGTAAAAAACCAAATACCTGGGGTACCTGAATATTTTGGCAGTAATAAAAAAATAACCACATGTAGTGTTGGAATTAATTGTGAAGAAAAGATGGTAGCAGCTAGTGGTAAAACGATTAAGGGGAAAAATGGTGGAGTAAGCACATTAATCATTGTTGCAGGCGATCATGCAACTTTAGCAAAAAGTGCGAGAAAATTATGTAAAAGAACAGGGTGTTATATTGTTAACAGCAGAGACGTACCTCCAACTACATCAGCAACCAGAGTTGTTATTTCTGGACATCATTATGCTAATGACGATACAATCTGGAGAGATGCTCCTGGAACCATTGCAAAACAAACCAGTGACCATAATCCAATTGACGTGCTACACTTTAAAGATATTCCAAAGGAACGACAAAATGGACAAGTTAAAGAAGTTGGATTCAGTGCATGTGAAACAGTAAGAGCACCTATGACAATAAAAAAAGGAACAAATGAACCACATATGACTAGCAAAGGGCCAGATAAAGTAAAAGTTTATGATGGTTTCTATCAATTAGGAAGTAAATATTCTGGTTTAAGAACAGTTGTGGGACAACATGGAAATGCTCCATATACAGAGCCAATTGAAAAAGTAGTTGGAAGGGAACAAAAAGGTGTGATTAGTTTTGTTCCAAATTCTTGTGCAAAAGATGGTTGTTTATCATTTAAAGCAAGATACCTAGCAATAGAAAGCTCAAGTGGAAAAGAATGGTATTGGACTGGTGACGGTAATAATTGTTATAATTTAAAGAATCCTAGTAAAATAATCAATTGTCAACCTCGTGTTGCTCAGAAATAGTTATTAAAGTTGTTAATGCCAATAATAAATGGTTCACTTTTTAATTACTACTTTTGTACGATATTTGCCTTTACTACAGCCAACATCTGCAAAATCAGAGATTTCATCCATAGCAGGATTTTTCATTGCAACACATCCATCAGTCCAACGGCTATATCCTCTTCCACCACCGCCTCCATGAATTTCAATGAAATCGCCTAATTTAGTTCTAGGATTTGGAACAGTACATTTTTTATGATCTCTTAATATAGAAGCATACTGTGACTTACTAATTACACCAGATATTAATCCTTCATCTGCACTTGTAATAGATGGGTAACTTAAATAGAGTGCTTTATGGTATTTTCTAGAATCAAACTTTTTGGCTATGTAAAACTCGCCCTCAGGAGTATTTTTATCCCCCCTGATCTTTTTATCTTGAAGTGGATTAGGACCAACTGAGACAGAATATTCCTTCAGTAAAGTCCCATATATTGTTGGTGCTGAAAGGAATAATTCTAACTCTTTATTTCCATTGACAGATATTTTATGAACTTTTCTTGGCCTATCTACATAAACTCTCAATCTACCTTTAATCTTTTCTACCACTATTGTCTTGATTAATTTATTAGGAGAGATTTTTTCTGATTTAACATACCTCTTAACTAAATCACCCAAATTTTTATCATGGTTATAAAGTCCTTCGTCACTTATAGAATGGTTATCAAGTTTTTTGACCCGCCATAATAACATATTAAGATCTGCTTTAAATAAATCTAAACTTTGTTGACGTGATTTTGCATCCTCAACATGAACAATTGACGCAATACTTTTTTCATTACCAGAACTATGATCAGGTAAAGATAATGCAATAGCTGCCAGCGTGCTGCAAATCAAGACATTTTTTCTCATCTTATTTGTTGAACCAGTATTTCTTCCCAACAAAACCTAAACCTACAATAATCAAAATACCAATCGCTCCTACAAGTAATTTGTATTTACTAACAAATCTCACTATTCGAGATTTTTTAGGTGCAACTTTTTTCTCTACTTTCTTATCAACAACAACTTTTGCTTCTGGTTTCTTTGCTTCAACATAGATTGGCTGTTCAACTTTTTTAGGTACAACTGCAGGTTTCTTTACCACTGTTTTACTCTTTGAAGAACTACCGCCGCCTCCACCTGAAGATCCACCACCAGAGCTACCACCGCCGCCGCCTGAAGAACCTCCAGAACTTCCGCCACTATTATCGGGTGGAGGAGTTGGAGCTTGAACTACTATAAGCTCATGCTGCTCTTGAACTGTAAAAGCACGTAATCCAGATGCAGACTTGGCTATTATTTCATATGTATCATCAACTACATCACATGAGAAAGAATCAGTATCATTATTTCCATCACAAACTAATAGAGTTTCAACACCCAAATCACAACTAGAACTTATTTTGTTTAAACTAAACATATAATCATCATGAAAACACACTTCGTTCTTATCTTTATTCAATCTATTAATTACAATTCCTTTAACACCAGAATCAAATCCACTAACTAAAAGACTACCTTTTTTTCCAGTTTGTTTCATTATTGTTAATTTGGCTAAATTTAATGGTAGTGTAAAATCATGTTTTAATGCAAATCTAGTTTTAGTATTTTCATAAAATGTTACTTCTTTAATACCAGTATATTTCTTAGTTAAATCTTTGTCACTATCAATACCAACGGATAAATTTTCTAAATTTGTTTTTACATCACTCAGTTTCCCAGTAAATGAATCTTCAGTATCTTTTATACCATCATCATCGTCATCATCATCAACATCATCTGTTTGACCATCAACATCTAAATCACCTTTAACTTGTAAATTAAGAGTTTGTGAAGTTTTATCTGTTCCATCATTAGCATTCCAGGTAATACTCCAATCCCCAACATCTGAATATGTTGGCTCCCAACTAAAATGATCTGTTTTACTTTCAACAAATTTTGGATGATCAACACTATAAGTTAAGACATCTTCATCAGCATCAAAAGCCGCTAAATTTAATGTAACTTTATGACCTGAAACAACCATATGATCTTCTAACTTTTCTAAAACAGGAGCTGTATTAGCAATTGTAACTATCTTGTTGGATACAATATTTTCAAATCCATCATATATAGTAACCTGACATTTCCATTCTTCTCCTTTCTTAGTTTTATCTTTAGAGATAATAGATATATCTTTAGCATCATCATTTTTTTCTTCGACTCCGTTCTTAAACCAAGTCCAACTTGCACCAGTATCATCATCATCTAAATCTGCTAACTTTGTAACATCACATTTTAAATCATCTAACGTCTTTGGAGTTTCAGGAGTTAAAGCAATATCCGCAGTAGGCATGGTATTTTCCAAAAAGCTTCTTAATTCAGCATGATGTGTTCCACCAGTTTTAACAATAGCAGTTACTTTATATGAATATTTCAAACCATCTTTAGTATCCTTCTCTATGCTACAACTACCATCAGCAAAAGTCATATCTTCCTGAACTCCATTCCAAGTTAAGACACATTTTTGAATATCCAATTGAGAAACATCTGTTTTAATTGTAGCTTTATTTCCAATATTTCTTGCATCTTTTTTTGGAGTTGGATCTAAATAATTTAATGAAGTAATTGGTGAATTCTGATCCGTTAGAAGATATAACTTCCAACCCTTAAGAGTTCCAATATCTCCAGCTTCAGTATCTGTAACTCTTAATTTCCATGTACCCATTGCTTCTTTTCCATTGAAAGCTGATAAATCTTCTTTAGGTAAAATTTCAGAATCATACCATCCGTTAATTATTCCAGAAGTAAGATCATGTAATTTAATTTTAGTTCCATCTGGTGAAGTTAAATCAACAACTAAATCACTTTCTAATGCATGATCAATTTGAACAAAAGACATAACTTTTCTAATTTTCCCGGCTTTTTCAATTGGAACAGTAATTGTTCTTTCAATAAATCCACTATCAATAATAGCAACATCAGTCATATCAATAAAATCTGTAATAACATCAGTATTAGCTTTACAAAATTTTGAAAAAATACCATGATTGTCATAAAACGCTTTACATATTTTTTGTGTATTAGGAGTTCCATCAGATAAATCTCCGTTATTATCATCTATAGTTAACATGTCTTCCAGGAACGGAATGAATCCTTTCCCTTGCATCTTCATAGTTCTTACAATTAATTTATCAGTAGCTTCCTTACCAAGTGATTCACGCAAATCCCATAATGCCCCTGAAAATATTTGACTATTATAATGTACAAACTTATCAGCAGCCATATCTTTAGGATATTTTTTTGTATTCTTGCTATTTCTTAAACAAGAATCATTTGTTTTTTTCCAACCTCTACCAGTACATGAATCGTTGGTAATGGTATTAGCAAAATAATCTGCAAACGCTTCATTCATAGCTCCAGTTTGTGCAAAATATGGAAAAGATAAGTATATTTGACTCACAACACCATGGGTATATTCATGATAGATAACATCCCCCAACAAACCAATATCTGGACAAGTAGAACCTTCAGGATAGAAATTAATTGTACCAGCCTGATAATATGCGTTACAGCTTGATGTTCCAAGTCCAACTCTAGCAAGCATTTGATAATTCATTGCAGTAATATTAAATGGATCTCCACTTGTAAAAAAATCATGAATTACATTTGTATGATAAAAAACATTTGATTCTACACGATCTTTCGAATCATCGCTATCAGTCCAACTCCATGACGTATTTCCTGAATGTGTACTTCTTGGAAATTTCCCTGAATATATTTTTTTCATATTCACAACCTTTACCCAGGGTCCTTCCATACTTCCATATAATTCAGCTTTCGCATCAGCCGTTAAATCATAACTGCCATCGGCTTTAGTAGTAACTTGATTTTTGGTAACAGGTTCTTCAAATACTGTAAATCCAGTTGAGTTCCAATTATCTAATTTATCTCCTGTATCATTAAACACAGATTTGCCATCAACAAATATATTTATGTCATCAACATAAAATCCCTCAAAGTTATACGCATAATCCGAGGTATATTTGAAAGAAAGTAATATTTTTTTACCTTTATAATTTGTCAAATCTACAATATCATCAGACCAATCAGTAATATGATTACGTCCTGAATATATTTTTAATTGAGTCCATGTTTTACCAATATCAGTTGAAATTAATACATAAGAGTTATCATAAAAATATTCAGTTGAAGAAATAAATTTATACTCTAAAGAAGCAGTAGTAGCATTTGTTAAATCAATTTCTTGTTTTAAATTTAAAGAGTTTTTTAAATTATTTCCAGAACCGCTGTAAAAATATCCTTTTTTACCTGTTTTTTCAGCAACATATTGATGAGAAAAATTAACTTCAACCGGAGTTTCAGTAGGATTTCTTCGAAATATTTTTCCTTTAACTTTTCCAGTTAAATTTTCCATCTTATTGATTTTTCTTAATATATCACCATTTTTAGCATCAATAATATATTCCCATAAATTATCATCTAATGCACCTAACTCAATAATCCAAGCAAGTTTGTTTTGATAAATTACTAAATCTTTTTGAACTAAAATTGCCTTAGAATTCAAATCTTTACTGATAATTTTTAGTGCAGCTTTTTCATCAATTTTTGGTTGGACTGAATCCAGATTGACATTAAAATAATCTGAATTAATTGAAACAACATTTCCATCTTTGATTGTTAATCCAACTAATGAATTATACACTAAAACATCTTTGTGATATTGCTGGAATAGAATATAGTGAGTTCCACTATCTTCTTCAGCCCTTGCTAATTTAAGATTATCAACCTCTATCTTTAGATTATCTTCATTTCTCTTTAGAAATTTTTTTGCTAAAGATTGAATTGAGCCTAAAGATTTGGAATTATTATTACTAGATTCGTAACTTGATTCCTCATAACTTGGTTCACTTGAATTATTAGAATTACCATCATTAAAATTAGCTTCAACAAGCGGTTCATGATATCCAACAATTCTTTGTGGAGCGTTTCTTTCTTCATTCCAATGGGTTTTCCATTTTGCATTAAGAGTAGAATCAATATCCTTTTCATGTAAAGAATAAAGTAAATCTTCATCTGCAATAGCGTTTGACATTTCAACAGGATCAACTGAAGCAGCTACATTAACAATAGATAAAACAAAAATAGTAAGTAATATTAGTCCGAATATGTTTTTTTTAGTCATGTTTGAAAGTGCTGTTCTGCATCTATCACTTTAGTATCAGTATGATACCTAATTGTCCATAACAACTCTTTTCCAACCTTGACTTCCCAGATATGATCTGAGATTTGTTTAATTTCACCAATATTTTTTTCAGTTATTTCATAAAAAATTTCTTTACCTGCTATCGTAAAATAACTAATATTTTTACCAATCAGCTCTTGTTTAACCTGTTCATTGTTTAACACAACAGATTTCACAGCTTTATTAGAAACCTTCTTTTTGCTTACAACTTCATCAGCAGTACAGCCAACTACAAAAACCAGCAATAAAATTAATACAACAGCAAATAGCTTCTTAATCATAATCCAGTTATAATTAGTTAGTTATTTATAAATCTTTGTAATATAACTACTGTACAATGAGTAACAAGTTGAACTATTATAACTAATAATAACAATAATATCTAAAATAAACTAATACCCATTACCAGTTTGCCCTAAAATACCATCATGACCTTTCCCTTCTGTATGTTTAATTCCAGGTCTAGAACCACCAGCAGTTTGCCTGCATGAAATGTCAATTACATCAGTTCTTATAATGTCTAAGACATAATCACTTTGTTTGTCTTCTAATTTATCAGAAATTGCCTTAGTAATATCATCTACCTCAGCTTTATCTATCGGTTTATGTGGAATTCCAAATGTAGAAAAATATCTTGATAAAGCATGATTAAATACAGTATATTTAGATCCTTCTACATCAATGGAAAGATGATCTGCATAAGAATATTTTCTTTTAATATCTATAATCTGCTTATTCTTAATTATCAAATCTTTGCTATTCATATTACCAGATAATTTATGATAAATCTCTTTTTGTAATACTGATAAATTTCTCCCATTATTTAATAGAATTGGATTGATCTTGTATATCTCACCATTTACAGGAATGTAACCAACCCTTTGCATTATCTTAGGTTTAGCGTTATTTATATCTTTAAACAGAACCCTTACTTCACCATCTTCAGCAATGAAAGCTTTTTCGTTTCTTCTAATCAGACCTCTCCTATAAAATATATTAGGCAATTTTAATAATTTACAAATTGTTTCATATTTCCTAACTTCATTCGGTTTTACAGCTTTCCCGTCCACCCTCAAATCTGCAGTCCATTTAGATATTTCACGATGATCATCAAAACCAAACTCTTCTTGTAATTCTTTTATTGATGTGTCAAATCTTCTTCCCTTTTTCAGAAATCCTCTAACAGCATAATAGTCTTCAATGGCAACCCCTTCATTTTTTTTAAGTAAAATTGAATCTATCAAATCTCTATTTTTTTGATTATTATCTAAATTTAATTCATGAAACTTTCTTAGACTAGGTCCATTTAATTCTAACAATTCTTTACTAACAGCTGGATATACATTTAACTCAAACAAAGATTCTAAAACAAAATGTCTAGTAGGAATATTACGTATTCTGATTCTGTAAGGAGTTCTTGAATCTGTTGCTTCTAATGAAGAAGCATTAAAGTAACCCCGTAAAAAATTAAGTCTAGATTGATCATTCTTAACAAATTCTTTAGGATTTTCATAAGCATGTTGAATTAACGGTAAGAAGATACTATGCCTAGTTGCTATTTGCCCATTTTTTCTTTCAGATACTTTTTTTTGTAAAACTCTTTCAAGTGTTTCTTTTAATTTCTTGCTACCTTCTTTAGTAGGCATCTTACGAGTATAAACATTTCTTCGTCTTTCTGTTCGAGTATGACTGCGCATGTACACACCTAACAAATAAGAGAAATCATTTTGATTTTCCTGATAATTAACCAAGTTTTCTTTTATAATACTAGGAATGGTCCCCTTTTTTTTCCAACTATGTAAAGTCCCAGATTTAAGTTGAAATCTAGTTGCAGCTTCAATAGTACTCATATCATCCAAACTTTCGCAAGCATAATAGGCTCTAGTTACTTCACCAACTCTTTCTAAAACATTTTCATCCCAACAATAATTAGATCTGATATTCTGTTGCAATTCATCTATGGAAATAGCTCTCACTTTATTAACTAATGACATAGCTACTTCTGGATAGTAATTTATTAAAAATGTTATGGTAAAATTATCTAAACCAACTTCTTCAACTCAGCAGAAATTACTTGACCACTAGCCTTTCCAGCTAATTTCTTCATACACATCCCCATTAATGCACCAAACGGCGCTCCTTTGTTTTTCTCAACAATATCTTTAATTACAGAATGAATCTCTTCAGTTGATAAACCTGCATATTTCTTCTCATCAAAATTTCTTTTAATCAAATCTATCAAAACGTCTAAAATAATATCCTTATGAATTTTATCCTCATCTAACAAAGAAAATATTTTTCTGAAATCATCATCATTTAATTTTTCAGTGTCTAATTTGTACTTTCTTCTAATTTCAACTAACATAGAAGTTAATACATCTGCAATGAAAGCTGGTTTTTCATCAAAAGAACTTACTAACTCCTCAAACAATAACATTTGATCAGATTTAGCAACATATTCAGCCAAATCTCCAGATAAACCAAATTCTTTCTGATACCTTACTATTTTATCTTCTAATAATTCAGGTAGCTCTACTTCAATATCAGAATCAATCATTGGAACGTCAGTTTCTGGATACATTCTTGCAGCTCCAGGAATTGGCCGCATATATGAAGTAGTTCCATCAGGTTTAGGTTTCCTTACTTCCTTTGGTATACCAATAAATAATTCTTTCAATCTCTGATGCACTGCCTCTAAAGCAACTTTACATTTTTCCTCCTGATCAGCAACTAAAACAAATGCATCACCAGCTAAACATTTCAACTTTTTACGAATCTGTTTAATCTCATCCTCTTCAATTCCATAATTTGGCAATTCATCTGAATGGAATATCCCTCCAACACCAGCAATTATTTTTGCTCTACCGGATAATTCTGAGCCAACTCGATAATTTGGTTGTAATTCCCTTCCTAAAAAACCAGCAAATCCGTGCACTTTTATTCCAAAGATTTTTCCATCATTATCAAGTGCTTCACGCAATATTTTAGATTCAATGTCTTGCAATGTAAGAGATAAGTCAATAATTTCTAAATCATTTAATCTCAGTCCATATAACTCTCTCTTTAATTTTAACAATTCTTCCTGCCTTTTAACTTCCAATTCAACCCATTGTTTTACCAATCGTAAATCTTGAGCTCCTTTAATCTCAATTCTTTCACCACCTGCAATTGAAACATTAATATCTTGTCTAATTGTTCCTAAACCTCTTTTTATTCCAGATAAAGAACGTAGTAACATACCTATCTTTTTTGCAGTTTCATAACATTGCTGAGCAGATTTAATATCGGGAGCTGTACCTATCTCTATTAACGGAATACCTAACCTATCTAATCGATAAATCTTCTCATCTCCATCTTCTGAAACAATTTTACATGCATCTTCTTCAATAGAAATATTATCTATTCCTACTATTCCTTCTTCCGTTTCAATCTTTCCTTTCATAGATACTAAAGCAGTTCTTTGAAAACCGGAAGTGTTAGATCCATCAACTACTGTTTTCCTCATAACTTGTATTACTGGAGAAACGTTAGCATCAACTATTTTAGAAAATTGTAATGACGTATATAATGCAGAAGAATTAATAGCATGCGGCGGTTCTTCATCAACTTCAACTAAACAAGTTGAATCAGTATAACCTTCATAGATAAATTGTTTATTTCTAGTTTGTTCTTGTTTTGCTGCCACATCAACTTTTCCAGATTCTCCGGCAGATGCACGTAACTTTCTTTTAATAAGAAAATGCGGATCATCATCTCTTAATGTAGTTAGACAGCTACAAAATAATTTCTTTCCTTCTAATTGCTGATGAATCTCAATACCACACTTTAAACCTAATTTATCACTCATTTCTAGATAGAATAAGTTTTGCTATAAAAAGTTGATTGTTCAAAGAACAAAAAGTTAACTATTCTACTTTAGTTTCGTTAATAACTTCATACACCAAATGAAGATATGACTTTTTTAATTTCTCACATTTTTTTAATTTTAAAGATTTAATATTTTTAAGATCCTCTTCAGTTTGAAGAGATTTTCCATCTATTAATGTTGAAGTATCAATTCCGCCAATTAATGCTGGAGCAACAACAAGTGAGATTCGATCAATTAATTTTTCTCGTAATAAAACAGCGTTCAATGTTCCACCAGATTGTATTGTTAAGCGTTTAGCACCAAAATCTCTTTTTAATTTGAAAAACAAATCAGAAAAATTAATCTTCTTTGGATAATATATCACTTCAATATTATTCCCAATATTAAATGCAGGATGATTCTTATTAGTCGTAACTATTACAAGTTTTTTTACTTTTTTAGATAAATATTCAACCCCACTTTTTTTCAAATGAGGTTTGTTATCAACTACCACAAATCTAAGAACATCAATTTTATTCGGTTCCTTAGTTTTATCATTTGCACCAATCTTTGCCATTACTTTTCCAGTAATTAGAGCCCAATAATCAGTTTTCTTTTCTAATTCATAATATTGAGAAAGTCCTTCCTTAATTCCTAAAATCTTTGGAAAATCTTTATCTACATCACGCTCATCAACATTTCCTGTAGATATTTTTCCATCAACAGATGAAATCATAAAAAGAGTGGTTTTTACTCTATCCATGCATATTAACTAATCTATGAGATATATTAAACTTTGCAATTCAATGAAACAAATTGAATACAACGTTTACTTCATTATTTTTATAAACAATAAAGAATTTATAAATTCATGTTTGAAGTAGTTGGTACAGACACATATTTACGTGAACTTCAGAAATGGCCTAAACAAGATTTTGATTTTGCAAGCAAAATTCCAAAAAAACTTGCAGAAAATCCTTTTGTGGGAAAACAATTAAGTTATCCATTTCTTAGAGAGAAGAAAATTGGAATCAGAAGAATTTATTATTTAGTTTATGAAGACCTAAAACTAGTTCTTTTAGTAGCAACTAGTGATAAAAAAGATCAACAAGCAACTATAGACCACTTAAGAGAAAATTTGCAATCATTCAGAAAAGTAGCAGAAGATATTTCTAAGCAAGTTTCTTAAACCTACCTTCCTTCAAATCATGTAAACTACTAGAAAACTGCCTAATTAAATCAAAATCTAATCTCTCCAATCGCTTTAAATGCTCATATTCCGCTTTTGGTATAGTAACCGTTTCCATGTTTCATATACCTACTAAGTATCTATATAAAACTTACGGACAAAAATGAAAAAACTTAACACATAATATTATCATCCCTTCCTGGTCCATTTGAAGCAATTAAAAATTTACCATGAGTATATCTCTCATAATCAGACATCGCTTCCTGTAAACTACCAGGTAAATCTTTACGTTTCCTTACTCCAGTTATGTCACCAAACCCTTTATACCTTTTCAAAATCGGTTCAGCTCTTCTTAAAACAGCTGAATCCCTGGGAAAGTCATGCACTTCTTTACCATCAATATTATAACCAAGACACAAAGCAAATTCGTCAATTCCAGATAAACAATCTAATTTTGTAGCTGCCATCATTGACCCATTAATCAGATTAGCATATTTTCCTATAACACCATCCGTCCAGCCAGTCCGTCTAGGTCTTCTGGTTGTTGCTCCAAATTCCTCACCAACTAGACGAATACCTGAAGATCTTACTAATGGATCTTTAGAATTCATCATTCCCATAATTTTGGGGTGAGCATGATCATATTTAACCCTACCACCAACTATTTCAAATGGAATTCTGTGTTTAGATAATTCTTTGTCTACTGTCTTAGTTGTATCACGACAATACATATCTCCATCAATTCCACCTAACTCAGATGGAAATGGTCCTCCTCCTACACGAGTCATAAATGGAAACTTAACTAATCCAAATGTTAAATCTACAACAGAAGGATTAAGTCCAACTCCAGCTGCAGTTCCAATTATAGAAGGATCTGATGAAGTAACGTATGGATATGTACCAAAATCAATACTTAAACCAAAACCTTGCGCTCCTTCAATTCCAATCTTTTTTCCCTGACGAAGAGATTTTTGCATAAATGTTGTTGTGTCACAAGCAAAGTTTTCAATAATCATTGCATAAGGTGCTAAATATTCCATAACATTATCAACATTAATCTCCTGTTCCGGATAAAATTGTGCAGCCTTTTTTATTTTAGCAGATAAAACATCTCTATCAAAAAGGTCTCTTATTAACACACCTCTACGTAAAGTTTTATCTCCATAACATGGACCTATTCCCTTTCCAGTTGAACCAATTCCTCCCTTTTTAAGAGAATGATTCACCGCCTTATCTCTAGCAACATGATAAGGCATAATTACATTGGCATCCTCACTTATCATTAAATTATTGTAAGACTTATCTATAGTATTCAAACGGTTTAATTCTTTTATCAATCCTTTTGGGTTAATTACCATTCCATTTCCAAGAACTGTTTTCTTTCCTAAACCATCATAAAAAATTCCTACAGGTAAAATATGATTCACTTCCTGTACTCCATCAACAAATACTGTATGACCAGCATTATCTCCCCCAGTTCCCCGTGCATTAATATCAGAATACATAGCAATTGCCTGTGCTAATCTACCTTTACCAGTATCACCATATTGATTATCAACAACTGCAAAAACCTGTAATCCATGTAATAAATCTTCTATCATTTCGCCACCTCAAATATTTTGAATATTTTTTGAATAGATTTCACAGTAAAACAACACACGACTCATTTTAAAACATTTATAGTTCTAATTCTGGAGTTTAGAGAACATACCTAACCCCCTAAAAGTAGTAATTATAGAAAATCTTTTATATTTCAGTGATTTTATGACAAAAATGGTAACATATGGCATCATTTCAGATATTTCAGATTCAAGCTCGGTAAAGGATGCATTAAGAGTATTACAAAGATTAGGAGCTGAAAGACTGATTTTAAATGGAGGAGTTTCAATATTAACTAATAATTCTGATATAAATCAATCATTTATCGCTGAAATTCTTGACACAGTAGGAAAAACTGGATTAGAAACATATGTCCAACCAGGAGCATTTGCAACCGTTCAATCATACATCCCAGTAATTAATCATTTCCAAAAAAAACATCCTAATTTATTTCATCCTATTTATGATAGAGTGATTGATTGTGGCGATCATCATCTATTATTTATCCCAGGTTCAGATGTTGATGATGCTGGAGATTTTATTTTTGGTAGTAACGAATTTGCAAGAACTGGATTTTACATAAAAACTGATGATGGATTGGTTTGGCAGGATTCAAACCAGGAAAAAAGAGCAAGGGAATTAGGTAAGTTCCGCGGACATTTACATTATTCTAATTTAAATGATTTTGTCAATTTAAGTGAACCTGAAAAGACCGTTGCTTTTTGTAACGTTCCAAGAAGATTTAATTCACCAATAAATGGAGTCGATGGAATATACTACGGCAGGAAGCATGATGGACAGATAGTTTCAGGTGAAATAGTTGAACAATTAATCAAGAAATCTTATGACGAATTATCCATTCAAGAATTTGCGGTACTAAATGAAAAATTAGGCATGACTCTTCATAGAGAAAATAAAGGGAATACAGATTTGGAACAATTTTTTACAAAGAATGGAATTACAAAAGCGATAAGTGCCCATTTTCCAGATGCTGCTCACAGGGCTCATGATTCTTCCTCCCAACCAATTAAGTCCGGAGAATTAGTGGACAATCTTTTTTGGAACACTGGACAGTTAGCAACCGGAAAAGCAGGATTGCTTGAAGTTAAGGAAAATAGGGTTGCATACCGTAATGTTGTTGTTAATGAACATTTATTGAGAAATAATTAAATTACTTTACTAAGAATTATATTACAATCTTCATTTTTACACTTCACTAATTTCATCAATTGTAGTTGCCTGTTCAGCTTTTTTATCTTCTCTAAACCTGACAAACCTAGGAAATCTTAAAGCATAACCAGCTGTGTGAAAAGGACTTTTAGTTATCTCTGCCGCTAATACTTCTACCACAACTTCTGGAGAAAACCACACATCAGGTTCCATCTCTTTTTTGACAGCAACATTTATTGGTTTTTTCTCAACTTGTAATTTAGAAAATTTATCTGGAAGAGAAGATAACATTTCATCAGTTAATCCTGTCCCCAACTTACACACAGTTTCATATCTATCCTCTTCATCATCGTAAGCTGCACATAACAAAGCACCATAGACACCACTTCTTCTACCTCTACCAAAATATGCACCAACAACAACTAAATCAAACGTATCAATTAAATCTTTCACATATTCTTTTTTCCATTTAATCCAATTCCATCCTCTTGTTCCTGCTTGATACTCTCCATCTAAAGCTTTAATCATAATTCCTTCATTACCAACTTTTAGCATCTTTTGAAAGAACTGTTCTATTTTTTCTAGATCATCAGTTTCAATTCTTTCCGCTAATATTATTCCCCTATCAGAATTTCCATCACCAATTAATTTCTCTAACGCTTTTACTCTGTCTTTATACTCTTCATGCAAAAAGATTTTTCCATCAAGATAAAGTAGTTCAAAACATTTTAATTTTACTGGAATTTTTGTAACATAATCAGCAATATCATGCTTTCTACGTCTTTGCATCAATGTTTGGAACGGTAATAATTTTCCTTTTTCGTCAAATGCTAATATTTCCCCTTCAACAATAAATTCTCCTTTGATTTTCTTCAAATACTCAACTAAATCAGGAAATTGATGTGTAATATTATCTAACCTTCTTGAAAATAAGTTTATTTCATCTTTACTTTTATGCGCTTGAACTCTTTCACCATCATATTTCCCCTCAACACTTACATTTCCAGGCATTTTCTTCTGCACATCAGATAAATCACTAACTCGTTGCGCTAACATCATTCTAATAGGTCTACCAATTTGCACATCAATCTTTTCTAAACCCTTAACTCCAGATTTTGCAATGACTTTTGCAATTAAACCAACATCTGGACAGATATTATGGGCTTTTTCTAATTGATCCTTACTTTTTCTATCTCCAGTAAAGGCAAGTGATAACGCATTAAGAACTGTCATATCACCAACACCCATCCTTAATGTTCCTAAAACTATTCTGATAAAATATTTTCCACCAGTTGGAGAAGTTTTCTGTAACAATGAAACCAGTACATTTGTTTTCTGATCTTGAGATCCACTTCCAGACATTTTAGCTAGTTTATGTAAACCATCATAGAATTCTTTGACCTCTAACTTTCCTACTGGAATTAATGTTTGAGGTTTCTTTTTCAAAACTTCTTCAGCAACTAAACCAGCATCTCCTTTTTTATGCAACAATTCTTTGACTTTTTTTTCAGAAATACCAGCAGTTTTGGCAATCGCTTTCAGAACAGATTTCTCTGCTAAACCTAAAACTACAGATTGATAATCACTGGCTATTTTTCCTAACGTAAGGTAAGTGATAATGTCAATTTCTTCATGTTTAACCTTCTTATAAAAATCTGCAAGTAAGGTATACATCTCTAGATTGCTAGCAGTCTTTTCTAGCTGTTCATATATTTCTACTAGTTCTTGAAATTGCATATAAGGCTAAATAACAGGCTCTATATAAAATATTTCTTTAATTCTGTCAACAATCAAAATACTCAAGCATAGAATCAGCTAAACTTCTAACAATTGTCAAATATTCTTCAGGCCAGGGTTTTGGTCCATTCAATTCTAATTGAACAATCTGAACCTTATTAGAAGAAGTTTCATGATTTTCATCAAATTTTTTTCTGTCAAAATTAGGATTATTATATTTTTTATGAGTATGCTTTATCTCAGCACCTCCATTAAAATAGATGTTATCATCAAACAAAATGCCATGGTTATCCATTTCTTTAGAAAACATTTTTTTTATTTTGTAATCCAAAGATTCTCCATCTAAAGTACCCCATTCAAACAGGTTTCTATTTAGTGGTTTTTTCCTAATATCCTTAATCTTCTCAATATAGTTTGCTCTTCTGTGTAGGGATATCATACCAATTCTTCCATATTCAGATATCATCTCATCAATTAACGAAAAAGTATTATGTCTAGGTCCATTTTCCCAACAAGTATCTCTAGGGCCTCTGTAAATCGCTGAGTAAAAATCTTCTTTTGCAGCTAATGCTTCATTTGTTTCTACTGTTCCTTGTTCTTTTGGATGTATACATAAAAGAATAATTGGTTTGCTACCTTTACGAATTGAAATCCTGTCATCTTCTTTCTCACTTATTCTAATTTCTTCATACATTGATATATAATAATCAGATCTAATTATTAAATTAGGTTGTATAAAAATATACGAAAAATAATGTATAATATGTGCAAAACAAAAACTCTGTACTACACACCAAACAGAAACATTTTTAAAACCATTACTTAGCTAACCAACATGGCAATTCAAAAGGGAGATTTTATTGAACTGGACTATACTGGTAAATTAGGAAACGGTGAAGTGTTTGATACTACAATAGAATCAGTAGCTCACGAACAGAATTTACCGCATGAACACGGTCAATTAAAGCCATCAATAATCTGTGTAGGTGAACAACAAGTCTTGCCAGGATTAGATGCAGAATTAGAAGGAAAAGAAGTTAATAAAGAATTCTCAGTTACACTTCCAGCTGAAAAAGCATTTGGTAAGAGAGATGTCAAAAAAATTAGAATAGTTCCAATCAGTACATTCAAAGATCATGATTTACAACCACAACCAGGTTTACAAATTGACATGGACGGACAGCGAGGAACCATAACCAGAGTTGCAGGTGGTAGAGTAATTGTAAACTTCAACCATCCATTAGCTGGTAAGGAAGTTAAATATGACGTAAAAATACTTCGTGTAATTACTGATAAAGCTGAACAGATTAAGAATTTCTTATCTTCAACTCTCCGTTTACCAAATGATAAAGTAAATGTTGAGGTAAAAGAAGAAAAAGCAGTTGTAAAATTACCAGCTGCTTTACCTGAACAAATAACTGATATGTTTTCTAAGAAATTAGTAGATTTAACTAAATTAAAAGAAGTTAAGATAGAAGTTAAAGATGCAGAAAAGAAAGAATAGAATCACTTCTAATAAATAACTTCACTTATGATAACACTGTTAACATTTAGTTTTAAATATAATAAACTTTAAATACCGGCAACACCCGAAAAACTATTAAAAAAGATGACAGATTCTCAAATGACGGATTCAGCATATTCTAGCAATAATAACAAACCCCTATCTAATCATCCTCCTAAAGTTACCCCTCAAGTAGTTCCTCAGTCAGCACCTCCAATAGCTAAAGAGATTTCACATTCCAGCGTGAATAGCGACATTGATGAAGAGTTGGAACGGTTAATTGCAGCGCAGAAAATGCGCATTAAAGTCATTGGTTGCGGTGGCGGTGGAAATAATACTATTAATCGTATTGCAGAAGTTGGGATTAAAGGAATTCATACAATTGCAATTAATACTGACGCTCAAGATTTACTTTACACAACTTGTGACAAAAAAATTCTAATTGGTAAGGAATTAACCAGCGGATTAGGTGCAGGTTCAAATCCAAAAGTTGGAGAGGAAGCAGCCAAAGAGAATGAACATGATTTGAAAAAGACAATTGATGGTTGTGACATGATTTTCATTACTTGTGGTTTAGGCGGTGGAACTGGTACTGGAAGTGCTCCATTTATTGCTAGTTTAGCAAAAAAAATGGGTATTTTAAGTGTAGCTATCGTTACTGTTCCATTTACAATGGAAGGCTCACACCGTTATGAGAACGCAATTATTGGTTTAGAAAAATTAGAACAACATGTTAATACCTTAATTGTAATACCAAACGAAAAGTTATTGGAAATTGCTCCACAATTACCTTTACAAACTGCATTTAAAGTTGCAGATGAAATTTTAACCAATGCTGTTAAAGGAATAGCTGAATTAGTTACTAAAGCAGGTTTGGTAAATTTAGATTTTGCTGATGTAAAAACAATCATGGGGCAGGGAGGAGTTGCAATGATTGGCATGGGAGAATCAGATTCAGAAAATCGTGCAGAAGAATCTGTTTCAAGAGCGTTAGCAAATCCATTAATAGACGTTGATATTTCAACAGCATCAGGAGCATTAATTAACATTTCAGGTGGTGAATCTTTAACATTAGATGAAAGCCGTAAAATAGTTGAGAGGGTTGGTGAAAGTCTTGATAGTAAAGCTAAGATCATTTGGGGAGCTCAAATCTATAAAGATTTAGAGAATACAATTAGAACTATGGTTATCGTTACTGGAGTTAGATCTGAACAGATTTTTGGTGAAGGTAACACATATTTTGAAAGAAAGCAAGATTCTATAGAATCAGAGTTAGGTATTGAGTTTATGGGATAGTTGTTTAATTTATTTAGTTAATTAGTGTTTAGCTTATTACTACTTCTTTTTTTGAGTTGAGTTAATCTCTTTAGTACATGAAGTTAGAGAACATTATAAAAACCGGAATAGCTATATATTGTATAAATACCCTTGCCGTTCCACTTTTTTATGCATCTATTTTAAAAGCAGAAGAAAAAGAGTTTCTATCGACTGAAATTCAAGAAATGCGTGGTTTCGGAGATATTAAGTTCAATGATTTCATTGGAAAGATGCCTGATGGAGAAGAACCAGAAAGTTTGGAAGAGCAAACTCTGGCTTGGTTAAAATATTCACAGATTCTTGCAACATCAATGTTAGATTATCAAAGTGGTCAACCAATGCTTAAGCAAGGAATCACAAGTGGTCAGGGAAATTGTGTGGCTTTTGCTAACTTAACATATTCTAAATTCTTAGCTATCTCAGATAAAATCTATTCAGCTGAAATGAAAAATAATGTTAGAATTGCAGCAGGAGTCACTTATGTTAAAGAAGCAAAACTATACAGCGGACATCAGTGGTTGGAAGTGAAAATAAACAGAGAATGGGTACCTTTTGAAACAACAGCACTAGATAAAGGACCAGCAAAAATCAAAGTACCAGTAAAGCCAGAATTAGTAAAACACGTTAAAAACAAATATGTTCTGCGTAGTAAGGGATATCAAAGATATGCATGGAGTCAAACAAGAGCATCAGGAGAGCAAATAAAATGGATTGATCTGATAGATTCTTTAAAAAAACCAGAAGGATTTATTGGATGGAAATTAGAACAAGAAGAGTATAGAGATTTTAAGTGGTGGAAAAGAAAACAAGACAAAATTCATGGAAGAAAGAAAAATCGTCAAATAGTAAATAGAAAAACTAAAAAATTAATAAACGACAGAAATCTTTTCGCATCACGTTATATTACTTATTTAGCAACTGGAAAAAAATAATGTAAACGACCTAAGAAATTTTATTCAGATTTTTCTTCCTTCTTACTTTCTTGCTCTTCCTTTTTACTCTCTAGTTCTTCTTTTTTGCTCATCTCAACATAAGCACATTTACCACAGACAGATCTATCTTTATGCTGACCCATAAAAGTACCTGAACCGCATTTTGGACATGATTTTTTCTTTCGAGTAACAGTTTCACCAGAAACAGTATAATAAGTATGGACTTTTCTACCTTCCTTCTTCTTTATCTCTTTTTTTCCTTTGTCTGCTTTCTTTGGTGCCATTATTCAGCCTCTTTAGCCTCTTCAACAGGCTTTTCTTCTTTAGACTCTTCCTCTTTAGGAGCTTCTTCAGTAGGCTTTTCTTCTTTTGCTGCATCTTCTTTAGGAGCTTCCTCTACCTTTTCAGCAGCTTCTTCTTTAGATGGCTCAGCTTTTGCTTCTTCTGCCTTCTTAGACTCTTCAGCCTTTTTAGCTTCGTCAGCTTTCTTAGATTCTTCTATTTTTTTCTTCATATGCTTAGTTAATCTTTCAGTTCTCTGTCGAGCTTCCATAGTATCATAAACTAATGCTGAAA
Source organism: uncultured Methanosarcinales archaeon (assembly GCA_964604645.1). Taxonomy (GTDB): domain Archaea; phylum Nanobdellota; class Nanobdellia; order Woesearchaeales; family GW2011-AR9; genus CAZRZP01. The sequence continues at coordinate 107,123 of CAZRZP010000003.1, forward strand.
AATCAGCTTCTTTATGTCCAAATTTAGTATAAATATTTTTTACTACAACCAAATCTGCATCTTTGTTTAACTTATGAGCAATGTCAGCACTAACATCAAAATTACTTGGAGTAGCTGCTTCAAATACTATTTTTCCAGATATCTCCATTCTTTTCAAAGATGGATTTACTTTTTTTTCTTCAATTGTTAATTCCATTATCTTACCTTTATGGCATATTCACCTTTAATTTTAATATCAATCTTTTTACTAACAGCAGAATTTTCTATATCAGTTACATATAATCTACCTTGCCAGCTAGTTGTAAAAACATTATGTTTACATGAAGGACAAACATCTCCTTCCACAAATAATTTACATTTTTTGCATGCTTTCTTTTTTGCCATTTTTATGATATTTTTATATTTTCAATTATTTTTTGATTATTATCTTATTCAGCTGCTTTCTCTATCTTTTCTTCTTCTAACCATTCAATCTTTCCTAAATCTTCTTGTCTCATAGTTAAACCAATTTTAGGGTTATTCAAATCTTTATAGCTTACAGCAATTATTCTAGCTTTACAGTTATCTCCAACTTTAAGACTTCTATTAGAATTTTTTCCTTGTAAAACTTTATCTTTACTAAATGAAACGAAATCATCCATTGATTGTGAAATGTGAACCATCCCCTCAACGCCACCAATATCCATAAATGCACCAAAATCAGTGATATCTCTTAATTTACCAAACAACATTTCATTCAATTCTGGTTTAAATGTTAATAATTCAAAGTCTGTCTCATAATAACCAGCTCCATCACCTGGAACTATGACACCCTCTTCAACATCTCCTACATTAATAACATTAACGACAAATCCAAGCTCTTTTGAGATAAAATTTTCATAACTAGACTTAATATTTTGTAGAACTGCATCCTTTTTAGTCATATTAAACATGCTTGGAGGCACCCTAACGTAATCCTTTACTTTGACTCTGTAGAACATAAATTTATTATTTCAAGCGGTTGTTTATAAAGCTTTCTGTTAATTGAATTTAGATATAATATAAAGAATGAGACCAGAACCAAATATTTTTAAAACCAACAACTTTCCATCAATCATGACATTCATATCAATTCAGGAAGCTATGCAGCAAAGTTCAGGAGATGTATCAATCAGAGGCTGGGTACATCGTGAGAGAGGCAGTAATAAGCTTAAATTTATAATTCTAAGAGATTCAACAAATGTTATTCAATGTGTTCTAGAAAAAAAGAATTTTGAAGATAAGTGGGATGATATTGATAGACTACAAACAGAAGCATCAATGGAGATTATTGGAGAAATAAAAGAAGATAAAAGAGCACCATCAGGCTATGAAATTCAGGTTTCTTCATTCAAAATTATAGGAGAATCAGACCAATTTCCAATTACAAAAGATCAATCTATAGAATTTCTGGCTGATAACAGACATTTATGGTTAAGAAGCAGAAAGATGTCTGCAATTTTAAAAATCCGCAGTACCATTTTTGGAGCAATTCATGAATATTTTAGAAGTCAAAAATTTACTGAATATCAATCTCCGATCTTTCAAGCAGTACAATGTGAAGGTGGTTCAGAATTATTTGAAGTAAAATACTTCAAAGAAAAAGATGTTTTTCTAGCTCAAACTTGGCAATTATATGCAGAACCAGCAATATTTGGATTAGGGAATATTTACACGGTAGCACCATCCTTTCGTGCTGAGAAATCAAAAACTTCTAGACATCTTACAGAATATTGGCATGCGGAAGCAGAAATGGTCTGGAGTACGTTTGATGAAGTGATTCAACATGGAGAAAATTTATTAAAACACATTTTTAAGAAAGTTGTTGAAAATAACAAAGCAGAATTGGATTTATTGAAAAGAGATATCACTAAATTGGAACCAATAATCAATAAACCATTTGTAAAAATGACCTATGATGAAGCACTTAAAATTCTAAAAGATAAATGTCAAATGGAAATAGAGTGGGGTAAAGATTTGAGAACATTAGAGGAGGATAAATTAACTGAATTATATGATGTTCCAGTTATCGTTACCCATTATCCTAAAAAAGTTAAAGCATTTTACATGATGGAAGATCCTAATAATAAAGATGTAGTTTTTGGAGTTGATTTCCTTGCACCTGAAGGCCATGGAGAAATAATCGGCGGATCACAAAGAGAACATGATTTAGAAGAAATCAAACGAAGATTAAAAGAGCAAGGAGAAGACCCATTAGAATATGAATTTTATTTAGATACAAGAAAATACGGTTCAGTCCCACATGGTGGTTTTGGTTTAGGTGTTGAAAGAGTGATAAAATGGGTTTGTGGATTGGAAAACATCAAAGATACGATTCCTTTCCCAAGAACTATGGAAAGGTTTAAACCTTAACTGACAATATCTTATTTTTGATAAATATTTTTTCTATGTCCAATCTCTAACACTAGAATAATTAATTTCCCTTGCTGAATATCAACAATAATTCTATAATCACCTAAACGAATTCTAAAATATGGTGAGCTAACTAATTTTTTAACAAAAGCGTGCGGGCGAATCCTACATCGTTCAAGTTTCTTAACCGTTCTTTGTTGTACATCTTTAGGAAGTTTACTAATCTGTTTCCAAAACTTCTCAGTATACTGAAGATCGTAAATCATAGGCCAAGTCGTTTTTTTAATTCTTCATGACTAATTACTTTCCCTTCTTTGACTTGTTGTTCAGCAATAGCAATGTTTTTTTTTGTTTCTTCAGAAAGTTCTTTAGTATCTTCTATCAAATCCCAAATTATTTCTTCATAGCTTTCTTTCTCATACAACTTTCTAGCTTTTAACTCCTGCACTAACTCAGAACTTACTTGGATTGTAGTCGCCATAGCAACTATATAACTGGCCATATTTATAAATTTTTTGTAATTTTTGAAACACTCAATCCATCCTTAATATCAATCATTTCTGTTTCTAATCTTTCATCATTCAAAACAGCTTCTTTAAAATCCTGACAGCCAGACATGGTAATATTATCAGCGATGATATATCCATCTTTTTTTAACATGTCAATACAATTTTCTAAAACTTCAATATACTTCTTTTTTGCAAAATCAATGAAGATTAGTTCAAAAATATCTTTTTTTGTTTCTGTTAAATCTCTGACAATTTCAACACCATCACCAATAATTATTTTTGCATCAATATTATATTCAGAATAATTCTTCATAGCTTCTTCAGCAATCCCATCATTTATCTCAATAGTTGTTAATTCTGCACCTTGATGACCCAAAATAATTCCCGAATAACCATTTGCCGTTCCTAATTCTAGTATTTGTTGTAGTTTATGTTTATCAATAAAATCTGCTAACCACTTCCCTTTTTCAGAACCAACAATTGGAATACCTCTTTTGACAGATTCTTTTTCTAGTTCAACTAATTTATTGATAATATCATCCATACCATGTTTTAAACATTCAATTATATAAACATTCACCAGAAGTTAAGTAAATTTTTTCAAAAAGAATTATCTACCTAGTTTATAGCAGGGTGATTTGTTTAAATAAACTGAGGGTTGTTTAACCAATATCAGGAAGCGGATCTTTTCCATAATTATTAATTCTCATTGCAACTGAACGTGTAGTCCATGAAGCTTGTTCAAGTAAATCAAAATAAGAATCAAATATGGTACTTCCATATCCAGAAACATGATCTTCTCCAATAGTAACCCAGCAATTACCACCAAACTCCTCAAGTCTTTTTTGATCATATTCTGGAGGGGGATCATACTTTGGGAGGTTTTTTTTAGCAACATACGCTCCCCAAAATGGTTCTGTTAGACTTACAATTAATTCAAGCATATTATTATTAAGACCAGATAGTAGATAAAATTTTCTAAACATTACTCCCTAACCAACTCACAAACACCACAAATCTTTTATCCTAAATCACCTCTCAACATCATATGAAAATAACTAAGACACAAAGACTAATATTATATTCACTTGGACAATTCTATAAACAATTAAACCAACCACTTGAAGAAAAACCAGTAATTTTGAGAAGTAGTAAAATTGCTTTTATAACTTTTCTGCTACATTCAAAGATTATAACAAAACAAACTAGAGCATTATACAGAAATTTAGAAACTTTAGAAAACAAAAAACTAATTATGTATGACAGAAAAATGATCCGATTCACAGATAGCGGACTTAAAATATTAAATAAGATTAACAGCGAAATTAACCAATTCCTAGAAATAAAAGAATTCTTTAAAACTGCAGAGAAACCTAAAATTGGACAAACGATGATTAAGGTTTAATTTTCTTACCATTCAAAAAACATTTAGGTTCATTCCAACAAATTGGTCGATTAAAGCTATGTACATGCTTCTGTTTTGTTAATTTACCTTTTCTCAGTTTGTAAACAATCGCCTGTCCAGTAGGAAGATTCAATTGAGGGATATCCTTATCAGAAACTTTATCTAAATATTTAATCAATGCACGTAAACTATTTCCATGAGCTACAACTAAAACATTTTTATTTTTCTTAACTTCAGGTAAAACCACCTTTTTAAAATAAGGAACAGTTCTTTTATAGGTGTCTTCTAAACTTTCACCGCCAGGAGGTTTCTTGTTATAACTTCTTCTCCAAGAAAAGACTTTTGCTTCACCAAATTTTTTTCTTGCTTTATCTTTATTTAAACCTTGAAGGGTACCATAATACCTTTCATTTAACGCATCATGAGAATAAATAGGAATTTCACCTTTCTCCATCTTATGTGCCTCAAACTTTTTTCGTTTAGCTTCTTTATGTACAAAAATCCCAGTATATTGCTGCTTCGCTAATATCAAAAGCAAAGTTTCCTGCGCCCTCACTAAAGTAGAAGTAAAAGCTACATCAATTTTAATCCCCTCTAACGCTTTAGCAGCTCTTCTTGCTTCTTTAATTCCTTTCTCATTTAACGGAACATCAACCCAACCAGTAAATTTGTTTGCTTGATTCCATCTAGATTCACCATGACGGATAAGGATTAGATAAGCCATGCATGAAGAAAAGAATTAAGGTTGATAAATGTTTTTATTGGATTATAATATGATTTTTGTTAAATTAAGTGGTAAGAAAAGTTTATATTACACCTCTTTTTCTCAAAAACATGAAAAGAATTTTTTTCATTACACTTATCTTAATAGGATTTATTCTATTAGTAGGATGCAGTTCCCTAAATATTGAACTCTCTGCAAATAATTCAACTAATAGCGGTAATCAGCTAACTATAGAACCATTTAAAGGAAAATTAATTGCAGAAAATATTGTCGATCTCAACGTAAAAACAAGTAAACCAGCAAGTTGTATTATTTCAGAATTCTATGAAGGAAAATATAACGATCAAAGAACTCATGAAGTAGAAGAAACAAAAAAAGTACAGTTATTCTATGAAGCAGAACGTAAACCTTCAAAAATAAGATACGATGTAGAATGCACTGCAGGTAATTTGAAAGGTAAAAAATCTCTCGAAATCAGTTTGAAGTATCGTTAGAACATTTACACTTCACTTATCCAGACAAAACATTTATAAAGTGTACTTTAAAAAACTAAGACATGGAATTAATTGTGCAAGAAGATACCAAAACTAGGTTAGTTTTCAAGCTAAAAGGAGAAACACATTCATTCTGTAATGTTCTTAAAGAAGAATTGCTTAATGTAAAAGGTGTTACCATCGCTACTTATAGAATAGATCACCCTTTAATTGGAGTTCCTCAATTTATTATTGAAACCAAAGGTGTTGAACCAAAAAAAGCATTAAAGGATGCATTAAAATCCGTTAAAAAACAAGCAGTTGATTTCAAGAAAGAAGTTAAAAAATTATAAATATTACACTCCAATAGAATTCTGAATCATTTCTTCCAATTCTAACCAACTTTTAACCTCAGAAATATTTCCTCTTACTTCAGCACGCTCATTGGCTAGATGGCGATAAAAAATCATTTTAGTTTTTTTCAAATCTTCACTTATTACAGTACATTCTTCATCATCAAATAACTCCATCAATTTATGAGCACTATCGTCAACAAAAACTAAAGGAGATAAAACATCCAAATAAGGTTTTTTATTAGTATTATTCGTATTAATTACTCCTTTAAACTTAAGACCATAATGTTTCAACCACTTACCAGCTGCTTGTGCCAGTGGCATTTCAGGAGTAGATTCTCTTGATGTAACAATGTAATTATTGAATTTCCCAGAATCTTGTAACCTATTCAAAACATCAATTGCATCTTTTGCTGGAGGCAAGTCAAGTGGCCTAGTTAAATATAGATTACACACAGCTGATTTATAGTCTGCCTTAACTTCATCTTTTGATTTCCCTGTCTGTCGAATCATTTCATCAAGAGCTAACCTATTATCTGCATGTTCTGAACCTATGTTATAACCTAACCCATTAATAGCTTCAGCCTTCAATTCTTGAGGCGCAGTCATTACACCATCATAATCAAAAACAAGATTGATTTTGTCTGAATTAACTAATATTCCCCTTCCTTCCAATAAGTTAAGTTCTTTGTCCTGATACCAATTTTTTATTGACATAAATCATTCAGAATTGGAGGGATTTATAAGTTTGACTAATCAAAAATCAAATAATTCTGAAATATTATTCCTTCCCTAAAATTATTTAAACTAAATCAATCTCAAACCAGCATGCTAACTAAAGGAGCAATTCTCAAACATTACAAACGTTTAGACATTCAGGAAGCTCTCTTAGAGCATGCTAAAGATAAGGAAATTGGCATGCAATTTGGCACTGGTTTTGGAAAACGTCCTGACGTTTTAGTATATCCAAGAGATGTGATTGAATTAGCATTAAAAGGAGTTACATCTTTCCATTCAAGTGAAGAAAGATGGCAAGATCCACTTCAATTACACAGTAACATTTTACCAGCAGAAATGCTGGAGTTACGTAATGGTTGGGATTTAATGTTAGACATTGATTGTAAAATCTTTGAATACAGCAGAATATGCGCATATTTAGTAATTGAATTCCTCAAATATTGTGGAGTAAAAACTATTTCATGTAAATTTTCTGGAAATAAGGGATTCCACATTGGTGTTCCATTTGAAGCATTTCCCACTAATATTGGAGAGAAGCTAACTAAAGATCTATTTCCTGAGGCACCAAGAAAAATAGCAGGTTATGTAACAGCAAACATTGAAGATGAATTAGCTAAGCAGATCATGCAGTTTGAAAACAATAATTTAAGCACAATTAAAGATAAAGTAGAGATGGAATTCAGTGAATTAGTTACAAAAGAAGAAAAAGCAGGGCAGATAATTAATAAATTAAATGTCGCTTCATTTTTAGAAATAGATACAATTCTTATTGCCTCCCGTCATCTATATAGGATGCCATATAGTTTGCATGAGAAATCAGGATTATGTTCCCTACCAATAGACCCAGATAAAGTTTTACAATTTGAAAAATCGATGGGTAATCCTGATAAAATTCTGATGACAATGTTCAAATTCTTACCAAGAGATGTTGAAGTTTCAGGAAGTAGATTATTATTGCAAGCTATGGATTTTAAACCAAAGAATGAAGAAAAAGAAGAAAAGAAATATGATGAAATAATAATTGAATCTGCCATAACTGAAGAATTATTTCCAGATTGCATTAAGAAAATATTAGAAGGCATGCAAGATGGTAAAAAGAGGGCTGTGTTTATTTTAATGAATTTTCTTGGAAAAATTGGCTGGAATAAATTAGAGATTGAAAAGTTTCTTTATGATTGGAATAAAAAGAATTCTCCTCCTCTCAGGCAGGCATATATTAATGGCCAGCTAAATCATTTCAAACCAGGAGATAAATTACCTCCAAATTGTGAAACAGATGGTTATTATGTAGCTCTTGGGTTGGGCTGTGATAAAGATCATTGTAAAACATTAAAGAATCCTGTAAATTATACAATTAGTAGATATAGAAGAAGACAATTTGAAGAGAAGATGCAATCAGGAAATAAAAAAAAGAGTTCTAAGAAAGAAGATGTAAGTAAAGAAAATAATAAAAATAAAGAAAAGGGGGAACCCCCCCCAAAGAATTAAACTTTTAACGCTTCTCTCAAATATGGAGTTGCCATGATTTCAAATCCTCTCGCACCTAAATCATCCAACGCACTTAAAATTGCTCCTTCATCTCTTGCAACAATTGCATCTAAAAAACTCTCATCACTTAACAAAGCATATACTGCAGATTCACTTTTTGGCAAATCTATTGAAAATCCACCTTCTCCAGGCATTCTTCCTGTATATCTACTTGGTCCTCCATGAAACATACTATATCTACATACAATTGCTCCACTTCCTTTCAACCAATCTACTAAGCCTTCAGAACGTCCAGCTGATCCAATTATTGTTAAATCACTTGCAATTAAACTTTCAGGTCCATCTATTGCTTTATCTAAATGCACATCATACCTTGCTGTTCTTACATAATCTGCACAATCTCCACCAACGTCCCAACCTTCTACTTCATGTGTTCTACGCATTTCTGGCGACATCCATCCTTCTTCTTTCAAATATGGTGTCATCACCGCTACTCTCACTTTCTTTTTATCTGTCATTTTAATCCCCCCGGTTTATTAAGGAACCACCCTTAAATATAAAATAACGAGAAAGTATAATAATATTGTTAACAGATTTCATGCTAATTAGGGATATATCCCAGATTAATACAGTAAATACATAGTTTAATCAGGATTCGAACACAATAAGTAGAATAATATAAGATTAATGAAATAGCAAAAGTTATAACCTCTATTAAGATACCATTAACACCATCATTCTGAGAAATACCCAATCCAAAAGCTTTTTATACTCCAGAATATTGCTTAGAACAACAGTA
>CAZRZP010000003.1:116102-137299 GCA_964604645.1 uncultured Methanosarcinales archaeon
CTGTATCACAAAAAGAGGTGTATAGAATGAAGAAAGCTTCACTTAATTTATCGATTCAAGCTATAGTAATTATAGTTTTAGCAATGACCATTATGGGTCTAGGTTTAGGATTTGTTAGAGGATTATTCTCAGATATTGGTAGTCTATCCGAATCAACATTTCAAAAGATATCTGAACAGTTAAGTACAGATTTAGCAACAAGTTCAGCTCCATTACTGTTTTCTCAAACTAGATTGACTGTAGAGAGAGGAGCAAGTTCACTACAAGGCTTTGGTGTTAGAAATGAGGGAAATGCTGAGATTAAATATGGTTTTCAAATTACAACATTCAAATGTCCTCATCAAAAAAATAATCCACCAGAAAACTGTCCAGATGTTTCTAAGTGGTTTGATTATTTTGACTCTCCTCAAGCTTACACATTGAAAGCTGCTGAGAGACAAGTAAACAAAGTTTTGATTTCACCTGTTAGCGCTGAAGCACAAACTGGGCTTTATTTATTAAAAATGACTGCATATCAAGGTGCAAAAGACAATAATTGTTGGGACACAGCTGGAAAAGTGTTCACAAAATCAGCTAAGTGTATACAAATCGGAGAAACTGAATTGTTCTTAACTGTTTCATGAGGTGATTATGATGGCTAAAAAAAAACTTACAAAAGATCAAGAATTTCAAGTAATGAAACTAGTACTAGACAAATTCCTATGGTTAGGATTTATTGTAATGGGCTGGGGAATGTTCATAACAATTAGAGATATGTTACTTACTCCAGGTATCTGGTACATGTTAACAGGAGCAATTCTATTGATTCTCTTTGTAGTATTAGTAGTAAAAGAGTACGAGACATTAAGATAATTTTATATACTTCTTTTTTTTTCTTATTTTATGAAAAAAGGTGCTATTGGTCTATCAATTAACATGCTTGTAGTGATAATTATTTCTATTACAGTTATGGTTAGTGGAATTGCTTTTACATATAATTTAATCAGTAAATCAGATACTTTAGAAAAACAACTAAATGACCAATCAAAAGCCCAGATTGAACGTCTTCTAGTAAATCAGGGAGCACAAGTTGCTTTGCCTCTGCAAAGAATTACGTTAAAGAGAGGAAAGGAACATCTTTTTGGGATGGGAATAAGGAATATAGAAGAAAGCAAAAATTTCTATGTTACAATTACATTAGCACAGTTTGTAGATTTAGAAGGAAAGATTGTCGATGAAGATAAAAGGAAAGATGGAAAAATAGAAGTAGATATTCTAAACACATTAGTCTATAATTCAGAAGGAATCCATATTAAAGAAAACGAACATAAAGTTCAATCTATTTTAGTTAACATTCCTAAAGAATTTGATCCAGGAACTTATGTGTTTAAGGTTACAGTATCTAAAGGAATTAAAGGTGTAACACAATACGGAAATCCTCAAAGAATTTATGTAACTGCTATTTGATTTTTTTAAAAAAGTATAAAAGAAATATTAATTGAAATATTTATAGATAATGAGTTGTAAAAATGGAAGTTATGAATGTAGAAAGTAATATATGTTATATAATATCAATCAATGTACTTAAGAAAGATTGGGACAACAAATATGATGCTCGATGGGATGATATTTAAGTAATAATCCGATAACATATGAATTATTTTTTAGGATTGGTTTTAAAATTCTAATTTATTTATCCACACATCCATTACCTTAGAAAATCTTTTAATTGAACATTTCTATAACTAACTCTATTACCATCAACCGTTAAAATACCAGTCATACCTAAATCCAATTGACCAGAATTCCAATATAATTCATCAACTAATTCTCCTTCTTTAACAGCATTAACAGAAGAATCATGAGCTTTATGTCCAGATTCATGAAAATGTCCACTAACAGCTTTAGTAATACCTAATTCTTCATATAACTTAGATAAATCTGCGTTTCCTCTGTTTTCATTTTTGAAAGTTAAACCATTAGCTGCAGCAATAATTCTTAAATCAGATTCAGAAACATTACCAAATTTTTGTCTGATTCCATTTTCAACAACAATTCCAGAAAGAACTTTACCATCAGCTTGCTCAGCAAAATAAGCAATATCAACTGCATCATTACCGTCAAATTTTCTGGGTACATGACAAACTACAACTGTTTTTTCTGGATTCCCAACCAAATTTCTTAAATCTCCCATATTTGCATATTGCATGGTATTTTCTACTATTCCCTGTTGTAATGCTCCAACATATTGCGCAAAATCATCAAATTTAATTAAACTATCATGAGTTTCAATATATCTTCCCGTAGGAAGCTGTGGATGATTACCAATTTGATACTCTCCCCCACATGAAAAATCTGAACCAGGTATAAACACTAAATCATGTCCATTATTGCTAACTTTAGGACTCCTTAATACATCTATAATATTACTATATTCATCAGCAAAATGCTCTATAACTGGACCATAGCCAAGTAAAGTTTCATGACTACCAGGCTGCACATAAGCTTCTAATCCACTTTTACCAACAGCATCTAATATTTGAGCAACATAACCCTGACTAGCTTGTAAAGTACTTTGCCTTTCTCCAATATCTCCATTAAGAATTAACTTTTTAGCTCCTAATTTCTTTAGAACTTCAATAGCTAAAGGAACTATTCTAGGATCATTATGTACATCTGATATTACCCCATATTTTGTTGCCATTTTAATTGTGATTTAAGGTTAAATAAGGGATGTTTCTTTATAAATTTATGCGTTTTTACCATGCGCGAGTGGTTAACTTACCGATCTCATCTAAACATCCTAACCAAAACATTTATAAAAAGACTGCTTCGTTGTTCAAACATCCCGAGTGTAAGCGCCTGAAACTCAGTTTCAAAAGGGTATTCTCGGCAGATTTAACATGGCAGAAGATAAAAAGCCCAATACAGTAGAAGAAAAGAAGCCCGATCCATCACAATCTAGTTATAAACACATAGTTAGAATTGCTAATATTGACGTTCCAGGTGGTAAGCCAATTGGTACTGCGTTAACCAAGATAAAAGGTGTTGGAAAGAATTTAGCTGCTGTTTTCTGTAACATGACTAAAATTGATAGAAATTCTAAAACTGGTAACATGGAAGCAGCTGATATAGCTAAATTGACTGACATAATTAATAACCCTCAAAAATTCAATTTACCAGCCTGGTTATTCAACCGCCGTAAAGATCATGATACTGGTGAAGACAAACATATTATTACCGGAACACTTGACTTTACAAAAGATAATGATATCAAACGATTAAGAAAAATTAAATGTTACAAAGGAAACAGACATTCACGTCGTCTGCCTGTTAGAGGGCAAAGAACTAAATCCAACTTCAGAAGGAGTAAAGGTAAAGTGGTTGGAGTTAAAAGGAAAGGCGGAGCTAAGAAAGGTAAATAATTAAAAAATGGGAGATCCACGTAAATTAAGGAAAAAGTACCAAACACCCGTCCACCCTTGGAATAAAACAGAGATTGACGAATCAAAGAAATTCAAAAGTGAATTTGGCATCCGTAACAGAAAAGAATTATTGAAAGCTGAAACTTTTCTTAAAAAGTATAAAGATATTGCCAAAAGATTAACTGCTGATAAATCAGCTCAGGGTCAAAAAGAGAAGCAGCAAGTATTAGACAAATTTCAAAGATATGGATTATTACCAGCTGGTTCAGAATTGCACAATATCTTAAATATTGATTTATCAACTGTGCTTGAACGTAGATTTCAAAGTATTCTAGTTAAATTAGGACATGCAAAAACAATGCCACAAGCAAGACAATTTGTTGTACATAGACATGTTTTCGTTGGCAATAAAGGAATTACTTCTCCTACAAAATTATTAACATTAGAAGAAGAATCACAAATTAGATTCAAACCAACATCAAAATTAGCAGATGATAATCATCCAGAAAGGGTTAATGAAGCAGAAAAAATTAAAGAAGAAAGAGAAAAAATCTTACCTAAATCTAAGAAAGAAGATAAAAAAGCAAAATCAAGTAATGAATCAAAAGAAGAATCTCCTGTTGAGAAGGAAGAATCTGAAAAAACTAATGATAATACTGAATTAAAAAAAGATGATACTAAAGCTGAAAATAATCCAGAAGAACCAAAATCTGAAGTATTAGAAAAAGCAGATGATAAACCTGAAGTTAAAGAAGAAGAGACAAAAGAAGAGAAACCAGAAGCACCAGCAGAAAATACTAAGGCGGAAAAAACAGAATGAACAGAGACAGAGGACCACGGAAATATCAGGGACCACCTAGAGATAGAAGCAGAAATTATCCGCCAATTAAATGGGGAATAGCTCATATTTTTTCTAGTTATAACAATACAATCATTACAGTAACAGATATTACAGGAACTGAGACCATTGCAAGAGCAAGTGGCGGTCAAATGGTAAAAGCAGATAGACTTGAATCTAGTCCAACAGCAGCTATGGGTTGCGCAAAAAAAGTTGCAGAAATCTGCCACGAAAGAGGAATTAAAGGACTGATGATTAAAGTTAGAGGAAAAGGAGGTCATAACGGACCAAAAAATCCTGGACCTGGAGCACAAGCAGCAATTAGAGCATTATCAAGAGTAGGTATTAGAGTAGGAAAGATTGAGGAAGTAACACCTGAACCACATAACGGTTGCAGGGCAAAAGGTGGTAAGAGGGGTCGGAGAGTTTAAATGGCACTAAAATTACAAAAAATTAAGGAAGAAAGAAAAAATAATAAAATTACTTTTCTGATTAAGGGTTCTCAACCAGCATTCGCTAACGCAATTAGACGTTTAATATTAGAAGAAGTTCCAACATTAGCAGTGGAAGATTTAGAAGTTAAAGATAATGGTTCAGCTTTATATGATGAAATGTTAGCTTTACGTTTAGGACTAGCTCCAATCAAAACAGATCTAAAAAGTTACAGATTACCTGAAAATCAAACAGAAATTGATGAAAAAAGTGCACGGTGTACTTTACAGTTGCAACTAAAAGTAGCAAAGAAAGGATATGTCTATGCAGAAGATGCAAAAAGTTCTGATCCAAAATGTACTTTTGTTTATGGTAAAATGCCAATTACTAAATTACTAACAAAACAGAAAGTTGATGTTACAATGACAGCAGTTATGGGACAGGGTAAGGAACACACAAAATGGTCTCCAGGATGGGCATTTTTCAAATCTGAACCAGTCATTAAAATTGGAAAAGTTAAGGATGCAGCTTTACTTGCAAAAAATTGTACAGATGGAGTATTCACCTTATCTGGAAATTCTGTTAAATTAAATCAAGATAAAGTTTATTCATCCAATCTAATTGATTATTATAGTGAATTAGATGAAGGAATATCTGTAGAATATTCTGACAACATTATTTTTACATTAGAATCATGGGGACAACTGACCTATAAAGAGATTCTAGAAACCAGCGCTGATATTCTTGAAAAAAAGTGCACAGAAATGGAGGCATTGATATAAAGCAATGAGAGGTCCAACTAACTATCAAACTAAGAATTTATTAAGTGCTCTTAGTGATAATAGGATTCCATTCTGGCGAAGAATAGCTAAAGATATTTCTAAATCTGCTCGCAGAATAAGCAGTGTAAATGTTTACAAGATTGAAAAATTTGCTAGGGAAGGAGAAACAATCGTTGTCCCAGGTAAAGTATTAAGTGTTGGAACCTTAAGTAAAAAAGTTGACGTTGCTGCATTAAACTTTTCAGAAGAAGCAAGACGTAAAATTGAAGCAGCAAAAGGTAAAACCATGACTATTCACCAATTATTAGAAACAAACCCAGAAGCAAAAAAAGTGAGAATATTAGGATAATGAAAATATACAACGGAGAAAATATCATCTTAGGACGATTGGCTGCAAGAGCAGCTAAAGACGCTCTTTTAGGAGAAGAAGTTGTAGTTGTAAATTGTTCAAAAATTATGATTAGTGGTAAGAAAGAAAATACTTTTGCCAATGAAAAAGCTAAAAGAGATAGGAAAGGCTATCCCTTAAAAAGTGCAAAATTTTCTAGATTACCAGATAGGTTTGTTCGTCGTGCAATTAGGGGCATGCTACCTTGGAAAAAACCACGAGGTAAAGAAGCATTTAAAAGAATCATGTGTTATATTAACGTACCAGAACAGTTTCAGGGAAAAGATTCAATTACTTTGAAAGATAGTTCAGTAAATAAATTACCTAGCACCAAATATATCACAATTGGCGCTGTTTGTAAGCATTTAGGAGGAAAAGTATGAAGAAACCAATCCAAACTAAAGGAAGCAGAAAACGTGCAGTTGCTCGAGCAACATTAAATTCAGGCTCTGGAAAAATAACAATTAACGGACAATCATTACTAAATTACAGTGATTCAATGTCAAGACTTAGAATTAAAGAACCTTTAGTTTTAGCTGAGGGAGTTGCTAAGAAAGTTAATATCGATGTAAAAGTTTTCGGCGGTGGACAGAGTGGACAAGCTGACGCAGTTAGATTAGCCATTGCAAGAGCATTAATTCAGTTTGACAATAAATTAAAAACAGTATTCACAGAATACGATAGATTATTATTAGTTGCAGATGTAAGAAGTAAAGAGGCTTGCAAACCGAACGATTCTAAAGCAAGAGCAAAGAGGCAAAAGAGTTACCGATGAGGCGTTGGGAGGACAAAATATGATTATACCAATACGTTGTTTCGCTTGTGGGAAACCAACTGGACATTTATGGGAACAGTTCCAACTAGGAGTTCAAAAGGGAGAGAGCAAAGAGAAAACGCTTGATTCTTTGGGTTTAAACAGATACTGTTGCAGAAGTTTATTGATGGGCCACGTAGATCTAATTGATATTGCAGCTGAATTTAAGAAAAGTTAATTTTTTTGTTTTTTATTAATATTATAATATCTCTACATATGTTTCTACACATATTTCTACAACAACATTCCTTGTAAAAACTTCTTAGGGTTTTTAGCTTTAGGTACAGCATGTCCAATGAGTACACCAGCACAACCTAAAAGTAAAGCATGACCTAAATCTTCTTTGTTATGAACTCCAGCGCCACATAGTAACTTAGTACGTGGACTTAAATGTTTAACAATTTCAACACCTTTAACAATAATGTCTGGCTTAGCTTCAGTAACTGAAATATTCCCTCCCACCATTTCTGCAGGTTCGTAGGCAATATAATTAGGATTAAACAAAGCTATTTTTTTTAATTCAGACAAAGAAGAAGCACAAACTATTGTTTTTAATTTCTCACGTTTGCAATCTTCAATTATTTCTTTTAAAAATTTTAAGGGGATTTTTCTTTCTGAATGATTTAAGATACTTCCTTTAGCTCCAATGTCTTTAAGTTCCTTTGCTGAGACTCTACCTGTATGTGCTCCTAATGGAACGTGATCTGCATGTTGCGCAATAACGGTTAATTTACTTTTATCTATAATTTCTTTCATAGTTAACAAAGAAGGTGCCACAACTAATTCATAACCATTTCTTTTAATCTTATCAATCTCCTTTGCTAACTTTAAAGCTTTCTTACCACTAGCTTCAGGATAGATTTTGAAATTTATTATGATAATCGCTTTCATTTATTTGTATTTTCCCGATAATTTGTAATATTCCTATATATTTCTTACCATCTTTTCTACTTTTTAATTTTATGCTTAATATCTATAAAATGAGACTCCCTTTTTTTAAGTTTGTTGAGTATTCTAAAGAGGTAACTGATAACTACAAAGATTATGATTAATGGTAAGAGAAACACAAAAGCATGAAATATTGCTACTAAGATGACAATTATCAATAGTAAGACACCCAATACAATTAACCAAGCTTTTATTCCATTTGCTGTATACATTATTTATACCCTTTGCACTTTTTTTTAATAAAACAAGCTAATATAAAAATGATTGGTATGAAAAAAAAAACAATAAATATATTTCTAGAAATATTTACAAAAAAATCTAATGGGAAAGTTGCTATCAACAATGAACCTGCTGGAAATTGCCAATTACCTTGAGGGAAAAATATTTTATGAAACCAAGTAAACAGAAAATCAAAAAACAATATAGAAAACAAGAAGAATAATCCCCCGCCAACAATTTTAATTATCGCCAGCTTTCTCAAAAAACGAAAATCTCTATATTCCTTCTTTGAAAAAAAATAAACCAATATAACTAATAAAATGTAAAATAAATAATCAACCACATCTAAAACTTGTTTGACATCCTGCATATGTAAAACTTCCAATCTTTCATATCCATCAGGAACATCATTGCCAGAAAAATAGTTTAACCAACTTTGCTGTGGCGGAGTAAATGATGTAAAAAGCATTACCAGCTTAAATGAAAATAGTAGTAAAAAAACGATTAAAATAATTGAGAATAGAATTTTCAAAGATAACGCTTTCTTAAAACTTAGCTCCATGAGAGTTACATACCTTTTGGCATTTTAAATTTTTTCATCATTTTGCCAATATCTTTTTCTCCCTTAAACATTTTCATCATCTTTTTAGATTGACGGTACTGTTTCAATAATTCTCTTACTTGACCTATTGTTAATCCAGATCCTGCAGCTATCCTGTCAATTCTGGATGAATCCATCACATCTGGATTCTCTAATTCTTCTTTGGTCATTGAATCCATCGCAAACTTCCATTTGTGAAGTTTTTCTTCTTGAACATTAAGCATTTCTTTGGGCATCTTAAGTGAGCCCATTCCAGGAATCATTTCCATAATCTTTCCAAACGAACCCATCTTCTTCAGAGCTTTCATCTGATCATATAAATCAACTAAATTAAAATCTCCTTTCAAGAATTTTTTCTGCATATCCTCTGCATCCTCTGGTGAAATTACTTCCTGAGCTTTCTCTAATAAAGAGGCTAAATCTCCCATGCCAAGCAATCTTCCAACGAATCTTTCAGGATGGAACAATTCTAAATCATCAACTTTTTCTCCAACTCCAATAAAAGTTATAGGAGCTTTAGTTACTGAACATGCTGATAAGGCTCCACCACCTTTTGCTGTTCCTTCAAGTTTTGTTACAATAACACCAGTTACTCCACAACTGCCATGAAACGCTTCTGCCTGCTTCTGAGCAGCTTGACCTATATCTGCTGCAATAACCAATAACTTTTCATCTGCTTGCACAGCAGCATGTAACTGATTAAGTTCTTCAATCAATTCATCTGATAACGCATCTCTTCCTGCAGTGTCAACAATCACCACATCATAATTCTTTAATTTATCTTCAAAAGATTTGTAAATGACAACTGGATCTTTCTCGCCTTTGATTCCAAGAAAATCAACACCAACTTGTTCAGATAATTGTTTCAATTGTTCATAAGCAGCTGGTCGCCAAGTATCAGTTTGCATAACAGCAATCTTATGACCTCTTTTCTTGTAAAATTTAGCTAATTTACCTGCGGTTGTAGTCTTACCAGAACCAAATAAACCTACAAGCATTATTTGTAGTGGCTTTTTGTCAATTACAATTTCTCTTGGTTCTTTTCCTAAGAAATTAGTTAACTCCTCATAAATAATCTTAATGACCTGCTCACGTTTAGTAATTCCAGGAGAAGGATCATTCTTAGCTCTTTCTTTTATCTTATTACTTAATTCCAATACTAAAGAAACATTCGTATCTGATTGCAGTAATGCACGTTGAATTTCTTTAACTAACTCATTGATTAATTTTTCATCAACAAAAATAGAATTTGTAATTTTGTTTAAAGTACCTTTCAATGATTCTCCTAATTTATCTAATACCATTATGCAATATCAGCTGTGCCTTTGTTATAATCAATTGTTGGATTTAAATTTAATAAATCCATGTCTATTTCTTTTAAATGTTCTCCATTTTTTGGAACACCATTATCTGGAGATACATTTTCCTCCTCAGTACATAAATCATATACGTTTAATAAAAACTCTGATGTTACACTATAATCACTAGCTGCTTGTTCCAAACCAACTTGACCAATATAATCAACCATCCTATCAGCTTCTACATCAACAATTTTATCCACAGGAATTCGATATATCTTTTTCATAACTATTTTAGAAATTCCAAATTGATCTAAAGCCGTTGCAGTACAATATCTGTTAATCAAATGAAGTAAAGTAGCTCTCTCAGCCCTTACTCTTCCTATATCAAATGGTTTTTTACGGTTAATCATATTATCTAAGTGAAACAACTTTTGTAGCTCCTTTTTCTTCCCCATATAATTCTTTAATTGTATTTTCATCCGTTTTCAATCTTTCAGCAATTGTTTTATAATCACTCAATGGAGAAATACCTAAATCTTCAAGTAATTCTTTTTTGCCAATATCATACTCTTTTAACAATTCTACAGGAGTTGTTCCATGTTCCTGCGCAATATTTTCCAAACCAGCATAACCATCCTTATTTAACTGATATAAGATAGTATTCTTTTCAATCAAATCTGGCTCAACTAAACGTTGTTCATAATCCTCATGAGCAATATAACCTCTAATAGAGACGATTCCGGACCATAGATCTTCTCCTTGAGGATTCTTAAGATGAGTTACTTCACCCATAACCCAAGTACAGTGCAAATTTCTTGCAACACTAGCTATATTAGCTACCCCTTCACTTAAATCAGAGGGGTTATCTCCAAAAGCACTTGCAACTATTTCTTCACGATATTTCATTTTTCTCTGAAAAAGAAGCAGATTTATAACAGTTTTGTCTTAATTGTTAACATCTAATAACCAGCTATGTCTATTTATTGAATAAATTGCTTTTGTTTAGAATAAGTCACAAGGAGAGGAATGTTTATTAATTAGAATAGGTGAATAAATGGAGGTTAGTTTAACCTTTTTATATGATGAACAGGAGATATTTCAGGGTCATACGAAAATCTAGTTCCTTTAAAACCAAATTTTTTTTGTGCATCATTAATTAAATTACTAATTCCTTCACGCATGTTACGAGTCTCTCTTCTCATATCATTGTCATGAAATGCACGAAAGTATTGATTATTGAATCCAATCAATTCCCAAGGATCTACGTCATTATCACGTTCTAGAACCATTAAATTATATTTTACATTACCTCCTTCCGACCATTTCCTTTTAGCTACTTCTATGATTCTTTCTCTACCTAGAAAATCTTTCTGGTATTCTATTTGAGCCCCCTCAAACCAAGATTCCAAACCAGGAAACAGTTCAGTTTGGGCAATTTGTACTTTGGCATTTCGCTGCATTAGGTCATCTACAGAACTAGTAATTGGTCCATAAAGTGCTACTCCTGCTGCTAACCCAACAAGAATTTTAGATAATGTATTCATAAGTTCTATTTTTATTTAGCTATTTATAAAGTTTTCGCCCCTTTTTAGTAAATACAAATTAGTTCAAAAGAATATCGTAATGTGGAATGAATAACCCTCCATTTCTCTTTAATAAATAAACTACCCACAAAAAACATAGAGACTATTTCCTATAAATTAATAATAAATATGGGCCTGCAGGGATTCGAACCCCGATCAACCGGTGACTTACAAGCAAAGCTTTCAGCCCAACTCACCGAAGCCGGTCGTACTTTTTGGCTACACCTAAACACTTAGGGAAGTATCCATTATACTACAGGCCCATTTATCTGCGTTAGATAATTGTGTTTAAAAAACTTTAGCTTTTGAACAACTTCCTTATAATCATAGTAGCATAACTACCTTTAGAAAGAGAAAACTTTACAACTACTTTTTTTATCCCATCATTTAATTCATCATCTAGAAATTCACCAATTTCAAAATCATTAACATTAACAAAAATCTTCCTCACCTCTCCTTCTGCACTGATATCAGGAATTTGTTTAATAATAAAATCTGAAGTAGATAACTTTTCTTCTTCAAGAATGGAATCGATAATATCCTTATACTCCTCACCTACATTAGTTCCAAATCCCACCAATGGAAAAGACATATCCAGAATACTTTCATCCATATCATCCACAAAAAATAATTCTCCTTGAGAATACTCTACTTTCTTACCAGAATAATTATTTTCCAAATATTTACTAACTGTTTCATTCCAAAGATAGCTTTGATATGCATTAACAAAGAAACGTAGAAATCTGATTGATAATTTTTGTAATGCTCCAATATAATCATTATTTTTAACCAACAAATGATTTTTTACAACATCTTTATCAATTAACTTACAAGCTTGAGAAAAATCTTTTTTCACTAATGCTCTACCAATTGCAACATTATTCTTACTAAATCTTTGTTCATCAAAATAATTCTCACAATACTCAATAACTTCTGGTTTATCTTCAACATTCCTCACAACAATTTCAAAATAATTTCTTTCTAAATCACCTATGGAAATTGGTTTACTTCCGGAACTAACATATTCAAAAGAAACTTGATCTATATCTACCTTAAGATTTTTATATCCAAAAACAGAGATATATTGTTCAGTAACAGCTTGTTTATCCTTAATTCCAGCATAACCAATCTTCTTTTCATTCACTCCAAGTTGTTTAGCTAATTCTCTAATTACATCTAAAGTATTTCTATTTTTTTTACGTAATAAGAAATAATGATATTGTCCATTTTCATTATCCAACCTTAGAACTTCTTTTACAACGAAATCTTCCGGGATGGTTTTTATTTTGTACATGTAACTAACTAATCAACATCATTTAAAAATCTATTCGTAATTACTACAAAATAGCGAAAATAACGAAAAATATTAAAAATAGGCCCATTTTATTGATATTATGATTATTGACTTATCAAAGCCAAGAGAATCTTATTTTGATGATCCAACACCAACAGACGTAGTTAGAAAAGTTTGGACACCTGAAGAAGGAGAAGTTAACTTCTCAATTCCAAGAGATTTACCAAAACTAGATGAAAATAAACAAATCCAAATTGGAACGAAAGAAGCAGATTTAGAAAATCTATTATCCGAAGAACATCAAATTGATTCCTTATCATTAGTTGATAAGATTGACGCATTATCAAAAGTTCAGTTATTAATTCTGCCTAAAGAATATCGTATAACAGCAGATGATGCTAGAGAGGCAGTTGTTTACTCACAAGATTCACTGGTAAAATTAGATTCTGTTGCTGTAATTAGAAAAATATTAGGACCTAACGAAAAAAGGGGCAGACTCTCAGTTACCAGAAAAAAAGCTGAACAATGGCATCCTGAAAAGGTAATCAAAGCAGCTTTTGATCTTTTACATGAAAATCAACAAGATAACATTGATAGAACTATTTCATCCTACGCCTGGTTTGGAAAAGATCGACATCGCAGAATTGTTTCATTATACAGAGCTGTGCAGGGAGCTGAATTAAGAGCTTTTCAAAACTTCGTTGCGTTTAAAAAATTAATTCCAGTATGGAGAAAAGAAGTTAGAAGAGGAAAGAAAGCTCAGAGCGGCTACAAAATACCACTTAATGCTGATCAAATAAATAACAGAAAAAGAAAAATCAGGAGATATGAAAATTATCTCAAAAGAATGAGAAAAGAGGGACAACCAGCATCGAGATACTTAAACAGACTTGACGTTGATTTTACTGATTTAATCGAACCTATACCAAGAAGAGGAGAAGGAAGAGCAGAAACTTTCGCTTTCAGAAGCGGAAGACTAATGCGTGTTCCTTCAAGATCAAAAAAAGAACAAGATTTTTACAAGATAAAATATACCAGTGTTCCACTTGTTATTCCAAATGGACTATCTGCATATTCTATGGTGTGGGATTTAAGAGCAACATGTCCATGTAATGACAGCTTATACAGAAGTGATAGAAGAAAAACATCCCAATCAAAGGGAGAAGATGAAGATTTCTTTGATGCTCACGGTATTGCAGGAATGCATACTTTATTTAGAATTGCTGAAGATGGTTATAAACGGGGCACCTCTAACAGAACAATTCCATTCCAACCATTTGTTCTTCCAACTGCTTCTATGATGCAATATGTAGAAAAATTACGAAATCAAACATTAATTGTAGAAAAGAATCCAGAAACTGGAAAGTGGCATAAACATGCATTAAATCACACTGAAATTGAAAACCTAATGTGGAAAAGAGTTACAGCCTATGGTTACGAAGAAAATTTTACTACAGATAAAAAAGTATTAATGCAAAACGGTTATGATCCCCATACTGATTTAATAACGTTTAAAATTTAGCCAATAAATAAACCACATTAGCTTCTTTAGAATTGTCAAAAAACACACTTGAAGAAGTTTCTTTAAAGAATCTGAAGCCACCACCAGAATTTTCTAGATTTTCAGTTTCTTCCTTTAGAAATATTTCACTTGCATCAAAACCTTTGCCTTTCTGCTCAACAGCTAATAAGAAACCATTCTTTCCTAACCATAAACAAAACCTAAATGGCGCTTTGAAATCGCTATAATTGTTACAATTTGAACCTGCTTCATTAAGGAAGTAAGCAACATCATCTGGAATGTGATTCAACCAATTGTATAAATTATATTCTTTGTCTAATTTATCTTTATATTGTTTATTAAGAATACCTACAGCATTCCATTTTGCATCTGCATATTGTTGAATAAATTGATCATAATCTTCAGGAATATTATTTTTGGAATGAATTTCAAACTCATGAAACTCTCCATCATATACAATCCTCTGCAACGCTTGAGGTAATGTAAGATTAAAATTAATCACCATTTTTTCTTAGGAAGAAAAACAGTTTAAAAAAGTTATTGAGTTACTAAGTATACAACAGATAACTCTGTAGAGAATATCATCTAACAGAGAAACCTTCTTAAATAAGTTCAGTTTCCAGAACAAAATGAAAAGAGTAATGGTGTTCCTGGTAATAATACTAATCCTAGGTTGTGCACCAGCTAAAGAAGTAAAAAACGACTCAAATGGTTTAAACAAAATAATTAAACCACCCACATTATTACAAAAAGAGCCATTCTCTCTACCAAAAGCATGGTACGAAGGAGACTTAATCATTTCTAAGGGAACCCATACAATTAATAATACTGAATTTAATATTCTAGGTGATATAATTGTAAAAGGAACAGGTAAACTTGTAGTAAGAGATGCAATCATTAACTTTGAACAAAATCAACCGTTTGAACATGAATTAATAGCTGAAGATTTTGCCATAATTGAAATGAATAACGTTGCAATTAAAAGTAAAAATAGAATGAATTCATTCTACCAGGGTCAATCCCAAATCTCACTAAAGAAAACAATTAGTGAAAACATTAAACACACGGCTATGGATAGTAGTAAGTTAGTTTTAAACAATCCAGAATTAGATTTGTTGATTAAAGATAATTCAAGAGTTAGCTCACTTGGAGGACAAATGAATATTGAACTTTATTTATCAGGAGTTGAGCAAGACATAGAACTTGATAATCACGTTTCAATAAAAAGTAAAGGAAAAAAATATACTATAACCTTAACAGACGCTGTTGTAAACTGGAAAATATTGATGGATTATGATAATGATATTATTCTGGAAAACAGTGAAGCTGTAATTGCTTTGGTTGCAGGGTCAAATCCAAAATCAAACTCATCAGTACAATTAAAATTATCTGATTTACAAGCAAAAAAATACGATGACTTCTCATTAAAATTTGATACTAATAGAATTCGTTTATCCAATAGTAAAGTATTAGCTTGGGAACCTATCTCTGCTCCTTCCGCAATAGTAGAAATCCATAACAGCGATTTAGGAGATTTATCTGGAGAAGGTAAATTAATTGTTAAAAGAAGTAAAGTTTGGAGTGCATTTGCAAAAAAGAATGCGGTTTGGGAATTTACTAATAGCCAGATTGGAAAAATTATTGCCTTAGATGGAAGTAAAATAAATTTAATTAATTCTGAATATTCCGTTAAAAATAGTTATGGAAATGCTGAGATTATAGAGTCTTAAGTAATGGATGATTATTGCCTACTAACACTTGTTTATTCTTTCTATGTTAGATTATCCTATATTAGATATTAGAAATCATATAATAAGGCCCATTAGTATTAGACATTTATGAAGTCATTAAAAACATTATTAATTATATTTATAACATCTATAACATTTATTCTATTTTTCACAGGATGTACAACAGGAGCATTTACAACAGTTGATTCTAATGTAAAAAAGCCAAATATAGAATCCTTTGTCTCAGACGAAGGGAGTATATCTGTGCACTTCTGTCCAGAAAAATGTGAAGAAGAGTTCATTAAATTCCTAAATTCAGCTCAAAACTCAATTCATTGCGCGTTATTTGAAGTTAGTTTAGAATCAGTTAAAGAGAAATTAATAAGCAAAGCTAAAGAAATAGAAGTGAAAATAATTATCGACAATCAATATCTCAATAGATTCAATCAACCTTTTGTAAAAACTGACACATGGGGGTTGCAACATAACAAATTTTGTATTATAGATGGGGAAAAAGTTTCTACCGGTAGTATGAACCCAACTAATAACGGCGTAAACAAAAACAATAATAATTTAATATTTGTAGAATCAAAAATAATTGCAAATAATTATCAAGATGAATTTCAAGAAATGTGGAATGGAACTTTTAAGAAAGGAAAAAGGATAAAAAATCCTAAAGTAAATTTCCAAAATAGAAACAATGAACAAAAAGATAAAATTCAATTAGAAGTCGTTTTCTGTCCAGAAGATTATTGTTCCCATACAATTCAAGAAAAATTAAAAAATGTTAATCAAGAGATCTATTTTGCAACATTTTCTTTTACTAATGAACAAATAGCAAACATATTACTTCTAAAGAGAATGGATGGAATAAAAATAAAAGGCATCATGGAAGCTAGGCAAGTAACTAAATACTCACAATTTATGAGATTAGATCATAGTGGAATTAAAGTAATCAAAGACAAAAATAAGGGTAACATGCATCACAAATTTTTTGTTTTAGACAATAAAACTGTAATCACAGGAAGTTTTAATCCTTCTTCTGGCGGAGATAAAAGAAATGATGAAAATATAGTAATAATAAAAAATAAAGAAATTGCTAAACAATTCTTGGCAGAGTTTGAAAAATTATATACTAATTATTCAGCTTCCACAACAGCCTCTTCAGCTACAGGTTCCTGAGTGATTCTTATTGAACCCATTGCTAAGACCTCTTGTACTAACGCACCATAATCCTGTGCTCCAGCACTTGATTTAGCATATTTAAAAATTGATTTTCCAGCTCTAGGTGCTTCTTTCAATTTAGAATTTGACCTAATCGGTGGAGAAACTTTACCTGGAAATAGTTCCTGCATTTCTTTAACTGAATCACGACAGATTCTTGTTCTTTTATCAAATAAAGTTGGAACTACTTTAGTTATCTTTATGTCATGATGGTATGAACGGTTGATTTTATCCACAACAATTGACATTTTTTTCAAAGCATCCACTCCTAAATAAT
Source organism: uncultured Methanosarcinales archaeon (assembly GCA_964604645.1). Lineage (GTDB taxonomy): Archaea > Nanobdellota > Nanobdellia > Woesearchaeales > GW2011-AR9 > CAZRZP01. The sequence continues at coordinate 133,460 of CAZRZP010000003.1, forward strand.
CAGCTGATGTTGGAATAAAAGCTTCTTTACAAAACGCAAGTACATTCTGATTCAAAATTCCTAGCGACGGCGGACAATCCACAACAATAAAATCGTAGCCAGTTAACGATTCTAATAATTCTTTTAGTAATAAACGAGAATTAGGTTGATTCGCTAAATAAAATTCTGCTTTTGCTAACGCTTCTGATGAAGTAATAACATCAAAATTTTTCGCTAAATGTAAAATACAACGAGAGATTGGTATCCCCCCCTTCAAAGCATCATAAATATTATAATTTGCCTGCAAATGCAGACTCACCCCAATATTACTTTGCGGGTCCAAGTCTAGTAGTAAGACTTTTTTATCCTGTCGGCTTAAGCCAGCAGCTAAATTAACAGCAGTAGTTGTTTTTCCAACCCCGCCTTTATGGTTTATTACACAAATAGATCGCATCATCACATCCTCCTTTATATCGTCTTTTAAATTATTCTTCAAGACTCTTATTTTAACTTTTTTATTATTCTTTTAATCAACTGTCATGCATCTTATTATAAATCTTGTGGAAATTTTGGGGTTGAATACCTAATGAAACGTTAATGTAGCGAGTCCAAAATAGCGTGTGCATTAGATGTGTTATAGTATGAGGTTATATCTTTTGCATATAATCTTAATTTCAGCATTAATGAATTTCTTTCAGAATTACTGACTCTAGCTAACTGATCAACAGACAATAATCCATAAGGATAGCCTAAAAATACAGCATCTTTTGAGTTATCAAGTAAAGAAGGAAGAATATTTAATCCACCATCAAAACGAAATACATATTTTGAATGAGGATGTAGCTTAACAAAAGAGGTTTTCTCGTCTACAGTATAGACCCAACTATCCCTATATCCCAAATTATTGAGTAAAACAGCAGGAGAATTACCTGAGGTAGTAAATAAAGAACAGGTTTTTGCCAACGCACTAATATTCTTTGGTAAAATCGCATATTTTTCTTCATTAGTATAACTAGTTTCCAAAGAACCGTCTAACAACACATAATCTGAATCTTGCCTTCCAGCTAATGCTAGTTCTGCAAAACGTCTTGCCACATTAGTAATCTTAGATATCGAAGCTCTTTCTTTTCCACTTTTAATCGTAGCATCATTTGAAGATAAAAGTAAATCATTAGCATCAATTATTTTATCTCCAAAAATAGTACTTTCATAGATTAAATCTCCATTCAGATAATTGGCAGTAGTTACTAAAAAAAATTCTTTTTTCTCCAACTTTTTAATGATCTCATTACCTTTGTGTTGCATCCGTAAAGCTGCTACTCTAATGAAACTTACAGAAAAATTTCCAGCAGACAATATTTCTGCCTGACCACCGTCAATGAATGAGATCGTTTTATGTTCAGAATTGGGAGTTGTAAATATCGATGAAATAAGGGAAAAATTGTCCTTACTAATTGGAAGAATCTTATTGTTAAAAACCAATGAATCTTCCTCTGTAAATGATGAAATCTTTTTAGTTAAATGATGTGCAATATCTTTAAGCATATCAAATTGTGTTGAACTAATAGTTATTAACTTTTATATTATGAAGAATAAAAACAAAAAAAAGCCCTCGCCGAGACTTCCAAACGAATGGATACCCATACGAAAATTGAACTCGGGACCTCCACCTCTTTGTAATTCCTCTCGGAACATACCAAGGTGGCGCTATACCGCTAAGCCACGAGGGCGCAACGACATAAACACCCATCTGTTTTTTAAATTTATTGGAAAGATTATTATATTGCTTCATTATTCAATGAATATGGATTGTTTATTTTGCAAAATTGGAGCTGGAGAAATTCCAAGCCATAAAGTAAATGAAGATGATCAATTCATAGCTTTTCTAGATATTAAACCACATTCTAAAGGACATACAGTAATTATTCCAAAAGAACACGGCGTTACTATTTTTGATTATGAAGAGTACGTTCTAAAGAAAATCACCATTTTTATTAAACAAACCATGAAAAAATTACAAGAAAAACTAAGTCCAGATGGCTATAATGTAGGATGGAATCATAACCCTGCCGGTGGACAAGTTGTTAAACATTTACATATCCATATCTTTCCAAGATGGCATGGAGATGGGGGAGGAAGTATGCATAGCATCGTTAATAATTCTGTTGATGTCGAAGAAGTAGCTAAATTGTTTTAATATGGATCACGTAGCAATTCTAAACAAAAAAGAAAAATGGTTAGATAAGATAATTTCTGGTGAGAAAACAATCGAATCTCGTTGGTACAAGTTCAAGAGAAAGCCATATGAAAACATTAACACCAACGATATTATCTTTTTCAAAAATTCGGGAGAACCAATTACAGTAATGGCAAGTGTAACTAAAGTATTGTTCTTTGCTCAACTCAACAAAAATAAAGTTATTGATATTTTAGAAAAATATGGAACTAAAATAGGTGTACCTATGTCATTCGCTTCATTAGTTAGCGAAAAAAAGTGTTGCATTTTAATATTTCTGGATAAAGTGAAAGAAATTGAACCATTTAACATTGACAAAACTGGATTTGGAAATATGTCAGCTTGGATTAGTGTTGATGATGTGAATGATATTAAAGTGAAAATTTAGGTAAATTATTTTTAAAGAAGTATAGCAACACATAATCTACAAGAAGTTCTAGATAATTAATTAAAAATTTTAAGTAGAAAGATTTTTATAGATTTATAGCAATTGTACCATCATGGAAACCATTACAATTTCAAAAGAAGAGTATAATAAATTAAGAGCTCTTGAGAACAAAATTAAGAAAATAGATGAAACCATCCATGATGATATTACAACATACGATTTAATGGCACTTCAGGATAAGAGTAAGTCGTTTGATTTCTTACGTGAAAAGGAAGAAGATATTTATTCAAAGGAAGATGTTAAATAAGGGCTCTATAGTTCTTGTTGAATTTCCATTTACAGATTATACCGGGGAAAAAATGAGACCTGGCTTGGTTATATCTGCTTCAAACCAAGAAGATTTATGCATTGCATTCATTTCTTCAGTAATTAGAAATAATCCGATTAATTCTGATTATATTCTCTATTCTAATGATAAAAACTTTTTGAATACAGGTTTAAAAAAAGATTCTATGTTCAAAATGAATAAAATTGCTACTGTAAACAAAGACTTGATTGTTGGCGAATTAGGTTTTGTGTCTAAAGAGTTAATGAGAATTCTAGACAATAAATTGAAAATAGCCTTTGGTTTACGATAAATTTTTATATCTCCTGCTTTAAATACACGATGATGGCGATGTAGCTAAGTTTGGTTATAGCGTTACGCTCATATGATTTGAGCATTGAGGCAATTGCCGATGATAAGCATAACTGAGTGACGTAAAGGTCGAGGATTCAAATTCCTCCATCGCCATTTTTTTTCATGGTACATCTCAAACGTCCAGAAGATAAGTACGCTTGTTCTAAATGTAACAGTTCACATGTGGACATTTATGAATTTGACGGTAATGTAACCATAAGCTGTTTAGATTGTGGATTTGAAGAAGAGTATAACAACTAACATGAATATGCTTACAAATAAGATAAAAGTTTATAAAACCAAAATAAAACCAAGTAAATAAGCCAGCGTGGCACAATCTGGTACTGCGCAAGCCTGGAAGATATACTCCTGCAAGCTTGTTTCCTCCGGGATATCCCGGTTCAAATCCGGGCGCTGGCGCTTTACCCTTTTGACTGAGATCCACAATCTCGGATACGCGTCATTTTTTTAGAATCATTTTTGAGGGGTTACTTATTCACAAAAAGGGACTATTGTTTAGCTATATCTTTCTCAACAGAATTTCCTTTAATAATTCCC
>CAZRZP010000004.1:0-42956 GCA_964604645.1 uncultured Methanosarcinales archaeon
AAAGTGCCCCCGCCGGGAATTTCAAACGGAAAGCGCAGAACACTTGTGACCGTGTTTGAACCCGAGTCGCTGCCTTACCTTTCCCGAAGGACCGAAAGGGCAGAATGATAGTTTGTCCTCACTTACGTGATCCGGACTACACCACAGGGGCAATACACGTATGAAAAATTAGCCTTTTTTAAATATTATGCTTATACTAGAAAATCTTATATACCAAAGACTACTAAACACCAATATGGATCGGCCAGTGTTAGGTGTAATTGAAGAGATTTCTGTTATTGGTAATAACGGGAAGGAAGAAAAGCTTCTTGCAAGAATAGATACTGGAGCTACATCTTCTTCTATTGATTTGAATGTAGCAGCAATACTTGAATTAGGTCCAATTACTAGGTCAAAGATAGTTAAGTCAGCTTCTGGTGTAGGTAAAAGGCCTATCGTTCAAGCAAAGATAAAAATTAATGAAATGGAAATTGAAGATGAATTTACACTAGCTGACAGAAGTCACATGACATTTCCAATGCTAATTGGACAAAATATTTTAACAAAAGGAAAGTTTCTGATTGATCCATTGAAAGAAAGAGAATGAGGGGGGCAGTAATTTCATTAGGTAGCACTAGTTCTGTGATGGTAGCTGAGGCTATGAAAAAATATTTTGATCATGTAGATATGATTCAATTAAAAAATATTGAAGTGCATTTAGGGAAAGAAGCTAAAGTATTATATCGGGGAAAAGAATTAGAGAAATATGATTGTGTTTATGCTAAAGGATCATTTCGTTATGCGCAATTGTTAAGATCTATTTCTAGCATGTTAAGTAAGAAAGTAGCATATATGCCTTTACCACCTTTCTCATATACTATTGTTCATAATAAACTTCTAAGTCATCTAGTTATGGAACAGCATAATATTCCGATGCCTAATACTTACATATCTCCAACAGTAGATGCCGCTAAAGAATTATTGCAGATTGTCAATTATCCAATTGTGATGAAATTTCCGCAAGGTACTCAAGGAAAAGGAGTAATGTTTGCAGATTCAATAAGTTCTGCTTCTTCAGTTTTAGATGCATTAGATTCTCTTAATCAACCTTTTCTAATTCAAGAATATATTGAAACTGGTGGCACAGACATTAGAGCTTTAGTTGTAGGAGATAAAGTTGTTACTGCTATGCAAAGAACTGCAACAGCAGAAGAAAAGAGAGCTAATATTCATGCTGGTGGAAGTGGACAAGCAATTCTATTAAGTAGAGCTTGCATAAATATTGCCTTAGATACAGCTAAAGCACTACAATCTGACATTTGTGGAGTTGACATATTAGAAGGTCCAAGAGGTCCAGTAGTTATTGAAGCAAACATCTCACCAGGTTTGCAAGGATTACAAACATGTTCTACGATTGATATAGCTGATGAAATTGCTCGCTTTCTATTTAGAAAAACAGAAGGAAAAAGTGCAGGCGTAAGAAAACAAGCTGCAGCTGATGTAATGAGAGATATTAACATAAATCAAACAGCATCAGAAGAGATTATTTCATCATTACAATTAAGGGGAAATAAAATTCTCCTACCTGAATTTGTTACTAATATCACTGGCTTTGATGATCGTAAAGAATATACAATAAAAGCAAAGAAAGATAGTTTAGAAATTAAGAAATTTGATATTTAGTTATTTTTTCTTTTTAGTTTTTTTTAATTTAATAGATTTTTGTTTATTTTCAGGTTTATACCAAATTAAATAAATTATTGGTAGAAGACCAAGTGTGTTTAACAATAATATAGCAACGAACCAATTTCGTTGTCCATTTCTAGAACTATACCATAATCCAAAACCTTTCCAGATTAGGGACCAGATACTAATAATTAGTAAACCAACTAAAAATGTAGGAGTTAAGCCTTGAACCATATGTTAGGGAAATATTTGAGGTATTTATAATTTTCTATGATAACCTCACATTTATAAATAATTAAATCTTTCTTAGAGCATGGCTCAGTTAAAGAAGGTGTTAAGTTTTCCAGCTATTTTGCTAATCACCATTAACTCAATTATGGGTACAGGGATTTTTTTCCTACCTGCGGTGGGTGCTGCTAGTTCAGGGCCGGCTTCCATCCTTTCGTGGTTCATATTGAGTATAATTTCAATTTACATTGCAATGTGTTTTGGAGAATTGAGTAGTATGTTTCCAAAAGCTGGTGGGATTTATGAGTTTTGTAAACAAGCTTATGGAAGATTCTTTTCATTTATGATTGGGTGGATGACAGTTATTGCTGGTAATGTAACAATTGCCATGCTTGTTGTTGGAGCGATTCAATATTTGTTGCCGCAAGGCTCTTCAATTACTAAGATACTAGTTTCACTTATTTTTGTATTTGTATTTAATTATATTGCTTTCAAAGGAATGCAAACAAGTGCATCAATGTTGATAACATTTGCTTTCATAACATTAGCTACTTTACTTGCACTAATCCTACCAAGCGTATTTAAATTTCATCCGGAAAATTTCACACCATTCTTTGTGTTTCCAGCTTCATCTCTAATCCTAACAATATTTTTGATTGCAGAAACATTTTTTGGTTGGGAAACTGCCACGTTCTTAGCAGAAGAAACTAAAGATGGTCAGAAAGTTATGCCAAAAGCGTTAATTATAGGTACAGTTGTCATCGCTATTATCTCTTTGGTTTTCGTCATCTCATCTTTAGGTGTTATCCCCTGGAAAGCGTTTGGTCAAAGTATTACCCCACTTTCTGATTTAGGAATTCTTCATTATGGAATAACTGGAGGAAAAGTGTTTACAATTCTTGTTTACCTTGCTATTATAGGGTCAGTTGCAGGTTGGATTGTAAGTTCACCTCGACTTTTATTAGCTATGGCACAGGATAAATTATTCTTGACACAATTTGCAGAAATTCATAAAACTAATTTAACTCCACATCGAGCAATTGCTTTTCAGACAGTTCTAACTACAATCTTAGTTGTGGTGGGCGCAGGTTCTTATACTACTTTATTGCATTTACTTGTGCCAATTGTGTTAGTGGCATACGCTTTTGTTTTAGTTAGCGTAGTTGTGTTACGATATAAGAAACCAAATGTTAAAAGATATTATACGGCTCCTTTTGGTAAAATTGGACCGATTATAGTTTCCCTCTTTATGATTTTCTTAATTTACATGTGGCTTTCACATACGCACGGGGCATGGAATATTTTGAAAGTAGCAGGATCATTATTATTCATGGGATTACCATTATACTTTTTGGTAGAATTATACTATGATTCACCAACAATATTAGCAGTTAATGAAAAATTATCTTACATTTTAGTTTTATTTGAAAATATTTTCTTTCCAATATCATTAAGAAGGAAAGTTTTCCTGATGCTAGGTGATTTGAAAGGAAAAACTGTTCTTGAATTTGGTTGTTCAGTTGGAACAATTACAAAAAGATTAGCAAAGAAAGTTTTACCAGGAGGAAGACTTTATGCTTGCGACGTTGTTGCACATAATGTGAAAATTGCTTCTAAACAGAAACATAAACATGTCAGTTTCTTTCATCATAAACATTTAAATCATTTTAAAACAGATATCAAACTACCACAACTTGATGCAATTGTATCTGCTGGAATTTTATCTTATTTACAAGATCCGCAAAAAGTTTTAAATCATTTAGGTGTTAAATTAAAAAAGGGAGGAAGAGTTGTGTTTGTAGATTATGATCAATTTTTCTTTTTCATTCCAAATGTAAAATGGATCAGTGATGATAAAAAATTACAACGAATGTTTAGAAAAGCAGGAATGAGAGTGAAAATTGTTAAGCGACGTAGTTTGTTATGGCAATATATTTTCATTCATGGAGAGAAATTGTAAAATAGGAGAAAGATTATTATAATTAGATATGTTTGTTAGTGAAAAGGAGTGTGAATGAGTTTTTTGAATTGGTTCATGGGAAAAAAGAAGGGTGTGAAACCAGCTCCTGCTGTACAAGTAAATCCACAAGTAAAACAGACAAGACAAGTAAGAGGTACTAATTCAAATAAAATTATACCACCTAGTTCTTCTAAACAAATAAATCCACTAAGTTCTTCTGTTAATAATAAAGTAGCTCCTCCAAGTACTAAACAGGGAAACGATCAAAATTCTAATTCCAATTTAGCATCTACAGGAAAAAAGTTAGGTTTTGCTGCATTGTTATTTATTGCAATTAATTCAATTTTAGGAACTTCATTATTTTATTTACCTGGGTTAGGTGTTGCTACTTCAGGAGCTGCTTCAATCATTGCTTGGATTACTGTATTCATATTAGCTTTCTTTGTAGTGCTCTACATGGGTGAGTTAATTACATTACATCCTACTTCAGGTGGAACGTATGAGTTTGCAAAAAGGGCATATGGAAGATTTGGTTCTTTTGCAACAGGTTGGTTAATTTGGCTGGCAGGAAATTTTGCAATGGCGTTGAATGTTGTTGCTGCAGCAGAATATTTTATTCCTGGAAGACCTGAAGGTGGAATTCTAATGTTAAGGATGATTTTTGCAGGTATTTGGATAATTGCACTAAATTTCATGGCGTTTAGAGGAGTAGATGCCGGTTCAATCATGTTGATGACATTTGGAATAATTGCTACAGGAGTTGTGTTTTTAATGACCATCCCATCATTTATAGATTTCCCTTCATTATCTTCTGGCGTGTTGCAAAGTTCGTTTAATTTCACATTATTAGAACCATTTTTTCAAGGTAAAGGAGTTGCGATGCTACCGGCGTTGTTAATTTCATTGTTTCTAATTAGTGAAGCGTTTATGGGTTTTGAAATTATATCTTACATGGCAAACGAAGCAAAAAATCCAAAGAAACTTCATAAAGTAATCATTTCTGCAATTGTTATTTGTGGAGTTATTGTTACAGTTTACATTTTTAGTTCTTTAGGAACGGTTCCTTATGGTGAGTATATCTCTGATGCAAGACCATTTGCTTTACAGGCGTTGAATACAATGGGACTTACCGGGCAGGATTTAGTTGTGTTTGGAATGTATCTGGTAATTGTAGGAGCCGCAGCAGCTTGGCCCATAACAGGAAGTAGATTGATTCAAGCAATGGCCAGAGATAAATTATTTATTAAACATCTTGCTGTGCTTCATCCAAAACATAAATCTCCATATAGAGCAGTTTATTTTCAAACATTTGCAGTTGGTTTATTTGCTTATCTTCTTTTTTGGGGCTATCAGAGCGGATGGAAAGATCCGTATCGTACAATATATTTGATATATGTGCTCCTAAGTTTGCTTGTAATATCTTTAATTCTAATTACAGTCCCAATTTTAAGGAGGAAGGAAAAAGAGCTTGAGAGACCGTTTAAAGCACCCCTTGGAACGATTGGACCGATACTTCTTGTAACCATATTTATGGGTTTAATCGGAAATTGGATTTGGATTGAAAGAAATGTGGCAACTACAATTTTAAGTATGGCCGGCTCATTTATTCTGTTAGGAATTCCTTTGTATTTTATGGTTGAAATGTTTTATAATCCCAAATCTATTGTAAGTGTTAATGAAAAACTATCAACATTTGTAGTATTAGGTGAAAAGATATTCTTTCCAATGACTATAAGGAATGCAATCTTTAAAGATATGGGAGATTTACACGGTAAAACATTGATTGAATATGGTTGTTCAATAGGAACTTTAACTAAAAAACTTGCAGACAAAATTGGACCAACCGGTAGAATTTTTGCAACAGACCTATCATTAACCAAAGTAAAAGCTGCTGATAAAAAAACTAAAGAGCATGCACATGTTTCAGTTCACCATCATCCTCATTTACATGACTTTACATTAAAATTACCTCACAAAGTTGATGGAGTTATTTCAGTTGGAATGTTATCATACATGCAACATCCACAACAGATTCTTAAAAGTCTTGCAGGACATGTGAAAAAGGGAGGAGAAATTGTCTTTGTGGATTTTGATAAGTTTTTCTATTTCATTCCAAATGTTAAATGGATTCAGAACGATCAACAGCTTAAACATATTTTCCATCAAGCAGGTTTTGCAGTTAATGTTGAAAGGAAAAGAAGCTTATTGTGGCAGTATATTATAATTACTGGGCATAAAGTTTAAGCTCCCTTAATTACCATAGACTTTAAATCCATAGATTATATTAATATTTTAATAGTCTCAGTAGTATGAATATAGAAGCTGAAATTAGAAGTTTTATTTCAAAGGATCAATTTGAAATACTATTAGATTTCTTTAAACAAAATGCTGAGTTAAGTAAAGATGATTATCAAGAGACATATTATTTTGATTGTGATGAAGATTTAAGAATTCAAAGAAATAATTATTTCTCAAAGATTTGGATGAAAAAAGGAAGAATTCATGATGACCATAGAGAAGAGATTGAAATTAAATTTGACAAAAATGAATTTGAAAATTTAGAGAAATTATTTATTTCATTAGGTTATAATGTTGAAATAAAATGGTTTAGAAAAAAGTATCAGTTTAAGTGGAACGAGATTACTGTTTGTTTAGATTTTACAAGAGGATATGGTTACATTATTGAACTTGAAAAAATGTGCACGGAGGAAATGAAAGAGCAAGAATTTGAAGATCTTAAACAAAAACTACTGTCTTTGAATGTAAAGATTACTCCAAAGGAAGAATTTCAAAGGAAATTTAAGTACTATAAGGAGAATTGGAAATCTTTGGTAGAATAAATTACTTCTTTTGTTTCTTTCTAACTTTCTTGGTTTTCTTCACAACTTTTTTGGATTTTTTAGTTGGTTTCTTAGTAGTACTCTTAGTCGATTTAGCAAACTTTTTATTTCCCTTAGTAAACTTTTCTAAGTCATCAAGTAAATCAGTAGCGATAAATGTATAGCCTTTCTTTTTCTTCAATAAAAGGTCGCCCATTGCACCATTAATGTAAGCTGCTCCAACCGCACTCTTAAACAAATCTTTTGTCTTTGCTAAGAAACCAACAGCCAAACCTGCAAGAACGTCTCCAGTACCAGCTTTAGTCATCCCCTGATTGCCTGACCGGTTAAATGCAATTTTGTTTCTTGAAATAATTATGTCTGTACTTCCTTTTAGGAGAAGAACATTATTGTTGTGTAAAAAATAACGTAAATTCCCCTGCAAAACTTCTGCTTTCTCCTTTGCATTGGAATTGCGAAGTTTTGGTATCAAAAATTCTTTTTTTGAATTTGCTAACATAATTTCAAGTTCAGTTTCATGAGGGGTTATTATACAATTATGAAAGTCTTTGAATGACATTCCACTAAGTGCATCTGCATCTACAACTTTTAATTGTGGAGATTTTTTAATAAAATATAAACAGAATTTGTTAGCCTTTTTAGTAATTCCATTACCGATTAAAGTTGCATCATGCTTTTCAGCTTCTTTAACTAAATCTTTTGCCAACTTTACAGTGAAGGCTTTTCTAATTTTTTGTGTTATTAAATCAGGAGCAAAAGAATTAACAGCCCAAGCAACTTTTTCAGGAGATGCAACAGTTACAATATCACAGCCTGCTCGTAAAGCGCCCACACCAGCCATGGCAACAGCACCGGGAAATTCTTCTGAACCTCCAATGATTAAAGCGCGTCCATTCTGACCCTTGCGACTATTCTTGCGCCGGTCCATCATTTTCTTGATATGATTTAAGTTCATTTTATGTTATACTCATTTACCTACATTACAAGCTCCATTTCTAGCTTTATATACTTTTGGTGTAATTATTCGGTAGGTACTAGCAAAAAACAGCGTTTTTTTATAAATAAACCGTAAACTAAAGCCGTTTCTTAATAAATGACGATGTTTTAATAAAGGGTAGTTATTTTCTCAACCTAATGAAAGAAGTGCATCTTGAATACAAAAAGTTGAAAGAACTGTACAAACAACATAAGTTTAAGGATTTCATCAAACTAATATTAGTTGCGAATGCTTCACCTCAACATCTTGCACTTGGTGCGTCAATTGGTCTTTTTTTGTCAGTCTTCCCATCTTTTTCATTAGGGATGTGGTTAGCTCTTATATTGGCGGTCTATTTAGGATATAACTTACCAGCAACATATTTTGGAACGCTAATAGTAAACCCAATCACTGCCCCGTTTTTTTATGTGATGAGTTATTTGACTGGATCTTTAATACTTAGAACATCCATCATTGAACTGGGTAATGTAAATATTTTAACTGTAATTGATCAAGTTTTGCCTCAAATGATCATTGGAGGAATTGTTTTTGGAGGAATTGTTTCATTATTGTTGTATCTTGTAGTATGGGGATTAGCTTTAATGTATCAGAATAGTAAGTTGAAGAAAACTCTGTAGAATATCTCACTTCGTTCACCATTGGATTTAACTCTGGACATTTATATTTGCTATACCGGTTAACCTTGGAAGAGGCAAACCTTTTAAATAAATCCCGTTCTTACTATGATTGGGCCTGTAGCTCAGACGAATGTTGATATAATCACGTTTGGAGCAGTCTGGTTAGAGCGCTGGTCTTATATGATGCTGCTTTTTCGGAAGTGGTACGCTCTAAGTAAGCCAGAGGTCGGGAGTTCAAACATTGTTGCTTTTAGTGACAAAGGGAAGTCTCCCCAGGCCCATTTTCTATGTGTCTTAATTCAATAAATAACAAGAAAAAACTTTTAAACAAACCACATTCTTTTCTCAAAATGGATTTATATCAAAGAGTTCAGACAAACTTTAACATTGAAAAATCTTTACCCTTTGGTTGGAAGATTGGAAATACCAACGAAGTTGTTGTTTGTAAAAAAGAAATTCCAGGAACTGATTATTCTGCTAATGGTGTATTTGTCTTATGTGGGAATGCAGTAGATTACAGCGGCTGGGCACATAATTCAGAAGGAGAAGTGTTTGGAGATGAAGTAATTATAAATCCGACTCAAGAACAGATTTTTGATCACATGAGTTATTTAGCTGATTTTTTACGTTATGATAAAAAATGGCGTGGTTTTGAAAGTAAGTATTGTGCTGATTGAAATAATATAGTGTTAATTAAATTTACGTTTATTACAGTTTAGCAAATATTTATTAACAACAAAATATTTCTATCAATATGGTTAAATTAGTATGTTACAATATTGAGTATTGTGAAGGGATGGAAGGGTTGTGGTACCAATATCTTCAATTTTGGAAAATATTTTTTCCACCAAAAAATTTAGATCAAAAAATAGTTGATGCTTTGAAAAATTTAAATCCAGATATTCTAGCTTTAGTAGAAGTTGATACTGGTTCATTTCGTTCTAAAAAAGATGAAGTTGTTTTCTTTGAAAAAAAATTAGGGATGAAAAGTTTTGTTGAAAAAATAAAATATCCATTGACTGGCTGGGCTAGCTTTTTTCATCATGTACCAATTCTTAACAAACAAGCTAATGCGATTGTTTCAAAATTTCCTTTAACTAAAACTAAATATCATTTATTCCATGAAGGAACTAAAAGAGTGGTGATTGAATCAACAATTAAATGTCCTAAAAAAGTCACTCTGCTTCTGGCACATCTTGCTTTAGGACCAGAAACGAGGAAGAAGCAGTTTGATGAACTGATAACCATTGTTAATTCAATCAAAAATCCAGTTATTCTGATGGGGGACTTTAACACATTTGGTGGAACAAAAGAAATCCAGGGATTACTTAAGAAAACACATTTGAAAGATAAATATCAATTAGATAAACATTCTATTCGAATGACACAACCAACATGGCATCCTTCCAGAAGATTAGATTACGTGTTGGTCTCTCCTCAAATTAATGTGAAGAATTATGAAGTATTAAATTACCCCTATTCTGATCATAAACCATTATTTGTAGAATTTAATCTTAAATAAAAAAAGAGATGTTGTGAATAAATTAATACAAATAATAATAAGAAAAAAATAAAGTAAATTAAAAAAAATTAAAAAAAAAACTAAGCAGCTTGACTTTCTAATTCACTACCCCAATTCTGAATCTGTGTAACTAGAGCTGTATTACTCTCAACCCACTTTTTCAATTCAGCACTGCTTTGCTTCAATTCTTCCAAGTCCCGATCTACAGCTTTATGAGCAGCCTGTAACTTTTTCTGCAAACTTTCATCTTCAGGTAATTTCTCAACCAACTTCTGCAATTTTAATTCATTCTGTTCAGAATCTTCCAAATCCCCCACCTCTTCTTTAAGATCTCCACGATAGAATGATGCAAGTCTCTTTAATTTAGCCATTGCTACTTTCAACTGTTTCAAAAATTCTTCAACTTTTTTAACTCCATCTTCATCAACAAAATCTTTCAATTCTTCTAATGCATCAGAAACGTCATCATCATAAGAATCTACTCTTCGTTCCGCTCTTGCAGCTAAATTAAAGTCTCTTAGAACTCTTCGTGTATCATGTAAAGCAGCTTCTAAATTACCTGAACCTATATCACTTTCAACTCTTTGTTCATCACTGATCATATCTTGCACAAAATTAAATGCTGCAGCTAGCCACTTTTTTGCGTCTGCTGCTGATGAACTTAACTCTTTTACTGGATCTGTCATATTTAACACCTCATTTTCTCGATATTTGGTATCGATGATTATTTCTGAAGTTATTGTAATTATTTATATATTCTCCGTGTCTGTAGTATCTGAAGTCTTGGAAGTTTCAGCAAAATATTTGTAAATCGGCTGTTGTTCCTGTACAACTTCTTTATTAGCATCCCTAGCTAAGACATATAGCAAATCACTCAATCGGTTAACGTAAATTAAAACATCAGGATTAATATCAATAACTTTTTTTACCCGAACTAAATCTCTTTCAGCTCTTCTGGTTATTGCTCTACATAAGTGTAAAAAACTGCTGCCGACTGTTCCCCCAGGTAGAATAAATTTTTTAGGCATTCCTAACTTATCTTGTATTTCATCTATTGATTCTTCTACCTCTGAAATGTGGCCAGGAGTAATTCTTGGAAGAGCTTTTTCTTCCATTGCACTACCAGCCAAATCTGCTCCAACTTGAAATAAATCATTTTGAATTTTTAACAATTTTTCTCTGAGAAGCTCATCCTGTACAAAACAAAGAGAAACACCTAAAACTGAATTAAGTTCATCCAAAGCACCAAATGCTTCAATACGTGGATCGTCCTTGCTTATTAAACCACAGCCAAAAAAGCATGTTCTGCCTTCATCCCCAATTTTTGTGTAAACTTTCATCTAATCACTAACTCTTTGTATATATTATTTCTTTTTCTACTTTTCTATTCACCAATATTGATAACCTGTTCTTCATAACTTCCATCTCGATAAATCGTAATACCTTTACATTTCATTTTCCAAGCTAATATGTATGCTTCTTCTATGTCTCTAATGGAAGCTGATCTTGGAAAATTAATTGTTTTTGAAATGCTGTTATCAACATGTTTCTGTAACGTGGCTTGCATCTTTATATGCCATTCTGGTTTGATATCCTGAGAAGTTACAAATATATCACGAACATCTTTGGGAATTTCTTTCAATGTTTGAATCCCTCCCAAATGTGCAATCCTACGAATTAATTCTGGAGAATAAAAACCACGCTTGTGTGCAATCGTTTCAAAGTGTTTGTTTAAGTAAACAAAGTCGGTATCTCCCATTACAGTTTTTTGATAAGATATTGCAAATAAAGGTTCACAACCAGACGATGAATCTGCTAAAATGCTAATAGTTCCCGTTGGTGAAACAGAAATGCAAGTCATATTTCTCATCTTTCTTCCAGCTTTCTCATGTTCAGAACCTGAATAAGCTTCACATACACCCCTACTTTCAGCAATTTCCATCGATCTTTGATATGCCTGTTCCTTGATGAAGCCCATCAATTTATTTGCTGCAGCTAAACCTTCTTCTGAATCGTATTTTACTCCAGTTTTTATAAGCAAATCTGCAAAACCCATAATACCTAATCCAAATTTGCGAGCATGCTTAGTTGTACGTTCAACTATTTTCTTAGGATAAGAGTTCATGTCAATTACGTTATCTAGAAAATGTACTGCGGTTCTTACCGTTTCTCTTAAAGTCTCCCAGTCAACCTCACCGTCTTTAATTATTGTGTTAAGATTTATTGAACCTAATACACAACCTTCATACGGCAGGAGGGGGGCTTCACCACATTGATTTGTTGTTTCAATTTCTCCCAAATGTTGAGCAGGATGCTTTCTGTTGATTTCATCAATAAAAATTAATCCAGGGTCACCAGTCTTCCAAGCATTTTGAGTTATCACTGCAAATACATCTTTTGCCCTCAGCTTACCAACAAATTTCCCAGTACGAGGGTTTGTTAAAAAATAATAACGATCATCTTCAACTGCCTTCATAAATCTATCAGTAATGCCAACAGAAATATTAAAGTTCTTTAGTGCTTTTTTATCTCTTTTTGATTCAATAAAACGAATTATGTCAGGATGGTCAACTCTTAGAACAGCCATGTTAGCTCCAGGTCTGACACCGCCTTGTTTAATAACTTCTAAAGCACTATCAAACACCTTAAGAAAATCAACGGAACCAGAAGCCACACCCCTATTTTTTCCAACTACATCTCCTCTTGGTCGTAGACGAGAAAAACTAAAACCAGTTCCTGAACCTCGCTGATGAATTACTGCAGCATCTTTTAATGTGCCAAATATACCTTCCATAGTATCTTCAACTGGAAGAACAAAACAACTGCTTAACTGTTGAGTTTTAGTTCCTGCATTCATTAAAGTTGGACTATTAGGTAAGAAACGAAGTTCAGCCATCACACGAAGAAAAGCTTTTTCTGTTCTTTTAACAGATTCATCTGACGCCCCATATCTTTTATCAGCTTTTGCTACATTATTTGCAACTCTTACTAACAAGTCTCTTGGTGTTTCAATAATCTGCCCGTTTTTATCTTTAAGAAGATATCTTCTAGTTAGAATTTTAAGAGCTTGAGCCGTAAATCTTAGATTTTCTTCTTCTTGATGCTCACCAACTATAATTGCTTTCCTTCTTAATTCTTCATCTTTTCTATAACGATGGAGAATGAATGCTTTTGCTGTTTTTGCATGGCCTTGTTCTATAAGAGTTTTCTCAACTAAATCCTGCACTTTATCAACTCCTAATTTACCATCATAATTATTTGCTAACTCAGATTCAACTGTCTTAGCTAAGAACAAGGAAAGCTCATGGTCTTCTCCACCAACTGAAGAAGCAGCTTTGAAAATAGCACTAGCAATCTTCTCAACTGAATAATCAACTACTCTACCATCTCTTTTGATGATTTTTGATAACTTAATTGCTGATTTTTGAGTCATATCTAATCTAGGAGGGAGTATTATAAAAAATTATTGGATGTGAAAAATTCAATCAGATAAAGCAATTAAAGCTATTAGCATATTTACTTCACAGCAAGGGCCAGTTGTTACAATAAAGTGAGAACGTGTCGGAAATTATATAAACAGTTTGCTTTACAGGAACATAAACATGAAAATTAGAAAGATATCTCCAAAATATTGGAACATAGCAGAGATGGAATTATTAGATAATAATGATAGTTGGATTAAACTAACATTAGGATTTGACAAATGGCATGAAATTTCAACAAAAGAAAATGAAGATAGGTTTGGAACAAGGGGTGGTAGTTTAGATGATATTATCCTAATTGCTGGTAAAGATATCCAGGCAGATTTGATTTACCATGGGGAGATTCAATGCATAGATAATGAAGATATATCATCACATACATTTCAGTCTTATCCACCAGAAAACTCACTTTTTCATTCTGGCAATTTAGTTGTAGTGGAGAAGGGCCATTATAGGTTTACAACCAAATATATGCCAACAGGAAAAACTGGAATAATAGATCTTTCAAGAGAACTTATTAAGGAAGAAAGAAGCGAGTTATTGAGTAAATTAAAATCAATTTTTGATAAAGTTAGAAAATCAGGTAATTATGTACATACTGAAGAAGGACATTATGATTTCAATAAATTAAATGAAGAATATAAGAAAACTGGAAAATTTTCTGGAGATTGTAAGGCAATTTCTACTTTTACTGCAGGAATCATTGAATCGCATGGATTAAAAACAAGAATCGTTGATGGAACAATACATCTAGGAAATCCAGACATTGTTAATTTGAAAGGAAAAGATATAGAAATTTATCAAATGGGGCATGTGTGGACTGAAGCATATATTCCTCATGACAATGAAAGAGGGTTTTGGGTTCCAGTTGATCCATCATTAGATACTTTTTTACTTTTTCCAAATGAGCCAGATAGATATTCATTAGGGAGGATCAAATTACCTTCTTTTAAAGATCAATCAATAGAAACTGCTAAAATAAAGTTACAGTATGTATGATTTTTTATAACATATAAGAGAATTAATAATAATAATAATATTAACAAGAAGAATAGAAAAACAAAATAATTAATAAAAAATTAACTACATCCTGTTGTCTCACCACACACCTCACATACCATGCAAGTGCCGTTCTGTCTTAAACGAGATGCACCACAACCACCACAAGATTCTTTCTCTGAAGTATTTCCACTAACTTCAATTGAACCTCCTTCAGAAACTGTTATCTGAGATACAATTTTAGATTCTACATTGGCCACAGGTTCAACAATTTTACTAACCATTTTTCCACTAAATGGATTCTCTCTGGACTCTAACAAAAAGTCACGTAATTCTAACAGAAGCGGATGCGTCTCATCAGCAAAAACTGTACTCGCTATCTCTTCAGAAGTAACTCCCGATTTTAACTGCAAATTTACAGATTTTAATAAAGCTGAAAGCATAGTTGCCTGAATTGGAGAAAGTGTTTGTAACGAAACGTCAATTTCGGTTAATGTGCCTTTATTCATAGCACCCTTCATCCAAAGTGGTTGATTTCCAACCTTACTTCTTTTAATGAACGATTCCTGACCAGATACTCGAGCAGATACTTGACCTTCTTTTGAATTATTTATTCCATCTTGAGTTTCAATCCCATCTTGAGTTCCAATAATATCATTCCATTCAGGAAATTCTTCCAGGGTAGCATTAAGTGGTTGCGATAATTTACAACCATCCCTATAAAGCGCGACTGCTTTAATCATCATCGTCCACGCATCATAATAAGCTTTCTTTATTTGCTCCACCGTCCAATGATTTGGCATGTTAATTGTCTTGCTAATCGCACCTGAGATAAATGGTTGAACAGTGGCAAGCATCTTTAAATGTCCATATGGGTGGATATATCTTTTTCCATATTTCCCACATTTATTTGCACAATCAAACACTGCCATATCACTCTCTTTTAGATGTGGAGCACCTTCTAATGTCATTCGACCGCAAATATAATCATTAGCTTCACTGATTTGTTGTTCAGTAAAACCAATTGAGGTAAGAAAATTTCCAGCCAATGTTTTTTCGTTATAGAACTGTTCTCCTAATGTCCATGTATTAAATACGTGAGTAATGTCCATACAATTTCCTAACTCTTGCCCAACGGCTTTTATCTGCTGTTCAGAAAGCCCTCTACTCATCAAACTTTGCTTGTTAATGTAAGGACTTTCATCTAAAGTTCCAGTGCCAATACAATAATCAATTATTTCAGAAATTTGGTTTTCAGAATAACCTAATTTAGATAATGCTCGAGGTACTCCCTGATTTACTATTTTAAAGAAACCACCACCTGCTAATTTTTTGTATTTAACTAAAGCATAGTCAGGTTCAACACCAGTTGTATCACAGTCCATTACTAATCCAATCGTACCAGTCGGAGCTAGAACAGTTGCTTGAGCATTCCGGTAACCATACTTCTCACCACCTGCAACAGCTTTATCCCAAGAATCTTTTGCCGCTGATAAAAGATCAATTGGACAATACTCAGGAGAGATTCCTTTTGGTTTTATTGTTAATCCATGGTAATCGTCTTCTGGCGCGTTGTAAGCCGCTAATCGATGATTTTTCATTACACGCAACATGTGATCTTTATTTTCTTCAAAAAACTGGAAAGGTCCCAACACTCTCGCCATTTCTGCAGAAGCTCCATATGCATCTCCGGTTAATATAGCTGTTATGGATGCAGCAATCGCTCTACCCTCTTCACTGTCATAAGGAATTCCCTGCCGCATCAGTAAACTTCCAAGATTTGCGTAACCTAAACCTAAAGTTCTGAATTGATAACTATTTTTGGCAATCTCTTCACCAGGGAAATGAGCCATCAAAACAGATATTTCTAAAGCAATTGTCCATAAACGTATTGCATGCCTATAACCTTGCACATCAAATTTGCCTTTATTGTAAAATTTCACTAAATTAATAGAAGCTAAATTACAAGCAGTATCATCCAAAAACATGTATTCACTGCAAGGATTACTGGCATTAATTCTGCCGTTTTCAGGACAAGTATGCCATTCATTAATTGTTGAATCAAACTGCACACCAGGATCTGCAGAAGCCCAAGCACAATAACCAACATCATCCCATAACTTCTGGGAGGGGATAGTTTTGACAATATGTTCCTTAATTCTACCTCTTAATTCCCAATCTCTTCCTGTTTCTAAAGCTTTAAAGAATTCATTTGGTATTCTAATAGAATTATTACTATTTTGTCCAGAAACCGTCAAATAAGCTTCACTCTCATAATGTGTGTCAAATTCACTTAATGGTAAATCGTAACCTTGCTCAGCTAAGGCAACTGCCCTTACAAGATAATTTATTGGAATATGGTCAGCAGCTGCACCACGCAATTTTTCTTTAATTTCAGCATCAGCTAATGACTTACCTGATTTTATTTCTTCCATCAAAGAACTTAATCTTTTTTTGAGAATCTTACTACCAGCGACTAAACTAGCAACTTTTTCTTCTTCCCTGACTTTCCACCTGATAAAATTTTCAATTTCAGGGTGATCTAAATCTAAACAGACCATCTTAGCAGCTCTTCTCGTTGTACCACCTGATTTGATACTACCAGCAGCAACGTCAAATATTTTTAAAAAACTCATTAAACCTGAACTTGTTCCGCCACCTGAAAGATTTTCACCTTTTCCACGTAAATTTGAAAAGTTACTTCCAGTGCCACTTCCATATTTGAAAACTCTTGCTTCTTTTGTGAGTAAACTAAAAATACCATCATCTCTAACTAAATCATCTTCAATCTTTTGAATAAAACAAGCATGTGGTTGAGATCGAGTATATGCATCTTTTGAAAATTCTAATTCTTCTGTTACTGGATTAACAAAACTATGCCCTTGTGCTGGTCCATTAATTCCATAAGCCCAATTAAGTCCAGTTGTAAACCATTGAGGGCTGTTAGGTGCAGCAGTTTGAGAAATAATCATAAATACCATCTCTTCATAGAAATGTTGTGCGTCTTTTTCTGAAGAAAAATAACCAAACCTTTCTCCCCAATGGCGCCAGCAGCCAGCAATTCGATGTGCAACTTGTTTTATGCTTTTTTCGCTACCTGTTTTTACTCTACCCTCTTCATCTAATGCTAATTCATCGCTGCCATTTCTTAAAGGAACACCTGCTTTACGAAAATATTTTTGCGCTAGAATATCAGTAGCTACCTGAGTCCAAAATGTTGGAACTTCAACTTCTTCCATGTGAAAAACAGTAGAACCGTCTGGGTTCTTTATGGTCGAAGTTCTTTTTTCATATTCAAATTTATTAAAAGGGCTCTGCCCCTCAGTTGTAAAATAACGTTTTATTTGTAAGCCTTTAATTGCTATTGTTTCCATCTTTATCACCCCAATTTTTAATTATGCTAATAGGTTTATTTCCTGTGTTAATTGGCTAGGATCTTCAATCTCTTTATGAATTGAAGCAAACCTTAAGTATGCTAATTTATCTCTCTTTTTCAGTTCTTGTAACACTAACTTCCCAATATTCTTTGTTGTTACCGGATTTCTTTTTCGACGCAAAACTTTTTGATAAATTTTCTGTGAGATTGAGTGTAATATGTCTTGATCAGACTTTCCTAATGCAAGATTAATACTTCCCTGAAGTTTCTTAATTTCAAATTTTTCTTGTCTGCCATCCTTTTTTTCAACCAATAAGTTAAATACCGCTCTCTCATAGGTTGTAAAGCGATTGTTACAAGTAAGACATTCGCGTCTTCTTCGCATAGTATCTTCAACAACTCTTGATTCCAAAACTTTTGTATCTTGATTGCAAAATGCACATAGCATATTTTTCACCCATTTCCGTATCTTAAGTGTATGTAAACACTCACCCACCACAATTTCTCGTTTTTCCTAGAGAGTTACAAAACACTACATATAGTGCTTTATGCACGTGATTAACAACCATCTAGTGTTTTATCCCTTTTGCAAAAACAAATTATTTAAATATATTTTAGTCATTGAATATAACGATTGCAGGAGTGGTTTACAATTAATTAAAAAATTTAGACATACATTTTAAAAACTTAAGCACAATTTTACATCCATGATAATTGTACAGACTCAAATTAAAGATGTCCTACAAGAAAAAGGGATTCAAAGTGTTTCTAAAGATTTTTTTCCAGAACTTGATGCTAAAGTAAGATTATTAGTTGAAGAATCTGTTGAAAGAGCAAAACAGAATGGCAGAAAGACAGTTATGGGACGAGATGTTTAATCGTTAGGAGGAGGAGGTAAAGGAAGTTGCTTTTCTAATCCAATCACTGTTTCTTTTGATAATTTAGGTTCAAGTATTAATGTGTGTTTAACTTTACCTTGCTTTATTTCGGTAAGTCTATTTTCAACAGCTTTTATTTGCCGTTCCATTATTTCAACTTTTTCCTCACCTATATTCAATGTTTTCTGAACTTCTAAGTCGTGTTTGAGAGCTACTAACTTTTGTTCAATAATATTTATCTTGGTTGGCGTAGGAACATTAGAGATAATTGGTTTGATCTCGCCTGGTGTTTTAACAATCTTTTCCTGTTGAATTAATTGTTTAGCTAAAGCAACTTCTTCAGCTGAAGCTTTTTTCGCCAATACGCTAGCTAACAGATGAGATAATTTATCTACTTTCTCCTGCAAATCTTTGTTACCAGCTAATGCTATTCTTCTTTTTAATTCAGAATTCTCTTTTTTTAATAGAGATAATCTTCGCTCTTCTCTTTCTTCCCTCTCTAAAACAGATTTTTCTAAATGGACTATCTCTTTTAATTTAGTTTCAAGTTGATTTACTTGCTTTCTAAGTGTAATCTGAGGTACTTTTTTCTGAGCTGAAAGATATTTTATTTCATTAATCTGTTTGGTAATTTCAGTCTTTGAAAAACTACGTTTACGACGCATGTAACCAACTGCGCTTCTTCTCAAAACTAAATAAGCAAGGAAAGATCTCATTCAAATTGCCTCATTAAAACAACCCCTTCCTCTTTGGAGGAGGTGGAGGAAAATCATCCATTGGAGATGTTGGCATAGGTCCCCCGGCCCTTGGAGCAGAAAAACTTGGCGGCATACTTGGTGGTGGTCCAGTTACTGCAGGTGCTGGCTGATTTTGTACAAAGTTATCTACCTTATCAGCAACAGCAATCATTCCTTTAGCTATAGTTTCATTTTGAGTAACTACTGCATCCAATCTTTCTTTAACTGCATCTAATGTTTTTAATGTATCACCTTCTTCTTTAATGTCTTCCAAAGTTTTGTGAAAGATCTCTGTTAAATCGTGAATTGAATCTTTTAAGCTTTCAATTTCTAGAATTAGTTCATTTGCCTTTTGGTCAGGCCTAGTTAATTTTTTCTTAAGAGCTTCTACTTCACCTTTAAGCTCAATTAATAATTGATGGGGAATAACTTCATAATCCTCTTTCATAACAATCACCTCATTTAATGATTTATAGATAAGAAAGTATTTTTATATTTAAAGCTTTCTTGGACTAAGTGTTTATTTACACCAAATTTTATATATAATTGTTGTTTTTGTTAATTAAGTATAGATGTTTATTTAATCATGACATCATGCCTATATCATTTTACTCGTACACCGCCTGGTTTGAAAGGTAATCTTGAACCGAGGAGTTGCGATTTATCTTCTAAATTTGAAATAACTAAGAAAGCTAGAATTCTTTACGATAACCGTAAATTTGTTTTTACAATACCAGATACTCATATTGACAAATGGGAAGAATCAGGTCAATTGAAATCCCTATTAGATATGATTGTAAAATGTGATTGGTATAATTATAGTGCTGAAAGATGGAAAATTGATGTTACACAAATAGATTTGTCTCAAGCATTAGTTCGTGAAACGTATTTTATGTCTCCTGAATATCTTGGGGCGGATGATTATAATTTAAATGATGAACAGTTGAAAAGATATGATGAATGTTATCAAAAACTAATTAACAGTGTTGTTACATATAGTGAGCAGATTGATTTCAAAAATCCTGAAGTTCTTCTTCCATTTAGAGTTTTAGAAGAACAATTGAGTTTAGATGGAATTGTTGAGTGAGAATTAGTTTAATTTCTTGGAAACATTAATAAGTATTAAAAAAATGTTAAGTTGATGGAATTAGTGTTGATTACTCTTGCTATATTAGTATTAGCAGGAAGTTCGTGGATTGATATCAAAACTAGAGAAGTACCAGATATGTTTTCTTATGGACTTTTATTTGCTGCTTTAGGAATAAGAGGAATATATTCTTTTGAAGTTGGAATTAACATTTTATATATAGGGTTAATCGGTTTTGCAGTTTGTTTTATTATTTCACAATTTCTCTATCATACAAGACAATGGGGTGGGGGCGATAGTAAATTATTGATGGCTATGGGAGCAGTTATTGGATTACCTTATCCTTTTGTTGGTGAAAGTTTAAGTTTGCCGATATTCTTTGTACTTCTATTATTTGTGGGGGCTGGTTTCAGTATAATTTGGATGGCTGGATTAGCAAGCAAAAAGTGGGGTCATTTTAAATTACGGTTAGGACAAGCAATTAAGGAGAAGAAAGTATTACACATTATTTCTTTAATTGTAGCAGCTGGATTAATTGCATTTTCTGGATATTCTTTGATGTTTCCATTATTGGCGTTATCATTATTAGCTATATTTTATCTATTAATTTTTGTTGCAATTGTTGAAGAGGAGTTATTTTTGAAAACATATAAGATAAAAGAGTTAACACCTGGAGATTGGTTAGCTAGAGAAGTTTTTCACAAGAAAAAAGTATTGATGCGACCTAGAACATTAGAGAAGAAAGATATTGCTCTTTTGGTTAAGAATAGGATAAGGAATGTAATTATTAAAGAAGGAGTTCCATTTGTGCCTAGTTTTCTGATAAGTTATTTGATATTGATTGTGGGTAAAGACTGGTTTTTAGGATTGTTTTAGAATAATTGTCAGGGAGAGGATTGTTTAGTTTTTTGGAGGGGGTTAAAAAAAAGAGGGGTTTTTCTTTTAATTATCATATCTAGAATAATCAGCTAATGACATAAATCCAAGATGAGCTGCTAGTGAATAACATGAGAAAAGAGTGAAATCCTTAACTCGGTTTAGGTTATCTAAATCAATTGGGTTAACGTCAGAAAATTCATGATTATCTGCAACCTTGGTCATCCCAAAACCAATTATACTAGCTACTAAAGTCCAATATCTTTTGTCTGGAAACGATTCAGGATATTTCTCACTAGAATAACTAATTTGTCTAGAAGCCGCTAGGCCATACCAAACTCCAAATGCAGAAATTGCGTTACCCACATAAGTTGCTTCTTCCCAATTATTTACTACTCCAAACAGGGTTATATTGGCACCACAAGTTACTAATGAAATTGCGCTAGCTGCGTCATAAACTTTACTTACCTTTTCTCTTCTTACAAATCTTTCTAAAGCTTTTGTTGGTGTGTTAGCAACTCTTGACCCAAACCTTTCTATCTTAATATTTAGTTCTTCTATATTTACCATATTAAAAATGGTAAGGAGTTATTTTAATAACTTTTCTACTAAAACTCTCCTTTTTTCAACCGTATAAACAAACTATCCCTTAAAAACTATGAACAATTCATCCCTATAGTAACTAAGGGGATGATTTTCAACAAACTAAAACAGATTTAAAATGATTGGGAAAGTTATTTAGATTCTATAAACACGTCAACAACCCCTAAACTTTTATAAATACGTCATTTTTTGTTAGATTATGAGTCAACCAGAGTTAAATATTGCAATTGTAGGTCATGTAGATCACGGTAAAACTACATTAACTGAAAGGTTCAGTGGAAAATGGACTGATACGCATTCTGAAGAACTTAAGAGGGGAATTACTATCAGATTAGGCTATGCAGATTTTGGCATTTATTATGATGAAGAACATGATTATTACACAAGTAAAGAAAAAAGTATTAAATCAAACAAAAAAACTAAACTTCTTAGAAAAATATCATTAGTTGATTCACCTGGGCACGAAAGTTTAATGGCAACGATGCTTTCTGGTGCAGCAATTGTTGATGGTGCAATTTTATTGGTTGCAGCAAATGAAAAATGTCCTCAGCCTCAGACAAAAGAACATTTAATGGCATTACACATTTCTGGAATAAAAAATATTGTTATTGTTCAAAATAAAATAGATTTAGTTTCTGAAGAAGAAGCAATAAAGAATTATAATCAAATAAAAGAATTTTTGAAAGATACTGAATACAAAGATGCACCTATCGTTCCAATTTCAGCAAGAGCTAACGTAAATGTAGATATGCTTTTGAAAACTATTCAGGAAGCGATACCAACACCTAAAAGAGATGCAAAGAAAGAACCTTTAATGTTAGTTGCAAGAAGCTTTGACATCAATAAACCCGGTTCTAAACCTAAAGATTTAATGGGTGGCGTTTTTGGAGGAACTGTAAAACAAGGAACATTTGCTGTTGGTGATGAAATCGAAATATGTCCTGGTTATATGGTTGAAGAGAGAAATAAAAAAGTTTGGAAGAATTTGAAAACTAAAATTACTGCAATTTATTCTGGAGGTAAACCAATCCAGAAAATTTCTCCAGGTGGAAGTATGGCTTTATCTACAGAATTAGACCCAGCCGTAGTAAAATCTGACGCATTTACTGGCAGTTTAGTAGGTTTACCAGATAAATTACCTGAATTACATTATGAAATTACAATTGTAACTCATTTATTAGATAGGGTTGTAGGAACTAAAGATGAGGTAGATGTAAAACCATTAGCAAAGAAAGAAATGCTAATGTTAAATGTAAATTCTGCTGCTACAGTTGGTGTAGTAGTAGATCCATCAAAGAAGAAAACAACTTGTCTATTGAAGAAACCAATTTGTGCTAAGACTGGCGATAGAATTACTATTTCTAGAAGAGTTGGAGATAGGTTTAGATTGATAGGTTACGGCATCTTGAAATAGTTTTTGATGAGAATTGGTAACACTATCGTTGGAAGAAAAGCAGAATATACTGTTCAAGAAAAGCTTGAGGTTAGTGGAGCTCACTCACATTACAAAGTTTCTGAAAACGGAAAGACATTTTTCTGTAAGAGATATTCTGAAGATCGTAGGTTTCATGCTAAGCCAGAATTAGAATTTCTTAAAGACCTTAGTGAAAAGCCCCATCCAAATATTATACCACTTACAGATATCGATAGAACTGAATTAATTTTCATTTTTCCATATGTTTGTGGTATTTTCTTGGGAGATTACATGACATCTTACAGAAAATTTGCAATTTCTGACTTACGTGCTGTAGTAGATGCTGTTGGTTCTGCATTAGGTTATTTGCATGAGAAAGAGTTGGCACACCTTGATGTCAAAAATGATAATATTGTTCTTGAAGGACACAGGGGAGTATTAAAGCAAGGAAAAAGATATCATGTTGTTGATGGTTTTCCCTACCTAACTGATTTTGGGACAATACGTTCTTTTGGAAAGCTGGAAGAAGGTCGCTTAATTGGGTCGCCTTGCAATTCTTCACCTGAACAAATTAATGAAGGGGTTGTTGACCAGCGAACTGATGTATATGGTTTAGGAGCAACTCTATATGAATTATTAACTGGAAATATTCCGTTTATAGGTAGTGGGATAAATTATATGTTAGATGCAATTGTTAATGATAAAGTTCCAAGAATAGATGATTATGATTCAAAGATATCTAAAGATATGGCTGATGTTGTTCATAAAGCGATGCAAAAAAGAAAATCAGATCGTTTTCAAAGTGTTGATGAAATGGTGAAAGCATTTATGCAAGTTACTTAATTTATCACTCAAACAACTTTCTTTCTTAAACCACTTCCGGCTGTTATCACTCAAGTATGATAAATTCCCCGAAACATTTATAAATGAGTTCATAATAAACCGTAAATAATTGAATTATTAGTGGCTTATTTATAAAATGGGAAAAAAACCAAAAAGACATCGAACATATCGAAGGAGCGAAGCACAAAGACCTTTCGGTAATATGGAACTTGACAAGGTAATTGGTCAAACTGAACAGAACCCATTTGCTCAAAAAAGAGCCCTTAAAGATCACACTTATAGTAAAAGATTAATGCATTCTGGAGATTATGGAGTTCCCGATTTGAATAAACCAGGAAATTTAGATGATCAAGAACGAACATTTAGTTTAGACGTTTATCAAATGAGAGCTGATATGGTAGATGAAAGAATTCAGCCAACCCCTAAAGTAGAAGATCCACGAAGAGGATTCGTTGCAAATAATTATTTACTTCATCCTAAATTAGATCTTTCTCGAAAAAGAATATTTATGTATGATGAAGAGACTGATGTATTCATTTTGGACATTGAAAATACATTAAAGACCTGTAAAGTTGCTGGAACACATCAAGAAGGAAGATGTGCACAATTACTTCAACAAGAAATGGGTTTGAACAGACTTCTTTTAAGAGATGTTGTGAAGTATTATCCCTCATTGGACAGTTTTTTGGTAGATGTCTTCATTAAATAATTTGTTGTAAATTTAAAAGTGGTAGATTTTTATTCCTCAAAAACAGCAGAGAGGGAGCTTGTGAAATGGCAGTAATAAAATATAAAGACTTTACCATCAAAGAGAAACCCTACTATGAACCAGTTGGTAAGGAGATTCAACTTTTTGAAGCTGCTTATGATTCTAAAAGACCCGTTGCTTTAGTAGGACCAACTGGTTGTGGGAAAACTCAATTAGCTTCTTTTATGGCATATAGTATTGCTTCTCGAAATAAAGAAAAAAAGTTCCCCTATATTGAAATTCCATGTAACGAAGACGTTACTGAAAGACACCTTCTTGGTGGAATGGGAGTTGATGGAAAATGGCATCCTGGTCCACTTTATACTCTTGCAAAAACCGGTGGAATGCTTGTCCTTGATGAGATTGTAGAAGCAAGAAAAGATGTAACTGTTTTATTACACCCACTAACTGATGATAGAAGATATCTTCCCGTTACAAGGAAGGGTGAAGTATTAACACCACCAGATGATTTCATGGTAGTTGTCTGTTATAACCCTGGTTATCAAGTTAGAAACAAAAATCTTAAACCAAGTACAAGACAAAGATTTGTTACTATTGAAATGGATTATCCTAATGCTGAATTGGAAACAAAAATTGTGGTAAATAAAACTAATGTAGATTATGAAGTAGCTGATAAATTTGTTCGTTTCGCTAACTTAATCAGGGAAGCAAGAACCACTGACATGGTACAGTTACAAGAAGGAGCCAGTACAAGATTATTAATCATGGCTTCTGAATTATATCTCAAAAATCAAGAGAAAAATATGGGTCTTTCATTGGAAGATATTGCTAGAGGAACAATCCTTAATCCTATCACAAGTGAAGAAACTGATAGAGAAGTAATGTCTGACTTTTTAAGCCAATTATAAAATGGGCAAGCGTAAAGCCAAATCTTTGAATATGTCAAAGATTTTGGATGTTTCAAAGATAGGTGTTGCAAATAAAGAATATTCTACAGGTATAAAAAAATTTAATTTAGCTTCTGAGGTCGATAGATATTTTAGAGGAACATCAAAAAGATTTTTTCCAGATGAAGATAAAAAAGTAACAAGAGATAGAATAAACAAATTACTGAATTCTAAAAGTAAAAGGAAGAAATTATTAGAAGACCATATTAAAGAGATTACACCTAGTTCTTTTGCTAGTAAAGTTAAATTTGATGATTTTAAATTAGATGTTGGTAGGTTGCTTACCTATTACGTTGTTATAGAACCAAATCAAGATGAAGTTAAATCAATAATAGAATTAAGAAAAAATGTTGATATTGAAAGAAGACGAGAGTTACAGGAATTATTATTACAGTATAGATTTAGCGATGGTCAAGTAAATGGTTTAGAGAAAGTAAAAGATTTAGCATCAGTGTCAATTAAAGAAATGTTGACACTTAAATCAACAACGTTCAGAGACGTTTTTGGTGGTTATTCTGCTGCTGTTGATTTTATGGCTTCATGTAATCCTATAAGCGAAAAAGAGATGCGACAAATTCGATTAGGATCATCACATATATCAAACAATTATATTGAGAATAAAGAATTTAAAGAAATTGTTGGTGATGATTTTAATACAACGCTGATTAAATTTAGAGATGAATATAATAATTATTTTACAAGTTGGAAACATTTTGATTCATTTCAAAAATTTGTTACAGATATAATCTTAACTGAAAAATCAGCTAACATCTCACCAATATTAGCAGACAAATTAGGATCTCTTTCTGCTGCAGATAAAATAGAACTAATTAAACCACCTTCAAAAGAGAAAAAAAGAACTGAAACTCTTAAACATAAAATCATAGAAGCAGAGATTTTGAGTGGAATTGGTTTAGAAGAAAAAAGAGTAGATTTTGGTTCAAGAAAGGGCACATTTTACGAGTACTTATCTGAAATAATACCGCATCAAAGATTAAATTCTATCTATGATCAACCAGAAGCATTCATTGATGACTTTAGAATTTATAGAAAAGAAAATTTAGTAGAGATCAAGAATCATCTGAGTAAAATATTACCTAAATTTACAAAAGCAGATAAAAGAGCAACATTTGGTAAAGATATTTCATTTTTTCTGGTTACTGGTGCTAAATTTGATTATTCAGGCGATAAATTAAGTGAATTAATAGATTATAGAGAAAAATTAAATTTTTCAAAAAGAGCAGAGTTTCAAGAAGTTGTTAGTAACATTCTCTCTGATGATGGTAGAGTAGACAATTTAGATGATCTTTACAAAATTACTAAGATGGAAGATAAAAGTAACATCTTAAAAATGAAATCTCGAAGGGGTAACGAAACTTGGAATTATGGTAGTATGGGTGAGATTAGTGATTTATTCATTTCAATTAAACCACAATGTTCTGATGAAGTTAGAAGCTTAAGATTGTTTCTGAACAGAATTAGTACACATAGACAAAGTCCAGGAACAAGAATGAAAGCAGAAGTTTCTGTGTCTACCATTGCAAAGGAAAGTATAATAACCTATAATAAATTATTTGATGATAACTCTAGTCTTGCAGCTTTTTTTGATTTTGTTGAAGGAAAGTTAAGGACAGAAAAATTTTCAAACAAATCATGGGCAGAAATTCAAAGTACGCTCAATGAACTTAATAATAAAACACATATCAGAAGACAACAAGGAATAGTTGAGTTAGCTTCAGAATATAAAGTTTCAAGTTATGTTGAAAATATTGCAAAAAGTTTGAAACTAGATGAAAATTTTGGAGTAGTATCTGAATATATTGTTGCGAAAAAAACTCAACACCCCGGAATAAATATAATCAGAAAATTACATCAGACAGATAAAAAATTAATAAAAAGGATACAAGATTTGATAAACTCTCCAGAGAAGTTGTTAGTGAAAGGATATATTAGTTCTTTAAAACCTCAAGATTATAAAAATCAAGCGGGGTATGTTAGAGATATAGCAAACCTTCTAACAACTTGTAGTCAGGTTGATGAAAAAAGTATGATTCAGATGTTTGAATCACACCAAAAATTTAATCAAAATGAAAAAGATAAATTTTCATCTACGATAAATTCATATTTACAATCAGGTGGAGAAGTTTCTAATGTTAAAAGCTTATCAGATCTATTATTAGAAATTGGAATACCAGAAATAAAAAAGAAAAGGGAAGAAGGTTTAGAAGCTCTTCATCATTATTTAGATACTCTTCTTCTATTCTCTCCAACAACCGATTATGAAGTAGATGAAATTAGAGAGACATTTAGATTATTATCACGAACTGCGGAAGAAAAGGATATTCCCCTATCAAAAGTTATTAATGATTATCATACCTTTCAAAAGCATACCAAAATTTCAATTAATGATCTGTGTAAAACTGCAAGTGTATGGTTTATGAATGATGATAGAGAATATTTACAAACTATGATAATAAAGTATAACAAATTACCAAACCTAAGCAGCATAATAACAGTTGGCCAGCAAATAAATGGAAATAAAGGAATTGAAACAATACTAAAAGCATCCGATAACAAAAATAGATTCTGGGAAAATTTGGAGAGATTAATTGAACGTGTTAAATATCTTGAGAAAAATTCTGAGTTAAAAATAGATAAAAATAATTTATTAAATGGATTGGTAAATGAGGAAAAATTAGATTCTAAAGAAAGAGAAGGCCGGAAGAAACTAAGAAATAATTTTGGATCTTACTTGACAAATAATCTTGAGCTTATAGCACTTGATGAATCGTGGGATATTTCAGAAAATGTTTCTAAACAATTAGATAGTGGTTTGAGAACATTACCTTGGATATACATGAGTAGGTTTTATGAAAATAATCATGAGAAGTTTTCAGTGTTGTTAAAAAATCAAGTATCAGCTTCACAATTCTATTCTGGTGAAGAGATTCAACAATTGAATGGTACTATAAGTGCCAGTGTTAGTAAATTAAGGAATAAAGGGTTTCATTTTCAAAATTGGATGGAAGCAATTTATACTCCGCTAATAAAAACTGGACACATATCAAATATCAAAATGGAGTATGTATTAAATTTAGTAAATCGTAATTATCGCGAAAATGCAAAATCAAGTGTTAAAGCAATAACTGGATTTAATGAAGATCTAAATAAATGTTTCAAATTTATTGATTCAATAAAAGGAGAATCTACAGAATTATTTGCAGAATTTTACAAAAATCAATTTGGAAATCAGAAGAACGAAGAGATAGAAGGAGATGATAATATTAATTATAGTGCGGATTATATAACAAATACTGATAGAGATTTTTGGAGTAAATACGCATCTTTCTTTGCTGGAACAAATTGCATTACAATAGAAGAAGAAGGAAAAGATTTCCTTCCACCAATGGGTAATAGACATTTATATCTTCCAAGACAAGTTTCAATGTTTCCGGAAATAAAAGAGAATAAAGAATTTTGTAGAGTTTTGTCTTTACTACAAGCTGGGGCTCATAAGTACGAATTTTTTGATAAAGAGAAGTTAGGAAGAACTACTAGTATATTTCCAGAAGAGATAAATCAACATTTTGCTTATCGGATTTGGTCTGTAGTTAACTACGCTAGATCTAATACGAATATTAAGCGTAAATTTCCAGGAGTAGGAAAAATTGTAGAAGAATTTAGCAAAGATCTGCAGATAATTGAAGCAGGTCAACCTAATGATCAATTAACTGAAGTAGAAGCAACTTTAGATACATTTGCTAAGAGACTTATTTTTGGAAATTCACAAACAACCCTTTACTCTGGTTTTGTAGATAGAAATATTATTCCATTATTTAATAAGTGTAATGTTGAGGGGCAAATGAGTAACGACGATGCAAAAAGAATTGCCATGGAAATATACGATGTTATTGATGAGCAATTTGGCATCCCAGTACAAAGGGAAAGAAAAAAAATAGAAGATGGTAATGGAAGAAAGGAAAAACATGAAATTGAAAGAGAAGCAATCAACTTTAATTATTCAGGACATAAGGTAAGATTTTATGAAGATTTGACACAAGAACAAATGGCAAGAGTTGTTGTTAACAATGAAGAACCAATCCCTAATTATAATATGGATGGAATTAGAGTTAGATTTGAACAGGAATTAATTCGATTAAAGAGAAATTTTGAATTAATAAAACCTGAGAGAGTTTCTGTCGAAAGGAGAACATATGAAGGAGAACTTGATGAGGATGCAGCGTTTGATATGTGGATGGATAAACATAATGGAGAAAATCCTGAACCTAACATCTTTACAAATCGTAGAATTCAAGAAAGAGATCTTTCTTTGTTAATTACAATTAACACACCAAACATACTAGGAAAATGGGTTGATGATGAATATAGATTATTTGATTATTTGATACCTGCAGTATTACTTACAGCTGAAGCTGCTGATATTTTACAAGACCAATATGCCATTATGGGGTATTCAAGTAGAGGAGGACAAGAAGTTTTAGTAGATGTCGTAAAAGATTTTGATGAAGATAATAAAGTGAAGAGAGATTATAATCTAGGATTACTATCCCCATTAAACCAAAGCCGTACTGGAACTGCATATAGACATTTTGCTGAAGTTTTTGGTACTGAGTCAGCAAAGACTAAAATCCATTTAGATATCGTTGGAAAATTAGCATCTGACACAGATTATTCTGGTGAGAGAGCAATCAATGACACAATAGCAGGTGCAAGACGTATGAGAGCAAACGGCATTAAAACATTTGCAATAGTTGCAGATCCAAATGCAGATGAAGCAACTTTAAACAAAATTTATGGAGCTGGTCATTTCAGAATAATTAAGGATCCTACAAAAGCAGTTAACGTTCTATTAGATTTGTATAAGACAGTTACTTTAGTTTGATAATGGAATTAATTTTATTAACGTTTTGGAAGGAAAAGTATTTATAGGAAAAGCACTATTGATAATTAAAATGGAAACTGTAACAATTCCCATGGAAGAGTATAAGGAGCTAGAACAAGAGAATATTAAATTGAAAAGTGAGGTAGAAACCTTAAGAAATACTAAGCTCTATCAACGTCTTTTAGATTGTTTAGAAAATATAAGTAAGAAAGAGTTTACTCGAAAAGATTTAGGTATTTAATATTTTGTGACGCAATTTTCTAATTGTTTTTTTCTGTTTTAATTTGCTCGATTTCATTTCTAGTTCGAAAATTATTATTTTTCCAGTTGATTTTTGATGATAAAAATAGAGTCTCAAAGGTGGATGTTTGTTCTTCATTTCATATAGCCAAACATGGTTATCAAGTAATTTTCCTGCTGGTGGACCTTTGTGCTCAAGTATTTCCAACCAAGTCTTGATAATCTCTTTATATCCACTCTTTGAAATTGCTTTCTGTAACTTAATTTTGACATATTCGTCAAAAACAACCAGATAGTTCTTTTCCATCATTATGTGAAAAAAGTAAGCCTATTTGAAGCTAGCGACTCTTCCAGAGCATCATCTTTCACTAAAAATTTCTTTTATTACTTGATTTTTATTCTAAGTAATAATTATATTTTCTAGAAGCAGAGGATTTAAATAATTTGATTTGTTTATTTTAATAAAATTATATTTAGGTGATAATAATGATATGGGAAATATTGGTTGCAGCGATTGTCGGCTATGTTATTGGGGCTTTATGGTATTCTCCAATGTTATTTGGTAAGAGTTGGATGAAATTTATGAAGTTTAAACGCAAAGACATAGAAAAAGCTAAAGAGAAAGGGATGATAGGAGCTTACATCGCAACTTTTATAGGCAATGTAGTGATGGCTTACGTTCTTTTTATGGTAGTTGATGCCATGGGTGCTGTTAACTGGATAGATGGAGCGATTGTAGGATTCTGGTTATGGTTAGGATTCCTTGCAACTACAATGTTAGGAATTGTATTCTGGCAAGGTAAACCGTGGGGATTGTATTTGTTAAACAGCATTCAATATTTAGTTAGCCTAATGGTGATGGGCGGAATTTTGGGGGCTTGGTATTAATGACCCATTACGTTTGCAGTGGAGAGTGCGGTGGAGTTGCCCAGGAACCTAAAAGTTGTGGTGCAGAAGTTTGCAGTAAGAAAGGAGAGCCATTAACACCGTGTGATTGTGATAATCCAGGACATAAGTGATTTTTGTTTTTTTAATTTATTATTTTTTAAATTTGTTTTAGTTTGTTAGAATTTTTTGTTTAAAATTTTTAAAAGTTGATATAAACTATTTCTAATATCCAGCCAACTAACATCCAAATAGGTAAATAATCTAACCTGATTAACCCATTTACTGAGAATTTAGATGAGTAATGCCATGGACATTTGCTAATTATTGTTTTTAGAATAAAACCATAAATATATTCTGCTAACAAGATTATTAAACCGTAAAACAATAAGCGGAATAGTATAAACCAATCTTGTATTACTGGAAAGAAGAAGTGGAATAAAAGAGTAGACTTCCATAAATATAAAACATCCAAAAATAGGATTCCCCCTGTAATGTTTTTGGATGATTTTTTGAGAAAAGTTTCTTGAGACTTGTAAAGAATATCTCTAATGATACACATAAGCTTCCAAAAATAAAAAAGCCAGTAATTAGATCCATTTCGTTTTAAGCTGGTGAGATTGTCTTAAATACAACTATTCTCAAATAGCACTATCCTACAAAATGTTTTTAAAAGAGCTACAATCTGCTAAAATTATGAAAAAATTATACTCTTTACTGGAAAAAGTAGTAGATTCTGCTGTTGATACTGCTAGAGAAACATATTCATTAGGCAGAAATATGTATAAGTGCTACCAATTCCATAAAGATAATAGAACAGTGAGACATCCAAATGATATTCAACCTCCACCCAATGCCCCAAGAGATTTATATTGTACTTCTGACATTACAGCTCAATTGATGAATGAGGATTATGATTTTAAGAGATCTAAACAAGAACATGGTGTTAATTGAACCAAACAAATATGAAAATAGTAAAGTATGAAGAATTAAATCCTTCTAAAGTTGTTTTTGTTGATACCAGAACTCCAAAAGAATTTGAGGAAGATCATATTCCAAATGCAATTAATCTACCGATTTTATCAAATGAAGAAAGAGCTTTGGTCGGCACGTTATACAAACAAGTTTCGCGTAAAGAGGCGATAGATAAAGGAGTAGAGTTTTTTTCTCAAAAGTTGCCTGGGTTCATGAAAGAGATTGGAAAATATCGTGATAAGGAGATTGTAATTAATTGTTGGAGAGGTGGAATGAGAAGTAGAGCAGTTACTGCTTTGTTGGATTCATTAGGATTTAACGTTTCGCAGCTAGAAGGAGGGTATAAAGCATATAGAGAGCATGTAAGAGAGAGATTGTATAATTATGATTTCAAACCTAAATTAATTATTTTATGGGGGTTGACTTGTACTGGAAAAACTGAACTACTGAGTAAATTGGATAATTCATTAGATTTAGAAGGTCTTGCACAGCATAGAAGTAGTTTATATGGAGCCGTAGGATTAAAACCAAATTCTCAAAAACGGTTTGAAACTTTATTGTTAGAAAATTTAGATGAGTTGAATAAGAAAAAAATAGTTTTTGTTGAAGGTGAAAGTAGAAGAATTGGTGACGTAATTATTCCAGAAAAGTTGTGGAAGAAGATTTGTAAAGGAAAGAATGTTCATATTGTTAGAAATTTAGATAACAGGGCAAAGGCTGCTGTAAAAGAATATTTTGATTCGGATCAGAAAATTATGGAGATAAAAAAAATCACGGAATCGTTATGGAAAGTTATCAGTAAAGAAAATAAGCAAAAAGTGATTGAAAATATTGATAATAATGATTATCATTCAGCTTCAAAGATCTTGTTAGAGTTTTATTATGATCCACTTTACTCACATACTTTGAAACAGATTAAATTTGATTGCGAGATAAGTAGTGATGATGTTAATGATGCTGTTAAGAATCTTTTGGATTTATCAGCTACATCCACCAAATAGCCACAGCCTAAAGATGAACGATACAATCTTATGTTAGGTTTCGTTCGGACAGGGGGATTGCCCCCTACGGGGATGTCCGATTAGATTAAAACATCCTAAGAGTGAATGGCCGTGGCGTTTATTTTTTGGATGAAGCCGGGTCAATCATAGACTTCTTTTTCTTTTTTCTTAAGATAATAACTAACGTAAGTGTAAATGCTATCAAGAACCAATTGGTAATCATAAACCATGGAGTTCCCCAACTGATTCCTGGAAAGACCCAATCAGATATTGGCCAGAGAAATGGAGTTGGTAAAAAATCCCTTGTATGAGTAGGAATGTCAATTAAAATATGAATTGGCCATGCCCAAATGTATATTGGAATTGTTTTCCAGATGAGATAAACAATTCCTAATACTGCCAAGAAAACGAATAGGCTATGGCTGATGTTGTATAATGTGAATACCCAATCTGGGATGTTTCCTGCAGCTTTTTGAAAAGTTTGTCCATTGAATAATAAGTAGATAGTATATAATAACCAAGATACTGAATCTGGTAGAATTCCAAATAAAATTGCATAGAATGGTTTCTTAGTTTTGTTAAAAAGAATATAACTCCAAGCGATGTGAGCAAAGTAATCCATGTTTGTTATAAGTTGGAGGAGTTTATATTTGTATTGAATTTATTTTGTTAATTAGTTATTAAATAATTTAGTTTGTTAATTTTTGTTAAGAATTGATCACAACTTATCCTTAAACTCTTGAAATAAATCTTTTATCTCTTCTACTGTTTTGACAGCCAAAAGCTTTCCTCTTAGCTCTTTGCTTCCTGGACAACCTTTGGAAAAGTTCATTGCTTGCATCCTTATGTTAGCAGTTTTAATATTATAATTTTTTGCATATTTCAAATATTTGAAAAATGTAGTGATTCTACCTTTAGTGGATATTTTTCTGTACGTGCCTTTATCAAGAAACTCGTTAACTTGCGCAAATATAAATGGATTTTTTGCAGCAGCTCTGCCAATCATAACATAATCACAACCAGTTTCATCTAACATTTGTTTGGCATCTTCAGGTGTATTAATATCGCCATTGCCACAGACAGGGATAGAGATATGATTTTTTAACTTCTTGATTAAACTCCAATCTGACTTGCCAGAATAACCCTGCTTTACAGTTCTTGGATGTAATGTAATCATTGCTAATCCCTCTTCTTCCGCTATTTTGCCAATTTCTAAATATTTATCAGGTTTATTGATACCAGCTCGAATTTTTACAGTAACTGGGATTGTTGAGTGTTTTACTAATGTCTTGAAAATCTTCCTAGTTAAGTCCGGTTCTTGTAATAAAGCAGAGCAGGCCATTTCTGAAGTAATGTGAGGAGCTGGGCAGCCCATATTATAATCTATTATATCAAAATGTTTATTGACAACTTTAACAGCTTCTTCTATTCTTTTAAGATCTGAACCAAAAAGTTGAACTGAAATAGGACGTTCTTTTTCTGAGAATTCAATAAAGTCAATTATCTTATCTGCACCAAGCATCTTTTCTTTAGCAACAATTGCATGGACGTTGACGAATTCTGTTATAACTAATCCAGCTCCAAGTTCTTTACAGATTAATCTAAGAGCAGGATCTGACACTCCAGCCATCGGTGCAAAGAAAGCTTTACTTGTAAATTTTGGTAAGTTCATTACTAAAAAAATAATGGGTTACTTTTTAATAGTTTTCAATATAATATATAATAAATAAAAAATAGATATCAAAATTAAAATAAAATAAAAAACAAATAAAATTTATCTGATGTGATACTTCTCAGTCCATCTACTATCCCAATCTCCGTCTGTCTTAAACCAAGTTAATTCATAGATTTTATGTGAACCATCTGTTTCTTCGCAAGAGATGTATGGAACAGATCTTCTTTTATGCCTTCCATAACTGCTCATCCCACTATTTTGAATCTTTGTACAACCTTCTGGTCTATCAATCTCAATGCTTATTTTTTTTGCCTTATCTGCACCAGATTTTTTGGCACACCCTGGAACACCACCAATCATCCCTGCTGCCACTAATCCCATTACAATGCTTGTTAATTTTTTCATTTTAATTCCTCCGTATTTTAAACCTATTTTTTATCATCATACTTTATACGGTTAGTTCCCATTACTCCAAAAGCAATGTCTAACCACAATGCTGAAAACTTTTCATTCGTTTTGTAAATTGATTTATCGTCATCACCACCTGCACTTCCTCCAACACAGACTTTTAGATATTTATCTGGATCTCCTCCGCCTCCATCACCTGGAAAACTTGGAAAATCCATAGCTACTTTGTAACCCAATCTCTCTTCTCCCTTTACTTCTTTATCTAAACCCATAACAGGTTCAAGTTCTTTACATTCCATTTTTTTATCAATTGTCATCTTTATACCCCCATTGGTTAATCTAATATAATATACAAAGATAAAAAGCATATTAAATCATCTTTCGAATTTCATGAATATAATGGAAATGTTTAAATATATCACAGAATTTGTGAGATTATGGTTAAACTTGACAAAATAGATAGAAAGCTGATACATCAGTTAGATCAGAATTGTCGACTACCTGACGTAACCATATCTAAGAAGATTGGAAGATCTAGGGAAGCAGTTCGTTATCGAATTGAGCAATTACAGAAAAAGGGATTAATTAGAAGTTTTATAACTGTAATCAATCTAAACAAGATTGGTTATCAGGCCTACCAACTTTATTTGAATCTGACAGGAACTCAGCATGAACGGGATGCATTACGTGATTTTATTCTAGACTTACCAAATGTATATTGGCTTGGAGCAAGTGAAGGAATGTGGGATATTGGAGTAACAATATTTGCTAAGAGTCATCAAGATTTTTTTGACTTAAAGCAACAGTTATTTCAAAAGTTTCGTAAGATTATACTAAAGAAAGATGCAGTAATTGTTGTAAAAGAATATCTTTTCTCTAAAAAATATATTTTACCTAATAAAGTAGAACCAGTAAAATTATTTGGTGAGGTTGAAAATAATCAAATAGATAAAAAAGATTTGCAGGTTTTAGAAGTATTGATACATAACGCTCGACTACCGCTGGTTAAGTTAGCACAAAAAACGGGATTGACAGTTGACATTATTAGAGGCAGAATGCGTAAGATGGAGAAGATGGGTGTTATTGTAAGATATACAGTTGATTTAGATTACAACAAATTAGGATTGCATCTGTTTAAAGTATTTCTTTATCTTAAAGATTTAACAAAAGCGCAAGAAAGTAAATTAGTTACATATTGTTCAACTAAACCGGAAATCGTTCATTATGGTCGTTATATTGCTCCGTGGGAAGTTGAATTAGACATAATGGTTGAGACTTTTCAACATTTTAACAAATTAATTAGAGAAATAAAAGATGAGTTTTCTAGTATCTTAGTTGACACTGAAGCTAGCAGTGTAAGTGAAGAGTATTTGGTTCCTGGAAAGTTGCGATAACTACCTCCCCAAAATAATTCAACCAAACCCCTACATTTTCTGGATTAGATAGTGATTATCCCCATAATCGCTCAAATTCTAACCAGTTATTTATTATATGTATAAACAAAATAAATAAATAAATAACAAGAATGGGGGTGAAATGAAAATGACAAAAAGAATATTAGTAATTGAAGATACGTACAAGCATAGGACAGATGCAGAAAGGTTCTTTGAAGGAATCAGCGATTTAGAGGTAGAATATGCAGAGACCTATAGTGATGCAAGCAAGATAATGCTTGATTACGATAGAGAAACTTGGAAAAATGTTAAAGGAAGTGTTGATGGAGTAATTAGTGATATATACTTTCCATTAACTGATAGTGGACATTGGACCCAGCCAGAACCGATTGGCGTTAGGGTTGCAATTGAGTTAGAAACAGTTGGAATGCCGTTTGTTCTAAATACTGCAGGATACCATCATGGAAGTAGGTACGAGTGGATCAACAGTTTAGCAAGGGATAGAAAATGGCCATTAGTAGATGCAAGTTCAGATTACCACAGAGAAGGAGATACTAAGAGTTGGGCTGAAGCTTGGAAAAAGCTAGAAGAGAGGATGAGGTAGAAATACTTCATTTTTTTTTCTAATTTAGCTACATATTGACGGTACTTTTTTATACTACTTTACCATTACCCATATATGTCTACAAAACAAGAGTTATTGCATTTCTGGAAAAGTAAGAATATAGTTACCAATGAAAACATTCTAAAAGCATTTGATGAAATCCCTAGAGATTTATTTATTCCTGAAGATTTACAGCATGAAGCGTATCATGATCATCCTTTACCTACATTAAGAAAACAATCAATTTCTCAACCAACAACTATTATGGTAATGTTACAAGAATTGCAATTAGAAGATGGACATAAAGTATTTGAAATTGGTTCTGGAGTCGGTTATCAAGCTGCAATGATGGCTAATATTGTTGGAAATAAAGGTAAGGTAGTAACAACTGAAGTCATTCCTGAACTTGTGGCTTCTTCTAGACAAAATCTACAGAAGCTTGCAATTACCAACTGTACGGTGTTAGAAGCTGATGGGAGCAATGGTTTTCCAGAGGATGCACCATTTGATAGAATTATTATTACTGCTGCCTGTCCCAGCATTCCGCCTCCTCTGCTAAAACAGCTTAAGGAAGGAGGAATCATTGTTGCGCCGGTTGGTGATTTAGATAACCAAACGATGATTAAGGGAACTAAAAGACAGGATGGTTTAGATTTAGAATTTCTTGGTCCTTTTAGATTCGTACCCCTAAAAGGAAAATATGGTTTTAAAGATTATTAGATTATTATATTATGAAAATAATTGTTTAGAATTAATATATTTAAAAAAAATATAAGAAAAAAATTAGAAAAATAAAAATTATCTTTCTACTTTAACTTTAGCGCCAACTTTCTTTTGAACTGTTGGTGTTTTGCTTGCGCAATAAGCATCGCACATGCCTGGAACTAATTCAACTTTTGGTGCTTGACACAAATTAAGTGTTTCTTTTCTCTCACCGCTAATTGGGTTGTAAGTAACTTCGCTAAAAACAGATGATTCTTTACATAGTTTACCATCAACTAAATAAACAGTTTCACTGTCTACTTGTGGTTTAGGCATAACAACAGTAGTGTTTCCTGACAAAGAAGTTAGATCTTTACCTTCAACCATTTTCGCTAAGCCATCATGAGCTGTGTAACCAATAACTGCACCAACAATAGTGCCTGCAACAGTACTAGCAATTCCAGTATATAATATTTTTTTATCCATTATAAATCCTCCATTATCGTGATTTATGATAAAATAAGCTTAATCTTATTTAAATCTTTCTATTATTTTGTTATTCTGGAGTAGTGAATGAACTCCGAAAAATATAGGATCTATTCATGCTCTGTCGGCTTTTTCTAACAATTCACTCAACAACTCAGGAGTGAAATTATCAATAGGCAGAATTCTAAAATATTCCTGATTATTTTTGCTGTAAAGTCTTCTACTTGTCTGCAGCTTGTCAAGCATATTTTGTTTAGAAATAGCTCCAAAAAAACTTACTTTTCCATCATCACTATGACATACAACATGATAATCAGCAATCTTATCGGCTTCATCTCTAATCCTATCATCTGGATATGCAACTGATTTCCATTTGTAAATTGAATCAGGAGCAACACTTCTTAATCCAACTGTAACTTCTTTTCCATCAACTTTTATTGTAAAATCCGCACCAGCTCCTTGAGCGTCACCAAAATAAAGTCCACGATTTCTGAACCAGATTTTTTGTTTTATCAATAGTTGTTTAAACGCTTCTTCAGTAGTCCAGCAGTAAACGAAATTCTGAATCTTAACTTCTTTATTTCTTCCAATCCACCTTTCCGATTCAATCTTCTGCCTAGCTTGTATTTTGAAAAAATCTAGTAGTTCTGGAGCGATTGTGTGAGATAGTAGATTGTCTGATGTCATAAAGTGCCTCTTTGTTTTCTTTCCTTAATCGTAGATCTAAAAGCATCTAACGTAGAGTATTTGAACTTATAATTATAACGATCCATCAATTTTTGTGGAGATGCTACAATTCCGTAAGTACTGAGAGTCATGGCAGCTGGTCTGAATGATGTTAAACGTAGTTTCCAAGCTAGTCCAGCAACTG
Organism: uncultured Methanosarcinales archaeon; assembly: GCA_964604645.1. Classification (GTDB taxonomy): domain Archaea; phylum Nanobdellota; class Nanobdellia; order Woesearchaeales; family GW2011-AR9; genus CAZRZP01. The sequence continues at coordinate 39,925 of CAZRZP010000004.1, forward strand.
CTCTTGCTAACCTGAGAGGAAGAGAAATAAACATTTTATCAGGGGCTAGTTCTAGCATGTTTGAATATGAATCTGGTGCAAGATTATATATCCCTTCAATTGTTTTATCATTTGCTATTAAGTCAAATAAATTAGTTAAATCTTCTTCATGTAAGAATTGCAATTCACAATAGCGATTGTTTAATTTTAATAGAAATGGAGAGCTATGAAGAATTGAAACCACTCCACCCTTTTTGTGATAAGAACCACCAATGGCCGTACACATTCTTAAAGTTACTATTTTCAAATTTTTTCTTTTTTTATTTGTCTGTTCGTATTTGCTATAATATTCCTCCACTTTTTTCTTATTAATTCCATATCTATAATCTCTCGGTTTTAAGGGATGAGATTCAAATAACCACCTAGTTTTTGGATGATGATTTGATGACCAAGCTCCGTAAGCTGAAGTTGATCCAAGCTTGATAAGCTGTTTAACAGATTTAATTGAATTGGCTACATTCAAAATATTAATACTTCCTCCGATGTCTATAGCTCTCTCCTTTTGAATATCGTGAATTGGATTCATCAAATAAGCGAGATGGATAATATGTGTTGGTTGTTCATCATTAAGTATTTTGTAAATCTTTTTCACATCTCTAATATCACAGTGATAATATGTGAATAAATGATTATTCTGCCAAACTTTATTCTTCTCTACATCTAAACCAATTACAGGAATTCCTTTTTGACAGAAATATTTACTTAAAACAAATCCTACATATCCTGAACTTCCAGTTATTAAGATTTTCATTTTTCAGATTCAACTGGCAATTTTTTAAATATTAAACAATAATGATGATGAACATTTGGAACAAAGCTATATCGATAACCATAAGGAAATAATGTTTTATTATCTTGACACCAAATTTTTTCTCCCCTAAATTGATAATGCTGCTGCATCTGTTTTGCAAAATCCCATGCTAATGTAATATAATCACCTTTATGCATATAATTCTGTAACACAACTGCTAAATGTCCCCCATCCTTTAGAAGTGGTTTTAAGTTAATAAAAATCTGCATCAGTTTCTGTAAAAAATCTGCATATGATTCTGCATTTCCCAAATCTGCTTCATCTTCTGAATATTGTGTGTCTAATCCAGCATTTTCCCTTTTCTTTGATGCTAATCCCTTCTTCTGTAACATCGGACCGTATGGAGGAGAGGTAACAACAAAATCAATTTCTGGTAGAGAAAGTTGTTCCCAGGTTTTTGCAATATTTAATGAATTACCTTCAATTACTAATTGTTGTTCTTTGCTTTCACTTCCAAATGAACCAAGTTGCATCTGTGATTGTAAAATACTTATCCTTTCTCGAGCAATGGAGGCATATTTGTTCTGTAATTCTATCCCAACTCCTCTTCTTTTAGAATTATGGCAAGCAACTAATGTACTTCCAGTTCCTAAAAATGGGTCAAATACAAGTTGCCCCGGTTTTGTAAAGAAATTGATGAAATTCTCAATCATATTTTCGGGATATTTTGCAGGATGAAGTTTTTCATTTTTCTTTCTGGGAGGAGGATTATGAACGAACCACGTCTTTGTAAAAGGCAGCCATTGTTTAGAAGTCATCTCATTTAGTCTATTCTTCGGATCAACTTTAGGCTGGTTAGATTCTGCAATAGATGTGTTAGGTTTATTATTAAGTTCCATACCAGCATGTAAGAAAACCTATTTATAAGAATTTAGAGTATTGAAAATTTAAGATTAATCATAAAAAGAAAAAATAAGAAAAAAATAAGAAAAACTTATCGCTTTCGCTTTTTAGCTTTCTTCTTAGCTGGTTTTCTCTTTGCAGCTTTTTTCTTGGTTGCCTTCTTTTTAGTTGCTTTCTTCTTAGCTGGCTTCCTCTTTACTGCTTTTCTCTTAGTTACCTTCTTTTTAGTTGCTTTCTTCTTAGCTGGCTTCCTCTTTACAGCTTTTTTCTTGGTTGCCTTCTTTTTAGTTGCTTTCTTCTTAGCCGGCTTCTTCTTTGCTGCTTTCCTTTTAGTTGCTTTCTTCTTGGTAGCTTTTCTCTTCTTACCAGCCTTTCTGCCACGAGCCATCTTAGCACGAGCCACGTTACCCTTCTTATCAATAAAGTAAAGATAACCTGAAACTTTTTTAACACCTACTTTTGCTACTACTTCCTTCTTAGTTTTACCTTTAGTTCTACCTGCTCGACTCATTTTAGCACGAGAGACATTACCTTTCTTATCTAAGAAGTAGAGATAGCCCTTTTCTTTCTTAATTCCTGTTTTTGCTACGACTTCTGCCATCCTTTATACCTCCTCTTTTTAGTTAAATGTTTATATTTTCTAGAGAAAGAAAATAGGTATTTAAACCTTTCGCATTTATCGTCGGTAATCTTAGAATAATTACTAGATTTAAGAATTAGCAGCTCTTAAAGCATCAGTTAAATTGATCACACCATTGCGAAATTTCTCTTGATCATCAAATCCAACTCTTGGACATGCTGTGTTAACCCAAGATTGAATAAAAGGAAAATTTTCTAATTGGTTAAAGCTTAAAGTATCATCAATAAAATAGTAGAATTTCTTATCTGGATATTTTTCTTCTAAAATCTTAGAAGGACGTAAAAATTCCTGCCCTGGTTTTATGGTTACGATTATTCCAATCTTATCAGAAGAAAGAAATTTGACTAATGAACCCCGATATCTCTTAATTTTTTTCTCAATATCTTGTTCTGTTAGTGTAATAATAGATTTACCAATTGGATCATAGCAGATTACAGGAATCTTTTTTTCATTATCCTTCTGTGCATATAATAAAGCAAATGGATGAAACTTTCCGTCTCCTAGATATAAGAAACAATTAATATCCTCAATATCAAAATCTGCTGTTTTGAAATTAGAATGATAGACATCACAACCTAATATTTGGCCTTTTGTATGTGTTCTAGCTGGCTGACAAGTTTCTGCATTAATTCCAGCTATTTTTAATTGTTCAATTACTTCTTCAACTTTGTCAACAAATTGTACCGCTGCAAATACAGC
>CAZRZP010000004.1:43056-66895 GCA_964604645.1 uncultured Methanosarcinales archaeon
TAATTAGCTCATCGGTTACTTTTACTTCTCCCGCATAAGGTGCCTCTAAAAATAATGTTTCCATTTTTGTATTATTATTGTATATTATATGATTTATATGATTTGTATTATTCTACCACATCTTCTTGTGAAACCTGTTATGCCCCCAACTTATCAGAAGATCCACTCCTAACCTTTTTAATCCTTGAGGAATGTCACACGCTCCAAAATTACTACCTAGCCAAATTAGCACATCAGCCCCTGTTTGCTCATTAATTTCAGATTCAATCTTATCAGCTTCTGGTTTTAAACCATCAGGTAGATGTAAGCAGATCGTTTTAGCATTACTTTCTTTGATTTTTGTAATTACTTTCTCCAGTTGTAGGTTGTATTGCATTTTATATCAGGCGATCCAGAGTACTACGCACGGCGCCCATTACGAGTTCCTCGTGCGCCTCCATTGGCGGTAGTACTCTTGCCAACACCGTAACCCTTATTTCAGGAACCTTTTTATAAGTCATTTTTATATACCTTTCCATGGATGTTGTTGGAAAGGAAATGATGGAGAAGTTTAAGGGGTATCGAGATGATCGTCTTAGGCCCTTAGCTGAATGGCTAGCTAAGAAGAAAGTAACCGCTACGCATGTAACTTCTTTGTCATTGGTTAGTGCATTAACAGCAGTATGGTTTTTGTTTTCAGATTTTTATTTGTTTACTTTATTTGCAGTTCTACACCTATTTTTTGATGCTTTAGACGGAGTTGTGGCTAGAGTTTACAGTAAGAATATGGAACGGGAAAATTTAAGTGGTTGGTATTATGATTCCATTACAGATTCATTGTTTACTTTACTGATATTAGTCAAAGCAGGCATTTTTCTAGGCGATTATGTGGCTTTCCTTGCAGCTGGATTATTCTTTTTCTCAGCAGTGATTTGTTATACTTCTAAGTTTGAAGCTCCGATGGCATTCTATAGAACTGTTGCTGTTATTGTAGTATTTCTGGCAACTCTACCTGGTTTTCCTCAGAAAGTTAACTTACTTACACTTGGTGTATTAGTTGGAGGAGCAACTTCACTTTATATTCTTGCTAAGCAGCTGCAGTGGTATTTGAAAAAGAGAATTCGTTCTTAGAATACAATTAAGTTAGGATTAATAGATAAGTTTATATATAACACACTATAAGTGACCCATAAGAAGTATATAATGCAAGCAACAACAATACAATTAGATAAAGCCATTGTCAATTCACTTAAAGAGGCAAAAGAATATCCAAGACAAACATATAATGATTTAATAGGAAATATGATCAAGGTATTCAAGAATATTAAGAAGAAAAACCAATATGATGAGTTTCTTCATAAAATCCAACAAGTAAAAATGAAAGAATTATGGGATAATAAAGATGATGAAATTTGGGAAAATGCTTAATACAGGAGATGTTGTTTTATCTAAAATACAGTTCGCTGATACATTTGAGGTGAAAACTAGGCCTGCTTTAGTTCTTTTTGAAGAGTATGATAATGTTGTTGTTGCTGGAATTACTAGTAATGTAAATATGAAAGGAATACCTCTTACCAAAAAAGAAGGGGCAGTAAAAGATAGTGTTATAAAATTAAATTATGTTTTTACTATATCTAAAATGATGATACAAAAACAATTGTTTTCTTTATCAAAAGAGAAAAAGAAAAAAGTATTTGATGGATTATTAATAAGATTAAATAATTTAAACAGTTAATCTACCATTTATTCTTCTTGATTCCTAGCAAATAACCTACAAAATTAATTAATATATGTAATATTGGTGAAACTACAAATATAGTAAGAGCTATAGCAGGAGGTGGTACGAAGACAAAAAAACCAAACACTAAACCTCCAATCACAAAATCAATTTGATCAAAGAACGGCCATGCCTCTCCAGGCTTAATTCCATTTTTTCTTTTATAATAACTTTCTAATAGATCTCCCGTCATAGCTCCAAATGCTAATAAGAAACCCAATAAAATAGAGAAATCACTGTAATCGATGATTGCCCAATCTCTAAATCCGTTTATGTAAGCTAATTTTTGAAGATAGAATGTCAATCCCCCCAATAAAGTTCCACCAATTAAACCTCGCCAAGTTTTATGATGTCCAAATAACTTATTTGAGATGGGAGTATGCCAATTAAGTTTTCTTAAAAAAACAGGCGCCATATTAGATATGTAAGCCGGTAGGAAAAAGTATAATGCTTCAATAATCATATCTTTAGGATATAGTGTTAGTTTAAAATATTATCGTCTTGATTTGTTTTAAGCATAAAACCATAGATGTCATTTAGTATCAATTGGTATCTTCATGATTAAAAAGACATATAAACAAAGAAATATTCTTCAAGACATGCAAATTACTTTATTTCAATTTGAAACATGTCCATTTTGTGTTAAAGTTAGAGATAAGTTAGCTGAATTAAGTATAGATTATGAAAAAGTTAATGTTGAAAGAGATAGAGAAGATCCTCTCCGAAAAAAGTTATTGGAGAAATCTGGTGTTGGAACAGTTCCAGTTATCAGAGTTGTAGATGAAAATGGAGAGAAGTATATTGGAGATTCTGGAAGAATAATTGATTTTTTAGATGCAAGTAAAGCAAACAATTAAAAACAAAAAACTATTTCTAAGCTTAAAAGAGGATGACTAGACACTTTGTATTAGGTAATGGTACGATTTTAGTAGGGATGGATAGATTTGGGCAGGTAAAAGATTTCTTCTACCCATATGTCGGACAAGAAAACCATGTTAATGGAAAGACACATAAGTTAGGCATCTGGGTAGATGGTAAGTTTAGTTGGTTAACAGATTGGCAGCCAAATTCTAAATATAAACATGAGAGTTTAGTAACAGATATTCATTATGAAAGGGATGGAATTGAAATAACTTTCAATGATGCTGTTCACCCTGAAAAGAATGTACTAATTAGAGAAGTTAAAGTTCGTAACAAAACAACTGCAAATAAAGATTTCCGTTTATTCTTTCATCAACAATTTGAAATCTCTGAAGCTAATTTAGGAGATACAGTTTATTATAACCCAATAATTAAATCATTAATTCATTATAAAGGTAAAAGGAATTTTTTGATGAATGGATGTGTTGGAAACGGAAAATCTAGAAAAGGAATTACTGAATATGCAACTGGTTTGGTTGGAGAATACGGAAGAGAAGGAACGTATAAAGATGCGGAAGATGGAACTTTAAGTAATAATCCTATCGAACATGGTTCAGTTGATTCTACTGCAAGTTTACATTTTAATGTAAGTCCTGGAAGTGAAAAGGAAGTATGTTTCTGGATATGTGTTGGAGAAAAATATCAGGAAATAGCTGCATTAAATGAGTGGGTCCTTAAACAGAAACCAAAGAAATTGATTCTTGAAATTGAAGAGCATTGGAAAAAGTGGGTAAATCGTACTGATTTTAAGTATCCAAAACTTTCTAAAGATGTAATAGATTTATTCAAACGTTCTTTATTAATAATAAATACACAAGTTGATAAAGGTGGTTCAATCATCGCCTCATCTGATTCTGAAATGCTTCATTTAAGGAAAGATACTTACAGTTATATGTGGCCAAGAGATGGTGCATTAATTGCCAGGTCCCTAGATAGAGCTGGTTATCAGGAAATAACTGGGCAATTCTTTACATTTTGTAGCAGAAGAATAACTGATGAAGGTTACCTATTCCACAAATACAGACCAGATGGTTCTTTAGGAAGCAGTTGGCATTCTTGGCTGAAACACGGACATATTCAGCTTCCAATACAGGAAGATGAAATAGCTCTTGTATTAGATGCTTTATGGAAACATTTCCAGCAGCATGGAAAAGAAGATAAGATAAAACCATTACTTGACAGTTTTATTCGTAAAGCTGCTGATTTTATGTTAGGATTCATGGATCCAAAAACAGGATTACCAAATGAAAGCTATGATTTATGGGAAGAAAAGTTAGGGATTCATACATTTACTTGTTCAACTGTTTACGCTGGTTTCCAAGCTGCTGCCAATTTTGAAGAACATTTTGGTGATAAAAAGAAAGCTGATCAATATCGTAAAGCTGCCGAGAAAGTTAAGAAAGCTATACTTAAATACCTCTGGGATGAAGAGAGAGGATATTTCCTAAAGATGGTTTACTATGACGGAGATGTTATGAAAAAAGATTATACATTAGATATGAGCAGTGCTTATGGGGTATTTCAATTTGGTGTTCTAGACTCAGACGATGATAAGATAAAAAGAAGTTTTGATGCTTGTTTGAATCAATTGCAACTTAAGACTGAAGTTGGTGGGTTAGCAAGATATCAAAATGATTATTATTACAAAATAGATGAAAACACGCCAGGTAATCCATGGTTCATAACAACATTATGGTTAGCAGAATATTATATTCACCGTGCTTATAACGAAGAGATGTTAAAACCAGCAATAGAAATATTCAAATGGGTGGCTAAACATAAGTTGTCTACTGGAGTTTTGTCAGAACAATTACATCCACATGATGGTTCTCCAGTTTCTGTAGCTCCGTTAACATGGAGTCATGCAGGTTTTGTTATAGCAATCAATAAATACTTGGAGCGGTTGGATAATCTCGGAGTTTGTAAGATGTGTAATCCACCTAAGATGAAATAAATGTTAACAGCGCCAATTCACGAGTGATACAATGTTATTGCATGAACTGTTGCGGAAGGGGAAAGCTCCTCAAGTCACTTCGTTCGTGACTTTCCTGACAGAAAGATCCGGGAGGGAACCGCATTACTTTTGCAACATCCTAAGAACGAGTCCGGCCCTGTTAACATAAACAAATAAAATGAAAATATTAATGTTCGGTTGGGAATTCCCGCCATTTAACACAGGAGGTTTAGGTACTGCCTGTTACGGTTTAACAAAAAGTTTAGCCAAGCAGAATTGTAGAGTAAAATTCGTTTTACCAAAAATGCCAAGATCTGTAGATGCGGAATATGTTGATTTAGTTAGCGCAGATATGGTGGAAAAAATAGATTTCGAGATTGTGCAAACTCCATTAACACCTTACATGAAAGTTGAAGAATATCATCAAGCATTAAAAGAAGCTTCCTTATCTCCAACTAAAGGAGGAGAATTATACGGCAAGAATTTATTTGAAGAAGTATATCGTTATGGTTTAAAGGGAGGAGAGATTGCCTTAAGGAATGAACACGATGTAATTCACGCACATGATTGGATGACTTACAAAGCAGGCATGGCAGCAAAAAGAGCAAGTGGCAAACCGTTAATCGTGCATGTTCATGCAACTGAATTCGACAGAACTGGCGGGAATGGAGTTAATCAAAATGTTTATGATTTAGAAAGAGAGGGAATGCATGCAGCAGATAAAATAATCGCAGTAAGTAATTTTTGTAAAGATAAAGTAATAGAACATTATGGAATAAGTCCTGATAAAGTTACTGTTGTCCATAACGGAGTTGAATTTGATACTGTTAGTTCATGTGAAGCTGGTTTCAGTGACAAAACTGTTCTTTTCTTAGGAAGAGTCACGTTACAGAAAGGACCAGATTACTTTGTCTATGCTGCACATAAAGTTTTACAAGTAGATCCTGAAGTTAATTTTGTAGTTGCAGGAAATGGAGACATGCTTCCTTCAGTTATTGAAAAAGCTGCAGAATTAGGAATTGCAGACAAATTCTTTTTTACTGGATTTTTACGAGGCAAGGATGTTGACAGAGCTTACAAGATGGCAAAAGTTTATGTGATGCCATCTGTTTCTGAACCTTTTGGAATAACTCCGTTAGAAGCAATGCGGAACGGTGTTCCAGTAATCATCAGCAAACAAAGTGGTGTTTCTGAAGTAATTAGTCATTGTTTAAAATGCGATTTCTGGGATGTAAATGAATTAGCACAAAGAATTCTTGGTGTTCTGGAACATTCAGTATTACATGAAGAGATGCAGATGAATGGTTCTGAGGAAGTTTTGCAGCTAAGCTGGGATGAACCTGCAAGTAAATGTATTGAAGTTTATCAAAGCTTTAGAACTCTTTCTCTCATGAAAGCAACGTAAAGAAGTAACACTGCTGCGTTTAAAATAAGTAAGTAATTATTGTTCAAAAACTGTCTTTGTAGTGGCATTAATAACAGGTTTAATAGAGTTAATATTAGAAGAGCAAAACCAAATTCTTTTGCGTAAAGATTAAGTTTAGATTTTATTTTTTTAAATGAATGGCTGATTGAGGAAAAGACTTCTTTCTTATGACTAAATTCTTTGAATACTACAAATGCCCAAATTAGATAAATTAAAGAGAATAATGTGTTCCAAATCATGTTGACATAATCATTGCCCACTGTAAATAGTTTTATGATAAGTACTTTGAGGAGAGTTACAGGAACTAAGTAGATTAGAAAGAAAAGCATTAGTAATGAGATTAATCCTAACCATTTCCACGTCCATTTAATTCCCCAGATTAAATGTCTGGAATATGAAATGATTAGTAAGGAAGCTAACACAGTTAGTATAAAACCGCCAAAAAGTGAAATGATTAAATTTCTTAGTTGTCCTACCATTTCCTGCCCTTCTTGTTCATTTGCTGAAAGAAGTTTAGCTTTTAATTGTTCAGCTGACAGATCTCCACTAACATTTTTACTTTGGTAATCAATAAGTTGAAAGAATCCAATGAATAGTAGAACTATTAAGGATACTGAGATTATATCAATTAAATAATTTTTCCAGTTCATTCTAAACTAGTTGCGCTTACTTCAGGACTTGAAGTTGTTGTAGAAGCTGGAGAACTTCCTGCATCTCCGAATGTTACAGATTCATCAGAGGATTCAACTATTGCTTTACAGATGCTTGGAATTGCTTCACCATCTCTGTCTGCTGGAGCCAGTTTGAACATAATACACGCTTCTTTATATTTCTTTGAAGTTGCATAATCTACGAATACTTGCCTGTCAGCATCTCCGTTTGAAAGGTGAATTGGGTCATCTACATCTTTTCCATCTTTTTTATATAATCCTACCTTGCTTTTTCTATTTTCTGTATAAAGATAAACATTAAAGCTTACTGAAACATTATTCTCATCAATGAATGGTGTGAATTTTTCATCTTGTGGTGAAGTTACTCCCCAAGTTATTTTATAGAAATATACTGGTGGTGAAATCTTTTTTCCATTACTGTCATATTTGAACTTATCATCGTCATCCACCTCATAACATACTTGTAAATCACATTTATAGCCCTCTTTACATTCACCTGCATCATCGCATAGGAAAGGAACTGGTTTTTGTGTATATTCTCCTTCAATGGATGCAACTGTTTGGAATGTACCACTTTGTGTTTCTAACAAAGCAAAACCTTTTCCTTCAGGTACAATTGGATGACTTAACCTACAAATTTCTGAGATCATTGAGTCAGTTTGAATGGGAATCGTTCCTAAAATATCACTTGCGAACCAAGCTTCAACATCTCTTGCAGTATCAGAATCCATGAATCCAGTCCACTCTCCAAATGTCTGTTGCCAAGCTTGAGGATTTGCTCCGCTCATCATAGATAATATTGAAGATCCTGCTCCGCCAAAACTAGTCCATCCTAAGTTACCTAGAAAATCATCTGTATCCGTACCATCTATTACTGCTTCAGAAACCCCATCTGAAACAGTTGATTGGCACTTTGAATTTTTACATCCTTTAACCATGGTTCTGGCTTGTTGTCCATCAGCTGTTTTATCTGCATCCAAATTTTTATCCACAGTTTCACTAACATCTGTTAATTTATTATTGGCACCAATTGAAGCCCAATCTCCATTCAACTTTTTAACATAATCCCCTTTGCCCATTTTCCCATCGCCGTTATTATCAACCCAATATTCTTGATATACAAAATTATGCTGATTAGCAACTGGTAAATTGGGATTAAAAACTCTTCCTATTGGAAATGTTCCAACCTGGTCCTGAAGTTCCCCTGGTGGATATAGGTTTTGATAATTATCATTATTCGTTTCTGGAGCATTAGGCTTCCATTCCCCAGTATTATAACCTACTGACGGCGTGCTAGCAACTAAAGCTCCTGTATGATCATAGTGTCTGATATCGTCTATTTTGGCTCCCGAACCTGTTGAAGTTTGATAACCACTTGCAAGAGAAGTAATAGTAGTTTCACCAGCTTTAAATTTACCAGAACCAATACTTTCAGCTTTTCCTAAATTATTATGCTTTCCAGTTTTTGAATTCAAAATGATAAGTTGTCCATCAGATAATCTAAAACCCTGGTCACCATTATAATAAGTCGTAGCCAATATATTACCTTCAGGAGTCTTTTCTGTAACTGTATTACCACTTACAGTTAATTCTCTTCCATCATTCATGACTATTTTTTTATCAGCAGATTTTACTTGTGAAGGATCAATGAAATTTGCCGCCGCTGGAGGTATCTTTGTCACTTTACCACCAACCGAAACAGAGGCAGTGTCGTCATCCTTGACACTTATTTTTTGTCCATCTTGGCCATAAAACAATTGAGTATCTCCTTTCTTTACCCACCCAGGTTTTCCTTCTACTTTAGCAACTTTTGGATTAAGTTTTTCTGCAGCCTGATAAAATTGATTGAATTTTTTTGGATCCTTTGCATAATCGGCTTTCCAAGTAAATGAACATACTTTACTTTTTCCAGCTCTACATTTTTTCCCGTCAAGCCCAACATCACCATTTTTCACATTAACTTTACAATCACTATAAAACTCACAGAACTTAGCTTTAGGAACTTTTGGGCCACCTTTCCATACAGGAACTAAATTTCCTTTTCCAGCTGTAGTTGAAGTGGCTGTTGATTGCTTAGCTTTAGGAGGTCCCGCTAAAGCAACTACAAATATACTTAATGTAAACATCAATACTATTCCAATTATTATTATTTTTTTCATGTTAATGATTGTGGAGCTCCATAGATTCCAAACTCCGTTATCCCCGTACCTAATACTTCTGAACAATAATCCTGATTGATTGATTTATATTCCGCAAATACTGCTATTGCTTGTCCTGCTAAATCATACAATGCACTTAACCAAGCAGCACCACTACATAAACTTGTGGCAACATTACTTGTAGGACAAAAACCAGTACACAATACTGTTGCGCCAAAGTCAAACCATTCTTTCGGATCTTGAATGAATCTTTTAATTACACCCAAACCATAATCCCAAAATTTAGTAATTCCGAATGCGTAGAAGATACTTCCAATATAATACTTACATTGCATTACTTCTCTTAGTTCATTGCATGATTCTAGTGATGCTTGACCTGCTGGGATCATATTCTCCATGCAGGAAATGTGTAAGCATTGAATCTGTCTTCCTTTTTCTAAATTGTAGACTATTCCAGGTAAACAAAGCGTAGCGATTGACATAATCAGATTTGATTGAGGATCTACATGTGCTGCCAAATAATCAGAACCAAAAGAAGAAACCCCTTTCACTGATTTACTAAAGTCTTCTAATGCACCACCACCAAAAGTTTCAGTATCAAACAAAGTAGTTCTACAAGTTGCAATGTCACAAAATTGTCTTAGTTTTTTCCAAACTCCTTCAGTCCAGAATGACTTTTTAGCTTTCTCATTAGCCGCACAAGTAGCAATCGCCGCAGGAGCACCAAATTGAGTTGCTCTCAAAGATTCAGAACTTCCAGTAAAAGCATCATACATTGTTTTTATGAAACCACCTAAATTAACTAATCTACAAATTAATTTTGCATAACTCAAAATACTGTTTAGGAAACCAATAGTTCCATAATAACCACTTGTAACTTCCTCCCTAGCCTCATCTATCTTCTGCTGCAGATTAGCATCCTGTGCGCCTAAAGCTGTGAAACTAAACGGAACTTTCAACTTAACTGTCTCTACTTCTGGTGTGATAACTAATTTATCATCCTCTCCCAATAACCTACTATATATATTAAAATCACATTCATATTCTGCTACTGCTTTATCAAATTCACCGTCAGTTGAATTGACGTCAAAATGTTCAACTGCATCAAATTCAACTAACTCTAAAACTAATTTTGGTTCAAAACTTGTAACTCCAGTTGTAGTTCCAACTTCACCGCCGTATAAGACAGCTCGTTTAATATCAGGTGCTGTAGAAGCGTTATCACCTACCCCTTTACAGCTGCTTGCAACTAATTCTGTTTTTAAACCTCTAACATTGCCCTTTCTTCTATCAATCTTAATATCAAAAGGAATCCGTTGTGCAGCTAATATAGTCGCCTCTATATCAACAAACTTAACGGAAGGATTAGCACTGACAAATTCCCAGAAGTCTGGTTCAACTTCATCAGAAACTCCAAGAACTTCAAAACCATATAAACCAGTAGATTTAACTTTAAGATTAGTTACTTTAGCCTTCTTCAGCTCAGCTTCATTACCAGCAGTATCCATAACTGTTAGGCTGAATTGTGCGTCTCTAAACGTACCGGCAAGTTCTTTTAATGTTAAAGTACAATCAAACACACTTCCATCTTCAACACAATTAGTTTGATCAAAGACTGCAATTCCATCTTTCACTCCATCAGAAGAAGGATATAGAACCGCAGCGTTAGAATAAACTTCTGTTACATCTACTAAAAAGATAAGACCATTAGATTCTCCAACTTTAATATTAATAACTGGTTTATCACCGATTGAAAAGTAATCGTTCTCTCCAGCAAACATTGAAATTTCTGAAACTATCGGTTCTTTAGTGTCTGCATGTAAAGTTATTTCTTTCAACAACCCTGAATTACCTAACTTATCTTCTAATTTAGATATTGGAACAGGAAATTTACCTGACTTAAATGAAGATGAAAATTTCCAAACACAAGAAATACCATCATCAGTATCAGTGCATTTAGTTGCTTTTGCACTAACACTTCCACCAAAAGCCGCTAAATTTAATCTAACACCATCTTCATCTATTCCTGAACCTTGTTCAGAAACGTCCAATTTAATTTCATTCTCTCCTTCTTTAACATAATATTTCTGATCAAACTGTAAAGCTGTTCCAAAGAAGGTAACTGTAGGAGCTACAGTATCAGTAACAAAAGTGTTAGGAACAATCTCTGTTACTTTATTTCCATAATTATCAGTTGCTGTAACAGTAACAGGAATACTTGCAGCAGGCTTTATCTGCAAATTCTTCCAAGTACATAAGTATAAATCCTTCTCTTTCTTAACACAGGTAGTAGCAATAGTCTTATCAAAACTGTCGGAAGAAGCTTGTACCGAACTTAATTTAAGACCAGACTTTTCAGTGAACTCAACAACCATATCAGTAATTTCCGTTTTATCTGAAATGAATTTACCTAACTTAGTAAATTCTAACTTACTTACTTTTGGTGCAACATAATCAACAAATAATTCCCTGTAACTTGAAAGTGTAGAATGCCCCAAAAGATCAGTTGCTTTTATTCTAATCTTTTTCAAATCATCACCAGTAAAAATAACACCTAACAAATTTCCATTTCCAGAATCTGCTGAATAATCAAACGTTTTTTTCAAATCTTTATCAAATTTGGCTAATATCTTTCCTGTTCCGTCAATTACTTGAACTTCTTTTAATCCAACATCTGTTGAATCATCTTCTTTAACTTCAAAATCGATAAATATTTTTCCATCTTCCTGTTGCTTCACTCCATTAAATTCAATATCTGGGCCTGAACCGTCTGCGAATAATTTATAGTTGATAGAAGAATCACTATGTGAATCACCGCCGGAATCAACATATTCATGCTTGACAACAAAATCATATGACCCCTCTAAACCACCGTCAGATAAGGTTCTTTCATAAACACAATTACTGCCACTGACTCCTGCAGTACAACTTTGAAATTCTTTCGTATCAGCCCCATTTACAATAACTTTAACGTCTTTAGCATCAGTTGGAGCTGGAGAAACTAAAGCTTCTACTTTCCAGGTATCGCCGTTACCATCAATAAAGTTATCTATGCCAGCTTTACCAGTATTTTTAGTTACTGTAATACCTGCTAAAACATCTGCGGAATAGATTGGCATGCCTAACACTAAAGCGATGATCCAAAGTCCAATGAAACTTCTTATCTTATCATCCATTTTTTCAAGATTTTATGAATACTGGCTCCAATAATTTCCTTATTTTTGGTTTATTTGCAATCTTATCTGTCTCTGAAATTAATTGTAAATCTTCAACAATAAAAACGTTAACTTCCTGTTCTGCTTCATTGAAATCAGTGGTGGCATCAGAGATAACGTCAACTAAAGTAGGAATACCAGGAATACCAAAAATTTCCGGTGAACCACCTGTATATCTTACAGTAGTAGTGGTAGTGTCTGGTGTTTCTTTAATCAGTTGGCCTAAAGTGAACATAACAATTTCATTATTTCCATATAAATCTCCTGGCAAGACTTTCAAATAAGTTTTTTCTGTATTCCAGTTAATCTGTGATTCAACATATTGATTTAGAACCATTTCCTGCATTTTTGAACATTGTTCAACATCCCAAGTTAATACGGTAAAAGTAGTACATCTTTCTTCTTCTGGAATTCTAAATCCTGAATCCAATAATAAAGTCATGGAAACTTCATAATAACCAGGATAAAGGTCTACTTCCGTTTTTCCGTCACCTTCTACGACTGCTGCTGTTGTGAAATCATCATAGATAACAGAATCATCATTAAATCCTTTTACTCTAGTAAGTGTTACTAAGAACTGTTCATCATCATCCAATTTATGAGCTGAATTAAGGAAGTGATAACTGTTAAATTTAGTTAAACTGCCGTCAGCTTCAATGTCAAAAACTGATTGTGGTTTTAGAGCAGAATTGTCATTAAAGAAACATTGTTCAGGTCCAGGTTGACAATCAATATCCTTTGTAAGAGCTACACTATAACTGTATCTACATTCCAAAGGTTTGATACATTTACCAAGATTCTTTTTCTGGACAGTTAAATTAATTCTCTTTCTCTTATACATCTCAACCGCTTGTCCTACCCCACCAACTGCATAACCTACGATTTTGTCAGACTTTAATTTATATGTGTCAATCGGATAGAAAGCTGTTAAGTACTCGTTCTTTTCATAAGTTAAAACACCGCCGTAAACTGAGGGGTAGCTTCCTGAATATTCTCCTTTATTATCACTAATACCCATCGTACATTCATCCCTATTAGGTATCTGGAATCCTATTTGAACAAGCTCTAAAGGGTCTCTAGTTTCAGCATCTACCAAAAATGAAGTTATCAAAGGAGAATCTTTTTGGTCGTCATTGCAAGCCAAACTATCTTGGAAAGTAGTAATCGGTTTTAATACGGTCTGTTCTGCTTGTGCCGCACGATTGTTTCGAATATTACTCTCTAATGCAAAATTAAACTGAAAACCTTCACCGCCAAACGCTTTTTTATCATCTATTGAAACTAAAACAGGATAAGATAAGTCGTACATTGTGCGGTAATGCTGCATATTGAAATTGCCAATAAACAAATCTGTAGGCAAGGATTGAGGTTTAATTTTATCATTAACATCATTCATTTTCAAATAAGGTTCCCAATCAAAATAATCAAAACTGATGTGCAAATTTTCAGTTCCAGGTAGGTTCATGAAGTTTTGATCATAACTTCCTTGAAATAAAGCACTTAATGAAGAAGTAGGAAAATTATAACGGTAATAATCTTCACTTGCAATAAATCTTAACATTGGAACGTGAGAGATTAATGTTTGTCGTAAATTACTTTTTACTGATTGTACTGACCATTGAGCCATTGCAACTGGATCAAATGCAGTTGCGGATGTTGGAGGAAGTTTTTGCATATTAACTCCTGAAAAGATTTGTATTAAATTTAGGCCCTGAATCTCTAGAAAATTTAAATTTCTCTCAACATTTGTGATATTTTCAGCCAAATCATAAAAT
The DNA here is from genome assembly GCA_964604645.1 of uncultured Methanosarcinales archaeon. GTDB lineage: Archaea > Nanobdellota > Nanobdellia > Woesearchaeales > GW2011-AR9 > CAZRZP01. The sequence continues at coordinate 56,934 of CAZRZP010000004.1, forward strand.
CTTGGTAATGATAAGTCCACTTGAGAATAAAACTGTGTCAATTCGTTAGAAGCGTCAGCTTTAGTAATCTGAACCGGTCTAGTTAGTAAAACATTAACAGTTTCTTCAGTTACTGCAACTTCAACTTTCTTATTTTCTGATAATTTTTCGAAAGAGAAACCCTCTCTTTCAAACTGCTGATAGCCTTCCAAACAAACATCTATGTTTTGTGTGATAAAACGTGCAAGCTGTGACTCGATGCTTAAAACTTTATCAACAGACGTTTTTCCTTCAGACGCACGTAATTTTGGCTTTAAAGATGAGAAAGAAATTTTTGACGCAGCATTTGGTTCAGAATTAAAATGCCAATAAGGAACTTTGATTGAACCTAAATCAACACCCATACCATCCATTGAATCGTAATCACCTAATAATTCTGGTTGAATGTAACCGCCTTGCTGACCCAGAATTTTTAAACCTCTTTTTGCTTCCTGATAAATACAGGATTCAGTGTATTTTTGAATCGGTTGGAATTGTGAAGGAACAGAAATAATTATTGGTTCACTTGAAGTTAAAAGAGATTGTGTTGTAACTTCTTGAGTAATAAATAATATTCCAGCTGCGGTTAAAACTACCACTATTCCTATTATAATAAATACTGTAACTTGACCTTTAGAACTAGCTTTACAATTAACTCTAGAAGTACCTCTAATTTCACACCCTTTTTTGATACTCATAATATGACTTTAGAAAAGAGAGTGAGTATATAAAGGTTTTTATGTGATAGAAAAGAGATAATCAGCTTACTTTGGCGCCATCTTTGGCTTTAGTTGTAACATTAGGCAGAATTTCACCGTTAACTAACACTTTTCCCTGCTTAATTGAAAATTTTACTTTTAAGAAATCATCAAAACTAATCTCTTTTGAACCAGATAACACATTACTACCAACTTTCCCAGTTGAATCTAGAAAGAATAATTTACCACCTTTCTCAGATTTTGCTTCCTTTTCTTCCGCGATAAGAATCATTGCTTCACTCCACTCGCCACGTAATTTAGCTTTCTTTAAATTTACACAGAAAACAGTTTTTCTATTCAACAGATCATCAACTGAAAAATGTTTTTTTAATCCAGCTACAACTTGTCTCTTTTCATCTCCAAAATCTACTTTTAACAAATAAAGAGAATCAGCATTAGGATGATCATTAACTTCTATAACTTTACCAACCTTAAGATGAAGTGAAGAGCCTGTTTGTTCTGAAGATACATTGCCGGCAGAATCAGAAGAACCAGCAGAACCACCAGCTAAATCAGGTAATTCATCAATCTTCTCAACTAACTTTTCAACTTTCTTTAATTTTCCTTTCCATTCAAAATTAATATCATTCAAATGTAAATCTTTCTCACCAAGAGCTTTCTGCACTTTAACACTAAATTCAGGTAGAATTGGTTGCACTAAAATAGATAAGTTTCTAGCAATGTTAACACAAAAACCAACAGCCGCTTTCATTTTTGGATCTTCTTTATTTTTCCACGGCTCACTTTGCTGGAAATAAGCATTGCCTAAATCAGATATCTGTAAGATTTTTTTTACTGCAGATTTGAAATCCAGGTCAGCATAATCTTTTTGCACGGAAGCAGTTAATGATTCAATTTGTTTAATTAACTTTTTTTCATCAGCAACTTCTTTTATCACACCATAATTCTTTTCAGCAAACACTAAAGTCCTGAAACAGAAATTACCTAAATTCCCCATTAAAACGTTATTAGTTACAGCTTTAAAATCGTCTAGATTTAAATCGATATCAATTACTTTCCGATCAATATGTGAAGCATAAAAAAATCTTAATGCTTCAGGATGATATAATTTTCTGAAATCACGAATTGTAAAGAAAGTTCCACGACTTTTACTCATCTTTTCTCCATTAACTGTGATGAAACCGTGTGTTGTAAGTTGAGGTACTGGAATGTCTAATGACATTAACATTGCTGGCCAAAATAAGTAATGGAAATAAACAATATCCTTGCCAATAACATGATGAACATTACCTTTATACCAATAATCTTTCCAATCACATTTTTTGGATTTACCTGCTAATTTATCACAATAATTCTGCGTTGAAGAGATATAGCCAATGGGTGCATCTAACCATACATAGAAAAATTTAGTAGCTCCAGTTTCCTTTTTAGAATTAGGAATTTCAAAACCAAAATAAGGTTTATCTCGTGAAATACACCAATCTCGTAATCCTTCTTTTAACCAGTTATTTAACCAGTTTTTAATTTCTTTTTGAATTCCATCATTAGAATTTAACCATTTCTTTAATTTCTCAGATAATTTACTTAAACTAAAAAAATAATGAGTTGTTTTCCTAAGTTCAGGAGTAGCTTTACTTAATGTAGAATACGGTTTAATCAAATCTGATGGGGAGTAAGTACTGCCACATTTTTCACAAATGTCCCCATATTGATCTTCTGCTTTACATTTAGGACATGTCCCTTTGATATAACGATCTGGTAAGAAACGTTTAGCTTTAGGATCATACATCTGCTCCATTTCTTTGGTTGTAATAAGACCTTTTTCTTTGAGTTGTTTGAAGAACATAAGGGCCAACTTTTTATTTTCTTTTGAGTGAGTGGTGTAATAATTATCATAATTTATCAAAAATGATTCAAAATCTTTTTTTTGCTCTTGAAGAAAGAATGTAGCAAATTCTTCAGGCTTTTTTCCAGCTTTAGCAGCATTCACTTCCACTGGAGTTCCATGCATGTCAGCTCCACAAATGAATAAAGTGTCTTTTCCTTCTAATTTAAGAAATCTAGAATAGATATCTGCCTGCACATGTTCTAATAGATGTCCAATATGCAAATAACCATTAGCATAAGGTAATGCTGCCGTAACCAAGTACTTTTGCTGATTAGTAAGAGCCATCTGATATAAAATTGCAGAGAATTTATAAAAGTGTTGGACAGGTTTGTTTATAGGAGCAAATATGGAAGAATCAATAGAGAAATAGATCACTAACAATGCTTAAATTCATAAAAAAGTTTTTTGCAAAAGAACCTGAACCGATTAGCGTTTCTAAAGAGAAACTACCGGAATTTATTGGAAATAAGTTACAGGGAATAGATTTTTCTTTAAAGAAGCAAGATTACATCAAACAAATTGGAGATATAAAAACAAGACTTACTGAGAAAGCTGAATCGTTGCTACAACAGACTGTTTCTGAAAAAGATCAGAAAGAAGTTGAAATGAGAGTACAAAATATTGTATCTGGACATAAAAATAATTATGCCAGAGAAATCGTGCATTTTGCCAGAGATTTAGGTTCTTTAGAGAATATAGATTCAGATATCATTGCTTTTGATAATAATCTTCAGGAAAAATTAGACAATCTTTCAAGAAAAACAGCTAAAAGTTTTGAAGCTTCAAAGTATTTGTTTTTCGATCCAGTTGAAGAAGTTAGAAAAATATTGATTGAATTAAATAATTATCTACGTGAATTTGAAAAAATAAAAGAAAAAATTTTGAAAGTTGACTCATTAAAAAAATTATTGGAAGACAGGTTAGATGAAAAGAGGAAAGTAGAAACTGTATATAAACAAAAGGAAGAGATTCTTGAGAAGAAAAAGAAGATGAATTCTGAGTTGGAAGAACTAGAAAAGAAGAAGGAAGAATTGCTTGAAAGCGAGAATTACAAGAACTTACAGGACGATAAAAATAAACTAGAGAAAATAAAAATAAAATTACAGAATATTAATCAGGAAACACATAGCTTCTTTGCAAAATTATCTAAACCACTAAAGAAATATGAAAGAGTTTCTTTACAAAATAAATTGATAGGAAAATATTTGGCGGATTCTGGAATAGCTTTAGAAAACGATTCAGAGTTAGAGATAAAAAAAATCATTGAAAAGATGAAAGATGCTGACATTGATGTCGACTATAAAGTTAAGGAAAAAATTGAACAATCTTTGAAAATAATGCTAGGTGGTTTTTTAGAAAAACAACAGAATGATGTGATGAAAGTAAATAATTCTATTAAAGAGATGCAACAGAAGATAAAAGCCAATAAAGTATCAGAAGAAATCAAACATGTTGAAAATGATATAAAAATGCAGCAAACGCGAATTGAAAATTTGAAAATACCTGAAATCCATGAAGCTTTTGATTATATTAGTAAAATGAAAGAAATTGCAGAAGAAGTTTTTAAAATAAAAATTGAGTTAGTAGATAATAAATAAAATAATAATAACAAGTTATTTTTTCTTTTTCTTCTTTATCGCTTTAAGTTTCTTAGTTATCGGAATCGGTTCTCCACAATGCTGACATTCAATTAAATAAGATAGAACGCCTTTATACTTCTTTCTTTTATATGGAACTGAGCCCTCACCTTCTTTACTGCAAGCTGGACAGGTATATTTAGCTTCAACCGTGCAAGATTCTTCATGTTCAACTTTTTCTTCCGTAAACCCGCATTCAGGACAAACGTATTCTTTGGCCCTAGTTTTTGGTCTACCCGTTTTTGGATCTTTTGGTTTACCCATCTTAGCTTTCTTACACTTAGGACATTCCTTACGATAAACCCAAGCTAATAGATGTCCATCGTTGTCTAAACTTCTATTTGTAAAGTACAAACATGATTCCATTGATTCGGGGATTGTTAATGCCATTTTTATTTTCGCAAACTTTTACTCAACTACTTATTTGCTCTAACCTCTTAACTTCAATCGATATCGCTTTCTTATTAACTCTTATGTATCTTGGACATTCAGTCCATTCTAATTGATTGTTTTTACAATAGTTTATAATCTTTTCTCTCTGAGAAAGATCAAGATGAGAATTCTTTTTGTTATTTTCTTTTTTTGAGTCCGTAGTGAATTTAACAATTACGACTAAAGAAAAATCATTAGGACGAACAATCTGCAAGTCAGATAAATCATTCTTTACTTTTGAGACATTCTCTTTCAAGAATTTTAATCTATCCTGCAACCCATCTAATTTGTTATTAATTATTTCAAAAACAGAACCATCATTTAATTCATCAATATTAGCAGTTACTTTGTCAAATAATTCTTTATCATTGCATGAAATGAAACCGCCTTTCTCTGCATTAATTGGTTTCCATTTTCCAAAACTCCCAACTATTATGTCTGCATATTTTCCGTCACATAAATTAGTACCTATACTACCACTGACATCTTGAATGACTGGGCAACCATTCTTATTGCATGTATCAAATATTTTTTTAATTGGCTGTTCTGCAAAATAACCGCCAGGATTGTGATAGATGAAAGCACTATCTTTACTTGAATTTTCATTTATTTTTTTCTGTAAATCATCAACATGAATCTTTGAATCTTCACAGTTAACCCTAATCGTATTTAATCCTAGTTTACTAGGTAACGTTTCATAAGTTAACCAGCCACCTTCATCTGGGATTAATATATTTCCAGTAGACGCAGACATTGCAGCTTCAATCGCTTTATTACCTCTCTGAGTTAATGCAACATATTTATGTCCTGTAAGTTTTCTTAACTTATCTAATATCTGTTGTTTCATTGTTTTGTGCTTGTAATATATTTTCAAGGTTATTTTAAGTTAATTTGTTGTATTTTTTTATATAGAATTCGGAAATTAAGTATAAAGTGAGAATTTACTTGATCAGCAGGCAGACGTTGCGAGGCCTGTTCCGCCTCTCAACTTCGCTTCGCTCAGGTCGTATTGCACAACTCCGTGAGACCAGCACAATGGGCGATAACGCAAGGTCTGCCTTTAAGGAAACACTGTCTATAAAGAAAAAATTAATGAATATTTTTCATTCTTCTTGCTAAATGCTTTTTTCCACCAAACTTTAAATCCCAAGTAAGATTATGTAGAACTGCTGAACGACGTACATAGCCAACAACTCTTTTTGATCTTTTATTCTTCACTGCCTTTTCCACTACTGGAAGTAAACCTATTTTTGCTTCAGAAAAAACACGGAATGCTTTGAATAAAGTATCTTGTGGTGAAATGATTCCTTTTACCTCAATTGCTAATTGTTCAACATTAGTTACTTTTTGCAATTTAACTGGAAGATTCTGAACTGCATTAATATCTAATATTTTTCCATTACTTAATACAAACTCTTCGACATTGTTATTTTGATGTTTCTTAACAAAACCAGAAATTTTCATTTTCGCAGGAATCTTCTTTGGATTCTCCATAATTGTTTTTACCAATACTTGATCTAAGACTTGTTTAACAATTAATTGATCATAACTCATACCAGCAATAAAGTAAAGGAAACCACCAATTAATATGAACCAAATTCCTCCTCCTGAACCTCCAAATAAACTAATTAAACCCAGAAAGATTAGTATTAACCCAAAAATTCTTCCACCTGTAGCTGCAATCTTAGTTGCTTTCCTTAAATCTTTGTAATACAAATAGAGTAATGCTCTGAAAGCTCTTCCTCCATCCAAAGGAAAACCAGGAACTAAGTTAAATATGGCAAGAATCAAATTTATCTGATATAAGTAAAATGTAATAGCAGATAGAACCCCATTAATGTCTGAAGCGTTAATTAAGTAAAATATCCCCGCTAATAAAAGTGAAAACAAAGGGCCGGCAATCGCCATTGAAAATTCTGACCAAGGTTTCATATCTTCATCATCAATTCCAGCTACACCACCAAAAAAGAATAGAGTAATCGATTTAACTTTAATTTTCTGCGTTCTTGCGACTAAGCTATGGCTAAGTTCATGCAGTAAAACTGATACAAACAATAGAAGAGAAGAAAGAATCCCCATCATCCAATATGTCTTTAAAGTATATCCCGGGAAAAATTGCGGGAAAAAAGCTGTAGACAAACTCCAAGCAAGAAGTGCAAATATAAACCACCAAGAGAAATGAATTTTAATGTCTATTCCAAATATAGAAAATAGTTTTGTCGATCTACGCATAGTTAAAGGAAAGAATGAAAGATTAAAAAGGTTCCTGTTTCAACTCCAACAATTTCTTAGCTATTCAGAAGTTCCGTTGAATGTAAGAACAAAAGCCCTGATACCTGCTCCGGAAGCAGCACTTGATGGAATAGTGATGTTTAACTCAATAATTCCGGCATCACGATCTCCAATTGAATCTAAAGGAAAAGTTGTAGCGTTTCCGCATAAATAATGACCAATGGTACTCATCGGTACAAAACGTTGTTCACCAACCCCTTCTTCTCCTGTTGGAGCATTACCATAAGCACTATTATTAGTTATATTCCAACCAGTAACACCAGCGTAACTTGAACCACCACCAGCACAAGAATTAACTGAATCTGAAGCACTATCTGTACCTAACTTATCTCCCTGATTTTCACTAACAACATAAATTTCCAAACCATACATGTCGGCAGTTCTAGTTCCACCAATGAAATGTGTGAAAGAACAATTTCCACCATCACTGCCACCAGCTCCGCCATCTTTTTCTCCACAAGTATAACCAACAGAGATATTAGTATTCCCAGTATTTTCTAAAATAAAACCAGATCCTGGCTGCGTAAAACTTACACAACAATTTGAAGCAACCCCGGCAGCTCTTGAAATATTACTCCCATTAGAAAAATGATCAACAGTTGTAGGAAATGAAGTCATTTCACAAAAACTGCAAGTAGAGTTCACATACCCAGAACCAAAGCCTAATGAAGAGTTATGATTTTTAATTGCTGTCGCAGAAGTTATAGTTATGTTAGAATCTCCTGAAGCCGTATCTGTTGCTGCTCCAGTTACGATCCCAAAAAAATTCTCTATCCCAGAAAGTTGGGTTAAGGATACAACAGTACTAGCTATTGTAAACATAGTCGCTACCACTACTAGGCCAATTATGACGTTATTAGGAACTCCCATCTATCAAAAACAAATAAAGAATAAATGTATTTAAACCTTTCTAGATGAATAAGTTGGTGATAAAGGCAAATTTTAAATAATAATAAAAATAAAATATATTACAAACACAAAATGGACACCAATAAATATATTAAGGAGAAAAATCGAATTATGATAAAAATGATACCCTATATAATTCTCATCATTTTAATAGCATTACTTGTTGAGTTATATTGGGGAATGAAAGTAGCCGTGATTACAGTTTTGATTCTTGGACTGGGAATCAGTTTTTTAAAGGGACGGAAACTTTTTTCTAAGTAATAACAACTTTCATAGTTTTAGTTGTCATCATTCCATCCACAATTGTACAGGTATCAGCCTTTTCAAAAGTATGTTGGTACTGCTCTCCCGGATTAATGAACGAACTTCTAACTCTCACACAACGCATTGTCCCAACAATCATCCCACGTTTAAGACTACCACTTCTTTCATTCTTCCAAACAACTGTATCTCCAACTTTAATCTTTATCTCTGCTGCTGAAAAACCGTCATTTGTAAGTTTAATTTCATGCGTCTTTGATTTAACTTCTTCAATAATAGGTTCTTGCTTTTTTTGTTTAGGTTCATCTTTTAATGCGTCTTTGATTTCATCCACAACTTCTTTAGTGTCCTTAGCAACTTCTTTAACATCTTTAACTGTTTCTACAACTTTATTTGCCGAGTCGGTAACTTTATCCACAATTTCAGTGACTTCCTTTTTTGTTACAGCCCCTGTAAGACCCCCAGAGTATTTGCCAATTCCTAAAAACTTAGCGGCAACACCAAATTTAATCTTATTCCAGAAACCAAATGCTTGATAAGTTATTTTTCCATCTTTAAGAGCTTTCTTTGCTGCTGCTGATTGATCTTCAGAATTGGAAATAGATTCAATCGTTGCTTGATTAGTATAGATAGTAACAGAAGGTTTAGATATTTCTTCCAATAAAATATCAGTTACTTTGTTATCTTTGATAATAATACCAAGATGTAAATCATCAATTTTGAGAGCAACTTTTTCATCTCCAACAAAGATTGAATAAGGAGAAGGAATCTTTTGACCAATAATGTTCTGTTTCGCTTCAGCAATGTTTTCAATAAGGTTTGTATCAGCAAATACTGTAAATGATAGAATGAATATTGATAAAGTAAGTAATGAATAAATAATTGTTTTTTTCATATCAGAAAGAAATTGGTTCTACTTTTAAAGATTATTACTCTACAACATAAGAACCGAATCTTTTGCATACTAGGGCACGGCGCCCGAGATTCGCTCTCGTTGTTCACGAATGCGCCTCCATTGGCGCTAGTATGCAACTATTCTACAACATAAGAAACCTGTTTTGTCCCGCCGCCATAGCCCTGATAATATAACTCTTTAACCCAGATTTGTTTACTACCAAGTTTTGCAGATTCATTCTGTTTCAACCAGCCAGTATTTTTTCCGTTAATTCTTAACTTAACTTGCTCTTCATCCATGTTGTAAATCATGATGGTATAATTCTTAGAATCTAAAGTTAGTTCAAGTTTAGAACCCATATCTAATGTTTCATAAACAACAGAAGGTGTAGTTGTAGTAGTAGTTGTAGAAGATGTGGTTTCAGTAGTGGTTGTAGTTTTGGTTTCATTCTTCTCCAAACATTTAGCATTTTCACAACCATTTTCACATTTTACTGTGTTAATCCAGTCACAACCCTCAGTCTGGAAACCTTTTACATTATCGTTCTTACAGCCAAAACCAGAAGTGCAGACAGGTGCTGGTTTACAATCTCCCTCTACACAACCGAATTTACAGGTTTCTCTTTTGCTTGTAAATGAACAATTTTCTAGTTGATACGCTTTTATAGTTCCAGAAATACATTTCCAGTTTGATTCGCAAGCAGAAGCAGATTTTGATTCAGGTTTTTTTGATTTATCATCTACTTTTTTTGTATCTGCAGTTTTGTCTTTACTACCATTTACATCTTTCTTATCAGTAGCTTTTGAATCAACACCTGCACAACCAATTAATAGTAGTGATATAACAATTAACACAACAAACGCAACTACTTCTTTTTTCATATAACAAGAAATTAATTAGAATATAAAAAT
>CAZRZP010000004.1:66995-126851 GCA_964604645.1 uncultured Methanosarcinales archaeon
AATTTATCCTTTAACATTACCAATTGGCTTTAAAGCAACAACAGGCTTGGTAATTCCTGCTTTTGCCAATGTATCAACAACTACATTAATATCTTTGTACGCTTTACCTGCTTCTTCAGCTAAACCTTTCATGGTAACAGCATGAACATAAATGCCTTTTGCTTCCATCTTTCGCTGTAATTCATCTCCGCGAATTTCTCTCTTTGCTGCTGACCTAGACATTGTTCTTCCAGAACCGTGAGCAGTAGATGCAAAAGTTTCATCAGCTTTATCCGTGCCAACCAAAAGATAAGAACCTGTTTCCATTGACCCACCTAAAATTACTGGTTGACCAAATGGTTTGTATGCATCCGGTAAATCATCTGCTCGAGCTGGACCGAAAGCCCTTGTAGAACCTTTACGATGAACTAATAATTCTTTTTCTTCACCATCAATATTATACTTTTCTAATTTAGCAATGTTATGAGCAACGTCATAAACTAAATTAATTTCCATCTCTTCAGCAGTTTTGTCAAAAATTCTTTCAAAAACTTTCCTTATTTGATGAGTAATTACTTGCCTATTAGCAAATGCCATATTAGCAGCACAAGCCATCGCTTTGTAATATTGTTGTCCTTCTTCAGATTTGAATGGAGCACAAGCCAATTCTTTATCTCTAATTTCAATTCCATATTTTGGCATGATGTCTAGAAACAAGCGCAAATAATCTGTACCAATTTGGTGACCAAAACCCCTACTACCGCAATGAACCATAATAACTATCTGTCCAGGTCCGGTTATTCCCATAGCTTTTGCCGCTTCTGAGTCAAAAATGTTTCCTTCTTTTACTTCTTGAATTTCTAAATAATGATTTCCTGAACCTAAAGTGCCAATCTGATTAAAACCACGTTTAATCGCTTTTTCAGAAACACAAGAGGCATCAGCCCAAGCGATTTTCCCATTATCTTCGATATGTTCCAAATCATGTTTAGTTGCATATCCGTTCTTTAAACACCACTCAGCTCCATCTTCCATCACTTCTTTGAATTCTTCTTTTGTAATTTTTACAAAACCCTTGCAGCCTACTCCAGCAGGTACTTTCATGAATAAAGCATCAACTAGTTCTTTGATTTTTGGTTTAACTTCAGCAGCAGTAAGGTTTGTAGTCATTAACCGCATTCCGCAATTTATGTCAAAACCAATTCCTCCAGGACTTATAACACCGCCTTTATTTACATCAAAAGCTGCAACGCCACCAATTGGAAAACCGTATCCCCAATGCCCGTCTGGCATACAGTAGGCATATTTGGTTATTCCAGGTAAAGTTGCTACATTAGAAATCTGATCAAAAACTCCAGAATCCATAGACTCAATAAGTTCTTTATTTGCTATAATCCTCGCAGGAACTAGCATTCCAGGTTTAAATGAAGTTGGTAATTCCCATGTTACTTCATCAATTTGTACTGTTTCCGGTGGAGGACCAGGTGGTTTTCTTTCCATATTTATATTTTTCAACTGAATACTTATAAATTTTTTCTTCCATAACTCATTTAAAGCGATTTTTGAGAAAATATTAAAGAACTAAGGGTGGGAAAATATATATGCTTACTAAACAGGAATTAGGCAGACAAATCTTGCATATTGCAGTTGGATTAGTGACAGTTGTTCTTATTTACTTAAATATATTAAGCCCATGGAGCATTTTTCTACTAATCATTTTTGGAATACTTGCTAGTTTAATTTGTAAGTATTATCCATTATGGCCGTTTAGTCTTTTTCTTCATTATTTTGAACGGGAGGATATGAAAAAAAGATTCCCAGGTAAAGGATTAATTTTCTTTTTTGTTGGAGTATTATTGGCAATACAATTATTTGAAACTAAAATTGCTTTAGCCGCTATCATGGTATTAGCTTTAGGAGATTCCGTCAGCCACATTGTAGGCGGGAGATATGGAAAATTAAAAAATATCTTTAACGGTAAAAGTAAAAAGTTGTTGGAAGGAACAGTTGCAGGTTCAATCGCTGGTTTTCTTGGTGCTTTAATTTTCGTACCTATTCCAGAAGCGTTTTTTGGAGCATTTGCAGCGATGGCAGCTGAAGTTGTTGAGGTGGAATTAAATCAAAATCAACTTGATGATAATCTGTTAGTACCATTAGTTGCAGGAACTGTAATGTTGTTAATTAGTAAGTTTTTATGATTTCCAATAAACAAACTGTGCCACCAAAATCCTTTTAAACCCTTAAACTTTCCCTTTTGTAATGACAGAAGAAGAAACTAGTGAAGAAAAAAAAGCGGCGATAGAACATGGGGAAAAGGAGAAAGATCCTCTCACCAAAGAAGGTAGGGAATACATGGTTGAGGATGATGAAATGGAACCCTGGGAAGCCGGCTTTGCAGAGGGAGCAAGTGAAGAAGGTCAGCATGCTAAAGATGCTTTGACCGGTGAACCCCTTATGGGGGTAGATAATGTTATTGAAGCTGAAATTGATGGAGAAATTTATCGTTTCGTTTCTGAAGAAAACGCTGAAAAGTTTCGTAAGAAAAAATCTGAAGAAATCTAGTTTATTTTTTATATAACAAACTTTTTTAGAATTAACTGATTGCTATTTTACTTCTTAAATTTCTTTTTTAACACATTCCTGGCATTCTCAAAAGTTTTATGAACAGCAGCTTGCCATTTCCAATCTTCTTGGGTTGTATGAACACCTAAAACACGAAGAGTTATTGAATATTTATTCCTTGTACCTTCTTTTTCGTATGCTTTAACATGAATCTTTGGTTCAACTTTTTGTTGAAGAACTTTTTCCATCTTATCAATTTCTTGATGGCAAAGATCTTTAAATCGAACTCTTTGATCATCCGTCCAAGGTAATTTTGATAATCCTACAACTTCCATGCCATTCTGAGAGGGTAAGCTTCTTACTAAATGCTTTAAGACGTCTTGAATGGTAATGATTCCAGCAAAATCTTCTGCTTCCATAACTACTAAACTGTTGACACCAGCTTTTTTCATTTTTTCTAAAGATTCTAAAATATTTGCTGAACTAAAAACAGAAATAATTTCATGATTAGTTGATATTTCTCTTACTGGAATATTTGCAAGTTGAGTTATGTCAACTTCAGCTGATTTACTACCTGCTTCCATATTAAATTTGGCAGAAGTATCTCGCTTTGGAGACCAATTCAAATATTTACGAATAATGTCTTTATAACTTACAACACCAGAAACTTTTTCATCTTCAAATACTGCAACATGATCAGTTCTATGTTCACGCATGAAAGCAATTGCTTTCGACAAAGGATCTCCAGCATTAACAAAAGCTTCTTGAAATTTAACATCTTTTATTAGTCCTTCATTTGCTGCAGAAATGGCAACATCAACGGCATGCACTGCACCAATGATTTTTTTATCACGTTCTACTGGAAGGAAGTTTACTGAAGCAGCTGCCATTAGTCTTATTGCTTCTTTTGGTTCAGCTTCTTCTGTTAAGATGCTTGTACTTTGTACAAACTTACCTACTTTTACGGCTGTAGAATCAAGTTTAGTTTTGAGTAATTTGCGTTTTTCAACTACACCCAAATAATTCTTATTATTGAAAACAAAAGCTGCTTTCTTTTCATATTGACGTAACTTCCCAATCAACTCACTTAAAGGTGTAGAATCAGAAACAACAAGGAAATCTTCCCTAATAATAGATCCAATGCTCATTGACAAAGGAAATGATTAAAGGTATTTAAATATTGTTATTGTGTGATTTTATAATTAATTGAGATTACAATTTGAAATGTTTGATTTACATATGGCCATAAATATTCATAAATATACTAAACCTTTTTAAAAAAAATAGCAATATTATAGTAATTATAACAACGGCGATGTGGGTAGTAGCTTACCTGAAGCCAAATAAGTAAAAAACAGAGTAATATACTAAGTGCGTTAGTAGCGCCAATGGAGGCTAAAATATGAGTTTATACAAACAAGTAAGGGATCTTTGGAAGAAACCAAAGGCAAATCTAGGTGATTTATGGAAACAACGTTTAATCGCTTGGAGAAAAGAACCAGTAACAGTTAAACTGGAAAGACCTACAAGAATTGATCGTGCTCGTTCTCTTGGATATAAAGCAAAACAAGGTTATGTTGTAGTACGCCAGAGAGTTAGGCGGGGTGGACACACAAGACCTCAGATAAAGAAAGGTAGGAGACCTAAACGTTACGGAACAAAATTAAATTTAAGCAAGAATTATCAACAAATTGCTGAAGAAAGAGCACAAAAGAAGTATGCAAATTTAGTTGTGTTAAATTCTTATTGGGTTGCAAAAGATGGAAAGAATTATTGGTTTGAAGTAATTCTCGTTGACCCAGATCATCCAGTTATCAGAGCTGACAGGAGAATTAATTGGATTTGTGAAAGTAAGAATAGAAGCAGAGTCTTCCATGGCCAGACAAGTGCTGGTAAGAAAGGAAGAGGAAAGAGATAATTTCCAGTTATTTTATTTTATTTATTTCTCTTTATTTATGGTTTTTTTCTTGTATTTATTTAATTTGTTTTTTATTATTAATAATTAGTTTATTCATTTTAATTTATTATTTACATCAATATATTTTTTTGAAACACATGATATATATCAACAATCAATTTAAACCTAATATGAAGTTAATATTTGATGAAAGTTCCTGATAAGGATTGGATTAGTTTTGGTAAATGGATGATGGTTGTTTCAGGAGTGATGATGATTAGTCTTGGTATATATAACAAAGAAGATGTAATTTCATTGATTCTAAGAATGTGGGTGGTGGCTGTTGGAATTTATTGTTTCTATATTGCATTTTTTAGGTAGTGGATTTTGGTTTTACCTACCAGTATTTTTTGCTAACATATCAATATATATTGTTTATTCAATTCTTAAATTAGATATTAGAACAGATTTATATCAAAAATTAAAAGGTAAAAGAATAATTGGTGAAGGAAGAAGTGTCAGCGGATTAGTTTTTTATCCAATGTTTGCTTTGCTGATTGGAATACTACAGAAACGTCCATTGGAAGCAATATATTTAGGAGTTGGTGGAGTGATTGGATGCAATTTAAGCAGTTTTGTTAAAAGAAGATTGGGTCTAAAAAGAGGAAAGTATGTGTTTTTTATTGACCAAACAGATTTCATCATAGGATCAAGTTTAATCTACATAACATCGTTCCATTTATCTCTTGAAATTTTCGTGAGTGGAATTATTCTTGCGTTAATTCTACATCATTTAGTTAATGGTCTTAGAAATAACTGGGAACGAAGAGTTAAAAAAATTACAAATAAGTAAGTGTTAAAAAAATAATTGAATTATGGCTCTTTAGTTATGTAAGCTTTCATTCCTCTAATGTATAGAGACCTCTGTAAGACATCTGAAAAGTTGGGAATACAACCAACCGCTTTAACATTGTATGCATGATTAAAATTCCCTATAACTTCTTCTTTAGGAATCTTGATGAAAGAAACGTTAATTAAACTGTTTGAGAAATTTTCAGGAACTTTACCCTCCACTAAAATAAATGAGGTAGTAATCTTATACTCACTTTCTTTGACACATGTAACTCTATCAACCGTTATTGGATGGAAATTTGGAGGGAACTTCGTTTTTTCATTCCAAATCTTTCGTAAGCTGGTATCACTTTCTACAGAAAATGAACAGACTGTATATTCGTCATTACTTTCAATTACATTTTCACAACTATCTATATCTGCATCAGATGGAGCGTATAAATAAGCAGTTGAACCAGCAGGTACATTAGAAGATATATCTCCAATCAAGTCAAATGTGAAATTTAGATGCGTCACGGGGAAAAGTATGTTAATTATTAACAATAAAATAACATAACCGATAATTGATAGAATAAATTCAGTATGGTGTTTATTTTTTATTCCATGGTAAACCAGCAATATTATTAGCACGAATAATAAATATACAAAAAATTCTACCCATAAGTTAATTATACTTCTTTCGAATAACAAGTATGGTAGTGAGAGAAAAAGATAACCGCTGCTAGCATAGATTAATGATTTTTTTAAGAAAACTTTTATCGTTTTTGAGTGAAATAAAACTCCCAACAAAATGCTGAACCAAAATATTGTTTCTGGATTTAACAATCCTCCATCTAAAGTACTTTTCAGCACGGAAAATGATGAAATGATGAAAAGTATCAAAAAAAACATGCGATCTTTATTGTTTTTTAAGTTATTATGCAAATCAAGTAGAAGTAATAAAGCCATGATAAATAAAATAGGTAAGACTACAAGATAATATATCCAAAAGGGCGCGGGAAGATATTCAGCAAAAAATCTGCCACCATCATAATTAGTGTGCATTAATGGAAAAAATAAATCAATAGCTTTTGTAAGAACTGCTTTAGAAGTATGAATGTGAAATAGTTGAGTTGAGCTTTGCCTTCCTTTATTGATTGTTTTATAATAAGAATCTGAGTCCAAATCATATTGATTGAAAAAATATAACTGTGAAAAGAGGCCAATGATGAATGTTACTGATAATAATATTACAAATGCCCATTTTAAATTTTTAAAACTAACTAACTTTCTAACTTTGGGGAATATGAGTTTATTGGTTTGTAAGAAAAGCAAAAAACTTGCAACTGCAAAATAGATTAAAAAAGAAATTATTTTGAAATCACTTCTTCCAGTTGCAAAATTATTAACTAAACTTTTTATAGTTAGTAATAAATAAGCATCAAGTTGGATGACAAACAGTGAAACTAAAGAAATAATACTAACGTATAACCAGCCTTTCTTTTCCATGATTCTGAATTATAAACTAGTTTTATTAATATTTAGAACTTCTTAAAAGTAATTAAAAAGCTAATTGCCATAGCCGCCGCAATCTATTCCACCGTAATAATCAAACTGACAACCTTTATCCAACAAAGAACCACATTTTTCCTCAGCAAGAGATAAACATTCAGCATCAGTTGCGCAATTTCCTTTTACAAACTTATCTAAGCAAGAACTAGCATCTAAAGCACATGAATAACCGAAAGTATCAAAATAACAGCCCGGAGGAAGTAATTTACCACATGAATCTTGTGCCAAACCCACACAACGCGCATCGGTAGAACATTTACCTTTAACGTTTTTATCCATACACAAGTTTAGTTCTACTGTGTCAGTTGACTTTCCAGCTATTGCTTCAGTTCTATCTCCTAAGAAAAAAATTGCAGCTAGCAGAACAAGAGCAAGGAAACCTGCTAAAAAGTAGGTTTTATGTTCAGGGGTTAATTTCCTAGAACTTGCCTTCTTGGGAAACTTTTTGACAGATTTTCTTTTAGCCATATAAAAATAATAATTGAGCGATATTTAAACTTTCGTTTAACCTCAAAAGGGGTAAAACCGAGAAATGAAAGTTAGTACCTAGATAATACAACGAAACAATATTTAAAACTCATTAATAGATATAGAAGAGATGGTTGTTGAATGGTTAAGGGCTAGACAAAGAATAATAGTTCCAATTATTTTTGCCATTCTTTTGATTGTGTTTATATCAATAATTATTAAGTATGGATCCAAGATTCAATTTTCTTTGATTTTGATAAATTGGAAAATTTCTATTTTGCTATTATTGTTAGCAGCGTTGTTTATGATAACAAAATCATTGATGCTATTTTATGTAGGAAGGTTGTTTTTAGTGAAAAGAGGATTTTTACATTTCCTTAAAGTTTTCTGCACATCAAGTTTTATTGAGTTAACTAGTTTTACTGGAAAGATTGGAGCGGATGGTTTCAAATACTATTTATGGAAAGAGATATCTAAAAAGAAAAGGTTAAGTTTGATTCTATTTTTACGAAGTGCAGATATTAGTGGTTTTCTTTTATTATTGGGATTATTTTTATTTCCTAGAGATATATTTTTAATTGGTTTACTGGTTCTTCCAATAGTGTTCTTTTTGGCGGCTCCACTTCAGCTACGTAAAAAAGGAAGTGATTGGATATTCACATTAATTCTTTCTTCTGTAAGTTATTTGATATTAATAACTCAGCTTGGTTTAGTGTTTGATGTGCTAGGTGTAAGTTTTTCTTTTGTGTCAGCTAAAGTATTTCTGATATCCCATGGATTAGGTGTACTTTCACAATTACCATTTGGATTAGGAGTAAAGGATTTCTCAATATTTTACTTATTGAAAGATGTTGCTACAGAGACTATTATATTAGGAATGATTTGGGTCAGGATGTTGGGTGAGTTTTTCTCAGTCTTTTTAGGAGCTTTTTTTGTAAGTATATTTTTGAGGAAGTGATTAATTTTTGTCGAAACATTTATTAATAAGCCCGACTAATTCGTACTTAGGTGAACTAACATGGTACAAGCGCTTGTTGAATTGGATATGAACACAAATAGAGTGTTGAACATTGTAAAGGCAAAATTTGGTCTTAAAGATAAAGGAGAAGCTATAGAGTATGTTGTATCTGAATATATAGAATTTGAAAATGAACCTGAACTTAGACCTGAGTTCATTAAGAAAATGGAAGAAATAAAAAAGCAGAAAAGTATTAAAGTGGAAGATTTTACAAGTAGATATGGATTAAATTCTTAGGAAAATTACAATGTATAGCCTAGAAGTTAAGGAAGAGGCAGATAAGATATTTAAGAAACTTTCAAAGAAAAATCCTCAACAATTAATGATTATTAATAAGAAGATTAATGAAATATTAAATGATCCTCATAGATATAAATTCCTAAGAAAACCACTTCATGGCTTTAATAGAGTCCATATTGATAAACACTTTGTTCTTGTTTTCAAAGTAGATCATGAAAAGAAAGTTGTAGACATTTATTATTATGACCACCACGATTATGTCTATAAATGGCAACCAAAAATAGCCAGAGATTAACCCAACTTGGAATAAATTTAAATAAAACAGGTACAATGATGTACACATGAGTACGCAAATAAGTATAAAGTTGTCAGATACAATATTATCTTCAGCAAAAAAATATGCAGAAAGTCATGGATTCAACACTTTACAAGATTTTATTAGAGAAATTATCAGAGAAAAACTATTTGAGCAGGAAGCAGTTGGAGGGAAGTACACCTATCTTGCAAGTGAACAAGCTTTAGCAAGAAATTGGTTAGTTAAAGAAGAGGATGAGGCATGGAAACATTTACAAAAAGAGACATAGTTTTATTTCCATTTCCTTACACAGATTTAACAAATCTAAACCAACTTCTTAATCAACTTATTAACAACCGAAGGATCAGCTTTTCCTTTAGTTTCTCTCATAACTTGTCCAACTAAAAAGTGAAATGATTTTTCATTTCCAGATTTATAATCATCAACAGCTTTCTTATTATCTTTAATGACTTTTAAACAAATTTTCTTTAACTCATCTTTACCAGAAACCTGCCCCAATTTATTCTTCTTAACATATTCTTTGGGAGAAAAAGATTTTGCAATTAATCTTTCCATCAATTTCTGGCCAGTTGTTTCAGAAACCTCTTTACTCTCAACCATCGATAATAATTCAACAACATGCTTTTCATCTAATTTAATCTGTGCCAAACTTTTTTTATTATAATTTAATACTCTTAACAATTCCCTTCTTAACCATTTTGCTGCCAACTTTGGATCAATTTCTAAAGCAACTTTTTCAAAAAGTTCTGCAAGTTCTAATTCCATCGCCATAACTTCTGCATCTGAACTGTCAAGTTTGTGCTCTTTAATATAACGAGCAGATCTAATGTGTGCTAATTCTGGAACGGAAGCTTTTATTTCATCAACTTTATCATTAGTTATTGTAAATTGAGGTAAATCTGATTCAATGATGTAACCATAATCATCTTCACTTTCTTTTGTTCGTAACATAACTGTTTTACTTCCTGTCCATGCTCGTGTGTGAACGACTGCAGGTTTTTTCATCTTCAAACCCATCTTTTGACGGACCATCTCATAATTTAAAGCTCTTTCTGCATCTTTAAAACCGGAAACGTTTTTTATTTCAACTCTTGGATGTCCAGGTAAACTAACATTCAAATCAGCTTTCAAGACGCCATAATTTTCATCAAAGATCTTTAAATATTTTACAATCTTAGTTAACTCTTTCAAAAACTCCCTTGCTTCTGCTGGAGTGTTCATACATGGAGTTGTAACAATTTCACATAATGGAATGCCGCTTCTGTTATAATCAATCATCACTTGTTCGGAATCTGCGATAGAACCGTCATGTACCAGAGCAGCAGGATCTTCTTCTATGTGGATTCTTTCAATCTCCACAACTTTTCCGTTCTTCAATTTTACACTTCCTTTCTTGCCAAGTGGAATTTCAAATTGTGTAATTTGAAAGTTTTTACTCATGTCAGGATAGAAATAAGTTTTTCTGGAGAAAGCAATCTCTCTAGAAATTTTACAACCAAGTGCTGCACATAATTTTAATGCATAATTCAAAACTTTCTGATTGAAAAATGGTTTACTGCCTGGATGTCCTAAACAGATCTCACAAGTTTGAGAATTTGGCGAATCAGAATTTTTTGTTGGACAACTACAAAATAGTTTAGAATCCGTGTTTAGCTGAATGTGAGTTTCTAGTCCTATTAGGGTTGTTGTTTGGTTTTTCATGTTTGTTCGATTATTAACTAATATAAATATATATTGTCATTTAACGCTACAAGTTGCTTTATAGATAATACATGGACCACATGTATTCTTTTTACAGTATTCTCCATTCGGACGTAGAATAGCTTCATACCTCTTCTTTGCCTTTTCCGCCATCCATTTTGGCGGATCAGCATTCATAACTCGATCGTATTCTAATTGCGCTAGATTTGGATGAAGTTTAGCTCTTTCAGGTGGAAGTTCGTTGTAAGTAGAAGATAATTCTGGAAAATAGTAACCAAAAGCATCTGATTTAAATGAATAAGAGTATAATCCAGTTTTTCTTTTGATAAGTTCAACTAATCGTTCACCCATTTTCTCCATACCTTTTTCATTTTTTAGAAAAAACCCCTGATAATTTAAATTGTAATTTACGGCTTTTGCAACTGAACCTAAATTTTCAGGATGTATCTTAGCAAAATAAATCTCTTTGTTAAGTTTATCACTTAAAATATCAACATCTGCAACTAATTTCTTAAATTCTGGATCACTTAATGCTTTCTTACCTATCTTAACTGCTTCCACCTGATATAACTCGTCCAAGCTATGAGGTGGATTTTTAAGTCCAGGATGATTGTCATACTTTTTTTGTAACTTCTTTTGTTCTACATGGTATGGATGAGAGGGATTTGAAGTGTCCTGCCCTGCATACTTTTCTTGTAGTTTTATTAATTCGCCACGCCACTCTTGCCTTGTTTCGATATTTACTTGTTCTACTCTGCTTAAAACATAATCATCCATGATATGAACAAATTCATGATCTAAAGTTCCTAATACATTATGATCTCTAACGGGTTTATCATTCCTGGTTGCTGAGTCCATTGCCCTTTCTCCAGCCGTAATTGTACTTTTTAATGCATAAGCATTATTATGGGTCACGAACTCAACATCAGTTAAATATTTGTCAATCCCTGGTTTATCTCCTAACCATTGGTCCCAAACCTGAGCCATATTAGCAGTAATTTCGTTGTAATTAAATATTTTATTTTCCTTGTCATCACTGGGTTTTTGAAATTTAATCTTTGGATATTTAGCTTGTAAATCTGCGGTAGTTTTCATCATATTAACAGCAATGGAATCAGAAACTTCTAATCCTTGTGATCTGCTTAATACAGGTTTACCATCAACTAAATGTTCAAATCTATTAGAGGAACTGGTTCTGAATACACCTTCCATATTTCCATCTGAAGTAAGTTCAAAAGCGACACTACTTTCGGAATTAATTGAGCCTTTATTTTGATCATTAAGAGGTCTTGGAAATTTAACATTAAAATTCTTACCTATCTCAACTTCTAACCTACCAGTTTCAATATTAACAGTTCCACCATCATTATGATGTTCAATCATTGGAGTTTTTCCAACATCAGCTCTTGATTTTACTTCCAAACCATCACCATCTGATGCTGTTATCTCCATTGTATCTTCTTCACTAGGTACTAAAGTTGGAGGTTTAGTAGAATAATCACGTTTTACCATGTTAAATAATTCATTTCCTGGTAAAGGACGTACGTTTACTGAATTTCCTTTAGTTGAACCTATACCTAATCCATCCTCAGAAATTGCAACATAATTTCCTTTTGGCTTTTCAGTTGGATTAAAATAAATATTTACATCGGACTTACCATCGTAGTTTGGAATATTATAATTATTAACTCTAACTTCATCTCCAGCTTTAACATAAGCTTGTCCTTGTTTAAAACTTAATTTTCCATTAAATGTATTATCGCCGAAAACAACAAATTTACCTGTTGTGTCAACACTTACATCATTATTCTTAGGAACATTAATTTCTTTTGTACTTGGAGGAAGAATTATTTCAATTTTATTTTCAACTATTTGAAAAGTTGTACCTTCTGGATATGTTCCTGGGATACTTACAAAATCTCCATTAGAATGTTTTATTCCATCTTTAGAATAAGTTACTTTTACAATAGTTGCTTGATTTAGACTATCAAAATCATCCTCAGAAAACTGTTGACCATCAATCCTAATATGACAATTAACACATCCCATATCTTTTCCATACTTATCTGAATTTACTTTGTCATGATCAAAAGATTTACTTTTATAATTTACTAGATTATAATCCAACCTTCCATAACCCCACGCAGGCAAGTTCTTATAAAATTCATCATTGCTATACACTTTGGCATTCTTGTACATTTCAGCATTGTTGAAATCAATTTTAGTCCAATCTACTTTACTCCAATCATTTATCGTAGAATAATCTCCTTTTACATAATCAAAAGTTTTTGGATCAAATATATGACTATCAGCCATAACAAAAGAAGAAAACAGAATTACAAAAAACAATGAAATTAATATATTTTTAAACTTCATCATTCTATAGCAAACCTCAACCTAAGATTCTCTCCGTTAATCAGATAATCGTTATCTTTAATGTCAAAGATATATCCATTATCTTTAGGAAAGAGATTAATTAACAAGTTATTCTCACTAGCTATATTAGAGAAGCAGGAAACGCACATCTGATCTTTGTCAATCGATTTAACAACTTCTCTGGAAACTAAAATGTCTTGATAAAATTGTTCACTTGAAACTTTAACATTAAAATCAGTTAATTCTTTTATTATATCTCCTTTCTTTACTGTCACAGGAAGATGTGTATCAAAAATAATCTGCTTATCATTTAGAACTGCCTTACTGGAAGATTCAGAGAAAGTTATCTGAAATCCAGCAAAATCGGTGAATTCTTGTAAACAAACTCCAACAAAAGTGTCAACGTATTCTGCTATTTCTTTTGCAAGTATTTCATCAGATGGAACTAGCTCTCCTTTATTGGAAGGCAATTTTTCTTCAGTTCCTTTGTAGAAAGGAACGTTAAAGAATAGATCTTTAGTTGACTTCTCAGGCAAGATGAAATATCCGCCAGAAAAACTGTTATCGAGAATTGCTTTGTCAATTGTTTCTTCTATACATCTCTCAACAAGTGATTTTACAGGTTGAGTCATTAAACTAGCATCTTGTGCTTGTTTAGCAGCAACTTTAACCTGCTGATCTTGACTATATGATTGTACTAAAAAGACAGTTAAAGCTCCAGCTAAGATTAACACACCAACCATTATGAAAATAGTAATTTGACCTCTTTTAAACATCAAGATAAATAAATCTAAGAAGTTTTTAAATTTACTGTTAATTAGTTGCCATCTTCTCAACAACATTCCCCAACTGTAAAATCTTTTTCTCCTGCCATTGATCTCCGATTAATAACATACCAATAGGCATCTTATTTACAAATCCACAGGGAACACTTAGATGAGGTAAGCCAGCTAGATTAGGGCCAACTGTTAAGATGTCCATCATATAATTCTGAAGAGGAGTTAATTTTTCGATTTCATCAAAAGTTGGAGCAATAATTGGCATGCTTGGAGAAATTAGAACGTCAAATTGTTTGAACAAATCTTGATACTCTTTGATTATTAAAGTTCTAATTTTTGCAGCTTTGATATAATAAGCATCTCTAAATCCTGCCATTCTTGCAAACGTTCCTAATAAAATTCTTCTCTTTGTTTCATTATTGAAATATTCAGATCTTATTTGAGCAAAATAATTATTGAAACTTTTACCTCTAGGAGTTCCTTCCTGTCCATATCTTAATCCGCAATATTTAGCTAAATTAGTAGAAGCTTCAGTCATCGCTAACAAATAATATACAGGAATTCCATATTTCATTGTTAAAGGAAGGGAAACTTCTTTGACAGACAACCCTAACTTTTTATCTTTAGTTAATTCTTTAACAACACTTTTTACTTGAGCAGCAACTTTTTTATCGACACCTTTACCAAAACTTTCTTTAATTACACCAATTCTAAATTTTTTAGGAGATGTTAATGAAAAATCTTTTTTTTTATCTAAGCAAGTTGAATCTTTCCCATCAGCTCCTGAAATAATCTCCAAAGCTTCTGCACATTCTTTAACTGAAGAAGCCATTGGTCCAATTTTATCTAATGAATTACCATAACTTATTAACCCATATCTGCTAACTCTCCCATAAGTTGGAGTTAAACCAGTAACTCCACAAAAAGCTGCAGGACAAGCTATTGAACCACCAGTAGATTGCCCTAAAGCAATATGTTTTAATTTATTATTACTATTGTTCTTGGTATTTATATCTGCCCATAATTTAGTAAATCCAGCTGCTCCACCGGAAGAACCGCCGCAAGCTCTTTCTGAATCAAATGGATTACGTGGAACTTTTTTTCCTAAACCGACGTTAACAGAAAAACTTCCAAACCCAAAAGCATCCATAGAAGTTTTTCCAATAACTACACCGCCAGCTTCCTTCAATCTTTTAACAACAGTTGCATCAAATCTTGGAAAATAATTGTCAAGAATTTTGGAACCAGCAGTGGTTGGCATATCTTTTACACAAATAGAATCTTTTACTGAGAAAATAAATTTGCCTTTCTGTGGTTTTTCAGAGATATGATTAAAATAATGATATTTTCCATTAATCTTTTTTATTTTATCTATCATATTGCTTTAGGTCCTTTAAAGAAACCATCTTCTTTATTTTTTACTTTTGAAAAAACTTGATCTTCATTAAAACATTCTTCAACTTTATCTTTTCTGGAAACATTTTCTAACTTAATTGGATGAAAACTTGGTTTAATTTTGTCAACATTAACTTCATCTAATTGAGTAAATACTTTCATAATTTCCTGTAATTGAGGTAAGAATTCTTTTTGTTCTAGTTCTGTTAAGTTTAAACGAGAATTCTTTGCTATTTCTTGCAAAAGTTTATTATCAAATTTCATATACCATCACCCTTTTTGAAATAAATTCAAACTAAACACTATTCTTCATAAACAAACACACCTAACTCATGTAACTGATCTTCAGCTACTTCAGAAGGTGCATCCATTACTAAATCTTTAGCGTCTTTGTTTTTTGGAAAGGCAATAACTTCACGAATACTCTTCTCTCCAAGTATTACAAACAATAATCTATCTAAACCAGGAGCAATTCCACCATGCGGAGGAACTCCATAACTAAATGCTTCCAATAAATGAGCAAATTCTTTTTTCTGCTTTTCTGTAAAACCAATTAAGTCAAAGATTTTTTCTTGAATGTTTTTATCATGAATCCTCACACTACCGCCACCAACTTCAAATCCATTCAAAACTAAATCGTGCTGTAAAGCTTTAACTTTAGTTGGATCTGAATCAAGTAATGGAATATCTTTTTCCTGTGGTGCTGTAAACATATGATGGGAAGGAGCAAAATCAGCTTTTCCAGAACCATGAAAATAGTCATCATCACTTTGTTTGGTAAATAAAGGAAAATCAATTATCCAACAGAAACCTAACTCATTCGGATCCTTTTTATTTTTTCTAATATCAGGTGAATCAGTTTTATATTTTTTCATTGCATCATCAAATGAAAGACGAGGGAAAGGAACTTGGGTAAACTTCTTATCTGGAAATACTTTTTCAATCATCTTAATCATCATATCTTCAACTAATTTCAGGATATCATCCTGAGTAACAAAACTCATTTCCATATCTAACTGGTAGAATTCTCCAGGAGCCCTGTGAGCACGAGCATCTTCATCTCTGAAACAGGGAGCTATCTGATAATACTTGTCAGCTCCTGCTACCATTAATAGTTGTTTATATTGTTGTGGAGATTGAGGAAGTGCATAGAATTTCCCATGATGTAATCTTGATGGCACTAAATAATCCCTTGCACCTTCTGGAGTAGATTTTGTTAAAATAGGAGTTGTATATTCAACGAAATGTTTTTTGTCTAAATAATCTCTGATGAATTGAAATGCTTTATGTCTTAGCAGCATGTTCCGCTGCATTTTCGGCCTTCTTAGGTCTAAATAACGATATTTTAATCTTGTATCTTCAGAAGTTTCAACATGTTCATCAATTTCTAACGGTAAAGGTTCAGCAGCACTAAGAATTGAAATATCTTCAGCTTCTAATTCAACTTCACCAGTTTCAATGTCTTTTTTAACTTGGTTATCAGGACGTTTGTTAACTTTCCCCTTAATTTGAACAACTGTTTCTCTTCTAATTTCGCCAAGATGTTTAGTTAATTTTGGGCCCACAAAAACTTGAATCTCACCATATTTATCTCTAAGAACAATAAAGCTTACCTTACCTGAAACTCTATGAGTAGTTACCCAACCACATAAAGTTACTTTTTTATCTGCATCTTCTTTACGGAGTTCACCGCAACTATGAGTTCTCATTCCTGTTTTCATGATTATTCACCTGAATTATAAAACGGCTCCGACCAGACTTTCGTGTTGATCATCTCGAACTGGTGACCTGTCGGTTAACAGCCGACCGCTCCACCTACTAAGCTACGGAGCCGTGAATTAAGCGAAAATAGAAGTAATATATAAAGGTTTTAGTCAATTGGGTTAAAAGTATAATCACTTCCTTAATTTTAATCCAAACTCTGCAACTTTTTCACGAACTTGTTCTTTGAAATCATGACGATCTGTGTAAAAAGGAATAATCATTCCGTTATTTTTCAGAAATTTTTGAGCTACATGATCTGGTTCCAAATGCTGCACTTTCCAATATTGGTCACGTGAAATAATCAAAGCATATCCCACTTCAGCATCATAATAATTCTCTAAAGGAGCTAATTTGCGCGAATATATCTCTGGACGTAATTGATTAGCAACGCTTGATCCCTTCTCCAAAATTGCTTTACCATTCTTAATTCTCTTACGAATTTTTTCTCCACTCCATTTACGTATTTTCATCTCAAAAATAAGCGGAACATCTTTAGCAATACCAACCCTATCATATTCCCAATGATCATTTCCAGTGTTTGAACAGGCAATCAATCTACCAGCCCTATTTTTTATTAGATTATAATCAGAATTATTTGGTCTTTGAAATACATTAAAACGAAGTTGTAAATCCTGATAATCTCGTGCTGCATCTTCAACAATGATATCTAAATGTATTTCACTAAAATGCTGAGCATATTGGTGATCATATAATGCACCAAGAGAACCTAGATAAGGATGATTAGTAAATCTATGGTGGATTCTATCCCATTGAGGTTTAGTAAACGCAAGAATATCACACAAATCAGTCATTTGTTGATTCTGAATCATTTCAATAATTGCATAAATGTTCTATATATATTGTTATATGATGCAGTTCAATAATACTTATAAACAAAATTTCTGGCGAAAATAGCATGCCTAAGATAATGTATGATTACACTGGTCCTAACAAAAAGACTAAAGGCATACCATATGAAGACAGGTTCACATACGTTCGTTCTGTAGTATTTGATGGAGTTCCAGATCAGAAGAATTTAGCAGAAATTGTTGCTCAAGGAACTGGAGATACCTTAGTTACACCTTGGTCAATTGACGTAGTACATGGGTTTCGTGATTATGTTCCAACTACATTTAACCTAATTACTGAAGAGATGCCAACAAATATGCGTAGAGAAATATTTGGCATGGAAGATGATTGGGAACCTGATAGCGATCGTGTTTTGTTGCAACTACAATCAGAATTAGATGCTAAATCTGCAACTATTGATGCTGCTATGCTTCATAACAGAAAAGATTTTGGTGGTATAATAAATAAAACACATTTAATTAATCGTATTTACAAAATAGGTAGAATTCACGGCCATTTAGAGGATAGAGGAGATGCTTATCCATTCTTATTTGGCGAAACTTTTCATGACCCAGCTACATGGGATAATACCCTAATGGATATTAAAGAATTATTCATGGAATTTTTCAGAGAAATTCCACTTGGAAGATGGTATGCCATGCATACAAGAAAAGCTGAAGATGAAGTTACCCCTGAAGAACTTAAAGATAGATTTGTTTATGTTGATTGGTTAAAAGAAAAATTGGGAGATAATTTACAAGGAGTATTGTTATATGGATCCGCAGCTCGAACCAAAGATCCTGCTGGATATTCAGATTTTGATAATTGGGTAAGAGTTAGAGATGTACCTGCTGCACAAAAAGCTTTGGCTGGAAGTTGTCCTGAAGTATATGATGGAAAAGTTATTAGCAATCCAGACCATAAAGAAATAGAAGGTTCACACCATTTAGGAATACACTTTTTTCCAGAAGACGAAGATTACACTCTACGTTTTATTAGATTTTTACATGATTCACGTGAATTTTTAAAACACACACAAGTAATTCATGGAGAATTCCCATTTATTAAAGTAGCACAAGATGAAGTGATAGAAAGAGGAGTAAGTCACGCCTATATTAAATTGAAGACGATTGCCGGTGCATTAAATTGGGCTTATACTTTCCCAGAAAAAATGATGGGAAAACCTGCACTGTTTGAATTTATTGTTAAGAATACAAGATTTTTTTATCAACACATGCTTAATGCATTGGAAGGACCACAATTGCGAACTAAGGCTGATTTGAATTTAGGTCTTGCAGATCTTGGTTTAGCAATTCCCCCATACAAAAATGATCCTGAATATATCAAAGGATGTATGCTTGATTCAGTCTATGGTGTTTTAACGTTACAAAGTCATTTTGTTAAAGCCGGAAGGGAAGCAAATTTAGATTTCTTACATGAACATAAAGAATATGATTGGGATGAACCAGGTATCAATGATTATTCTACAAATCTAAGGTCTAAAGCAGAGCAAAATGGGCTTGGAGACTTGGATTACCATTAATTTTATAACTTCACCCTATATTTTTTCTCTTTACGGACTCGTAGTTTAGCTCGGATACTGATTTTTCAGTAGAGTGAATAGAACGACAGCCTCCTAATCCAATGAAGAACTCCTGAGTAATTCCTTTGTGGTAACAAAAAATCTTATTTTTTGAAACCATCCCGAAAATCTTGGATTTTCGTTATGGAATGATCGAAGTAGGCTGAGGATGAGTAAGCTGTAGGTCGGGGGTTCAAATCAGTTCTTTCGCCAACTGGGAGCGAGGTGCGGCATTCGCTATGCTCAAACCCACGCGTGAAAAGAACTCTGAAATTCCTCCCGAGTCCGCTTTTTCTTATTATTAACAAAACATTTAAATAAGATTAAATAAAGTTATTTAACATTAATTAACTGGTGATGTAAAATGGTATTGAAAACATTTAATCTACAAGAAAGTGTGTATAGTAAATTTCATACATTTTGTAAAGCTCATGGAGTTAGCATGAGTAAACAAGTTGAAATGTTTATGGAATCTGTAATTGAAGATGATCCAAAAGCCAAAAAGGAATATTTGGAAAAGCTTGAAAGAATCAGAGGTGGGAGATTCATTAAAGTAACAAATTTTGCAGAGAGATATGGCGTTTAATAATGACATATCAGCTACAAATATCAGACGAACTAGATAAAAAATTTGTCAAGCTAACAAAAAAGAATAAGAAACAATTTGAGATTATTCAAAAAAAAGTTCAACAAATTTTAGAAAACCCACATCACTTTAAACCATTACGTGGAGATTTGCATGGAGCAAGAAGAGTGCATATTGACAAATCCTTCGTGCTAACCTATGAAATTCTTGAAAAACAGCGCTTAATTCGTTTATTAGATTATGACCATCATGACTATATTTACTGATTAATTTAATTCATTTACTCGTCAGAGAACCACTTCTAAGAGACAAAAGATTTATATATACGTCTCTCTAAAAACAGATATGAAATATATCAAATTAAGCACTCGAGAATTCGGCCATGCAATTGTAGAAAAGGGATCATCCCTAGAATTCTGGATGAGATCTTATGACCACTTAATTCTAGGTGCAAATGATGTTTCTATAGATTCACATTTCTCAAATTGCAGCAAAAAACCTCTTATTTGTGAAAATTTAGAGGGAAATGCTTTTGCAGTAGTGGATGCAAATTCTTACGAGTTATTTTTGGATGAAGTTAAAGCACTTCCAGATAATATTGAAGATGGAAAATTATATTCAATCAATAGAGGTTTGATGGGAGACATACAAATATGTGGTTCACTTGCAAGGAAAATTAAGAATTACAATTGGGAACAGTTTATGCCAAATTTCATTGAAGAAGTTGCCAAAAGAGAAATGCGAATGACCAGATTAAGAAGACATGCACATGTTGATGATAGGTTGGGTAATCCGACAGCTTATGATTAAATTTTATTTATAACATCCAAATACTTTTTATTCAACCCACCTAACCTAAAAATAACAACTTCTTTTATTCCAGATTCTTTACACATCTTTAAATCGCGTTTAAATTCTAAGGGAGATAAAATCTTTTCATTACCATTAATCCCTTTAGCAATAGTTCCTAAACCAGGAATGATTCCTTTTTGTTTTGAATTATTTAGAAATGATTTGAATTTATTTTTGTTGAACGAATGTAATGAATGATATTTCATTTTGATAATTTTAGTATTATTAAAATGTAATCCTAATTTCTTTAGTAGGTTTTGATTAGAAAAATTATATTCAGCTGCACAAACTTTTCCAGAATAATTGTTGATGAAATTTTTAATAAGTCTTCTGTTAATATAGAAATTTGTAAATTGAGTAAAATAAAGTTTTGGATTCTTTGTTGTTGGCAATTCAAGATCTAACATGACAGAAATATTTTTATTTTTTAGTTCATTGAATATTCTAAGCAAAGCTTGCCTGTTAGAAAATGGTGAAATCCAGTAACCTTCTTTTATTGAAAGAATTGGCCAGTAGATAAGTTCAGTTTCAGTTTTTTGTTTGGATTTTGTTCTTATTGATTTATTTTGTTTTATTATTAATTTAACTTTATTTTTTATTTCTTTAAATTCCGATAAACTCTTAGCTGCAACAAATAATTTTGGTGGTTTGTAAAGTTTCAATTTATCTAAACCATCAGGAAATTCTTCAAAGAAGTTTATTTGCATGGGTTAATCAATTATTAGAAGTATTAAAATGTTTGTACAGGTAATTGACTTAAATGTCCCACTTTTTACCCAAACAAATTTAAACAAAGAAGCCTTATTACTCGTAAACAATACTAAAACGTCACAATGGATGGATTACACGAACAGCAGTTTTTAAGGGACCAATATATGCAGACTAAAGCAAGTATGAAAGATTATGGATTTATGCAGAAACAGATGGATTATCTTGATCTAAGACAAAGAGGACAAATTATGGGAGGGGGAGATATGCAGCAGCCTAATTTTGAAAATTCTCCATACCAGCCAAAATTATTTCCAGTTACACCAATTAGCAAATTAAGTTACGGCGTAGACAAATTGAAATCTATGTATCAAAATACATTACGAAGTTCTAAACTTTATTCCCCTAGTATTGGGAGTGATTCCATAGGATCTGGTTATTCTATAGGAACTGGTAATTATTCTGGAATAAAATATGGTTTGAAATAAAGAAAAGAATAACTATCTACTTCTTCAGTAAATCAGAATACTTAACTTCTAGAATAGGAATGACTGTTTCGTGGAATGGATATTTAGAAGTATTGCTAGCTAACAAACGAGTTACCTCTATTAACATCATCTCCTACACGAATCATAATTGGTTGATCTTCAACATACATTAGAGGAAGTGGTTGATTAAGAACACCAACTGGAGCTGTGCTAATCCTACGATGTAAATTACTAATGTATTTTTCAAAATCAGAAGCTTCAATAATTCCTGGATATATTTGATTATCTGTAAGACAATCTGAGATCCTACGTTGTTCTATTCCAAGAAAACCTTCCATGTCTCCAATTGTAACATAACCATTAGATTTAGCTCTCCTATGTAGTTCTTTTAAGTTAGCATTCACCATGTACTTACTAAACAGTAGTTTCTTTTTAAATATTTCCATTAAAATCATCAAAAAAAAAATTATAACGAAAAAAAACACTAAAAATAAAAAGAAATAAAGAAAAATAAAATAATCTAAAATAGATTTAAACTATAAGCAACTAACAACGGTGCGAAAACTATTGCAAAAGTGTTCATTACTTTGATTAAAGCGTTTAAAGCTGGACCTGCCGTATCTTTGAAAGGATCTCCTACAGTATCACCAACTATAGCTGCTTTGTGAGCATCTTTACCTTTCCCACCGTGATTCCCGTCTTCAATATACTTCTTTGCATTATCCCAACTTGCTCCTGCATTAGCCATGAATAAAGCCATCAATAATCCAGATAAGATAACACCAATTAGTAATCCACCTAACGCTTTAAGTCCAAGTAGTAATCCAACGATTAAAGGAGACAAAACAGCAATTGCAGCGGGTAAAACCATATTCTTTAGAGCTGCTGTCGTTACGATGTCAACACATTTACCATATTCTGGCTTTGCCTTACCACTCATGATTCCCTTAATCTCTTTAAACTGTCTTCTAACTTCCAAAACAATTTTGTGAGCTGTTTCTCCAACTGCAGTCATGCAAATGGATGAAAAAGCGAATGGTAACATTGCTCCAATAAATAAGCCAATTATTACAGCTGGATTAGTTAACTGAAAGACTAAAGGAACTGAAGAGAAGTGACCTATTTCCTGAACAAATGCTGCGAACAAAGCCAATGCTCCCAAAGCAGCAGATCCAATTGCATATCCTTTTGTAACTGCTTTTGTTGTGTTTCCAACAGCGTCTAAAGCGTCAGTTGTTTTTCTGATTTTTTTATCTAAACCAGACATTTCTGCAATACCACCAGCGTTGTCGGTAATGGGACCATAACTGTCTAAAGCGATGATTACTCCAGTCAATGAAAGCATTGAAACTGCTGCGATAGCAATACCATATACTCCAGCTAACCAGAAAGCTGCAAAAATTCCACCTACAATAACAAGTACTGGAAGAATTGTAGATTGCATTCCAACCGCTAAACCTTTAATCAAATTAGTTCCTGCTCCAGTTAAGGATGCTTCAGCAATTGCTTGAACAGGTTTATATTTAGTACTGGTATAATATTCAGTTATTACGTTAATTAGAATAGTGATAACTAAACCAACTAAAGTTGCCAAGAATAAATTAAGTGGATTGTTAGTGTAAGCAGTTACAAAGTAAAAACCAATTGCACTAAATATTCCAGCAGCGGCTAAACCTTTGTATAATGCAGCCATGATATTTTCTGATTTTCCAAGTTTAACAAACCACATTCCAAAAATTGATCCGAAAATAGCAACTACTCCAAGCATTAATGGATATTCAACCGCATGATTATAAGTTTTTGAAACTGTTGGAATTAAGGCAAGTAACATCGCTGCCAAAATTGTAACAACATATGTTTCATATAAGTCAGCACCCATTCCTGCGCAATCTCCAACATTATCTCCAACATTATCAGCTATTGTAGCAGGATTACGAGGATCATCTTCTGGAATACCTTTCTCAATTTTACCAACTAAATCAGCTCCAACGTCTGCTGCTTTTGTATAAATTCCACCACCAACTCTTGCAAATAACGAGATTAAACTTGCACCAAATCCTAGACCAACTAAAGCTGCTGGATCTTTATAGATTCCATAAAAAACTGAAACTGCTAATAAAGCGAAACCAACAACTGCCATTCCAGTTACTGAACCACCTTTAAACGCTACATCTAAAGCTTCTTTCAAACCTTTCTTTGCAGCTTGTGTGGTACGAACATTAGCACGAACGGAAATGCTCATTCCTAAATAGCCAGATAAACCAGATAATACTGCTCCAAATAAGAATCCGGCAGCTATTGGAAATCCGAACAAGAATTGTAAAATAATTGTAATTGCTACTGCAAATATTGCTATTGTTTTATACTGCCTAGCCATGTAGGCCATCGCTCCTTCTCTGATGGCGTCTGAGATCTCTACCATCTTCTTAGAGCCAGGTTTTACTTTCATAATTCTCCAAGATAAGTAACCAGCATAAGCTAAAGCAACTAAACTGGCAATAATCGCTACAATACTAACATTAATCATAATATCCCCCCATATATTGGATTATTCTGTTGAGAAGAGGTATTATATATATTTTTTGTTGGTTCGCTATCTATGGTAGACTTTTGGACGTTTATCAATCTTAGAAATAAGAACGATTTTTTGGTTTTCTTTAACTTTATATAACGCCCGGAAATTACCAATTCTTATACGAAAAACTTTATCTCTTTTATTTCTAACAATAAATTTTGCATCACTTGGAACTGGATTATCGGACAAATTTTTTAATTTAGATAATATTCTTTCTGCATCTTTACACTTATTTAAGAATTTATCAGCTTTTTGAGAAAGATGAACTTCATACATTCATCAAATCCTCTTGGTTTTACTTGTTGTTAGATCTTTATCAGCTTCTTCAAGCGCTTTAAAATCATCTTCAGTAAGAACTAAATCAACATCAGTAATATGGCTTTTTATGTAATCTAAATCAGATTGAATGTGATTTAACTTCTCAATTATTTGTTTTTCTTCCATATAATGTTTGAAGTAAACTAATATATAATACTTTCTAGAAAAAAATTAAACACACTTTCCTTCTGAACAAATCTTACCAGAATCTGCACATTTTATTTCTTTTTTGTCAAACATGTTACCATCACAGGCAAATTCATCAAGAATGTTGCTGTCACATTTATCTTGTAATGGCTTGGTATATCCATACATACTTTGCACAACAAATCCAAACGTGCTGGCATCATGTTTTGTGTCAAGATATTCTTTACAGGAGAATGTACTTTTATCATCCTTTTGACATGCACCTTCAGCACAAATTTCTCCAGTTTTACATTTAACATTCTTAGAATCTATTTTTCCATCAGCAGTGCAGAAATAATCTTTTACTTCATTTTTTCCAACACACCAATCAGCATCTTCATCAGATAATGTTACAACGCTCCCAATTATATTTGGACTGACTCCACTCTCACCAAATTCTTTACAACCTTTAGTTTCTTTAATTACGGACATACATTGTCCAAGATCATTTACACATAACTTTCCGGTTGGACATTTCATTTTCTTTATTTCAACTTCTTTGTCTTTATCACAGTAAGCTTCTTCAATAATGTCAAAACCATCACATTCATCTCCTTCGCCGTAATCAAACCCATAAGCATCAATTGCAACTGAAATACCATAATTTTCAGTATCTAAACCTTTTGATATTAAATCAAAACATTGAATATTTTTTTCATCCTTTTTCCGGCAAGCTCCATTGAAACATTTCTCACCATCTTTACATTTGAGCTCAACAAAATCTGCTTTTTTATCTTTACAAATTGCTTCCATAACATTCGGGCCCTCAGAAGCTCCAGCATAACTGCCACTGCAATAATCTTGATTTGACACATCAATGCCCCAAGCATCTACCGCTTTTACTCCGCCTTTAACATAAGCATCTTTAGAACCGTAATCACCTACTTCTTTACAAGACACTTGCTTTTCATCAAATTTCCTACATTTATTTGCTTTACATTGTTCATCTTTCTTACAAACAGTTTCAGTCTTTTTAGCTTTCTTCCCATCACAACTCCACTCAATATTCGTTGTTTTATCATCACTACATTTAGAGTGATAATCAGTAGGCTTGCCATATTGATCTTTAACAGTAATTCCTGACCCCCACTCTCCAGATGAACTACCATATCCAAAACTCGAACAGGATTCTTTTGATGAACTTGCACTTACACACTGATCTTTAATACACTTCTCTCCTTGTTTACAAGACAAACTAATGAAAGCAGGTTTTTTACTTTCACAATACCACTCTTTTACTTTAGTATCACTTTCACATTTATCTGCTTCATTAACCTGAACCCCATATTCATCCACAAAAGAAATCCATGAACCTTTATCTGCTATTTTCCCACCATCATGGTCTGAACAAGCTAGATTTTTGTCATCTTTCATTCGACAAGCCCCCTTCTTACAGACATCACCTGGTTTACAATCAACCTCATCCTTTTTCCAAGCTTTTCCGTCACAACTATATTCAACAACTGATTTACCTTTCTTAATACAATAATCTCCCCACCAATAATCTGAACCAAACTCGTCAATTCCTTTTACATTTCCAGGAGTGTAAGCATCTGATCCTGTATCTCCCTTCTCAGTACAAGTCATTTTACTCAAATCTTTTGATTTGCACGCCCCTTTATCACAGAACAAACCTGCTTCTTTTTTACATGTGTGATCAAAAAATTGAGGTTTATTTTCAAAACAATAACTTTCAATTAAAGTATTTTCATCTTTACATTTATCTGAACCAAAACCATCATAGCCATAACCAGTGGTGTAAGAGATCTCACCATATTTCTTATAGTCCGGACCTATGTCTTTAGATTCAGTACATTTCTCTTTGGATTTGTCAAAGAAAACACATGCGCCATCTACACAGCTGGCTCCTTTACCATTTTTATCTTTAATGTAATCACAGTTGGTATCTTGAGAATCCCAGTACCATTTATTAAATTCAGGATATTCAAGCTTACAATAATATTCTTGAACAGTATCTTCACTAATACATTTGTCTATATTAACAATTTTTTCTCCGAGCAAAAGGGTCTCTTCAACTTGCTGCTTCTTAAGTGGGTCTAATTCTTTTTTCTTTGGACCAACACATTTTTCTTTGTCTACATCAGTAAGAACACAAACTCCACCATCACATTTGTGACCTTTCCCGATAGCAGTTTTAATCTTATAACAACTAATCTCCTTACTATTTTTTTCAGAATAAATATACTGAGCTGCAACCCCTTGCTGACATGTTAAATCTATCAAAAGATTATTATTGTGACAATAATCTTGTTGCTTTGTATTAACATTATCTAAGGTTGTATGATCAATCGTTCCTTTAGAAAAAGGATCTACTACTTTCTTATCATTAATTATTTGATAATCATCTAAATTTTTGTAATCCTTTTTCTGCTTATTAGATGCACCTTCCAAATCAACACATTTTAAACAGGGGACTTGATTACCTGAAGAATCTGAACATAATTCTTCCTTCTTTAGCTCTTCACAAACTCCTTCATTACATCTTCCATATGGTTTTTTAGATAAACAATCAAACTTAGCGAAATTTAGAGGGTTAGATAATTTTTGATTATTTTTCATATATATATCAGTACATAAATGTTCACGCATCGTATGTTCATCATCCCACCAAGCGAAAAGGTCATTATAACAAATATCTTGTTTAGAACTTATTTGTCCACTATACGAATATGTTAAATCACCATAAGTGAAAGGATAAAAACCAGTATCAGTATCATAACAGAAAGCATCACAAATTGTATTTCCATCATAGTAATATTCATCTCCAGTGTAAGCTTCTTTGGTTTTCTTATTATTAAATTCTAATTTCTCTTTAACATCATTATCAGAATCTACTTCAACATCCACCATTACTTTTTGTTTCAACTTTAAACCATAACCACCAATGTGAAATAGTTGAGAAGCTTCAATTAAAGTACATTGACCAGGATTAAGTTCAGGTAATCTATTCTTAGGAAAATTAAAAGTTCTTGTTATCTTGTTTGCTGTAATTGTAACCTTAAATTCATCCTCAACTGGACCATTACCTTTATTACAGATTAGTGCAGTAAAACTGTTTGCACACTTCTTGCTAATAGCATCAGGAACCATTTCAACTTGTAAGTCAGGAAATACACACTCTTGACATTTACCTGCAGGATTACATCCACATTCACATTTTTTAGCTTTTACTCCTGGTTGCCAAACTTTATTGTTAAAATCAAATTTACATACTTGTTCAACTAAAATATTATCTCCTTTACAATAATCACTTACTGTTTCACAAACTAAATTTCCTTCCTGCACTACATCTTTACCTGCATGTTGAGGTCCGTATGGAACTGTTTTGTAAACTTTCCCTGCAGTCATGAAATCAGAACCGTCCTCTTCTCCAGGTAATTGACCATCAGTGTCATAACAATTATTCTTGAAACACGCAGCTAACCTGCCTTGCTCTGCTAAATATTTTTGTTCTCTATTAAATCTAGTATCAATTCTAGAAGTATCTTTTCCCAAGTCAGGTTGTCTTCCTTTTGTCAAATCACGACCAGTACTAACGCCTCTGCCTGATTTATCAACCTGAGTTGAAACCCTTGTCAAATCTCTTCCTATATCTTTCTTTTCAGGACAATGTCCAAATTCAGTGTTATATTCCTGATTCTCAAAATACATCGGAACAGTTGAAGCTGCACATTCTTCTTTACCATTACCTAAATCATTACAGCCAAAATAAGGTCCACCAACTTTTCCATCTTTTACAAAATACCAAGGATAAGTTACACAACCATTATCTGTATAATAACCATCACTAACATAAGTGGGATTTTTACATTCAATTAATTTTGTTCCAAATAAATATACTTCTCCAACATCATCTTTTATAACAGCAGGAGAAGTTTTTGTTGCACACCATTCAACTTCTTTCCCATCAACAATATAGTTTTTTGTTGTACAACCAGTTATTGCACTTGATGTAATAGTACCGCCATAAAAGTAGAAGTATGGATGTTTAACACATGCATCCCCCTCTTTAGTAATAATTGTTTGACCACCAGCTAATCCAGCAATATTAAATGTACAAGCTGTTAATAGAAATAAACTTAACAGAACTAACACAATAGCTAAACTTCTACACCTCATTTTGGAGAGGAAGTAAAACTAGTTAATAAATGTTTAGTTGAGGGAAAAATAGGATTTTAAAAAAAAAGCTTAATTTTCACGAATCCAGACCATTAACTTTAAAAGAATCTACTTATTCCACCAATTCATGAAAATATTGTCTATCCATGCTGACTTCATTGAATTTGAGGCAAAGAAGAAAGCATTTAAGGGAGCAGAGGAAGGAATTGAGGAAGGAAGAAAAAGAGTTGAAGAATGTTTAGTTATTTTTACTGCTTTTGAAAAAAGAGATGAAAGTGATACAGCAGCAGTTCTGCAGCGTTATATGCAGGAGATAAAAAATATTGCTCAACAAGTAAATGCGAAAAATGTTGTGCTATATCCATATGCACATTTAAGTTCACAATTAGGAAATCCGAAACAAGCTGAAAAGTTTTTGAAAGATGCACAGCAAGAGTTAAGTGATAAATTTGCAGTTAGTAGAGCGCCTTTCGGTTGGTATAAATCTTTTAACATTAGTTGTAAGGGACATCCATTATCAGAATTAAGCAGAGAATTTGGACCGGATGGTGAGAGGAGTGATGAAACTGTAGGAACAGTAGAAACAAAAACAGAAACTGGTGCAACTAAAAAACTGCAAAGAGTATACAAAGATGAACCTTTTACTTTTAATGAAGAAATATCTGAAGAAAATAAAAATCATTTAACTTCTGCTTATTTAGTAGCTAAAGTTGTGAAAGACATGTTTCCTGATGCGGAGATTGGCAGTGCTGGTTTACACAACAAAGAAGCGTATGTAGATTTATCTAATGTAAAAATCTCTCAAAAAGAAGTAAAGGAAATTGAAAGAAAAGTTAAGGATAATATTGGAATAACATTCAAAACAGTTGAGAATGATGAGTCACAAAATAGAGATATTCAATTAAACAAGTGGCAGAAACAGATTAATTCAGATTTGGGAGAAAAATCAGTAAAATATTCATGCGATTCTGAAAAACCTTTTACATTTATCCCTCAATTTAATGATCCATTTGTTGACACGCAAGATTTGAAAATAATTAAAATTACAAATTCTGCAAGTGCATATTGGAAAAATAATGAAAAGAACGAACAATTAACTAGAATTTATTGTGTTGCATTTCAAAATGATGAAGATCATGAGAAATTTAAAAAAGCAAAGGAAGATGCAGAAGCGAGATCACATCTAAAGTTAGGTAAAGAATTAGATCTATTTGTAGTTTCTGATTTAGTTGGTCCCGGTTTACCATTACTAACTGCTAACGGAACTATTCTAAGAAATGAAGTGATTAAATTCCTCTGGGATTTACATAAAAATATTGGTTATCAACAAGTTAACATTCCACATATTGCCAAACATGACCTGTATAAAAAAAGTGGACATTGGGATAAGTTTGGAGATGAGTTGTTTCATGTAACTGGGAAGTACGACAATTTCATATTAAAACCCATGAATTGTCCACATCACATTCAAATATTTGATAATAAAAGTTATAGTTACAGAGATTTGCCAATAAGATATTTTGAACCTACAACTAATTATCGTGATGAAAAACCTGGTCAGTTGATTGGTTTGAGTAGAGTGAGATCGATTACACAAGACGACGGACATATCTTTTGTAGAGTTGATCAAATTGAACAAGAAGTTAAAACGACAGTTGCAGTGATTTTAGAATTCTATAAAACTCTGGGTATGGAAGATTATTGGGTTTCTTTGTCTGTTAGGGGAAAGGAAGATCAAGAATATTTGGGAGAGAAAGAAGTTTGGAATACAGCAGAGGAAGCTTTACAAAAAGTAGCAGATAATTTAAAATTACCATATAAAAAAATAGAAGGAGAAGCTGCTTTTTATGGTCCGAAGTTAGATTTCATGTTTAAAGATGCATTAGGAAGAGAATGGCAGCTTGCTACGATTCAACTAGATTTTAATCTACCTGAAAGATTTGATTTAACTTATATGACTGCTGATAGTAAAAAAGAAAGGTTAGTGATGATTCATAGAGCTATTTCAGGAAGTTTGGAACGGTTTTTATCAGTGATGATTGAACATTATGCAGGTAAATTTCCGTTATGGTTAGCTCCATTACAAGTAAAGATTCTAACAATATCAGATGCTCATAAAGAATATGCAAATTCCATCTACAAAAAAATGAGAAAACATGACATTAGAGTTGAAATAGATGATAGAGTTGAAAGTATGGGTAAAAAAGTGAGAGATGCACAAGCAAATAAAGTTCCATATATCATTACAGTCGGAGATAAGGAGATTGAAAAAGATACTCTTGCGATCAGAACAAGAGATGGTGAAGTAAAATACGATGTTTCTGTAGAAGATTTTGTGAAGAAATTAGTAGAAGAAGTTAAGGAAAGGAAATAGCCATTTAGTTCTTTGTTTAATTATTGTTAACCCAGAGTAGTAACATTTATAAAATAGCTAATGTTTGAGTATATTATAGGCGATAGATGATATCATTAAAATGAAAGACCTATACGATAAATTAGAACAAGCACAAGCAAAGATTTCAGAAAGTATAGATACTTTTGAAATTGAAAAGAGAAATCAAACGTCAATTTCTAATACAATTGGATATAAGGAAAAAGAGAAGTCTGAAGCGGAAGCTAAAATAAAACGACTTGAAGAAGAAATTCCTAAAGATTACGAAGCACTGCAAAAACAAGAAGAACTTACAAATAACTTAGAAAAAAAGGTTGAATCATTAGAAGAAGCAAAGAATAGATTACCCACAACAGAATTACATGAAGCAGCAAAGGCATTAGATGAAAGAAATAGTAATTATCAAACTGCTTTAAGTTCAGGAGAGAAAAAACATAATAAATCCATTGAAGAAGCTGAGAAAAAGAAACTTGATGCTATTGCTAAATTAAATAATCCAGAAGCAGTGACAGCACAGCAAATTATTACTTTATACGAAAACCTGGATTCTGAGAACCCGTTCAAAACATCAATGACAGATAGTTACCACAAAGCAAAAACAGTTGTAGAAAAAATACAAGAAGAAGTTAGTAAATTAGGCGATGTAGTTCCTTTTCCAAAATTATTTGAAGAAGAGATTGATGCAGGTTTAATTATCAGAAGAGATGGAGAAAGACAATGGTTAACCCTTTCCGTGTACGAAAAGGATCATAGCAGAGATTTAAATGGAGCCGCAGTTGAATCAGTTTTAGATGTTACCTTAGCAAACGGATATAAACCGAAATCAAGTACATTTGGTGGGTTGGTTCGGTTCAGAACAGAAGGAGATTACCAAACTTTAGTTACCCTATTGAAAGAAAACTCACCAAGAGATCTTGCTAGAGCGCAAGTTAATTGGCATATCTATGAACATCACCATTTATTGGAGAAAGAAACTCTTGAAAAACCAGAAATAAAAGAAGCATGGGTTTCGTATGCAGAATCACAGGCAATTACAGGAGTTCGGCCACAACATTTTAGCAGCAAACGAAAGACTTTTCATGGAACTATCAAAGAAGATATAAGTGATCCACGTATGCCATACCATTTCAAAGTTTCTGAATTAATGAATTGGGCGCAAAAAATGTATCAGAATCTCTTGGGACCAATAACACTTTATGATTTTGAAGGAGCTATAGACTATATAGTAAAAAATCTAGAACGGAAAAATCTTCCAGCAGATAGACAAAGATGTCATAGAGAGATGGATAATACAGGTCTGATGGGTTTAACAAAAGAATTTGTTGGGAGTTCATATGGAGACT
Organism: uncultured Methanosarcinales archaeon; assembly: GCA_964604645.1. Taxonomy (GTDB): domain Archaea; phylum Nanobdellota; class Nanobdellia; order Woesearchaeales; family GW2011-AR9; genus CAZRZP01. Next base: position 99,913 of record CAZRZP010000004.1, read on the forward strand.
TTGTAGAACAAGGAAAAGCAATTACAAATTATGGATTACATTCATTCCGTATTTTACATCAATTAAAAGTTGGTTTAGATGTAAGAGGAGATAATGTAGGTCTTCCAGTTGAGGATGTTGCTTATCTTTTGGAAATTAATCCAAAAACTGTAAAAGTTTGGGTTGACAATCATAAATTAGACACTATTGGTGGTTATGTTTCTAAAGATAGCATCGAAAAATATGTAACAAACCACCCTCAATCAATTAATGGTAAACATATATCGAGGACTCGCAAGAAATGAAATCATTAAGGTTAAGGGAAGCTGCACAATTATTGGAAACTACTATTATTGAACTTTCAAATATCGTATTAGATAATAAAATCAAATATAAATATGAGGATAATAAAGTTATCTTTAATAGACCTGATCTAGAAGATTACGTTAATTCAACAACCTATGAACCATGGGAAAAAGAAGCTAGAGAAACTTTTGATGAGATGGATGATTGGTTAGGAAAATATAATAAAAACGATATTAAAAAAAGACTTACCCACTTAAATTCTATTTTAGGTCAAGAGAATGCAGCTGTATTATTATTCGCAGACGAAAAAGAATCTATATTACGTCAAAATGCAACAGGTATAAGAAAATACTTTACACAACTAGGACAAATTGCTTTTGAAATCAAACAACATGGAACTGCTCATCAAGCCAATTTCAGAAATAAAACGGAAAAATATCTTCCAGGAAAAATTGTTGCAACATTAAAGGCTGGAATCCCTGCTGAACCAGAACCAGATTATGCAGCAATTGGAGAACCATTAGGCATGGATGTTGATGAGACAAAAGCTTTAATGAAAGAAGGACATAATCCTGCCTATTTACAAGCAATGACTAGAGAAGCTTTAGATTTAACTGGTAGTAGACAAGCAATTGGAATGAGTTATTTTCCTTTTGACATGTTTAGAGAAAATGTAAAAAATTATTTATTAACAATTGGCATATCTATTGAAAAACGTTCAGAGAAGAAGCAGTTTAAATTGTTGAAAGCAATAGGCGTCTTGGAGATGTATAAAAAAAATGACACCATATCTTTAAATGATAAATGGTCTAAGAAGACTAAAGAGAATCACCCAGCCCTTCATTCTTACCTCCACAAGATTCTATATCCAGAAAACGGAGAATAATCAGATTATATTTTTCTATTAATTAAATAAAAAATTTAACTATATCAAATAAATTCCTTCTAACGCTCTTTTAACAATTCCCTGACAATTATCAATTTTATTTAATAACCTAAAATCTGTTGAAGCTTTCTTAATCTGTCCGCATCTGTCTAATATCTGTGCATAAATTCTAATTAAATCTCCTTCTAACAAATTTGACAAAAGAAGGACATCAAAAAATGTTTTATCATTATAAATTGGATTGATAAAAATTGTAACTGTATCAAGTTCTAAAAATTTCTTCTCCCTATCTAGCCAATCATTGTTGTGCAAAACTTTTTTCAATTTACGAAGACTGTCATTGCGGAATTTTTGTTTGAATTTGTAGGTATCTCTTGGTTCAAATACAATGGCAGCTAACGCAAGTAGAATTTGATATTCATCTAACTGTTCATGTAATGGTGTTGCAAATATTTCTCCCATAGTTATTTCATCAGCAAAAACGTGTGAAGAGAAATATCCTTTAGTTGTTAATTTACGTGGCTTTTTATCGTTGTTACTTTCTTCAATAAATTTCAACTTTTGCAATCTTCTAACTATATTGTTATATCTTGCCATTAATATCTTAGAAGGAATCTTTTCATAATCATTACCAAATTTTTGGTATGAGAAAAAGCTTAATCTTAAAATACGTTCAATTTCTTTTTCCTCCTTTTGATCTATCAAATTTAAAATAGTATTAACAGATAATTTAAATTGTGATTTAATTGGTTCAATATCTTTACTTGTTAATCCTTTAATTTCATTGTAGCGAAACGTAGGTCGATAGATTAAACTAATTACATGACCTATAGTATCAATCCCCCGTCTTCCAGCTCTACCAGCAATCTGAAAATATTCTTTTGTGTTTAAATTTCTAAATTGAATCCCATCATATTTTCTTAATGAGTTAAAAACAACTGTTTTAGCTGGCATGTTTATTCCAACTGCGAATGTCTCCGTAGTATAAAGTACTTTAATTAAACCAGCAGCAAATAATTCTTCTACCGTCTCTTTAATTACAGGAAGTAATCCAGCATGATGAAATGCAACACCATATTGTAAAGCTTCCCGCATAACTTGAGTAGATTTTAATTTAGAGATGTTAGAAGGTGCGTCACCCAATTTTTTGTTTAACACTGGTAATAAACGTTTATCTCTCTGAAATATCTTAGATCTTGCTAACTCTTTTGCTTTCTGTTGACAATCTTTTCTGGAAAATGTAAAGAAGAAACAGGGAAGTTTATCTTTTAGTTGTTTAATTAATTGAACATGATCTGCTTTTGGAGAAGGTTCTCTTCTACCTTTTCCGCCCCTACCTCTTCTTTTTCCGCGAAAAACGTCATGATATCCAGGTATCTTTTTAACATCTCTAATCTTTTCTAAAGAAGTGATTCCTAATTCGTAATCGTAAAATTTATGATCTAAAGGGACATTTCTTTTTGTAGCTACAACAGTATCAACTTTATGTTTTTTTATTGCTTGAATCCATTGACTAAACTCCTTAGCGTTAGGAATTGTTGCGGAAAGAGCAAGAAACCTTACAGATTTAGAGCTGTAAATTATTGATTCTTCCCAAACATAACCTCTCTCAATATCATTGATGTAATGCACTTCATCAAAAATAACATAAGCTATATCTTTAATGTCTTCATCACTGCTAACAACCATGTTTCTGTAAATTTCTGTTGTCATAATCAAAACTTTAGCATGAGGATTTATTACAATATCTCCAGTCATTAAGCCAATAAAATCCTCACCATATTCTTTTGAGAAATCTTTATATTTCTGGTTTGACAATGCTTTTATCGGAGCTGTGTAAATAATTCGTTTCTTGTTATTTCTGTTTTTATGAATAATGTAATCTGCAATTAATGTTTTACCAGAACCAGTTGGTGCCGAAACCACAACACTATGATTATTATCAATGGCTATAATGGAATCTTCTTGAAACTTGTCTAATGTAAAGTCATGAAATTTCATAATGATTGGAAAGATAATGAGTTTATTAAATTATGGGGTGTCTTAAACAAATTTACTTATTATCCAAATAAGTTAAGGGAATTGGCTAGAATTAAAATATTAATTACATAGATTGAAGTACAAATTACGCAGAAATTTCTTTGTTTAACATATGAGATATAAGCAAGAGCTACAGAACCAACAACTGCACTGATAGCTGCCAAATAAATTATTCCCTGAAGTTTTAATATATCTAAAACAATTAAACCTAAGTAAAATAGAATACCATATACTGAATTAGAAAGCCCTAGCATATGCCCATATTTGCTTTTGAATGCTTTACTGCAAGAAACACTATTATTGATGTCACAAGCTGGATTGTAGGAAGTAGATTCTTCTTTTCTTTTCTCAACATGGAGAGCATACATAGATGCTAAAAAACCTAATACAGATAAAATAATTAAAGTTGATGTCATAAAATCACTTTCTATAGTATTATTATTTTCTTAACTTCAGCATAAACAACATCAGCTGCTCCCGAACCATCAACTTCTTTCAGTAATCCTTTCTCCTTATAGAATTGAATCAATGGTTGAGTTTCTTTATGATAAATGTCTAATCTTTGCTTAATCACTTCAGGAACGTCGTCTTTTCTTTGGATTACACGATCTTTAATATCATCTGGCGGTGGAATATTCTTGATATGGTAAACTTTACCTGTAACAGGATCAGTTCTTCTGCCTGCAAACCTATCTATAACCACATCATCAGGTACGGCTAAATAAACAACAGCATCAATCTTTAAATCAGAAATTCCTTCAGCTTGTTCTAATGAACGTGGAAAACCGTCAAAGATAAAATCCTCTTTTTTTCCAGCAGCTAATTTCATCATGTCAACTACAAGTCGAGGAGGAACTAATTTTCCAGCATCAACATACTTTTTTATTTCTTGACCAATCGGACCACCAGCTTTTATTTCCTGCCTAAGAAGTTCACCAGCTGATAGATGTAAGTATCCAAACTCTTCCGCTAAACGCTGCGCCATAGTTCCTTTTCCAGAACCTGGCGGACCAAGTAAAATTAATTTCATGATTGTGGAGAATGAGAGTTATTTAAATGTTTTACGTTTTTACTTTTTTTCTTCACTGCCATCTTGATGAATAAAGTAGACCGAATTTTCAGATGGAATTAGTTTTTTTAGTTTTTCATAAGTCTCTTTATTAGCTGTCTTGAATGTGCAACCACTAGCAAGTTTACCAGGAATATTACCAACACTGTTGACAACGAATGTAGACCTTTCAGCATAATTAGCTAGAGCATTACTTACACAATTAATTTCTAAATAAGAGTTGACAGCTCCCCAACCATGACGTATACCTCCATCCCCTGAAACTCTAATTGTTGAATTTTCTGCCTTAAAGCCTGCCTCATCGCCAACACTTCCATCGATAGAAATGTTAGAGTGATAAACATGACTGAAACAACCATTGCCAAGATCTCCATCTACATAAAGATTTAACACTCGATCTTCAGAACCATTTAAACAAAGTCCAAAGTTTACAAGATCTTTTAAGGAGCTCGTGTCAAAGAAAAAACCATTATTATCTGAATCATAACTTGTTTGAATTAGGCGTGTGATGAATTGGCTGGTAACATGAGAATATGAGAGATGGTTTTCGTATTTTCTTGTAGATTGTAAAAAATCGTTTAATTGTTCAGGAGATAAGATATCAGTTACTTCCTGCCTAATAAGAGGCTCAATCCCAACGCCATAACCAAGTCCTTTTTCGTATAATTCATGTAGTCGATCAAACATTTAATATACATTTTACTCTTACTTATAAACATATTGGATGAAAACTACGGAGGAGTGGTACTCAAGTGATTAAATATTAATAGATTATTCGCAACAGCAACCTTAATAAGCAAGTCATAAATCAAAAAAATATGAAATCAAAAGAAGTAATTGATGATTATTTTTCTAACAAAAGAATGCCTGATGAAGCAAGGAAACTAGAATCATTTGATGAATTTGTAAATCCCTCATTCTTATTATACAAACAACATGGTGGAATTACAGTAGTAACAGTAAAAGAATTTGAAAAAAATAAAGAAGAATTATTAGTTACCAAAGGTGGAATGGAATCAGTTCACGGATCTTTTGGATGCTATGATTCTGTATATTTCCAAGCAATTCCCAGCAGACATCACAAAGAACATTCCCGCTATGCGCATCTAAAGTTGGAAGACCTTGCTAAGAGGGAAGTGTATTGGATTCCTGATTAGTTCCCCAACAATTCTTTGTTAAGAATATTATCAAGCCTGCTAGATTTTCTTTTACAAATCTGATAGAAAGTATGTTCACGCTCAAGAATCTTGTTAATTACTTCCTTCACGTAAGGTTTCCATTTAGGGTGGTCACCAATGAATTCTTCTTTTCCATCAATTGTAAATGCGGTTTCCCCACCATTCCTAATTTCTCCTGATTTTTCATATTTATAATCAAAAATACATTTTGAAATGTTTTCTGAAACTGGACCAAAACTACCAACTACATTTCTTGATTCAATTTTTTCTCCAGGTTGTAAATCACGGAACTTACCACCCTTAGTCCAAACTTTGATTGTCAATCCGGGAATTGGAGTTTCAGGTAATGAAAGACCAGTATCATATTTATAGAAATGACTCCTACCATGATCATCTTTGTACTCAACAGGTTTTCCCATACCCTTTGCTAGATCTCTTAATTGTTTAAACGGATTATCTGTTAAACCATTTCCTAAATACGTTTTTCTGATACTGTGCTCTTGATCATTACATACATTTTTGTAATCTGGTTCCTTCTTTACTTCTGGTTTTACAACTGTTTCAACCGGCTTTACAATTTGTTCAATTGATATCTTAGGTTTAACATCGACATGCTGCCTTACAACTTCTCCCTCATAACATCCACCTAATGCTACCCCTGCCATAATTCCTGCAATGTATTTTATCATTTTTATCTCCAAACCCTCATCCACGTTATTGATTTAATAGCCAGACCCCATGTTCACTTCTACATTTTTCCCATTATCTTCCACATACTTATTTAGCAGTTCCTGAACAATGTATTGTGGTGCTCGACCATAAGCCTCACTGTAACCAAAAGCATGAATGTTTTCAGAGCCAACACTAATTCTCCCTCCACCATAAACTCCACCAACTTCCATCCCTTCTGAAAGATTATTGTTGTAAGACCGCACTACCTCAGCATGGTATTCACAATTAGGATTTCCGACTAACACTTGACGACAATCTTCACCATCTGTTACATCTACAACAACAAATTTATATCTTCCTTCTCTTGGTAAGACAACGCTTTCTAAATTTTCTAATTTCATTTTATTTCCCCCCTGGGTTTAAATTGATACGTGGCAGTTTTTGTGCCAATTCCACGTGAATAAGGCACTACAGAAACATCTCCAAAATGTCCTAACATATTAGTTCCAACTTTTAATCCCTCGATAAAATATCTATCAAGGTAATCATCGACAGTAAATCCCTGCAAACAATATTCAGCAGTTGCTTCTTTAGAACCAAAATCTGAAGATTCAATCAAATTCACCATGACATCAGACAATTCGCTTAATTCTGGAGTGTTGTAACTTCTTCCTCTCTCAATGACAACGAATTGCTGTAACAGTCCTCTAACCTTTTCGTTTGTAACTAACTCTCCAGTTTTTTTACAATATTCGTCTGTCATTTTTGTTCCTCCAAATTATATTCCATCTGCATTCTTTTTTCTCCATCAGAATTCATCCAAGAAGTTTTAACCTTATTACCTTCCGCTTCTAATCCAACACGGAGAGTAAATGGCCACAAATCTCTACGATCATAGTCTGCACTAAACCTATGTCTTGTAACAACTTCCGGTGAACTTAATTGACGGATTTCTCCTTCACTTTCCTTCTCTCTATAATGAACAGTTGTCCAGTTCTTCCACTGGATTCCACCATTACCACGCATTGAATAAGTGTGGTCATCCCATATTGCTGCTACAACATAAAAATTGTCAGTTTCAACAAAGTTAATGCCTTTAACATGGCTATTGCTTTTCATATCTCCCCAATCACCATGTTTAGATGCTAGTTGTTCCCTGAGACCAGGCATTTCTGCTTCAACTTTTTCATAGTCTACACTATTACTATCAAGTTTCTTGAACATATCAATCAGTTCATTTTTTTCTCTAATTTCGCTTTTTAGCCCACCAATAACCGATTTAACATCTGATAAACCCCGTTCAACTAGTCCACTTTCCTCACTTAATCTTATCTTTGCCTTATCGACAACCTCATTAGGAATTCCGTAAACTCTATCTCCATAGAATGTCACATATTTTTCAAGACCTAATTTTTCAACATTCTTTTCACCTAGATGACATCCACCACAATCTGTAGGACGCTTGTAACCACCAAAACCGCCACTACAAAAAGATAGTATTCTTTGATCATAAAGAAAATTTCCAACTACCAGTCTTTCATCGTCCTCCATTAGACCTACTTTATCAATTATCTCCTCCCTTCTTTCTCTCATTGCTCCTTCTTCAGTAGAATACAAATCCCCTAGTTTTTCTTTCACGATTGTTTCTTCAACATTATCACCTAAGTTTGAGTATTCCGTCTCTAATTCTTCAACTTTCTGAGACCACTTTTGAACTTCTTGTTCTAATTCGTTAATTTTCATTTTATTTCCTCCAACAATCTATCTATTCCTCCGGTTTTCCTTCTTACCTGGACTTCATTCAAGTAAGCCACATATTTCGCTGTCGTCGAATCAATATAAGCCATAAAGACTAATTTTCCCAGAAGATAGTTAACAATTACGCCCCCACCAAGGGGGTATCAACACATTTATAAAAAAAGCAATTATTATATTGAAAATGGACTATTCAGCATTAGAAGATATCGGACTTACTGCTTCAGAAACAAGAGTATACATTGCATTGATTGAATTAGGAAGTTCGACAGTTGGTCCTATAACAAAGAAAGCTAAAGTAGCCAGTTCTAAGACTGGTGAACTTCTGCAAAAACTTTTGGATAAAGGATTAACAACAACTTATAGTGAAAAGAAAACGACTTATTATAAAGCAGTTTCACCACATAGGATCTTAGATTATATCAAAGATAAAAAGAAAGAATTAGAAAACAAAGAAAAGCAAGTTAAAAATATTCTTCCAACATTAGATAGTATCTATAAAGAAAACATAACCGATACAAGTGTTGAATTATTTAGAGGATATAAAGGTGCAGAAACAGTTTTCAAAGATATGATTAGAAGTTTGTCAAAAGGTGACGAGTTCATGGTTGTGGGAGGAGGAGATGTTCCTTCAACAAACAAAAGGACAAAATGGTTTTTTGAACGCATTCATCGGCAAAGATCTAAGAAAGGAATAATCTTGAAAATTATATTTAGTGAAGCTCGTAGAAAATCACTAAAAGAGATGGCTTTATTCCCATTCACTAAAGCAAAATATTTAAGTTTTGGAACACCCAGCACAGTTAATATCTATAAAGATGTTACAATTTTGTTAAGCATGTCTCCTACTCCTGCAGCAATTAGAATAAAAAATAAACAAATTACTCAAAGTTATAAGATATATTTTGAACAGATGTGGAAATTAGCTAAGAAATAAAAATAAGTAATGATTCAATTAAAAAAATCTAATTACCCAATAAACTTTCTAACTTTATCATCAGTTAATTTATCAACAATTAAATCTGCTTCTTGTAATCTATCTTTAGGAAAAGTATTAGTTACTGCAACGCATTTAATTCCTGCAGCCTTAGCAGCTGAGATTCCTACAGGAGTATCTTCAATAACAACACATTCGTCCGCAGGTAATCCTAATTTCTTTAATGCCATGAAATATATCTCAGGATTAGGTTTTCCTTTCGTTGTATCTTCTGCAGTAATCGCAAATTCAAATTTGCCTTTAAGATTATAATGTTCTAAAGTGAGGTTAACATGAATTGGTCTGGCGCCAGTAGCAATCATTTTCCTAAGCTTATTGTTTTTGATAAATTCTAATGCGTCTGGAAAAACTTTTACTTTCTCTCCAAAATATTTGTCGTGCTGTTTTTTCAGTTCAAAAAAATCGTTAAGTTCATCTAATCTATTTAATGGTTTCAAAACTACATGCAGCCCTTCCCTCAAAGTTCTGCCAAAAAAGATTCTTTTAAAATCATCAGCAGTGAAATTTAGACCTTTTTGTTTAAACACAGAAATCATTGCATCTAAATTGAACCCATAACTATCAATGATGACTCCATCAAAATCAAAAATAATTGCTTTTATCATTTTTTATGTTTATTTTTGGTCATGCTTTGCATAAATCAAAAATAATTGCTTTTATCATTGTAAAGTCTCCAGTGCATTAGCCAAAAGATTTGCAGTAAATACAAAATTTTCCCGCCCCCTTAAATAACGGTTTAATTCAATCTGTGTTGCCTGGTAACCTCTGCTGTGACAGTATTGCACACCAGTCTCTCTTGAAAGACTAGTATTGATTTCACCAACTCCAACCCTTAACCTTTTTAGCATAAGCCCGTTGCTCAAAGAAGAGAATAGATTATAAATTCGTTTGTTGTTGATAGTAGAACCCGGAGGACGATGTGCTGCCTGCAATTCCCTTTCTAACAAACCACAGCCAATGTCAATTCCTAATCTTCCCCTGTTTGGCATTCCGTGTAAGAAAATGACAATTGATTTACGAGACGTATTTGAGTTGTTTTGTAGAATATCTTCATAGAAAACTCGTTTAACTTCACTGCCAAAACAATATTTTTTATCCCACAATAAAGTGTCAAAATCTAATGTATAACTTGAATTGTTATTTGAATCATCTGGATTAAGAAATCTATCATTAATTACATAAGAAGATCCAATCTTTCTTGCAATATCTTCTGTAAGCGAGCCAAGATCCAATTCTCCACTATGAGTTGCAACTAAAGTTAAAGGTGAATCTGTGTAATGCTTCTTTCCATAAGTGGTCTCCATATCACCATATCAAAAGAAGTTATTTAAAAATCCTGTGGAAATTATCACAACCCACACGACAACCACACATAACACTTTTAAAGTAGATAATGAATTACAACGTTAATATTTGAGGCTGCAAATATTTAGATGTTCTAATGATTAAATACCTAAAACACCCATACAAACCACTGCACTTGAAGTCAGTGTTTCACCCTCTCATAAATAAATGGTTCTTTAGTAAATTCAAAGCCTTTTCACCGCCACAATTGTTTGGAGTGATGGAAATCCATAACAGAAAAAATGTTCTCATATCTGCTCCAACAGGTAGTGGAAAAACACTAACTGCTTTCCTTTCAGTTCTTAATGAACTGGTTGATTCTGCTGAAAAGAAGATTTTGCAAGATAAAATATATTGTGTTTACGTTTCTCCACTAAAAGCATTAAATTATGATGTTGAACAGAACTTGCTGCGACCACTTAAGGAAATTGAAGAATTAGCTGATAAGAAATTAGGAATCAGAGTTGGTGTAAGAACCGGTGATACCACTGCTTACCAAAAGCAGAAGATGTTGAAAAATCCACCACACATCTTAATCACAACTCCTGAATCTTTAGCCATCATGATTAATTCTCCTAAATTTAAGGAACACTTAAACAAAGTTCAATGGATGATTGTAGATGAGATCCATTCATTAGCAGAAAATAAAAGAGGAGTTCATTTTAGCTTAACAATGGAAAGATTGAATAGAGTTTCTCCAGATTTTACTCGAGTTGGTCTTTCTGCAACCATCGCACCATTAGAGGGAATAGCTGCTTTTTTAGTAGGTAACAAAAAATTTACCAGCAAGAACAAGGTTGCGAAACCAAGGTCATGCGGAATAATAGACGTGCAATTTATGAAAGATATGGATTTGAAAGTTCTTAGTCCGGTTAGAAGTTTAGTAGAAATGGATTACATGCTTAAACATCAGAAGATGTATGATTTAATTGATGAGTTAGTTAAGAAACATAAAACAACACTAATCTTCACAAACACAAGAGCAGCAACGGAAAGAGTTGTCCATAATCTAAAAGAGATGTTTCCTAAACATTTTAACCATAATAATATAGCAGCACATCACGGAAGCCTTAGCAAGGAATCGAGATTTAAAACAGAACAAGATTTAAGGGATGGAAATCTAAAATGTATTGTAAGTTCTACCAGTTTAGAATTAGGTATTGACATTGGATTTATCGATTTAGTTATCTGTTTAGGAAGTCCAAAGTCTGTAGCAAGAACTTTGCAAAGAATTGGTAGAGCTGGACATCAATTACATTCAACTATTAAGGGCAGAATTATCGTCATGGATCGAGATGATTTAGTTGAATGTTCTTTAATATTAAAAGCTGCAAAAGAAAAGAAAATTGATAGAGTTCACATTCCACAGAATGCTTTGGATGTTTTATCACAGCACATCTATGGAATTGCAATTAATGGTGTAATTAATATCAATGAATTGTTCTCCATGATAAAACAGAGTTATTGTTATCACACTTTAGAGTGGGAAGATTTTTATGAAGTGATTAAATTTCTTTCGGGTCATTATGTTAGTTTAGAAGAACGTCACGTATACGCAAGAATTTGGTACGATAAAGACACCGGAGACATTGGTAAGAGAGGAAAATTAGCAAGAATTATTTACATGACTAATATCGGAACTATCCCTGAAGAGGGTTATGTGCAAGTAAAAATAAAAGATCAAATAGTTGGAAAGATTGATGAAGGTTTCTTAGAAAAATTAAGACCAGGAGATGTATTTGTTTTGGGTGGAAATGTCTATATGTTTAGATTTTCTAGAGGTATGACTGCCCAAGTGAGTAGTTCCGTAAATAGACCTCCAACAGTTCCAAGTTGGTATTCAGAGATGTTACCATTATCTTTTGATTTAGCAATGGAAATCAATAAATTCCGTAGATTAATGGAAGATAAGTTTAAACATAAAGAAACTAAAAGCAAGATATTAAAATTTATTGACGAGTACCTTTATGTTGATGGAAAAGCAGCAACAAGCATCTACCAATATTTCTATGAACAATTCCATTTCAGCAGTTTACCAACAGACAAAAATATCTTAGTTGAAAGCTTTACAGATAAAAAAAGAAAATATGTAGTGTTCCATTCACTGTTTGGTAGAAGAGTCAATGATTGCCTTTCCAGAGCATTAGCTTTTATCATTGGCAGAACTCAAAAAAGAGACGTTGAAGTTGGAATCAATGATAATTCATTTTATCTTTCTTGTGATAAAGAATTTAATCCAGACAGAGCTTTTTCATTATTAAAAGAAGAAAATTTCAGAGAGATATTGGAAGAAGCGATTGAAAGAAGTGAAGTTCTTAAAAGAAGATTTAGACATTGTGCTGCTCGTTCTTTAATGATTCTTCGCCAATATATGGGAAGAAAAAAAAGAGTTGGTAGAATGCAAATTGGTAGCAAGATTTTATTTAGCGCTGTTAAAAGAATTAGTAGCCAATTTCCAATACTAAAAGAAGCAAGAAGGGAAGTATTAGAAGATTTGATGGATTATGAACATGCCCAAGAAATTATTGATAAAATAAATTCTGGAAGAATTGATATCATATCAAAACAAGTAGAAATACCAAGCCCGTTTGCTTTTGGAATTATGGCTTCAGGTTATAGCGATGTTATAAGAGTTGAAGATAAACACGATTTTTTGAGACGGATGCATCAGCAAGTGGTAGCGAAGATTGAATTAGGAAAAGGGAAAAGTATATTGAAGACAAAAAAGGAAGAGATTAAGAATTTTTCTTATCAGAAATTATGGACAGATGCCAGAAAGAAGCAGGAAGAAGAGAAAGATGAGCTTAAAGAGAAAATGAAAATGCAAGTTTGGAATTTGAAACACGTGCCAATCTATGCCAAAGAGGAATTAGTTAAGTTAGTTGAATTCGGATCTTGTAGAAAAGATGTTTTGAGAGATTGTAAAACATATAAGAAAGATATAAAAGAAAACTGGCCTAAAGAAATTAAAGAATTTGTGCTAGAAAAGTTAAAAGACATTTGATTTCCAAATTAATCGCTAATTATGTTTTTTAGGTAAAATGTCAGAAGGCTTAATATGATAAGTATCTAACATCCCAAAATACATGCCTCTCAATTGACCTTTGTTTCTTTTGGAAAATCCAGTTGGTAAAGTCATACCATTCATTTCGTGAAAGTCTTTGATCCAACTTCTTAACAAACCAACATGATTACTGGGGTTAGCAGTTCTACGTGGAATAGAATAATTTCGTATCTGTTGAGAAGTTTTTTCATTTTTTTCTTCATCTACAATTCTCTTGTCTAAGTATGAATCTTCAGCTAAATATCTTTCATGAGCATGATACTCAGCTGAATCTCTACCAAAAATTTCTTCAATCTCATGACCAGTTAATTCGGAAGCAATTCTTTCTAAATCACCAGATGTAGCAACCTCTTGACGATGATAGAATTTCTCATTTTCAGTTCTTTTGTCTATTGCCATGGTATTTATTATAGTGAAAAACCGTTGTTTTTTAAGTATTTTTTTACTTTTATTGTTCTTGATTATTTTAATTTATTTTATTACACCAATTTACCAGTATAAACATTATGTTTGTCTCTGGTTATTTTAATTTTTATTTTTTTATCTTCCACGTATTTACAGTTAGGAATTGTAATACTTCTTTCACCAGCAACTGCAATCACTGAATTAGGAAATCTTCCAACACATTTTATTACAGCATTTACTTCCTGAGTTTCAAAAAATGGCTTTGGTAAAGTCTTTGTCTTTTTTACGTTAAAATCATCTTTTGATAATCTAAGTTTGATATCATGCTTTTTTTCCAATTTTTCTAACATCTGATAAAAATCATTCCAGGGAATTTCTTTAGCTATATTTCTTCCAGTTTTATAGCGAAGAAAGTTTTGAATCCCCAAAGTTGGTTGAACTTCTAACGACTTTACCCAGTTGATTATATTTTCCATCTCCTCAATATTAAATCCTTTTGTCATTACTGGAGCTACTATTACTTTGTTTTTCTTTGCAGCATGGGAAATTATTTTTTTCACATGTTCAATATTATAATTCTTGACTCCAGCTACTTTTTTTGCAGTGTCTGAATCAATAGCATCCAGTGAAAGATTATATTGTAATTTATCACATTTACTTAAGCTATCAATTTTTTCAGTTGTTAGTAATGTTCCATTCGTATCTATAGAAATGGTATGAACATCTTGCATATTCTGTAAATCTTCAATCAGATTTTCCATATCCCCATAAAGAAATGGTTCTCCTTGCACTCCAATATGTACTTCAACTGGTTCACCCACAAAAGTAATTAGTTTCTGCAATTCTTCAATCAAATAATCTTTTTCTACAACAAAATCATTTTGTTTTGAAGAAAGTCCTTCAGAAATCGAACAGTAAACACAATCTAAATTGCATCCGTTATTAGTTTTTATTTCAATTATAGAAGAACCTCGATAAACAATGCCAAATGCAACATTTCCAATTAATGGAATTCCAGAATTACGATGTATGTAAGTTGCTTTATTTCCAGTAAGTTTAGTGTGTAAATTCTTAAGATATTTCTGTAACAAATAATCAAATTTCATTTCAACTTTTTCAGAGTCTAAAGAATCAAAGATAATTGCATTTTTTTCAACGGAAAATGAAGAGATCTTTTCTAATTCTGAAACTGGAATTTTTGTTTGAAACAGATTTAACAAAGTTACAACTAGATTGTCCTTACTCAAACGAAAGGATAGTGTTTCAAAGTTAAGAGTTGTTTTATTCATAATTCTAACTACAGGTATTTTACCTACATAGGAGTAATAAAAAAGACAAGTTTTATAAATATAACGCCTAAAAAAATAAATTCAATGAAAAGAATATATTCAAGCTTAGCGGCAATTGTAGTAGCTGCATCTCTCACTGCATCTATCCCTAGCACGGCTTATGCCAAACGACCTACAGCAAATGCTAGGAAACAAGCGAATAGACCAAATATTAGCTATCTAACACAGCATGCAAGTAATTTTAATGAGCCATCTTTATTGGAAAGTGTGATCTATGTTGAATCTCGCGGAAATCAAAATGCAAGAAGTAATACTGGAGCATCTGGTTTGATGCAAGTTATGGTAACAGCACCACCAGCAGTTGCATCTATGATTTATTCTCCAACAAACCGTTATGATCATTTCAGATTACTTTTCAAAAGAAAAATGAAAAAGAAAAAACAAAGAATTCAACAAAGAGTTGGAAATTATTTTACAATCTTGGGAAAAGTTGGAAATAAAGCATTTGATAAATGGAATGAATCACCAACCAGAACTCCTGAAAGAAATATATTACGCGTTGTTTACAAAACAATCAGACAAGGTTTTAATTACCATCGAAAGAGTGTTAAACCAAAATATAAAATAAACTTAAGAAAATTACAAAGGAAAAGAAAAGAAACAAACAAAGTGTTAACTTCTTTAGCAGGAAAAAGAGATTGGGTGAAATTTTTAGCAAGACAGCCAAAAGAAGTTAAGCGATTTACAGTTAAATCTCGAAAAGATCCAGTTCTAAATGTTGCCGTTGGTGATACTTTGCTTGCATATTTTAGATCAGCTTATTTAGGAATGCCAGGCGGTTTGGGAAAAGCATTAGAAGCTTATAATAAAGGTCCAAGAGGTAAGTTTAATGGAAAATTTGCTAGTAGGGTTTTCAAGCATCAAAGAGAAAAATTTGGGATGTAATCTATGGACGCAACATTTCCATCATTTCTCTTGCTCTTTGTTTATCTAAATTAGCAACCAAATCTAAAAAATGTTTAGCTATAGAAATGCTAACAGAACAATCAGCTGAACAAGGAAAATGAGAGATTAATGTACAATCTTTATCACGCATAGAAATATTTGTCCAGGGATTTACTGGAAGAATTTGTGGATTTGGATTGATACTGGAAAAATTTCTTAGAAAAAAATCAACACAACATTTAGGATATCCAAGAACTTTTCCTAATCCTCGGTGATCATTCATCATTTCATGATAAGCAGCCAACCAAGCATCTTCCTCATTTTTAGAAATGTAAACAAAATACATACCCCTACGTTTATCATCTTCTTTGATGCGAATGCCTTTATTTGAATATTCTGCTTCATCCGCTAAGAGAACTTTAAATCTTGATTTTACTAAATGGAGATTATTTTCTTTACAGTATTTTTCAGGCTTAGATAATTCTTCCAAATAAAATCCCTGACGAACTACTGGTTTTAGATTATTTTTTAAAAATAAAATCTCTTGAGCTTTGGTTTTAGAACCAAAAATGTATGTTAGTTTTTGCAGTGGAATGTCTACCATCCATGCAGGAAAGAGAAATAGTATAAGTTATTTATGGTTATGTTCTTCTTATTTCTCCTAAGCTGCTATCAATTCACCATAAATCTCTTTATCATCTTTACCAGTTGCTTTTTGCTGCATGACAAAATCAAAAGCTACATCGTGTAATCCATTATGTGCTGGCATTTCAGTTACTAAAACGTTTTGTAAATTAGCGATGTTATGTTCCTTAATCACATCCATCCAAAGGAAGGAGAAAGCATATGCTTTAGCTTCTTCCATTTGTGGATTTGAAAGGGTTGGAGAAAGAACATGACCTAACTCATGACCTAACGTTAGAAGAACTTTTCCAAGAGTTCCATTGAGTACAAAGATTTCAGAGAGCAGACCCTGTTCAGATCTATTAATTGAAAGTCCAACAGCTGAACTGTTGTTAGTTATTTTAAAAAAATCTTTTTCATCTAAAATACTTATTTTAATATCGTTTGGTAAGGGTTGGTCAAATATTTTAGAGAAAGTATCTTCAACAAATTCCTTCACCTCCTCAGCTTTGCCAACAAACTTAGTGGTTTTATTAGGTTGAAGGAATAAATCTGGTTGAAAGGAATATTCAATTTTTATTTGATTTGAAATTAAAGGATCATATGCAATTTGAGACTTATGTGATACATTTGTATTTTGATAATTTGAGGAAATGGAATTCATTGCTTTGTTAAGATGATGACCTTTTGTAGATTGTAAATAAGGATTAATTAATCCAGCAGTTAAATTGTAAAACAATGAAGGTTGAGTTGCTAAATCTTGGTTCGTGTTATATTTTAACATGGATTTTGCTTGAACAGAATAATTTTGCATTGAAGTAGCAGTTCGTGAATAGCTTGAAGTAGGAACATTAGCCGAATATGCAATATTTTCTAAATGAGAGTAAGAACTACCGGACATTGAACTATTACACGACATAGCATAACCTTGAGACATCTGGTACATTTTAAGGGTAGAAAGGAGTTTAAGTTTATATGGTTTCTCTTAAAAGTGCGACAAATATGTCAAAAACCACTGGACTTGCTTTAGTTGTTGCTACTTCTAAGTGCTCTTACTCCAAAAGTTTATAAAAGGTCCAAAAAAGTATGATAGAAGATGAATTTTCACGGAGAAAATATACTTCAAGCCCAGTATGATGCTTTAAATCATTTAACAAGGCGTGAATTTAGAACTGAAGCATCAAAATACTTCAAAAAGGGCTTCGACTGTGGATATCGTGGAATTAAGGTTAAAAAAGGATATATCACTTCACTTACTTTAATTGATCGTACGTTTCATGAAATACCAGATGAGATCTGTCAATTTACATTCCTAGAAAAATTATCATTAAAATCGAATTATTTAACTAAATTTGACAGATTATTAGTTTTGCTACACTTAAAAGATTTGGATTTATCCGAAAATAGAATTAGAAATATTAGCAATTTGCATCAGATAGAATCTCTTGAAAGAGTCGTACTTACTGGAAATCCAATTCTGTCAGACAATAGAAACAGAAAAGAGTACGAGCTATTGTTGAAAAAGAAAATATCTAATAAAGATGAATATGTTAAAGTGATTTTGTGATTAAATAAAGGTTACATAAAAAATGAAATTCAAAGGAAAAGATTTAGTACAAGAAGAGTATGAAGCTCTAATTGAAATTGCTGCAAAACATAGTAAAAGGAAAGTAGAACAATATTTCTCAGTAACGAATTCAAGACGTAATTCTTATATTGAAATATCTAATGGGCATGTTACGAGAATCGATTTAGATCGTCAGGGATTCTATTCAATACCAGAAGAGTTAAAGGTCTTTCAAAAGTTACAAGTTTTATGTTTAGAGTATAATAATATCTCACGTATTGAAGGATTGCAAAACCCAGAATTAGAAGAGATCGTTATTGGCTGGAATAGATTGAAAAGTATGGATGACATAGTTGGAAGAAATTTACAAACTGTGCATCTTGGAAATAATAGAATTACTGAAGTTCCTGACTTAAGTCATTTACCTAAATTAAATTTCTTGAATGTAACATATAACCCACTTGATTTAGAGAAGAGTCAAAAGAATCTTGATTATCTGATAGAGAAAGGAGCTAGAGTTTATGTTTAACCTATTTTTACATTAAATTTTTTAAAATAAAGTAGCGGAGGGAGGATTTGAACCTCCGACCTCAGGGTTATGAGCCCTGCGGGCACTCCTAGCTGCCCCACTCCGCTGTTCTTTACAAGGAATTATGTCCATTTAAAAAGTTATCGTGGTATATTATTAAAACACTACTTAGGTTAGCAAAAACCTTTATATAGCATCTCCTATTCTAATTAATATGAAAAAGGTGCATAGGGTGTTGTTAACAGTGGGTGCTGTGTTATTTGTCTTATTTGTGCTTCTTCCTTTAACTTTTGCGGTATTTGATGGAGAAAAGTTTGGAAACGTAGCAAAAATTCCGATTGACGGAGTAATTACCAGTAACGGAGGAAGTTCCTTCGGACAAAGTTTTGCTTCAGCTAAAGAAATAGTTAAATTTATCGAATCCGCTGATAAAGATAAACAAGTTCAAATAATTGTTCTTGAGATTAATTCACCTGGCGGATCTGCAGTAGCTTCTGATGAAATTGCTGCTGCTGTTAAAAAAGTAAAGAAGCCAGTCGTTGCACATATTAGAGAATTGGGAGCTAGCGGAGGATATTGGATTGCTTCTGCTTCTGATTATATCATAGCAAACAGAATGTCAATAACTGGAAGTATTGGAGTGATCTCCTCATATTTAGAGTTTAGCGGATTGATGGAAGAATATGGAATAGGTTATCAGCAATTAACGTCAGGTAAATATAAAGATGCAGGAACTCCGTTTAGAAAGCTAACTTCAGAGGAAGAAAATTTACTGCAAAAAAAATTAGATAGAATCCATGATTTTTTTATTGAAGAAGTTGCCAATAATAGAAAGTTATCTGAGAAAGAAGTTAGAGATGTTGCAACAGGAGAATTTTATTTAGGAGTTGAAGCAAAAGCCTTAGGTTTGGTTGACGAGTTGGGTGGAAAAGAGGAATTAGAAAGTTATTTGAAGAAAGAACAAGGGTTAAAAGAAATTGACTATTTAGTTTTTGAAAAACAATTAGGTTTATTTGATTTATTTGCACAAGTGTTTGGTGACTTTTCTTTTCTGATAGGAAAAGGGATTGGCAGCAATTTTATACAAAATAATTTAATTAAAGTTTAGATTAAAATGAATAGAGGAGTGTTGGGTGGACTTATAGTTTTGCTGTTTTTAATTTCTCTAGTTACTGCAGTAGAAGTTGATTCCGAAGTTGTTAAGAAAGTTAAAGAAGAAGGAAAAGTAAAAGTAATTGTTGAATTAGTTGATGAGCCCATAGATAAATCAGTTTCTGAAGAAAAAGATCCAAAGAAAGAGATGATTAAAGAAGTTCAAGAAGAAGTTTTAGATAAGTTAATTGTAAAGAAAGACGTTGATGGTATTAAAAAAATTTCTAAGAAAGGTAGCCTTAGTGTTGCAACTAAATCCGAAGAATATGATTTGGAATTAGTAAGACAGTATGATACTGTTAACGGTTTTAGTGGAGAAGTTACTGAAGAAGGATTGGAGAAATTAAAAAAAGACCCTAGTGTTAAGAAAGTCCACGCTGATAAAGTCTTTCATACAACACTTACGACAAGCATTCCCCAGATAAATACAAATGATGTTTGGAATTTTTCCATAAGTGGTTTTAATATTACTGGTAATTCTGAAACAGTTTGTGTTATTGATACAGGCATAGATACAGATCATGCAGCTTTTAAAGATAAAATAAAAGCAGAGTATTGTTATTGTTCGGTTTCTGACGGTGGTTCAGGAGGCTGCTGTCCTGACAATACAAATGAAGATTTGAGTGCAGAAGATGATAATGGGCACGGTACACACGTTTCTGGAACTGCAATGGGAAACTTATCCAGTCATCCAGGTGTTGCAAAAGATTCCGGAGTTGTTGCAATTAAAGTATGTGATTCTGCAGGAGATTGTAATGGAGGAGATATTAACTCAGCAATTGATTGGTGTACTAACAATGCAACCAAATTTAATATTTCAGTAATTAGTATTAGTATAGGTGATAGTTCTCAAAACAATGATTACTGTAACGGTGGGGCAATCGCTCCATATGTAAATGCGGCAGTTGGAAAAAATATAACCGTAGTTATCTCTGCCGGAAATGTTGGTCATACTGCAGGAATTGCTAATCCAAGTTGCATCCAAAATGCTACTCCAGTTGGTGCAGTAAATTCGAATGATGTAATTGCTTACAACCGTGGAAACATTCTATCTTTACTTGGACCAGGAAATCCAATCACTGCACCTTATAATGATGGGGGAACAAAATCTCTGACAGGAACATCAATGTCTGCGCCCCATGTTGCCGGAGTTATAGCATTACTAAATCAATATTGGAGGTTAGCATATAATAGAATTCCAACTGTAGATCAGATAGAAAGAAAATTAGCGATAACAGGAAAAGAAATTGATGATACAGGAAGCAGTGGAAATTATTATTACAGAGTTGATGTGCTTAAAGCATTACAACCGTTTGTGAATTATACATTAACAAATGTAGCGAATAATACTAAAACTAGAGGAAATTCAAGTTTCATAAATATTAGCAGTGATGTTAATTTAACCAATGCCAAAGTTGAATTTAATTATGCAAATGGTTCTAGGATGAATTATTCGTTAACTAGTTTCAATGCTACTTCATTTAATCTTAATGTGACACACATTACAGATGGAGTTCATACATATTATGTATATGGAGATGATACAGTCTTATTGGGAATTAATAAAGTTAGAACAATAACAATGGATTCTACTATTCCAGCTGTGACATTAGTTTCTCCAACGAATGATACAACTCTTGGTAAAACACAACAATTTAATTTCACAGTTTCAGATTTAGAAATTGATACTGTACGTTTTAGTTTTGAAAATGCAACCGGAACCGGTTTTAATGTAACTCCAACCAATGAAAGTGGAACATGGTATTTTACAATTACATCCTCCACACTTGAAGGAGGTTTACAAAAGATGACCGTTTTTGCAAATGATAGTTTAGGTCAGACAAATCAGACTCAATCTATCCAATTTACAGTAGATAAAAGTTCACCAGCAGTAAATTTCTCAACTTCTTCTGCTAACTATTCCAGTGGAGCTGGAAATGTAACTTTTAACGCAACTGTATTAGAAGCAAACATTGATACGGTATATTTCCAATTCAATAACGGGTCTGGAACAGATTTTAATGTTACAGCAGTAAATAATTCTGGTTATTGGACAGCACAATATAATGTAGCAGGTTTGGCAGAAGGCTCACATTCCGTCTCAGTTTATTCAAATGATACTTTAGGAAATGTAAACACTTCTGAATCAATTACTATCATTTATGACACTTCTCCACCAATAGCAACTTGGAGTTTTCCTTCAACAACAAGAACATATAATTTCACATCACAGAATGAAACTTTTAATGTTACTGTAAGTGATGCGTTGCTTTCAATCCAGAATGTTGTATTTTACTTTTCTAATGGATCTAGTGGTTTTAACGTTACAGCGAATAATCAAAGCGGAACATGGACAGCCCAGTATAATATTTCTTCATTAGTTGATGGAACTCATACAATCAAAGTATTTGCTAATGATACAGAGGGTAATATGAACAATTCTGAAACAATTAGTTTGACAGCAAATATTGACAGCCCTATAACAACATTAAATAGTCCAGCAGACAGTAATCTTTCAGCTAGCACAATAACAATGTTTAACTGTTCAGCTCAAGATAATGTAGGTTTATCAAATGTAACTTTGTATGGAAACTGGAGCGGCTGGCATGCTAACGAAACTAAATCTTTAAGTGGAACTAGTGGAGAGCAAACGTTTAGCAAAACGTTATCACATGGAGATTATTTATGGAATTGTTTAG
Source organism: uncultured Methanosarcinales archaeon (assembly GCA_964604645.1). GTDB lineage: Archaea > Nanobdellota > Nanobdellia > Woesearchaeales > GW2011-AR9 > CAZRZP01. The sequence goes on from CAZRZP010000004.1 coordinate 122,413, forward strand.
TGGGAGATTCAGATTTCAATACTTCATTTGCTTCAGCAAACAGAACTGTAAGAATAGATACAACTGTTCCTATAATAAGTGCTGTAAGTGGAGGAAGTCCAGAAAGTTCATCTACAACCGTAAGCTGGACAACTGATGAAAGTTCTAATACAACGGTTTATTATGGAACTGGTTTAAGTTTGGGTAGTGTCAGTTCATCTACTAGCTTAGAAACTTCTCACAGTAGAAGTATCAGCAGTTTATCCGCCAGCACGCAATATTTTTTCAATGTTACAAGCTGTGATTCATTAGGAAATTGCCAGACAAATGGAACATTTAATTTTTCCACAACTGCTGCAAGTTCAGGTGGCGGAAGTAGTGGAGGGTCTTCTGGAGGAGGATCTTCAGGAGGTGGTAGCGGAGGTTCTTCTGGAGGAGGAAGTAGCTCAGCTTCAACTTTATCAACAACAAAAGCAAAAGAGAGTAAAAAAGAAGCAGTGAAAGAAAAATCTAGTAAACCAAAAGAAGCAAAAGCTGCCGATGTTAAGGAAGAAAAGAAATCAGATAATAAATTTTCTAAACCCCTTACTTTGAAGAAAGATGAACTGCAATCAATATTACTTGGGGACGGGCACATAGTTAGTGAAGTGAAGATATCCAGTAAAACGGAAAAAGAAACTACATTAAGCGTTACTCACTTTACTGAAAAACCAGCTGAAATTCCTGAGACTGTTGGAAATTTTGCTTATTTAGAAATTGATGCAGGGTTAGCAGAAGAAGAAATCGATTCTGTAATAATTCAGTTTAAAATTCCGTTATCGTGGTTGAATGAAAATGGGTATCTAAAAGAGACTGTACAGTTAGAACATTTAATTGATAATAAGTGGATACAATTGGATACGGAAATAATAGAAGAAGCTGAAGGAACTGTTTCTTTCAAATCAGAGTTAGAACATTTTTCCTTTTTTGCAATAACAGCTAAAAGTGAATTAGAAAAAAGCTGGTTCAGAAACTTAATACCACCAAGTATTGGTACAAAAGAGTTTGTATTATTTGGATTTTTCATAGTAATCGCAGTTTTACTATTAATATATTTCTTAGTTAGAAGAAAATCAAGTGAGTTTGAGATGTAGTATCTGTTATAAGAACTGGTAGAATAACTAATTAAAACTAACTCCACAGCCACAAACAGATTTAGCTTGCGGATTATTTATTTTAAAACCTGCACCACTTAGTGCATCTAAATAATCTAATTCCGAACCGTTTATTTTTTGTAACGAAACTTTGTCAATGAAAACTTTTACACTGGATCTTTCAATTACAAAATCATTATCATTAGATTCTTCAGATAATTCAAAATGATATTTGTTTCCTGAGCAACCACCAACTTTCACAACAACTCTTAATGCCAGTTTATTTTGTTTTTCACATAATTCAGAGATTTTTGCAATTGCTGAATCAGAAACATTTAATTCAGGCAGGAAATCTTCATTCGATTCGGTTTTTATTGGTTTAGCTATAGAATTTAACTTTTCTAGCGATGTTTCAATTTCTTCCTCACTCATGCCATGGCTACGAAAACCATCTTCAATTGATTCAAATTCACTAACATGGCAGCCAACACATTGTACCCCAAAATCTAATAAAGTTTCAACTACTTCAGGATGTTTAGCTATGATATCTCCAATTAAGGTTTGTCTAGTAATCATTATTTCTACCATCACCTTACTAAAATGAAGCTATTTTTTAAATTTTGTTGAAAAAAAAAGCAAATTTTAAAATTGAGTTAAGTTTAATTGATTATTATCATTGATGATAATACCTTTAACCATAGAAAAGTCATCTTTCATTCTTGCCAATTCTTCAGGATTTCTGCCAGAATATAGATAACTTGCTGGATGCACTACAGGTATTACCAAAATATTTTGTTCAGAGATGGTCATTTTGATTGGCTTACCTCTCAATGATTTTATTCCAACTTTTCCAGTAATTCTCTCAGTAGCGTAATTGCCAATTGTTACAATAACTTTTGGCTGCATTACATTGATTAAAGAATCTAATCGTTCACGACAATTGCTTACTTCCTCTTTTTTGGGATTTCTATTATTAGGAGGGCGGCAGAGAATAGTATTTGTAATAAAAATGTCATTACGGTTTAGGTTGATTGAATCTAAGAGTTCATCTAATATTTTTCCAGACATTCCACAAAAAGGAATTCCATGTTTATCTTCATTAGCTCCAGGAGCTTCTCCAATGAATAACACGTCTGCGTTTGGATTACCAGTTCCAAACACAACTTGATTACGAGATTCACATAAAGAAGGACATTTTGTACATTTGTTGTAATGATCTTTCAAGCTAGTAAAATCATCAAAATTATTGGTATTTGGCATTATTTACTTAATAAATAAGAGACAAGTTTTAAAAACATTATGTCTTTCTTATTACCATGAAAAGAGGTCAGGTGACCGTATTTATTATAATCGGTATAGTTCTGGTAGCATTATTTGGGTTGATCTATGTATTGCTTGCAGACAATAATGTTGAACCTGTACCTGTATTGACAACTTCAAGTGAGTCGGGTGCAGTAAAAAAGTTTGTGGAGAATTGTTTAGAAGAAAGTTCAAAAAATGCAATTGATACGGTAGCAAGCCAGGGAGGATATATTAATCCACCACACCCATATTTTACTCTAGACATTTTTAAGGTCCCTTATTATTTTGATAAAAAAATATTATTACAACCAGACATTAATATAATTGCAGATGAGATCAATTTTTTTATAGAAGAAGACATTGGAAGTTGCTTAACAGGAATAAAGGAATTTCCGTGGAAAATAACTATGGAAGAACATCAAGTTAAAAGTTCTATATTAGAAAAAGAAGTGTTTGTTCAATTACATCTCCCGTTAACATTATCTGTTGGAGATTCTGCAAGTACATTACAGGATTTTTCAGTTAAGATGGATTCACAATTATCAAGAGCAATCAACATCCATGAATCAATTCTTAAGGAGCAAGAAAAAGAACCTAACGTAATTAGATTAAGTCATTTGATGGAATTATCGGATGAGAGTGTTGTTGACATATATATGGAACATCTTGACGGAACTGTATTCTATTATATTTCATTTCCAGAAGATGATTTAGTATATCGTTTTGCAGCAAAATATTATTGGAGTGAAGAAATTGATGAAGAATAGAATAATGGATTTAAGGACGTTTTTAATATTGGTTATCTGTTCCGTTTTAGTTTTCTCAGTAGTAGCTACCAATCATGAAGTTGAAAAACAAAAAGTTCAATTTTATAACTCTTTGCAAGAAGCAGGTATTGATGGAAACCAAATTCAGGGTTGTACCAATCAATGCTCTTTTCAGAATGGAGTTCTAACATTAGGACCAGGGGCCAATGCAAAAAGTGTTCCTAAAGGTGTTAAAGAGATAAAACTTAATGGAGGTTCTGCCGCAATAACTGGAGGGAAAGTGAGTGGAAATGGAGTTTTAAAAACAAATCCATTGACAATAATTGATGGCAAGTTAGATTTTAATGGTCTCAATAAAAACACTAATATTGATTTTTTAGGAACTACTGTAAAAGATAGTAATGGAGCTACTGTAACCGGCCATGGTAAAGTAATTAATGGGAGAATTCATATTCAAAGTGGAACAGCAAAAATAGGAAAGAAAGAATATGGAGTTGTTGATGCAATTGTTTTAGATGTTGATGACAAAAGTGGTTCTCTATCTTTACAAACAGGCAAAGGTTTTAAGATTAGAGAAGGAAAAGGGTCTATATCTGTTGATGCAGGAAGACAAGTAATAATTGGGGAAAATGAATTTGGTGAGAAAACAATTCAAGCAGGCAAATTGTATGATCCAGAAACAGACAAAGTAGTTGATAATAAAGCCCCTCCAGTGTTTACGGTAATAGGCAAGCCAAATATTAACATTGAAGATCATAGCGGTGCCTTTGGCTTTAAAGCGGCTCAAACAGTTATCATAGACGGCAAGAAGCATTCATTTCAAGGCCGCCTTAATTTTAGGAATGGAATCACTTTTATACCCAAGACCCAAAAAAGAAAGATGAGTATGATTGATGGAGTTTACCTAAGAGTTGGTGGAGGTACAGAGGTTGCTGTTTTTTTTGATGACAAAAAAAGAGAGGGGGATTATATTGGACTGGGTAAAGATTTAAGAGCAGGTGGTAGAAATTTTAAAATAATTCTATCAGAGAAAGGAGGAAAATATCCTGTGTATTCACGCTACGATCAAAAAGCACAGAGAAAAATATATTCTAACTTTCCAATTGATAATGCCATAAACAAATATGCAATAAAAGATAAAAAAGAAAATGCACCATTCAGGTTAGTAATAGATATGGGTGACGAGGATAAAGATCAAGATGGTGATGTGTTGATTTCACCAAGTAAAAAAAAAATCACAGTTTCAGGCAGAGCAGAT
>CAZRZP010000004.1:126951-130163 GCA_964604645.1 uncultured Methanosarcinales archaeon
AGCAGATTTCCAGTATATTGGATGTTCTGAACCATGGAAATCATGCACAGAATTAGATTATGACCAGCACGACGGTGGCAGAATTAATGTTGTAAAAGAAATTGGTACGCCACCAGTTGAAAGTGGAAAAACAAAAGTTGATTTTCATTTTGGTGGGAAAGAATTTGTAGATGATGCAGATAATAGAAAAGTAATCCCGTTAACTTTACAAAAAGACCAAGTGTATGTTCTTGCTTACAGAGGAGGGGCAGCAGCCGAGTCACTCAGCGAGGCAGGTAAAGAAAAATTTGAGTGGGGACATGTTGGAATTTTATTTTTTAAGGATGGAAAGCCATTTGTTGCTGAGTCTGATGGAGCAAGCGTTGGTATCACTCCACTAAAGGATAGTTTGTTTGGTAAAGATTACGATGCTGGAAAGTTACACGGAGTTTGGATGGTTAGAGAAAGTTCAGAAAAAAAATTGCATGCTGGAGAAGTAATACAATTTGCTGAACAAACAGTAGGAAGTCCATACACATACAACCCATACAAGTTACAGCGACAAACGCATTTTCAATGTTCTTCTTTTGTAACAGCATGTGTTGAAGCAGGTACTCATAAAAATTATAAAACTAAAGTGTCGTTTAAAGATAGACCAGATGCACCTTTCTGGGTTAAAGCAGCTGGAAAAGCTGCCGCTGTTAGTCAGCCAACTCCAAGATCAGTTTTAGGAAATGAGCATTTACCAAATAGTAATTTAATACCACTGGTTAAGATACCTGCCAAAAAAAGCGAAGGTAAGAAAAATAGTAAAAGTCAAGTGATAAGTTAAATTACAATTTAGCAATTGTTTTCGCACAATTATAATGAACTTTAACAACGTCTTCTACTTTAGAATAACCACCAGATAATACAGCAACTACTGGAACACCTTTCTTATGAGCTGTTTGTAAAATATGTTCATCTCTTTTCTTTAAACCATCATGAGTTAACAGAAACCCACCTAATTTATCATCTATGAAAGGATCTGCTCCATTAAGGTAAATAAGAACATCTGGTTTAGCTCTATCTAAAGCGGATGCAAATCTATACTTAAGATATCTTAAATATAAATTGTCATCAACAACTCGATGAGATGAAAGAGCTATTCTTTCATCAACTTTTATTTTTTTATCTGGATAAGTATTAGATTGATAGAAATCAAAAGTGAAAACAGAAGGATCATTTTGAAAAATGTAGGCAGTTCCATTACCATGATGAACATCACAGTCAACTACCATTGCTTTCTTAATTTTCTTTTCAGCTTGTAATTTTTTTATTGTAATAGCAACGTCATTCAAATGGCAGAAACCCTCTTCATGATCAGGAAAAGCATGATGGAATCCGCCAGAAAGATTCATTGCCTTACCAGTTTTTAATGCGATATCAGCCGCTTGATATGTTCCTGAACAGGAGGCTTTTACAAAATTTAAAATCTTGTCATTAATGGGGTTCTCTGTAAAAAATGTACGAATACCTCTCCATGAAGAAGCTAGGTCTTCTAACCTATCTAATTGATCTCTGGTATGAACCCTAAGGTAATCTTTCCTAGAAAGAGGATTTGAAGCTATGAAAGAACTAGCAGGAAATTCTTTAGATAATTGTTCAAATAATAAATCAAATTTTTCAACAGGAGCTGCATGATCAACCCAATTATAGGGAAATCTTTTCATCCAATCAAATGAATATTCTGGGTTTCTTACAAATAATGCTTCTGATTGAATTTCTGGTTTTCGTATCAATGATTTTTTTGGATTGGCTTCTCCATTACACATACTTAAGTATCCTGCAAATCCTGCTAATGCTCCAGTTCCTGCTAATGCTAGAAATTCTCTTCGATTCATTTACCAAGACCTCTCTAACGCATATCTTCCTCTGTTAATCATTTTAGGATCAGTTACTTCATTAATAGAAAGATGATTATCTTCTGTGAAGTCCATAGCATCTAATAATTTCTGTAATTTTTCTTTATTTTTTGCAGAATAGGCAAATTCTCCCTGTCCTCTCTCTAATTCAAATTTTCTGGAAAAATAATGGATTACGCTGATATCATCTTCAATCGTTGCATCTAAACCAGGACAAAGTTGTCTTCCAGTTGGTTTTTCATCAAATATATTTAGAATTTGGATTGGACTGGGCGCTTTATCACAAGAAGGTGTTGCCGCAGATATCAAAAGAGTTCCAGCTAGAAGGTATTTTAGAGACATTTTGTAATAAATTAGAAGTAATCATTTATAAATGTTTCGGCTTGTTACGCTTAGATAGTAGCAACATCACCCCTTATCAATAACATAGAATATCTCGTTTGGAAACTCAATTACCTCGTAAAACCAGCCAATTCTTCGGCATAACCATTCCATCCATTTACGTTTTGGAGCAGTCATCCTCTTTCCACTCATTGTTTTTGTTGGAAAACTTACAACCAACCATTTTGCTGGAACTGCTTTTAGGACTTCTTCAGTTTTCTTATGCCCTTTCCCTTGGTCAAACATATCAGTCATTTTAAAGATAAATGCAACATCTGCTTTTGGTAATTTTTTTACTTTATCAACATGCATCAAATTAAGAATCGCTGCTTTTCCTTTGATATCATTTCTTGAAAAATGTCCATTTATTGCATTTATTTCTGAATGGCTAATGTCATAAGCATAGTATACAGGCTTTATTCCAAGATATCTATATGAAAATGGATTTACTCCACATCCCAAATCAAGAATCACTTTTGGTTTCCCAGTTATTTCAAATATATGGTGATACAATTCTTTGTAATAAAGTAAACGTTCCCTTGTTGATGCATGGCGTTCAAGTATTGGTCCTTTTTGTTTAGTTCTAAAAAGTCCATAGATCAAACGTAATTTAGCTCTTGTATCTTTGATTAAAACTTTTTTTTCTTTAGGAGTTAAGTTAGAAATGTTATATCTTCCAAACATATCTAGAATGAAATCATTATCAATATCACGTAGTTCTTTTTTCTTTTTAATTTCGTTGATGAATGTTTCCATGACTAGATGAATTAATTCTAGTATAAAAATTATACTTTTTTTAGATTATAATGGCAATAGAACATTTTTGTAATATAAGAATTAACTGAGAGAGAATTGTTTATAAATTGTGCTTAATATTTAATTTGATAATAAACGGAGGTTTATTTTCCCTGTACTGAGTCAACTCTACAGCATGTTACCGAAGGATAT
>CAZRZP010000005.1:0-103759 GCA_964604645.1 uncultured Methanosarcinales archaeon
AAAGAGCCAACAAGATGTGGTTGTGGAAGGAAAGGTAAATTTAAAGAAATATCTAAAGAATTAGTAGATGGACAAGGGTTAGTTTTAGAAGAAAATGCTGATGAACTTGATGGTTCTCAACCAAAAAGAATTAATGTTTTTTTAAGAGATGATTTAGTCTCACCAATTTCAGAAAGAAAAAGTAGTCCTGGTTCTAGAGTAAGGTTATGTGGAGCTGTTACTGAAGTTCCTATTACTTTGCGTCAAGGAGGAAGATCTACTAAATATGACTTAATTTTAGATGCCAATTTTATTCAACCGTTAGAAGAAGATTCCACAGGGAAAAAAATCTCTCCTGAAGAGTTGGAAGAGATTAAAAAAATAGCTAGTAGTGGAAAACCTTTACAAATTCTAAAAGAAAGCATTGCTCCTTCAATTTATGGCCATGACAAGATAAAAGAAGCTTTAGTTCTTCAATTAGCTGGTGGATGCCGTAAAGTAAGGCCTGATGGTGTTGTAACCAGGGGAGATATGCACATGTTGTTAATTGGAGATCCAGGTGCTGGTAAATCTCAGTTATTACGTAGAGTTACGCAAGTAGCTCCAAAAGCAAGGTTCACAAGCGGTAAAGGTGCAACAGCAGCAGGATTAACAGCATCCGTTGTCAAAGATGAATTCTTAGGAGGATGGAGTTTAGAAGCAGGAACTCTTGTTCTAGCAAATAAAGGTTTTGCAGTTATTGACGAAATGGATAAAATGGGCAAAGAAGATCGTTCAGCACTTCATGAAGCTTTAGAACAACAACAAGTAAGTATTAGTAAAGCTAATATTCAAGCTACATTAAGATGTGAAACCACAGTTTTAGCTGCAGCTAACCCAAAATTTGGACGTTTTGATCCTTATGATTTAATAGCTAACCAAATAAATCTTCCACCAACTTTAATTAACAGATTTGATTTAATTTTTCCAATCAAAGATATGCCCAGTAGAGAGAAAGATGAAGCTGCTGCTTCATTTATTTTAAGCCTCCATCAAAATCCAGATAAAGCAAAATCTGACTTACCAACTGAATTACTTAAAAAATATTTCTCGTATATTAGGAAAAATATCAAGCCTAGTATGTCAGATGAAGCAATTAAAGAAATTAAAGAATATTACGTTTCAATGCGAAATTCAGGATCTGGAGATGACGGAATAAAAAGCATTCCAATCACAGCAAGACAATTAGAAGGATTAGTGAGACTAAGTGAAGCATCCGCCAAATTAAGGTTTGGAAAGGAAGTAAATAAAGATGATGCACAAAAAGCGATTGAATTAGTTGATTATTGTTTAAATCAAATTGCTAAAGATGCTGAAACTGGTAAAATTGACATTGATAGGTTAAGTAGTCGAATTACAGCAACTCAAAGAAGCAGTATCAGTGTTGTTAAAGATATTATCCAAGTTTTGGAAGAACAGTCTGGTAATAAAATAATTCCAGTAGAAGATGTCATAGAAGCGGCAAAGGAAAAAAATATTCAACAGGAAAAAGTAGAAGAAGTACTTGAAAAATTACGTCGTTCAGGAGATATATTTGAACCACGTAGAGGTTTTGTTCAAAGATTATAGGATGATGAATACACAATAAATAAGATTAGACTAATAAAAAAAATAGAATTATAATAAAATGGAAAACGATAAATTCAAAAGACATGTGGCAGAAAAAATTAAGATAGCTAATATTTTATCAGGAAAATTTGTTCACGAAAATGAAAAAGATACAAGTTTTCTTCAAGTTGGGGATAGAAAAATATTTCGAGTTCAATTAATTGCTGCAGTTACATTTATTGAAAAAGTAGGGTCTATTACAAATTTTCTTTTAGATGATGGAACTGGAAATATATCAGCAAGGTTTTTTGAAGAAGATAATAAATTAAAAGAAATAATGATTGGTGATATAGTCTTATTTGTTGCAAGACCAAGAAATTACAATAATCAAATTTACCTTTCTACTGAAGTTTGGAAAAAAACTACAGCAGATTGGCTTAAAGTAAGATCATTGCAGTTAAAGGATGAATTAATTGAATCTAAAATTGAAGAAAAAGAAAAAACTGAAATAAAAGTTGAAGAAAATCAAGCTGAAGAAAAGGATATAGCAAAAGTTGAAACAACTGAAGAAATTCAAAACTCTGAAGAAAAAGTTGTAGTAAATGAATTAAGTGAAAGTAATAAAATTGTTAATGAGAACAAGCCTGAAGAAATATTAAATTTAGCTGAAGAAGATGAAATGGCTCCTCTATTACCCTTTGAAAAAATATTAGCATTAATTAAAGAAATAGATACCGGTGAGGGAGTATTAATGGAAGAAATTATTGAAAAATCTTCTTTACAAGATACCGAACAAGTTCTTAATAAGATGCTTGAAAAGGGAGATATTTTTCAAATTCAGCCGGGTAAAGTAAAAATTCTTTAGAATTAAAATATATTAAAAATAAAATTTATATTCTAGATAAATAAAAGCGGTGTAATATAAACCTCCACAAAGCTTCCAAAGAAAAGTAATCCTACACTTATCAATATTAAATCAATTGCATCTATCAAGACAGTATCTTTCTCTAAATTGTGTTTGATTAATGCTATAGAAATAATACCTCCTGCTAGACCAGCAATAAAATAAGCAGCAATTTCAATAATTCCATGTGTCATATACCTAAAAAATCCATGAGCTGATGCAGCAAAATATGTAGAGATAGTTGAATAACCAACAGCTGCCGTAGCTGCACCTAATTTTTCTTTAATCAGATTACCAGTAGCAGCAGCAACCACAGACGCATTCCAAGTTAAGATAAATATTGCCCCTGTACCATAGAGAAATGAAAAAATTAAACAGAAAAATAATACTTTTGCATTATTTAAAAAAATATTTTTGAATAAACCTAATCTAGTGATATTACCAACTAAAGATGCCTGAACATTATTACTAACATCCAATGTAGCTTTTTGTTGTAAAGAAAAAACTGAATCAGTTACTGGTCCTGGTAAAAAGACATACAATAAAGTTAATCCAGCTGTAATACCAAGAAAAAGAAAAATTAAGAAAATGATTACTTTTGTATGTTCCTTTAATAATTTCCATTCTTTATCATATTTTAAATCAATTTCTTCTTCCTGTTTAATCGTAACGTATATTACTGGTAAAGCTCCTGCAACGATTAAAAATATCATTAATAATCCAGCAGCTTCCCTGAACACAAAATAAGCAATTAATAAACCAAAAATAGAATATAGCATTCCAGCAGCAAACATCTGCCACGGTTTCTTTTTCAACTGAAAAGGATTAAAAAGCGCTTCTAATACCATTCTAACACTATCTTAATACCATCCTAACAATCACTAAATCCATCTTAATTTCATTTCAGCCAGATATTTAAAGTTTTGGTTGAAGCTTGACTTAAAATAAACAGAATATTTTCAGAAAAATAACAGAAAGCTTTAAAAATAATTGAGCACTAAAAAGTAGTACAATGAACTTAACACAAAAACAATTAATGGAATTAACTAATCAACATTTAAATTTCGGACCGAAAAAAAATAATTTAATTTTAGCAACATCTTTTGATGATATGGACTTAAGAGAGAGATTAGAAGGAAAAGCAAAAAAACCTTATGAATGGTTTCAAATATTTGACCAAAATGATCAACCAATTCGAGTTGAAGGTAATGATATAGTTTTGTATAGAAAGGAATGCCACGGAGATAATAGGATAAAAGGAGTTTACCATAGAGGAGCTAACGCGTTCATTGTAAGTCCTGACCATAAATTACTTGTTCCAATTAGGTCAGCAAATAAAGATTTATATCCCTCAATGGGAGATGTGAGTGTTTCCGAGCATGTAAATGTAAGAGAATCTTACTTTGATTCAACTTTAAGAGGATTTGTAGAAGAACAAGGAGTTAATATTAGTCCAACTCAATTAAAATTGATTACAAAAATACCAATGAATGATTCTAATCAATCAGAAATGTGTGAATATTACGTTTTCTTTCATAACGGAGAAACATATAATATTTCTGATGAAACAGCTTCTCAAAGATGGGTAGACCTAAAATCAGTAGTTGGAAAAAATCTTAGAAAAGAATTAAATTTTCGACCTGATCATCTTCCAGCATTAGAAAAGTTTGTGGCTGATTACAAATTTTAATTTTTTTTTCTTATTCTCTAATAATTGAAGTAAATTACAAATAATTAGTAATAAATAACAAAAAAAACACGCTTACTAATATCCTTCACCCCTTGGTTTCCACTGGAAAAAGGAAAAAACAAAAAAAAAGTGATTTGAGTGATCCCCTATCTCTCGTAATATAATAGTTTACCCAACAAAAATAATATAAAGTCTCTTGATTAATTAATTATCTACTATTTACTTAATATATTTCTATTTCATGTGGAATTAATTCTTCAAAGAATTTTTTATTGCCTCTAACGTTTAACAAGCTTTTTTTCCTTTATATTTTTGTTATGATTTTATTATTATTATATATTATATAATATATTTATTATATATATATATACATTATTTCTATATTGAAAATAATTATAAAGAAAAAAAGATATTGCAAAAATAAAGCTAAAATAACTTTTTTTTCTTCAAAATTAATGTTATATAATATATATTAAATAAATTATATTATTATTATTATTATAATAAAATCAATCCTCTTCCAATAAGAATTTCAAACAATATAGTTTGTTACCACTATATAATTTGACGATAAGTATTTATATCATTTCCATATGAAATAAGGGTGTGGGTGATATATGTAGGTATCTATATCTCAAAACCGCAACAACCTTATATATTGTTATAAGAAAAAAAATATGTTTGGTAAAATTACTTATCTGTGATAGGTAAAAATAAACAAAATTAACAATTGATAGATGTTCCAGTGGAAATAAGGGGGTGACAGTTATGGGTATATCAACATTTTTTGAATCTTATCTACAAAAACAGTCATTATTTAGAAATAAAGAAGCTTTACTTAATTCTTATGTCCCAGAAACAATTCTTTATAGGGAAGAGCAAATTCAGGAAGCAGCAAATATCTTAGCTCCAGTTTTACGATTAGAAAAACCATCAAATCTATTTATTTATGGTAAAACAGGGACAGGTAAGACCATTTCCGTTAAACATATCATAAAAGAGATGCAAGCTATTACTACAAAAAACATGATTCCCCTTAAAGCAATTTATGTAAATTGTAAATTAAAAAAAGTAGCTGATACTGAATATAGATTAATTGCACAACTAGTTAGAGAATTTGGCATGGAAGTTCCAAGTACAGGTTTACCTACAGATGAAGTATATAACATGTTTTATCAAGTAATCGATAGGCAAGAACAATCAATTATCTTAATATTAGATGAAATAGACCATTTAACAAAAAAAATAGGAGATGATATTTTATATAATTTAACTAGAGTAAATGTTGAATTAAATTATTCAAAAATTTGTTTAGTGGGAATTTCCAATAATTTAGTTTTTGCAGAAAATTTAGATCCTAGAGTTAAAAGTAGCTTATCAGAGGAAGAAATAATTTTTCCACCCTATAACGCTATCCAAATTCAAGATATATTAAGGAAAAGAGCAGCAATTGCTTTTCATGATGGAACTATCGAAACAGGTGTAATTGAAAAATGTTCAGCTTATGCAGCACGGGAACATGGTGATGCAAGACGAGCAATTGATTTGTTTAGGGTAGCTGGAGAGATTGCTGAAAGAAGTGGATCAACTAAATTACAAATATTTCATTTAGATGAAGCAGAACGGAAAGTTGAGTCAGATAAAATAGTTCAAGTAGCCGTAGGTCAACCGAAACAATTTCAAACTGTACTTTATTCAATTCTAGCAATAACACCTCAACGTAAGAATTTTTTCACAGGAGAAATATATGAAATTTACAGTTCTATTTGCAAAAAGCAAAGATTTAATATCCTTACTCAAAGGAGAGTATCAGATATTTTAGCTGAATTAGATATGTTTGGTATTATTAACGCTAAAATAATTTCTAAAGGAAGATATGGTAGAACTCGGGAAATATCAATTCCTTTAGAGGAAAACCTAATAATTAAGTTGAGAGAGGTTTTAGAAAAATCATTACAATTAAATTAAAATTTTAATATTATTTTATAATATCAAATAATAAGATGGATAATAACAAAATAGAACCAAAAATAATTGAAGATTTATTTGATAGGGGTTTCTTAGTAAATAAAGAATTACTTAATTCAGGTGTAAACAGTGAATTGTTACATAAAATTGAAAGTGAAGCAGATTTAATTGTATTAAATTCCGATTATATTGATGTAATTGAGCAAGAATCTAATTTAGTTGATTGGTATGAATTCGATAAATACCGTGTAGATGCTGAGAAAGAAAGAAATGATGATTTGTATCAAGCGCAATTACAAACTTTTCGTAGTTCAACATTATCAACTCCCTCAACAACATTGACAAAACAGGGAGAAGTACAAAAAATTTCAAGTTTAGAAACTTCCCTGGAAGAAACTTCATTTACTACCTCCTCCGAAGTTGAAGCAAAACCTACTTCTTTTATCCCAGATCAGTTACCAGGTTCAGTTGATTCTGCAGTAACAATCGTCCAGGTGTTTGAAAATAAACCTCATAAATATACAGTGAATGATTTTGGCCATTTCTTTCAATCACGCTACAAATTTTTAGAAGCAATACTCCGTCCTAGATTAGAAAACACTTTAGCCATTAGTCGTGCTCTTGGAAAGAAAGATAGAGAACATGTTTCCGTCATAGGTTTAGTTGAAGAAATAAATGAAACTAGAAATGGAAATATTATTTTAACACTTGAAGATCCCACTGGAAGAATTAAAGTATTCATTCCAAAAAAAGAAAAAGAATTATTTGCTGAAGGCCAAGATTTAGTTGTAGATGAAGTAATTGGAATCAGTGGTACAGCAGGTGAAGGAATTATTTTTTCAAATTCAATTTCTTGGCCAGATATTCCCAATAACCATTTGAAAAAAGGTCCTAAAGAAGAATATGTTATATTTTTATCAGATGTTCATGTTGGTTCAAAACTTTTTTTACAAGAAGAATTTAATCGTTTTTTAAAATGGATTAGAGGAGAGGCAGGCAGTGATACACAAAGAAATATTGCATCAAAAGTAAAATACCTTATTGTTGCTGGAGATTTAGTTGACGGAGTAGGTATTTATCCAGCCCAATTTGATGAACTTTCTTTTCCAGATATTAAAGAGCAATATGTTGAATTTGCCAGATTGATAAAAATGGTTCCTAAACATATTCAAATCATCATGTGCCCTGGAAATCATGATGCTGTACATCTTGCTGAACCACAACCAAGTTTTCAAAGAGAATTTAGTGAAGCAATATTTGATATACCTAATGTCTCCCTAGTAACGAATCCTTCTATTGTTAATGTAGGGAAAAGTGATGGTTTTGAAGGATTAAATATATTATTATATCACGGTTACAGTTTTGATTATTATGTTGCAAATGTTAATTCTATAAGGACTTCTGGTGGATATAAACGTTCAGATTTAATTATGAAATTTTTGCTTAAGAGAAGACATTTAGCTCCAGCTTTTACATCAACTCCATATCATCCTTCACATAAAGAAGATCCTCTATTAATAAAAAAAATTCCAGATATATTTATCACAGGTCATATACATTATTGTAGTGTAGGAAACTATAAAGGTGTAACTATGATTAGCGGCAGTTGCTGGCAGGGTAAAACAGATTTTCAGGAAAAGTTAGGGCACCACCCTGAACCTGCTAGAGTACCAATTGTAAACATAAAAACAAGAGAGGTTAAAGTTTTGAAATTTATTTAATGAAATTAGCTACTTCACCTGATATAAAGAAATATTTTAACGCAATAGATAAAGGTGTAAAGAAAGCTTACTCTGTAGCAGAGAAGGCAAAACTAAAAGGGCTTGATCCAGATGACATTGTTCCAATTCCTTTAGCAGCTAACATGGCTGAAAGAGTTGTTGGTTTAATTTCTATTGTGGCACCACAAATTACAGGTACTAATGTAGTAAGTAGGATAATAGAATTAGAAAAAGAATATGGAATGCTTGACTGGAGAGTTGGATTTAAAATAGCAGTTGAAGTAGCAAAAGAAAATTTTTGTAAATTTAAGGATAAACTTGAAGCTATGGAAGTAGGCATTCGGATGGGATTTGCTTACCTTACTTTGGGTATTGTATCTGCCCCTTTAGAAGGATTTATTGGACTTAAAATTAAGAAAAGAGGAGACGGGAAAGAATATGTTGCTGTTTGTTATGCAGGTCCAATTCGTGGGGCTGGAGGTACAGCAGCTTCCACTTCAGTCATTCTTGCCGATTATGTAAGAGTACAGATGGGGTACGCTAATTATGATCCTCAAGAGATTGAAGTAAATAGAATAACGGCTGAAGTTAACGATTATCATGAACGTGTTACCAATTTACAATATCGTCCTTCTGATCCCGAATTAAAATTTATGATTTCTCATTTACCTGTTGAGGTTGATGGAGATCCAACTGAAAAAATTGAAGTATCAAATTATAAAGATTTACCTAGGATAGAAACTAATCTTATTAGGGGAGGAATTGCGTTAGTATTAGCGGAAGGACTTTGTCAAAAAGCCCCAAAATTATGGAAGAAATTAAGTAAATGGGGAAAAGATTTTCAGATTGATTGGACTTGGCTTGCTGATTTTATAAAATTAAAAGAAGAAACACATGCAGCAGGTAAAGCTGATCCTAAAAAAGAAGGAAAAAAGATAGTAAAACCTAATAACACCTTTATGATGGATATGGTTGCTGGTCGTCCTATTTTAACTTATCCAGTAACACCAGGTGGTTTTCGTTTAAGATATGGACGAGGTAGAACTTGCGGAATGTATGCAACAGGAGTAAATCCAGCAACTCTAATAGTGTTAGATAAATACATTGCGATAGGAACGCAGTTAAAAGTTGAAAGGCCAAGGAAAGGAGCTACAACTACAATTTGTGATACTGTTGATGGACCCATTGTTAAATTAAAAGATGGTACCGTACTTCAACTATCAACCGCAGATGAAGCGAGACAAGTATTATCTCAAGTAGATGAAGTCATTTTTTTAGGAGACCTTTTATTTAGTTACGGTGATTTTGCTGAAAGTGGTCATTCATTAGTTCCAGTTGGTTACTGTCCAGAATGGTGGGTGTTAGAAGTAGAAAAATCCATTCAGAACATGTTTAAAGATAATTCCGCAGCAGCTATTGCCCTTAAGGTTGATGTTAATCGTCTTACAGAACTTCTAAAAAATCCTTTAACTATTTTTCCAACATGGGAAGAAAATTTAAGTTTTTGTGATATACTAAAAATTAGTTTACATCCTGAATTTCTTTTTTTCTGGAAATTAATTAAAGGCGATGAAGTAATAAAATTGCAAACATGGTTATCTGAAGCTAAAATAAAAAGAAATTCAGAAACTAAAAAAATTGAAAAAATAATCATTCCATTTCTTAAAAACCCAGTACATCTTGAGGGAAAGAGGATCTTAGAAGAATTAGGTGTACCTCATCAAGTAATTGGAAAAGAAAATATAGTATTAGCAAAAAAGCAAGCTACAATCTTTGTATCATGCCTACAATTAGAAAAAGAAACAACCTCTTCACTGAAACAAGAAGATGTTGAAGAAAAAGATGGTTTAGAAGTGATAAATTATTTGGCTGACTTTACCATCAAAGATAAAGCAGGTACTTTTATTGGTGCACGTATGGGTCGTCCAGAAAAAGCAAAGATGCGAACTTTAACTGGTAGTCCGCAAGTAATGTTTCCGGTTGGAGAGGAGGGTGATAGACTTAGAAGTTTTCAATCTGCACTTAAAGCCGGTAAAATTCGCAGTTCATTTCCTCTCTATCATTGCAAAGCTTGTGATAAATCTATGGTTTACAAAAGATGTGAGGAATGTAATGAATTATGTGAACAAAAATTTTATTGCAGATTTTGTGGAGATTTAGATAAAGATACATGTAGGCATGGGGCTGCATTAACATTCAAGACAAAGGATGTTGACATAAAATACCTCCTTAATTTAGCTCAAAAAAGAGCAGGTGAAAAAGTAATTCCAGATTTGATAAAAGGAGTGAGGGGTACATCTAACCGCGCACATGTTGTTGAACATTTAACAAAAGGTATACTTAGAGCAAAAAATGAGATTTATGTTAATAAAGATGGAACTACTAGGTTTGATGCTACTCAACTTCCAATTACTCATTTCAAACCTAAAGAAATTGGAACTAGCATTGAAAAATTACAAAGTATCGGTTACTTAAATGATATTCATGGAGTTCCTCTGACAGATGCTAATCAAATTCTTGAATTGAAACCACAAGATGTTATATTACCTGGGTTTGATTCATTAGAAGCTTCAGGTCCAACAGTTCTTTTGCGAGTTTCAAAATTTGTTGATGATATTCTCAAAAAAATGTATGGTTTGAAAAGTTATTATAACGCTTCTAAAGCAGAAGATTTAGTGGGCCATTTAATTATTGGATTAGCACCGCATATTTCAGCAGGTATGGTAGGAAGAATTATTGGTTTCTCAGAGACGCAAGGTTTCTTTGCTCATCCAATGTATCATGCTGCTCTTCGTAGAGACTGTGATGGGGATGAAGCTGCTGCAATGCTTCTTATGGATGCTCTATTAAACTTCTCACGTCAATATTTACCCAGTTCAAGGGGTTCTACTATGGATTCTCCATTAGTACTAACTTCAGTTCTTAATCCTGCTGAAGTAGACGACCAAGTTTTGGAAATGGATGTTTGTTGGAGATATCCACTAGAACTATATGAAGCGGCTGATGAAATGAAATATCCTTGGGAAGTTAAGTTTGGTGATGATAAAAAAATTGAACAACTCAATGATCGTTTAGGAACAGATTTACAATATGAAAAATTTGGTTACACACATGATACTGATGACTTAAATAAAGGAGTTTGCTGTTCGGCCTATAAAATTCTTCCATCGATGAAAGACAAATTAATTGGACAGATGGAAATTGCTCGTAAATTAAGGGCCGTTGACATGGACGATGTTGCTAAATTAGTTATTCAAAAACACTTTTTAAGAGATATTAAAGGAAATTTACGAAAATTTTCTATGCAAAAGTTTAGGTGTGTTAAATGTAACGCTAAATATCGTAGACCTCCATTAAAGAGATCCTGTACAACCTGTGGGGGAAGGTTAATTTTTACAATATCGGAAGGTTCAGTAGTCAAATATTTATTTCCTTCATTAGAATTATGTGACCGGTATGACTTTTCTCCATATCTGAAACAAACATTAGATTTAATAAAAAATAATGTTGACACAGTTTTTGGTAAAGAGAAAGATAAACAAGTTGGGTTGGCTGGGTTTATTTCAAATTAAATAACTTATCTTCATTCTTATTCTTTATATCAGTAATTTTATATCAATAATTCATTCAACCAACACTTCTGCATGCGGTACATTATCCACAAATAAAATTCTTTCAGTATCAACTAAATCCATTTCTACACCAAGCGCCACAGCTCCCTTCCCTGTTAAATGAAGATGTTTAGCTCCTGCCATTAATTTTTTAGCTTCTTCGGAATTTTTTTCTTCTCCTTTATAGAATTCCTTTGTTAAATCTAATTGTAATTTTCCTTCTGTAAACTTTCGGTCAAGAATATTTTCATCACTCACTGCTACTACTCCTTCTTTTTTAACAGAAACAATATATTTCATAGGTTTTTAACTGGTTTTTTAACACCACATGCTTGACATTTAATATAAGTTCCACCTTTTTCTTTCAATAAACTTGTTTCAGGTTTGCTGCATTCAGAACAAAAGACGTATTCACTAACATATTTCTTAATTTTCTTGTTGATCTTACTAGCAGATACTTTTGCTCCCAATAATACTCGGTCTCTAACAAATTTTCCTGGTGTTGCTAATTCATGCAACAGGAACTTTAACAAATGTTGCTCGTTTCTTCCTAAGTCCTTAGCTATTTTTTTAATGTTAACAAGAACGGTCTTACTGCCTTCAATATGTCCCCTAACTTTTTCAATTTGAAAACGGTCTGAACCTTGAATCAATTCTGGTAATTCACTTCTAGCCTTTTTCAACATTTCTTCATATGATTCCATAATTATTATTTTTCGACCTAATTTATAAATTTATGCTTGATAATTGCCCCAATTATTGCTCCTATAAATACCTCTGCTCACCGTAACTTTTAAATACATTCTTATTTTTATAGTAACAAAGTAACAAAAGAGGTGTGATTATGCCAGGATTAGAATTAGCTGAAGTTATTCTTGCTGTGATTATCGGAACGCTTGCCGCAATTGTCTACTCATTACGAGTGCTTATCCTACTTGAACGTAGGGTTGCTGGAATGGAATCTAACATTCAAAGAATGACAAAGAAAGTTTTGCGAGAAGAAGTTGCGATCGGCAAGGCATTGAAAAAACGCAAGAAAAGGAAATAATTTTTTTCAACTTTTTTCTTTATTTTTTATTTTTAGAACTCTTTTTAGCCAATTTCTTTTTTGCTGTCTTCTTCTTAACTTTTTTTGCTTTAGGTTTACTTTTTTTGTTTTTTGACTTACTTAAAGTTTTTTTCTTTATTTTATTTGCTGAAGATTTTTTCTTACTTAATTTTTTCGCTTTTACAAGTTTCTTTTTAGTAACTTTCCTTTTTACTACCTTCTTCTTAACTTTTTTCTTTGCAGTTTTCTTCTTTAATACCCTTTTCTCCGGCTTACTTTTCTTAACGACTTTTTTAACTGAATTGCGATAATCTTCTAGATCTTTTTCAAGTATTTTAATTCTTTCTTTCATCTTAAGTGTTCTTTTTTCTCTTTCATCTTGTTGAACAAGTTCACCGCATTCAGGGCAGTGAAACTCAAATTCCATTGCTTGATCAAAGGTTAAACGGGCACAATCTTGAGAACAAACAAAATAGAATTCATCTTTTTCCTCTTCTAATTGCTTTTTTAATTTATCAAGTTGTGCTTTCTTCTTTTTATAATAAGTAAATTTAATACTTTCAGGAAGTAAAGTCCAATAATAAATATACCAACCTTTGGTCTTATCTTTTTTCCTGGTAAAACCAACTAAATTATGGTTATATAGATTATAAAGAACTCTCCTAACTACTTTAATATCTTCTTTTAGCTTATCAGCTAAAACAAATTCCGAGATATTCTCCTTCCCTAAAAGTTCTCTAACTAAAGGCAAGCCCTCCTCGCCTACTATATCTAACAAAATTGTTTCAATCCTTTTTTGTGTTAAACGCATTTAATTACCTGTTCATTTTTCCCTTTATAAACTTAATGGTTTCCCTCACTTTCTAGAAGTGAATCTCTCCCTAATAACTCATGTAGACGCAAACCTTTAATTTGAGCAGATTTCAGTGAAGCAGCCCATGATGAACCAGTATTATCAAGATCTTCAAGCATAAAAAAGTACCAATCTTCACTACCAAACTTAATTCCTACCCAACTTTCTGCTCCGAATTTGGTTGAAAAAGTTTGTAATTGTTTAATCTCAGCTGCAGAAAAGTATTTTTTGTTATCTTTTGTTACTTTACACTCCATTGCTATTCTACGCATAGCATTAGCAGCTAATATGTCTGGAGAGGGATATCTGGAAGAACCTGAACCAGCAGCTCTGATAGCACACCATCCGGCTTCATTAAAATATTTTATCAGCTCTCTTTCTCCTCTACTGCCCTTTGCTTTAGAATTCTTCATATTTCCTTTTTAACACCTTACGTTTCTATCAAACTTCTATTTTCATAAAATCTTCTGCAACTACAACATTTGGAAAATATTGTCCAGCTTCTTCAATTATTTCGTTATTATTTTTGTAGCGCTGACTTATATGAGTGATAACAAGTTTATTAACATTTAATTGCTGTGCTAATAAAGCTGCTTGTTTGACAGTTAAATGTTTCGACTTTCTTGCATTATGTCTTAAATTATCTAAAAGTGTCCCCTCTAATATTAACAAATCGTTATCTTCTGCTAATTTTCCTATTCCGTTACATTCCATTGTGTCGGTGATGTAACTAACAGCCTTTCCAGTAACAGAATAAGTCACGTCTTCAAATTTAATCTTCTCTCCTTCATGTATAACATTTTTACCTTTTTGCAACTTTCCAAGAATCTCTCCTTCAAGACCTAACTTCTTTGCTTTACTTACGTTAATTCTTAACCTATCTTTTTCTTGAAACTTAAACCCTACACATTTTACAGAATGTTTTAATTCTGCAGTTTTAATAGCAAAATCGTCGTTTTCAAAAATTACCCCGGAAGAAACTTCATGAATTTCATGTTCAATTATATCTTTAGCAGCAAAACCTTTCAGCATATGTTGTAAATAAGTTTTTGAGCCTTTAGGACCATATATTTGTAATTTCTTAGCAAATTGATCAGCTCCCATAGAACTTAACAATCCAGGAATTCCAAATACATGGTCACCATGCCAATGAGTAATACATAACCTAGTGATTTTAGCTGGTTTCACACCAGCAATCCGCATTTGTCTCTGGATACCTTCTCCGCAATCAAACAAAATATTTTCTGTTCCAAATTGAAGCAATATACCTGCATGGTTCCTTTGTTTAGTCGGCTGCATGCAACCTGTTCCAAGAAATGTTAATTTAATCATAGTCAATGAATAATCATTTTTATACTAGTATAAATAAACTTAACTAGTTAAATGTTGCTCTAATTCTTTCAGGCTCCTAATTTTAGGTGAATAATCTCTTTTATTTCTTCTATCTATTAATATGGCTTTAATCCCAGCAGATTTAGCAGGAGCTATGTCACTTAACAAAGAATCTCCAATGTAAATACATTCTTCTGCTTTTTTTTCCAATTTTCCTAAGACTTCTTTTAAGAAATCTGGATCAGTTTTAATCATCCCCAGGTTATAAGAAAAGAAAGCATGAGCAATATTATCTTTAAGTGTAAATTTATCTAAAACTCTATTTATGGAAATATTATCTGTATTTGAAACTAACACAACAATATATTTTTCATTTAATTTTTGCAATTCTTTTTCTACTTCTTCGTATGGTTTCGCTAGCAGCCACGATTTATTCCACATTCCGACTATTTCGTCTAGTACGTCTTCAGGTGCATCTATATTAAACTCAGCAGCAACAGCTTTAAACGCTTCTTTTAAGTCAGGGAATTCTTTAGTCATCATCGCTTTCTCCATCCTAACTACGTATTCTGAAAAGGGTAGAGTGATCTGCAACATAGTTTTCACTTGCTTAATCGGGCTCCAGACACCATTTTCCACTAAAGTGCCCCAAAAATCAAAAATGATAACTTTCGTTACCATTTTTGGTCATCCCTCTGGAATAAATCAAAAATGATTACTTTTACCATATTCTTTCATTTTAGCGGTTACTATTTATAGTTTTTTGTGCTAATAGAGAAAATATCCATTTCACTCTCCAATAATTATTTATACCACCATCTATTCTCTCCCAAAATGAACAAAAAGGATAAACTGGAACTTATCAAAAGAAATACGCAAGAAATAATCTCAGAGAAGGAACTCTCAACATTATTAGACAAAAAAGATCCTTCTGTTTATTTAGGTTGGTCCATAACTGGAAGACCTCATGTAGGATATTTCGTTCCTGTGCTTAAGTTGGCAGATTTCCTAAAAGCTGGTTGTAAAGTTACTCTCCTACTAGCAGATATTCATGGCGCTTTAGATAACACTCCTTGGGAAGTTTTGGATGCTAGATACGATTATTATGCTAAAACGATTCCTCTTATGTTTAGGTCAATTGGAGCAGATATCTCAAATTTTAATATAGTAAAAGGTTCTTCCTTTCAGCTACAAAAAGATTACATCTTAGATTTATTAAAGTTAGCTAGTTATACATCAATCCATGATGCTAAACGTGCTGGATCAGAAGTAGTTAAATTTGGAGATAATCCTAAGTTAGGTGGTTTACTCTATCCATTGATGCAAGCCTTAGATGAACAATATTTGGGTGCAGACATTCAATATGGTGGTGTTGATCAAAGAAAAATATTAATGTTCGCTCGAGAATTTCTTCCAAAAGTAGGATACAAACCTAGAATAGAAGTAATGACTCCATTAATACCTGGATTGGAAGGTAAAAAGATGTCTGCTTCCGACAAGAAATCAAAAATAGATTTGTTAGATGATGAAACTACTGTAAAAAATAAGATTAAGAAAGCTTACTGTCCTGAAGGAAAAGAAGAAAATGGAATTCTCGCTTTCTTACAGCACGTAGTAATGGTTTTAAAAGCAGATACTGGTGAAAAATTTATCGTTGAAAGGCCAGAAAAGTTTGGAGGCAATCTTACATTTGAATCATATGAAGATATTGAAAAAGCTTTTCTGAAAAAAGATTTGCATCCGTTAGATCTAAAAAACGCTTTAGCAAAAGAAGTAAGTAATTTACTTAAACCATTTCAAGAAGATAAATTACAGAAGTTGGCAGATAAGGGTTATTCATAAGTTCCTATTTTGAAACGTTCTTAATTACCTTCCAATATTGCTTGGGTGTAATGATTAAAATATTTGTTTATTACTCTCTTAATATCTTTGGAACTAACTTTTCTAATATTATTGACAAAAGATTTCATTAGCTCGGCTTTACCAACTTGTTCCCAAAACACAAGTTGATCAGCAACTTTCTGTGCATCGTCTAATTCAAGCAAATAATGTCCCTCAACGAAATCCTTTCCTTTTTTCACTTCATCTTCAGTGATATTCTTACATTTATGTAATTCTTTCATAACTAGTTTCCTAACTAAAGGGATATTTTTTCTGTCAACACTAGCATATACTGCAAAAAAACCAAAATCTATTTCTCCAACGTTCTGAGTTCCAACTTCATAGGCTAATCCTCTCTTGCTTCTAATTTCTACAAACATTTTACCGCTTTGTCCTCTTCCAAGGATTCCATTCAAAACTTCAAGAGCATAACTGTCTTGGTGTTTACGCGGAACTGTCTTAAACCCAAATATAGTATAAGAATTCATCATCTTCCTTTTTTTTCTGACAATTTTATTCTTTTTTTGAATTGGCTCAACAACCTTTGGCAGTAATGTTTTCTTTCCAGTGCCTAACGCAAAATATTTCTCTACAGTTTTTTTCCATCCATCGACTTCACCAACAATGCTCAACGTCATGTTATTTGCATGGTAATGTTTATCATAAAACGCAACAACTTTTTCTCTTGTTAACCCTTTGATTATTTTCCTATCACCGTAGGTTGGATTTCTTGCTGGATGTTTAGTAAATATGTTATTTTGTAACATAATCCATTGGTAATAACTAGGTTCATCATGCATCATATCAATTTCTTTCAGAACAATATTTTTTTCCTTAGTGATATGTTCCTCTTTAAATAAAGGATTTTGCATAATATCTGCCAAAATTTCAACAGCTTTAGCAAAATGTTTCTTTAAAACCCTTACATAAAAACAAGTTCTTTCATTAGTTGTATAAGCATTAAATTCACCACCAATGGTTTCAATTTCGTTAGAAATTAACTCATTGGAAGGCCTCTTAACTGTACCTTCAAATAATAGATGTTCTAAAAAATGCGAGATTCCCCTTTCATGTAGCTCTTCCTGGTTACTTCCAACCCCTACAGAAACCTGTACAACTACTGTATTTCCTGGTTTTCGTTCATGAAGGACTTTTAAGCCGTTAATTGTAGACTTTTGCATGTTTTAAGCATTTTTTTCAAGTTTATAATGCTTTTGGAATGTATATTTTTCTTTATTACTTACCTCAATCTTTAAATATAAACGAAAATATTGTCTGATTGGGTTTTATGAAAAGAATACAATCACATTTAAAACAGGAAAAGCTGGATTTAGCGTTTTTAACAGTACCTGATACTTGTATTACGTATTTCTGTAAATCTGAACCTTCTCATGGGTGTTTCCAAATAACTCCTAAAGAAGCTCAACTGTACTTGTCTGTGTTAGATAAAGCTCCAGTTGTTGCAGATTTACAAACATATGCGTTTAATAAAGATACTAAGAAAAATTTGATTAATTCAAAAAAAATTAAAGTTGGTTTAAATTATTCAAGCCTAACTCTGGCAGAGTTTGAGAATGTTAAAAAAATCTTTCCAAAAGCTGAGTTTACAAACCTATCCCCATTTCTAAGTGATCTTAGGGAAAAAAAGAATTCTGAAGAAATATCACTTATACGTAAGGCTTGTTCCATTACATCTCGTGCTTTCGATGCTTTGCTGCAAGAACTTACCCAGAAGAAACTAAAAACTGAAGCTGATGTAGCCATTTTCTTAGAAAGTTACATTAGAAATGCTGGAGCTTCACTTGCTTTTCCAACAATTGCTGCTATGGGAAAAAACGCTTCTATTCCTCACCATGTTACCTCAAACTCTCCATTAAAGCGCGGTTTTCTATTAGTTGACTTTGGAGCTAGGTGGAAAGGTTACTGTGCTGATATGACAAGAATGGTATGTCTTGGTAAGATAACTAAACAGGAAATAAAATTATATTCATTACTACTTGAAGCACAACAAGCCACAATCTCCCAAGTAAATTCAAATAAAAACTTCATAGAATTAACTAATTTTACAAAAGAAAAACTTGGATCTTACGCTAAATATTTTATTCATTCTTTAGGTCATGGGATTGGTATTGAAGTGCATGAATCTCCTGTATTTTCAAATAAAACAGCTAAAGTTAAAGAGAATGTTCCTTTTACAATTGAACCAGGGATTTATTTACCTGGAAAGTGCGGTTTACGGATTGAGGATACATGTTACTTTGATGGTAAGAAAGTAATTGTTTTAACAAAAGCAACTAAAGAATTGAAAATAATAGCTTGAATGGTAGAAATATGAAAAAAAACATTTCTTCATTGGAATTGGCAGCATTAGTTAACGAATTTGATTTTGTAAATAGTAAAATCTCACAAGTTTATCATAATGAAGGAGAAGTTCTTCTACAAATTCATAAAGGTGGAAAATTTTTCTTAAGAATAGTTCCAGGTAAATTTGTTTGTCTTTCTCCAGATAAAAAACCTTCTAAGCTTCATCCAACAAGTTTTTGCATGCAATTGCGTAAGCATCTAAATAACGGAATTATCAGAAAAATTTATCAGCAAGATGCAGAAAGAATTTTAGTTCTTGAAGTTGAAAAGGAAGAAAAGAAAATTTTGATAATTGAATTATATTCTCAGGGCAATGTTGTGTTAACTAATAATAAATTTGAAATTTATGGGGCCATAATCCAAAAAAAATGGAAAGATAGGCTTGTTAAAGTTGGTGAAACATATCAGTTTCCCAGCTCAACTAATTGGAAAAAAATTACTGCTCAAGAACTTAAAAAAATCTTAACAGAAAGTGAAAAAAGAAATGTAGCAGTTTCATTAGCAACTCAAGTTGGTTTAGGAGGGGTTTATGCTGAAGAACTCTGCGAGAGAGCTAAAATAGATCCAAATCTTCCACCAAAAGAGGTTAAAGATGTAAAATCAATTCTAACCACACTAAAGGAGTTTATGAAAAATATAGAAAAACCAAAAGGCCACTTTTATCCAGATCAAATAACCCCTTTCCCATTGACAAAAGAACCGGAAAAAATAGTTGACACCTATAGTGAAGCAATCAACACATTACAAACTAGTTCAATCGTATCTCCTTATGAAAAAAAAATAAAAGGAATGCAAAAAAGAATGGACGAGCAGCATTTAGCGATGGAAAACCTAAACAGTAAAATTGAAAAAAATACAAAAAAGGGAGAATTAATCTACAACAACTATTCTAAATTACAAAAATTATTAGATTATGTTAATTCAGAACAAAACTGGGCAGTTATTAAAGATAATTTATCATCAAAGTCAAAGATTAAGAAAGTTGATTTGAAGAAAAAAACAATTGTAGTTGATTTATGAACCAGCGTAGTTACAATCAACTTTTTCAAAAGAATTTGTTGTAGTGTTTAGTTTCTCACATACACAATGACCGCAACTTCCTACGCAATAATTACTGTAGCCACCAAAATTTTGCACCCCGTACTGATATCCTTCACAATTACAGGTTTCTTTGAATGTAACTGGTAAACCCCCCTGTCCTCCGCAATCTTCCGAAAAAAGTGCAAGTAATACTTCCTTTCCAGCTCCAAAAATTAACACAACAACTAATAAAACAACTACCAAAATAATTATTTTTTTAATTCCAAACATTATTTCTTTCCTTTACTATATCCCTCAAAGGATTTTAAAATTTCTAATGGAAGTGCGAAAATAACTGTATTACTTTGATCGCTAGACATATCATTAATACTTTGCAAAGTTCTTAAATGAAGTGCACCGCTTGATTTAGATAATGTTTCTGCCGCTTTTGACATGTTTTTAGCAGCGATAACTTCTCCTTCAGCTTTAATAATAACTGCTCGCTTTTCTCTTTCTGATTCAGCTTCCTTTGCCATCGTCCTTTTCATATCTTGTGGGAGTTCAATGTGCTTTAAGTCAACCGACTCAACCTTAATCCCCCAAGGATCTGTAGCTTTATCTACAAGTTGCTGTATCCGTGTTGACAATTGTTCCCTTTTATTAAGCAAATCGTCAAGGGAAACTTCACCAACCACGTCCCTCATTGTAGTTTGAGATAGTTGAGAGGTTGCATAAAAATAATTTTCAACTTCCAAAATTGACTTTTTAGCTTCAGCTATTCTAAAATAAAGAACTGCGTTGACTCTTACAGAAACATTATCTTTAGTAATACAATCTTGATCAGGCACATCCACTGCTTTAACCCTTAAATCAACCCGTTCCCAAGACTGAATAAGGGGAAGGACCAAACGCAGTCCAGGTTGCATTATTCTGGTATATTTGCCAAGTGTGAATTTGATACCTCTATCATATTCTTTAACAATCCTTAATCCAAGCAGAAAATAGAGAACAATAACAAAAAGAATGGGGTTGTATGCTAACCATGAAAAAGCCATATTACTTACATTGTTAACAGGTATATAAAATTTATGTTGCTTCTCCCACTCTTTCAGTAAAACCATAACTTATATAAATAAATTATTTTAGCATAATGTAGAACACGAGGTGAATTTATTATGGAAGAACATCATATACCAAGGCACGATATACCTAGAAGTGATATACCAAAACATGAACCTACAGAAAATAGGTTTAAACATACATCTGGCCATACTGCAGGGAAGTCAGAACCTGACTCTTTTTTAAAGTGGGCGGCAATAATTCAAATAATTTTGTTAGCTGTAATTGCATTTAATGTGATTCCTCTAACGGGCGAAGCAGCAGCTCCAACTGTGGCACCAACGCCAACAGTTGCACCAACTCCTACGCCAACTCCATCTGCACCTATTGATATGGCTGCATTACCTGATGATGATGCGGTTAGAGGAAAGAAAGATGCGCCAGTAACCATAGTGGAATGGAGTGATTATGAATGCCCCTTCTGTGCACGGTTTTACGAACAAACTCTCTCACAAATTGAAGAGAAGTACATTAACACAGGAAAAGTTAAATTGATTTACAGAGATTTTCCTTTAAGTTTCCATCAACAAGCGCAGAAAGCAGCTGAAGCAGCTGAATGTGCTGGTGAGCAAGGGAAGTATTTCGAAATGCATGATAAACTGTTTGAACAGGGCGTTGCAGGCGGAGTTGCTTCATTCAAGAAGTTTGCTAAAGACATTGGTTTAAAGCAAGCTAGTTTTGATGACTGTCTTGATAATGACAAGATGGCAAGTGAAGTTAAAAAGGATTTCCTTGATGGACAAGCCGTTGGTATTCAAGGAACTCCAGGCTTTGTTGTGAATGGCCAACTTGTTTCAGGAGCTCAGCCATTCAGTGTCTTTGAACAGATCATTGAAGCAGAATTAGCTAATTGATTTTTTAACTTTTTTTCTTTTCTTCTTTTTCATTTTTTCATCTACTAAAAGTTAATTTACCATAAATCAAAAGATATTTAAGTTAAGATAATTTCTACATTTAATGTCTCTCTCTCTAAAAAGTATATTGATTAATACTAAATCTTCCTTCCAGGAAGTTTTCTCTAAAAAGAGTTACTTACTAATTACATTAATCGCTTCAACTATATTTTATTCTCTAAACACATTAATATATAACTTCTCTCTGATAAAGAATAGATTTTCATTTAAATTAGTAGTTGATCTCTGGAGAGCACCTTTTTTTACTTTTCCTTTTTCTGGATTATTTTCATTATTACTAATGTCATTATTAGGAGGGATTGTATTTTCATTGTTCATTTACTTAATAAAAAGACAATTAGAATGGGATAACTCTACTGGAATTGTAGGAATGTTTGTTGCAATTTTCCTTCCTGCTTGTTCTTCATGCGCTCTTGGTTTATTCGGTTTATTGAGCATAGGTAGTTTCTTAACTTATTTACCTTTTAAGGGTCAAGAAATTGGTTTTATTGGGATCATAATTATTTTTGGGTCCATCCTTTATCTTTGTCAGAAGATTGCTGCAAAGACGTGCCTTCAGGCAAAGAGCAACCACTAAGGTCGCTAAGTTCTTTTAAACTCATCATTCCCTTCTTTTTAGTTCCATCTGGGTATATCCAAGTGGGGTAAGCTTGAATTCCTTCTTCATTGCATATTTCTTTCTGTCCAGAGCGAGGTCCAGCATTGCTTGATAAAGAACATTCAACATAAGGTATTTTGCTCCAACTGTTTTGAAACAATTTTTTTTGTTCTAAACAAATTGGGCACCAAGATGCCCCGTACATCAAAAATCCCTCATCTGTTAAGCAATCAGAAAAAGAATCCATGGTTGGAGAGCATCCCACTATCATAACCAACACTATAGTGAACAGAATTATATGTTTCATTTTAGTGCTTTAATCTTTTTTTAATTATTAATTATTTCTATTCTATAGTTATGTATTTTCGATAACAATTAGAAACAAAAAATATCTTTACTTTTTCAACCACTTCTCAAGAACTTTCAATGCGTATTTCTTAATCACTGCTGGTTTTTGTTTGCTTGGCCTAAACGAATACAATAATTCAGAAGGTAAAGGTTTCATCAAATGAAGTTTTCTGATATATAGGACCAATGCAGCAGTTACTGCAGTTAATGAAAATAAATTAAATATCAAAAATCCTGGCACTTCAGCAAAATTGGCCGCGGCAAATGAATATCCTGTAACAGACACCCCAGAGACAAGAATTGTAGCTAAACCAATTCCCAATAAAGAAATGGTAGTAATTGGTAATGAAGGAGTAATTAACTTATCAGCTGCCAATGACGCGTGCTGTACCAATGGCTTATGAAGATCATCTTCAACGCATAAGAATATTGCTTTTGTTTTCCTCGCTCGAATTTTTGAAATAAGCTGGCAGGTAAATTTTTCTGCTCTGCCCCCCAAATTATAAATATCAAAAGAAGACAATGCGTCAATCACAATTAAAGAAAAATAATTTTTCTTAAGAATTTGATCCATTACAATGCTCAATTCAGTTAAAGCAGCTGGGGAAGAAACATATATTACATTATCCATCTCTACATTCGTTCCAACTCCTTTTGATACAGCATCAATATACAAAATTTTGTTAGATTTTATTTTATTAGAGTATAACATCTCATTAATAGCTGAAGCAGGTTTGTTTAATGAAACAAAGCAAATTTTTTCCTTTTGAAACTCTTTTAACAGATGATAAACTGATTTCCCATACTGGATATTTGAAAAAGCCGTAATTATCGCACGATTGCCAGACAACTCTTTTTTTATGTTCATAAATGAACCAATACTTGATTGTTTAAAAAGTTTACCACAACCCACTGGACAAATTAGGGTGAAATATATAAATTAAAAAATTAAAACAAACTTGTGATAGAAAATTCATTTATTTTTTTGCCAAAAATAAGAAAAAAAAAAGAAGAAGCTATTTGGAAACAGGGAATATTAAACTGGGACGATTTTGTAAGTGCAGAAAATATAAAAGGAATTTCAAAACGGACTAAAAATTATTATGACAGGCAATTAATTAAAGCAAAACACCATTTATTTCAAAACCCTGCCTGGTTCAGCGGAAAGCTACCTCAAACAGAGATTTGGCGGTTTTACTCTTATATGCAAGAAGAAGCATGTTTCTTAGACGTAGAAGTGGATTCTTATGGTAAAATAATTCTTATTGGAATTGCTGACAAAAATAATTTTTTTGTATTAGTTAAAAAATACAATTTAACAAAAAATTCTCTCGAAAACTTGTTGAAAAAATATCAAATGATAATTACTTTTAATGGGGGTTCGTTTGATTTACCTAAAATCAAGAAGCAATTTACACAATCCTTGCCACCGATTCATTTAGATCTTAAACCTCTCTGCGTTAATCTAGGTTTATTAGGCGGATTAAAGCAAATTGAAAAAGATTTAAACTTAAACCGTCCTGAACATCTCTATGGTAACCCTGTAGATCTGTGGAAAACTTTGCATGCAAGCCAAGACAAAGAATATTTAGACTTATTATTGGAATATAATCGAGAAGATTGTGAAAATTTACAGTTTTTGACGAAAATTGTAGTACAACGTATGAGGGCAAAAGTATTTAAATTCTTATCTCCTTCCAACAGTAATGAAAGTAACTCCTTGGGAAGTTAAAGGAAATATTGATTATACTAGATTAGTTAGAGAGTTTGGTGTTTCTAAAATTGGTTCTAAATTAAATGAGCGAATTACTAAGTTAGCTGGAGAGCCACATCATTTCCTGCGAAGAAATATATTTTTTGCTCATCGCGATCTTAGCTTTATTTTGGATGAATTTGAAAAAGGTAACAAATTCTTTCTATACACTGGAAGAGCTCCTTCCGGACCAGTACATATTGGCCATCTAGTTCCTTGGATGTTTACTAAATGGTTGCAAGATAAATTTGATGTAGAATTATATTTTCAATTCCCTGATGAAGAAAAATTCCTTTTCAAAAAAGATTTGTCTTGGGAAGATTCTCAGGCGTATCTTCAAGAAAATATGTTAGATGTTATCGCTCTAGGTTTTGACCCTAAAAAGACTTTTTTTCTGATTGATACTAAACATGCTGCATTAATGTATCCAGAAGCTTTGAAGGTGGCAAAAAGAATTACTTTTTCTACGGTAAAAGCGTCTTTTGGCATGACGAATGAACATAACATTGGAATTATTTTCTATACTTCAATGCAAGCAGTTCCAGCTTTCTTACCTTCAGTTTTGAAAAAGAAAAAAATCCCTTGTTTAATACCTCATGCAATCGATCAGGACGTGCATTTTCGTGTTACTAGGGACGTTCTTCCTAAATTAGGTTATTACAAGCCAGCATCGATTCAATGTCGTTTCTTACCTGGTTTAGCGGGAATGGCCAAAGATGGAAAAATGTCTGCCTCAGAAGCACATACTGCAATTTATACAACAGATGACGCAAAAACTGTTAAGAAGAAAATAAACAAATACGCGTTCTCAGGTGGTCAACCAACAATAGAAGAACATCGCAAAAAAGGAGGCAACCCAAACGTTGACGTTGCATATCAATGGTTAACTTTTTTTGAAGAGGATGATAAGAAACTGAAAAAAATATATCACGACTACGAGTCCGGAAAATTACTCAGTGGAGAACTTAAAGCTTTATTGATTAAAAAATTGAATAAAATGTTAGCTGTTCATCAAAAAAAACGGGAGAAAGCAAAAAAGCAGTTAAATAAATTTATTTTATAAGTTTTTTTGGTAATTATTAAAAGCCAATAAATACCAAACCTTTAAAAATTATAAAGTATTCTTAGCACAAGAGGTGATAGATTTGAGTTCTCGTATGAGTAAAAAATGGCACGCAGTTCCTTTGAAAGGAAGTTTTATGGTTTTATCTATGATTGGCTTTCTAACTACTGCTTACTTAATCTACCCTGCAGATAAAAGTTATGGGTTTGCTTTCATGGCTGTGTTTGTAGCTATGTTTATTGCATCCTTAATTAGTATGACAAAAGCCCCGGTGATAGAATGAAATGGAAATTCCCTCTTAAAAATCAATTAATTACTCGTATTGAGATTTTTGCATTAGCCATTATTGGCATATTAGTATTTTTATTTACTTTTGTTCAATTATTTAATGTTTTTATAGCAGCAGTTTTCGTGTTAATATTTTTTGGACTTTACATGCTGATTAGCTATATCACACAAAAAATAATTCAAGTGGAAGAACATTACGTTCTAACTCCAAAACACATGCATATTACGCGTAAAAGCAACAATAAGAAAGTTACTGAAAAAGTTTTTTGGAATAAAATTCATCATTACAAATTAGATAAATTTTTCCTAGGTGGATATGCATTAAGTAATAAAGGCAAACATCTGTTATTTTTCAATACACTTAAAGAACTGGAAAAATTTGAAAGGATGCTTAAGAAAGGAATGAAAAGTTAAATATTTGTTGAATTGCTTTTATCAAATTTCTCTTTCGCTTTATTTTCTTTCCAGAAAACAACGTGGCTCGCTCTCTTTTCAAACAATGAGGTAGCAATCCTAACTCTATTTTCATCAGTATTAAGTCCATGTTTAATTGCTAGAGCTTTACCCTCTTCTAAACATTGATCTAAAATTCTAAAATTTTCTCTGCGACAATTATCTTCAGTTTCTTTCTCCTCATCTTCTTTTAAGAATATTTCTTGCCAAACAGGATAATTACTTCCAGGAATATTTTTAGGAAAAGTTTTTGAAAAGGCCATATGGGTTTATTTAGAAAGAACATTTATAAAAATTTAGTTCCCCTGTAAGATAATGGTTCCACCAATTGTATTCAAAGCAATCAAAGAAGCAGATTTAATCATCTACGTCTTAGATGCGAGATCCATTGACGATACGTTAGATATGCGTATTTTAGAGAAAATTGAATCTTTAGAAAAGAAA
The DNA here is from genome assembly GCA_964604645.1 of uncultured Methanosarcinales archaeon. Lineage (GTDB taxonomy): Archaea > Nanobdellota > Nanobdellia > Woesearchaeales > GW2011-AR9 > CAZRZP01. The sequence goes on from CAZRZP010000005.1 coordinate 26,939, forward strand.
CTTCTGTTTGCTGTTACTAAATGCGATTTACATAAAACTTTTTTTAGAAGAAAACCTGCTGTTTTCATTTCAGGAAAAACAAGAAACGGAGTAACAATGTTAAAGAAGAAGTTGATTTCTCTATCCAAAGGAAAAACACTAAAAGTAGCAATAGTTGGAGTACCAAATGTTGGAAAATCTACTTTAATTAATGCCTTAGCTGGCAGACATAAAGCTAGAACTTCATCAGAAAGAGGCTTTACAAAAGGTATTCAGTTCATTAGAATTCATAAAAATATAATGCTTCTGGACACCCCTGGGGCCTTTCTCAGAAAAAGGAAAGTAGATGATATAGTTCCATTTCTTCAGAAAAACAAGAATTATATTAAAGAAAAATTAAAATTATCTTCAGTTGACGCTTCAGATATTCTTGAAGAATTAGCTGAAAGATGGCATTTAAAACAATCTGGGGGTGGTTACAATCTTAATACAGCTGCAGCTAAACTCTTTAATTTATGGGATAAAGGAGAAATATAATGGCCTGCGCTATCATTAGTTCTTCAATAAGATTTAAAAATAATTTAACTTTACAACGATTAAGGAGGTATTTACAATGGGATATTGTACAAAATGTGTTTCTAAATGGAAAGATCAATTATACTTAGTGTTTAGAGTTTTAGTTGGATTGATGTTTTTCCTGCATGGATATGATAAGTTAGTTGTTAAGGGAATGGCGTGGGGGTCATTAATGGGTATTGCAGGAATGGTAGAATTCTTGGCAGGCTTAGGAATTTTAGTTGGATTCTTCACAAGGTTATCAGCAACTGGTGGGGCTATTACCATGTTGGTTGCGTACTTTAAAGTTCATGTGGGTAACGGACTGAGTCCTTTAGCAAACGGCGGAGAATTAGCTGCACTTTATTTCGCTGCATTCCTGATTTTGATGATCTACGGAAATCAAAAGTGGAGTTTAGAGCAGAGTTTGCTTAAGAAAGAGACTTTTTAATTTTTTTTTAATTTTTTTCTTTTGTTATTAAATCAAGTATTTCATTAACAATCTATTGGTCAGCATTAGCTCATTTCGGTAAATATTCTTTCCATGCAACTTCCCTAATCTTTTCAGCCGTCTTCTTACCAACTCCTTCAACTTTCTGTATTTCCTTAAGTGAGGCGGAACAAATATTAGCTATTGAAGAAAAATGTTCAAGTATTTTTTTTGCCGTTCCTACTCCTACATTTGGAAAACTGGCGATAATTTGTTCTTGCTGTTCACGAATTGTTTGTGGTTTACGTTGATAAGACTCACTCCTATCTTTTTTCTGTTCTCGTTGCGCCATAACTGCTAATAAACCAGCAGTATCTTTAGCGTTCTTTGTGTGAATAATTGGAACCCCAAAATCTAAAGAAATTGCACTAATCATGCCTCTTATTGCATTAGCATGCACTTTTCTCACAGAATAAATATCTTCCTCACCTTCAACAATCAAAACGCTTTTTTCAAAATTTCTTTTTAACCCTTTCATTTGATCCAATAACCTGCCATCAATTATACTGGCAACAAAATCATTAACTGTTTTTAATTCAACTCCAACTGTTCCAGAAACAATATAGTCTGCACTTTCCAGTTGTGCCGTACGAACTGAGATTCCATTACTAATTAACTCTTTTACAACTCGGTTACTATTTTCTCGATGATCAGCCACAATTGCAACAACTTTTTCTTCAATGTAACTGTGAAGCTCTTGTTGTTTTTTATTTAATGAGAAACCATTCTTTAACTTTTCCAAGTTTCGGTACATTCTTTTTTCCTTGTGGTGGGAGCTCCATCTATAGCCTTCATCTCTTGTGCCCTCCGTAACTAAAATAGTAACTTCTCCCTTTTCTAACCGGCCAGTTCTGCCTCTTCTTTGAATTGATCTAATCGCTGAAGGAATTGGTTCATAAAAAATAACTTTTTGTACTTTAGGAATGTCGAGACCTTCTTCTGCAACAGAAGTTGCTACCAAAACTTGAAATTCACCTACGCGAAACTTATCTAATATTTCCTTTTGTTGTTTTTGTGAAAAACCGACTCCTTTCTTCTTAGCTTGCCCAAAAAATATATGGCAACTAACTTTTGATGTAATTCTTTTAACTATTTCTTCAGCACTATCTCTAAATTGAGTAAATATGATTATTTTAGCTTTCTCATTCTCAGCAATAGTTTCACTTACAATTTCAATTAATTTAGTAACTTTTGGGTGCTGCACACCTTTTTCAACTAACTCATTAGTTAAATAAATGGCCGACTTAAAATTTGCATCTATCATCAGGTTCTTCACGGCTTTAACTTTAGTGGATATCGATTGTTGTTGTATTTTTTCAAAATATTCACTTAAAGGTCGAAGCCCTTGAGTTTCTAATAATTCCAATGCATGATCAACTTTTAACGCTTCAGCTACCAACGAAATGCTACGCAAAACTTCAAAACCGTGATCGCCACTACTGATTTTTTTTTGTAATTCACCTTGTAACATCAATAAATCTGTTTTCCTTAAATCTGACGAAGAACAATATCCATGCTTTTGTGCTTCAATTAATTTACTTTTTCTACATTCTTTCAAAAACTTTTGAATTTTTTTAAATTCCTCCGGGAATGGTACTTTCACCCACTTTTTTTGTATCTCCTGAATATATTCTTTAACATCAGGGTCATTATCGGTTCTTACTTCAACATTTTCAATCGCTAAATTACTGCAAACTTCTTTTATTTTATCCAAATCACTTCCTGGGGATGCTGTTAACGCTAAAATTCTTGATCTTGGTGCTATTTTTTCATATTGCTGAGCTATCCAAACATATGAATATTCTCCAGTTGCATGGTGAGCTTCATCAAATATAAGTAAAACAACTTCTTTCAATCCAATCCTGTTGTTAATAATGTCATTCTCTAACCCTTGTGGTGTGGAAATAATTATTTTTGCTTCTTTCCACTTCTCCTCTCTTTTTTTTGGAGTTACGCTTCCAGTAAATACAACTATTTTTTCTTTTGGAATATTAAGATGTTTTTGAAACGAGATACAATGCTGTTCACATAAAGGTTTAGTGGGGGCAAGCATCAATATTTTGCCATTTTCATACATAGACAATCTTTGTGATGATAAGAGAAAGGCAATAGCGGTCTTACCTAAACCTGTTGGTAATACCACTAACGTATTCTTTTGAACTGCTGTCCCTAAAATTGTTTGCTGGTAAAGCCTGGGTTGAAAATCTTTAATCATATTAGCTTGGAGAAAGTTTACTTTAAATAGGTTGTGAGGAGTTGTCCAGTGGGTTGTGGTATAGATTATAATAATCTAAATTCATCAAATCTGAGGTTAATTTATTCTTGATCTTCCAACGGCATTTTTTCTTTCCACTTACGCCAAAATATTAAAGCAATCATCAAAATAACAGAAACACCATAAAACCACCAAATGTATCCAAATAAACCATGTTGGGTATGGCTGCCAATATTCAAAGCATGAACCCAAACGAGAATAACGCCAATATAACTTAAATTTTCTATCCAAGGTCGAGCCTTTTGAATTAACTCTTGTTTAAAGCGTAAGGTTATTTCAAACAGAATAAAACTAACTAAAGCAATTAAAGCCAAAATGATAAAAACTGCAAATTCTGATAACACTAAGTCAAATGGATTCCATGTTAGGTTAGCTACCAGGGCAAGTATGGGATGGGCCAAAAACAGGATTAAAACAGCTATACCTGTCTTTGCAAAGAAATGATCTAAATTAATATTTTTCTTGAAGTGTTTTTCAAAAGCTACAACAACAACCTGAATCCACATAATGTTAAATGCCAATAACCCTAATAAAGGAAAAATAATAAAAGTGGATAATAAAGAAAAATCCCACTGAAAACTCTCTCCCCAAACATATAATGGAATTGCTAAAATACCATAGAAGAGGAGGCTCCACAACATCATTTGGGCAAATTCTGCTTACCAGTAATCGTAACTATGTTTCCTTCTTTGCCGATTGAAACTTCTTCCAAATTGTTAATGACAATGTCATTTCCCATCAAATAATAAGAAATATTTCTTAGTTCACGAATTCTAACTTTTTCAACTTCTTGAATTTCCAGAACTTCAATTGGTACTTTGGCCTTCAAATGAGGGTTATTTTCATCAAATAAACCAATAAAAGCCGATTTCAGAGCATCTTTATCAGCTCCAGGTTTTCTGCTAATTGTAATGCTCTTTGCATTGAAGGTTTTTTCCATAAATTACTTGACGAAGTTCCTACTTTTAAATATTACTAATATTTTTTTCATATGTAAGTAATAAGAGACCCCAAATCCTAACCCAAAGATAAGTAATATGGTTATTCTTGAGCTCCAAAAACTTGCCACAACATAACCTGTTAGGAATCCAACAATTATCAGAAGAAACGGCAAAATAGGTTCCTTAAATCTTCTAATATAATACGATCTAGCTGCTAAAAATCCAGCAAGAAAAATTGAAATGAATGTAAATAAATCTGATTTGATTAAAATTGATACTAATGCACCTAAAGTTACAAATGCTAAAGTAAACGCTTCTACCCATTCTTCTTCCCATTTCATATTATTCAACCTTTATTCTTTCTACTTTAAAACTATTTCTCTGAACTTATTAATATTATGCTTGTTGTAATTACTGCAGCTAAAATTATTGCTATAATTAAACCAATTGCCGTTTTTGTTAATAACAACACGCTGGCTAATGCTATCAAGCCAAGATTAATGAAATATAATCCTCTGGATCCAAAAAATATTTTTAGACCTTCTAATTGTGGTAACGGAATCAGTGTGCATATGGCCATAATAAGATTAAACAACAAACCTTTTTCAAAGAAATAATTTGGCATAAAGTAAAATCCAATTGCAAATAATAGTGCAGCTAAAATGTTACCAATAATGCCATAGGTTGCAATGATTGAAGTTTCAAAGTGAGATTGTCCATAACGAAATTCTCCTAACCTCTGTTTAATCATTAAACTGGTTGTAATCCCTCCAATTAACACAACTGGCATAAATCCTAAACTAACAAAAGTAATAATTAATGAAATAAATAATCCCATCCACCAAGTATTAAACTCTACTAAATATCCCTGACTTAAACCATATATTTTTTGAAAGGTTATCCTTAACCAAAAACTGAATGCTATTATTGCAGCCAAACCAACCAGATTGCTAAATCCGGCGACTGCGTCAAAAATGTCAGAACCCCAGTCACGAAATGAAAAAATAAACGCCATTAAAATAATTGATGCAATCAATCCACCAATCTCCTGTTTATCAAAATGGTAAAAATCTGAGACTCTTGATTTCAATTCCTGAAAACTAACCATGTAGAAAAAAATATCTTTAAATATATAAATGGTTTGGTTAAATTAGTCTAAGATTATTCTAAGAATACACTTCATTATTTTATTTTTACTTTTTCCTCATCAACTTATATCTTAAAACGCTTTCTCCTCTCTTTACCGTTCCATCTTCCACTAACTCCAAAAAACTACTTACGGATGGATCCCAGTTCTCTCTAGAAATAAACAATACTTTTCCTTTTTGTTTTAAAACATATTTTAATTGATAATAAATTTCATTCAACCTATCTTCATCTTTTTTTGTGATGTGAAATATAGCAACATCAAAAAACTCTTTATCAAATCTAACATCTAAATCATCTAAATCTAATTTAGCAAAGTTTAATTTTTCTTTAACTTTTGCAATAGTAGAATTTTTCCTAGTTGCTGTTAAGTTTCTTGTACCTTCATCAAAACAATAGATTTGCTGGATTTTTTCCTTACTTTCAACATTTTTTTCTCTTTCCTCTGTTTTTCCCAATAATCTATTTCCTTCTCTTAAATGCTTTTCATTTACAAAAAAAGTAGCTTCTATTGCTAAAGTTCCATCTTTCATAAAACCCACTAACATTTTTTGATTTTTTTCAAAACCAGATTTTCTGACAAAATAGTAAGCAAGATCTCCTTTAAATGATGCTGAATGTGGAAAGACCCTATATTCCCTGCTGGATAAATCTTCTTTCAAATCTAAACCTAAAAAAAACTGTTTAGAATTATGAAAAAGAATTAATTTTAACTGTGGTTCTTTTACATCTACTACTAATTCAATCTCTTCACTTTTACAATAATCAATGATTTTACTGCTAACTTCTTTAGCTAAAGCAAACCTATTTTCCTGTCCTTTAACCCCCTCTACTTCAATCTTAAATGTGTTACCTGACTTAAACCACTTTGTATCAAAATTTGCTTGCCAATTAGATGGCTTATCAAATAATCCCAGAGATATCAATAATTTTTTTGTTGATTGAGTTCTTTGTAAAAATAAGTTTGCTTCTTCATTTGTTGCAGACAATTCAATAACTCCTTCGTGAACTGTAGCTTCGTTATTCAGAATTTCGTAAACTTCTTTCTTTGTCAGTTCAGGAAAGTGAGTGATAGCAAAAATCTTCATATTTCTTCATAATCTATTCCAGGTTTTGAAACTCCTCTTCATCATTCAGAAATGGATCGATTCCTCCGGATTCGTCCTTTTCATCGTCATCTTTTTCTGGTACATTACTTTCTTTACTATCTTGAGTCTCCTTTTTGTCTGCTTCATCATCACCGGTTTCAACCTTTTCTTCAATTTCTTGATTATCTAATTCATTGTCTTGAGGAGCTGAAGAAGTTTCTTTGTTATTTTCTTGATTTGTAATTTCTTCTTTCACTTCTCCATTTTCATCATCTTCCTCCTCATCCCCTTCTTCATCTTTCTCATCTCCTAACATTATCTTTGCTGCTGCTGCAAGTTCATCGCCTTCATTCAGACGCATCACTCTTACTCCTTGCGTAGCCCTTCCAAATGTAGATATTTCTGAAGACTTTAACCTTATACCTATTCCAAATTTTGAAATTAACATAATGTCTTCTGTTCCGTCTACTAACATAATCGCTTTAACTGGTCCATTTTTATCAATAATCTTAATATTTGTAACTCCTTTTCCTCCTCTATTACATAATCGATAATCTTCAACCTTTGTTCTTTTTCCATATCCTTTTTGAGTTAATGTTAAAATCTCCATTCCTTCTTCTGCTGCTAACATACCAATTACTTCATCACCTTCAGCAAGCCTTATTCCTCTTACTCCTCTTGCCGTTCTTCCCATTGCTCTCACGTGCTTTTCATTAAACCTATTAGCTTGACCATATTTAGTTGCTAATAGAATTTCATTTTCACCAGTTGTATATCTAACTCTCACCAAAGAATCATCCTCATCTAAAGTTAAGCTTCTTATTCCACCTTTACGTGGCCTAGAAAATTCCATCAATGGAGTTTTTTTAATGGTACCTTTTTCTGTAGCCATCATTAAATATCCTTCTTTGAAATCTCTTACAGGAATTATTGCTGTAATGTTTTCATCTTGATTCATTTGCAATAAGTTTCGCACGTGCCTACCTTTAGCTTGCCTACTTCCTTCCGTGATGTTATACACTTTTAACCAATACAACTGCCCTCTATCCGTAAAGAATAACAAATAATCATGGGTGCTACTGACGTATATTTTTTCTATAAAATCTTCATCCTTCATTCCTGAAGCTCTAATTCCTTTTCCACCCCTATGCTGGGTTTTATATGTATCTAAAGGAAGTCGTTTGATATAACCGGAATTACTTAACGTAACAACAACAGTTTCCTCTTCAATAAGTTCTTCCATATCAAAATCTTCATCTTCGCCGATAATAATCTTTGATCTTCTTGCATCGCCGTATTTATCTTTAACTAATTCTAATTCTTCTCTAATTAATTTTAATACAATTTCTTCGGATCCTAAAATATCTAAATATCTCTTGATTTTTTCCAATAATTCTGCGTGCTCTTGTTTGATTTTTTCTTGCTCTAACCCAGCCAATTTTTGTAGGCGCATGTCAAGAATGGCTTTAGCTTGTTCTTCATCTAAAGTATAATTATTCATCAAAAACGCACGAGCATCTTCTACAGTTCTGCTATTTCTAATGCCTGGAATAATTTCATCCAAATTACGTAAAGCTGTAAGTAATCCCTCTAATATATGGACTCTTTTTTGAGCTTGTTCTAAATCATATTTTGTCCGCTTTGTAATAATCTCCTTACGATGCTCAATGTGGTGATGGACAAAATCTTTCAAACCTAACATTTTAGGTTGATTATTTACTAAAGCCAGTAAAGTTAGAGTAAAAGAAATTTTTAATCTACTGTATTTGAAAAGTTGATTTAATACGACTTGCTCATCTGCCCCCCTTTTAAGGTCTATAACAACCCTAATGCCATCTTTATCGGATTCATCATTTATATTACGAATTCCCTCAATTTTCTTATCTCTTACTAAATCTGCTATTTGACGGATACAATCTTCTTTATTTACTTGATAAGGAATTTCTTTGACAACAATCTTATCATCTTCAAACTCTACAACTGATTTAATTACTACTTTTCCTTTCCCTTTAGCGTAAGCATGATGTAACGCTGGTCCGCAAATAACTTCTCCACCAGTTGGAAAATCTGGCCCTGGTACAAATGACATCAATTCTCCAACTGTAATTTCCGGGTTATCAATTGCTGCAATAATTCCGTCACAAACTTCATGTATATTGTGTGGTGGAATATTTGTTGTCATTCCTACTGCAATTCCTGAAGAACCATTAACTAGCAGATTTGGTACAACGCTAGGTAAAATAATTGGTTCCTGTAAAGAAGAATCAAAATTATCTTTGAAATGTACTGTATTCTTTTCAATATCTTTCAGAAGTTCTTCTGCAAATTTTTGCAATTTAGCTTCTGTATAACGCATAGCTGCTGCTCTGTCACCGTCAATACTTCCAAAATTTCCTTGTCCTTTAATTAATGGATATCTTAAAGAAAAATCTTGGGCCATCCTAACCAGTGTATCATATATTGCAGAATCTCCGTGTGGATGATATTTACCCATACAATCCCCTACAATCCGTGCACATTTCTTGAATGGTTTATTGTGAAAAACACCCATGTCATACATTGCGTAAAGAACTCTTCTATGCACTGGTTTAAGGCCATCTCTTACATCAGGAAGGGCTCTGCCTACAATAACTGACATAGCATACGTAAGGTACGCATTCTTCATCTCTTCTTCAATTACTTTGGGTAAGATGTTTGTTTCAAGTTCAGGTTTTTGTGCTTCAGAGGAGTCCATTTTATTTGTTAATTTTAAAAATCTAATTCACCGCTTTATAGACGATAAAAATGTGTTTTTTCTAAGTGAATTTGCTTTATAAAGCTTGCGGTAATTGAGTTGTCAATTGTACTTATTTTCTTCTTTCAAGGTTATTCAAAAGTTCAGCTAAATTTGGTATTATTTTTTTTTTTGGTAAAAATGCATTTGCACCCACATTTAACCATTCTTGAGATACATTGTCGCTTGACATTCCTACAATGTATTTTGGAAATCCTAACCTTCTTAATTCTTGGCAGGTATTCAACCTATTTTCTCCTGGCATGTTGTAATCCATGATAATATAGTCTGGCTGATAAACTCTCGATAAAAATAAAGCTTCATTTGACGAACTAGCAACAAACACATCAGAGTTCCCTCGAGATCTTAAATATTCGGGTATTAAATAAGTTATAATTGGATCATCATCCACTATTAAGAACCTATATTTTTTCATCGGTTTGTTTTTTTCAGTTGAATTATAAATGTTTGGTTACCACATAATTAAACGTAACCACTAGCGAGTGGCAATTAAACGAAACATTTATATAAAAAACCCATTTTTCAGTGCTTATGACAAACTATCTTGAACAAGCGGTGGAAGCTGAAAATATGGATGATTGTATCGGATTTCTTAATCAACATTACTTTAGGCGTGATTATGATGATTTAGGTATGAAAATTATTGCAGCAAAATTAGCTGAAAAAGTAGATTTAGACGCAGGAGAGGTAAGACAAGTTTATCGTGCTTCTCACGAAGTTACATTAGAATTATGTTCAAAATACATCCCTTTTTCAAGTGAAAGAGAAATTGGAGATTCAGTTGCTGAATGTCTCTATAACAATATGTTGCAGGATTGTGCAATCTCTATTTTTTCTTCAGAGAGGGATGATGATGAAGTTCTTGAACATCTTGAATCGTATGATAATATTTTACGTGTTGCCGAATCTAAGATATCTAATTACGAGCAACCAACTGCCCTAATAAGAGACAATGAAGAAGGTTTAGATCATGAAGTATCTTTAAATAAATTGCTTGGAATGAAATTGATCTCCTTATATTGGGAAAGAGTTGAAGGTCATTTTCCAGAAAATGTTTTAGATTTTATGACAAATGATAATTTAAACTCTCTTAGAAAAAATCTAAATATATATGAATTAGCATCGAAAATTGCTGGAGAAGATAATTCTGAGAAAGTGAAAGCAAAACACGGGTCAATTGAACAAACTAAAACCAGCTTTTCTAAACCATTAAAAGAAATATATTCAAGCTTAGAAGAAGGTTTACATCAAACTTTAGAAAACGGTACAAGCCCTGTTAAAAAAATGTATACTTTAGATGGATTTGTAGATTTTTCTGATACTTATTCTGAGGTTTTAGATATTGAGACGGGCTCAACCCATGATAAATACGCTATTGTAAGAAATGAATTACTCAGAAACTTAGAAGATTTAGATCTTGTCTGTAAAAGAGTTCGAAAATTTGAATGGCCTAGTTCTCAGTAACTTCAGCCATTGCTTTCTTTAATTCTTCATTTGTTGCTTCTTTAGAACTTTCTAATTCAATTAATCTTTCCACTTCATCTGCTTCTTTATCAACGTCTTCTGCATCTTCTAAGACGTTTGATGGAACGTTTTTTAGGAATGCAGACTTAGCTTCCTCACTTGGAAGATCAAAATATTCAAAGAATTTACTCGTTAATTTAACTTTGTACGTACGTCCAAATCTTTCCTTTGTAATAAAACCCATTTCTTGCAATTGTCGCATGTGGTCATAAGCGCTTTGATTTCGTAATTTAACTATTTCTGATTGAACTATGGGATATTTCCATGCGATAACCGCTAAAGTATCCATTAATGGCCGATCCATCTCTGTTGAAGTTACAATATTGCTAACCAAAGGGATAAACTTGTCTTTTACAGTTAACTTCCAACCTAAATCTTTTTTGATTAATTGTAAACTTCCCTCTTTCACTGTATAATCTTTTTGAATTTCATTTAAACTTTTTTCAACTTGCTTTTCTGATAAAGAACATAGGCTGGCTAACCTTTCTATGGATGCTTCTTTTCCAAGCGCGAATAATACTGCTTCTACTTTATGTTTATCCATTTTTCATCTCTTTTTCATCTACTTTCTTTTCAACTGGTTCTTTCAAAAAATATATCCCTGATCTTAGATCAACTTTCCCTTTATCTATCAAGTTATCCAAAAAGTCTTCAAGCTTATCAACGTCTACTCCAGTTAATCGACTTAATTCTTGTGATGTCATATTCCCCTTTCTCAACAGTAAAGTAACGTAATTTCCCAGAAGATAAGCCATATTTTTATGAAGAATTTCATTTTCCATTTTAACTTGTTTTGCTACCATATCTATTTGATGCAATTTAGCTTGCAAATCATTAAGAAATTGTGAAATTTCTGAATCTCCAATCTTTAGCTCTTTAGGAGAAATCATCTCTATAAGAGAAGGCATGAAATCAAAACAAAATGCTGTAATATCTTCCATTTTCTTAACTTTAACTTCAACTTCAGAGAAACCAGCCCATAACTCCTGTTCATCTTGTTTTTTCACTTCAGCGAATTCTGCTGCTTGTACATCATATCTGTCATTTTCTTTGAGCTGTTTGACGTAGCCTTGCAATGATTCTTCCACATGCTTTTCTGGCTTTCCTAGTACCTCAATCACAGCTCGAAAAATAATCTCATCTTCCATGGTTTGATGAAATTGGGGTGGTTTTTAAGTGTTTCTGAACAAGTTTCAACTTCTCACTTTTTGTCATTTTCAAGTAAAAACAACCGAAAGGTTTATATACTTGTCTTTAGTTACCACTCTTAAGTGACTAAAGCCTGGCGAACTCATAAGCTGTAAATAAAAAGGGTTTAAATATGAAGCAAAAACACACATTTGGGAGGAATTTTGTATATTCTGTTATATTAGTCTTAGCTGTGCTTATAAGTTTTTTTTCAGTACCTCAATTAGAGGCAGTTGTTAATGATGATTTTACATTTGGTGCTCATCGTGGAAATTCTGTCAAATATATTGAAAACACTATGGATGCTATTAATGGAGCTTTGTTAGATGATAAATATAATTTTATTGAAATTGATATTCAATATACTAAAGATAAAAAATTAGTTGTATTTCATGATTTAAATTTAGTTAGACTGCAACAAAAAAATGTTGCAATTAGTGATTTAACATTTGATGAATTACAATTAGTTAGTGATTTTTATATTCCGCTATATGATGAGGTAGTTGAGATGGTTGGTGATAAAAAGCCAATGAATGTTGAAATTAAAAGCCAAGGTAATTTTCAGGATGATAAAGAAATTATTGACTTCGTCATTGAGGATGCAAAAAATAAAGGATTTTTAAATAATATATTGCTTTCATCTATTTCAACTGACGTTGTTAAATATGTTGATCAAACTTATCCAAATCTTGAAGTTGGAAAGATATATTGGATTTTACCAAGCACTTACATTACTGTTGATTATATGACTAAAAAAATGTATAAAGATTTAGCTGAAATGGGCGCAGATTATGCCATGTTGCATGGAGTTAATTTGAGAAATTATCAATCTTTAACAAAACTTAAACCAGATAATATTACTTTAGTGTTTTGGTATTTTAATGATAAAATGTATGTTGTACATAACACTGAACAAGATACTATGTGGTATAAGAATCCTTTTTCACTAAATTAATTTTTTTTCTCATTATTTTTTCTGAAAAGCTAATACTCCTGCTAAAATAGCAAACGTTATAGCTAACAAAGTAGGAATAAGTTTCTTCGCCTTTTGTGAACTTGATTCGAAGACAATGATTCCGGGATAGTCTTTATTTTCTAAATTTACTTTATTTATTTTTTCTGCAAGAGGTTGTTGTACTTCTTCTTCATTAAAATTGTAACCTCTGGTCGCCTGAGTGTTTAAAGTTTTATTAACTTTTTTCATCATTTTATTAACATAAATATTTCTTGTCAGCTCTTTTATTGTTTTTTGTTTATCTTTTTTGATTTTTACTTTTACTTTATATTCTCCATCAAGATCTTCAGGAATTTTCAAGAGAAATTCAATTACTTCCACTTCATCGTTATTCATAATAATGCGCTGCATGTTTGTATCTCTCTCCTCATTAGCACAAGAATAACATTTGCTTCCACGGTAAAGATAACTCCACATTGAATATTCATGTCTTTTCCCTGAATTTACAATTTGCACTTTTACGGGTAACACGTCTCCCGCTCTTATTGAAATCGGAAATTCTACAATCTGGTTTGCTCTATCTTCTTTTCTTTCTTGAACTCTTTGTTTTTCATCTTCCTTTACATAAGTCAAGTAATCACGGCATATTTCTGTATCGACACCTTCAACTAAAAAACTACTCTCAACGTGAAGATTAAATCCTTCAAGAACTAAAGTTACTTTCCCTTCTGGTATCTTTTCGTTACAATTTGCTTCTAATTGCAACGGCAAAACAAGAGGATATTCTTTATATGCCGAATTAATGCTGATTTTTGTAGTTTTACTAATTTTTTCTCCTTCTCTTTCTGCCCATAATTGGATTGATTTTTTTGTTTCATCTCCTTTGTATATGTTAACATTTACTCTAATTTGGTCTCCCCATTCAGCTTTATTATCACTACCTAAGTAAATTTTATTTATCTCTAATGAAGAAGCATTCATCTTATATCTGGGGTTAATCGCAATTGTTCTTGTAACGGTGTTGTCCTGCAAATTTTTCTCAGAACATTTAAGTCCGCTCAACATAAATTTCATTGAGTATATTCCTTCCGGTAAATTTGGTGAATATTTTTTAGTAGCTAAACTTGTTATTGGCGAGTTTGTCCAAGGCCTATATATTTTTTTGATTCTACCATAATAATCTTGTATAATTCCTTTTACAGTAACATTCCCAGAAGCCCCATATTTTCTTTTAACCCTCACAGAAAAAGCAAAAGCATCTTTTCGCGCTATTGTTTCATTAATGTCTAAATCAATCTTCCAATCACAGCCCTCAACATACTTATTCTCTTCACCTGCTGTTGGGGGAGTTAAAAACCATTTATCGTTAATGTTGCTCCAGGACATTCCTTCTGTACTTCCTGAATAACTCATATGAGTGAATTTCTTCCCATTACTAATCAAAGATACTTCTTCATATCCTCTGCTATCTAAAGCAAAATCGCTATCACCGTCCCGATAAATTATTTTGTAACAACCTGCACAAATTATTGTACCATCAAGAACCTTAGTATCGGAAACATACAATTCATTTTCTTTTTTTTCATCAATTATTTTTAAACCGCGTAAATCTAGATCTTTCTTTCCTTCGTTGAATAATTCAATCCATTCACCTTCTGGTTTATTTTCATCATCATCTCCAAAAGGATCTGGCATCACTTCAGAAATTATTAATGAAGAAAATTCGCTAGCAAAATCGTTAATTGAATTATTTTTTCCAGGAGTTCCTTTTATTCGAAGACTTTCACCCCAACTTCCATCGCTTCTTCGTTCTAAAGTATATCCATTACCGTTTGCACCCATTTCTTTATTGTACGTGAAAGAAGCGGAACAAGATCCTTCTAATTTAATCGTATCTTCTTTATTATTGAGGACAATTTTTTTTTCAATAATTTCAACATCAACAGAAAAATATTTTCGAAACTTAGTTTTATTTCTTGCAATAATAAAAAAACTATTTTCTTTTATTACACTATCTCCCAACTTCTTCCCGTCAATTGTACAACCAGATAAAGAATAATTACCCCCTTCATTAAATATTTCAACCCATTCGTTAAATCTTCCTCCTAATTCTTCCGTTGGATTATACATAATTTCAGAGAACTGTAATGCTGCTACGTAATTAATTTGCCACAAAATAATAATAACTAAAAACACTACTTTTTTCATCTACTTTCAAATGGAGTAAAACTATTTATTTACATGCATTTTCTAACAGTTATTTACCATTCAATAATACTAAACAAAGTTTTTAAACCATCTTCTCTTACGTCTTAACTATGGGATGGTTATTTGGTCGTAAGAAGAAGCCAAAGGTTCCTCTGCCTGAGGGGACTCCAATGGATGAAAAGTCTTTACAGATGCCGCGCCGTCCAGGTTCAACCGTAATTGAACCACAGAAAGTAAAAGAAGCTGCTGGTGTTGGAAAAGCTCCATCTCCTCCACCAAAAAAAGAACAAGCAGCTCCTGAAGCTCCTACTGTTCCTAGCGCTGCTGAATTACCTTCTCAACCAATGTATGTACCTTCTCAACCGTTATACGTTAAAGTTGATGTATATCAACGCCTTTTAGGCGAATTAGATGATTTGAAAGGAGAAATTTCACATTTGAGTGAATATAATGTAGCTCTTATGAATTCAGAATTAAAAGAAGAAGGCAATTTCGATAAATTAAGACGAACAATGAAAGTAGCCCATGACCGCATGGCGCAAGTAGATAAAGTAATATTTAAAGGGTGATAATGATGGACCGAATGCCAGTATTTGTAAAAGTTGATGAGTATGATCAAGTTTTAAGTTTGCTTAAAACAGTAAGAAATAAACTTGATGAAGCTAGAGAAACATTAAGTAAAATCCACGATTTAAAAAATGATGAAGATCATCAACTAGAATTATGGCAGAATAGTCTGTCTGAAGTGGAAAAGAAAGTTGATTTTATCAACCATAGTTTAACTGAACCACAGAATTACTAAACATGCCAAGAAAAGCGAAGAAGGAAAAGGAACAGAAATCGAACAGCAAGCTACCTCAATTCATGGTCCAGGTTAGCGATCCTATTATGCTGCGAAAAGACATTTTGGAGGCATTACGTGACGTAATAATTTTTATGCAGGGTTATGAAAGGTTTAAGTTAATTCAAGATGAAAAAGTTGGTTTGTATTCTAAACTACAACTTGAAGTTAAAGAATTAAATAGCATGATAAATACTAAATTGCGAAAAATTCTACCTAAAGGGAAGTTAAAATCAGTTCATCAGGCTGCCGTGCCTAAGCAAGTTAAAATTCCAGAGTCAAGGGTTCCAGTGGTAACTCCATCAAAAGGTCAGCCAATTCCTCCACCTACACCTGGTCAAGCACCTGCGCCTCCATTACCGCCTGCTGCTTCTGCTCAACCAACAGAATTAGATGCGTTAGAATCTCAGTTAAACAGCATTGAAAATCAGTTGAAAGGTCTCAATTAATTCTTTATTTTGTATCTTTAGAAAAGTTTTATAAATTGGTTAACTTGTAGTTTTTTCTATGTGGGTGTGCCGGAGTGGTCAAACGGGATGGACTCAAATGCTAGAACCATTTCCCGCAATAGTGCGGAGCTATCCATTGGCTTAGACAGAAGCGCAGCTTATGTCTGCTGGAAAAGCAGCGCTTTTGGAGCAGTGCCTACGCAGGTTCGAGCCCTGCCACCCACACTTTTAATTATTATTTTGACGGCATTTTTCAGTAAACCTTAAAAACTTATTATTTCTTTGCGAAATCTATGAAAATAAAATATGATGTAAATAATTCTGAAGAATGTGTTTCTTTAGAGGTAGCAGTTGACGCATTAATGCACGACTTTATTTTTGAAGTAAGTCCAGGAACAAAACTAAAGGCACAATATATTAACGAAGAAATACTTATTCATCCTGAAAAAGGAGCAATTAGGGGAGTTACTGCTAAAATAAACGGAAAATATGGGGAAGTTACATTTAGTGATGCAATTTCTGGTAGATATGATATAGCTTTAGATAATCAAAAATATCAAATTTTCAAAAACTAATATTTATATACACCACTTTCTTTCTACAGCCATGCCAATAGAAATATGTACTATAAGCGGTTTTACAAAAACAGCAGGAAATTCTACTGCAATAAAAGTTGATGACGATGTTGTTTTATTAGATATGGGTCTTGCCATGGAGAATTACATCCGCTACCAGGATGATCGGGAAGATGTCAGATCGAGCATGACTTACAAACAATTACGTCAAGCGAATGCATTACCTAACTACTCTTCGATTGACGGTTGGAACGTGCTTGCAATTGCACCTTCTCATGGTCATTTAGATCATGTTGGAGCAGTACCTTATGCTTCTTTACTTTTTCCAAAAGCTCCAGTGGTTAGTACCCCTTACACGATTGAAGTTTTACGCACTATCTTGAAAGATGATAGAATAACAATTCCTAATAAACTAGTTCCGGTAAATCTTAATTCAACATTCAAAGTATCTGATAAAATTACTTTAGAATTTGTTAATGTTACGCATTCAATTCCACACTCTTCTTTGATTGTTGTCCACACGCCTTACGGGAAAGTAGTTTACGCTAATGATTACAAGTTTGATCGTCAACCGACACTTGGTCAGAAACCAAATTTTACACGTTTACAAAAATTAGGTGAAGAAGGAGTTTCTTGTTTAATCATCGAATGCTTATATGCAAATGAACATAGAAAGATGCCTTCTGAATCTGTTGCGAAACAAATGTTAAAAGATGTTATGTTAGGCATCAATTGTGAAACTAAAGGTATGTTAGTAACAACTTTCTCGTCTCATATTGCTAGATTAAAAAGTATTATTGAGATGGGAAAAAAATTAGATAGAAAAATTGTCTTTTTTGGAAGATCGTTATCAAAATATGTTAAAGCAGCTGAAAGATTAAAAATCGTGGATTTTTCTCAAAGCATTCAAATTGTTAGCCATAGAGATAAAGTTGAAAAGATGTTCAATAAAATCATGAAAGAAGGGAAAGAAAAATATCTCATTGTCTGCACTGGTCATCAAGGTGAACCAAAAGCAGTTCTTTCTAGATTAATGAGAAAACAATTTCCTTACCGATTTTCTTCAGGAGATGTTGTTATTTTTAGCTGTTCAGTTATTCCCGTCGAATTAAATAAAGATAATCGTGACGTTTTAGAACGAGGATTGAAAAATTCTGATGTACGAATTTTTAGAGATGTTCATGTGTCCGGCCATGGTGGAAGGGAAGATCATCGAGACTTAATTGAGTTGTTGAAACCGAAAAACATAATTCCTTCCCATGCTGGTGGTGAAAAAGCTGAAGCGATGGTCACATTGGGTAAACAGTTAGGTTACAAGAAAGTTCATGTGATGAAAGATGGTCAAATATTGAAGCTATAATTCAAGTCATTTAAAATTACTATTTCTTATACTACTTTACAACAATAAATCTTATAAATACGTTCAGTCTCGAATTTGCATGAAATTAGTATTAGCTGAACCGCGATATTTTAAAGAAAGTATTAGTATTATTTCTGAATTAGTATCGGAAGCTAAATTTAAGGCTAACTCTGACGCTCTTGAATTGGTAGCAATGGATCCAGCTAATGTTGCAATGGTTATTTTTAAGCTTCTAAGCAGTTGTTTTACTGAGTATAAAGTTGAAGGTTCAGAGCAAGTAGCGATTAATCTTAACAGTTTGAAACAGATATTACGAAGGGCAAAAGCAGATGATATTTTAAGTTTAGAAACAGAAGAAAATAAATTAAAAATTTTGTTAAAAGGTAAGACAAACCGTTCATTCTCCATTCCTACTCTCGAGATTGAAGATAAGGAACAAAAAGTTCCAGATTTAACTTTTCCAGTTAAAGTTGAGACCACATCTCAAACGATTGCGGATGCGATTGAAGATGTTAATGTTGTTGCTGAATCAGTTACATTCTTGGGGGAAGAAAATCAATTGTCTGTTAAAGCAGAAGGTGATTTATCAAAAGCTTTCATTGAAATAAAAGCTGATGAACATACTAAAATAACTGCTAACCCAGGAGATAAAGTAAAAGCAAAATATTCATTAGAATACCTAAAAAGAATGATTGCTGGCGGCAAATTAACTGATAACGTAACTCTACATTTTAATACTGATTATCCAATGAAATTAGAATATAAAGTTATTGATAGGTTAATGTTAAGTTTCATTCTTGCTCCTAGAGTAGATAATGATTAGTTCTAGGTTCTAAGTCTGTAACCTATCTTAAACATGTAAACACATAACCATAGAAAAAACGTCGTAAGAATA
Organism: uncultured Methanosarcinales archaeon; assembly: GCA_964604645.1. GTDB lineage: Archaea > Nanobdellota > Nanobdellia > Woesearchaeales > GW2011-AR9 > CAZRZP01. Next base: position 46,202 of record CAZRZP010000005.1, read on the forward strand.
AAAACAATTAGCATACTTAATCCTAAATGAATATCACTTGTTCCTAAAAAACCAAATCTGAATCCATCCACAAAATATAATATTGGATTAAATTTTGCAACTGATTGCCAAAAAGGCGGAAGCATCTTAATTGAATAAAATACTCCTCCGAGATAGATTAAAGGCGTTATTAGAAATGTTGAAAAAACGTTCATTCTATCAAAACTAGTTGCCCATAAAGCAGTGATGATTCCAGCAGATGAAAAGAGTAATGAAACCATGGTTATGAAATAGATTAAAACAGGGATTGAAGAAATTGAAATGTCTGCTACCAATAAACTTACTAATAATATTCCTCCACCAACCATAAACGCTCTTAAAGTTGCAGCAAAAGTAAATGCTGCAATAATCTGCCAATATGATAGAGGGGAGACTAAAAGTTCCTGAATATTCCCTTGAAATTTTGAGATGTAAATTGAACTTGTATTGTTAGTGTATGCACTCATAATCACCCCCATCATCAATAACCCTGGTATAATAAATTCTAAATATGAGACCCCATTAACTGAATTAATTCTAGCACCAAGAGAAAATCCAAAAATAACAATAAACAATGTAGACGTGATTATTGGGGGGATAATTGTTTGAGTCCATACCCTTAAGAAACGTGAAACTTCTCTATTAACCAAAGTCCACATCATTGTTTCTCACCAATCAGTTGAATAAAAATATCTTCAAGTTTATTTTGCTGTGTTTCAATCTTTTCTACGGGTAAACTTTGTACTACATATAACAAATCTTTCCAATCACTCGGATTAAGATATAAAATTGCTTTTTTATCTGATATAATGGGAGAATACTTTTTAAGCAGCTCTTTATCAATTGATTTTGAAAAAGTAATCTCTACTCTCTCTTTTTCTAATAAAGAAAGTAAATTCTTTTTATCATCTAATTTAATAATTTCCCCCTTATTGATAATTGCTATTCTTTCACACAATTCTTCTGCTTCTTCCAAGTAATGCGTTGTTAATAAAATAGTGATGCCTTGCTTATTTAGTTGCTTAATATATTTCCACATGCTTTTTCTAGTTTCTACATCAACTCCCGCTGTCGGTTCGTCTAAAATTAGGATTTTAGGTTTATGCATTAAAGCACGGGCTATCATTAATTTTCTCTTCATCCCTCCAGATAATTGCATGGCTTTAACTTCTCTTTTTTCCCAAAGCCCTAGTTGTGTTAGAACTTCTTTGATTCTTTTGTTTCTATCTTTTCCAGGAATTCCAAAGTAACCAGCATTAAAATATAAGATATTTTGAACTTTCTCAAACTTATCGAAATTAAATTCTTGAGGAACTAAACCAATTAAAGCACGAGCTTCTTGGTAATCTTTAACAACATCTTTACCGAAAAGTTTTGCTTCTCCTTCAGTTTTGTTTACCAAACCAGTAAGAATTCCTAATGCAGTTGTCTTTCCTGCTCCATTTGGGCCAAGTAAACCAAAAAATTCTCCTTCGTTAACTTCAAATGATATTCCTTTAAGAGCAGGTATTTTATTATAGTTCTTTTCCAGATTCTTTACAGAAATTGCTTTCATAATCGAATTAATTTACCCATGTAATGTATGGAATGTTTATCAACATAATATATTTGATTGGTGTGAACATTATACATAGGTGCGGATCTACGTAACTCATCAACTAAATCTAATGCCATTCTTCCAAGGTAATTACTCCAACTTCCTAGATTATCTTGAAAATCTTTAGGGTTTCTAAACTCCTCACCTTCAAACCTTTTTAGAAAATCATAAACGTGCCTACTTTTATCATCCACCACTGCTCCTTCATCAAAATTAAATGTACATTTCCATTCTAACATTTGTTGTTGATGTTTCCTTCACATTATTAAATTTTTGCAAGAAAGTATTTAGTTTGTTTGCACGCCACGATTACGGGAGTTTATTCATTATTTTCATTATGACTCCCGTGTGGCTCCTTTGGCAAAACAACTAAATAAGTGCTTTTGCAAGAAAGATATAAATACAACAAATAATTCTTATTAACATGGTTACGTTCTATGCAGAAGGAATATTTTGGTATTTAGTTTTACTAGATTCAATAATCTATAATATTCTTTGTTGGACGCAAGGAAAGTGGCACAAAAAGGTCACACATTGGATTTCCAACTATTTTCCTTTTAACAAACTGTTTGGTTTGTGGTATTTGATTCTCGTTTTATGGTTGGGTTTTGTATTGTTTAGAATGCAGATTATTCTGTTTAGGTGAATTTGGTCATTCTTTCTAAATTCTCTATTCGTCCGATAGTTTTATAAACAACCTGCGTCCAAAACGGAAAACAACGGTAATTATACCAATCAGCTTGACTGATTCAATAATTGTCGAAAGCAGCCTGATAAGACGAACATCATGAGATTCTCAGATGAAAGTCGCTAAAGGCGATTAAACTATGCCAAAAGCACACAACCCCCGTAGAGGTAGCATGCAGTTCTGGCCGCGTAAACGGTCGAGACATTCTTTAGTTAGAGTTAGATCATGGAAGGATGAAAAGCAAGCTAAACCCTTAGGTTTTATCTGTTTCAAAGCAGGAATGACACACGTCATGGCAAATGATAACAGAGGAAAATCTATAACTAAAGGAGAAACTATCGCATTACCAACTACAATTGTTGAATGCCCTCCTATGACAGTTTTTGGAATTTCATTCTATAAGAAATCAATGTTTGGATTATCTAAAAGCAGCCAAATTTATGCTGAAAAAGCTGGAAAACATTTATCTCGAAGATTAAATATCGGTAAAAAAAGACAAGATATTGAGAAAGTTGAATTTGACGATTTACGAATATTAGTTCATTCTAACTCTCCAAAATCTGTTGGAACAAAAAAACCAAAAGTTCTTGAAATTGCTCTTGGTGGTTCAAAAGATGAAAAATTAGCTTACGCTAAAGAAAAATTAGGTAAGTCATTATCATTTTCTGAAGTATTTGAAGAAGGCCAATTAGTTGACACTTGTGGTGTTACTAAAGGTAAAGGTTTTCAGGGAACAGTTAAAAGGTATGGTGTTCCTATTCGTCAACATAAGTCAGAGAAAGTTAAAAGGGGAATTGGAAACTTGGGAGCATGGACACCTAAAAGAGTAGATTATCGTGTACCTCAACCTGGAAAAATGGGTTATCATCAAAGAACTGAATATAATAAACAAATTCTTAAAATTGGTCAAGATGGAAAAGACGTTAATCCCAAAGGTGGAATTAACCGTTACGGACTAGTTACTGGAGATTATGTTTTATTACATGGGTCAATTGTAGGACCCAAAAAAGGCACTTTTCTGCTTACACATGCAACTCGTGTAAAAAAATCACAAAAAGACGCATTTACTGTTAAATCAATACAATGAAAATACCAATAAGAGACGTAGGAAACAAAGAAAAAGGAACTTCAGAATTACCTCGGCAATTCAATGAAGGTTATAGACCTCAGTTAATACATCGAGCAGTGATAGCTTTACGAAGTATTCTACGTCAAAGATATGGTGCATCTCCTGAAGCTGGTAAAAGACATTCTTCAGATATAAGTAAAAGAAGAAGAAAATACAGGGGTTGTTATGGTTTTGGTATAAGTCGTGTTGATCGAAAAATTCTATCTCGTCGCGGTACAAGGATGTTTTGGGTTGGAGCAACGTCTCCTCAAACCAGGGGCGGTAGAAGGTCACACCCACCTAAATCAAGCAAGGATTTAGTTAAAAATATCAATCTTAAAGAGAAACGTAAAGCGATTAGATCAGCAATGGCAGCTACTGTTGACAAAAAAATAGTAAGTGAAAGAGGCCATAATGTTCCTGAAACTTATCCTTTTATAGTAGAATCTGCATTTGAAAATATAGCAAAAACTGCAGATTTAGTTAAAACTTTGGAAGGCTTTGGCTTTTCAGATGAGTTAGTAAGATCTGCTGTTAAAAAAATTAGAGCTGGAAAAGGTAAAATGCGTGGACGGAAATATCGTCGTAAAAAAGGTTTACTAATTGTTGTTGGTGAAGAATGTCCAATTATGAAAGCTGGAAATAACATTCCTGGAATTGACACAGTTTTAGTTAGTTCACTTAATGCTCACGATTTAGCTCCTGGTTCAATGCCCGGTAGAGCAACAATCTGGACAGAGAATGCAATTAAAATGTTAGGAGAAAAGAAATTATTCATTTAATTATGGCTGAAAAACAAGAAAAGGAAATCGTAAAAACTCAAAGCAATGAAAGTTTTGATCCGTATCAGATTATTTTACATCCCTTATCTACAGAAAAAAGTATTAGGCAGATTGAGTTTGATAATAAATTAGTTTTTGCAGTTAATCCTCGTGCAACTAAACAAGATGTTAAGAAAGCTGTTGAAGAAATGTTCAAAGTAACAGTTGCAAAAGTAAATATTCAAAATTCATTTCAAGGAGAAAAAAAAGCTTACGTTAAATTAGGTGGAGAAAGTATTGCTTCTGACGTAAGTGCTGATTTGGGATTAATATAAAATGGGTAAACGACTAATTCAACAGAGAAGAGGAAGGGGAACTCACACCTATAAAGCAGCTAGTCATCGCTATAAAGGAAAAGTTCGTCATCATCCCATCTCAACTGAAGGAACCGTTACTAATTTAATTCATTGTCCTGGACATAGCGCTCCACTTGCTGAAGTATCTTATTTAACTGGTAAAAAAGGTTTAGTTCTAGCTGTTTACGGAATTAAAGTTGGCGATTCAATATCAATAGGTTCAGGTGATACTCCTGGTTGTGTTTTGCAGCTGAGAGATATCCCAGAAGGAACATTAGTACATAATTTAGAGATTCGTCCGGGAGATGGCGGTAAATTAGTTAGATCATCTGGAGCTTTTGCAAAAGTTGTAGCTAAAACTGACAAATTAGTTAGGGTTCTTCTCCCTTCAAAGAAAGAAAAAATATTCCTTCCTGAATGTAGGGCTGCAATGGGTGTCGTTGCGGGTTCTGGAAGAGTCGACAAACCTTTCCTTAAAGCAGGAACCAGATCTAAAAAAATGCGTGCTCGTAATAAATTATATCCAAAAGTATGTGGTGTATCGATGAATGCAGTGGATCATCCTTTCGGAAGTGGTTGTTCTCATGCTAAGGGTAGACCAACTCAATCTTCAAGAAATTCTCCTCCAGGTAGAAAAGTAGGTAAAATAGCTCCTCGGAGAACAGGAAAAAGGTAAAACAACAAATAATAACAAAATAAAATGGCAATTAAAGAACTTAAATGGTGCGGAAAAACGGAAGAAGAAGTTAAAGGAATGGATTTAAAAGAATTCATTCAACTATTACCCTCAAGAAAGCGCCGTTCATTAGAAAGGGGCTTTACTGATCAACAAAAATCATTATTGAAGCGGTTAGAAAGTGGAGCTAATAATATTAAAACACACGCAAGAGATATGGTAATCTTACCTGTCATGCTTGGCAAAAACTTAATGGTATATAACGGAAAAAGTTTCATCCCTATAACAGTTACTATTGAAATGGTTGGGCACGTTTTAGGAGAATTTGCATTAACAAGATCTTCAGTTAAACACAGTTCAGCAGGAGTTGGAGCAACTCGTTCCAGTAAAGCGGTGAGTGCACGTTAAAAATAAATATTGTAAACAAAATAATGGCTAAAACAAAAGACTCTGGATCTGCACATGTGGCATCGGCAAAATCACACAATTTGCCTATTTCCACCAAACATAGTGTAGAGATCAGTAGGAATTTGCGTTATAGGAGCATTAAATACGCTAAAAGCTTTCTAGAAAGTGTTCTGAAAATGGAGAAAGCAGTACCGTTTAATCGTTTCAATAATGACGTTGGTCATAAACCGGGTATAGGTTCAGGAAGATATCCAATTAAAGCTGCTTCTGCTTTTTTGAAATTATTTAACTCAGTTGAAGCGAATGCACAAGTTAAAGGTCTTAATACTTCAAGTTTGAAAATAATCAAGTTACTTGCAAATAAAGCATCTATTCCAATGACTGGCGGTAGAAGAAGAGGAGGAACAAAAAGGACTCACATTGAAATAGAAGTAGAAGAAGGTAAAGCAGGCACTGCAAAAAAATCTGAAGCTAAGAAAAAAGAAGAAACTAAATCAAAGAAAGATGAAAAAATTCCAGTTGCTCCTGAAAAATCTGCCGAGATAAAAGAAGAACCTGTTGTTAAAGAAGAAAAAATAGTTGAAGAAATTGCAGAAGAAGTAAAGGAAGAAGTGAAGGATGACGTTCCAACATCACCTGAAACAAAAACCGAAGAAGAAAAAGGAGAAGCAGCTGAAAAGATAGCTGAAGAAGAAAAGAAACCTGAAACTCCTGAACTAATTGCAGAACCTGAATCAGAAACCCCAACTGAAGAAGAAACTCCTATTGAATCAGAATCAATCCAAGAATCAATGGAAGAAAAACCAGTTGTAGAAGTTCAAGAACCTACGATCCAACCTGCTCAAGATATTCCAACAGAAATTCCTGCTTCAACCATTCCTAAAGCATCAGTTATATCAGAGCCACAACAACCAGCATCACAACCATCAGAACAATCTGAGCCAATTGAAGAAGTTAAAGATTATACTCCTGAAGAATTATTAGAAAAAGCTCAAGCTAAAGCTGCTGAGTTAAACAAAGATGAAAAACAAACTGAAAAAGTAAAAGAAGTAGAAGGTTTATTTCAACAATTACAACAGAAAGGAACTTTACGAAAAGATGAAGGTGCTAAATAATGATTGAAAGAGATTTCATAGTCCAAAAAACTAAGGAACTGTACATTAAGAAACATATTGAGAATCAACTAAAAGGTGTTGGAATTTCATCTATCAGATTAAAGAAAATCCCTTTAGGTGAAAAAATAATAATTCATTCAAGTCGACCAAGTTTAATCGTTGGTTCCAAAGGATCAAATATTAAGGACTTAACTCGACAATTAAAAAAGAAATTTAAATTAGAAAATCCACAAATAGAAATTAATGAAGTGAAAAACATTTTTCTGGATGCTCACATTGTAGCTGATAGAATTGCTAGTTCATTAGAACGATTTGGTTCTACTCGTTTTAAGAGTGTTGGGTATAAAATTATGCAGAACGTACTTAATTCAGGTGCACTTGGAGTAGAAATAATTTTGTCCGGAAAAATTCCTGGATCAAGAGCTCGTAATTGGCGTTTCTATCAAGGATATTTGAAGAAATGTGGAGACATTGCTTTTTCAGGAGTTTTAAGATCTAAAAGAAGTGCTTTATTGAAAAGCGGAATTATTGGAATAAAAGTTGCCATTATGCCTCCAGATTTAACCCTTCCAGATCATATTGAAATCTTAGCTGAACCTATTAATATTACTGAAGAAGTTGTTGAAGAACCCAAGAAAGTTCGCAAACCAAGAAAAAAGAAAACTAAAGCTAAACCGGCGGAAAAGAATGAAAAGTCAACTGAAGAAAAAATTGATGAAACTCAAGTAAGTGAAGATGCCCCAGCGGAAGAACCCAAAAAAGAAGAAGTTAAGGAAGAAACTCCTGAAGAGGCTGCACCTAAATCTTCTAAGGAAACTCCAAAAGTCAAAGAAGAAAAAACAGAGGAAGCTGAGGAGGCTCCATCTGTTGAGGAAAATCCTGTTATTGAGGACACAGAATGAAATCCAAAGAATTACGCGAATTACCGGAAGCTGAACTTAAAGCAAGATTGCAAGAGTTTAAAAAAGAACTATTAAAATTAAATGTTGAACTTAGTATGGGTTCCCAAGGATCAAGTCCAGGAAAATTTCGTAAAGTCAAGAAAGGAATTGCAAGAATCCACACAATATTGCGAGAAAAGGAGGTGCAGGCTCAATAAATGATAGAAAAGCCAACCCACGTCCTAATGGAGGAACGATGGTAGGTGTTTGTAACCAATGTGGTTTACCTGAGGACCTCTGTGTTTGTGAGTCCATTGCCAGGGAACAACAAAAAATCACTGTCAAAATGGAGAAACGGAAGTTTGGGAAAAAATATACTATCGTATCCGGAATCACCAAAGAAGCTAACCTTAACGAAATGGTAAAAAAACTAAAAAACAAATTTGCTTGCGGCGGAACAGCAAAAAACGGCAGAATTGAATTGCAAGGAGATCACTTATCTCGAATAAAGCCGGTTTTAGTAGATTTGGGTTTTCAGGAAGAAACCATTGAAATATACAATAAATGAAGAAATATCCACATGAATTAATCGGAAAAATGGTCACAATCATAAAATCAAAAAACAAATCGGATGAAGGTCTATCTGGGAAAGTTTTAGACGAAACAAAAAAAACATTAGTACTAAGCGGCTCAAAAACAGTGTTTAAGAAAAACATCACCCTTAAACTTAATTCAGGGGAGATCATTTCTGGCGATGCATTGATGGGTCGATCAGAAGAAAGGGTAAAAGGCTAATATGGTAAAATCAAAAATTAAGAAGGAAGTACTGGGCTATCCGGCTCCAAAGAAAGCGTCTAATTCAGCGTTTCATGATTTAAAGTGTCCATTCACTGGATCTCTTGGGGTTAAAAATGAAATCCTAAAAGGGATTGTAATAAAAAAGGATACTGGAAAATCAGCAACGATTCAATGGGACAGACCTTATTTTGTACCTAAATATGAAAGGTATGAACAAAGGAGATCTCGTTTAAGAGTTCATAACCCGCCTTGTTTGGATGCTCAAATAGGCGATCAAGTTATTGTCGCTAGAACTAGGCCATTAAGTAAAACCAAAAACCATGTCATAATTCATATACTAAGTAATGAAGAACTTGGGACAGCTTCAAAAACTAAATCAGAAAAGAAAGTTGAAGAAGCCAAAGAACCAAAACAAACTGAAGAGAATAAGAAATGAAAGCAATACGTTCCAGCATAACAAGAGCCTTACCTGTACAGGCATTCGTCCCTACATGTGATAATTCAGGGGCTAAAATGCTTAAGATAGTCTCTGTAAAAGGTCATAAGACTGTTAAAGGTAGAATTCCGGCAGCGGGAGTTGGAGATTTGGTTTTAGCATCTGTAAAGAAGGGTAAATTGGAAATGAGAAAACAAGTAGTACCTGCTATCATTGTCCGTCAGAAAAAAGAATATCGCAGACCTGATGGTACACGAGTTAAATTTGAAGATAATGCTGCAGTTGTATTAAAAGATATGAAAGGCAATCCTAAAGGAACAATATTTAAGGGCCCGATTGCTAAAGAAGTTGCAGAAAGATGGCCAGCCGTAGCCAAAGTTGCACGGATGGTGGTATAAAATGGAACAATTAAAATTATTGAGAAGCCGGAGAAAGCAGAGAAAACTTAGGTACACTGCACCTTTACATAAAAAGCAAAAGTATTTGCACGTACATTTATCATCTGAGTTAAGAAAGAAATATGGAACGCGAGCTATTTTAGTGAAGAAAGGCGATAAAGTTAAAATTATGCGTGGGCAAAATGCTAAGAAAGAGGGTAAAGTTGACAGAATTAACCTAACTGCAAATAGGGTTTACCTTGAAAACATGGAATTTACAAAAAAGGATGGAACAAAAGTTACAATTCCTTTTGCACCTTCCAATTTAATGATTGTATCTCTTGACTTAACAGACAAAAAAAGGAAAACAAAGTTAGGTGGTGAAGAGAAACAAAATGAAGATAATAAAGCTGAAGATAACAAAGTTAACAAAGAAGCTGGAGTGACTAATGAAAAATCATCTTAAAAGATTAGCGGCACCAAAGACTTGGATCATTGACAGGAAACAGAATACGTTCATCACCCGTCCTAAACCTGGGGCACATTCATTGATGTTCGGCCTTCCTCTGGGAATAATAATTCGAGATAATTTATCAATGGTATTAACTATGAATGAAGCACGTAAATTATTGCATGACAATGAAGTTTTGGTTGATGGCAAAAGAAGAACCAGCCACAGATTTATCACTGGTCTGTTCGATATAATTTCATTTCCTGCTTTGAAAAAACATTATCGGGTATCGTTAGATGATAAAGGTAGAATGATTTTAGTTGAAACCTCCGATGTGAGTACTAAGTTAGCAAAAATAAAAGGAAAGAAGGTTGGCACTGGCGGAAAAATACAACTCCAATTTCATGATGGTAGAACTATTTTTGCAGATAACTCTGCAAACGTAGGAGATACAGCCGTTCTTCAGCTTCCAAGTAAAGCTGGTGAAAAAATTACAATTAAAGAAGTCTTACCTCTAAAAGAAGGCGTTGCTATATTCCTAACTCAGGGAAAACACGCTGGATCAATTGGAAAATTAAAAGAAATAAAAAAGGACGAAGTGGTTTTTATTTCAGATGATAAAGATCTTGAAACAAAAAAATCATACCTATTCGTTGTTGGAAAGGAGAAGTCACTATTAAAATGAATCATATGAAAGAAATCAGGATTGCCAAAGTAACGTTAAACATTGGCGCTGGAAAAGATGAAGTAATGTTAAAGAAAGGCATTAAACTTTTACAGAAATTGTCTCCTTTATCTCCAGTTAAAACCACTGCAAAGAAAAGAATTCCTAATTGGGGTTTAAGGCCTGGTTTACCTATTGGTTGTAAGGTAACAGTTCGTAAAGATACGGAAGCTTTGTTAAAGAAGCTTCTTGCGGCTAAAAGAAACATCCTAAAAGCAAAAAATTTCGACAATCAAGGAAATTTTTCATTTGGCATTGCAGAATACATTGATATTTTAGGGCTTGAGTATGATCCTGAACTAAAAATCATGGGTTTAGAAGTTGCAGTGACCCTACAACGTCCTGGTCAAAGAGTTAAAATGCGTAGGATTAAATCTAGCTTCATAGGGAAATCTCATTTGATTACAAAAGAAGACGCTCAACAATTTGTAAAAGAGAAATTAAATGTGGAGGTTGAAGCATGACTTACTCAAATTGGAAAAAGATGTTTACTCAGTTAAACTCAAAACCTATCAAAAAACAAAAGTACATTAAACACAATCAACCAAAGCAACGATCATGTGGAATCGCTCTTAGGCGGTGTAAAAATTGTGGTAGAATACGTGGACATATTAACAAATATCGGTTAAATCTTTGCCGCCAGTGTTTTAGGGAAATGGCACCTAATATGGGTTTCAAAAAATACAGTTAAGATTCATCAAAATAAATCAAAAAAATAAAACTAACAAAAGGAAACAAATGAAAAACAAAATTCAAAATCATGGAGGGTTACAATGTTAAACGATCCATTAGCTGCGGCTCTTTCCAAGATAGTAAATGCAGAACGAGTTGGAAAGCGTGAAGTTTTAATCAAATCAGGTTCAAAGATGATTAAAACAGTTCTTAATCTTATGAACGACCATAATTATCTTGGAGGATTCGAAGAGATTACTACTGAAAATGTTCCTAAGATAAAAGTCCATTTACTTGGAAAAATAAACAAATGTAACGTAATTAAACCTCGTTTTAGCACAAAATTCCGTGAATTTGAAAAGTGGGAGAAAAGGTATCTTCCTGCAAAAGATTTCGGCATAATTGTTATCTCTACACCACAAGGTATTATGACACATATGGATGCAAAAGGAAAAAGTATTGGAGGAAAATTACTTGCATATTGCTACTAGTGTTTCAATTAATAATAATAAAATGAAAGAAGACATCATTAGGGAAATTGAATTGCCTGAAGGAGTTTCAGCTAGTTTTACTGATGGAGTTTTACAAATCAAAGGTCCAAAAGGTGAAAATTCCAGAAAGTTTTCTCATCCCGCGATGCAATCAAAAGTTGAACAAAATAAAGTAGTTCTTTTATTTAAAAAAGGAACAAGAAGAGAAAAAAAATTAATAAGTTCATTTACAGCTCACATTAAAAATATGGTTGCTGGAGTTCAGGAAGCACATAAATATCTTGTAAAAATATGTTCAGGACATTTTCCAATGAATGTAGCTATTAGTGGTTCAGAGATAGTAATTAAAAATTTTTTAGGAGAATCAGTTCCTCGAAAAGCTCAAATCATTGATAGTACTGAAGTTAAAATTGATGGTACTCAGATTACAATTACTTCATGCGATAAAGAAAAAGCAGGACAAATGGCGGCGCGTATTGAATCTTTGTGCCGTATTACTAATAGAGATCGCCGTATATTCCAAGATGGTTGTTATATCATTGAAAAGGCAGGTAAAGCTATATAGAAAATGGTCAAAAAAACAGAATTTGTTGTAAAAGAATCTAAAACCGTTTCTCGCGTCAAGCGAAGATGGAGATATCCAAGAGGTAAGCACTCAAAAGTACGGCAGAGACATTCAGGTCGTCCAGCTTTACCTACTCCAGGATTTGGTTCACCCAAAGAAGTTAGAGGAAAAATCAATGGAATGGAGCCTGTGTTAGTATACCGCTTAGAAGATTTAACTTCCATTAACCCAAAGCATTTATGCATTGTTTCATCTTCAGTAGGAAAAAGAAAAAAACAATCTATCTTAAAAAAATGCTTAGAATTAAAATTAAACGTAGGTAATTATAAAGACATTCCTGCTGGCCTTAAATTAATTGAAACTAATTTAGCTGAAAGAAAAAAAGTCAGAGCTGAGAAGAAATCTTTGAGATCGGGAGAAGCTGAAGCAAGGAAGAAAAAAGCAGAAAAAAAGAAAACTGAAGAAAAGGAAAAAGAGAAGAAAAGTGTTGAAGACACCGTAAAAGATGATAAAGTTCAGAAAAAAGAACTTGAAAAGACAATGATTAAACCACAATAGGTGTACTAACATAACTAAAAATATAATCAAACAAAAAATCAAATAATAAAATTACAACAAAGATCAAATGAAATCCAAAAAGAAATTAGCAGCAAAGGTACTAAAAACGTCCCCTAAGCGAATTCGCTTTGCAGATGATGCTCATGAAGAAATAAGTAAAGCAATCACTCGCTCTGATATTCGTGGTCTAATTGCAGTAAAAAAGGTAACTAAATCTGGACGTAATTCTCAGTCTAGAAGTGGTGCCAGAGCAATTAAAGTTCAAAAGAGAAAAGGCCGCCAAAAAGGTAAAGGTAGCAAGAAAGGAAGTAAACATTCCATATTAAGTAGAAAACGTAGTTGGATTCTTCGTGTTAGAACCCAGAGGGTTTTTCTACGTATGCTAAAAGAATCCGGGCTACTTTCCGCAACTAACTATCGGTCACTGTATCGTAAAAGCAAAGGTGGTTTTTTTAGAAATAAAAGGCACATAAAACTTTATGCCACAGAACACAATTTGATAGAGAAGAAAAAGCTTGATAAATAAATTCAATAAAATATCATAAAAAACAATGGCACGTATAAAACCAAAAACTGTACCGTTTCGTAGAATTCGTGAACGTAAAACAAATTATACTAAGAGAATGAAGCTTTTGCTCTCTTCAAAACCACGAATTGTTATTCGCTTTTCAAATACTAGAATCATTGCCCAGCTAGTTAAGTTTGAGCAAAAAGGAGATAAAATTCTTTTAGGTCTTACTTCAGATATTTTAATCAAGAAAGGTTGGAAAGCTTCTTTAAAGAACCTCCCGGCAGCTTACTTAACTGGTTTGTATTTTGGTGTAGAAGCTCAAAATAAAGGCATCAAAGAAGGGATTTTAGATACTGGCTTGCGAACTCCATTACATAGAGGAAAAGCATTCGCTTTTATGAAAGGCTGTCTAGACTCTGGTTTTGCTTTTCCTTCTTCAGATTCAGATATTTTTCCTGAAGAAACACGCTTATCTGGTAAGCATATTCAAGATTATTTAGCCGCAAATGAAGCAGTATTTACAAAATATTTAAAAGATGGCCTAAGCAGCGATACTTTAAAAAGCAGTTTTGAAAATATAAAGAAAGAAATTAAAAAATAATTCAGAAAATATAATCAATCAAATCAAAAAAATGGAAAGAACACAAAGACCAAGAAGGAACCGGGAGGACGTTCAGTCCCCAGAAGTAGTTTGGAAACCCGTTACTGAACTTGGAAAATTAGTAAATGATGGAACAATAACTGACATAAATGAAGTTTTCAATAAAGGTTATACTATTTTGGAAGCCGAAATTGTAGATAAATTACTTCCTAATTTAGAAGAGGATTTACTTTTAATTGGTCAAGCTAAAGGAAAATTTGGTGGTGGTCAAAGACGTATCTTTAGACAAACACAAAAAAAGACGCGTGAAGGTAACAAAATTCAATTCATGACTTGTGCAGTTGTGGGTAATAAAGACGGTTTTGTTGGAGTCGCAACTGGAAAAAGTAAAGAAACAGTTCCATCAAGAGATAAAGCTAAACGTAGAGCTCGCTTAAATTTGATTCGTGTTAGAAGGGGATGTGGTAGTTGGGAGACCGACAGCCGTGAACCTAATTCAATTCCTTATGCAGTTGAAGGTAAATGTGGCAGTGTCCGTATTCGCTTAATGCCTGCTCCTCCGGGTAAAGGTTTAATTATTGAAAAAGAATGCGCTAAAATCCTTGCACTTGCTGGAATAAAAGATATTTGGAGCAAAACAATAGGTCAGACAAAAACTAAATTAAATTTAATTTCTGCTTTGTTAGACGCATTACGTAAATTGTCTGAAGTAAGAATTCGTCCTGAAGATATATCTCGTTTAGGAATAGTAGATGGTGGAATTTTCATTGAAAATGAAGAAATTCCTGAGCCAGTAGAGGCGGCTGAAGTAAAAAGCGACGAAGTAAAAGAAACAGAAATCCATTCAATGGGTGATGTTAAGACGGAAGAAGTTATTTTAGAATCACTTCCTGAGTCAGAGAAGGAACCATCCAAAGTAATTGCAGAGGAATAATCATGACTGAATCAGCTCAAGAGATAAAAAAAGAACAAAAAACTGCAGATATAGTTGAAAAGCCAGTTCAAACACAAGTTCCTGCTAAAAAGGAGAATATAACCAAGAAAGGAAAAATTGCTGTGGTTCTAGTTCGTGGTTTAGTCAGAGTATCTCGGAAGGTTGTTGACACTTTACATATGATTAATTTACGTAGAAAAAATAATTGTGTTTTTTTAGACGATACTCCTATCAACCGTGGCATGCTTCAAAAAGTGAAGGATTACGTCACTTATGGTTCTGTTTCTGATGAGTTTGCTTCAGAACTTTTTACTAAGAAAGGTAATGTTTGGCAAGGTAGGGAAGAAGATCGAAAAAAGAAATATAAATACAATTTCAAAGAAATTAACGGTAAAAAATATCATCCCACTTTAAATTTGTCTCCACCACGGAAAGGTTTCGGTCGAAAGGGTATTAAGAAACCATTTTCTGTTGGGGGTGCATTAGGTAAGCGTGGTGAGAAAATGCAAGACTTATTACTTAGGATGACTTCGGAATAAATATATGAGAAATATACTAATTACAAATCATTAAATGGCAAACAAACGAAAGAAAGTTAATAAGTACCGGGGACACACTACGCATGGCGGCGGTCATCGTAAAAAGAGGCGTGGAGCTGGTAGCCGCGGTGGGAGAGGAAGAGCTGGCAGTGGTAAGAGAGCCGGCCATAAAAAAGCAGGTGGTGTTGTAATCAGTGGTAGTAAAGGATTTCTACCTCGTCGTTCTTTTAAATCAATTAAAACAGTTAATGTATCATTTTTCACAGAGCACAGACTAAATAATTTATTAAGTGGTGGTAAAGTTGAAAAAGACGGAGATTTATTTGTTATCAACTTAAAAAACATTGGCTTCAATAAATTATTAGGTTCAGGCAGTTGTTCAAGTAAAATTAAAGTTGAGGCGGAAAGTTTTTCCCGCTTAGCTAAAGAAAAAGTTCAGCAAGCTGGAGGATTAATTGTTGAATCAGGTGTTGAATCGGAGCCTGCCAAATCTGAACAGGCAAAATCTGAGAAAAATCAAAGATCTAACGATCAAGAGGAATAGGTGCAATGGGTTTTTTGGAACAGTTTACATCTTATCTACCGGAAATAAGAGGTCCTAAGCAACGTCGTTTGCCGTTTAAGGAGAAACTAAAATGGACCTTAATTATTTTAGTTCTATTTTATGTGATGGGCCTTGTTCCTTTATACGGTTTGGGAGAAAACGCCTTACAACAATTTGAATTCTTATCAATTATTTTAGGAGCATCTTTTGGAAGTATCATTTCATTAGGAATAGGTCCTTTAGTAACTGCATCTATAGTTTTACAGTTGTTAAACGGAACAGGTATGTTAAAGATGGACATGACTTCTCCTGAAGGTAGAAAAAAATTTCAAGCTTTACAGAAAGTTTTGTCAATTTTTTTCATTGTGCTTGAAGCAGCTATCTATGTTTTAATGGGTGGTTTAGCACCTGCAGCTGCTTTGCAAGGAACTCCATTATATGCTCAATTTCAAATGATATTAATTTTCCAATTAATTTTGGGTGGAGTTGTTATCATGTTCATGGATGAAGTTGTTTCTAAATGGGGTTTTGGATCAGGAATTAGTTTATTCATTGCTGCTGGAGTTTCTCAGCAAGTTTTTATTCGTGCTTTAAACTTTCTTCCCTCTCCGACAAATCCAGACATTGCTGCAGGAGCAATTCCTGCCTTATTTCAAGCACTTTCACTAGGTGATGTGCAGACAGCAGGCTTACAGCTGGCCGCGCTTATTTCAACAATAGTTGTATTTGCTATATGTGTTTACGGTCAGGCAATGAAAGTAGAAATACCATTATCTTTTGGAAGAGTAAGGGGATATGGTATTAGATGGCCATTAAATTTCTTTTATACATCAAACATTCCAGTTATTTTAGTTGCAGCTTTAATGGCTAATATTCAACTTTTCGCAAGATTACTTGAAAGTTGGGGCTTTCCTTTACTTGGAACATTTGCAGGCAATAGTCCGGTAAGTGGAGTTGTATTTTGGGTAAGTGCACCTAATATTGTACAAAGTATCATCCAAGGCAGTTTCACTTCAGTCCAGATTGGCCAAGCTTTAATCTATATCTTATTATTTATGATCGGTTCAACTGTTTTTAGTATCTTTTGGATGCAAACAGCAGGAATGGATGCTGCAAGTCAAGCAAAACAAATAATGTCTTCAGGTTTACAGATTCCTGGTTTTAGAAGAGATGAAAGAGTTCTAGAAAGAATTTTAAATAGATATATTTGGCCGTTAACTATTGTTGGTGGTGCTGCTGTTGGTCTTCTTGCAGCATTAGCAGACTTAACTGGAGCATTATCAAATGGAACTGGTATTTTACTTGCGGTTATGATTGTATACAAGTTATATGAAGAAATTGCTAAACAGCATATGATGGATATGCATCCCGCTATGCGTAAATTTATGGAGTAGAATTAAATAAAAAAATGGTATTTTTAGATCCCGTATTGAATCCAATCTTGCAACCTTTACTAGACTTAAGTCCTTTATGGGCAGTTGCCATTCTTTCTTTTGTAATCACTTTAGTCATTACTTTGGCTTATAAATATTTTACAGACCAAAATGAAATGAAGCGTCTGAAAGATAAGCAAAAAGAATACCAAAAAGAAATGAAAGGTTTACGTGATAAACCTGATGAGATGATGAAGAAGCAGAAGGAAGCCATGAAACTTAACATGGAATATATGAAGCACTCATTTAAAGTAACTTTCATAACTTTTATTCCAATTATACTAATTTTTGGTTGGATGAATGCTCATTTAGGTTATGAGCCAATATATCCAGAAGAAACATACAGTATCACTGCCAGTTTTGCAGAAGAAGTTAGTGGAGAAGCAGAACTAACTGCACCGAAAGGTACAGAAATAGTTAATGAGAATAATAAGCAGGAGATTAAGAATGGAAAAGCTACTTGGAAGCTCCGTAGTTCAGAAGGAGATCATATCTTATCTGTAAAAGTTGGGAAAGTAGAAGAATCTAAAAAAGTTCTAATTACCAAAAGTTTACGTTATGAAGAAGAACTGGCTCAATTCGAACATTCAGATATTGAACAGATTAAAATAAATTATAAAAAATTAAAACCATTGGGGAAAACATCATTATTTGGCTGGCATCCCGGTTGGTTAGGGATCTACATAATACTATCAATTTTATTTAGTATTGTGTTAAGAAAAGTTTTGAAAATTTATTGATTAATCTTTTTATTTTATTTCTATTCTTTCTTTTGTACTATTTCAAATTCGTTTCTTTGTGCTAAAAAAGATAATCTTTGCATTAGAGAACCAATATCTTCAACTGCTTGATCAAATTGACGTTTATTCTTCATTTCAGTTATTTTTAAATTACGATAATTATCTTCCAAATCTTCTTCTTGAAGATGAATACTTTTCTCAGCTCTTTTACGCATCATGAATCTTCTTAAAGTTGGTTCATCTTGAAATTGTTCTATTAACTCTCTTCTAAATTTAGATCCGTAACTCTGTAGTAAACTAGATATTTTATAGGAAATTGACTCATCATTTAATGTATAACCAACATTCCATCTTTTTTTACCAATAGATTGAATTCTAGCGTGATGGTTATAATTATCGTGGTTTTGGTGAGTAATTTTTACTAAGTCACCTACTTCTGCTAATCTTCCTTTATGTTGTCTGTGAAAATTTTCTGGTGTTGGAATATAATCTTCTATCATCTCAAATTCTACATCTTCAGGATTTAAGAACACATCAGCATCAATTTCTTCTTGAGATCTTGTGTCAAGTGTTACAATTAATCTATCATATCCTGCATCTCTTAATGCTATAATTGTTCCTTCAATGCCTAAACCAGTATAACAAGTATCTCCGATGCCTAAATGGATTCTGTTGTAATCATGTGCTTTTTCATTCATTTTAGCTTGTATTAATGGGGTATTAATAAAGTTTTCCCCCAAGAGTAGTGATTTTCATGGTGTTGAGTGTATTAATTTTGTACAAACTAATAAAATAAACCAAATATTTATAAAGAAATCATCAACATTAGAAGTATTCCTATTAGGAATGATCTTTGAGGCAACTCCGATCGAATTTCTGAGATTGCTTCATTGAATTGTAAACAGGAAAAAATAATATAAAAGCAACAAAAGATAACTATGCCAGCAGGAAAACATAAATCAGGAAGATACCGAAAAGTCTTTGTCAAGACACCAGGTGGAAAAACTACAGTACATTTTCGTGAAAGAAAGCCTAGTAAAACCATCTGTGGCAGTTGCAAAAAGCCATTATTAGGAACTCCAAGAGAAAGACCAGCTAAACTATCGAGAAAGCCGAAGAGTTCCAGACGTCCAGAAAGACCTTACGGTGGAAATCTTTGTTCAAATTGCACGAGATCTGTCTTAAAACAAAAAATCAGAGGTGAAAGCCAATGAGCGTTTTCAGTGTAGGAAGGTTATGTGTAAAAATCGCTGGTCGTGATGCTGGAAGAAAATGTGTCGTAGTCAAATCTTTAGATAATAATTTTGTTTTAATTGATGGAAATGTAAGGCGTAAGAAAGTTAATATCAAACATCTTGAAGCTATTTCTCAAACAATTGAGTTAAGTGAAGGAGCTTCTCATGATGATGTTGCAAAATCTTTCGAGAAACTTGGACTTTCTGTATGGAAAACCAAACCAAAGCAGGCTAAAGCAAAGCCTAAAAAGCAGAAGAAAGTAAAAGATAAAAGTCCAAAAGGAAAAAAATCTGTTGATAAGAAGGAAGATAAAAAGGAAGATAAAAAGTCAAAAGTTGCTGAACCAGAATCAGAAAGTAAAGAAGTAAAAGAAGAAAGTTCAGAAGTAGCTAAAGAATCAACTGAAGCTAAAGATGGAGAGACTGAAAAACCAGCTTTAGAAGAAGCAGTTTCTAATTAAATTTTTAAAATCAAAATTATTTTTTATTCAATAATTTTTCTACTTTAATTAAATCCATCTCAACAATCATAACAGGCACAAGTAATTCCCAGTTTTCTAAAACTTCTGGATGCAATTCTCCCATCTCACCAATTTCTTCACTATTAATAATTATCTTAGCTGATCTTCCTTCAATGTAAGTCTTCTTATCCTCGCTATTTGTTCCATTTTGTTCAGAGATTTTGTTCAGTTCAGAATATTCTCGAATTTCATATTCCAATCCTAAAGAAGATAACAGCAAATCAACTATTTGTCTTCCTTCTGTAAAATCACCCTTCTCGTGAGCTATAGTAATTGCCAGAAATTTATTTTCAAGGACACCAGTTTCTGTGTTTCCACTTGTAAAAGCAGTGCCTATCTCAAATATATTTTGAGGATATTCATAATGCTGGTTATGTTGTAAATTTTTCATCAAACAGGGCAGAAGTGAATTTCTTAAATGGTTATGTTCTCCAAGTGCATTTTGTAATGGAATTGGTTCTCCTCGTCGGTTCATCTTTATTGTTAAATCATCTGCTGTTGTAAGATGATAATTCTTTACTTCTAATAATCTTGCTCCAACTAATATTTCACGAACTTTTCTAAAGAATGTTTCTATTTTACTTTCTTTACCAATCGTACCAACATTTGGAATTTCAGCAATAAAATTTTCATAACCATAGGCAATAGCAACATCTTCAACTAAATCAACTGGATGTAGTATGTCTGCTCTGTATGCGGGAATACTAACCTCAATTCCTCCTTTATTTTCAATATTTGCTTCATCTCCTAGCAGTTTAACTTCGTATCCCATCCGTTCCAATAATTCCTTTACTTCTTTTTCAGAAAGTGAAAGACCAAGTAACTTGTTCGCATATGACACATCGAGCTGCATCACGCTTGGTGTTAGGTTGGGAGTGTTTTTCACTTCACCATTGGTTTGAACTTCATTTTTTTTATTTTCCTTACTCTTTTCTTCATATTCTAATTGCATGGAATAAATATCTCCACCCATGTCTGCTAATGATGTTACGATAATATTCAAACAAATACTTAATGTATTAAAATCAAACCCTGAACATTCAATAAAAATGTCTTTAGTTTTATCAGTTACACAGCCAACATCTTGTGAATTAATAATTGGTGGCATGCTTAGGATTTTATCTTTATTGTCAATAAAGAATGGATATACCTCTTTATCACTTAAGAGATGAGCAAACTCTTTACCTTTTTGATGTTCTTCTAATATTTGCTTCGCTGTAAGTTCTTTTGGAGACTCAAGCGGTTGGAATGAAATATTTTCAGGTTTATCAGCTTTATACCTAACTGGAAATTCTATTTTTTCAAGTGGGTAAATTCCAATTGCACACTTCTTTCTATTCCTCCCATAAGTAATATGCAGTTTTTCTTGTATTTGAATAATTTCTCTTAATTTTTCTTCATTTATTTTCAAATTTTTTACAATAGCACATACAGTAAACGGCCTTACAGATTTCACTGACTTATCAATAATCATTTTGTTATCGCTTGGCGTTACTTTATATTTCCTTAATCCTGTTTTTTCTCCAATAAAAGATGAGAATGCACGAGCAAACCCCTGTTCAGATAACATGTCGGGACGATTTGGAAAAATTTCTACTTGAATCTCATCTCCTTCAATCGATTCTAAATCAGTTCCTAACATAGAAATACGATCTTTTAACTCATCGAGAGGTAGCTCCTTTCCTACGAGAGTTTCAAATACTTTTTTGTTTAATGTGATTGTTGGCATTTTTTGTTAATTTTTTCTTTGTTTTTCCATTATTAATTTTTTATTATTATATCAATTTCATCTATTTTAACCAGGATTTTTTTTCTCTTAATTGCTTAATATCGTTATTATATAATTCTCTAATATCTTTTATTTCGTAATATTCAAGTATTGTTCGATCAAACCCAGGTCCCCATGCAAGTACTGGAACTTCTTTTCCTAATAAAGGTATTACTACTTCTGGTCTTAACATTCCAGCACCTCCTAATTCTACCCATTCCTTCTTTCCTTCATGGAAAAAATCTATTTCTACACTGGGTTCTGTATATGGAAAAAAAGCAGGACGAAAACGTGCTTCAGGAAAACCCATACGCGCAAAGAATTGTTTAAGATATCCTAATAAGTGCCGAAAATTAGCATTTTCATCTACAACAATTCCTTCTGTTTGATTAAACTCAAAGAGATGTTTCCAATCTAACGCTTCATTTCTAAAATTCTTTCCTAAAGCAAAGAATTTAGCAGGAAGATTTTCAGGATCAATGGATGCAAGGGTTTTACTTGTTAAAACTGTAGTGTGGGTCCGCAACACATTTTTTTTTGCTTCTTCTTCATCCCACGAATATTGCCAACCTTTACTCTGGCTATCTCCTCCATGTTCATGCATTTGTTTAACTTTATCTACTGTTTCTTGATTAGGCAAATTACCCTTAGTGAATTTCCCCCCCAAGTAAAATGTATCTTGCAATTCTCTAACTGGATGATCTTGCGCAGTAAATAAAGCATCAAAATTCCAAAACGATGTGTTAACCATGGTTCCATTCATTTCTTGAAACCCCATATCTAACCAAATTTGTTTTGCATATTCAATTGCCTGATTAACAAAATGTTTCTTTCCACCATATTTTTTTGGTACATTAATTTCAACATCATAGGCTCTGAATGTTTGTTCTTTCCACGTTTTTTTCCTTAACATCTCTGCAGTAAGTCTGTTGATTACCGGTTGAGACAAATCTTCTTTTGAGATCTTCTTTCCAAGTTCAGTTAATTCAGCAGAAATAATTTTTCTTTCTTCTCTTTTGAAGAAACCTCTTTTAGATAATTCTTTATATGTTTCTTTGTCAGAAATATCTTCTTCATTTATTGGAAAGCTTAGTTTCAAAAAAACTTCTTGAGATGTTTCCTTCTCCAATATTTTTTTTCCTTCTTCTGTAATCTTAGCTTCTAAATATTCTCCTTTTTGGATTTCAATTGCTTTATTTCTTTTCAATAAACCTAAACAGGCATTTATTTCTTGTTTATGCAAACGCGATTTCTTTTTGATAACATTTAGTCCTTTAAATTCTTCTGATAAAGTAGATAGAAATTGTTTTTCTGGTAAACCCTCCTTCTTATAAGTAAGTCCTATTTTTTCCAAATATATAATCGCTTCTTTTTTTGTATGAATTTCCACTAGTTTTTTGTTCTGCAGCCATTGTAAAGATCTCATTACCTCAATTTCTTTTAGTTTTGTTTCATCTACTAAGACTTGTAGTTCTTTATGCTGAATAAGCAAAGGTAAAATCTTACGTTCCAGTTGATCAAGTTTACTGATTATTTTTACTTCATCCATTGCTACGCCATAATAAGAAATTCTTTATAAAATCTACTGATATAGGAAGCTACCACAATTAATTATTACAACAATTCAACGATCACTACAATTATTCAAAAAAGAAAAAAACAACTGTAAAAAATAAGAAAAAATAAAACAATAAATTAACTCAATTACTTTCTGCTCCAGTTCTGTTGAAACATCTGGTCCATAGATTTAGTAAAATAAGGTGTTTTCACCCATACTCCTAAATCATAACTTGGATGAACTTCTCCATCATCTAAAGTCATGAAGACCGTATCATTACTATCTACCGTAATGAATCGAGATCTTATTTTATCATTATGCTTTATTTCAGCAACTCCTTTAAGACCATCAGCAACTTTCTTGTTTTCTTTAGTAAGAGGGGCACTGATTCTTATTTTTACTCCTCTCTTTTTTGCTTTTTCCATGGAAGACTGTAATCCTTCAGCTTTTCTCATGAATCCTTTATCAGAAGTCATAATGTTTACTGTAGATTTAGCATTTTTTATCAAGAGATCCATATGGTTGTATAAGTTATTTCTACCTCTTAAACAACCACTCATCTCAGAAGGTTCAACCAAATCAATTCCATTAGTGTGTAAAGTTTCCAGTTCAGTCATCATTGGAGAACTTTTTATTGAATCTAATCGCTTAACTTTTTCCTGAGCTTCTGCATTCATATTTTTCTTAACTCTATCAACAACTTCAGTCGGTGGAATTGCAATATATTTAATTGGTTTACCTATCTTCATTACAACAAAACCTTTCTTTTCAAGAGATTCAAGAACGTCATAACTCCTTGAACGTGGAACATCGGCGATATCCGATAATTCACCAGCGGTTGAAACTCCCCTACTTAACAAAGCAGCCCATAGCTTCACTTCGTATAGATTTAAGTCAAAATATCTACGTAATTTACTTAACAATTCATCTTTCACTATCATTTTCACAACCCCTCCTTTTTTGCTCAAATGCAAATAAGTATTTTTTTGCTACTAGGTTATCAGTAAAATTAACTACTATTAAAAGGTTGTGGTTATGCAAAATATAGAAAATAACTTTTTTTGGATTGTTCAGTAGTTTATATTGTTGTAGACCTGAAAATTACTTCCACTCGACTTTAAATCTTAAGATGGCGGCAACCCCTCCCAAACCATTTAGTTTATGTCCACTCTCTAAATTTGATGAAAGAACATGAATCTTTCCATTTAAAGAATCTATTTTTTTCATTGCTTCATTAATTTCAGTAAATTTATTTTTCTCCCTTCTTTTTTGAATAAACTCATCACTTATCAGGAAATCTTTAACGGCTCCAGCTTCAACTGCATTTTTAACATCTTTCCATCCATAAACTGCCAGGTTTTCTTTCTCAATCTCTTGTAATAATTCTTCCATCAATAATAATTCATGCCGTGCTCTACTGGATTTTAGTACTTTAGCAACTTCCGGTCTAGCAAGAACTTCATCAATTGCTCTTTTGTTTGCAGATGAACAAATTGCTAGAACAACATTTTTCTTAATTTCACTATTTAGCTTCTTGAATAAGTCGTCTTTGTAAAATGCGGGAGAGGCAATAATTATAGCTTCAGGGTTATACCTGGATTGATATTGTTCTAACATTTCAATCATTGCTTGATGAAAATCTTTTTTTACTTCAACTTTCTTAGATTTTTTTTGCACGTCCCCTTTAAACTCAACTAACACTTGGTGTCCAGATTTCTTAGTTAAAGCAAATATTGCTTCGTCCCTGTCAAAAATTAACACAAGATATTTGTGCTGCTCCTCTGAAGCTTCTTTTAGTTTTTGTCTTTGATATGCTAACCAAGTAGGTTTTTCAATTGTAATTTCGTGGCCGATCTCAACTGAAATTGAATGGTAACTATCTGTTGGAATATCATCTGTTCCTTCTTTAACTTTTCCTAGAACCCTTAGTGCACTTGAAGTAAATTCAACCTGTTCAGCTTCTATAGATAGAGTAATAGTTTTTTTTGTAGATTTTGCATTATCAGAATCACCTATTCTAATTTTACGTGTTGTTTTCCCTCTTACGAAATCACGTGGTTCAATTATGTGGCTAAGATACCACAAATCATCTGCATTTTCAACTCTTAACTTGACTGTCCCCTTCTTAAAATCTGATTTAATTGTTTTCATTCTTTTTCATTTAACTCTTTTTTTACTCAACAATCTCAATCAATTGTTAGGTGCAAATGTTTTATTCAAATGATATTTTGACGTCTTTCCTTTCTCCCTCAGCTGTCTTGAATAAATCCTTCCTTTGGTAACTTAACAATCTAGCCATAAACACATAAGGAATTTGGTCAATTCTGATGTTATAAGTATTTACGGAATCGTTATAAAATTCTCTCCTATCTGAAATGTTTTCCTCAATTCCACTTACTCTTTTTTGAAATTCCATGAAATTTTGATTAGATTTTATTTCGGGGTAATTTTCAGCAACTGCAAATATTGATTTCAGTGCTCCAGCCATTACATTGTCTGCCTTAGCTTTTTCTGGAACGGACTGCGCGTTTAAGAATGCTGTCCTCGCAGCAGTGATTTTTGTAAGTACACTTTTCTCAAACTTCATTGCTCCTTTAACTGTTTGCATTAATTTGGTTAATTCGTCGTGCCTCTGTTTAAGAAGAACGTCGATGTTACTCCATGCTTTGTCAATATTATGTTTTAATCTAATTAAGCTGTTATACATGCCTATTAAATAGCCCACAATAATAACTGCCAACAGAATACCCACAACGCCTAAAATCATTCCTAATACCATTTTAATATTCCCCCAAATTATTTCAATTTATTACTTTATTTTTGAATTATTATCGCTTTTTAATAATTATTTACTATATTCTTCATAATCAACTCTTTCATAAAAACTTTGCTATTCAAACCCAACTAACATTTCATATACTGCCATCACAATCGCTCCAATTCCGATTCCAAACGCTCCAAACATTTGCCACTTTATTCTTTTCAATAAAACTGCTTCACTTTTATTTGAGATGATGTAAGTCGGTTCATTTCCCCCTTTTCTAATCATAACTTTCTCTGGAGCACCCGGAACATTAGCTGCAGTACCCATTACAAACAAGTCTTCTTCAGGTTTAATATAATGTTCTTGATAGATCCTATCTCCTATTCCAACAAATCCCATTCTGCCTTCAACTAATTTTAATCCTAAAGATTCTGGTTGTTGAGTTAGGTTCTTTTTACGTAATGCAAGAATAATTGGCCCAATTTGCATCCCAAATTTAGCTTTTTGACTATACTTCTTACTTAAAGGTATGTTAAATTCAGCTCCATCGGGATTTACGTATATTTGTCCGGTTTCGTCCTTTGCCCAAAATGGAATATGTTCTTCTCCTGAATTAATTGTTACCCATCTGCTGCTCTTCCCGCTTCTTTGATATTCTTTAATTTCATACTTATAATAGATGCAAGGTGTTTTTGAAAACGGACTAATAAGAGTGTTCTTTGCACTTACTTTACCATGTATTTCAACCAGACCCATGGCCAGAGAACGAACCTTAGAACGTGGGATGTCGTTGATTAACTTGTATTGCTTCATCTTTTTGAAACCAGCAAAAAATCCTACTCCACCAATTCCTAATCCAGCACCAATTAACATTACGTCTACCATGGGATCTGTTACACTCTATGATTAATAAAATATTTGGTTTCCTTTATTCTATTTAACAGAAATCTGACTAAACAAAAGAACTTTTCCCCTCTCCACATCACAAAACTTTATATATTCCTAATTTTTCTTACTGTTGATGAAAAGTCTAAAAGGAGGTAGAGCACAGGCAGCTGCGGGCGCTGCAGTTCTCATAGCTATCATTGCAGGATTAATGGTTATGTTCGTAATTCTTATCCCTCCTCAAGAACGGGCAAAATTACTTGATGAAAATTATTCCGGAACTTCTTCCAGTGGCATACACTCTTCTTCCTCTTCTTTAACAGCAAAAAATTTGCTTACTGC
The DNA here is from genome assembly GCA_964604645.1 of uncultured Methanosarcinales archaeon. Taxonomy (GTDB): domain Archaea; phylum Nanobdellota; class Nanobdellia; order Woesearchaeales; family GW2011-AR9; genus CAZRZP01. The sequence continues at coordinate 73,257 of CAZRZP010000005.1, forward strand.
CAGTCCAGGTAGAATAGATTATCTTGCTCAAAGTGAAATTGAACATCCTATTCCTGTTGTGACAATCTATACTAGTCGTGAAGGTCGTATTTTAGCTGAGAGATCTAGGATTAAATCTAAGAATGCTGTTTTTACTGAAGAAACATCTGACTTTACTTTTACAATTCATAACTTAGACCATACTAGTGATGTTTTACTAAATTTCTTTGTACAATCAATTGTTGGAGACATGATTATTGAGCTTAATGGCCAAGAGATATTTAGCGGAAGTCTAAAACCTGGTGCAAGTGCACCAATTTCTCTTCCTAAATCTCTATTACAGAAAGATAATAGAATTGAATTGAAGTCAATTTCTCCAGGCATTGCTTTCTGGCGTACGCATGAAGCAGTTTTAAACAAAGTAAAAGTTGTTGCTGATGTAAAAAATGTTGAAGCCCAAAGTTCAAAGAATGTTTTCTTAATTTTAAATCAGGAAAAGAAAAATCTTGAGAGGGGATTATTAAAATTCACGCCGGAATGTAAACCTGGAGAAGTAGGGAAATTACGTGTAAAGATAAATGGAAAGGAACTTTACAACGCAATTCCAGATTGTGACATCAAGATTATTCCTGTAGAGTTTTCTACAGACCTAATACATGTTGGAGAAAATCAAATTGAATTCTTTACAGAGGAAGGAACTTATATCTTATCACACGTTTTAATTGAATCTAAGCTTAAAGATTTAGAATTTCCGACTTATTATTTTGATTTAAGTCTTGAAGAATTTGAAGAAGTGCAAGCTGGTGGAAAAAGAGTAAGGCTTGAGATGGACTTTGTTGACGTTGTTACAGTAAAAAGAGCAGATATAGTATTCAATGGTCATTTAGATAGTTTTGAAACCAAAGAAGTTGTTTACACCATGGATTTGAGTGAAGATGTAGTTAAAGGCAATAATGCGATTAAAATCAAACCAAAAAAGACTCTTGAAATCAGAGAATTAAGGATGGATTTGGTTAAATAATATTACTATTTCTCTTCCGTTTAGTTGTTCTATCATCCCCAATACAACGTAATCTTTTTATAACTTAGAATAATCTTACGAATAAGATGGATGTTGATACAGATGTTGGAAGAGAGATGTTGGGCTTTCAACTGGTTAGCTCAGGCGCTAAAGAGTTCTCTGAAGCAGCAAGAACATCTAGCTTTCTTTTATTGATTATAGGTTCAATTCATTACATTCTTCGTTTTTTAGGTTTTGATGCCTTTTATTTTGTAATAAGTCTCATTTTGTTTGTAATTTCTGGATATGCTATCTCTACTAAATTAGAAAAGGATAGAGCTGCTATTTTTCTTCCAATGCTTATTTTTGTAGTTTGGTTTTTTGTATTTCAAGCGCGTTTTGATTTACAATTTTTAACCTATTTTGTAGTTTCAATCGTTACATTATTGTTGCTTCCAATGATTTTTTCAAAAGGAGAAAGCATTGCTGCGGAAATGGCAGGTTTGATACCTGTTTTGTTTCTCTTTTTTGATGTTGGTTTTGTTTCTTTCATGGTAGAAAAAATGCATTGGCCTATAACAAGTTTAGTAGGAAATTTAGTACTTTTCATGCCTTGGTGGGCTTTTTTGGGTTTACTTTTACTTCCAAGCTCTGAAAATGAGAATGCAAACATGGTTGTTGGATTAGCAAGAATTGTGGGCTTCCTTTACATTATTCTAGTTATTTTTATTCCGATAGTTCCAGATGTTGGATATGAAAAAAGCCTATTGCCTTCAATTCAAGAGTTTGAAGAAGCAAGAGAAGACGTTTTAGCAAGATTACCAAATAATGAGCACCCTTTTGTTTCAAATATTGCTTGTTTATTACAAGGAGAATATAAAGATCCTGTTGGCTGTGTAGACCGTAGGAAAGAAGCTTCACGGCTGGTAAATCAATGTAAAAATGATGAACGAGTAAAAAGTAATGAAATGACTCTTAAAGAATGCGTCGAAAAAATAAAAGAAGAAAAAAAATCTGTAGGACAAAACTTACCCGGTTCATATGATCCAAATTTATTACCAACAAAATTTGAATTTAAAGTAGACAAAGATTTCTTCCCTTATAAAACAGTTGAACCAGCACGTTATACAGCCAATTTTGATTATGAAAACCCTCGCCATCAACAAATTACAGCAAAGTTTAGTTGTTCTTTTATCAAAGATAAATCTGTTTTACCTGGAAAAATTGAGTATAGGAAAGGCAGTGACATAAAGAAAGTAGAAGCTTGGGAAGTAAAATTGTTGGATGGTGGTTCATTAAGTGTAATTTGTTTGCCTCCTGAAGTTACTATGGCTGGTAGTTATCAATTATCTTATAAAGCAGATTTATTAGGGTTGAAAAGTAAATCTTACGTAACTAGGTTTTTCGTAAATGCTTCTGATAATGTTCAAAAGAAAAAAATATCTCAAAAGATTACAAAAATTGAAGGTTCATTAAACCAGTTTAGAGAAACTAAATCTGCTCAAGAACCAGCTCGCTTATTATTTGGATTTGGTCATACAGTGAAAGACCCAATAATTAGAGTTAACCAACAAAATGAATTGAATAATTTAGAGATGGGATTGTCCATAGAAAATATTGGCGGGGGAAAGATAACTGCAGTTGAATTGTATCAAGTTTATTTGGATAACTTTGCAGGTAATTGTTTGTCTGGTAGTCAAGTTACAATTCCAGCTAAACCATCTTCTCGTATTAGGGTAAGCGGGTGTTCTATTATTGGCTATGTTCAGGTGGATGATGATTACATTCCAAAAACTTTTGATGCTGAACTTAATTATAACTATCAAATGGAACATAAAGTTGGCATTACAGTAGGTGACAAATGATAGACATAAAGAGAATTATATTTTTTTTCAGTTTAATCATACTTGTGGGATGTACTTCACAAACACCTAGCGGGATTGATTATAATTTTAAACAGGGTGTGAACGAGCTACAACTTAGTACAGTAAAAAATGCTCCTCCTTCAAAAATATTTGAAAATTCTGAATTTCCTTTTTTAATTGAGTTACATAATAAAGCTGCCTACGACTTAATTGACGGAGAGTTAAGTATTATAGGGTTAGACAAAAAATATTTTTATTTATCTCCGCCTAAAGAGAATTTCGCATTGATGGAAGGTAGGAGTTTACAAAACCCTGTTGGGGATAAAATATTTATTGAGTTTCAGGGACAAGCTAACGAATTATTTGAAGGCGCAGAGAGGTACACTGACCGTTATGTAGTTCAAGCTAAATATAGTAGTACGATGGAGTTTGTTGATTCAATTTGCATAGACCCAGATGTATATGATGTGTTTGAATCTGGTTGTAAAATGCGTGACAGAAAATCTTATCGAGGTCAGGGTTCACCATTAGGAATTAATCAACTTGAACAGATATTAACTCCTGGAACTTCTCCTTTCATAGAATTAAGGTTACAGTTGCGAAATATGGGTAAAGGAGAATTAGGTACGGTTACTTTTACTGATGCAAAATTGGGCGCTAATGAAATCTCTTGTCAATTTAAAGGAACTGTGGGCAAGACAATTACTTTTGATAAAAAACGTCCGCCGGTTCTTATTTGTAAACATCAGCTGTTAAGAAACGTTGGTTCATACACTACTACTTTGTTACTGGGTTTCTCATTTGATTATAAAATTGAAGAAATTAAAACATTAAATATTTTTAGTTAACTAATTTTTACTTTTGTTATTAATTTCAATTAAATTTTGATATTCAAGTTCAATAAGTATTAAAAATAAACTTTGGTTGTTTGCTGTTAGGTGGTAGTTTGAAAATAATCTTAATAACTTTGTTAATCTGTGCTTTTATGCTTCCTAGTTCTTTTGCTAATGATCTTTACAATGATGATATTTATAATGAGAAAGTAATTTCATTTAACGCAATTACACAAAACAAGTTGAAAATGGCTCAAAGGACTTGGTTCGTCGCCTTAACTCCTTCTTTTAAACAATTTGCCGATCCAATGGTTAAGTCTAACATAAATAAGGATGATGAAATAGTTAACTCTATCAACATTTACCGAGAGCCTAAAGAAGATATCATTATTCAAATAACTGAAGAAGGTTTCTATCCTTCGAAATTAGAAGTTAAAGTAAATCAAACAGTTACCTGGCATAATAGGAGAGATAAATTACCTACTTTACTATTTGGTATGAGAGAAATAACCAATTTACGCAGTGGACAATTCAAACCGGGACAATCATTTTCATGGAAATTTTCAAAGAAAGGCGAGTTTGTTTACGTTGACGCGATAATAATTGGTTTTAGTGGAAAAATAAGCGTACATTAGGGATTCTATAAAATTAAAAACAAATAAATACAAAAATAATTTTTATTCTTTTAGTGCAGCTTCTAATTTATCTTTATCAAAACCTACAATAAACTTTCCATCAATTACGATTACTGGGGTTGATAATTGCCCTGTATTTTTCAGAACCTCTTCACGGAATGTATCTTCCTCGGTTAAATCTCTTTCCTGAAAGGATACTTTTTTTTCTTCCATCCATTTTTTTACTTTACGGCAAAAATCGCACGTGGGTATTGTGTATATAATCACTTCCATATTGGTTTCTCCTTTGACCTTATTTATATTTAGATAGTTTATCTTAACTTATGGTGTTTTATAGGTAGTTTTATATATACTTTTTCATTTATTTTTCTCTAATGTCGCAAGAAGAAACAAAAAAAAAGGTAGTGGTACTTCTAAACTTTTCTTTGGTATTAGTTTCATCTTTATTGCTTCTTAATTTATTTGGTGCTAATCTCCCTTCCATTGGTAATGCACTTTATTCATTTGATCCGGCACAGAACCTCTGTTTAATAGAAAGTTCCGAGAGATTACAATCTTTGGATATTATTAACTGCTGTGATATGGTAAGAAGGCAATCAATTTGCATTCCCCACATAAAAATGACAGCTTGGGGAGAATCTCATGTAGAGTGCTCCATTCCAAATTCACTTTTTTCATACCATTTAAACAATAAAGCTTTTTACTTTTGTCAAGAAGAAATTGGTTTTCCGGGGATAAGATGAGTTCAAGAATAACAAAAAGAAATAGAAAAAGAACGGCTTCTAAACAGTACTACTTGTTTGGTAGCATCAAATCTTATAGATTCCAAAAGCGTATATTTATAGTTTTGTTCATTATCGCTGCAATTTTAGGGACACTTACAATTGCGCAAGCACGAGGCTTATTGATTCCTAAACAACCATTACCTGCAATTGACGGAAATGTTGTTTATTTAGATTCATTAAATCTTGAACAAAAAATAGGTCAAATGATTATTACGCACGGTGGTTTGCATAACTTGGAACCATGGAAAAGGATGAATATAGGTGGTATTCATCTATTTGCAATGGCTGGTCCAGATTTATTTAAAGAAACGATTAACACTTTTCAGAAAGATATGCAAATTCCTTTTTTTGTAACTGCAGATTTAGAAGGATGTTTAAGTCCTTTCACTTATTTTAGAAATTTCACATTTACAAACAAAATTCATGATGAAGGCGAAGCTTTTGAAAAAGGAAGAATTGAAGGCGAATTTCTAAGTAATTTAGGTTTTTCGATAAATTTTGCTCCTGTAGTTGACTTAGACGATCAGATTTGGGGGTGCCGTTCTTTTCCTGGAGATGAAAAGCAAATAGCTGAATTAGCGGAAGCTTATATTTTAGGTTTACAATCTAAAAGCGTACTAGCAACTGCAAAACATTATCCTGGAAAAGCTTTAGTAATTAAGGATCCCCATAAAGATTTAGTGAGCGCGTCTATAGTTAATGATGATCTTTATCCTTATGAATATTTAGCAGAGAATAACCAGCCGGGTGCAGTTATGGTTACACACGTTATTGCTTTTGGAGAAGCTGATTCTGGAAATGTCCCATCGGTTGCTGCTGTTCCGCTCTTAGAAGAGTTACAAGATAATTTTGAATCGTTAATCATAACTGACGATACAATGATGTTAGGTTTAAGAAAATTTTATCCTACTGTTGATGAGATGTATCTTGCTGTATTTAAAGCAGAAAACGATATGGTAATTAATTTTGATGAAGACCCTAATGAAATTTATCGCATGATTCAGATAATCAAAAAAGCGGTCGAATCTGGAGAAATTTTGGAAGAGAGGATTGATAATTCTGTGCGGAAGATTTTAACCGCGAAAAAATTCGAGGTAAGATAGGTTTCCTTATCTTGTGAATTTCTACACTATGGTCGTTATGTGTTAGTTGAAGAATATCTCCTTGGTCAAGAGGTTCCCAATCTAAATCAAGTTTGGGAATTACTTCTGAACTAACTATTGTCATTCCATTTTTCTTTCCAATACTCATTTGATAATATGTTGGAAAATGGTTTTCTCTTAAAGCAATTACTGATCTTTCTTTTGTTGCTAATATTATGTTGGTCCCAGTTAATTTTTTGTATCTTCTAAAATTCTGTCTAATACCACCCACGAAATGGTCTTTCCTTAAATCTGTTAGGATTGAATAGAATAGTTTTTCTGAGTCGGTTTCGCCTTTAATGGGGAAAGATGAATCATAATAAATATCTTCATCGATATATCCATTATGGCAAAAAACATATGTTTGATTATTTTCTTTTTGTTCAATAAAAGGGTGGGTGTTTAATATTGATTTATCGCTTCCCATTTTTTTCCTAACGTGGATAATCGCTATTTTTGTTTTAAGGGTACGGAATTTATCTACTTTTGTATCACTATAAATTGCGGCCGTAGATTTTTCAATAATCCATTCATTGTTTTCATTTAAGAAAGCAATTCCCCATCCGTCGTCGTGTGTCCAACTTCCTTTACCTTTTTCTCTATTTAATTCATGATTAACTGTCTCGTCTTTAGCCATAGCAATTGCTGCATCTAAAAGGGAGCTTACGTCCAAGTTTCCTATTCCTATTAACATTCGACACATTTTGTTATTATTTGTTGGTATTTTGTTTCCTGTTATTTTTCCTCTCTAATTTTTTATTTATTTTAAATCTGTTTTGTAATTTCAATTCACTGTAGGCTGATATTTTAAACCTTCTTGATACATCTTTCTCGCGAATAGATTTGCTTGAGCAGATTGGTTTGGTGTAAATTCTTCTCCTTTATAGCCAAGGAATCGCATGTGGTCCATTATCAACGAAGCAGGATTTTTTCCTGTTGATAGTAACTCATCTATTGGTTTAAGATATGCTCTGTCTTCTTCAGACAGCCCTTCTTGAGCAAATTCTTTAACGTGGCTTAAATATTTTTTTAACATTTGTGATTTTAATCCATATTTGATTGCTTCTTCTTGCATTTTAAGCAAAGTGTTGTGGTTGGGTAGTATTATCTCTGAAGCGCTGAATGAATAATTGTTATCTTCTGTTGCAATTTTTGTTGGAATGTTTTGCCTTAGCATACGGTCATTTGCTCCTTTATAGATTGCGATTGCTGCCAATGCATACGGTAGTGGGGCAGTATCGAAAGAACGTACTTCCCACGTTCCTGTTGGCCCAATATCTTGCCTGTTTCTAACTGGATGATATCCTGTGTTCCCTGTGTTATAAACTTCATTGAACTCTTCTCTGTTCATATTTGAACCTTCAAACCATTGTTCAACTCTTAACTTTCCTCGTTCATCTATTTCATTTATGGAACTTGGATAATTTTGTAATTTGGCATGTAATGGTAGCTTGTCATATACTATGTTTCTTACTATATTTACTCTTTGGTTGTTTAATCCATTTTTGCCTTTCTCAGAAATTGGTGAAGTTGAAGTGATTCCGTATGATAACGAATCTAATGAAGTTAGTAATTGGAATTGTTCTATTTTTCTTTCTTTATCTTGATCTATGTGGATGTGGATACCTGCAATTGGACCTAACAATTCTGACAATTCTCCTAGATTTTCTCCATAGGCTGAATATCTTGGATTTACTCTTTTAATGCTTTTTCCTGCTCCAAATTCACTTGCTGAGATTGGAACAACGTTATATGTTTCGCATATCTTTTCTAAGCCATTTAACTTTTCATATAAATCTTGGTGAATTTCTCTTATGGTTGATTTTGGATCAGAATTAATTTCGACCATGTTCTTTCTTCCTTCTTTTACTAAATATCCTGAGTTTCTACTATCATTAAGAACTGAATCGGCTAGATTTGCTGTAAATCCGTCGTGATAAGAAAGAAGCACTTCTACTTCTACTCCCACGTTGGATTTGTATCTCTTTTTTTTATTCATTTGACTTAAACTGATGTTAATGAGACAACCGTAACGCGTTTTCTTAGTATACGGTCTTCTATACTGGTGGGGTAAATAGTTAAACTATTTAAATATTTGTATTTTCAATTGGGTTTCTTCCTTTTGTTGGTTATTTTATTGTTTTTTTATATTTTAAAATTCTTTCGAAGTAAGAAAAACTAAGTGGATTTGTAAAAGAAGCTCAAAATCACGTTTATTTGTCTTTTTGGGTCTTATTTGCTCATTATGTTTTAGAACAAGATCATACGGTGGTCTCTGTACTTCTTACTTTCCAACGATTCAAAAGCTTCATTCATTACTTCTTCTGGAATTGATAAACCGCCTTGCATCGGATCAATAATCTGAAAATATTTCTCGTTGAAACCATGAATAACTAAATAATTTGAAGTATTCCTTTTTATGTTTCTAAATGGTTTTGCATTTAATCTTAAGATTATTATTTTACCTTTTTCAAGTTTGCCTTTAACTGTATTCAAATCAATTGATCCTTCATTTATTTTTACTCCATTTATCATTGCTTTCTTAAGGTGCATTAAAGATGAATCTTTAGCATGTTCAATGTCTTCTTTACTATATCTATAAAACCTGTAATCTGGAAATGAATATTCTCTTTTTTCTACTATTACTTCTGGATCTAAACCAACATTTTTTGCATAATTAGCTAACGCATAAATAGAAGAGGCTCTTGTGGGTAGGTTTACTGTCTTTTGCCATATGTCGAATTCATTTTCTTTAGTAAGCTTAATTTCTTCTTTAAAGAAGTGAATGATTGTCAGAAGAGACGAAGCTGCGGTAGTAAATTCAGTTGATTGATAATAGATTTTCATAACTTAAGAATACGCATTGAATTATTTAAAATCTTTCATAAAAAGAATGTATCTTTAAAAAACAGGTAGAGTGGTATAAGCCGCCTTTTGTCAGCCTTGAACCGAATTCAGTATGCTGAATGCCGTTCAAGAGGCTGTGAGAGCATTCTACTAAGCGTGACTTGTGCCTTGCAGCTGCACTTGCACCAGTTCAGATTCGCCGTTCCATCGATCCCTGAAGAGACGTCAGCAGGTTAACTCGTTGCCTTCTCAGACAACTTCGCCATTATGTTCAATTGAACTGCATCATTCCATTCTTCAGGACGTTTCGTTTCTACGCCAGAGCTACGGAATTTCTCCGTCTTCTTTGTGAAGGAACTTTTTTTGGTGGGCGGACTTTCCTCGGTTAATTAACCGTAAGCTCCCTACCACTGCTACCTAGGTTCTATTTTAGGGCCATTTTTATATATTTTACTAAGAATTTTGTATTATCTCAATATATCAACTTTCAATAACAATTTTTCCATGCCTTCTTTATGGCCAGCTCCTACCACTGCTAATATTTTCTTTCCTGGATTTTTTCTTACAAGGCTAATCAATTGTCGGACCATATATTTATTTCTCTCAGAAACAAAAACTCTATACACAGAAGGATATCTTTTCTTCAGCTGCCCCATCATTTTTTTAATGATTTCTCTCTCTGGAACTTTGGTTAAATCAAACTCACTAATTCCAAGTTCTTTCATGGCTTTCTTACCAAAAAACAAGCCTTTGAACAAATCAATAAAAAATCTCCATCTTTCTTTCCAGGTAAGGTTCTTTGAAAATCTTTTTAGCGTTATACTGATGGGCTGATCTATGAAAGCTATTTCTAATTTATTTTTACCAGCAATCTCTATTGCAGTTTTCATATCAGAACCAGGCATTACTCCAACCTTCTTCCCTAGCTTTTCCTGTACAAATTGCCCTAATTTAACAAATATAAATCCTTTCACACCTATACTAAGAATTTGTCGCAATCCAACCTTATTCTTCTTTTTTTGTAATAAAGCAGCAGCTCTTTGCACATCTAATTCTACTGCAATTATGTCTGGTTTATGATTATTTATAGCTTCAGTTATTTCATTGATGCTTTGCTTGGCAATGTGGGATGTCCCGATTAAAGTAATTGTCATTTTATTGTTTATTTGGTCTATTCATTATTAAGTTGATTAAAGCTACACAACCATAGAAAAGTATTTAAATCTACGGGCTTTCGTCGACTATGGTGAGGTATTATGCTTAAGATGAAAAAAATTTCGGATACGTACGATTTAAAAGTTTTTACAGATGCAGGAGATTATTTTGGAGATATAGAAGATTCAATTGTTTCTTCAAATAAAGTTTCTGGTTGGAAAATTAAAGCAACTAAAAATTCTTTCCTTTCTCGGGTTTTGGGTAGTGCTAAAGGTGTTATTGTTCCTCACCAGCTGGTTAAAGCTGTGGGTGACATCTTAATCATTTCTCGGAATGCCGTTCCTTCAGGACCTTCAGAGGAAGCTGACGAATAAATGCAGCGAACTAAATATTATTCTGATTTATTACATTTTTATTACTTGCAAGGCTCTGAAGAAGTAGAAGAATTTTTGACAATTGCGTCTTAATTAAGTCATTAATTGGCGTAACCTATTTAAACGTGTGTTTATTTCTTTATTTATGGTAGATGTTATTCAAGTTCTGTTAGGAATTAGTCTAATCTTATTTTTTGGTTTCTTTGCTGAGTTTATTTTTAGAAAATTTAATGTTCCTGACGTTTTATTCTTGATTATTTTAGGATTTATCATTGGCCCGAATGTTTGGGGTAAAATAGGTCCAGCTGACATATCTAACATTGCTCCTGTCTTCACTACATTTACTCTTCTTTTTCTTTTATTTGATGGTGCGTTTAACATTCACCTTTCCTCTTTGGTAAGAGAATTCTCGCATAGCCTTTTCTTAACTGGCTTTAATTTTATAATCTCAGCTGTTGTGGTATCTGCTATAATGATTGCTAGCGGTTTTACTTTACTCCCCTCTTTACTAACTGGTTTTTTGTTAGGGGGAGTTTCCTCTTCGTTTGCTATTCCAATTTTAAAAGAAATGAAAGTAGGGGAGAAAGTTTATTCTTTATTAGCTCTGGAATCAGCACTTACTGATGTTTTTTGTATAGTTTTTTCGTTAACTGTGATTGAAGTTATTCGATTAGGTGATTTTGGTATTAAAGCAGCATTAACTCAAATCACTTCTTTGTTTGCAATAGCTGGTTTAGTTGGAGTTGTTGCTGGAATTATTTGGATTTTTTTATCTATTAAAGTTTTCACTGAGCATAATTATATGGTTTCAATAGCTTATTTATTGTTAATTTACGTATTAACTGAATTCTTAAATGGAAATGGAGCAATTGCAGCTCTTTTCTTTGGTTTGATGCTTAAGAATAGTAAACAACTTTCTTCGATTATTAGAGGAATTTTATCAAAAAGTGAGAAGGAGAAGAAAAAGGCCATCAAAGGCGAGTTGGGAGTGAACGTAACTACGCATTCAGAAGAATTTTTTTATCACCAGATTTCTTTTTTCCTAAAAACCTTCTTTTACGTGTATATTGGAATGTTAATTGACATTTCTGATTGGAGAGCTCTGTTAATTGGAATAATATTATCTTTCGTGTTAATGGGTTCAAGGATGGGTTCATTACTGTTGACAAAAAAAATGGATGGACCCCATCGCAGTTTAGTTAATTCTATTTTTGCCAGAGGTTTAGCGGCAGCGGCCATTGCTCAGCTAGCATTAGAAGCTAATATTCCTTTCGCTGAATTTATCATGAAAGTAGCTTTCGTTACAATTACCGGAACTATTGTTTTGAGTTCTATTAGAGTTTTCTTTGTAAAGAGGAAATTCCCAAATCCTGCTGAGATAAAAAAAGTAATTAAGAAGAGGGTTAGGAAAGCTGCTTAGGCAAATATTTAAAAAACAACTCATTTTAAAGCACTTATGACAGTACAATCATGGTTAATGAATTCAATACCTATTTTACAGAATAAATACGTATTCGCTTTATTAATTCTAATTATATCAGCTATCGCTGGTAAATTAGTATTAGTTATCTTTAATAGATATCTTATGAGTTTAGCTAAGAAAACAAAAACAAAAGTTGATGATTTAATTTTTGAAAATATCAAGAAACCATTATTCTTTTTAGTGTTAGCATATGGTCTTAAATTTGCTTTATTTCATCTTGAAATTAATGGAGTTATTTCAAACATAGTTAATTCACTAATGGCGATAGTTTTCTTATTTATTCTTCTTCGTATTTTTGATATTATTATTGAAACTTGGGGAGTTACTATTGCAGCAAAGACCAAAACAAAAATTGATGAAGTCATACTTCCATTATTTCATAAAGTTGCCAAAGTAATATTTTTCATAATAGCATTTATGTGGGTTCTAGATATTTGGAAGATAGATATTACTCCTTATTTAGCTGGAGTTGGGATTAGTGGTTTGGTTTTGGGCTTAGCATTGCAGGATGCAATGAAGAATATATTTGGTGGAATAACTCTTATTTTAGATAAAACATATCAGGTTGGTGATAAAGTGAAATTGGAGGACGGTACTTCAGGACTGATTCACGATATTGGTTTGAGAAGTACTAAACTAATTACCTGGGATAATGAAGTTATCTATATCCCTAACGGCTATCTAGCTAACAGTAGGGTACAAAATTATACTCGCCCTAGTCCTAAAGTAAGATCTTCAGTTTTATTTGGTGTAGAATACGGTTCTGATGTTGACGAAGTAAAGAAAGTTGTTTTAACAGTTCTAAAAAAAGTAGAAGGTATTTTAGAAGACCCTGCTCCTGATGTTATTTTCTATGAAATGGGAGATTCTTCTCTTCAATTTAAAGCTACATTTTGGGTTGCTAAATGGGATGAAGCATTTTCTAAAAAGTTAGATGCTACTCAAAAAATCTATGATGCTTTAAACAAAGCAAAGATTGGGATCCCTTTCCCTACACGTACCGTACATTTGAAAAAATAATGGCTTCATTGAAAAATTTATTTTTTGCTTTTTTGCTTGCTTCTTGTTCATCTACTCAAGCAGTTAAAAAAATTTCAGTAGAGGAAGCAAAGAATGAGTGTGAAGTAACTTTATCTGATAAATTAGAAGAGATTTACTCTAATGTAACTTTATATGGAAATAAAGTTCCAGGTAACAAATGTGGTATCTATAAGATGACGGGTAAAGGTAAATTTGGTGGAACAATTAATGCTTATGTTCAGAATATAATTGAATGTAGAAAAGGTAGTATGCTTCTTAAATATAAGAAAGATAGTAAAACAAAAACTTTGGCTTTTTATTTCTCCGACATAACTTCTCCTAATTTTGAAACTTTTGTTGAAGTCTATGGAAAACCATTTAGGTGCTCCAAAATTGTACCGAAAAAACTTTGCCAAGCGATTGATTCTAAAATATTTCCAGTGTTTGTAAATGATGCATACAAGATGACTCAGCATCTGTCTGGAAATGTATGTAAGTCTTACAAATAATAAATAATATATAATCTAAGTGTTTTTAGCGTAATCATGGACGTTTTTACAATAGTATTGTTGGTTTTAGCTTTGGTTGTCTTATTATTTGCTAGTAAGTTTATTTCAACCATCATCAGGCTGTTTTTTATTGCTTTAGTGGCTGTATTCATAGGGGTTTTGTTCTTTGGTGTGTCGTTTAATGAAGTATTACAATGGGTTACTAAAATGATATTATGGGCTCTATGATTCTAAATTATCATTGAGCTAATTCTTACCCTAAAAACTTATAAATAATCTACTTTCCTAATTACTTATGGCTTCATCAATCTGGACTGAAAAATATCGGCCACAGAGTTTCGCTGATATCAAAGGTCAAAAAGATATTATTGAGAAAATTCAGGCATTTGTTGAGAAGAAAGAGATGCCTCATTTACTCTTCTCTGGACCTGCTGGTGTGGGGAAAACCACTTTGGCTTTAGTCATTTCTAAACAACTTTTTGGAGACATTTGGCGTGAAAATACACTTGAATTAAATGCATCAGATGAAAGAGGAATTGATGTTGTTCGTAATAAAGTAAAAGACTTTGCACGCACTAGAGCACTTGGAAACGTACCGTTCAAGTTAATTTATCTAGATGAATCTGACGCTCTGACAAAAGAAGCACAGCAAGCTTTGAGAAGAACTATGGAAAATTTTACCAAAACTTGTAGATTCGTTCTGTCATGTAATTATTCATCAAAGATAATTGATCCAATTCAAAGTAGATGTGCTGTATTTAGATTCCAACCATTACCTGAACAGGAAATATATGCAGTAATTGATAAGATTGCTAGCCAAGAGGGTTTATCTCTTTCTGATGACGTTAAAAAAGCTTTGTTTGAAGTATGTAATGGAGATTGTCGAAGATTAGAGAACGTTTTACAATCTTGCTCAGTTATTAAGAAAGATATTGATACTGAACTTGTTTATTCCATGGCTTCAGTTGCTAAACCAAAAGAAGTACATGAAGTTCTTTCTTCAGCTGTTGGAGGAGATTTCATTGCTGCAAGAAAAAAGTTGTTAGATCTAATGCTAAACTATGGTTTGTCTGGAATTGACATCATTAAACAAATTCAAAAAGAAATTTGGAATTTATCTATTGAAGATCAAAAGAAAGTTCAATTAATTGATAAATGTGGAGAGATTGAGTTTAGAATGGTAGAAGGATCAGATGAGTATTTACAACTGGAAAGTTTTTTGGCACATGTGGTTTTGGTTGGTAAAGAAAACTAATAATAAATTAAATAAAAATAAAATAAAGAATTCTATTCGGCACTTTGTTTGATTCTTAAATTCTCCTGAATAATATCTCTATACTTGTAATCAAGAGTTAATTTAATCTGTTTAGTACTTAATGTTCCTTCTTTTAAAGCGGTTTTAAGCTTACAAACAATCTCAGCAGCACCTTCTGTTAATCTACCTTCATTAACTTTACCTGCTGATTTACATTCCCATGCTGGATCATCAATGCTTAAGCTGAAAGTGTTACGTACACCAAAATCGTCAGCTGGTTTAGTAACTTTACCACTACCAACATTACTTACTTGAAATTTAAGTGCCATAATGCCTTTACCTGCAGTGCTTTCCTCAACTTTAGTAATTGTTATAGGTGCTCCACTTACAAAGAAAGTTTTATCTTCTTTTACTTCGCAAACTCTTTTGTCTTTCAAATCTTCTTTCAAACAAACTTGCGGAACAACTACAAAAGTTTTGTAATGATACTCAATATTAGCAAACCAAGTTCTGTCTAATACACCAGTTACTGGTAGCTTATATTCAGCATCTGCTGTGAAAGTAATAGTTTCTTCATCTCCGTCTGGAATTAATTCTGAAATTCCTTGTAATGTTCCTTTATTTTTCAATTCCCAAGCTGGAATCCCTTTAAATTCGTCTGGACTTGGACCTAATAATTTAACACTAACTTCTCCTGGTTTAGTTTCAAATTCACCTTTATTTCTTAATGTAACTTCTATTGGAAATGTTTCTTCATCAAAAATAGTATATAACCCATCTTCTTCAACACCAAAAGCTTCAAATTCAGCTGTTAAACCAGACGTTCCACCTAAATATGCTCCTTTTGTGTCATCCTTCTTTTTTTCACCGCAACCTATAAGCAACAGAGATATTGCCAAAATAATTAGTAAATATTTAATTTTCATTTTTTCAAGCCTCTTTTATGAACAATTCTATCCACAATTGTTTCTTCTAATAAACAAGTAGAAGTATATAAAGGTTACTCAGCTTACCTAGGTGTCTGAATAATCTTAAGCGGTCTTCTAGTTGATTGAATGTAATTATAGGTTAAATCAACTTGTAATGGTGTTGTATAAGCAGAAACGCTCGGCACTTGAAATGTACAAACAATTTTTCCTTGATTATTAACCATTCGAACCATTCCGTCTCTTGGCTTACAGTCAATCATCGTTCCCCCAACTAAATTTACCGTATAACCTACTTTATCTAAATCTGAATGTTGTAAAGAAGATTCTCCACAATTATGGATCTGAGATAGGGGACTTAGAACTCTTCCTCCCCCTAAATTATTAACAGTCATTTCAAATACGGCTTTGCTATTTCCAATCATATCAACATTAACGTAACCTAATCCCACTGGACCACCTTGTCCACCTCCTGGACTAATGTCTTGAGGTATGCAAGTTTTCTGTTCTGACGTTACTTGATAAAATAACGGATCTACACAAACTTCAGGAGCAGCTTTAGTTTGATAAGCGTAGCAGGCAACGTAATTTAATATGGGGTTATATTCAAAAACTCCATCTGGTAAAAAAACTGGTGGTGATCTAAACTCAATTTGTTCTACTCCGCCCTCTAAGTTATAGACATCTTTCCCCTCTAAAGAACCTGAAGTTACTGCACAACTTTTAGCTGCTCCAAAATCTCCTGCAATTAAATTCCTGTCGAATCCAGTTATTTGCACAAAACATTGTTGAGGGTTTAAATCATAATTTCCTCTGTTGCGCACGTCAATTAAAGCAACTAATTCATTCGTGTCATAATGAATGAGAGGGGGATAATTTTGTATTGGTTGAACCACAACTCCTTGTGTTCCAGTTCTTGCCATCTGAATTGCAGCAGCAGTATCTGTAGGTCTTTCACCGCCTGGAACTCTACTACAAGCTGTTAAGATAAATAATACACATAATCCCAGTACAACTATATTAAGAGCTCTTCCTCTTTTTTGCATAGGGGGATAAAAGAAAAAATGTATTTAAGTCTTTTGGTGATTTGATAGAATCAAAGAACGTTTCAAGCAATGTTTTAAATCCATAATTCAAGAACATTTTTAAAATAGTTAGCTGATTTACTTAATATGCCAAAAGTAATTCATCGAAAGCAAGAATGTATCAGTTGCGGAGCGTGTGCAGCCATTTCACCAGAATTTTGGGAAATGGATGAAGAAGCGTTAGCTCAATTAAAAAATTCAAAAAAGAAAGGTGAAAATTGGGAATTAGAAATTTCTGATGAAGAAAAAGAAACAAACCAGGAAGCGGCTGACGTTTGTCCAGTAAATATTATTAATATTGAAGATTAATATTCTAATATAATATCTACAATTTGTGTTCTTTCTGCAGAGAATGAGAAAAAGCAGCGTAATGATGTTTAATGCTGGTGAGAAGTTTATTATGTTCTTTCATTAAATCAGTTAAAGTTGATTTTACTTTACTATGTTTTTTAAGATGTTTTTCTTTCTTGCTTTTAGAGGTTGCTTTTGCATGTTTTTCTTTATGTTTAGTTACTTTTTTGCTGTAACTTTTAATTTTGCCATTCAATTTAACTAATTTCTTAGATAACACGTACAAATAAGCCGCCTCGTTTGTTAAAGTCATTTGGTTGTCAATTATTTTTTGATAATAATCATGCAATGATCCTTTTGCATCGGGTCAAGAGTTTTGTAATCAATTACGGTGAATATCTTATCAAGTTTTTTTCTAATTTCAGTGAAAAGATCTTTTGGTTTTCTTTTAATATCAATGCTTCTGGCTTTAACAGCAAGTAAACCATATCCTCCTTTCTTTAGAAACAAGTTGCAATTATTGATAAACATTTCGCATTGGTTTCTTTGAGCAACATCTTGATAAACAATATCTACAGTACAAATTCTATTTTGATATTCTTCTGGATGATTCGCATCAGCTAAAATTGGAACAATATTTTTTCTTTCCTTTGCAACAAAAACTAAATCTCTAACAACTCTTGGTGCTGGATCAATTCCAAAAATTAATCCATCTTTACCTACAATATCTGAAACGAATGAAGCAGTATATCCATGAGCAACACCTAAATAAAGAATTACGTCATTTTTTCTAATTCCGATGTTAGTACACCCTTTTTCAATAGTTGCCGCTAACTTACTTCTTCTTGGATCAAATTCACGAAACTCTTCATCTCCATCATGCTTAAGAAATTCATCAAAAAACTTTTTTCCAGGTAAAATAGATTTAGTATAGATTCTTTTCCTTTCTTGATATATCTCAAAGAGCTTATGTGGTTTCATTTTTATTTTGTCCGATGTTTTTTTTTCCTAAATATATATTTAATGTTTCAATTCCTCCCGGATGAAACTTTTTAGTTTGCATCATTTCCTTAACTTCATGTATTGATATAAACTTTCCAGAAATAATTTCTTCTTTCTGCAAATTCAATTCACCATCATAAATTATTTTATACACTTTACAAAAAAATTTTCTGTTTTTGTTATGAAATTTATACAGAAATTCAATTGACTTATTGCTTATACCAACTTCTTCTTCTAATTCTCTTAAAGCTTCAATGTCGTAATCAACTGTTGTTACAACTCCAGCAATTGAAGTATCCCAATACCCAGGGAAATAATCTTTATCAAAAGTTCTTTGATGAATAAATATTTTTCCATCAGAGTTAAACAATAGAATACGAACAACTCTTCTCATTAGATTCTTCTTTCGCATTTCTTTTCTAGAAACAGTATCAATAACATTATCATTTTCATCAACAATATGAACCATTTCAGTTTTATGCTTGTCGCTCATTCTTTAATCTCCAACTTACCCTCTATCTCCTTCCTATATTCTTTTGCTTTAAACTCTCCCTTAAAATAATCTAATCTAGCACATAAAGATAATTTATCTGCTAAAATTCTAGCTGCTTTTCCTTTTTGCTTCCTAGAAGCTTTCTGAATTATCGGATGGGAAAAGATAACCCCAAATTTTGGAGATCTACTTCCTGTTTTAAGATGTCTAAATAAGGCTTTTTCCGCTCCTAAAAGTTGTACAGTTGAAGCTGGTAGTAGGGCCATTCTTTTTAATCCCCGACTTAATTCTAATAATCTTGCACCGATGGTAATTCCAGCCAATTCTAGAATGTTCGGACAATATTTTTTCATGATTCCTTCTAAATAATCTTCATGTTTTTTCCTTAACTCAAACATTCTGTTAACTTCTGCTGCAAGTAGGTGAACTTCCGCTAAATCATTTTTAGAAAAATCAGCCCCCATTGAATCTGGTATCTGGAGTTCCTTCTGCAAATCTTCTTTATCCTTTTGAGAAAGTTCAGCATATTTTTGATGATCATGAATTTCTTCTGACAATTCAGGAAAATGCAATGAATGCCATTCCCTCAATCGTTTAGAAAGGATGTTTACTACTCTATCAAGTTCTTGAACATTGGCAATTGCTTGAGTGATAAAATCATCTTCATTAACAGCATCTTTAATTGATTTTCTTGTCAATTCTAGATTTTTTTCGTAAAATTTTGGGAAATTTTCCTTCTCTTTTAGTTTTAGCAATACCTCTGGCAAAGTCCCTTCAAATGTGCCTAAAATGTGTTCAATCTTCATCTTGTTCTTTTAAAGCGTAAGCTATTTAAAACTTACCTGATTTTCTGCAAAAGTGGATAATTGTAAGTACTGCACGGAAGATTTGAACTTATCTCAATCTAGTTCAGAATGGTCAGATTGTGACGAAAAGCATTATAAATCTATCAAATGTAGCAAAGGCCATAAGAATTGGGTGAAAGCACCTTTCCACGGCTCTGGGCATGATTCTTTAAGTGAGCGAGAGAAAACAATTCAATCATTGGTTAGGAAGGTACAAGAAAAGTAAGATGGAAAGAAGACATTTTTTACAAGTCATGACTTTTGGCGCATTAACACTGAAATGTCCTTCTTTATTTGCTAAAGGAAAACAAGAGAAGTCAAGCAGATTAAGTAGCATTGAATCAACAATATCCATCATAAAGAAAAATTTTGACATCAAATCAATAAACAAATACACTAAAGAAGGAAAAACAGTAGTAACTCAAGTTATTTATGAGAGAGAAATTAATGAGAAAGGAAGAGAATTTACAATAAGGTACGCTGAGAATTCAGCAACAGGTAATTTTCTTTATTTGGATGATAGGGTTCAAACAGGTACTAGTTACGATTTTAGAGATGAAGGAGCCGATGGTTTACATTTTTCAAAGAAGAGTAAGGACGCAAATAAGAGCAATGATGCGGTTTTTCAAACTTTGATGCGTGATGGGGAAGTAATAAGCTATCGTGATTACGAAATTAATAAAGTAAACCAGCATACACGAGACGTTTTACAGAGAAGATATGAAACGTCTTTAACAAATCTACTTGAAACAAAACAATTTAATTTGTCTGGTAAGAAAAAAGTTGAAAGAAAAAAATATAAAATAGAGGAAATGGACGGATGTTAAAATTCTAAATTCATTCAACGATTAAAGTTCCTTTCATGTTTCCATGTCCAGATCCGCATTGTACTGAACAAAAGAAACTAAATTTTCCTTTCTTATCTGCTAAGAAATTAATCTCAACAGTTTTTCCTGATTTTAATGTTTCAGATACACCAAACTCAGGTAATCTAATACCATGCGTTACGTCAACACTTTTTACCTTCATTCGAACATTATCTCCTTGCTTTACTTTTATCGTACCTGGTTCAAACGACCACTGTTTTGCTGTAATGTCAAACTCAACTAAACTAGGTAAATCTTTTTTTGGTTTCTCTGCAACTTTATCCTCAACTACTTTTGGTTCAACTTTTTCTTGCTTAACCTCAGGCTCTGGTGTTTTATCTTCCATCTGCTTATCTGCACTTTCATCGACAACTGGTTCAACTTTTTCTGAACATCCAACTAATAATAAACAAACAATGATTACAAAAAATAAAACTTTTTTCATTAAGTAGTGAAATTAAAGTACTATTTAAAGATTCCGAATCTTTTCACGAATTTTAGAACTCTTATGTTCATGCTGCTTATATGGTTTACCGCGTATAATTCTCGCATCAACTCCTCTTTGAATAATATTTTTTTTTAAATT
This sequence comes from uncultured Methanosarcinales archaeon, assembly GCA_964604645.1. Taxonomy (GTDB): domain Archaea; phylum Nanobdellota; class Nanobdellia; order Woesearchaeales; family GW2011-AR9; genus CAZRZP01. Next base: position 94,233 of record CAZRZP010000005.1, read on the forward strand.
ATCTTCATTTATCTTATGGTCATAACCTAAAAAAATTACATTAGGCTGATTTTCAACAATTACTTTAAAATGATCTTTTGAATCTCCCAAAATAGCTTCATCAACAATCTCTAAACTAGAAACCAATTCACATCTGTCATGTTCACACGAAACAATTTTTTTACTTTCTTTTTCTTTAGTAACATCTCTGGCTATTACTACTGTCAAAACATCTCCGTGTTCTTTCGCTTGTCTAAAATAATCTAAATGACCCACATGCAACAAATCAAAAGTCCCAAAACACATAACTTTTACGTTGCCTAAATGCTCACGGGAATTTTCAATAATTATCTTATGATTAAAATCTTCATCCACTTCAAAGATACTTAATTCAGTATTTTGTTGTTTAATCAATTCATTTCTAGGCCTTTTGGTTAAAATAGAAACAAGTGCTAAATTAGTTCCTCCATGTGCTACAATTAACACTTCTTTATTCAAATGTTTATGAATCATTCCATGTAGAAACTTTTTTGCACGACTTAACATATCTTCCCAAGTTTCAACTTCGGGGTCTGAATTAAATTCGTCCCAGTTAACTTGGCTTTTTGTCATACCTTGATATTTTCCCATAAATCTTTCTCTTAACTCTTTTACAAAAAACACTTTTGCTTTAGGGTTATTGCTAATAATTTCTTTTGCTGTTTCTCTAGTTCTGATTAAATCACTCACATAAATCGCATCAAATTTATGTTTTTTAAGGCGCTCAGTAATTTTCTTAGCCTGTTCTTTACCTTTATCTGATAGCGTGCCTTCCATATGGCCTTGCATTATGGCTTTACTATTTTCTTTCGTTTGTCCATGTCTTACTAAGTATAATTTCATTTTTCAACTAATTTAGCTTCCTCAATTATTAACTTTCCGGAAAATTCTGAATCCATTACTTTTTTTATTTTTATCAACTCTATTTTTTCACTAAATAAAGGACAATCCAAAACTAATGATTCAAATTCTCCTCCTTCTCCTGCAATATTCAAAAAATGTCTTTGTTTTAACTCTTTAACTAATCCCTCATCTATCTTCCTTCCTAACCATTCTTCTGTTAAACCATCAGCGGCAACTGCAGTAATTACAACATCAAACCCATTCTTAACAACATCTTTCATGTGCTGTTCCTGTGGTTTATGCCATAAAGGACTAAATATTTTTAACCCAAGTTTATCACATATCCTTTCAATTCTATCTCTTTGATATGTTGAAAATAAGGCTCCCGAAACTACCCCTTCAATTTTATGTTTATTCTTGGCAATCATCAGCGCCTTTTCTAAATCATCCAATTCCTTTTCTTTCTCGCCATCTGTAGCAACGGAAACTAAGGGTAGATTCATAGCCTTTGCTTGTAATTCAACTAATTCACAACCTGCTGATTGGAACATATAAGAATAATCATTTTTTGATTTTAAATTTATCAAACAACTTAACTGATAATTTTGCTGCTGCATTATGTATGCAGAGGACATCGAATCCTTTCCTGAAGAAAATAATACACCTAATTTGACATTATGGGTTGGATAAAATTGCCGTAAATATTCAGATTTATATTTTCCTTCTTTTTTAGCTAACTTTCCTAATGCATAATCAAATTTAGAACCATATTGTGCTGCAACTTTTTTCCTAAACGAAAATTCTTCCGACAAACCTTTGTTAACTGCAATCTCTCGCAATATTTTTTTGGTAATTTCTTCATCAATCTTCATTTCTTCTGGAATTTTTAAAGCATATTCAACTAAATTTTTATCAATAAAAGGTAACCTCAATTCTAAATTCTGATCCATAGTAAGAACATCATCTCTGTATAAATCTCTCTCATACATCTTCAATAAACCAGAAACACATTCTTGGTTAATATTCGCTGAATTCTTATGCCGCTCATATCCAGCAAAAATCTCTTCGCTTCCTAATCCTGAAAATATAACTTTACATCCATCTTCTTTTGCAAGTTCACATGCTAAATAAAAAGTTAAAGCTACTCCGACTTTAACAACATTAGAATCTTCAATTAATGGAATTATTTTTTGTAAGTATGGTTGGATCTCTTCAATTTTTACTTTCTTGATTTTTAATTTTAGTCCTAATTGAGCTGCAACTTCTTTCGCTGCTACAAGGTCTGAAGGATCTTTATAATCTGTTTTTTCCGTATCCAATACTGCGGTATAACAAGTAAATTCATAATTCTTATCTTTGAAATATTTTGCCAAATATGTTGAATCAATCCCACCTGAAAACAGTAAACCAAATTTTTGATTTGGAATTCTTTTTTCTATTGCATTATCCAATAGATTTGCAGTTTTTCTTTGTATCTCTTTTTTCAACTCAACATGTTCAGGAAGATATTCAAAAAACCCTCTCTGTACAATTTGAATGTCTCTTGAAGAAGTATCATAAACAAGAATTTGCCGGGGATTTAATTCTTGAATATCAATATATCCTAATTTTTCTAGTACTTTCTTTTCAGAAGCAAAAGCAAACGCATCATTACAAACATACCATAATGGCTTTACACCAAGAATGTCTCTTGCTAGATAGATCTTACCATCTTTGTAGTAACCAAAGGCAAAGACTCCATCTAATTCATTAATTTTTTCAAGACCAAATTTATCTGAAATTGATAATAACAAATCTGCATCATTCTTTGCAATAATATCATACTTTTTGGCTAGTTCCATCCAGTTATATATTTCACAATTTGCTGTTATTACTCCTTCTTTCTTTAGTGGTTGAGATACATGTTCCACAACTGAGTGAAGTGCATGGCCAAATACTATTTCTGAAGAAATTTCAAAGATTTTTGAATCATCTTTACCTCTATTGTGGAGAATCTTTAGTGCTTCAGCTACTTGTTCTTTGGCAGCATTATTGCCTTTTTCATCAGCTATTCCGATTATCCCACACATAGATACTCCAGAACATACTTTCTTTAAAAGATTTCAGGTATACTTTGTCATATGGAAATTCTCGATCCAAAAACTTTCAAATGTACCAAATGTGGAGAATGTTGCAGACCAATTGTGAAAGTTGATGAAGATGACATAAATCGGATTGAAAAGTTGGGCAACAAAAGAGATGATTTCATCCAATTTGATTCAAAAATCAATTCAAGCGTTCTCAAACAAAAAAATAATGTATGCATATTTCTAGAACGACAAGGAGATGAATTCGTCTGTTCCATTTACAATAATAGGCCAAAAGTCTGCCAGAAATATCCTTTCATTAAAGGAAATGAAAAATTAGAAGACTGTAAACCGAAAGGTTGGGAGAGATGGGAGAAGATTGAGGAAATTCTTTAACGAATATGCAATTCCACAACATCAGTATCCAACAACTTATGTTTAGTCATTAATCTCTGTCCAGGAAATTTAGCAGAAGGACCCCAAACTCTTGCATACTTAAACTTCTTAACAAAATCTTTATGGGTCTTTAAACATAAATCTTTGATTGAAGCGCCTTTAAACATAATCATCGGTTCTTCCATATCTGCTTCTTTACGTGGTTCTTTCATATAGATTCGAATAAAATTTAATTTTTGAAATATCATTTCTTTAAGATATTCTAAGTTCAAGTCTTCTTCAGCTGAAATAAATAAGTCTGCATTTAATTCCCTCTTAACCTTTTGAACTTGAGCCGCAGATATCATGTCTGCTTTTGTTAGGCAAGTAATTGCAGGAACGTATTTTTTATTTCCTTCAATTATATCAATGAAACCATCTACGTCAAGTGGACTACGAATCAAAACTTCGGCATTGACCATTTTGAACTGCCGAAGAATTTTTCGAAGAGTATCATCTTCTACTTCTAACGGTACTGTTTTTCCAATTTGAATGCCTCCCTTCGTTTTTTTCTTAATATAAACTTCCGGCTTTACTCTATTTAACCTGATATTAGCTTCCCACACTTCCCTTAAAATTGCTGGATAATGTTCAGGGGTGTTTACATCTACTACCACAAGAACCAAATCTGCATTTTGAATAACTGTAAGAACTTCTCTTCCCCTTCCTCTACCAGAAGCTGCACCTGATACAATTCCTGGAACGTCAAGGATTTGAATTTTTGCTTGTTTATAATCCATCATTCCTGGAACTACTGAAAGGGTGGTAAATGCATAAGCCCCTACTTCTGAATTTGCTGAGGTTAATTTATTTAGTAAAGTAGATTTTCCTGCAGAAGGAAAACCTAATAATAAAACTGAAGCATCACCAGATTTACGAACAGAATAACCGTGAGCAGACTTTCCTGTTTTTTTCTGCGAACGAGTTTCTTGCTTTTCTTTTAGTTGAGCAATTTTTGCTTTAACTATTCCAATGTGCGCTTGCGTAGCTTTATTGTACTTTGTTTTCTTAAGCTCGTCCTGCAATTCTTTTATTTTATCTTTGTAATTAACCATTTGTTAACATTCAAGTATTAATTTCTTGAGTGAGGTGACCGCAATGTTTATAAATTTACTTTCGAATTTTGCCATTATGGTAAACAAAACAGCTGCAGTTAAGGTTGCAGCTACAGCGCAAAGTTACGTATATACTGTTGCTGTTGGAGTTGTAATTCTATTAATTGGTTTCATTGCAGGTTTACTTACACGTAAATTCCTTTATCGAATTTTAAAAGAGATTGAATTAAATAAAATTCTGACAAAAATCGGCATTAGTTTAAACGCAGAAAAAACTTTAAGTTCAGGCGCTTCTTATTTAATCTATCTTCTTACTATTGTTTTTTTCCTAGACCATTTAGGTATTACTTCAGTTGTAGTTTACTTAGTGTTAGGAGGAGTCCTCATGCTTATTATCCTAAGTTTTCTGGTTGGCTTAAAAGATGTTATTCCAAATTTGGTTGCTTGGTTTATTATTCAAAAAAGGGGCAAAGTTAAAGAAGGCAAAAGAATTGAAGTAAAAGAAATCGAGGGTAGAGTAGAAAATGTTGGTTTCCTTGAAACAGAAATTAGAACAGACAGGGGAGATATACTCTATGTACCAAACTCTTTATTTTTAAAATCAAAATTTTGGGTAAAGAATTAACGCTTTATTCCTTCTAGTATACTTATGATATCCCAGACTCTCGTTCGATGATAGCTAGGAAGATCCATTGAATTTAGTTCTTCAAGCTCCCCCAACGCTTTTTCTATTGCCATCTCTTTTTCATTGTTAAGAATTTCAACAACTTTATTTGTTTTTTCAAGAAATCTTCTGCTTAAATCTCCTTCCTGCTTTAATTCATCTATGTACTCAATAACTTCTGAAAAGTCATTCATTTTTCAATTCTTTAACTGCTCCGTCTTGTGCAGATTTTATTTTTTCTTGAATTTGCTTTTCTTGCTTTACAACGTTCTTTAACCTTAATTCTAATAATTCTTTTTGTTCAGCTAAATCATTTTTAATTTCATTTGTAGAACCAGCTACCATTATTTTACCTAAGATTCTATATGCCTTATCTGTCTTTTCAATTTCAGAAAGTGCTGATTGTAATTCAGTTAAAGAAGATTCTACTTGCTGTTTTTGCATCAGAATCTGCTGCATATTCTGCTGTAAAAGATGTAATTCGTCAACTTTACCCATTTTCAACGAGCTTTTACCTTATTAACAGTCCTGCGATCTTTGTACAAGATTTTGCCACCGCAATAAGGACAACGGACTTTATTCTGCGTATATTCGTCCTCAACCTTCTTACCGCAATCGAAACATAAATAATACATTTTATAGTGTGTATGCCTTTCCGGCAGTTTTTAAATCACATTTACCACATTCCCAGATTCCAACAGCAAGTCTTTTTACTGCTGTTTTGCGACAGGAAGGGCATTTATACTTAGCTCTCTGCAGCTTCTCTAGCTGAGCAAACTTCTTTTTTGGTTTTCTTCCATATCGTGTTCCAAATCGTTTTGTTGGCATTTGTTTTTCAGCTCATTTCCCTCTATTTTTTTGGTTCTTGGCAATATTAAAATGGGGCCGCCCGGATTTGAACCGGGGTCTAAAGGTCCCAAACCTTCAATGCTAGACCAAGCTACACTACGGCCCCCTATTTTTTTTATAAAGGTTTTGTTACTTTTGCGTGTTTCTTTAAAAGATTTCTGTTATTCCTCATAAAAATGAGCGTCCGGAGGGAATCGAACCCTCGATCTGTCCCTCTGCAGGGGACCGCTTTAGCCGCTTAGCCACGGACGCTTGTATCAGTGAGAATTAAGCGGTTTTATATAGTTTTCTTTTCATAAATGATTAAAAGTAGAAGGAGTCAAATAGAAGTATGCGCCATTTAATTTCTTTGAAGAATTTGGAGAAATCAGACATATTAATAATTCTCTCAATTGCCAAAAAGCTTAAACAAAAACGACAAATGGGGGAATTAATCACAGTTTTGGCCAATAAAACCTTGGTTATGCTTTTTCAGAAGACTTCTACTAGAACTAGGTTATCTTTTGAGGCTGCAATGACTGAACTAGGTGGTCATGCTATTTTTCTGGATGCAAGAACTTCACAATTTTCATTAACTGATTTTAAAGATGAAATACAAGCAGTTATGCGTTATGGTTGTGTATTAATGTTCCGTGCAACCAAGTCAAAAGACGTACTTACAGCCGCATCATTCAATCAAATTCCTGTAATTGATGCCTGTTCAGAGAAATATCATCCAGCTCAAGCTTTAAGTGATGTTTTAACCATGGCTGAAAACTCAAATGGAATTGAAAATGTAAATAAAGTAGTTTGGTTAGGTGTTGAGAATAACGTTTCAAACACGTTAATGCTTGCTTGTTCTACATTGGGAATAGAATTTTGGATAGTTGCTCCAGAAGTTGATAAAGAAAGTGTTGATATGGAATTAAATCATTTAGCAGAAGCTAGGGGGAAAGTAGTACGCACTTTAAACATCAAAGAAGCATTAGCTGGTGCAGATTTTCTTCATACAGATACTTGGATGAACATGGAGTATTTTGCTGAAGGAAAAGTTAAACCACAATTTCAGGAAGCATATGAGCGAAAGAAGAAGCTTTTAATGCCTTTTCAATTAACCACTTCATTAATTGATTCTTACTGTCCACAAGCAAAGATAATGCATTGTATGCCTTGTCACGTTGGTTATGAAATTTCACGAGAAGCCATAGACCATCCTAATTCTATCATCTTTGATCAAGCAGAGAATAGATTACACATGCAGAAAGCAATGCTGTTATGGATGTTGGAAAAAGAGAATTTAGTTTGAACAAATGCAATTACAAATGGATCACAATCAACCATTTATGCATTTTATTGACCACTTAATATCTGCAAGAACTAAACAGATTATTTCTAACATTACGTACGCAGATATGAATTTGCCTGGGAAGAGAGAATGGATTGCAGCGATTACTTTAGGAGATGTAGCAGAAGTAAATGAAGTTAAAGTGCCTTGGCCTTTATCTTTAATTAAGGTTGGCCGTAAACTTCCAATCCTGGATTTTGACTCAAGAAAATCTAATACAATTAAGAAAAAAGTTGGGCCTTTATCTCAATTAGAATGGCATACAATTACTGGAATGACTTATAATCTTAAACCTTATTCAGAAATAATCGGAGAGATGTATTATTCAGCTCGAATTTCAATACCAAAAACTGAAATTGGTTTAAAGAAAATTTATAGTGGTTTAGCAAACATAATTTCTCATGTTGAGTATGGATCTTCTGACAAAATTCAAACATTTCTTCATGAGATGTACAATAACACCACATTCCAATTAGCTCAGGATAGACTTAATAATTATATGATTAAAGCTGAACCATTTGTTGCAGTTAGATTAGAAATAATGTCAAATCAGGAAAAAATTTCTAAGCAGGAAAGTTTAGAATATGCAATATCTATTGAAGGTAGGAGGGAAGCAACTCGTCGCACTTTTCCTAAAAAAAGAGATTTTAAAGATTTTTGTTCGGGAGCATTAGACGCTGCTTGTGATCACCAGATTGATCGTTTATCTCAAATTCTAGATAATAGACGTACATTTCCGCAAGTAGATAGAGATAGGAAATCACGTGAGAAACAAGTTAACATAGAAGCAAGAAAGATTTATGGGTTGTTTGGATGATATTTCTTAGAAAAAAATGGGCCTGGAGGGATTTGAACCCACGGTATCCAGCTCTCGTCAACAGGCGAGCTCGAAAAGCCCACTTTTCGTTGTAGAAGGCTGGCGCCCTATCCAGGCTAGGCTACAGGCCCATGTTCTGCTCTTTACCTAGATAACTTTTAAATATTTTGTTCCCTAATGAGCAGTATGCCAAATTTTCTCAGTTTTTTCCCCAAAAATGTGGAAGCAAAAGGTTTGCAAAAAGTACCAATATCTAGAGATAAATTACAAAATTTCATGTTTGATGATGATTTTGATAATTTACACTTGATTGAAAAAATTAATTTAGATAACTTTGAACAACCAACTTTATTCTACCCAGCATGTGGAAGCGATATAATATTTCCATTACTTTACCTAGAAAGAATCAACTGCAGAAAAGCCAAGATGATTCTAGTAGATCAAGATAATAATCTTCCAATAATAAAAACAATATTAGATGAGTTAGGTGTTTCTTTTACAAAAAATCTAAACTTTTATTGGAATGATCTTTTGGTCGAATTACAATTCATTGTTGCTGACGTTTTTAACATGGCTCTTCCTCAATTTGACATTTATTTTGAAAGACAATTTAGAATAATGAAAGATTATCATCCAGATTATGAAAATAAAATCTTTCAAAAATTAAAACAAAACGGAATAATCATCAGCGATTCAGGATTTGATAACTTTCCTCTACAAAACATCTCAGTTGACAAAGGATTAAGTTCATATAGTGAGATGATAATTGGAAAGAAGATTAACTAATTGTAACCTTCTCAATTAAAACTTCCTTTACTGGTCTATCTTGTCCTTCAGTTGCTACATTACCCATAGCCTCAACTACATCCATTCCTTTGGTAACTTTTCCAAAAACTGGATGTTTGTCATCAAGAAAGTTATTATCTCCTAAATTTATAAAAAACTGGCTTCCTCCTGTATTTGGTCCAGCATTAGCCATTGAGATTGTTCCAGGATCATTTCTGTTATTTTCAGTAAATTCATCTTTAATCTTATAACCTGGATCACCCGTTCCCCAAAACTGCTGTTTGGATAAATCCTTAGTTAACGGATCTCCTCCCTGAATCATAAATCCTTTTGGCGGCATTTTTGCCGGTCCGATGATTCGATGAAATCTCGTTCCATCATAAAACTCCTTCTCCGCCAAATCAATGAAATTTTTGGTAGTAATCGGCATTGTATCAGTAAAAAGTTCAAGTTCAATAGTTCCCATATTTGTTTTAATTATTGCTGTTTTCATATTTGACTCTCCGCATCCAGCAACAAACAATATTGTTGCTATCAACATAGTAATTATTATCGTCCCTCTCATATTATTCAATCTTTCAATCCCCATTTTAAGTTTTATGTAATTTAATTTAGCATTAAATGTCTTTGGGACTACTTTAGAGTGGTCAATATTCGAAACATTTATAAA
>CAZRZP010000006.1:0-85347 GCA_964604645.1 uncultured Methanosarcinales archaeon
GAACTGCAGTTTTTCTCTTCTTAGTTGCTGCTGCTTTCTTACCAGCTTTTCTTCGCACTGAAGATTTTCTCTTTCGAGTATTTGCTGCTTTCTTACCAGCTTTAACACGCTTGGGAGATTTCCTCTTTGCCGAAGATTTCTTCTTTGCAGCTTTCCGCTTTGCAGGCTTCTTCTTTGCAACCTTTTTCTTTGCAGCTTTTCGCTTTGCAGGCTTTCGCTTCTTTGCAACCTTTTTCTTTGCAGCTTTTCGCTTTGCAGGCTTCTTCTTTGCTACTTTTTTCTTTGCAGCTTTCCGCTTTGCAGGCTTCTTTCGCTTTGCAACCTTTTTCTTTGCAACTTTCCGCTTTGCAGGCTTCTTCTTTGCTACCTTTCTCTTTTTAGTAGAAGATTTCCTTGCTGTTTTTTTTCTTGGAGCCATTATCAATCACCTCTTTAGGGTTTATTTAACGAGAGAAAAGTTCTTTACCTTTTTAAACCTATCGGATTATGTTCTTGTTTTGTAAATTTTAAAAATAAAAAAAATAAAAAATCTGTTGAATAAAATAAAAAATAATTAATTTAAGAAAATTAAGAAAATAATAGAGATAGAGACTAATCTCCAAACATAATTTACAAATGACACCAGTATAAGAAAACAGTTTCAACAAAAATATATTGATAGCAAATGTGACAGTTTTTTAGTAAAATTTTAAAAAGAAAAATGGTTTCGAACGTCTAATGAAAGAATCGACTAAAGAACAAGACGCTTTTGTAAAAGAACTTGTAATAAGTGGATACACTCCAGAAAATGCATTTACACACTTAACAACATCCTTGGAAAAACTAGAACAAGAAAAAAAGGCTGCGTTGCATAGCCTAGGTAAATTAGAGGAAGAAAGTGCAATGTTAAGAGAAATGTTCACCAATGTAAGTAATGAGTTAAGTAATTTGAAAAAGCCTTCTTTATTGGTTGCTGATATTGTTAGTTGTATTGATGAATCAAAAGCCATCATCTCTTTACCAAACGGAAATAAGTTTTTTTGTTATGTTTCAAAAGAAATTAAAGACTTGCAACCAGGAGATTCAGTTTTAGTTGATCAGAAATCTCTGAATGTTCTAAAAAAATTGTCCACTGGAACAAACATGGATGTTGAAAAATTTGTTATCATGGAAAAACCAAAAGAAAGTTGGAGACAAATTGGCGGTTTGCAGAATGAGATTAAAGAGATTAAAGAAGTTATTGAACTCCCTCTCAAAAAACCACAGCTATTTGAAAAAGTAGGGATTCAACCACCTAAAGGAGTATTATTATATGGTCCACCTGGAACTGGAAAAACATTATTAGCAAAAGCGGTAGCCCACAGTACCAACGCAACATTTATTGAAGTTGTTGGTTCAGAATTAGTACAGAAATTTATTGGTGAGGGAGCTAAGTTAGTAAAAGAAATTTTCACATTAGCACGTTCCAAGTCCCCCGCAATTGTTTTTATTGATGAAATTGATGCCCTTGCAGCTGCGCGAATGGATACAGGAACTTCCGGAGAACGAGAAGTTAACAGAACTTTTATGCAACTATTATCCGAAATGGACGGATTCAAGCACCTTGATGATGTAAAAATTATTGGAGCTACCAACAGAATAGACATCTTAGACAATGCAATCATCAGACCAGGTAGATTAGATAGATTGATAGAAATTAATTTGCCAGACGTAGATGGTAGATTAGAAATTCTTAAAGTTCATACAAATAAAATGAGTTTGCAGAAAGTTAAATTGAAGAAAGTGGCGGAATCAATGGAAAACTTTAGTGGGGCTGAAATTAGAGCAGTATGTACTGAAGCCGGATTCTTTGCAATCAGAGAAGATAGGGATTATGTAAATCAAAATGATTTCTTGGAAGCTATTAATAAAGTAAGGTTAGAAGAAGAAGAAGATTTAGACCACCAAAAATTATTTGGATAGTTTGTGTTGTTTGATATAAATAATTTAATTGTTAAGTGTTCAATAATTCAAGTTGTTAATAATTTTGCATTCGATAATAAATGTGTATTTTGCCTTTTTGTGTTTTACCACTTTTTTTAAAACCAAATCGTTCGTAGAAATCAACAGTATCTTTTGGGGCCATAACATATAATTGTTTATAATCGTTTAGAACTTGTTTTAGAAGAGATGTTCCAACACCTTTTTTGCGAAAGACTGAATCAATTGCAACTCTTTGAATTCTATAAACATTGCCATCTTTCCTAACCCTGACAGTTGCTATAACTTTACCTGCTTCTTTGACAATATAAATCCTGGCAGAAAGATCATACATATCTGGCTCATCTCTATATGAAGAAAACTTAAACTCTCTAACTAAAACTTTACGGCGTAAAAAAATAGCTTGAAGAAAATCTTTCTTAGTTTTTGCAATCGTAACATTCATGATATATTGTGGGCATTCAGTAGTTACTTCCGTATGGCATAAAGAGCCAAGGGTGTTCACTTCATCATCATGCTTTCCACATAGCAAAAATAGCTTGATTTAATAAAAACCTTTGGGCAGCAATCTGTATATTGGAGAAAAATCTTGTAAATAGCCAATTAGCAAGCTGAAAATTACACAAAGCTTTATAAAGCGGTTGGTCAACTTCCGGTCCAGAGTAAACAGAGCCTAAGATTTGGCTCAAGTTGGAGGAAAAAGAATGGAAGGAACAGTAAAGTTTTACAACAGGAAAAAAGGATTTGGGTTCGTTCAAGGGGACGACGGAAAGGACTACTTTGTACACTTCACGGCTTTGCCGCAAGGAGTGTTCTTAAGAGATAACGATAAAGTATCTTTTAATGCAAGCGAAGGCGAAAGAGGTTTGAAAGCTGAAGGAGTACAACTACTTGAAAAAGGCAGTGAACGTGAAGACGCAGGTTATGACCAGGAAGAATCTGAACAATCAGCGGAAGAACCAGCTCAAGAAGAAGCAACTGAAGAGCCTGAAGCAGAAGCGGAAGAACCAGCTCAAGAAGAAGCAACTGAAGAGCCTGAAGCAGAAGCAGAAGAACCAGCTCAAGATGAAGCAACTGAAGAGCCTGAAGCAGAAGCAGAAGAACCAGCTCAAGAAGCTGAAACAACAGAAGAGTCTACTGAAGAAGAAAAAACCGAATAGGTCGATTTTTTATTATTTTTTTGTTTTTTTTATATTGATTAATTTTAATATATTTATTTTGATAATTTTAATACTTTTATGTCAAAACAAATCCTATATACGCTTGGAGAAAATTGGCCACATTTAACAGTTTTTAAAAAGCGGATAGAAGGAGAAACACGGCGAATATTTTGTTTAAATTTGTTAATCTCATTTTCTTGCAAAAAAGCATAGAGATGAATAATTGTACCAGATTTAGATTTTTTTAATGCTAATGGAAAAAACAATTCCCCAGTTTTTGGCAAAGGAAGAAGAATACGATCAAATTTTTGCCTTAGTGAAGGAATAATTCTATTAACATTTCCTTCAAGAACAACAATTTTGTCTTGCATTTTATTCAAGTCAACATTTTGTAAAGCAAGCTGATGAGCTAATGGATTTAATTCAACACTAACAATTTTTTTAGGTTGACTATTACGAGCAATAACTAAAGAAAGAGGGCAAATGCCTGAAAACATAACTAAAATTTTCTCACCAGGTTTAACTTGCTTTGCTATCCTTAATCTTTCATTGGCTGTACGAGAAGAGTAGTATGCATTTTCTAGATGTACTTTTAAGGCTACACCGTTCTCATGATGAGTTGTTTGTTTAGTTTTTATTCCTGCAAGAATTTTAACTTTCCTTGTACGAAAAGTTCCAGAATGAATTTTGTCCTTCTTAACAACAGTTTTAATATTTTTATTAGAATTTAGAAATGCTTCTGCAATAATTTTTTCTTTAGACTTTAACTTATCTGGAATCTCTAATATCATAATTGAGCCGATAATTTCTTGTGCTCTTGGGAGAAGTTCCATCTCATTTGTATTTAATTTTCCACGCAGTAACGTTTTAGTATCTAGAGTCCTTTCTCTCTTTGTAAAAGTAAATTTTGTATTGACTATTTTTGCCTGTGGAATTTTTTTGATTTTTGTATTTATTATTGGAAAATAGATATGATTTAATTCTTTTATAGGATTATAAGAAAATTGTAAAATCTTTTTGCTCTGCAAAAAACGTTTAACCTTTTGAGCATATTTTAATTCTGTGAAAGCTGCTAACATAAGAAAACAAATATTTCCTGCTATTTAAATTTTGACCTAAAAAAAACTACTTAACCCTTTCTGGGCTGTTCCCATAGAATTCTTCTGCATTTTTTCTAATCTTGTTTTTACTCTATCTTCAGCAAAGCCATACTCAGAAACTAACAAGTGAATAAGCTCCTCGTTATTTATTTTGCCCCATTCTAAATTATAATCATCCGTAACAGGAATATCTTTAATTGTATCAAAAATTTCTTTCCAATGTAAATCAGGATTATGTTCAGACCATTTGACAGCTTCAAAAATGTCTTCAGGAGCTTTGTGTTCATGAAGCAATTTTAATCCTTTTTTGGGGCCAATTCCTTTAATTCCCCCTGGATTATAATCCGTTCCAACTAGTATTGCTAAAATAATCAACTGATCTCTATTAAGTTTTAGTTCATTTAAAACATCCTGTAACTTAATCATCTCAGGAGAATAGCGTTGGTAAGTTGGTCCTTTTTTGCGTTTACCTGCTAACGATAAATTTCTAATCAATCTTGTTGCACCAAATATTAAATTGTCAAAATCCTGACTTACAACACCATAACAATCTCCTTTCGAAACCATATAGGCAGCCTGAGCTTCACCTTCAGAAGGGGCTTGAACTATTGGGATTCCTAAAGCAACTAAAATGTTTTTTGCATCTTCTACCATCTCTTTAGACAAAGAAACTTTTTGACGAGCAAATTTTTTCATTTCATCTTGATCTCCTGCTTCCTCCGCTATAAGGTACTTTTCCTTTGCTGTTTCTTTTACGGCCCTTCTGATTTCCCAAGTCTTTCTTTTAATCTCTGGAGGTTTTCCGTCAAAAACAAAAACTAGTTTAATACCTGCTTCCATTAATGTAACTGTACGGTTAAATAAACCAATTAAGTGTGAAGTAACTCGGCCTTTTGAATCAGTCAAAGGAGAACCATCCATCCCAACTATTGTTGTAAGAAACTGATATAAGATATTCATTGAATCTACCGATAAGATTTTTCCATTTAATTCTTTAAGAGAAATTTCTTTTGGGTTGACAATCCCTTTGAATTTAAGTCCCATAACAATTATTCCTAATTACTTTGATTTAAAAGAGTATTGGAAATTATTCGATTTTATGTAAGGCTACATTTTGAAAAGCTTCTGTCTCGATCATTTCCAAAGCCTTACTGGTAATTTGTTTGGTATAAATGAAAAGGAGAGGTAAGCGTTTGATTTGAGCTTCCATGTAAGCGGCGGAGATATCTTTTTCGTCAACTCTAGCTTTTTTCTTTGCTTTACAATAATAAGTTACTGTACCAACTACAGAAGGAACGTTTATCAAAAAGTTTACTTCGGAATTTTTTCTAATTATTTCTTTTTGATCAATTATAATTTCTTTTACCTTAAAGAATTCTGAGATTATAGGAAGGAAATTATCTTCTATTTTTGTTTTCTTTCTTTTAGGTTTAGTTGTATCTTTTTCTAATATATGTGAAGATTCTTTTGGCTTCTCTACTTTTTTATTTAGTTCATTTTCTAATTTGGAAGTTGTGTCATCTAGCTGAGGTTCTCCAATTAGAGCTTCTTTAACTTCTTCAACTGGTGCAACTTCCTTAATTTCTTCAATAACTGGTTCATCCTTAATTGTTACTTTAGGTTTATCTAGAATTACTCTTGATTTTTCCTCTTTCACTGGTTCTTCTTTTAATTGCTCCACTTTTGATGCCTCTGGTTCAATGTTTATTTCTATTGACTCAGCTATTTCAAGAGGAGGCAACGGTTCATTTTCAACATTTACTTCTGAGGCAGTAGATGTAGGGTCTTTCTCAGCACTAGTTTCAGAAACTGTCTCAACAACTGGCAAAGTTTCCTCCGATGAAATTTCAGAAGGACTTGGCTCTGCTTCTGGTATTACAGGTTGTTGTTCTTCAATTTCTGGTCCAACGTGTTGTTGAATTATCTGATTTGTTTCTTCAGAAGATAATGAGAACCATTTCCAAAAGATCTCTCTATTACCAGCCAACATAACTTGCAAAGGTACTGCAAAATCTTTCAACTGTCGCAAGGCAACTTTACTAAGTAAATCTAATTCACTCTCCCTCAAAATCTTGTCAACTTTAAGACGTTCCAGAACTGCATAATCTTTTGGATTTACATTTTCAGCTGCAAAAGGAAAAATTTGACTTTCTTGACCAGGAAGATAATACAATGGTGATCCACCAATTTTCATATAAGTAATCTTTACCTTTCCTTGTGATTTTAAATCAGATAAATGAGCAGATGCAATTAGAATATTAGTATTAATATTCTTAGCTACTTTTGAGGGTAATGTTGGTCCAGAAGTACGTAAAAAATCCAGCACTTTATCTTGTTGTTGCATCGTCTTTTTTGTAGGATGCTCATTTTAAATAGTTTTCTGGGCTACAGAGTACAGGAAATTTATATATAATTAAATTAAAGTGAAAACAATCAAATTAAATAGATAGTTGAACATATAGAATTGATAAATAATTCATGGACAGATAATTGATAGATAAACTAAGGGCGCATCCATCTAACTTCGTAATAAGTTACGTCTCCCTCATCATCTACAACACCTAGCAGTAACTTTTTCTTAGTAGAATGGGCAACTCTATTTTTGGCGGAAAATTCATGCCAAGTATATACAGAAGCTTCATGTACCGGAAAAACTATCCATTTAGCGTGATCTTCACCAGGTTTAACTCCCCTATCATAAACTCTAAAATCCGCTCCGAACTTTAATGCAGTCTTAATAATATAGCCCCTGTTTCGAACATCTCTAAAGACAATATATCTTACCCAAAAATTAGGTTCAACTTTTCTTGCTTTCTTCACATAAGATTCGAATTTTATAACTCTCCCTGCTTCAGTTTTGATAATTAACCTTTTTTTCTCCATTAAATATAAAGCTTCTAACAGAGATAATTCTACTTTACCGTCATTATTCAATACCCCAAATCTACTTTGATTATAAAATTCTCTGGCATCATCACTGTTCTCAGTTAAAACTCTCTCTCCAATAAATCTAGATAAAACTTGTTTCTTTTTTGTCTTTTGATCTGATTTAGCTTCATCTTCTTTTATCTCAGGTTGTTTCTTTTTCCTTGGCATAATGTCTGTTTAAGAAGGACGTTTAAAAACCTTTCCTGAATTAGTCAAATTAAGTTAGATTATTTATTTATATTTGAGCCACGCAATCTTCATTCCAACTCCACCAGTTATCATTTCCAATAATAATATGGTCCAAAAGAGGAATCCCCATCGTTTCTCCAGATATTTTCAAGATTTTAGTAACAGATATATCTTCTTTTGAGGGAGAGGGATCTCCAGAGGGATGGTTATGTAACACGATGATTGAATTTGCCATTGCTTTTACAGCACTATGAAAAACTTCTCTAGGATGGACAACTGAAGAATTTATCGTTCCAATTGAAATAATAGAGTCGCTAATAATCTTATTTTTTGTATCTAAGAAAATTCCAATGAATTGTTCTTTCTGCAAATTTCTCATTTTTGGAATATAAATGTCAGCGATATCTTTTGCATCCCGGATTACTTTGTTATCATTTGATTCTTTAGTAAACCTCTGAGCAATTTCAAAAAGGGCAATGATTTGACAGGCTTTGGCCTGTCCGATACCATGAAGATTTTTTAATTCTTGTAAAGAAAGTCGCGATAATTGATGTAAATTTGAGGCAAGTAAATTATGAGCAATTTCTAAGACACTTTTTTCTTTAGTACCAAATTTAAGTATTATTGCTAACAATTCAGCCGTAGATAAAGAAGCAGAACCCACTTTACTAAGCCTTTCTCTAGGCCTTTCCTTTACACACATTGATTTGATATTCATATGAATTGTAGGATTTATTGTTTTTTAAGTTCTACTTGTGGTTGTCTTGTGGGTTGTGGAGATTAAAAATCAGTAAAAGCTCCAGAATTGTAAATATTCTAATAGGTTATAACCAACCCGTGTCAACAATAATTATAAAAACTGTAGTCTCTTCCTAAGCCTATGGTGTTAGAAGTTTTAGTAAACCCTAGTAAAGTTTCTGGAAAACCTTGGGAAATGTTTTTTATCGGGGGAATGTATTCATTAGTAAGTGCATTGCTAGCTTTCTGGGTGTTTGATAGTTATGTAAGTGTTGTAATGGTGACATTTACTACAATTGCAGCAATTCCTTTTGTTAGAAGTGCATTGGTTGAAGAAGAAGCAAAGGAAAGGGAAAGCAATGGAGAAAGTATGGTTTCTTCACATATGAAGATCCTGAGTATGTTTACGTTTCTCTTTCTAGGTTTTGTGACTGTATTCCTAAGTATTTTTTTAATTTTACCAGAAGAAAGTGCATCCCACATGTTCGCTGCACAAGTGGATGCAATCCAAGAAGTACAGAATAGTGTTACTGGAAGTTTTTGGAATGTTTTTTCATTGTTTGGTGCTGTATTGTTGAATAATCTAAAAGTGTTGGTGCTTTGTTTAATATTTTCATTGATATATGGTTCTGGAGCCATCTTTATTTTAGCTTGGAACGCTTCAGTCATGGGAAGTGCAATTGGCATAGGTATTGAGAGAGCTATTGATGCAAGCAGTACGTCGTTTCAAGCTGTTTCAACAAATTTAATGGGATATTTCTTACATGGAATTCCAGAGATATTAGCATATTTTGTAGGAGGACTTGCGGGAGGGATTTTATCTGTTGCAATAGTTAATGAAAAATTTGGAGATGTATCATTTAAGAGAGCATTTACAGATTCGATAAATTTAGTATTATTTGCTGTAATTGTGCTGGTATTTGCCGGTTTGATTGAAGTATTCGTCTCTCCATCAATATTATAAGCAAGAAAATTAAAAAAATAAGATAATTAAAAAATTATAAGTAAGAAAAAAATAAGGGAAGCAATAAATAAAATGAAAAAGAAAAAACAGAGTGAAGAAAGAAATAGGAAAGTCAGTAGCAAATTGAAAAAGTACAGAGAATTGCATGTTATTGATAAAGTAATTGATGTTCTTCTTGCGCTAACAATCGTCGGAGGACTAACACTATTTGTTGTTCATTTAATTAATCCATTTGAGAAAGCTAATACTTTACTAATATATTTTGACGTTATTTTTGTAGGAGTTTTATTTGTAGATTTAGGAAGGACATTTTTCAAAAGCAAGAATTTTTTGGATTTTACAAGACATCACTGGCTAGATTTAGTAATTCTTTCTGTAACTATAGTTTCACTCTCATCCATTCTGTATATGGGTTTAGGTAGAGTAAGCTGGTTATTACGTGAAGAAAAAGTTTTGCAAAGTGCAGGTAAAATTACTCAAACAGGAATTTTCAGAAGATTATTTCGCTAGATTTGTTAATTCAGTGTAGGCTTTCTTTGGGTTATCAGATTTAGAGATATATGATCCTGAAACAAAATAATCTGCCCCAAACTTTTTTGCTTGTTTAATTGTAGTAGGATTCATTCCACCATCTACGATCACGTCAATGCTTGGTTTATCTCTTTTGATCTGTTGAATTTTTCCCAATGGACCTTTAAGATATCTTGCCCCATAAAAACCAGGGTGAACAGTTAAAATTAACACAACATCGATGTCATCAATAAACGGTTTTATTAAAGAATAATTTGTTTCTGGTTTCAATGCAAATCCCACCTTGTAATCCTGTTGCTTCATCCATGAAATATATTTTGGGATGTCTAAAATTTCTTCAACCTGAGGGATGCAAACTTCCATCTTGTCCCCATATTTTCTGATCCACTTTTCTGGATGCTGAATCATTAAGTGAGCATTGTATGTAAACTTATCATTAAGTTCAAGAGGAAAATTTAAGGCTTTTCCAGGAACAGCTTTTCCATCTGCTACATCTAAATGAAGTTCGTGAGCAACACCCTCAAGTTTATTAAAAAGTGCAGTCATTTCTTCCTGGCTTTGCGCCATTACCGAAGGATATATTCTTTGTTTCATTTTTTGCATTTATTCGTATTTTTTACAGACGCCCAATTTCTTTCCAGATAAACGAGTAAGTCTTTCACATATAATCTTTTCGTTTACAGGGCCAATTTTGAACGGAGTAGTTATAGTTCTTAGTCCACTGTCAAAAGTAGATCTATACAAATTATTTTTGCTACCACAACCTAAGAAACAGCCAACTTCAATTGAATAATTATCATCATCAGGGGTGCAATCTATAGCTCCTGATTCTCCACAACCATTTCCAATCATTTCTTTCCAAGGTGCATTAATAATACAATCACTGTAAGAAAAATCCGTTTCTTTACAACCATTTGAACAATCAACATGAGATGAAAAGTAACATTGCGATAAAGAGGGGCTAATACCAATTTCTTCACCACTATATTCATCCACTAAACCAAAAACATGCATTAATTCATGAAGAGCTACACTGGTACCATCATAAAATGGAGGATTGTGATAAGCATTACCATACCTATAAGCTCCATGTCCAAACTCTGAACCATAAGATAAGCTTCCATTGTTCAAAATTAAATTAAATTGGTTGTCAAGTTGACAGGCAGTTACAATTTTGTAACCTTGCTTAATATTTGTATAAGATGAAGGACCATTTGTAGCCATCCAAACATTAAACTCCCCCCCATAGGAAGAAAAAGGTTCATGATTAAATATTTCTGAGATCATTTTTTCAATAATAGGTTTAGAATCACCGTATCCTACACCCGCTAGCACTAAATTTATTTTTCCACGATTCTGAACTACATTCTCACATTGAGCACCAGCATTCTTAATAACAGAACCGCGCTTTATTTTGTCTATTCGATTAACTTTTCTCCCTTCCTGAAAATAAGTAATAGTCGCGTCATAATCCCCTAAAGGTAAATTCTTTACTTCAACACCAAAAACTCCGTCATTTGCAAATGAATCACCATGAAAACCATCATCATATAGTTTATATCCTTTCTCACCAACCTCAATTCTAGGTCTGGTGAAATTAAATCCCGTAGCTGAAAAAACAAACCTAACAATACTGTTTGTTGCAGCTATTTCTGGAATAATTTCAAGATTGAATGATTCAGAAAAAGAAGGGCCTTTAGATTTAGGAAGGTCTCTGGTTATTTTAATTTGGAGTTTATCTAATTCCGAACAAACACCATTTTCACAACCTTTAGGGCAAGTGTGCGGAGTTGCTTTTAGCTGGTTGAGATCACAATAATATTCAATTAATTTTTCATGATTAATACAGGCATCTCTAAACTCCCCGTCATTACCATCAATATCCCTTCCTGAAGTGTTACCCTGTAAATAATATTCCTTTCCTCCATCATCATCTTTACAGGAAGGTGGTTTACATTCACCTTTTGAACAACCAGTCACACAATTTAAAGTACTTGCTAAAGGTTTGTCTCCTTGACATCTAAAAACAACAATCTCATTACTTTCTGGAATCCACCTATTTTGACAACCATCGCTTAATCTATACGATTTAGTAATAATTCCCTGGCGTGCAATTCCAACTACCGAATCTTTCTGTTCAAAACAATTATTCCAGTCAATTGAGTTCTCTTGCCCAATTATTCTTTTTGAAAGGAAACTTTCTTCAATTTCTGCAGAACAACCTAAAATAAATAATGGTAAGAAAAGTAAAATCCATTTCATCTTTCATATTTCTTTATTTTTTTAACTCTTCTTTGGTGTCTAACTTCTTTAGAGAGGGAAGTGTTGAGAAATGTAAGAATCATTTTTTTTGCAACCGCAATATCAGAAAACCAGCCAGATAAACAAAGAACATTTGCATCATTATGTTCTCTACTTAATTTCGTTAATTTTACTGTTGAAGGATTAACTGCGCGTATTCCTTTAACTTTATTTGCTGCGATACAAACGCCTTCTGCTGAACCACATAACAAAATTCCTTTAGTTTTTTCTTTTGCAACTTTCTCAGCTAAAGGAAATGCATAATCTGGATAATCGTCATTCTTATCATAGACCAAATTTCCAACATCTTCAAATTTGATGTTTTGTTTGTTTAGCCATATCTTTATTTTTTCTTTTAACTCAAATCCTGCATGATCTGCTCCAATAAATATTTTCATAGGATAAGAAGAACTAAGAGGTATTTAATGATTTATATTTATTTTATAGTAACAAAACAGAATATTAATTATTTCCTAACTTTAACAAGCACAAAATAAGTAATTATCAAAATACCAATATGTAATACACCAGATGCTGCCGATTTACTTGCAACCCAACCGGCTTGAACAGATAATGCGCCCAATAAAGCGTTGACAAAAATTGGTAGAAAAGCCAATTTTCCTAGGCCAACTTGCTTTTCAAGCCAGGGAATTAAAAGGACAATAAAAGCAGTCGCTCCGATTAAACTAGCCCGGGTGGGATTTACAGTTGGATATAACCAAACGTATAACATATCAATAAGCAATTGTAATAAAATTAGAATAAATATGGCTTTGCCATGCAATTTAATTTTTTCTGAAAGATTTTGCGTAAGATTTTCCATAATATACACCAACCATTAGGATAAAGAAAATTATAACAGTTATAAACATTCCTATCACTGAAGTGGCACTCAAATAGGATAAATCAGAACCATCTGTAGCTATCAAATAAACTAATTCGTCTAAAATCAAAGCAGTACCAACTCCAGCCATAATATAATTATATTTATGTCCAATCTGGTTTACAAATAAAATAAAAGAAATAATTAATAAAATACATCCAATATAGAGATGGTGAATATTTATTGAGCCTAAATTTAAATTAGTATTAGGTGAAAGATGTAAGAATATACGAGTAACCAATAAAGTAATAAAAACTGAGAAAGCGTATAATTTAACATTCTGAGTAGGAATTTTCTTTTTCACAACTACCACCTAAGCTTTATTCCTGCTGCCAAATAGTTTTATCCTCTCTTCAGCAACTTCTTTTATTTTATCTCTTGCTGGTCCTAAAATATGTCTAGGATCAAAATCTTTTGGTTTCTGTTTAAGGAATTTTCTAACAGCTGCATCAAATGCTAGTCTTAAATCAGTATCTGTATTGATTTTATTAATTCCGTTTCTAATTGCAAGTTTAATTTGTGAATTTGGAACACCATAAACTCCAGATAATTTAGCTCCATATTTTTCTGCTTGTCTAACTATTCTAACTGGAACTCCGGAAGCTCCATGAAGAACTAACGGAACTTTGGTAGTTTTTTTTATTGTTTTCAAAATGTCGTGCCGTAAATCTGCTTTACCCTTAAACTTATACGCACCATGTGATGTGCCTATTGCAACAGCTAAGAAGTCACACCCAGTTTTTTGGATGAATTCTTTTGCTTTTCCAGGATCTGTATAAATTATTTTTTTTGCTGAAATCAAATCTTCGCTGCCACCAATAGTTCCAAGTTCAGCTTCTACACTTACGCCTTTTTTATGAGCCCATCCCACAACTTTTTTTGTAACTTTAATATTTTCTTCAAACGGTAAATGAGAACCATCAAACATCACTGAAGAATAGCCCATTTTAATCGCTTGTTTGATGGTGTTTAAATCTCTTCCATGGTCAAGATGAAAGGCCATTGGAATTTTCGTTAAATTAGAAGCAGTTTTTGCTAAATCAAACAAAAAATTCATTCCTGCATATTTGATTGCTCCTTCAGAGGTTGCAAGAATAATAGGAGAATTTAGGTTAACTGCAGCTTGAACAACGCCCTGAAGTATTTCCATGTTGTTAATATTAAAATGTGGAACCGCGTAATTACCTTTACGTGCTTTTCTGAGAATTGATTTAGTTGAAGTAAACATGTTAGCCTCTTTTTTTATATAGAAAGAACTTGGGGTTTATAAAATTAAAGAAAAAAAAAGAAAACTTCCTAGAAAAATAATCCAATAATTCCCCAAACTAACAGCACAACCCAAACTAGAACAACCAATAAATTATCTTTCAGAACAGTTTTAGATTTGATTGCTTTTGTCATCTTTTCAGCATATGGTGCTAAAGCCATTCCATAAAGTGCTGCTGCAAAGAAGGTTACTGCAAGAATTTGAACTATTGATAAACCGGCATCCAATAGAAAGTATAAGATAACTGCTGTTCCAATTAAAGTTAGAACTTGAAACAGTTTTGTTTTTTTAAACAATTTACTTGACAAATTGAATAAAAAATCTGGTTTAATCGCCAAAAGAATTAATTTAACTCCTCCAAATAATACTAACAAGAATGCTAATACCTCAATTGCTCCAAATGTCATGATATCACCTAACACCTAAAATAAAAGAAAGTTTTTATACTTTACTAATTTTGTTAGTGTGGTTAAAGGGGGTGGATGTTATGTCGATACAATCAAAAGCTAAAAAAAATAGAAAACCAGGAGCAGACTGTTCACCATTATTCTACACTCGATGGTCGCCGAGAGCGATGAAGGGCCAACTTACTAAGAAAGAATTATTACCTCTGTTTGAAGCTGCTAGATGGGCCCCTTCTGCTTTTAATGTGCAACCATGGAGGTTTCTTGTTGCACATAAAAAAAGTGATAGAGATAAATTCATGACATTTCTGGTTGATTTCAACAAACAATGGTGTAAAAATGCATCAGCATTAGTAATTATTCTATCCAGAAATAAATCTGAATATAAAAACAAACCAAATCCAACGCATTCTTTTGATACTGGTGCTGCTTGGGTATCTTTAGCATTGGAAGGAGCTAGAAGAGGATTAGTTGTTCATGGCATGTCAGGATTTGATTACAATAAAGCAAGAAAAGTTATGAAGATACCTAAAGTATATTCAATTGAAGCGATGTGTGCGATTGGTAAATTAGCTTCTCCATCAGTCTTACCACCAGAGATTGCTAAAACAGAGAAACCAAATCAAAGGAAGAAGTTGAAAGAAATTTTGAGTTGGGGTAAGTTTAATTGGAAGTGAAGTCAAATCTCCTTACTTTTCAAATCTAATTTCTCATCATAGAAATGATAATAAACATGTAAACTGCCAATTAAAAAAAGTGGAATTGTGCTAGCAAATGTAAACTTATTGCCTAACGCAACTAAAAATAAAATAACTCCCCAGAATATCCAAATAATTCCACCAAATAATTCATTCTTCCAAGAAATTCCAGTAGTTAAAGCCAATACTATCCAAACTTGTGCTCCGATAATAAAAGTGGGAGTGGCAGCATATAGAAAAACAATACCAACTGACCAAACTAATAATACAGTTAAGGCAATTATCCGAGGAGACCAACGTAATATTTTACTTAACTCCACTATAACACCTTTACTTTTATTTTTTTAGCTGCTTTCAATGCTTCACTCCAAGTTAATAATTTATGTTTAGTCCCCATATGTTGAATAACTGAAGAGGAATTTACTTGACCTACTTTCATAGCTTCTGAAAAAGGCAAGCCTTTAATCAAACCAGCCAGAAAACCAGAATTAAAAGCATCACCAGCACCAGCTGTATTTATTTTTTTTACTGGAAGCGGCATTAACGAATATATTTTATCATGTAAACCATATAATCTTTTAGGGCCATTAGTAATAATTACCATCTTTGGACCAAGTTTGTGTAAACCATGAAGCATCGAATGAATTCCTTGCTTTTTTCCTAATAGCACTTCGGCTTCTTCTTTGTTTAAGATAATTACATTGGTGCAACGCAAAACTGCACTCAAATACTTTTTTCCTCTTTTTGCTAAATATAGTGATGGATTAAACAAAATTGGCTTATCACACTGAGCTAAATCCTTAGCCACTGAAAAAGATTTTCCCGTAAGACTTGCAAGATAAAACCATTTAGCATTTAACTGAGACTTCTTATAGTCAGATTTGTTTAAATCTAAAGAAGAACCTTTATGGGCAAAAATAATTCTATCTTTTTTTTCAGTAATGATAGTAGAAGAGTTTGTTGATTTTTTACTCTTATGCAAAGTTATATTTTTTATTCCACGGTTTTTCAAATCTTTCAAAACATAATCAGCTTCATGGTCCATCCCTAACTTTACTAAAGTACGTACTTTTAAACCAAGCTTAGATAATCCAGCAGCAGCATTGCTTGCTCCACCACCAGAATGAGATTCTAAGCCTTTGACTAAAATCTTATCTCCTGCTCTTATTGATGAAATTGGTTGCTCTAAATGTAAAAAGTGATCTACAGTAGCAGAACCGATACATAAAACATCATATTTCAACATTTTTCTCCTTTTTATCTACTTATTTGGTTTCTTTTTCAATAGAAAGGTCTAAGCATTTAAAACTATTTTCTTTTTATTGCTATAATCTAACCAGATTTCAATCGATAGAATTTATGTTTTTTATTAACTAATATCTTCAAATTAGGTTTAAGTCTCTCATAACACACATAAGTGAAAGGCAGGTAAGGAGAAACAAATTTATCAATCTGCTCTTTACTCATCCCACTCCCAGTTCTTTTCTTTAGTTCCTTCTCTTGCTGTAACCTCCAATGAAAATGTAAATGTGAAGAATCAGGCTGTAGCATAATTAAATAATCAATGAATTTCCAAGTTCTTAGATAACTTATTAGATATTTGAAGACTGGCTTATGATATTTCAGTTTAGGATCTAGTTTTAGTAAATCAATTTTATGCTTCTTACAGATTTCAACCAATTCTTTCGTACTAACCAAAGGCAAACCTACAAACCAACCTTCAAACAACACAAAATCTGGAGATTTATTAACTTTAATTGTTTTTGATGTAACATCACCTGCTGCATTTTTTAACGATTTATCAAAGATTGGCAGTGTGAATTTCTGTCCACGTTTTATTTTCTGCAATGTATTCTGTAAAAGCCTTTCTCGGTGCGTACCAGGTAATCCTCTAGATATTTCGTAGAATGAATTGCCTGGATGTTTTTTTTTCAGTTTCTTTCTTTGTTCAAAAGTCTTATAAAAATCATCAATGGAGAAACGTTCAACATGAAACCCTTTCTGTTCCAATGCGTTCTTTAAATACTTCCCCAACGTTGTCTTTCCAGTACCTTGGCCACCTTGTAAGCCAATAATAATTGTCTTACGACTTTTTAACTTAGAAATCTTACCCACCAAAGGTTTCAATACATTTTTTTTTTCAAAAGAGGTATATTCCACTGCTTAATCACCTTTAAGTTTAGCAACAATCGTTTTAGCAAATTTTTCAGCAGTTTCAGGTCCACTTGCAGTAATAAGATTTCCATCTATTTCTACTTCAGCACCAGTAAATTCTGCTCCTTGACTTTCTAATATTGGTTTTATTTGACCATCTTTGTTCCAAGAAGTTACTTTCTTTCCTTCTAACAATCCAGCATAACCAAGAATTGTTGGGGCAATGCAAATTGCTGCTAAAACTTTACCATAATTTACAGCTTCTTGTGCAGTCATGTGTGCTTGTACATCATGTTGAAAACCTTTGGCACCTGGACCTCCAACAAAAACAACTGCTTCATACTCTCCCATGTTAATATCTTCTAAAGAAATATCTGCTGTTGCCTTTGCCCCTAATTTTCCGATACATTCACCAGGATTTTTTGAAGCAGTTACAACTTCGAAACCATTCTCTTCAAAAATCTTCTTTGGTATTTGATATTCTTCATCCCTAAAGCCCTGTTGGGCAATTATCATTATTAGTTTCATATAATGTGAAAAGAGGACTAGTTTTTATTTCTTACCATTTTTTGTTGTTGAGATACATAAATTAGACATTTCAAACCAGTGGTTAAAAAAGAGAGATATATTTATATGTTAACTCAATAGCTATTGATTAAATGGATGTAAAAGCCATCAACTTTGATTTTTATGGGACAATTGTAGATTGGGTTCCTGTATGGGTTTCTGTAACAAAAAAAATAATTGAAGACAATAATCTTTATGCTGATCCAAAAGAATTTGCCATTGAATGGAGAAAATCTCAACGACAATTTGTGGAAGCACAAGAATTTACTCCATACAAAAATTATATTGAGTCAGCACTAAATTTTCTTTGCAAAAATAACAACATTGAAAATAAAAATTATCATTTGTTGCTTTTCGAAAAATGGAAAGATATGCCTCCATTTGATGAAGTCCCAGAAACATTAAAGAAACTAAAAGAAAAATACATTTTAGCAATTTGTTCTAACAGTGCAAGAGATTTTTTTAATTCTTTAGAAGAAAAACTACCAATAAAATTTAATTTTGTCAACATCTCTGATGAAACAGAAGTGAATAAACCACATAAAAAAATGTACGATTTTGCAATTAAAGATATAGGTTTTCCTCCAAAAAACATAATCCATGTTGCCAGTTCACAAATGGATGTGAAAGGAGCCACAAATGCAGGATTTATTGTAGTTTGGATTAACAGAAGAGGTCAAGAGAGATTACCTGATACGCCTAAACCGACGTATGAAATCAGAAAATTAGATGAACTTCTTGGAATATTAAACATTAATTAAAATTCATATTACAGTCACAACTTTTTTTACAAATAATAGTAACATTTATCAAACTAAACAGAATAATCTATTTATGATAGAGATGTTTATTGTTGTAGCTGGTGTGCTTCTGATTCTAGCTTTGGCAGATTTGATTGTAAAAAGTACAGTTAAACTAGCAGAACATTTTGGTTTTTCTGGGACTTTTGTTGGTTTAACTATTCTATCAATAGGAACTAGTATCCCAGAAATCGTATCAGCAGTGGTTGGAAGTTTAAATATTTTAGAAAAACCTGAAATGATGAAAACCATGTCTGCTCTGGTTCTTGGACAAAATGTTGGTTCAGATATTTTCCAGCAAAGTTTTATTCTTGCAATCGTAGGGATATTAGGAACGGTAATTGTTGTAAAAAAAGACCTCAATAAAGAAATGGGAGCCCTGATAATAGGTGCGGTTTTAATGTTATTATTTTCAATGAACGGGACACTTTCAAAAATTGAGGGGGGTATTTTATTCTCAGCTTACATAGCATACCTTGTATTCCTGTATAAAACGCAAGATAATGAAAATGTTAAAAGAAAACTTTTGACGGGAAAAGAAGTGACAATACTATGTTTTATCATTTTAATCATGTTTATTATAATGGGTCTTACAGCAGATAAAGTTCTTGAATCTTCCACTGTTTTAGTTGGTTTATTACCAATAAGTGCTTCATTTTTTGGAGTTTTATTGCTGGGAGTTGCATCTGCCCTGCCAGAACTAACTACTGCTTTAATCGCTCTATTAAAAAAGAGGACTGGAATATCAACAGGAGTATTAATTGGCAGTAACATTACTAACCCTTTATTAGGTTTAGGATTAGGTGCAGCCATCTCAAGTTACACAATACCAGGTGTTTTAGTAAAATTTGATCTGCCTTTCAAGATAGGAACAGCAATTTTAATTTATATTTTCTTGGCTAAGCATAAAGATATTTCTAAAAAAGAAGGAGCGCTATTAATCGGACTATTTTGTATTTACCTGATTACAAGACAACTTCTATTCCCACTGGACTAGTTTTTTTAAGTTAATCTTTCCTTTTCAGCCTGTAAGATGCGTTTGATAGCAATAATGTATGCAGTAGTTCTTAAATTTACGGAAGATTCGCCAGAAAATGAGTTGTTCTCCTCAAGCAAAGATTTTGTTGCTTTAGTCATGATATCCTTCAATTTCTGTTTAACTACTTCTGCGGACCATTTTTCATCTTTATTGTTTTGTAACCATTCAAAATAACTAACAGTAACTCCACCTGCGTTAGCAAGAATGTCAGGGAGCACCATGATTTTATTGCCAAACAATATTTCATCAGCATCTTTAGTTACTGGGCCATTAGCCAACTCTAAAATTATTTTAGCTTTAATTGAAGTAGCGTTATCTACAGTTATTGATCCACCTAGGGCTGCTGGAATTAAAATGTCTGCATCAACTGATAAGATATCAGAAATTTTTTCACAATTTTCAGTTCCAATAACAGAACCTGTCTCTCTCTTAGCTGCATCAATCTTTTCTAAATCAAATCCTTCAGCATTATAAATAGCACCTTTAGAGTCTGAAATTGCAATTATCTTAAATCCGCGCTTATGCAAAAGATGAGCTACATTATAACCAGCATTACCATAGCCTTGTATAGCAACACTTCTGCCTAAAAAATTATTATGAGAAATAACTTCTTCCAAAACAAAAACTCCCCCGAGAGCAGTAGCAATATCACGTAACTGTGAACCGCCTGCATCTAAAGGTTTACCAGTAATCATCCCTGGATCTTTTTTTCCTGCAAGTTTTTCATATTCATCTAACATCCAAATCATTATTTGAGGAGTTGTGTAAACATCAGGAGCTGGAATGTCCTTATCTGAACCTAAATTCTGCCAGAAAGCACGCACATATTCTCTTGCAAGTTGTTCCAGTTCATCAACAGACAGAGATTTTGGATTAACTGTAATTCCGCCCTTTCCGCCACCAAGTGGAATATCAACTAAAGCTGTTTTCAAACTCATCCAAAAAGAAAGTGAAGTAACTTCATCTTCAGATACTTCTGGATGAAAACGGATGCCTCCTTTGAAAGGGCCTCTAGCATTATTGAACTGTACTCTATAAGCAGGATAAGAATTACCTGCTACATTTAAGTTTGCTTTTAGAACATTCTGTGGTTTTCGTAGAACTGCTAACTCCTCCTCACTAACATTAAGCAATGGCTTAAGTTGAGAAAGGAAATCCTGTATTTCTAAAAATGACATGATTCTAGGACAAATTAATGTTTTTTAAAAATTGTGCATCAAACAAAAACAAAAAAAAATTAATCAAATTCAAGCAAAAAGTGTTTTAGGTCACTCGTAAATAATAGATATCTTGTTCCCTTCTTCAGGAACTACTTGACTAAATGAATCTTCTTTATTAACTGTTATTAACAAGTCTTTTTCATTATTTCTGCAATACTGAGAACCATCTAAATATAAGCAAGAATCTGTTAGCTGAATCCCCATTTTATCTAAGATATTCCCTAAATGCATTCCAGATGTAAATACTTGAACTTTATCTCCAGAAGTTTTAACAAAAAAATCTTGCGGGTTGATTTTATCAGAAAGCATAGATTTGTTACCATCCAACGTTATTGTTAAAGTAAAACTAAGTGGATCTTTATCATATTCAAATAAGTTATATTCACTGCAAGAATTAACTAAACACAAATTTCGCGAACAGAGAGATGCTATTGGTGTACCTTCACAATTTAAGTAACAATCCGTATCGGATTTACATAATCGAGGTTCAACTGCTGTTCCAGATTCTTCGGATACTGGATCAATGAAACCAGGCACCATGAAACCTAACGCTACTAGTATCATAAAAACTAACAAACCAATTTGAGTTAATTTTTCCCTCTTTTTTTTACGTTTTGAAATCATAATGAAAGAAAAAAGAAGAAGAATAAAAAAAGCTTTCGGTTTTATTCAGTTTATTCAACAACTAAAGTGCCCTGCATTCCCCGCCAATCTTCACAGGAACTACAACTAAAATCAAACTTCCCAGTTTTGCTTGCAACAACTTCAAATGTTTTTTTACCTGAAATCTCTTCTTTAACACCCAAATCAGGGATGGCAAAAGTAAAATCCAAGCCTACAGCTGAAACAGAAAATTTGATCGTGTCTCCTTTACTCACTTTAACATTATCTGGAGAGAAGAACCATTTCTTACCTTCAATTGCTACTGGAACTGTTTTACTTGGTGTGGGAGGAGGTGTTACTTCAGCAGGCGGTGTGACAACAGGAGTTGTTTCTGGTTGCTTGACTACAGGATCTGAACCAGTATCAGCCTTATCTTTGGTTGTATCCGCGCTTTTGTCAGTAGTTGCAGATGAATCAGAAGTTGAATCTTTTTTCTTATCATCTTCAGCATCCAATTCAATTAAGTCATCTTTAACTTCAATTTCCATTGCTTTATCTGATTTTAAATCTGCTGGTGAATCGTCAGTCAAAGGAACATTAACATCAAAGCCTTGTGGGAAGAATAATTTACCATCTTTTGTTAAATAAGAATCGACTGACTGCCCTGCAACGTCAAGAGTAACCAAATATAAACTTCCAACATCATCTGAACTTGTTACTTTAGCTGTAAACGGAGCCTGTAATAAGTTTGTGTTAACAAAATTAACTGCTTTTGCCTCCGCATCTTGTAAAGATACGTCCGTAGCCGCTCCTGTTGGAGTTCCCTCAGCAAATGAAAAGCCTTGCGTAAATATTGAGAAAATTAACAATATAACTAAAATGCCTGTAATTGCTTTCCATGTGGAAGCCTCTTGAAAAGCTCCCGATTCTTCTTCATTAGCCCAAGGATTAATTGGTTCTGTTTTAGGTTGTGAAATCTCTTCAGAAAAAGTAGTTTTTGGTACCTCAACTTTCTCATCTTTAACATCATCAACTTTTACAGCATCTTTTGGTTTAGCTTGCTCTTCTACATTTTTGCTATCTTCTTTAGAAGCTTCTTTAGCAACTTCTTTTCCAGATTTAGCCTTTTCAGCTTTCTTTTTTGGTTTTTTCACTTTTTCAACCTTAACTTCCGGTTCATCTATAAATTCATCTCCAAAATATGATTCATCAATCTCATCTAATTGTTTTTGCTCCATTTGATCACCCTCACTAAAACTATCTCTAATTGGTTAATTCTGGCTAAATGACGTTTATAAAGTTTTAGAAAGTAAAGAAGATATTCTCAATGCTCTATTCTGAAGGCAGTATCAACGATGGTTTGTTATCTTAATTATCTCACCGTCTTTTAATTCAATAGTCCGTGAACTATATTTTACTAAATGTACATCATGCGTAACTAAAATAATGGTTTTATTCTCTTTATGATGTAGTTCAACTAATAAGTCCATTACATCCTTACCTGATTTTGAATCTAAATTACCGGTTGGCTCGTCTGCTAAGATAATATCTGGATTGTTTATCAATGCTCTTGCAATTGCCACGCGTTGTTGCTGTCCGCCAGATAATTCCGTTGGTTTATGGCCTATTCTGTCAGCTAATCCTACTCGAGTCAACAAACTTTTTCCTTTTTCCATCCTTACTTGTTCGGGAGTATTTTGAAAAACACCAGGTAAAATTACATTTTCTAAAGCAGTTAAAGTGGGAATTAAATTAAATTGTTGGAAAACAAAACCTATTTTTTTACCCCTAATTTGCGCAAGATCAGATTCATTTAACTTAGAAATATCTTTCTTTTCCAAAAAAACAGTTCCTTTTGATGGAATGTCTAAAATTCCAACAAGATTCATCAAAGTAGATTTTCCACTACCAGATGGACCGAGAATAGAAACAAATTCCCCTTCAAATATCTTTAGATTAATTCCTTTTAGTACGTCAAGACTTACTTTCCCCATAAAATAAGTTTTCCAAACTCCTTTAAGGTTGATTAATGTTTTCTGAACTTTTGTCATTTTGATTTTGTCTTTTTTGTTTTGTTTTTATGCATTAACCTAGTTCTATTTTTATCACTTTTGTATCATTCGTATCTAAGACTATCAACAGGATTTAATTTTGATGCCCTTATTGCAGGGGAGATGCCAGAAAGACAGCCAACAATAAATGAAAATAGTAGAGTTCCAATAATTAGAAAGTAATCTATTTCTATCAATAAAAAGGCAGGCCCCACGGCAATAGTAAAAATCGCTTCAACCAGTTTTGCCAAACCAACACCGATCAAAACGCCAATCAAACCTCCCCCTAAACCGTAGAATCCAGATTCTACTAAGAATAAATATACGATATGAGAGTTCTTAGCACCTAAAGCTTTCATAACACCAATCTCTTTTGTTCTTTCTAATACTGTAGTATACATTGTGTTCATTATTCCTATTCCCCCCACAAGCAAGGAGATAGCAGCAATTCCCACTAAAACAATATTAACGATGTCAAGTATTATTGAAAAAGTTTCAGCAAATTGGTCTGGGGTTTGAATTTCAAAATCTTCTTTCCCTTCATCTACATTACGAAATTGTCTTAATTCTTTTTTAATAGATTCAGCAATTAACAAAGAATCTTCCCCTAACCCAGATTGAGCAATAATAAAACCTAATTCATTTTCAGCGTCAAACACGTCAGCATATGCATCAATTGGAATAAGTCCAGATTCATCATCTGGAGGAGAACCAATCTTTTCTAAAAATCCAACAACCTTAAAGTCTTTACCGTGAATTTTAATCTTGTCTCCCAATTCAACTCTTTTATCAAATAAATCTCTTTTTGTATGTTCATGTCCTAAAACTATTTTAAATTTGTCGCCCCTGTCCAGCATCCTTCCCTCTCTAACTTTCCAAGTTTGCGCCTCTCCCACTAATGCTCTCTCTTCAGGAGAAGTTGAGATTCCTGAAACGAACCCGTAATGAACCTTATCATTAAAATCAAACTGAGCAAAGGCATAACCCATTCCAGTTGCTAATTTAACTCCTAAAGTTCCAGAAATAACATCTAAATCATCTTCTGTCAACTGCTCAGATGAACCCATGCCCCAAAGACCACCTTTAGGCATTATGAATATTTTATCGTCTCCTAGCGCTTGGAATTGCTTACTTATCGCATTCTCCAAACCCTGGCCTAAAGTAATCAAAGAAACAACAGCAGCTATCCCTATTATTATACCAATCAACGTTAACCAGCTTCTAAGTTTTCTTCTTCTTATTTCCTTCAGGGGTATTTTAAAATAATCTTTGTACATGTTTATTTCCTCAATGCATCTACTGGTTTTAATTTTGCTGCTTGTCTCGCTGGAAAAACTCCTGAAGCTGCGCCAACAAAAAAAGCAAATAACAAAGCTCCAAGTAATAAAGTTAAACTGAAATCCGCTTTAATTAAAAATGATTCAAATATTTGAAAAGCTATTAGTTCGATGGATTTGCTGATTGTAAAACCTAAAGTTATTCCAATAATCCCTCCAAACATTCCTAACATTCCAGATTCAAACAAAAATAATAATAAAATTTGTGAGCCTCTGGCTCCCGTAGCTTTCATGATACCTATTTCTTTTGTTCTTTCAGTAACAGAAGTATACATTGTGTTCATTATTCCAATTCCTCCAACAACTAAAGAAATTGCAGCTATACCCACCAAAACACCTTGCACAATTAATAAAATTGTAGTAAGGGTAGCTAAAATGTTTTCAGGAGTTTCTATTGAAAAATCTTCTTTACCTTCATCTAATTCACGATGTTTTCTTAACTTATTCTCTATCCTTTCTGCAACAAGCACTAAACTATCTCCAGCTCCAGCTTTTACAGGAATAATATCAAAAGTATCGCCAAGGTTTAAAATTTCACGTAATGCAGCTTGAGGTATGACTAAAGTGCTATCTTGCTGAGGATTTCCTGATTTTTTTAATATGCCAACTATTTCAAATTTTTTATCTTCGATTATTACTTTATCACGCAGTTGTAAACTTTTATCAAAGAAATTTTTAGCAAAATCATTACCAACCATGATTTTAAATTTATCTCCTCCTTCTAGTAACCTTCCTGAACCAATCTTATAATTATTAGCTTCAACTACCAAAGCTATTTTTTCAAGCTCATCTGGAATAGAAGCAGCAAAGCCGTAATTAACTTCATCATTAAATTCAACTTTTACTGAACGAACAAGTCTTCCAACAGCAATATCGACCCCTTTAACTTTTGCAATAACTTTTTCATCTATTTCAGTTAGAGGAACTTCAACCCCTGTACCAGGAGGTCCAAATCCTGAACCAGCTCCCTGCACAATCAATTTATCAGAACCTAAAGAAACAAACTGTTCAGAAATAGCCGACTTTAAACCTTGACTTAAAGATATGAGTGCTACAACAGCAGCTATCCCAATAAAAATGCCCAACATAGTTAGCCAAGAACGTAATTTCCTGCGTCTAGCATTACGAAAAGCTAGCCGGAAATAATCTTTAAGCATAGTCCACCCAAATTGATTAATAATAAATTAATCTTTTTTGTAATATTTCTTATAATAAACATAACCACCCACAATAAGAATCAGCAATAATATGTAAGCCCAAATGTGATTACTTTCCAGCACACCGAATTTCTTCAATTCACCAGAGGAAAACAAGTTTAATTTTAGATCAAATTGTTGCTGAAATTCACGGTTGTTAGCATCAAGATATTTAAGTCGTACAGGAAATTGTAATGTTTCAATTCTTTTACCATCTGCTTTCTTATTGATGAAAATTAAAAATTCTTCACTTTCTGTATCGTCAGAATCAATGTCGCCAATGTAAACATAGTCGCTTGTTGAGATTAATCTGTAATGATCTGAAGGCAACAAAGTTAATTCCACAAATTTCACGTCAGTAGCTCCAGCATTTGCAATTCCTAAAGTGATTGTCCCCTCTTTATTGGACTGTAAAACCGAACTTTTTTTAATGAATGGATGAACTTTTGGTTTGCCTCCGACACTTACAGCAACAATATCATCCATTGAAACGGCATTTCCTTTCTCGTCGTTAAAAGTTATGTTTAAGGGAACTTTGTATAATCCAGTAGTGGCGTCAGGTGAAGCAATTATCTTAAAATTAAGAGTGTTCTGTTGACCAGAACCAAGCTGAGATAAAATTCTTTCAGAAGAACTTTTATACGGAGCAAGAGGTAAATCTCCTGCAAAATTTAATTTAAAACGAATATCCTTAAGCAAAGAATCTGCCAAATTTTTTACAAGGAAACTAACTTCAGCTGTTTGTCCAGGAGGTACTTGTTCCGGCTCCATTGTTATTGAAGCTATGTCCAAAACAGCATCATGGGTTTGAATATCTATCAAAAATTCATCATCTGTGTAACTTACTCCACCGTTACCAATCTTAACGTCTAATTCTATTTCTGCATCTCCTTCAGCTGCTTTTTCATCAACTTTTACTCTAAACTCAAAATTAATTGCATCTCCCCCAGTTGTACTTGCAGGAAGCTTTCCAATATTTTTTTCTGTTTCATCACCATAAATTGAAAATGGAAATTTTGGATTGATTTTTACTATAACGTCCTCATTAGTTTGTGTTCCCTCATTTTCTATCTTAAACTTTAATTTAACCACCTGACCCGGTTCAACCGGATCCGGACTTTGAGAAATTAATGTTACAGAAACATGATGAGAAGGTAAATAAATAGCTGAAGCTAGAGGTAATAATAGTGCAAGAACAGTCAAAACTATTAGCAATCTCCTCATTTTATTTTAAGCAGAAGCAAATGGCGTTTATAAAATTAACGTAAATTTACAAGATGTTAAATTTTTGGTCCTGTGTATCTTTCACTCAGGTGGGTTCTCATGAACTCCTCTGAAGTCAAACAAGGTTGTAATAAAACATCATTTCTAGGTTGCAGAAAAAAAGGTTCATTTAATCTTGCTCCCTGCGATTCTACTTTGGCATAATGCCAAGTGGCAGGAAGACCAGTTCGTTTTTCTAGTTTTTCTCCGATGTTTATAACTGTTCCACCTTCAGAATCTACTGAAGTCCAATAATTATTTATGAGAACATGTAGACCAGGACCTGGGTTGTGTAAAAGAGTAATATAATTACTATCCTTATGAGGATTAGCATTACCTTTTTGTTTTCCCGGATAATAATTTAGACGTAGTACTGAATTCCCTTCAATTGTTTCATTAATCAAATCATCTGGGTCAATGGACAAATGTAAACCTATTGCAGAGATTATTTCATGAGCCCTACTTTCTAATAAAAAATAAGAATCTAAAATAGTCTGTTTAAAATCAGGCAATATCTTTTCTTCAGGCCAGAGGTTCTGATGATATTCTTTAGCATCTCGTCCTACTCCAAAGAATTCTTTAACGTCTGGAGATTTATAACCAATAGCGGTTTCTTCTCCAAAAGGAACATAACCTCTTTCGCCTTTAGTAGTTGGGTTATAGCAAGCAAATTTTTCTTCATCTGTTAAGATTTCAAAAAATAAGCGAGATTGACGACGTAGAGAATCAATTGTTTTATTGATGCCAAGGTTTTGAACAACAACAAAACCTGTTTCTTTCAAAGAATTCCCTAAACCAGAGACAAAACGTTGCTGGTATGATGGATTTTGAAAATCGTTAAAATCTATAGCTTTGATAGACATGATTACAGCTTGTAGAAATGCTTTTTTTAAAGTTTGTGCGTTTCTAAGATTATTATTCAATGCAAAAAATAGTACGTTAACGTCAAGTACTCCCCTAGAATAGTTAAAAAATCTTAATAAGTTAAGCAACTCAATAAACAAAAATAGAGGTAATGATGGAATTCAAGATTCAAAGGAAGGAAAATGAAAATATGCATAGGTACCCATCCAAAGATTTGGGTTTGGTGCAGAATTTTAGTGATAAATTAAAAAAAGAGTTGCAAGATTTTTTAATAGCGGTAGTTGCTTTTGGTAGCACAACAAGAAGAGAATCATCTGATAAAAGCGATATTGATGTTCTGGTAATTACCGATGATGCTTCATTTATTATTACAGAACCAATGATTGAAGCTTACAGGATTATTGTAGATAATTTAATTAGGGAAATTTCTTTAAAATTACACGTTACATCTATGACTTT
Organism: uncultured Methanosarcinales archaeon; assembly: GCA_964604645.1. GTDB lineage: Archaea > Nanobdellota > Nanobdellia > Woesearchaeales > GW2011-AR9 > CAZRZP01. The sequence continues at coordinate 28,676 of CAZRZP010000006.1, forward strand.
CACATCATTTTGGGAACATGTTAAATCAGGAGATCCCGTTGTAATCAATATTCTTAGAGATGGAATAGCTATCCACGATGATGGTTTCTTTTATCCACTACAAATACTTTTGAAGCAAGGCAGAATAAGACCAAGTGAAGAATCAGTTTGGAGATATTTTGGCAGAGCTCCAAAAACTTTATTGAATAGCAGATGGCATGTATTACAAGCTACGCTGGATTTATATTGGTCAGTTATTGACTCAGCTCATGCAGCTTTGATGCGGCAACATCAATTACCTCCAACACCAGAACATGTATCTGATATGTTAGATAAGATTTACGTTAAAAGAAAGTTATTAAGCAAGAAATATGTAGATATTATGCAAAATTTTTATCAATTAAATAAAAAGATAACACACCGTGAAGTTAAAATAATTACGGGACAACAGTATGAGAAATATTATGCAGATGCAGAAGATTTCATTCGAACAATGAAGAAATTAATTGAGAAAGGGTTTTAGTCCAATTATTTTTGAATTAGCCAACAATAATCAAAACATTTAATAATCACTTTTTCTTTCCAGTCATTGATGAAAGAAATTACCAAACACGTTCTTAAGAATCTTTACGATTTTGGGCAAGCAAATCCTAAAGCAATTCTTGGCATGGTTTTAAGAGATAATCAAGATTTAAAGAAAAACGTACCTAAAGTCTTACAAGATATTGAACAAACGATAAAAGATAATTCTAATTTGTCAAAAGAAGAAATTAAAAAAAAGTTAGAAAAATTAGCTCCTGAATTGTTGAAGATAAAAAAAGAAAAAGAAGAAGGGCCACTAAAACCTTTACCTAATGCAAAAAAAGGTAAAGTTGTATTACGAATAGCTCCATCACCATCTGGTGCTCTACATATTGGTCATGCATACGGAGCTGCGTTAAATCACACTTACGCCAAGATGTATGACGGTAAACTTATATTACGAATTGAAGATACAAACCCTGAAAATATTTATGATAAAGCTTATGATCTTATTCCTGAAGATTTACGGTGGATTACTAATGATGGCATTTCTCAGATAATAATCCAATCAAATAGATTAGGAATTTATTATGATTATGCTGAAAAGTTAGTTGGGAAAGAAAAAGCCTATGTGTGTACATGCAATGCCGATTCGTGGAGAGAATTGAAAAACAAAGGCGAAGCTTGTCAATGTAGAAGCTTATCAAAAAAGGAACAGCACCTTCGTTATGCAAAAATGTTTAATGAATATGCTGAAGGTGAAGCTGTTCTCAGATTAAAAACTGACATACAACATAAAAATCCGGCAATGAGAGATTTTGGGTTACTCAGAATAAATGAACATATACACCCTAAAACAGGAAAGGAGCAACGGGTTTGGCCTTTAATGGTATTTTCAGTAGCAATAGATGACCACGAACTGGGATTAACACACGTTCTTAATGGAAAAGATCAAATGGATAATGCCAAGAAAGAAACTATAATTATGAAATATTTAGGATGGAAACCACCTTTATATCAACATTGGGGATTCATAAATTTTAAAGGATTTCAATTAAGTTCTTCGCAAACTAAAATAAAAATTGAGCAGAATGAATATCATGGCTGGGATGACATTCGTCTTCCATTTCTACCGGCTTTACGTAGTAGAGGTTATACTCCTGCTGCTTTCATGAAATTTGCACAAAAAATTGGATTAAGTCAAAATGATAAAACAGTAAGCATGCAAGAGTTCTGGAAAATGGTAGATTCATTTAACAGAGAAGTAGTTGAACCAGAAGCACACCGTTACTTTTTTGTTGAAGAACCTAAGTTAGAGAAAATACAAGGTTCACCAAAGAAAAAAGTAGAAATTGATTTACATCCAGATTTTCCAGAAAAAGGTAAGAGAATTTTATCAGCATCAGAAGATGTTTACATTTCTATGGTTGATTTTAAACAGTTAGCAGACGGTAGAATTCATAGACTGATGGATTTCTGTAATTTTGTTGTAGAAAAGAATAGATTAAAATTTCATTCTGAAGATTATGAACAATACAAAAGTGCAGAAAATAAAGGTAAAATTATACATTGGGTTCCAAAAAATGCGGAAGAGATTATCGTAGTAAAAGGAGATGGACGAGAAATAAAAGGATTTGTAGAGAAAGATTTTTCTAAAGTTGAGGAAGGACAAGTTATTCAATTTGAACGGATGTTCTTTGTAAAGGTCAAGAAATCTGGAAAAGAAACAAAATGTTTGTATTTACATAAATGATAAAAAAATCACATTAAATATGAGGTGAAAAAATGGGTAAAATTTCAAGAGATACTCCCTTAGCGGAGATCACATTAAGACGTTACGAAAAACCTGCAGTTAACAACAGAGATTTAGTTAGAAAATTTTGTTTATCACTTGGTATATTACAACCAGGAGATTCAAGAGACGTAATCGTTGATGTCTTTCATGCACTTCTTTTGGCAAAGCAAAGAAGAGAAGAGTTACATTCGGAAGAGATTAAGAATTTAGTGATGGCATCTCGTAAAAAAGCGCAATTGCCAATGTTGGGTATCGCTAGCTCCAATATTAGAAGACAGTTGAAAAGATTGAAAGATCTTCATTTAATTGAAACTAATGCCAATCTATATAGAATATCTGAATGGAACTCTGTTTCTGAAATTTTTGAAGAAAAAATCCATGATTTCTTGCTGCAATCAGTACTGTCAAGAGTAAAAGATTACGTGAAGAAGTTGGATGAAGAATTTAAATAAAAAGATATAAAAAAATCTAGATAATATCTTCTTCAGCAACAACTATAAAATCTCCTGTAGCCATAACTGCTGAAAATGGAATTAAGATATTTCCATCTGGAGTCTTTTCTAACTCCATCTTATCGGTATAAGAGGTTTGACTTCTTAAAAGAAGGTGAATCAATTCTCCAGAACCCACTTCGAATATTAGATCCCCTACTTCACCGAACTTTTTACCTGACTTGGAAACAATAGTTTTACCCATTAATTCCCTGGAATATATTTTTTCTTTGTCTACCATAATGATTCACCCTCACGTATTTGAACTTGATTTAACATGAAAGGTGGGTCAGTTTATATATAAAGTTTACGGTAATCTAAGCTGTGTAACGAAAATCATTATAAATAAATGTTAAGAGACTATTTATAAAAAACATTCATCCTGCGTCATAAATATGTTTAATTCCAAAAAATGTTAATAACGAAACTATGAATATTAAAACAGACAAAATAACCCAAATAAAGTCATCTAATTTCAATTCCTTAACTTCACCAGCAACTGCTTTTCCAGCATTCTTCACATCAAATTCATTTTCCGCAACAACTTTTCCATTTAGCGTTAATTTAGTTTGCACAACAGCTGCTCTGCCCGCTAATCTAGTTTGGTCTACATCCAAAGTTTGAGCTAGAACATGTCCGCCTTCAGGTGGGACGTCAAAAGGCCCATATAAATCTGAATACAAAGTTTTTCTGAACTTGACTTTATCCCAGATGCCTTTGAAATTGCTCATTATTGCTGGAAGATCTCCGTCAAAGAAAGGATATTTCTCTTTTGTCAAAATACTAAATTCGATATAATATTGGTTGCCACCATTCTTTAAGTCAGCTGAAGCTGCGCCAGTTAATGTATTAGAGTTAGTTTTATCTTTACTAGATTTAGCTGTTTTAACTTCTGGATAAAACACTGTATAAACTGTCCAATCATTTTCTTCCTGAACAAAACTTGCACCGATTGGAGAACGTTTTTCAAATTCAATCCCTTCTTCTTTTACTTTTTCTCCAAATGAAGAGATTATTAAATCAACTTTTGCTGGTTTAGCCGATAGGAAAGATTTTACATTAAATTCAGTTTGAATGGTCTCACCTGGTGGAATTACAACTTGCTTTTTACTTTCTTCTTTTAACGCTGCAGTGTATGGTTCAGTGTCTGGAGCATCATTAGACAATTTTGCCAAGAAGACGTCAGGCGTAGGAACAGACCTAGCTTTTACTAAAAACTGATCTTTTGGACTATGATCCACGTCCGGGTCCAATTTCATCTCTTGATTACCAGTATTTGTGAAAGATACTTTCACAGTTTTACTGCCATCTGGATTTTCTATTAGACCAGCCACTGCTGTTTTCAAGTTATCTTTGACATAGGCAGATCCTCCAGTAGAAGAAGGAGCAGAAATAGCAGCTGCAGCTGCTTCACCAGCTGATGGTGTAGATGGAGCTGCTGATCCCCCAGAAGTGCTAGCAGCAGATGAAGCACCACTTGTAGTTACATCTCCAGTGCCCAAATCAATTTCTGTAACACAGTCTTGTTGTACTGGACCATAATCCGTTATTGATTCACCTGGTCTAAATAATGTTGTAGTTGTAGAATTGAATGGCCAATCTACTCCCGAACTTACTGCATCTGCATAACCATCGCCGTCAGAATCAGTTCCTTTGTCACAATAAAGATCCCAGTTATTACCTTGTGGATTTCCACCTACTGAAGTATTCCAATTATAATCGCTATTTGGTAAAAAATCTCCAAAATCAACCCAAAGGCCGCCTATGTCCTTAAAAGTGTTATAATAAAATGAAGTGTTGGTATGAGCTGGCTCATTAGTTATTGAAATAGCCGCATATGTTCCGTTAAATGTATTGTTGTCAAAGATTGAATGTCCAACACTAATTACGTTAGCCGCATAAAATTTGTCTGGGTGACCAAAAACATTCTTTGTGATTGTAGATTTATTACAATTAGAAAAAGAACCAATTTCAAAAGTTGAATTCTCAATGCGGTTCTCGGTACTATCAGTACAATCTAAATATCCTGTAGGACTAAAGTGGGAATCAATAGTTATATTTCTAGAATCTTTTATGTAAACTGCAATATCGAAATCTTCCCAACCACAATTTTTCACAGAAATATTTTGTTTGTTAATGATGTTAAGGCCGTTTTTTGTTCCACCAGAGGGCAGTCGAATTACAGTGTTCTCACACTGGACAGTCAAATTATGGCCCTCAACACTAATATTTTCAGCCGTATAAGTTCCAGGACATAAAGTAATATCATCAGTAATTGCCAAATCGGAACTTGGACCAGTACAATTCAGACCCAAATTTAATTGCACTGTTGTGCTATTTGTTTTTGTGAGGTTGATGGTTGTTGAATTTGAAATATTAACATTAAGGTAAGTGAAATAAACACTAATATTGTGTGGAGTCAAATAATTTACTCCACTGCTGTTTTTCTTCCATTCTGCTAATTCTAGCCTGACAATACCATCATTACCAGTAACACCATTATCGTCAGAATCATTTGTGCTATTAAAGAAACCGTTTACAATTGCATTTGGTAAAGCTATTCCGGAGTTAAGAGTTACATTAACATCAACATACCATCTCAGGTAGACTGATGCTGTTCCAGAAACAGAAACATTAGATGGATCTAATGAAGTGTTTACAATTGAATTATTTGTAGTTCCATCATTCGCAGCGACAACTGCGAATCCGGTAATATTCTGGAAATAAGAATCATAAATCGAATTATTGTCTGAATTATTGAAAACTACACCCGTTGTCGCATTAATAATTGTAACATTAATTAATCTTGAATGCGTTGTATTTTGAAGATAAAGAGATCTAGTAAAATTGATTAGCCTCAAGTTTTGAACATTCATATAACTAGAATTAGATGTATTTATTCCATCTCCAGTTGAATCTCCTTTAATATCGTAATCCTTTCCAAACAATGTGCTTCCATTGCCACTGAAATGTAAACCTGCTCCACCGCAGCCGAAATTAGAACCCATTTCTAAATCACTTGCTAAAGAACTTCCGCAAGAGAATTCATCTATCGTCAAATTAAGTAAATCTTCTCGAATTTGTAAGTAGTTTACTATCGTCAAATTACGTGTGAAGTTATTTTTAATTACTCTAAATATAGTTGGACTAATGAGATAATTAATTCTATTGTTGTGGTACATAGTTAAAACTTCTAAATTTACTGTTCCACCATTGCTTGTGTTTGCATAAGTTCTTAATGTCCCAGTAACATCATAAGCATAGACAGTTGCATTAACTATTGAGTTGTTTGAGCTATCTGTTACATTCACGTGGATCAGAGATTTTAAGTAAGCATATTGTGTTGCTGAAAGAGAGAATAGACTTCTGTTTGCTGTAGTATTGATGAAAGTAACATTACCATAGTTGGGTCCGGAATCTGAATGTATATCAAAATCATTTTTTGTGAAATTTGTATGATAAACTATAGCATCTTGCATAGTTCCAAAAATGCTTATAGCTTTGGTGTTTGAAATGATTTTTTCGTGAGTAATATTTCCAAACAGAAACCCTTTCATATCATAACCAATACTATTGTTGAATATGTAATTTCCATAGTATCGATAATCGTTTCCTCTGTGAGATCTTGGATAAATTCCGGTGCTATTGAAATTATTTGAGATGTTGTTATAAGTAATATTACCTGTAAAATTCTCAACTGAATCATCAAGATTAACAATAACTTCTGTATGATTTAATCTTGTAAAAGTATTGTTGTGAATCACCCCACGATTTACTCTTACAAAATAAACACCATTTCCAGTACTATCTGTAAACCTATTTTCTTTTACAGTTATGGACCTTCCATCCCAAACATTCAGATTCCAAGTGGTTGCATTAGTGAAATTGTTGTAAGTAAATGTAAAATTAGATCCATTGTAGAGGTTGAAATTTTCTGTATTGTTATTAAAAATTGACCTATTTACAAGTCCGTCAGTTACATTCAGGAAATAAGTTCCATTCTTAAAATTGCTTACAGAACAGTCATGTAAAGTTATATTTTTTACAAAGCGAGCATATATTCCAAACGTCCCATTACCGCTGATAATGCTAGAATTACAATTTAATGTAGTATGGTTATTAGTTATGTTTAATCCAGTATTAGTACAACCAGTAATATCATTTTTCAATGTGGTACTTTCAGTTATTTTATCCCCACAAGTAAAATCAGCTATCTTTATACTTTTGTTAGAAGGAGATGCATTTAGATTACCGTCGCCAACAACGACTTGGCAAGTCCAATTATCATCACGTAAAGTTACTGCTGGATCTAAACTTGCAACTTGTGTTAGTGTTCCATTGTTTAACTCCGTAGAACCAGTTGAGTAGGAAGATGAGCCGTTATACCAAGTCCAAAAAGCTTCCAAGAAAGTATTTTCAGTATCAGTTGCGTTAACATAACAATAGAGGGTATCATCTGTGTGGTTGAAATATCTTGTTGCATTAACTAAAAGCAAATCTAATGTTGGCGCTGTATTTGTGAAATCTGCTGACAAGTTGACAAAGAAACTTCCAAGATGACTGGAATTGAATTCGTACTTGTTCAATCCAAAACCAATAAATGTACAATTATTTCCTAAACAACTTTTTCCCTGACTGATGATTTGATTTGAATAATTAGTGAAATTTTGGTCTAAGAAAACTTCGGTAACTACAGTAGCGGCTTTCAGCATCCTAATTTTAATTGAATTGTTTAATTTCCCATAACTAATGTTAGATAGGTTGAAAGCCACAGTTTGGTTGTGTAACAAGACGTGTTCATCTAGATGGAAGAAACCTTCAATTGTAAGGTTTTCTGGAAAACTGCCACTGCCATTATGTATCCACTGAACCTGAAATAGAGAATTATTAAATTGTAAATAATTAACCATATTTGCATTGGTTTCGTCCCAAATTTCAAAAGAAGTTGTTGAATTGGCATACAAGTAATTATTTTCTAAGGTATTATCTCCAGAATTTCCTGTGAGCATGAAGGCCCTGCTTGTAACCCCGGCATTTGCTGCTCCCAATGAGTATAAAGAATTGTTCCGCCAATAAGTATTATTGTAACCGGTAATTTTTGCTGCGAAGCTTTGCGAACCATTCATCCAAACAGAATTGTTGATGAAAGTTTGATTATGTTCATTCACGTCAAAACCAATTGATCCTAAAGCATGACCCTCCAAGTGGTTTCCTAAATAATAACCGAAGAATCCAGTTGCATAAATAACTGATTGGCCATCACGTGATCGCATAATTGCTGTATTATTTGTAACATTTACATTTCTGCCAATAATATTCATTGCATACCAATTCTCTGCTGTAAAGTTGCTATTTCTTATGATTGTATTATTTGAAGCAGAATCAACATAAATTGGATTTGAACTTACCTGGGTAGTTCTTACAGTAACGTTATCTATTTCAATTTCCTTAGCATCAATAATGTAAATTGCATCACTGCCACCATTAGGTCCTTCCTGCACTTCACAATTCTTTACTGTAATATTATTGTAGCCAGTAATGTTAATTCCATAACCAGAAGCTGAGATTGAATAATTAATCCAATAATTATCACAGTCTAATACGACATTGCTGGCATTAAAATGGAAACAAGTTCCAGTTGAATTAACATTTCTGGTTAGTGTGGTTGTTTGGTTAATAACACCACAATCCGTACCATTACCCCAACTGTTTATTGAGAATTCATTTACACTAAAAGCCCCAGTTATCCAATTTCCACCTAAATTATCTCCAATTAGTAAAGCAGCTAGACCACTCACTATTAAAACCCCAAATAGTACTAGCACTAGCTTATTATTTTCCATTTTTTACAATATCAATTCTAACTGCTTTTCCTACAGCAAATTCTTTCCAGAATTTTTGAGGGATAGGAATTCTTCTTTGTAACTTACCCTGAGCTTGAACAATATCTACAAAATAGACGTTTGAATCATTTAACAAAGAAATTTTTACCCAGGATTTTAGAGGAAAATCTGCCCAAAACTTCTTTCTTACAGCTATTTTCCGCTGACTCTTACCTTGAGCCTGGATTTTCTCTACAAAGTACACACAAATAGAATCTAAATCAGATTTATAAACCTATCGCATGTTTAAATAGACATAAATAGATATAAATAAACATAAATAAATATACCACATAGTTAATTTAGACTTAACTAGCTTGAAAAACTATCGAAAAAATCACATAAAAACAATTAAAAACAAACCAATTATAGGGAAAATATGTACATCCATAATATTGATCCCACAATCTTACATTTGGGACCGTTACAAATTCGCTGGTACGGATTAGTTTACGTTCTGGGCTTCCTATTTGTTCTCTGGTGGCTAAATTTTTACAGAAAAAAAGGCGAACTTTCTTTAGAAAAAGAAGAAGTTAGCGATTTTGCGTTCTATTTAATGATTGGAGTGATTATTGGTTCAAGAATTTTTGAAGTATTTTGGAATCCAAGTTATTATCTCTCAAACCCATTACGTTTTTTCAAGGTTTGGGAAGGAGGCATGAGCTTTCATGGTGGATTTGTAGGAATCTTAACGGCTTGTTGGTGGTTCTGCAAGAAGAAAAAACTTAATTTTTTAAAAATGGCTGATATTCTTTCACTACCCACAATTGTCGCTTTAGCTTTGGGAAGAGTTGCAAATTTTATTAATGGAGAATTATGGGGTAGACCTTTTAGTGGAAGTTGGTGTGTGAATTTCAAAAAAACTGGTGGAGGAGACGTGTGTAGACATCCCAGCACACTTTACGCTGCCGGAAAAAGATTTTTAGTTGCAGGATGGATATTATTGCTTTCCTTGCGCAACTCATTCAAAACAGGATTCATTTTTTGGAATTTTGTATTGTTTGAAGGACTTGGAAGAATTATTGTTGATTTTTATAGAGAAGATGTTTTGTGGCTAAATTTTACGATTGGCCAATGGTTTAGTTTAGTTATGGTTTTGGTTGCAGTCTGGTTTTTGCTAAGATATTATGGAAATGAATGGAAAAAAGTATTACCACATAAACAATCATAAGAAATCAATTATAATACAATTTATTATCAGCTCTTTGTTCTCTATCTTTTACTGAACCAGGTTTATTTATTCTAGGTCTATGAGAGTGAATGTCTCTCCTTAAAGTTACGTCTAATTCCTTCAAAAATAAATTCATCCCGTCCTCCATAGAAAATGGACCTTGCAATAAACCTTCCTGCGCTGGCTTACCAGTGAAGACCATTAATCTATCAGATAAATTATCAATAAACATTAAATCGTGATCTACTACAAGAACCGTAACTTCTCTTTCTTGAGTGAAATTTTTTATAACTTTTGAAATAAGCAACCTTTGTTCTACATCCAAATAAGCAGAAGGTTCATCAAGCAAGAAAAGATTTGCATCTTGCGATAAACAATATGCAATTGAAACTCTCTGCAACTGACCACCAGATAACTGTGAAAGTTTTTGAGCAAAAAGTGAAGCTAAATTTAATGGTTTGACTAATTGAGTTTCATATTTTTCAATTGTTAACTGTAAAAAATCTGCAACTAACTTATCTGAATCTGATTCAAGATATTGCGGTTTATAAGAAACTTTAACTTTACTCTCTTCATCCCCAAAATCAATCTCTCCAGAATCTGTGTCAATTGCACCAGCTAAGATTTTAATGAATGAAGTTTTACCTATGCCATTCTCTCCAAGCAAACCAACAATTTCATTTTTGAATAATACGCCATCTTTAGTTTTTAATTGGAAATTGCCCAGTTTTTTTTCAACAGATTTCCAAGTAACAAGATGAACTGGAGCTTGCTTTTTAACTTCCTGAGCTTTATGAAATTTTAAAGCACCATCTCGAAATCGTACATTTTCTTCTCTTAAAAAACCATCAAGGAAAGCGTTAATTCCTTCTCTTGTAGATTTTACACCAGAAACAACTCCAAAGATCCCTTCATTACCATACATAATGTTAAGTAAATCAGTCATGTAATCTAAAATAACTAAATCGTGTTCAATTATAATGCTGGCTGTATCTTCTGTTGGTAAAGAGCTTATGAAACGAGAAATATTAATCCGCTGTTTTATGTCTAAGTAAGATGAAGGTTCATCAAACAGGAAAAGATTTGCATCTTTTAATACACAGGCAGCGATTGCAACTCTCTGTAATTCACCACCGGAAATTGATTTAATATCATTATCTAAAAAATGAGTAAGAGATAGTTCTTTACTAATTTCATCTAGCTTTCCAGAAGTATCAACTTTCTCTAATAATTCTCTTGCCGTACCAGAAAATTGTTTAGGAATTAAATCTACTTGTTGCGGTTTATAAGAAAGGGAAACTTCATTTTTTTGTAATTTGGTTAAGAATTTTTGTGTTTCGCTTCCCCTAAAATAAGATATAACTTCTTTAAATTCTGGAGGATTGTCCCATTTACCCAAATTAGGTTTCATCATATTCGCCATGATTTTAAGCGCTGTAGATTTACCAATCCCATTCTTTCCAAGAATTCCAGTAACTTTACCAAATAAAGGAGAAGGTAAAGAATAAAGTTCAAACATATTTTCACCGTAACGATGCACTGGGTCTTTCTTAAGATGATCAGGTAGGTTAATTATAGTAATTGCATCAAATGGACATCTTTTTGGACAAATCCCGCAACCAGTACAGAGGATTTCATCTATTCTAGCTTTTTTGTGATTATCATCCCCCGGATAGATACAATCGCCGCCTGCTCGATTAACTGGACATAGCTTTGCGCAGAGATAATTACCACATTCGCTAGGATGACATTTTTCCCTATCAATTACTGCTATTCTTTTTCTCATTTTAGTGTAAATTACTTGTTGTTTTATCTATTTTATCCCAGAAAAAAGAATAATTTAAAAATTAGTTGCTTTCTAAAGTAAAAATGGTTAAGTGTAACATATGCTCGGAAAAGATTAAAGAGTTGTTTTTAGGTAAATTACAGGGTACTGTTGTGAAGAAAGTAGGGAAAAGTAAACCGTATTATATCTGTGATCTATGCCAGAAGAAATATAAAACAAAAGCAGAGATTTTAGAAAAATTATAATGCCCCAGTGGCTTAGCGGTAGAGCGACTGATTTTAAGTCGAACCTCGTATCCTAAGTAAAGAAAGCAGTAGATCGGGAGTTCAAATCTCCCCTGGGGCTTATTTTCAAAAATTCAATAAATCAGTTACTTTTCCTAAATCTTCTTTCTTGAAAACTAAAATTGTATCGGTCCAACAACTCATCATTTCAACTATATTGATATTATGCTCAGCTAAAAGTGAGAAAACGTAGGCAACTACGCCCGGTACTTCTTCCAACGTTTCAGGACTACGAATTGTAATTAAAGCTAAATCAAGATTTTTCTTTTTAATTTTGTACTTTAATTGAATATCTAAATAATCAGTAAATACTTCAGAAGCAATAATAGTAGCTTCACTAACTCCCTCAATTACTTGCAATGTTTTATTTCTTCTTTTTGCTTTACGCTGAACTTCTTCTAATAATTCCCAATAATGTCCTTTAGATATTACATATACCACCATTTTTGTTTCAATTGATAAGGTAGATTGCCGTAATATTTTCTTTATGTTGGAAGTGTGGTCTTGATTCTTTTTAAGAGAATCATGATATCTACGAAGAGCTACAATTATGGCGTCAAAATTCTTCTTTTTCAAATCAGTCTGAGAAATAATAAGACGAGCCGTACTTGAATAGTTTAGTAAACCTTGTTGTAATGTTTGCTTGATGGGAGGATTATTTTGAATAAAATTAATTGTCGTTTTAGTAATGTTCATTTATTATTGAAAATCTCTTAATTATAAAAATGTTTTGTTTCGAACATAAAAGACCGATTTGTTTAATGTTAGACGGTAAGCTTAAATACTAAAAAAACAAGAGAATATCTGAAGAAAAATGACAGAAAAAAAAGAAGGGAATAAAAATGACAAAGAACATAAAGTAGTACTAGCCTATAGCGGAGGATTAGACACTTCCGTGATATTACATTGGTTAATTAATGAGGGATATCAAGTTATTGCTTTCATAGCAGATGTTGGACAAGAAGAAAATTTTGAGGAGGTTAAAAATAAAGCACTAAAAATTGGTGCCGATAAAGTTGAGGTTGTAGATTGTAAAGAAGAATTTGTGACTGATTATATCTTTCCTGCAATTCAAGGAAACGCTATATATGAAAACCAATATTTATTGGGAACAGCAGTTGCAAGACCACTTATTGCTAAAAAACAAATTGAAGTTGCAGAAAGTGAGAAAGCAGAATTTGTATCACATGGAGCAACAGGAAAGGGAAATGATCAAGTAAGATTTGAATTAAGCTACTATGCGCTAAATCCGTCAATAAAAATTATTTCTCCATGGAAAACAGAGAAATTTCTTAAGCAGTTTTCTGGAAGAAGTGACATGTTAGAATATGCAAAAAATAACAGTATCCCAGTTACTGCTACTGTGGAGAAATCCTATAGTACAGATGAGAATTTAATGCACATTAGTTATGAATCTGGAATTTTAGAGGATCCGTCTAAATCCCCACCAAAAGGGTTGTGCACTTGGACAAACGATATTGATGAAACTCCTAACAAAAGTGAAGAACTTACAATATATTTTAAAGATGGAATCCCAATTAAGTTGAAACATGATGGAAATGTAGAAAATAATCCATTACAAATATTTCTTTACCTAAACAAAATAGGAGCAAAACATGGCGTTGGAAGAATCGACATTGTTGAGAACCGTTTCGTTGGTATAAAATCAAGAGGAGTTTATGAAACACCTGGAGGAACTATCCTTTACAAAGCCCATCAAGAGATTGAAAGTATTGCCATGGATCGTGAAGTTCAAAGATTAAGAGATATGCTTTCGCCAAAATTTGCTGAACTAATCTATTATGGGTTCTGGTACAGTCCTGAGATGGAATTTTTACAGGCAGCTATTGCAAAAAGTCAAGAAGCGATTGATGGGTCAGTAAAAATAAAATTGTACAAAGGAAACATCATAATCTTGTCAAGGGAATCGCCTAATTCATTATACGATCAGGAACTTTCCAGTATGGACATAGAGGGTGGTTTCAACCAGCAGGATTCAGAAGGGTTCATTAAAATAAATGCAATTAGATTAAAAGCTCACGCTGCTATAATGGAGAACTATGAAAAATGACTTTATGGAGTGTTAACAAAAACGGACATGGAGAGATCGATGAGACTATTTTAGATTTTACAGCAGGAGAGGATTACATCTTAGATCAGAAATTAATTCAGTATGACATTAAGGTAAACAAAATACATTGTTTAAAATTGGTTGAAGTTGGAATTATAAGTAAAGAAGAAAATGAAAAAATAAACAAAGTATTAGATGAAATAAGTGTTAAAGCTTCATCAGGGGATTTTCTGATAAATAAGGAACAAGAAGATGTACATACAGCAGTTGAAGAATATGTAACAGAAAAACTAGGTGAAATTGGAAAAAAGATGCACACAGGTAAATCAAGAAATGATCAAGTTCTAGCTGATGTTTTGTTATATTCAAAAGAATCACTTAATGAGATAAAAATCCTAGTTGCAAAGTTGAAAAAAAAAATGCAAAATTTTGCAAGTGATAATCAAAACATCAAGATGCCAGGTTATACACACATGCAAAAAGCTATGCCTTATTCAGTAAGCAGTTGGATTTTATCTTTTTATGAGATGTTAAAAGATGATGGAAAGGCTTTAGCATATGCGTTGGATGTAATTGACGTTAATCATTTAGGTAGTGGAGCCGGATTTGGAATATCTTTGTTTGATGAACAAATAAATCAAAAATATGGAAAAATACTAGAGTTTTCTAAATCATTTCAAAACGCATTGTATTGTCAGAATAGTAGAGGAAAATATGAGAGTTTAGTATTGTTTTCACTAAATCAAGTAATGCTTACTTTAAACAAGTTAGCTACAGATTTGATGTTATTTACCACGCAAGAATTCGGTTATTTTTCTCTTCCAGATAATTATTGTACAGGAAGTTCAATTATGCCACAAAAGAAGAATTACGATATACTAGAGTTGTTGAGAGGAAAAACGCATCTTTTTTCTTCACACTTAATAAAAATCTTAACAGTATATTGTAATAATATATCTGGCTATAATCGTGATATGCAATTAAGTAAAAAGATTTTATTTGATGGAATAGATGAAGCTATTTCCTGCATTAAAATTATGATTAAAATTATCCAGAATTTGGGAATTAATAAAGATAAACTAAATGAAGCTATGACTGAAGAATTACTCGCCACAGAAAAAACATTTGATTTAGTGAAAAATGGGACTTCATTTAGAGAAGCATATTTTAAAGTAAAGAATGAATTAGGTAGTACGTTTTCTAATTCTTAACTTTTATAAAAACATCACTTAATTGAATCTTCATGAAAACACTTTTAATCGGAGAGATTCATCCTGAAGCGCACGAGTTGTTGAAAAGTAAAACAGATTTGCAACAGATAAATAATGAACATTTTTGCTCAGCTTTTCCTACAGAACAATTTAAAGAAGTTGAAGCCCTCATTCTTAGAACTTTCACTCCCTGCAGAAAACATGAATTAAATTATATGCCTAACCTAAAATATATTGTAAGTTGTAGTGTTGGGACAAATAATTTAGATCTTGAAGAGATGAAACAAAAGAATATTGAATTGATTCATGTTCCTGGAACTAATGCAAATAGTGTAGCTGAACACACATTGTATTTAATCATGTCTGTATTGCGAGAGGATGCAAAAAAACCAGTTGCAGAATTAAAAAATAAAACTGTTGGAATAATTGGTTTTGGAGCGATTGGAAAAATAGTTGCAAAGAAATTAGCTGGAACCGAATGTAAAATTATTGCGTTTGATGTAATTGAGCAAAAGCCAGAAGTGTTAGCAGAACTTAAAACAACAATAAAAACTTTTGACGAAGTTGTAAGTGAAGCGGATGTACTTACTATTCACGTTCCGCTAAATAAACATACGGAAGGGTTGATTAACTTAGAAACTTTTTCTAAAATGAAACAAAATTCTTTCTTCATTAACACAAGCAGAGAAGAAGTAATTGATGAACAAGCATTATTGCAACAGCAAGATAAATTTAGAGGAATCGGATTAGATGTATATTCTGACAAATTGAAAAAAAGTTTGCAGGGAAATATAGTATTAACAGACCATATTGCTGCTCAAGGGGAAGAATCTTTTAGACAACAATGTTTACAGCCTGTGGAGAAATTTTTAGAAAAGTAATCTTAATTTGTTATTATATTAGTTTTTTCTTGCTTTAAAGATAATTGTTGGAACCAATTTTTTAACTAATTTTTTTGGATAATATTTGTCCCATACGCCTCCACGCCAAGCTTTTTCTGATGTTAAATCAAGAGGTTCAAGAACTTTTTCTATTGTAAGTCCAGCTTGAACCAAACTATTACAAATATCACTTATTTTGTGAACGTGCATGATAAATTTATGTTCTTTGCCACCGGTTGAAGCTATTTGTTCAATCCTCTCAGAACTGTTATAATTTCTTTTTAGTGCCTGAGATTCTTTGCTAATACTATCATAAAATGGATGACCAAAACTAAAAACAAATACTCCGCCTTTTTTTAGTACTCTAGCAACTTCTTCAAAACCTTTAGATAAATTTGGTACATACTGCAAAGCAAAAGCGGAAAAAACCACATCATATTTTGAATTAAATCCATGCAAATTTTGAATATTATGCTTAATGAATTTAACTGAAACTTTATTTTTCCTAGCTAAATCCTGTGCATGTTTCAATTGAGCACTAGAGAAATCAACACCAGTGCAAATTGCACCCTGTTTAGCAAAGGCAATTGAACATTGTCCGCCCCCACAGCCAATCTCTAAAATTTTCTTACCATTAACTTTACCTAACAGTCTTAATTTATTCTCATTAGGTGCCCAAGGACCATAGTGAGCTGATTCTGTTCCTATCTTTGAAATAGCTTGATATTCTGCTGAATCAGCTTCCCACCATTTTTGGATATCTTTTACCATTATTTAGCAATTTTAAGCGCGTTTATTAAGTTTTCTGGGACATATAGAACCAAAAACAGCAACCTTCTTAAACGGTAGTTTCAATTAAAGCAAAATGGATGAAAATAAGGAGATAAAAAGCGCAATAGAAGAAAGAGACAATATAGAAAAAAGTGATACTGCTAAAAGTATTAAACAAGAGCCTAAAAAGCAAGAAGTTAAAGAATTCAAAGAATTAAGAGTTGCTCCTGTAGTTGCTGAATTAGGACAAACATATATAGAACCAGAAGATGAGCAAGATGGTCAAGGCGAAGTGCCAAAAAATGAAGGAAGATCTCTATTAATAGCAATAAGTGTTTTAATTTTATTATTCGCTGCATTTATTGTTGGTGGTAAATTATATGCAAATGCTGCTGGAGCACATGTCCTAACTTTAGATGATTTACATAAAGAAAATTTGGAAAAGGAAGCGACAGAAACAAATTATGTTTACAATGGATTTAGTTTTGTAAAAGCAGAAGGTTTGTGGTGGACAGACATCCATGCTCGTGACCAAATTATTAGAATTCCGTTACATTTTGGACCAAAGGAATTAGAGAACGTTTCAATTATTGGTAAACTGGATAAATCATTTAACAAAGGAACTGATGTCTACGTAACTATTGACCCTTTAGTTAGAAATAAATATTATAGTTTAGGGATTTCAGAATTGAGTTTTAATATGGCCTCAGGAATTAATAGAAAACCGATTGGTTCTTGTACACAGGAAGATGAAGCATGTGACAACCGTACAATTGTTAGCTGTGAGAATTCTCAAGGAAAGCCAGTTGTTGAATTAGCATTGGATGAAGAGAACAAAGTAGAATACAAAGGAACTTGTATCAAAATAAGCGGTAATGGTTACGGGATTGTAAGAGGAGTTGACAGAATCTTATATCAATGGTACGGAGTTATGAGTTAAATATAGAAATTGTTAATTAATAATTTATATCAAATACTTTCCAAACAGCATGAACCTTGGTTCTCTCAATAAGGCATTTATCACTAAAGGAATTGGATTGTCCCTTGTGTACTTCTCGAAAACTCTTTGAATTTTTGGTTTAGCAACATATCCTACTAAGCGATCCCAATCCTTATCAGAAAATTTACTGAACATTTTTTGAATTTTTAAATGCATCACCATCTGTTTTCTAATGGGTGTAATTTCTTTAGAATAATCTTTCTTATTAACAATACAATCCACTAAGATTTGGGCTTGTTGTAAAGCTGGTACCAAACCACCTAAAGTTGTTGCTTTTACGTAAGTTGAAGCATCTCCAACGAGATAACAATTCTCTTTCCGTAACAACTGTTTAGGTTGATAAACAGGAATTGCTCCTGCTTGAATATCAACCGCAGTGAAATTAAATTTTCCCATGAAATCATCAAAATACTTCCTGGAGTTTTTTTTCATAGCTAATCCAACTCTTGCTTTAGTATTAGATTCAGGACAAATCCAAGCAAATAATCCTGGGCAGATGTCATTACCAAAATACGTTTTAATTGTTTTTTCAGAAAAGTCCCCTTCTACCGTTGCTTGAACTCCAAAATAATTATCTCGTTCAGGATGATAGAAAGCATAAGCTTTAGCAGTAGGTGAAAGAGGACCATCCGCACCAATAACAATATCGGCTTGAATTTTTTTCACCTTATCTTGAAAAGTATCTTTAATAATTAAAAAGCCATTTTCTTTACCGAGTAAAGTATGATTAAGATGTAGCTTTGCTCCAGCATCAATAGCAAGATTAGCAAAATAGTTGTCAAACTTGTTTCTGCATATGATATAGTCCTTCTGCTTAACTGTAACTTTATTATTAGGAGAAAAAACGTCAATTGAATCTATAATATGAACTAGATACGGATCTAAAGGAAAGCCTAATTTATCATAATCATTAGTTAATATTCCAGTACATTGAATTGGCGAACCTACTTTAGGATGATTTTCAAAAATAGCTACTCTATAACCTTCTTTAGCCAGTAAATAAGCTGTGTAACATCCAATCGGTCCGGCTCCTATTACTGCTACTTTATCCATGAAATAAAACTAAATGAATTATTTAAATGTGTTATTAAACCTAGTGTAAATACTAAAAGGTTAAAAATTTATTCAAAAAAAAAAGATAAGAAAAAAAGAAATGGAGGAAGGAAGACCCTAATAATAGGTCTGTTCTTCTTCGTCGTCCTTCTTTAACCTACTAAATCCAATGATTAAGAAGACAATCACTAATAGTACAACAAGTACAATTAATGCTACTTCTAAACCATTTCGTAGGTTTGAACCATCTGAACTAGAGGTTGTAGCTTTGGATACAGTAGCTTTTAACGGTACAGTCTGAAGTAATTCACTTCCAGATTTAACAGTTAATGAAGCAGTGTGTTCACCAAGAGCTGCATCTTTAGCAGTAGATAAGTCCACAGCAACAGTTTTGGTCTTACCAGCTTCCAGTACAACTAATGTTTCACTTAGAGCAGCAGTTGCCCAATCTCCAGTTGAAACTTGTAATGTGTACGCTTTAGCTGATTTTCCTTGATTTGCAAGGCCAACCATAAACTTAGTTGTTTTTCCAGCAGATACAGCCGCGTTATCAGGACCAACAGCAAGAACTAATTTTTCTTCAGTTGGAAATAGTTCATTCTCAACTACGTTGATTTTGAACTTCTTACTTACGGTTTTTTGTAAGTAATCGTATTTAGCGGTAACAACCACTTCATACTCGCCTGGTTTGGCAGCAGCCGGAATAGGAACGAACATTTCAGGAACGTCTTCAAAGTCAACATTGTTGTAACCGTTCTTGTCATCCATCTTAAGAACGTCAACAATTTCTGAAGCACTTACACCTAATGCTGGTACACTAACAGTAACTTTAACATCTTTTTCATGTCGGTCACCGAAGTTTTCTAGCAATACAGTGGTAAGCAAGCTTCTTCCTGCTTTGACAGTTGTTCCAGGTGATAGTGAAACATCAGCGATGTCTACACCATGCTTAGATGGTTCAACATTCAACTTAACAATTCGCTTAACGGTCTTTGAAGCCGCACTGTCAATGGTTAAGTGTAACCAGTATTCTTTCTTATCCAACTTAGTTGGTAATTGAATTTTTAGATGTTTAGTTTTCTGCGTATTAGCAGCCATGTTAAACAAATCAGTTGAGTCACTTAAAGTACCGTGATCGTAGCCTTTAATTCTTGCTTCAACTTCGATGTCCTGTACAGCTTGCTTTGCAACAAGAGTTACTTTAACATCAATTTCTTTTCCTTCGTCAACACTTACGGAAGGGATTACTGTATTTCCTAAAAGTACATCATCGCCTGTTTTTTTGTCATTTACTGTATTATCGCCAGCAAGAACTTCGGTCCCATCAACTTCAACGTTCCAGTCAAAATTGCTGTTGTCCAGAGCAAAAGCTGAGGAAACTAACAATAAACTCATTACTAACATTGTTATTAGACTGTTTCTCATTTTTTAACTTCCTCCATTTCTCTTAAAGAGCATTATCTTCTCCCAAAACTCTGGGATATTTATAAACTTTTTGTTTTTTAGTATTCTCGAGTGGCTACATCCAGTTGTCATTTGAATGTGATTAAGTTTGTCTGACATTTTTTAGACCAAACTTAATACACAGTTATCTGCCTGTATGCAGTCTCGTGATACTCGTGATTTAGTAAACTTACTTTGATCATGTATGTTCCAGGTTGCATGTAAGCAGGTAACTGGACATACAATCTCTTACTTTCTGATTCTCCCTGATCCAAGTCAAAGTTGCTGCTGCTTCTCTTGATACCCAAATCGTATATCATAACTGAAGCACGAACATCTTCTAAATCAACGCCGCCGTTGTTAGTAAAGTACATTCCAACGGCAACCACGTCACCAGCCTGAACGAATTCAGGAGCTACTTGAACGGATTTTATTTTAATTCCAGGAAGATTGATGTCACAAACATCCCCAACACCATTAGCATCGTAATCTCTTTGTAACGGATTAGCAACTAAAGGGCAGTTGTCTGCACCATCATCGAAACCATCATTGTCTGAATCTGTGTCACAAAGATCTCCCACGCCATCTTTGTCAGTATCTTCTTGTTTGCTGTTTGCATGTAACGGGCAGTTGTCTACGTTATCCTGAACGTTGTCACCATCATCATCACCATCGCAAACGTCTCCACTACCATCGTTATCAGAATCTTTCTGTAGTGGATTCTTCGCCTCAGGGCAGTTATCAACAGCATCATCAACACCATCACCATCTGTATCAGTTAAAGAATCACAAGCATCGCCCTCACCGTCTTTATCGGTATCCTTCTGATCTTTATTTTGAACAAGAGGGCAGTTGTCTTTACCATCTTCAATCCCATCATTATCATCATCAGTATCGCATTTATCGCCATCTTTATCATGATCTGTGTCTAATTGATCTTTATTTGGAACAAGCGGACAGTTGTCTAACTTGTCTTCAACGCCATCTGCATCAGAATCGTTATCACAAGCGTCTCCCTTGCCATCTTTGTCAGCATCAGCTTGATCTTTGTTGGCATCTAAAGGACAGTTGTCTTTACCATCTTCAATTCCATCATTATCATCGTCAGTGTCACAAGCATCGCCCTGACCATCTTTATCAGTATCAGTTTGATTCTTATTTCCTACTTTTGGACAATTATCTTTATGATCTGGATAACCATCATTATCACTATCAACTGAACCAACACTAATAGTAATAGTAGCTAAATCGCTAACTAAACCTTCATTGTCAGTTGCTGTTAATGTAAATTTGTCTTCACCAGCAAACTTATCAGTTGGAGTATAAGTTACATCTGGCAGAGAGCCGGTTAATTTTCCATTTTTAGGTGAACTAACTAAAGTATAAGTTTTGACAAATCCGTCAACATCATTAGCAGTTACTTTTATTTTTACAGCAGTATTGTAAGGAGTTGTATACTTTTCGTTTTTTACAATTGGCTTATCTTTTACAGGTAGAATACCAATCGTGGCAGTTTTTACTTCACTTACACCGTCCATCTGATCTTTTACTACAAAAGTAAAACCATCTGGACCAAAGTAATCTGCCGAAGGTGTATAAGTCCCTTTCAAACCATTAAAAGTAATGGTTCCATGTTGTGGTTGAGTAACTGCTTCTGCTGTTAAAGATTTAACATCTTCAGTATCCCCGTCAGTAGCTACGATATTAAGTACAACAGCTGTATCTTCATCTGTACCAGCAACAAGTCCGTTTGCTTCCGGTTTCTGATTTCTGTCTTTAACTGTAAGAGTAACATGCTTCCAAGCAGAATGATCATATCCATCGTAAGTACTGAAAGCAAGAGTTACACTTTTACTTTTGCTTGGATGCTTAACATAGTCATTTCCTGGAGTAAAAGTTAATTCTCCAGTCTGTTTATTAAATGTAAATTCTTTAGTTAATGATTTGTAAGAATTACTAAATGGTTTCTTTTGTTTGTAACAAAAATAATCAAATATGCAAATATTCCAATAAGTAGGTTGATAAATATTAGCACTATAAGTTACGTCTTTTTCATTTGAACCAGCTTGAAGAGCAATAGAGTGACTTTCATTTACGGTTGTTGGTCCGCTAACTGTAACAGTAGGAGCTTTATTTGGAGTTACATGGAAGCCAATTTGTTGTTTAGTTACTCCACCTTTAGCATCAGTTGCAACAACTTTAGCTAAAAACCAACCTGATTCTTTAGGAACACCAGTGATTAAAACAACGTTTGGAGAAGAAGTTTCTTGCAAAGCAACGCCTTTTGGTAATCCAGGTTTATAGGTATCAACATTCATGTCTTCAATACTCCAAGTAATTGCATCTCCTTCTTTATCTTCAGCAACAGCAAAAAATCCAAATCCTTTGCCCGTTCCAGCTTCAACTTCATACAGTGGACCGCCATGGATACTTTTCTCAGCTTTTGGATTTAATATAATAGTAGGATTAGTATTAGGAACTTTTTCACCTTTAACTTCAAGATTTAATTCAGTAGTAATATCATCTTGCTTGCTGTTTAAAGAATCAACAGTAGTTGCAAGCTTATACTTTCCAGCAGCGTCTGCTTTAAATGTGATCTCCCTATAGTATTCTGGATTTATGACACCATTATCTAACCACGGCTTCCCACTTATTGGCATTACTTTTAATTCTTTACCGTTTGCATCTTTTACTTTTGTAACAGTTACATCTACTGTTTCTCCTTTTTCATTTACTAAAAGAGAAGTTATTGAATACTTAGCTTTTTTGTCTGCATCTATGTTGATGAGGAAAGTTACTTCATTGCCGGCATTTACAACGAGATTATCTCCAGCAACTTTGCCATCAACAACCCATTTACTATAAAGACCAACATCATCACTTGCTGCTGCAAAAGATGCTAGTAAAAAGATAGCTGCAAACAATCCAAAGATTATTTTATTTTTCATTTTAAAAATCAATTTCAATTCCGCCAATAACCGCGGTTCCAGTTTTTCCGTTAGCTCTTGCTTGTAAAACTGCCCTAACTTTCTTACCTGCAGATATTCCAGCGGAAGCTTCTCCAGTTAATTCAGATTCTTCACCAGTAATTGGTTGTTGAGTTTCACCATTGATGGTAACTATTTTATTTCTCTGTTCATCAACCATGCTAGCTCCCAATCTTCCAAAAACTCTTAACCAACTAGTTACATCGTAAGCTACTTGAACCCCTGCACCAGCAGTTCTAGTAAAAGTAGTTTCATCAGTTACTTGTTTTTCTAGAACACCAACTTGCCCAGGAGGCCTTTGGTCTCTTAAAGTTAATTTACCTAATTGTGGATGTGTTAAATTAGCATAACCGCCAATCCAACCATTAGTTCCAAACGGTGCATTAATACTACCATCTAAATCGCCCATAAAATTGCCTTTACCATAAATTCCACGTAAAGCAAGAGTAACAAGATTCTTTCTATCTGCTATTAAGCCAGAATCAGGAGTAGATCCATCAGGTAAAGGAACTGCTCCAGACTGAGTTGCTCCATTAGGTAAAGGAACTGCTCCACTGCGAGTTGCGCCATTTGGAAGTGGAACTGCGTTAGCACCAACATTAGTTGCTGTTGCGCCAGTTGCTAAGGGTAATCCACGTGCACCGCAACCTTGGGTTGCAATCCTTTTTACTGCAGACTTATAAGTTGTTAAAGCAGTTGAATAAGCCGCATTAGCAGTTTGTTTATTTTTCATTAACTCTGTAACAATATCTTTATTGCCTGCATTTGCACCATTTCCATTATTGACAAAATCAAAAGGACTTAAGTGGCGAGAAACAGTTTTTCCCTGAGAACCTAAGAAATTAGTAATATCTGTCTCTGCTTTTTTAACCGCAGTTTGAGCTAGATAAACAGCTTTCTCTTTCTTATCAAGTTCTGCAGCTTCAGCTGAACATTGATTATTTGCTACCCTATTTAGAAAATCTGCAATACTTCCACCTTTTCTTCTTGATTTTTGATGAGTATCGTAACATCGAACTTTAGAAGGTTGCCCTAAACATAAATTTTTTTTAAATTGATTATAGCCTGCTTTCCTTGCAACAGCATTTGTTACACAGTCTCCCCTTCCCCAGAACGCATCTTTACATGCTTTCCCATTATAGAGAGGATCATTACTTTTATTATTAGCTGGTTTAACTGCTGGTTTCGCAGTTGAAGTTGGACATAGCAAATCTACTTTTTCTCCGCCTTCTAATGTGGCCTCAACTGATGTAACGCCAGGTCCACATTCAATTTTTTGTTTCGTTTTTAGACGAGTAGAACCAGGATTAGAGATAGCATATTGCGCCATAATTGGACTTGCTACTAAACCAATAGCTGCTGCACCAGTTGCGACATATTTAGCAGAATCTGATGCAATATTATTAACATAATTAAGAGTTTCTTTTACTACAGTACTTAGAAGAGTTGGTTTTTGTGATTTACCGGAATATTCCATTTTTTGTTGACCTCCAACGATAATACTACTCGAAAGTAGACACTTCTTTATAAATTTTTTGGATTTTGCTAACGTAGAGTAGTGACGTCGCACTTTACTGCAAGCTTACCCACCCAGTTCATTTATATGATTAATGGAATAAATATAATGGAACGTGAAAGATAGAACATAACCATTAAATTGGTAAAAATGAAAAAAAGAGTATAAAAAATAAAATAACAATAAGTAATATAAATTAAAAAAATTGGCGCCAGACTTGTTGTAATATTCCAAAAAAGAAAACTAACATGATTAACCAACCAAGAACTGTAAAGCGAGACATAGTATATTCTGGCTTTCTTTTTCCAACTAATTTAGCTTTCCAAAACATTAAGATAATAATTATCCCCTCAATACCACCGGCAAAAGCACCAGTTGCCCCTAGCACTGCGAGAAAAGTTGTGAGGTTAAATGAAGCAATTATCAAAGGCAGAGAAAAAGTAAGAAGTAATGCTGTATTATTAGAAAAGCCATAATCATATTTGTAAGTTTGGATAAGTGCAAGCCCGAGGGTAAGAAATGATGTAAACATTGCTAAAGCTGCTAAAACATTAGCCAATGCTCCCAACAAAGGATGAGAATAAAAACTTAAAGCCACTGTAGCAATCCTTTCATTTGGTTCTAATAATTCAAAATTCTCTAATCCTATAAGCCCACCAATCACTATTGAAAAAATAATATAGATAACTATCGGCAAAATTGAACCAATAATGATGGCTTTCTTCATCAATTTTTTATTTTTTCCAAGAATCTCTTGGATTTCAGGTATTGCTGGAGATCCCAAAAAGGCAAATAGAATGACACCATAAGGAAGTAAAAAGAAAGCTGGATTGAATGTAGAAAAATTTTCAACTGAAATGTCATCAAATGATATGAAAGAGATTAGTACAATAATAAACATCAACAAAGAAATTAAAATTAATTCAGCTTTACCCGTAGCTTTAACCCCTTTGTAAATAATTAGGAAAGTAATTGTGAAAAATAATATTGTGAAAAAAAGCGGATTTGCAAAGCCAAATAAAGAAAATAAAGTTGCTCCTTCACCAATCAAATAAGCAGTCAAAGCACCATAAATCGCTATTAACATAGAAAAAGTCATTAGACGTTTTCCCCAAGGGCCTAAATATAATTCAGCATATCCGGGAAGTTGATGTTGTTTTTTCGTTCTTAAAACAACTTCACCCATAAAGAGATTTAGAAAAATAAAACCAACCCCTATTAATGCAATTAAAATGCACCCATAAAGAAATCCAGCTTTTGCAATTACATAAGGAATTCCCAAAATGCCTGCGCCAACTATTGTTCCAACTAAAGTCGTTACTGCAGTTGCTAATGGACCTATCCGAGAATTTATTTTTTTCTTCTTACTTAACATCAGCTAGGCACCATACCAAACAACATGCTAGTTGAATAGATCTTGGTAAGAATATCAACGTTCTGCGTTATTAATACTTCAACAAGAGCGCCAATAATAAAAAGTAAGATTGCAAACACAAACAACATATAATTGTAAAAGAAAACCTCTTTGTATTGAATCTCTTTAATACCGTGAAAGATAAACTGCAGAATGATGAGAACAATAACAATTTGAGAAAGAATAGACACCCAGACAGGAAGCGTATAAAAATTCATGATCTGACGTAAACCTATGAAAATAACTGTACCCAAACCAAAGAACAACATTATTTTTTTGATAAAGCTAGTCTTTCTAACAACTTCTTTAGAGATGATATTTCCGGCGACAGCGGCCATTATGTAAGACAATCCTTCTAACAGAATAAATGGAAAACTAAGCGCCAATACAATAAAGAATAATTTGATAGAAGAACCGCCGCCAGTATAGAGAGAGGAAGTTATGGCGCGATAGCCAAGAATTACACCCCATGAAGAAGCGTTCCAAGTAACAAAGAAAATACCCCCGTCTTTTACCAAAATAGAAATAACAAAAATTGTTAACAATATCCACCAGTTGTTTGCTAAGATTGTCCAAAAATTCTTAAATACAAAAGTAGCACCACCTTGCATAAAATCTAGCATCAACTGCCCACGGAAAGCACTTAGAACATCAATCCCAAATAAGTTAAAGATAAAGACAAATAAAGCATAAGTTGTGAAAATAGAAAGGAAAAGGAATAAGTAAGTCGTAACAGCTTTTTTATTATCAATATAGAGTTCCCTAATGGAAAATGAAATCTCTTTCTCTTCCATTAATTCTTCTTCCTTAAAGAGATGTTCAAGAAGCGGTAAGATTAGTAAAGATGTTAAGAAAACTGAGATAAGACCAGAATTCGCACCAAATAATAAACCAGAAATTAATATAGATAATGACGAAAAAACAAAGCCAATTATTAAACTATACCTTAATCTTTTTTCTGTCCAATTATCTGGAAAAATATGTTCAAGTACCATTGTAAGTCCCCCTGCACGAATGCAACCAAATGTATATCATTTTCTCAATAGTTTTTTCTATCATTTAAAACCTCAATAAATAATGCCAATTAAAACCCCTTCTATCTGTTTAAATCGCACATTTTCTGGATCAATATGTTCCAAATTATCTCCTTTAAATTTTGAATACCATCCTTGGTCATCTGAATTAATTTCTACTACCCTATGCACTATAGTCTGTTTGGCTATTTCTGAATGGTAGAAAGCCACGTCCCCTTCATGTAACTGTCCTTCTGATTTTAGAGGAACACTTAACGCATTAGCTCCTATATCTAAAACTGGGTCCATTGAATTTGTATCAGCAATATTCCACCAAAAAACATCTTTCACGTTTAATTCTACTTTATTTTTTAAGACCCTTAATTGATTTTGTTTAACATGATCAAAAGGTGAATCTTTTTCTGTTTGAAATATTTGAGTTGGTTGCTTTTCTTGTTTATCTAAATCATCAGCCAATGACTTCCTTTCTTTCAATATTAATTCATTTTCTGACTGTAAACCGCCAATTTCTGCTTTCAATCGTAATTTTTCTTTCTCAGCTTCATAGAGTTGCATCTCTAATCTTTCAGTTTCTGAAGAATAATCTTGTGATGGTTCACTGTTAAATATTGTATAAACCGAAAATGAACCGGTGGCGATTAAGAGAATTATTAGAAGAATAACACTTCCTGAATGTGAATCTAAATTAGCCTTACCAGTAGCAGAAACTACATCAGTGTTCACCTCTTTTTCTTCCATAGGGAAAATGGGGATACTGGGATTCGAACCCAGATCTAAGGCTTGCTTCAGGAAAGGTTTTTTTCATTGTCTTTTGACTCAACCCTCCATTACTGGAGGCCCCTATTCTAGCCAGGTTATACTATATCCCCTTACAGTATGGGAATCTCTTACGTTTATTAAGGTTTTTGTTCGGAAGTTTAATAATAAAGCAGTGTTAGGTGACAAAAAAATGATTACACTTGATGGTTCTTATGGGGAAGGAGGAGGTGCTTTAGTTAGAACCGCGCTTGCTTTGTCAACATTAACAGGTAAAAGCTTTACAGTTAACAATATCAGAGCAGGAAGACCTAAACCTGGATTGAAAGCACAACATTTGACAGCAATAAATGCTCTTAAACAAATATGTAAGGCTGAAACCAATGAAGTCTTACTTGGAACAACTGAACTTACATTTAAACCTGGAAAAATAAAATCAGGTAGATACGATATCGATATTGGCACAGCAGGCAGCATCACATTACTTTTACAATCTTTAATCTTACCGGCAATGTTTGCTCCAGGACCAATTACACTTACAGTAATCGGAGGAACTTGCGGAAAATGGCAAGCTTCAGTTGACTACTTACAAAATATTTTGTCTCCAATTCTGCAAAGATTTGCCAAAATTGAATTAAAAATATTGAAAAGAGGATATTATCCAAAAGGAGGAGGAAAGATAGAATTGAAAATTAGACCCATCCTTAATTTGCAAGAAGCTTCATTTTGGGAAGAATTACAACTAAAATTTCCAAAATTTAATTTACAATCATCTGGTGATTTGCAGCAAATTCGTGGAGTGGTAAACGTTTCTGAAGAATTAGCAGAAAAGGAAGTTGGAGAAAGAATATCTCTTGCCGCTGAGAGATTCTTAAAAAAGTATGAAGTTCCAGTTAATATTAGGGTTGAATATGCAAAAGCCTTGAGCATAGGTGGAGAAGTAATTCTTTGGAGTGTTAATGGAGATAGTTATGAGAATGGTCGGAAGGCAGGAGATGCACTAGTAGAGCCAAGAAAAAGTTCAGAACAGATTGGAAAGGAAGCAGCTGAAGAATTAAGTAATCAAATTGATCAGAATTTTGGGATTGACAAATTTGCTGCAGATATGTTAATTCATTTCATGGCATTACTTCCCGGTTCCATTATTACCTCAGAAATTTCTAATCATTTAAAGACAAACATCTATGTTACTGAGAAATTTTTGCCAGTGGGTTTCAAAATAGAAAAAAATAGTGTTAGTATATCTTCTCTGTAAGCAAAAAATATTTATAACCAAGCAAACTATTAATTACACCTGTAAGTGGTTTTAGCTTTTCAGGAGGTGTTATAATGACAAGAGCAAGGTGGTCTTCAAGAACGATTTTTTTATTTGCAGCTATTGGTTCAGCAGTAGGTTTAGGAAATGTATGGCGTTTTCCTTATTTAACATATAAATTCGGTGGAGGAGCTTTTTTAATTCCATATTTAATAGCCCTTATTGTTTTAGGAATTCCTCTTCTGTTATTAGAGTTCGCAATAGGACAAAAACTGCAAAAAGGAGCAGTTGATGCATTCAAAACTGTTAATCATAGATTAAGAGGAATTGGTGTTGGAGCGATATTTTCCGGTTTTGTAGTGGTAATATACTATAGCGCAGTTATGGCATGGTCATTAGTTTTTCTAATAAATTCTTTTCAAGCCAAGCTCCCTTGGGCAGATGATGCAAAAGGTTTTTTCTTTAATGGCGTTTTACAAATTTCGGACAGTATTGGAGATATTGGCGGAGTAAATTGGTACCTTTTCTTCGGTTTAGCTGCTGTCTGGATTGCAATATATTTTAGTGTTTGGAAAGGAGTTAAAAGTGTGGGTAAAGTTGTTGCAATTACAATGCCTCTACCTCTAATTCTTCTAGTTGTTTTGTTCATTCGCGGAATAACATTGGAAGGAGCAGGAACTGGAATCTTCTATTACTTAAATCCTAATTTTTCGGTGTTGTTTAATACAGAAATATGGCTAGCTGCTGCTTCCCAAATATTCTTCACATTAAGTTTGGGGTTTGGAATAATGATTGCTTATGCTAGCTATAATAAAGAAACACAAGACGTATCTGGTGACGCTTTTGTTACATCAGTTGCAAATTCAGCAATCAGTTTGTTTGCAGGTTTTGTTGTATTCGCTGTTCTTGGACACATGGCAACTTCAACAGGAGTTGGAATTGAAGAAGTTGTAGCAAGTGGACCTGGCTTAGCTTTTGTTGTATTTCCGAAAGCACTTTCGTTATTACCAGGAGCGTGGATATTTGCAACTCTGTTCTTTGTTACCCTACTGAGTTTGGGGATTGACAGTGCTTTCTCTTTAGTGGAATCAGTTAACACAGTTTTTGCTGACAGGGCTAAGAAATCAGATTTGAAGAAAATTTCATTTTATGTATGCAGCGTTTGCTTCATATTAGGAATAATATTTACAACACGTGCCGGATTGTATTTCTTAGATGTAATTGATCACTTTGTTACTAACTTTGGTTTAGTTTTAGTTGGGATATTTGAATGCTTAGCAGTAGGATGGGTTTACGGAGCAGATAGGTTAAGGCAGTACATTAACAGTGTGAGCCATTGGAAAGTTGGTAGGTGGTGGAATCATCTGATAAAATGGGTAATTCCAATAATTCTTGGTTTATTAGTTGCTGTGCAATTTGTCAAAGAATTAGGTGGAAATTATGAAGGTTATCCTGACTGGGCGATATGGATGGGATGGACTACAGTAATTATTCCTATTTTAGTTGGAATTGGTTTGGCTCTAAAACCAAAAGAAGTAAAGGTTTGATTTATTTTTTGTTTACCATTATTTTTTATTTTGTTTTTTTAAAAGTTAATTCACTTACTTCTTATAACAAATTCATTTGCCAAAACTTTATAAATAACCTTATTCCCCGTTTGGGAATGGAAGCAAAACATTGTAGCTCATGTAAAAAAGATACAACAAATGATTCATCTGCAGTGAATTTTCCTTGCCCTAAATGTGCAGGTATTGAAATTACTAGATGTACTCAATGCAGAAGTAACGCAATTCCTTATTTATGTCCACAATGCGAATTTAAGGGGCCTAACTAAGATGGGAAAAGCAGTAGTTACATTTAAATTAATGCCAGAATCTGTTGAGGTAGATTTAGGGCCAATTAAAGAAGCTGCAAGAAAGATTGCGCAAAATGCTGGGGCAATTGGTGAGATGCAAGTTAAAGAGGAACCTATTGCTTTCGGTTTGAAAGCAGTTCTTGTTTTAGTGATGTATGAAGTAGAAGGTTCTGACTTTGATAGGATTGCTGAAGAAATGCGACAATTAGAGAATGTCCAGTCTGCAGAAATAGCTAAAATGGATCTGGCTTTAGGATAGGCTTTTAAGGTTAATTTTTTATAGTTCTTTTAATTTCTAAATTAGAGGTGATAGTATATGGCAAAGAAAAAAGGTAAGCGAAGTGTTGCAACTAAAGAATCTGGTTGTTGTACCTGGTCTGGATGTAAAAAAGGAGATTTGGTATGGACTTTGGTGGCTGAGGCAGCAATTTACGGATTCTTCTATTGTGGATTAAGATATTTAGGTTCTGCAGGTAATCTATGGCAGAATGCTTTAGTGTTATTAGTCTTAATTAATGTAGCGTGGTTCGCATGTCCAATTGCAAGAAAACATTTTTACTGTAATTAATTTATTTTATTTTGTTTTTTTAAACTCCATCGCTGCACTATTAATACAATATCTTTTACCACTAGGTTTAGGTCCATCGTCAAATAAATGGCCTAAATGCCCTTTACATTTTTTACATAAAACTTCAGTTCGAACCATGCCAAAACTTTTATCCTCTTTGAGTTCAAGATTTTTATTATTTGCTGCAAAAAAGCTTGGCCAACCACTTCCAGAATCAAATTTTTTATCAGAAGAGAATAATTCCATACCACATTGTCCACAGTGATAGGTACCTCCTTCTTTATTATGTAAAAGTTTTCCAGAAAAGGCAGGTTCAGTTTCCTTATCAATCAAAATCCTCTTCTGTTCTGGAGTGAGTTTTTTCATTTTATAATTAATCACTTTAATAACTTAACAACGTCAGCTAACTTTTTATTTGTTTTAACTCCATTCACATTGAAATGAGTTCTTGTACCCCTTAATTTTTTCAGAACAACATCAATTTTTGGAATAGATTTTTTATATTTCTTAGCAAGTATATGAACATCAAAAAAACCAACTAAATCTTTCTCTTTAGATAATTGTTCAAGAAATTTCTTCTCTTCAGGAAAATGATTAGTTGTAACCATTTTTTTCAATAAACTTTTATCCATTAAACTTCCTGACCAAAGTGGACCTGCAAATTGGTTTAATCCTTTTTCTTTATTCGTTTTTGAAACTGAAAAATCTAATGTTTTTGGGTTGAATAAAATATAGTCGTGTTGATTTATGATGTTGTCGCAATTTGTTTTACCTTTCTTATTCTGAAAATAAATACGAAAATAATGATCTTTATGGTAAGCGAGGACTGGTATGAGAGCTTTATCAAATTGCATTCCAATTAATTGCACTTTTCTGATTAATATTCTTAATCCTAATTCATGCATCATCCAATTTTTTTGTGAAGTTGCCCAATATTTTCTTTTTGTAACTTTTGGATAAGTTCCGCTTAGTGCAGCAGTATCAGTTGCAGTAATTGCTAAAACTCCATTCCTACATAATCTGGCAATAGCAGCAGAAAGAAATGGATTTGGCGTTCCAAATGGATCAATGTCAATGTAATCAAAATAACCGCAGTATTTTTCTGGTTTCTTTTTATCTTCAGTTTGATTTAACAGAAATAGAGAAGCGTCTTCGTTAAATATTGAAACTTTTTTTGTTGATTGTTTGTTGAATGTTAAATTGTTTGTTAAAGTTTTTTTAAATTTTGGATTATTATCATTAACAAAGATGTGGTTAATCTTTCCTTTTTTCAGTTCTTTTAGAAACCGAATTGCTCTAATTCCTGAACCAGCTAAAGGTAAAGCTAAATTCATTTGTTCATTTTCAATTGAATTTAGAAGAAGGATAGAGATATTACGATTAGATTTCATAATTGGATTAAAAAATACAGGCATCTTTGAATGAACATCTTTTTTGGGTAATTCTACTTTTATTGAAGCTGAATGTTCAGAGATTGTTTCCATATGGATTAAAATACAAGTATAATATATAAAAATATGGAAGATTCCAGTTAAATTTAAAAAAACAGTTCAAACCAGTATAATTATGTCAAACAGAAAACCTATAATAACACTCCTTGGACATGTAGATCATGGTAAATCTAGTATTTTAGATAAGATTAGAGGTACTGCTGTTGCAGCCAGAGAAGCTGGTGGGATAACGCAAGCAATTGGTTGTAGTATTGTTCCATTAGAAACAGTGAAGAAAATTTGTGGATCTTTGTTAGATGCGACTAAAACTGATATGAACCTGCCTGGTTTGTTGTTTATTGATTCTCCAGGTCATGCAGCCTTTACCAGTTTAAGAAAAAGGGGAGGATCACTAGCAGACATCGCAATTTTAGTTGTAGATATTAATGATGGGTTTAAACCACAAACCAAAGAATCTATTGAAATTTTGAAAGCAAATAAAGTTCCATTCATCGTTGCAGCTAATAAAATTGATCTACTGCCAGGTTGGCATTATGATGAAGGAAAATTTCTTCTACCAAGTGTTGCAGCATTATCAACTGAAGTTCAGGGAGAATTTGAAAAGAAATTATATGAAGTGGTTGGACAGTTTTCTGAGCTAGATCTACAAGCAGAAAGATTTGATAGAGTTGAAGATTATACTAAGCAAGTTGCGATAGTTCCAGTTTCAGCACATACTGGACAGGGAATTCCAGAATTATTAATGGTACTTACAGGTTTAGCACAAAAATATTTAGAAGAGCAATTAAAAGTTGAAGAATCTGGACCTGCAAGAGGAACCATATTAGAAGTTACTGAAGATAGAGGGTTGGGCACTACATTAAATGTAATAATCTATAACGGCCATCTGAAAGTTAATGATACTATTGTCATTGGTAGCACTGAAGAGCCAATTGTAACCAAAGTTAGAGCATTATTAGAACCAGCTGATCTAGCTGAAATGCGAGAGAAAAAAAGTAAATTCAAAAATGTGAAAGAAGTGTTTGCAGCTACGGGAGTGAAGATTTCAGCTCCAAACCTAGATAAAGCAATTTCAGGTATGCCAGTAAGAAGTTGTGAAAAGGGAGATTCTGATAAGTGTGTAGCTGAAGTAAAAGAAGAAGTAGGACAAGTATTAAGTGGAGAAGAGCAGGAAATTGGTGTAATAATTAAAGCTGATACAATTGGCGGATTAGAGGCTTTACAACATTTGCTTAAGGAAAAGGAAATTCCAATTAGTTATAGTGAGTTAGGTAATATTACAAAGAGGGACATTTCAAAATTAGAATCAATTCCAGATGAATTCAGTAGAGTGATTTTAGGATTTAATATTGAAATCCCTGCAGATTTACAGGAAATTATTGTAAACAAGAAACTTAAAATAATTACAAATAGTGTAATTTACAAAATAATTGAAGATTATGAGTTATTTATTGAAAACTTAAGAAAAAAAATAGAACAACAAAAATTATCTTCATTAGTTAGAC
This sequence comes from uncultured Methanosarcinales archaeon, assembly GCA_964604645.1. Lineage (GTDB taxonomy): Archaea > Nanobdellota > Nanobdellia > Woesearchaeales > GW2011-AR9 > CAZRZP01. The sequence continues at coordinate 63,357 of CAZRZP010000006.1, forward strand.
CATGTAAATTTTTTGTAATGAAAGGTTACATTTTTAGGCAATCAAATCCAGCCATAGTTGGGGTTGAAATTGAAGTGGGAAAGATAAAAACTAGAGATCCAATCATGAATGAAAATGGAAAGAGAATTTCAAGCGTTAAGAGCTTAAAAGAAGGACAGGAAAATATTACAATAGCGGAACAAGGTAAACAATTGGCAATGGCAATGGAAGGAGTTACAATAGGTAGGCAAGTAAATGAAGGGGATTTCTTATATACGGACATTCCAGAAGAAGATTTCAAGCAACTAAAAATTCTAAAAAAGCATTTATCTGCCAATGAGATAGCAGTTTTGAAGGAAATTGCTGAATTGAAAAGGAATGATAATCCGGTTTGGGGAGTTGGATGAGAACCCTATGAAAATATTAAATTCCAGAGAAGTTAAGAAAATTCAACATAATTTAATTGAACAATTTGGTACAAAATTAGAAGGAGAATATGCTTTTTTTCAAAATAAGAAGAATAAAGTATTCATTTGTACTAAGGATTTAGCTAAAATTGATTTTGATAGGCTAAGGATAGAAAGATTTGGGTTATATTTAGGAGAAATTTCTGATGAATTTAGGTTAAGCAAAGAAGGTGCCGCCCTATTTGTTACGGCTGCTGCAAAGAAAGGAAATAAAGTTGAAACAATAGCTATATCTAAAGAAGAGTTAATAGATTACTTCAGAGGGAATGATTTAGATAAAGAATTGGGTGAAAATAGATTTGTAATTTTGGATTATGAAGGAAATGTTATTGGTTGTGCTAAATATAAAGAAGGCAAAATTCTGAATTTTTTACCTAAAATACATCGTGGGACAGTTATTGTATGACTTAAAGAGTGTTACCATTGAAAAGTAAAGATTTATAAAGATTTGGTATTGAAATAACTAAATGATAGAATACATAACTAAACGGGCATTGGGAATTCCACCACAAAATAGTATTGATCGAACTTTGGATAGAGTAGACAAAATCGACATAACAAAATCGGCTGAGAGAGTTTATGAGTTGATTACATCTCCTGTTTCTAACTATATAGCTAAAAGAGCTTTAGGGATTAAGAGATAAGTTAGATTCACCACTCAACCATAACAAAAGCTTCGAAAGATTTATAAAGTAGTTGCTATTTCTAAGTGAAAACACACGATCAAAATCAATATTCTATTGCTATTTGCAATAGAAGAGGTAAAAAATGAATATAAAAAAAATTATAGGAATTTCGCTCTTGGTCATCTTTGCACTGAGCATTGTAGGCCAATCTGTCTTAGCAGATAAGGAAGCGAGTTTAAAAGTTTCTGAAAGCTTTATTGAAAAAAGTGAAGGAGAAACTGTCGAATTTAACGTATTAGCAAAAGGCGGCGATGTTTCAATTGAAAATAAGCCAGCAGATGCTAAATTTTATCAATATTCACAAGAAGAATGGATCTTCGTTTGGAATACTGATTATAAAGACTCTGGCAATTACATGTTAGATATTAAGGTAACTAGAAATAAAATTATACTTAGCAAATCTGTTGCAATTGTTGTAAAGAATGTAAACCAAAAACCAACTTTATCAATTGATAAAGATCATTACTTTACTGAAGGTGAATTAAAAACAATCAAATTTAAAGTAAATGATCCTGACGGAGATGATGTTAAAGTTTACTGGGGAGATTACCCATACGGAAGTGAAATGACTAAAGTTGATAGTAAGAACTACGTTATTTCATGGAAGCCTGGATTTAATGATTTCGGCGACTATAATCCAAGAATCATCATTAATGATAATGCTGGATCTGGAGATATAACATACACAACTAATTTTCACGTAGGCAATGTAAATTTGTTTCCTTTAATTGAAGTCCCATACACATCAAAGAATGTTGAAGTAGGTCAATTAGTTAGCTTTGATGTTAAAGTCACAGATTTCGACAGTAATAAAAAGCCAGTTGTAACAGTTGACGGAGACTTAAAAGATAAATTCAATTTAACAACTAGCAAATTTGCTTGGACTCCAAAACAGGAAGAAATAGGTAAAACATTAACCTTAAAGATTAGTGCTAAAGATGATTCAAACTATACTGTAACTAAAGAAATTAAGTTTACTGTAAAGAAATCATCTGTAGATACTGACGGCGATTCAGTTTCAGACTTACTTGACAACTGTCCAGCAGTTGTAAATAAAGATCAATTAGACACTGATGGAGACAAGAAAGGAGATGCTTGCGATACAGACAAAGATGGAGACAGCGTTCTTAATACAAAAGATAACTGCCCATTGAATGCTAATAGCAAGCAGGAAGATATGGACAACGACGGTACTGGAGACGTTTGTGACTCAGACAAAGACGGAGACAAAATTGAAAATACAAAAGATAACTGTCCGACTGTAGTTAACAACGATCAAAAAGATACCGACGGAGACAAAATCGGCGATGCTTGTGAAGGTACAAACCCCGAAAAGAAAGATCCAGTAGTTCCTAAAACAGCTGATGAGAAAAAATACGATGATCTGAAGAAAGACTTTGATGATTTAGAAGATAAATTTGAGAAGTATGAAGACAAGTACAAAGATGCAATCAGTGACAAGGACAAAGACGATCAAGACAAGTATGAAAAGAAACTTGATGACGTTGATGATGATCTGAAGAAATTGGAAGACAAGGTTGAAGATTTTGAATCTGACATGAAAAAAGCTAAAAAAACAACTTTAGAAAAGAATGCTGAAGATTTGTTAGACGAAATCGATGAGATTAGAGATGACATCAAAGACTTGTTAAACAAGAAAACTTCAAGTCCGACAGGTGCTCTCAGTCAAACTGGATTTACTCCAAGTGTTGGAAAGAAAACAAACACACCAACAAGTCAACCTAAAGTTGAGATTCAGCCATTGCAAGTTCCACAAGAAAGCGTCCCAGCAGAATCAGGATGGGAAAAAGTACGTTTTATGACCTGGATAATTGCAGGAATCATTATCGTATTAGCAGTTGTAATCTTCTTGATTGCTTTGCTATTAAGATAAGACGTCTTCAATAGGTTTTTTTCCTTTTAATTTTTTTGTTTTTGCTTGTTGACCAAGGTCAACACCCAATTCTTTTAATGATCCAAGATGCATATGCATTAGCTGTTCCACTATTTGTGTTATCCTCATAAGTTCTTCTCGTTCTTTAGCTAAAGTTTGTAGAGAACCCTCATGGAAACCCCTTTGCCAATCATCATTCTTTTCCGGTGCTTTCGTAGTTTTCTTTTTTGCCATACTTTAAGTAAATGAAATGCGTTTATTAAGTTTTTGGATTTCATATAGTATAACGCGTAGGTTTTATATTCTTTATTTGTTTTCTTGCATAAGATGAAAAAAATTGTTGCAATTGGAGGAGGAGATGTTAGAACTAATGATACTTTAAAGATAGATAGGGAAATAATCAAACTTAGTGGGAAAAAGCGCCCAAAATTGCTATTCATTCCAACTGCAAGTTCCGATAATGAGCAATACTGGGAGATTATAGACAAACATTTCACACATCTTGGCTGTAAAACTGATGTGCTTTTTTTGATTGGTAGAGATATTGTGAAGAAAGAGATTTCTGTAAAAATAGAAAAAGCAGACATCATCTATGTAGGTGGAGGTAATACCCTAAAAATGATGAAATTGTGGCGAAAATTAGGAGTTGATGAAATACTTAAACAAGCTTGGAAAAAAGGAATAGTAATGTGTGGTTTAAGTGCAGGTTCAATTTGTTGGTTTGACTCTGGCCATAGTGACTCTATGTCTTTTTATAATCCTAAGAAATGGAAATATATTAATGTAAAAAGTTTAGGCCTGATTAAAGGGATTCATTGCCCACATTATAACAGCGAAACATTAGGAAAGAAGCGAAAAAGTGAGTTTATGAAAATGATTCAAAAGATTGGTGGTAGAGGAATTGCAGTTGACAATAGTTGCGCAATTGCTTTTATTGATGATAAATATAAAGTCATAAATTCAAAGAAGAATGCTGGAGCATATAAAGTGCATAAGAAGAAAGGAAAGGTTATTTCAGAGAAGATAGCGCCAAATGGCTTAGTAAGTTCATTGTATTAAGTAACGTTTCTAACTTGAAATAAACAAAAAATTTAAATGGAGCAATAATTTAGTAAGAACATGAGCATTTTTGGAAAATTAAAATTCTGGAAGAAACATGATGACTTTGAGGACTTGATTAATCAGCCCATGCCTCAAGATAATTTAGGTTTAGAGCCAAAACCACCAGGATTAGAAGAGAAGTCACCATTTGAAAATCTATCTCCTGGAACTCAGCCGACTTCTCAATCTCTACCGCCATCACCATTTCAAACTGAACCAACAACACCAGCAACACCTTTTGCAAAGGCAACCGCGCCACCTGGACCACAGAGAGATCTTGAGTTAATTAGCAGTAAATTAGATACGATTAAAGCACTCCTTCAATCTTTAGATCAAAGGATTGGAAACTTAGAGAAAGGTAACCAACCTAGGCAGAAGTTATGGTAAAGAAGTTCTCCCAATATTTTTTGTTTACATCAGCAATTGTATTATTTTTGGATCAGATAACTAAATATTTTTTTATTGGAGGAAAAACATCAAAAACATTCTCATTCCTTAAATTACATTTAATTACTAATACAGGAGCTGCTTTTGGTTTATTTAAAGGGATGAATTTACTATTAATGATAATATCAGTGATTGCCATTGTTTTACTAGTATATTATTATAAGGAAGTTCCTTCAGACAAATATAATCAATTTTTCTACGGGATTCTAGGAGGAGGGGTTGCTGGAAACTTAATTGACAGAATATTGCATGGACATGTAATAGATTTCATAGATTTTGGTTGGTGGCCAGCTTTCAATATAGCAGATTCAGCTATTACTGTGGCAGTTATTGGATTAATTGTTCTTAATTGGAAGAAATAATAACAATAATAATAATGACGAAATAAGTTAATAGAATGTAAGAAGTATTATTATAAAACTATTTTTCAACACAGCTGTGAGCTCTTAATCCTTTTTCCCAAGCTTCTTCTCTGCTAGTATACCAAACTCTTCTACCTTTCTGAATACGCTTCGCCCAATCACATTTTGGAAGGTGGTAAACATTACTTGTTTTACTAGCAACTAGTTTACCTGGAGAGAACTGAGTTTTTGCTTTATTTACTGGTTTAGCAACAACCTTAGCTTCAGTAGCAGTTTCTTCAGATGATTCTACAGAATCAAAAACCACGCTGTGTGGTGGTTCTTTAGAAGAAGGTTCTGAAAAAGATTCAACTGGTTCTGATTTCTTTGGCAGAGATAAAGCTAAGCCGATTAAACAGACAACAAACAGAGTTAAATAGAAATTTCCCTGGTAGAACCAAAGAAGCACCAAGTTGAAGAAATATACTAGGAAAGTGAAAAACAAAACATTTTTTCCCCAACCAGAAACATCAAAGGCGCTGATTAAGATTAGTAATAGAATGAATAATATTCCAAGTAATTCCAGACCGAAAAAAACTGAACCACCGTATGAAATCGCATCTATTAAACCTACCAGCAATATCAAAAGAATAAGCGCGTAACCGATTAATTTTCCTTTACCCATGCAGTTTTTAGCGAGATTTCTTTTAAGTTCTTTTCTATTTTATAGTGGTATTGATTAAATGAGTCTATTAAACAATATATTTTAGATGAATGTAATGCACTAAGAATTAAAATTCATCCTCTAAGTCTTTAAGGTAACCTTTCCTCTTAAGAAATTCAACTTCAGCCTTACCACGGTATTTGTAGATAATATCGCCTTTTTTATCTCCACCTAATTCCCATGGTTGTACGATAACAACATTATTCTCCCTAACCCATAGAGCCCTTCTTAATCTCCCAGGGATACGGCAAATTCTCTCTTTTCCATCTAAACAACTGACACGCATTCTGCTTCCTCCTAAACGTTGTTGAACAATTCCAAGTATTTCTCCAGCTTGCGGAATTCTAACTCTCAAAACTTGTGGTTCAGGTTGAGGTTTTGCCATCTATCTTACTGAAAACTGGCTTTTTTATAAAGCTTTGGAGAAGATAAGAAAAGATATGAAGAAAAAAGAAATATTTGATAAGCTAACTGATTGAAATAGGTAAAACATATAAACAACAGCCAAACAGAAAAAGGTGAAAAGAGGTAAATATGGCAAAAAGAGTTGAATCACCATCGTCAATCAATACATTTAAACAGTGTAGAAGGAAGTATTATTATAATTACATTGCTAAATTACCAACCGTACCCAACATACATCAAGTTAGGGGAAATATAGCGCATTCAGTTCTGGAAAATTTTTTTGATATTGATTTATCAGAAATCACTGCAGAGAATTATCCTATTAAATTTAAGTATGCGATTCAAAAATTATTTTTGCACATGTGGAGACATTATGAACAAAAACTGAATGGGTTAAGTCTTAGTGCGGATAAAGAAAGATTTTATTTTGAAGAAACCATGATGATGTTGATGAATTGGACAAACCATTTCATTGAAGATGTTAGTAAGAAAATGAAAAATGAAAATCTTTCATTTCAGGATGCATTTGAAAAATTAAAGCCAATTAGGGAAGAAAAATTAGTTTCTGAAAAACATTCAGTGAGAGGTTTTGTGGATGCTATATTACATGTTGATGAGCAAGTACACATTATTGATTATAAAACAAATGCTAGATTTGACATGAAAGAAAGCATTAAATTACAGTTAGCAATCTATTCATTGCTATATTCAGAACTTTATGGAAAAATGCCAGATAAAGTTGGAATTTTCTTTTTAAGAAATAGATTGAAAATGATGAATGTTGATGAAGAATTACTTGAATTAGCTAGACAAGAAATATCTATGATTCATTCTCACACTGAAAGTACAGAAACAATGGAAGATTATCCTAAAACTGTTACAGGGCTATGTAAATGGTCAACAGGAAAATGCGATTTTTATCACACTTGTAAACCGCATGAGTAAAAAAATTAGCTGAATAGTAAATAGCGAAAGAAAAATTAAATATAAATAAAAAAAGAAACAAACACTAACTAATTGCAATCTGCATACTTTGTTTGATTATTTCTTGATAAATATCCACATTAACTAATACCCATTGTTCTACGAAAGCACCTAGTACCAAAAATATTAATCCAAACAACAGCAGATATAAGTTAAAACCAAAAACTTCAAAGAATCTATCTGAAGCAAATTTTTCGAGTATTACATCTTTAGATATGACTGAACCAGATATGGCGGCTAGGAAATAAGACATCCCCTCAATCATCATATGTGGGAACACCACCAGCATAATTGTTCCAAAAACAATAAATGCATTTTCTCCACTAAATGAAGCAGCGTTCTTTGCAGTAATTCCAAAAATTGTTCCCCAGACCGAGGCGTTCCAGGTTATCAAAAATATCGCACCATCACCAGTTAGCAACGCCATGATGAAACAAGCAAGCATTACCATAAAATTATTACTTAATAAATCATAAAACAAACCAGTTGAAAGAAATGCATTTCCAGCAAAGCCTTGTCCAAACCTAATTTCAAGCTGTTCCCTGAAAAGATTGTTTGTCTCAAGAGAAGGCATCAAAATCGTTCCTAATGAATAAACTAAAATTATTCCCAGAAATAAGAACACATAAATTCGAATAATGTCAATATCATCTCGCCATAAAGCTCGCATAGTAATATGCGTTTCAAGACTTTCCTTTCTTTCTTCTATTGAAAAAATCTTGTAAAGTTCCGGTAATAGTAGCAACGAGGTGAATGCTACCCCCACCAAAGCAGGATCTCCTGGAAATAATATAGATGCCAACAAAACACCAACAACTGAATAAATAATACCTAATAAGAAAGCATAACGACCCTTTTTCTCTAACCAATCTTCCGGAAAAATGTGTTCAAGTACCATAAACTATCACCTCTAATCAATTAAGGAATATTTTTAGATTTATATATGTTTCCTTAGAACGGTTATGTAATAGTTCTTGCAAAAGGTATAACAAAATATTTAAAGAATATACTCTAGAACATATAAATGAGTTACAAAAACCAAATTAAAACTGCACTTCTGTTGGGAGGATTAACAGGAATATTTCTACTAATAGGAGGATCTTTAGGCGGTAGAAGCGGGTTATTGTTTGCATTAATCTTTGCTGGTGGAATAAATTTTGTATCATACTGGTGGTCGCACAAAATCGTTCTTGCTATTTACAAAGCAAAAGAAGCAGATCGTAATGAACATTCTAAGTTGTACAGTATAGTGCAAGAATTAGCAAGTAAAGCAAATCTGCCAATGCCTAAAGTTTACATTATGAATAGTCCGCAAGCAAATGCTTTTGCAACAGGAAGAAATCCAAAGAATGCAGTAGTAGCTGTCACAAGCGGAATTTTGGATTTACTTAACCATAACGAATTAAGGGGAGTATTAGCGCACGAATTAGGGCACATTAAAAATCGCGACATATTAATTTCTTCTGTAGCAGCTACTATCGCAGGAGTTATTTCATATATTGCAATGATGGCAAGATGGGCAGCAATTTTTGGAGGATTTGGTGGCGACAGAGATCGAGGCAGTGGTTTAATTGAACTTCTAGTATTAGCAATTATAGCTCCAATAATGGCAATGATAATTCAATTTGCAATCAGTCGTAGCAGAGAATTTTTAGCGGATGAAACAGGAGCAAAGTTTACTAACGACGCATCTGCTTTAGCATCTGCTTTACAGAAAATTGAAGGAAGCGTAAAACATCATCCTTTTGGAAGAATGGGAACAACAGAAGCTACGGCACATATGTTTATTTCTAATCCATTAAAATCTAGTTCATTTATTGAATTATTCAGTACACATCCAACCACTAAGAAAAGGATTGAAAGATTAAGAGCAATGAAGTTTTAAGGTTAATTTGGCGTTGTTTGAATGAAGAAAAAAAGGTGATTGTCTAAAAGAAATCTTCTATATTATATAACCTGCCAATATCTGGCTTAATTTCCATGATTGGTTTGTGTTCCAGGCCAAATTCACGGCGTAAGACTCTACCAAAATTCTTTCTTCCAACATAATCTCTGTTAGCCCTTAAGTTATCTTCATGCCACCATTGAGGTATCAAGAATCTTACTTCAAATCTTAAACCGAGTTCCCGATAATTTTGAAAACCTCCTCCTGAGGTAAAATATGTTTTTTCATCAACAATAATTCTGTCCCCAGTATTAATTCCATAAACTTTTTCAGAATAGGGTACTGCAACTTCAAACCTATCTGTGAAATCTCGCCTAACTTCAAAGATATAAGCATCAAATCTTCCAGGTTCAAAAGGTGGTTTTTGCATAATAAAAATTCTAAGCGCTTTGTTTAAAAGAATTTTGCTTCAAAAGTAAACAGTTCAAAAAGAATCCTTTTTCTTGTCAGGTAAAGCTGTAGGACTGCCACCGCCATGCCAGGTAAATCTTGGCCGCATTTGTACTGGAAAAATACGTTCATTTGCGTCATCGAACAATACTGCTGCCCCTTTCACTCTTGGAAGAGAATCTATCTCTTTCTCTAAACCATGCTGCATATAACTTTGAGTTAGTTTCTGTAATGCTTCTACATCCATCCTTGCAGTTAACCTATGCCCTAAAACAATATCAGATTGCGTCATGACGTCAGTATGAATTTTTGCTGGTTGTTGAGTAGCTAGAATCAAAGATATTCCTGGCTGACGACCTTCCCGTAATATAGTAATCAAAGGTTGACTGGCAGCAGTATGCCCTTCAGCAGGAAGCAATTCATGCGCTTCATCCAAAGCTAGCCAAACTAAGGGTTCTTTAGAGCTTCCATCTGAAGATGAGCGAGAGAAATAATGCATCGCAGCATCAACTGTCTTAAACTCTTCAGTCTTTCTTGCAAGCATACGTTGATTAAACAACCGCCGAGCAATTAAGCCAACAACTAAAGCTTTAATATCCCAGCCAGAAGCCATCGTCGCATAAGGACTTACATCTAATACAGTTACTTGGCCCGGTGCAACTAAATCAGTTAAAGGAGTCCCAGATTCTGAGAAAATTCCCCAACCAAGCGCTTTTTTAAATTCGTTAATAACTATGCTTCGAGTAACTCTATCACTTTCTTCATCTTTTCTTGCAACTGAAATTAACGTTTCAATAGTGTACGGGTGATTTTTTTTTGCAAAATCTTGTACTATCTTAGTGATTAAAACTCCTGCTGCAGAATTCTGATCAATGTTAAAAACAGTACACCAATCTGCTGGATCTACATCTAACGGACGAACAGCAAACGCAAAATCAGTTGGAATGCCTTGTTCTTTGTATTTATGAAAAAAGAATTCAGGTGTGTAAATTTTAACATCTAATCCTTTAGAATCTAAACCCCATTTCTCTAATAAGATAGAATCTTTCATATTGGGATATTTCATGGTCCAATATATCCCCATCGTATCTAACAAAATAATTGAAAGATTTTTACGTATTTCAGGAGGTAAATCAGATAATCCCTCACCGATTGACCCCATTGTATAAGATTTCCCACTTCCCCTCTTACCTACAATAAAAATTACGTGCGCGCTGGCAATATCTAAATAAACAGGGTTAGAGAGAGAAGTAGTTTGCCCCATTTTTACGTACTGTTTGCCTAAAAAAATAGTACCATCTTTACCATACTTTTCCACATCTTTTTTAGATCTTCCAATTACAACATCAAAAGTCATAAAGAACACAAAAGAAAGAGAAATAATAAATGTTGTGGTTGTAGTTAAGTTGAATTACGCGTTTTGCTAAACTCTACAATTTCTCATCAGTAAGGATATTAACTCTAGGACTTGCTGCCTGAGAGCTTGTACCAACAACGTGAGAAATTCCAACACTTTCTGCCAACTTAACAAGATCAGCATTAACTGCACCATCTAAAGCTAATGCGTAAACTCCCCCATTTAGACTTTTGATCGTGCTTCCTACTTCGCTAAGTGGAACTTTACCGAGAATGTTTAACTTAGGATCAAAAATACACGCCCCCCTGGTTCCAAACAAATCTTCCATAGTTTGTTTAAGCAATTTTTTCTCTTCAGTTTGTAAAGAACTTACTGACCTAGTAGGCCTACGATGCGTTCCATTTGAGCGGTGTTTTTTACGATTATCTCGATCAGTATTTCTAGAATTTCCAACATAATCCCTTTGACGTAATGCTTTCAATGGAGTTTTAAGGGCACCATCCCCATCAACTCCCAAATCAAGTTTAGCTTGTTCTGATGTAATCTTACCACGAAGAGCTTTGTGAATTTCTTTCTTAGTAAGCTCTTCAACTTCTTTTCCATCAGGTGCTTTACAAATGAAATCAAGTTCTGCAACCCCAAGTAATTCTCTAATGATTAAATTACCTCCCCGATCTCCATCAACAAAAACAGTTGTAGCTTTTTTCTTTGTTAATTCTTTAAGAGTTTCAGGACATGAAGTTCCATTCATTGCAATAACGTTTTTGAAGCCATTTTTCAATAAATTCAAGACGTCTGCTCTACCTTCAACAATAATTATTTCGTCTGCTTCTGCTATCACAGGACCTGCAGCCAATTTCTCACGGCCATACTCCACAACTTCCATCATACGGACACTTTGAGCAACTTCGTAAGCTAATTCTTGAGAATCAGGCAAAGTTTCCCCAGTAAGAGTTTTAAGCAATTCTTTAGCTCTATCAATTACAAATTGTCTTTTACTGGTTCTTACGTCCTCAATCTTACCAACAGCAACTTTTGCATTGCATGGACCAATACGTTGAATAATTTCTAATGCTGCTGCCACTATTGCAGTTTCCGTTTTATCTAAAGAACTAGGAATGATTATTTCCCCTTTAGTCTTTCCAGAACTAGTAGAAACGTTAACTTCTATCCTTCCAACTCTACCACTTCTTTGAAGTTCTCTTAATTCTAAATCGTTACCGAGTAATCCTTCAGTTTGTCCGAAAATTGCTCCGATAACGTCGGGTCGGTCAACGATCCCTTCGATGTTGATGCTTGAATGAATAATATATTTTGCTGCGACTGGGCTGATTTTTGCCATTTTAATTGCCTCCTTGGTTTGTCAGAAAATCTACTAGAAAAAACAGGCCATTCAGTTACTAATGAGTGTGATATGATAAGCATGTTTCCCCCTTAAACTCCCACCACCAGGGAGATATTCAGTGATTTTCGTAATTATGAAGCCCGTGTCACTAACCCCCAAGATCATAGCTTGGCGTTCGCCGTGAGCTCCCGCAGGTACTCTCGTGACGGGCTGAATTTTCGCAGTTTTTCTCATTTATAAATCTTTTGGTTTTTTAAGTTAGAATTTGCTTCTTAGACCACAGAAATAATGAAAATATTAAATAAAAAAACCCTAGCAAACATGCAAACCGATGCAGAAGCATTGATTAAACAGATTTACCAGGGAAAAGAGGTGGTTTTGAGGTGTTTACTACTCACTAGTGGGCTTCTTTTATAAGCTTTTTGGTTAGTTTGTCACTAAGCAGTGGTTTTCCACAAGCATTAAAAACTGATTATACACTCATTTATTATGCCTAAATTCTATATCACCCATGTTGAGCCACTCAATCAACTTAAAGGAAAAGAAGCGTTATTTTTTATTAGAGAGGTTGGAGATGGAAAAAATAGATCACATGTAGTTATTAAGCAAATCCCACATTATTTTTTTACGAGAAATCTCCCAAATGAGCAAATAATCCCCATATATCGCGGTATGGAAGATGAAGCAAGAATGCAAAATGAAGGTAATTTGAAAGAATTGAAAATATATCCTCAGCCATATAACAGAGAAAGAAGCTTTATTCAAGTTGAAGGAAGCAAAGAAGACAAAGTCATTTTACCTAAAGAATTTGTTAGGAGAAACCATAGCCATGATTATAAAGGAGATCCAGTAGGCTTAAACAGCCCAACAAAATTGCTGAGATGGTATTATCCTCCATTTATGAAAATTAAATCATTAGATGAAATTCAAGAAGATCCAAAAAGAATTTCTCACCGTTCATATATGGATGTAGAAGACATAGTAAAGGAAAATTATGCTGTTATTGATATTGAGGTTGAAGGATGGCAAAAAGGTAAGGACAGAATTTTCATGGCAGTATATGCTTCACCAACAAACAGAATAATATTCCATGATCTTCCATTTGAAAGGGAAGAGCAAAATGGATTCAAATTGGAACGGTTTGATTCTCAAAAAGAATTTGGAGAAAAATTATCTAATTTACTACAAGAAGAAGATCCACTCTTTATTTACGGCCATAACATCATGGGTTTTGATCAATTAAGAATCAGAGATTTAACTAAAGCATATAATCCTTCTACCAATAAACATTATCCCGTTACAAAATCTGCACAAGGTTTAGGAAGAGTCTTAACGAAAGGAAGATGGACAATTGACACTTTTACCTACCACTTTTACAACCGCAACTTATTATCAAATGTAAAATTAGAAACTATCGCTAACATTAAAAAATCCATTGATTATCAAGAACAAGCAGATTTAGTAGTGAAGGCAAGGAAGGGGGATAAGAAAGCTTTTGAGATTTTAACAAAATATTGCATTGAAGATGGACTATATGCTGAACAGGCAGGAGAAGAGATAAAACGAATAGTCATTGAAAAAGCAAGGTTATTTAGAACAACACCAGATAGAATTTGTTCCACATCACGTTTAGTTGTTGCAGATGAATATTGGAAAAGAAGATATTTCATTATCAGAAAACAATATAGAGATATATGGCGTAAGAGACGAAAAGAAAAACAGTTTTCTCTGGATGAACTTTGTAGAAGAGTATTACCGTCAACATACAAAAGAGGAGTTTTTGATGACGTACATGTTCTATACTTAGCACCATTTGTAGCTGCAGGAAGAAAAATAATGAAAAGTAGAAGTCCAGATTTAGTTAATAAATTTTTGAATGCAAATAGAGGGTTAGAAAAATTCGATGCATTACAAACCATGCATTCCCAATTATCACATTTAGCTGAAGAAGCTTCCCGCATTAATAAATCCGATAGGAATGATAGGTGGAAGGAAAAGGCATTAAAATCTTTATTTTGGTCAAGAGGTGTCAACAAAGAACAAGGATTAGAATTTGCAAATAATATGTCGAGAGTCTTGAGGCAGGCAAATATTGCTCTTCAACAATATCAAATTATTAACCGAGGACCGCAATTATATTTTATTAAAGGAGATGTTGATCATGAAAAAATGGAGGAAAAGTTGTTTGGGTGTTACTTGGGAAAGGGTAAAACACTTTCATTAGGGAAAGGAAAAGTAATAGCAAATCCATTTCATGAACGTAATCCAAAACGTTTTGTTTATCAGGGGTTGAAAGTAGATAAAGGCAAAAAAACTAATTTTGAGAAAAAGATTATGAATGAAATAATAAAAAGAATATTTGCTCATGAACCTTTGAAACGAATAAAAAAAAATATTAATAAACAATTAGAAGAATATTATGCCGGAAAATGTAGCCCAGAAGATTATTACGTTTCAGTGAATCATCGAACCTATACAAAAAACATACTAGAAGACGTTTTACGGAACGTGAATAGACCCGTACACGCATCATTCATGGATATGAAAAACAAGATAGGAAATAGACTTAGTAAGCAAACTATCAAAGAATTAAGTGAAATTGTTGAAAGATGTGAACATCATTATTCCTATCCAGCTATTGTAGAATTGGTTGAAGAAATAATTAAACCAATCCCGCCAAAAATTGATTTAGTTTATGGACCAACTGATTTTTCTACTAAGAAAATTTTATTGTTGCCAAAGAATGAAGTACGTGCATTAGATTTTGATGAGTATCGTAGGAAAGCAGAAGAAACATTGGCGCAATTTTTGAAAATATTAAAATGAGAATGTCAAAAAGTGAAAAACTTGAATAGAAAAATCATAAATTTATCTCTTCCACCAATACTTCCCGACATAAAACATCAATTGGAACTAATTTTCCTACAGTCATATGGGTTTTTCCAGCAATTCTAGTAAAAGTTCTTCTTTCTTTAAACCTGTTTTTGTTATCATAAAACCAATTCTGAGCATTTGGCAAAGATATTTTGTATGCAATATCCCATGGTTTTACTATGTAAAATAAGAAATCTGCTTCACTTGAAACAAAACAACCGTCCTTTTCGTTTTCTTCATCACTAATCGTTTCTAAAAACATATAACCAGTTTTATGATTATCTATTTTAACTTCAATTGAAGATGTATAAACGGAATCTTGAAATTTATGTTTCCAAATTAGATCAATCCCCTGCATTTGTTTATCCCGAGAAGATTCAAAATTGTTCACACCTAAAGTTTCTTCTAAAGAAAGCAAGTAATTTGTTGCGATTTCTACACCGTGTTTCCCTTCTTCCTTTTTTTGATGGAATGAATATTCCTGCATGAATTTTATTTCTAAGCGTTTATTTTTAATGATTATGCTTTTGGGACTTTCCATCACTTTTTCCGAAACAATTTATAAAACCACAAACAACTTTAGACAAGGATGACTACTTTTACTTACCAAGAAAGGTTCAGGACATTAAGTGGAGTATTTGATGAATTTACTAATCGTACTTTATTTCAACTTCAATCAAGAGGTATATTTGAAGAATTAATTTCTCCCCTCTCAGTTGGTAAAGAAAGTAATGTGTTTGTTGCAAGTAAGAAGGTCGGGAGTTCAAAAAAAAGTAATAATGAGATAAAAGTAATAGTAAAGATATATCGGATGCAAAATTGTGATTTCAAGAGAATGTTTGAGTATATTAGAAGAGATCCGAGATACGAGTTTCTTAAAAAACACAGAAGGCAGATTATCATAGCTTGGGCCCAGAGAGAATATAAAAACATTATTCGGGCTCATAGAAATAAAGTAAGGGTCCCTGAGCCATTAGGTTGGAGGAACCACATTATTGTTGAAGAATTTATTGGAGATAAAGAAGCTGCACCAGCACTGAAAGATCAATATCCAAAAAATCCACGAAAATTTTTTGTTGAAGTAAAGAATCAGATGAAGAAATTGTATAAAGCTAAGTTGATTCATGGAGACCTATCTTCATTTAATATACTTAATTATAAAGAAAAACCAGTGTTAATTGATTTTTCGCAATCAACATTGATAAGAACTCCTAACTCAAATGAACTAATGGAAAGGGACGTTAAGAATATTGTTAAGTTTTTTAATAAGTTTGATGTTGATCTTGATGAGGCAGAGATTTATAAAGAATTGACACAAAAATAGGTTAAATAATTTAGATTAGTTAAAATGGAAGAATTTTCGCATGAGCTTAAGGTACCAGCAGAAAGAGTAGCGGTAGTCATTGGAGCAAAGGGAGAAACCAAAAAGCAGATTGAACAAGCTACTGAATGTTCTCTTAACATAACTGCAGATGGAGATGTTACAATAACTGGAGATGATGGTATTAAACTTTACAATGCTAAGCAAGTTGTCAAAGCTATCGCAAGAGGATTTAATCCAAACACTGCATTACAACTTATGAAAGCAGATTATTCATTTGAGTTAATTGATATGAAAGATATTGCTGGGAAAAGTAAAAATACATTGCAAAGATTAAAAGGACGAGTAATAGGTAAAGGGGGAAAAGCAAGAGAGGAAATTGAAAGGCTGACTGATACAAGCATTTCAGTTTATGGAAAAACAATTGGCATTATAGGAGAAGTTGATTATGCTGCTGTTGCCAGACAAGCCATTTCAATGTTATTACAGGGAAGTATGCACAAAACTGTTTTTCGTTTTCTGGAAAGAAAGAAAAAAGAGATGATGAATCAAAAAATATAATTTTCTAATATTTTCCTACACTTCTCGTAACCATTAATTCCTGTGGCGTCACATTCCATTGCTTTTTTACGAAGTTCTTGAGCTGCAGTAAGAGAAAGAGCTACTTCACTAATTATCCCGTTACAATATTTTAATCCCGCCATTGGAAGAAAAGTATTTAGTATTTCTGTAGAAAATGGTGCATGACCTTTTTCGTCTAACCATTTTTTCATCTTAGGGATGTAATCCAACAATATTTCTTTAGCTTTTTTGTCTTCACCATTCCATTTAATAGTTGGGTTTTTCAGCCAGATATCTTTTTGAGACATAAGATTTAGATTATGATAAAAATCTGCAACGGAATGTGCACGAAGATTTCCCTGCTGCATCTCTTGACAAGCAACTTCTAAGAAAGCAACCACAAAAAGGATTAATTTAGGTAACTCGTTTGATTTTCTAGTTTGTTCAATCAACCTCAATTCCAGTAAAATTCCAAATTCATTCATTCCAAAAGGTTGAAATTTGACGTAAGGCCAACTGATAGGTGAAGGAAAACCTTGATCTACATCATTTTCAAGATCTATATCTGTTATAAGTAAATGACCCTGCTCTTTGCCCATAACTTCTGCGAAATGCCTTGCAATACTCTCGTCGGTCCCCTTCTTAAGAGCATCGTACAAATCGGAACTTCCCCAAGAACTTAATTCACCTTCAGTTAAGGGAGGTAGGGCACCCCATCTACCTGGACGACCCAGTTTTTGATCTTCTTCCGAAAAACCATAAACAGAAGATCCGACTAAACCAATACGAGTACTATCTAAATTAGTTTGAAAACCTTCAATCATGGGAGAAAATGCTGTAAAGGCAAGTAATATAGGAGAGATACAATAATAAGAATCATGATACCACTTTGCAAACGTTGGATGCACACGAATTGTAATTTGGGTTGATGTCGTAAACCCTTCGTAAATCATTCCTTGTCTTTTTTCATCCCCAGTTAGAAAAGGAACAATAAAAGAGTTAGTATCATAAGAATCAACATATTGGATAAGTTTCCTATGACGCTGAGAATCAGTAATCATTTTATTAGCTTCTTCTGCGGAAAAAAAAGGGTGACCACCAATTAAAAGCAAATTTGTATTAATATTCCTTGCTACTTTTTGAAGAGGTTCGAAACAACCAGCAATTATGTTTCTAAATTGCTCAAAAGGCATGCCTGGAATGAGAAGATTATTTCTCTCATTCTTAACCTCCCATTGACATTGCAATAATTCTCTTCCTAAATCGTTAATTAGGCTCTTTGCCTCTTTGAATTTTGGAACTGGCTTACCAAAATCATCTACAAACCATCCTTCACACTCAAAACCAATATCAATTATCCCACTAGTTGGATTAGATTTAGGAAGTTTTTTTAGTTGAGAGATTAGATATTTTTGATATTTTGCTAAGATGTTAAAACGATATGCTTCTAACTCTTGCATTGTTAACAAATTACCTTCAACCAACCTACCCATATGAAGTTTCGGTCTAGATATTTATATAAACCTTGTCAAAACATTTTTATAGTAAATCTATTTACTTAGTTTATGGAAAAAGAAAAGAAGCACGACGGTGTAAGATTGATTTCTTTAATAGCCGTGTTAGCAGGAATAACTTTCTTTGGAATTTACGCTTTAACCTCAGGGGGGGGAATTACTGGAGCAACTACTGTAGCATCTTCTGGAGGTACAAGTTCTTGGCTTTCTGCCTTTGTTGGTCTATGCTTGTTAGTAGCTGGTGCATACGGTTTGTTTAATGTAAATCGGCGCTGAAAGATAAATCAGCAAACAATAAACTTTTAAAACATCTGCTTTTTTCTGAATAGATGGTTAAGAAGAGTGCCGAAGAGTTAGCGAAGAAGCATAGAGAAATTTCTATTGCTGAATTTTTTGAAAAAAACAGGCATTTGCTTGGTTTTGATAATCCACGCAGAGCTCTTTTAACAGCAGTGAAAGAAGCAGTTGATAATGCTTTAGACGCTTGTGAGGAAGCTAGAATTCTTCCTGAAATCAATGTAGAAATAATTCAACTTTCAGAAACACGTTTTAGAATGATTGTTGAAGATAATGGCCCGGGCATTATTAAAAAACAAGTTCCAAAGATATTTGCGAAACTTCTTTACGGTTCTAAATTCCATAAATTATCAGCTACGAGGGGTCAGCAAGGGATTGGTATTTCTGCAGCAGTGTTATATGGGCAATTAACTACGGGCAAGCCAGCAAACGTAGTTTCTAAAACTGAGAAAAACAAACCAGCCGTGCAGGTAAAAATTAAAATAAATACTCAAACCAATAATCCTCAGATAATATCTGAAGAAGAAATAGATTTACCTGAAAAGGAACATGGAACTAAGATTGAGATTGACATGGAAGGTTCTTATAACAAGGGAAGACAATCAATTGACGAGTATTTGAAAGAAACTGCCATTGTAAATCCACACATTACTATTATTTATACAAATCCAGAAGCTCAGCAAGTGATTTTTCCTAGAGCTACTGAGATTCTTCCTGATGAACCTAAAGAAATTAAACCTCATCCTTATGGCGTTGAGTTAGGTAGATTAATAAAAATGATGGAAACTACAAGCGCAAAAACTTTACAACAATTCTTAACCACAGAATTTGTGAGAGTGGGTGCTGGCACAGCCAAACATATCTGTGAAAATTCTGCTTTACTTCCAAGAACAAAGCCAAAAAAAATAACTAGAGAAATGGGAGAGAAATTGTTTGAAGGAATAAAGAAAACTAAAATTATCTCTCCTCCGACTGATTGTATCTCCCCCATCGGCGAGGAACAATTAGAGAAAGGTTTAAGGAAAGAAATAAACGCTGAATTTTATTGTGCCAACACTCGACCACCCGCAGTTTATAGAGGGAATCCTTTTATTATTGAAGTAGCATTAGCGTATGGTGGTGAACAGGAAGGAGATAAAACCATAAGAATTATGAGGTTTGCAAACAGGGTCCCATTACTCTACCAGCAAGGTGCTTGTGCAAACACAAAAGCAATCCAGGAAACTGTCTGGCGTAATTATGGATTGCAGCAAAGTAGAAACTCATTACCTGCCGGTCCCTGTACTTTACTGGTTCACATGACTTCGGTTTGGGTTCCATTTACTTCTGAATCTAAAGAAGCTCTTGCACATTATAATGAAATAATAAAAGAGATTAAACTTGCACTACAAGAATGTGGAAGAAAGTTAGGAAGTTTTGTCAATAAGAAAAAAAGGATTAAAGACGAAGCTAAGAAAAGAGGTTACATAGAAAAATATATTCCACATGTTGCTGAAGGTTTAAACGAAATTCTGGGTTTAGATGAGATTAAAATGAAGAAAATTGAAGATGATTTAGCAGAAATATTAGAACATACGAGGGGAGAATTAGAAAAAATAGGTATTGACAACCCAGATTATGACCCAGAATTAGCTAAGATTGGAAAGGATGATAAAAAGGAAGACAATAAAGATTCAAATAGTAATTCTGATAAAAAAGAAAAAGAGAATGTGGATAAAGAAGAAGAAAATGAAGAACAAATAGAAGGAGAAGATGAAATGAATGCAGAAAGTGATAAAGCAAGCCTAGGAAAACAAACTACGTTAATTTAAGATGGCAGGGAAAAAGGTAATTGAAAAAATTGAAAAAGTTGCGAAAGACGTTTACGCTAAGATTCGTAAAATAGAGCAACCTGATTTAGAAATGCCAATCCGTTCTCTAAGCAACGTTGCATATAATGAAAAAGAAGGTTATTTCAAGATTTTAAGTAAAGTAAAAACGAGAACCCTCACTGCATCTACTATCAAAACATTTGCTCAAACTTTAAGGATGATGGGATTAAGTAAGAAATTAATTGAGACTGAGGATATTGCAACTAAAAGAGAAGCTTATTACGTTAGTAAAAATTGGGGAGATGCTCGTTTTAAAGAACAACCTGAATCCGACACAGTAATGGATGACGTTGAAGCCATGATGCGAGTTAATCGGGAGCAGATAGGTTTTACACCTGAAGAAAAGGGAGGAGATGTTGCAGGAAGATTAATTGTTATTGATAAAGACACAGACACAGGAAAAGAGTTAAAAATTGATTGTACTAAATTTGGTTCAGGCGCATATTCCGTACCAAGTTCAGTTGAAAGTTTAAAGTTTGAAACGAAAGCAAAGTTCATCTTAGCAATAGAAACTGCAGGTATGTTTCAAAGATTAGTAAAACATAATTATTGGAAAAAAGCTAATTGCATTTTAATTTCAATGGGTGGTGTACCAACAAGAGCTTGTAGAAGATTCATTCGAAAATTAGCTGATGAACAAAAGATACCAGTGTTTGTATTTACAGATGGAGACCCTTACGGTTTTGGTTCAATTTATAGAACTCTAAAAGTTGGAAGTGGCAACGCCGCACATATTAATCAATATTTTTGTGTTCCGCAAGCTCAATTTATTGGCATAACTCCACAAGATATTATTGATTATAAATTACCTTCACATCCGCTAAAAGATGTTGATTTAAAGAAAATTAAAGACCTTATTAAGAACGATCCATTCATTAAACATCATAAACCTTGGCAGAAAGCTTTGCAACAAATGGCTAAAATGAAAGTAAGGGCAGAGCAGCAGGCTCTAGCCGCATGGGGATTAAATTATGTGATGGAAAAATATTTACCTGAAAAATTAAAAAATAGAAAAAGTTGGTTGCCTTAGTAAGCTAAGCAACTACACAACTTATAATTCTCATTCAAAGCTTTTGTTTTAGTTCTGAAAAGAACCCTGTTGCCTTTCTTAATGTTTCTAGCAAATAAACAATTAGCTTGATGAACTTTTTTACCAGTTTTGGAAGCAACGTAAGTTTTTGTAGTTCTCTTTGTAGAACGTACAACTTTCTTGGTTGATTTTTTAATAGGTTTCGATAATAGTTGCTTCGTTAAATGAGTATTAGCTCTTTTTAATTCTTCGATTTCTTTCTTAACTATGTTAACATGCTTATATAATACATAAATGTCTTTCTTAGCTAATTGAAACGAACTTCTAACATTTTCAACTGAAATTTGATTTGTATCCATTTTATTCACTCCATATAGGTTTTAAAGCTATTTTAGTTCTGTCTTTTATAAATGTTTCGAATATTGACCACTCTAAAGTAGTCCCAAAGACATTTAATG
>CAZRZP010000007.1:0-75296 GCA_964604645.1 uncultured Methanosarcinales archaeon
ATCATGTGAACAGATTCTTTTGTAGCTAGGCTGATCATCACACCACCTAGGTCGCCATCTACATTAAATAGAATCCCTACATTACTCTTCCCTTCATAAATTTGAGGTATATCTTTTACAGAAACAACTGTTAAATTACTTAATTCAACAATAATAAATTTATTTGTTAACTTTGATAATGAAGTAGAAGCAGCATTAGCTCCAATACTCGCTACTTCTTTCAGAGTATCCCTATGTAATCTTGTTAAATTATCCAATTCCCATACCATCTTTTTGTTTTTGTACATTACTAATTCTAATCTTATTTATAACTTTATTGGAAATTGGGAAGTATGTAAAGTCAGAAAAGTTTAAGAGCATTAAAAAACTTCTAACACTCATGAGACGCATCCTAATTGAAAATCTAAAGAATAAGCCAGTTAACAAACAAACAGTTGTAATGGCTGAACATAAAGGTCTTGGACATCCAGATAGTATCATGGATGGTGTCTGTGAAGCGGCTTCTCAAGCGTTAAGTAAGTATTATCTAAAACATTTTAAAACAGTTCTGCACCATAATGTGGACAAAGGATTATTAGTGGCAGGTGAATCTAAACCAAAATTTAAAGGAGGCAAAGTTTCTAAAACCATCCAGATTCATGTAGCTGGAAGAGCAACTGCAAAAGTTGGTAAGAAAAAGATTAATGTGAAAAAAATAGTAGAAAATGCTGCAAAAAATTACTTGAAACAATTTAGACATCTTAAACCAAACCAATATTCTATCTATGCAGACATTAGAGAAGGTTCAGCTAATTTAAAAGAAGTTTTCAAGAAGGGCAAAAAGATTCCAGTAGCAAATGACACATCATTTGGCGTTGCCCATGCACCTCTATGTAAAACCGAACAACTGGCTTTAGATGTTGGTAATTATCTTAACAACAAACTAAAAATAAAGTATAAAGCGGTTGGTGAAGATATTAAAGTAATGGCGTGGCGAGAAGGAAAGGAAACTAAATTAGCATTAGCAATTGCATTCGTTGACAAGCATATTAAATCAATGGAACATTATATTTTTATTAAAGAAAAAATCAAAAGTAATGTTAAAAAATTCACTCAAATGTCTAAAAAAAATTCTTCAGTTTCAAGCATTGAAATAAACACACTAGACAATGCCAAGGGTAACGAATCTACAATCTATCTTACCACTACCGGACTTTCAGCAGAACAGGGAGATGACGGACAGGTTGGAAGGGGAAACAGACCATCACAACTAATCACTCCAAATAGACCAATGTCTCTTGAAGCGTGTGCAGGTAAAAATATTAATCATCCTGGAAAATTATATCAAGTTCTTGCTCAAATTCTTGCTAACAAAATTGCAAAACTTAATGGAGTTGAGGAATGTTACGTTAAACTCTTAACTCAAATTGGGAAACCGTTAAGTGAACCTCTCGTTTCTGTTGAACTTATTGGAACAGATTTTACAAATAACAAAAAGAAAGCAAATGTAATAATCAACAATACTTTAAACAAACTTACAAAAATTCAAAAAGAAATTGCCCATGGAAATTATAGAAGTTTCTAATTACCGTTCCCATTACCAGATAACAAGCCTTCATACGCTCTTTTCAAAGAATCGGCATACACAATCAAGTCTGAATGTGTTTTTTGACTTAATATTCCATTATGTTCTTTCAAACTATTATGAATTGCATAATTCATCTTCACTGCAAGATATGCAAGAACGTATTCCTTTGCCAACAAAGAATCGCCTTCCAAACCGTGAGTGGAAACAAGTAATGTTTTTATTGAAGCATCATCTTCCAAATTTTTTTTTAAAGAGTCAAGCGCCTTCTTAATTTTAGCAAGGTTAAACTTAGTTTCCTCCATAAACATAGTTCGTAATTCTTGATCTATTTCTCCCATAATGGTTCACCTAAAAAACTATTTCTTATCCAATAGGATTGTCTTAACTTTATCCAGTAAAAACTTCCCATCAAATGGTTTCTGGATAAATTCCATAATTCCTAATTGTTCTAAATCTTGATAATCTTTTTTACTCAGTAGAGCTACTGTAAAGAAAACCATTCGTAGATTTTTTAATTTCCCATCTTCTCGAACTTTCTTAACAAATTCTTTACCGTTCATTCCTGGCATGAAGAAATCAACTAATGCTAAATCTGGCATTTTTCCAGAATTTAATACCTCAAAAGCTTCCTCTCCCGAATTTGCAGTAAGAACTTCATATCCAGCTCCTTTTAATAATTCTGATACTACTTTACAAATATATTTCTCATCATCTATAACCATTACTGTTTTACTCATTTTTGCACCTCATTGACATAATTTGATAGTATTATTTTAATTAATGAAATCGCTATTATTTATATTATTTGTTGTTTTCAACCCATCCATATAAGTTAAATTACAATCAACATTCAAACTAATATCCAACAACTTCATCCACAAACATGCTCATCTCTTTAAGTAAAACAGATTTTTTATCTGCTTCTGATATTACAAAAACTACAGTAATTCCGGATGCCCTTACTTTTGTAACAAATTGATGAATAAATTCCCGTACAACTTTCAAATCATTATATGTAGGAAGTGTTGTTATTCCATTGAATAAAAGAGCATCAAATTTCTTTGTTTTCAAAACTTTGTCAATAATGATACCCAGTTCTAACATTGCTGAAGTTGATGTAGTATAAAGACAATTATCAGCTTCTGGAGCATTTGGGTCAATCGATTTTGTAACTCCATCTATAAACAGAAATTTATTTTCAGATATACCTGCTCGTTTAAATAACGAAACAAGTGCACTATGTGGATTATTTAAAGTAACAAAACAAGTAGCTTTATGACTCTTTGAGAGAACTGAAGCAACTCCTAATGATCCTAAACGAAATTTCTTTTCAGGGATTGTTAATACTAACACTCTTCCTTTACCTATTTTTCGTCCTAAACCAGCCGGAATATTCAAAGAAATTTTCTTAATCTTTGTTTTTGCTAAAGCTTTCTTTTTCTTCTCTTCAACTAATTCCCCCAAAGAATCTAAATCAATTAAAAAATAATATTTTCCGGATTTTTTTAATGAAGGAATAGTAAATTGTACTTCAACAGACAGGGCTAAACCATCTTTCTTTTTTGATCCAAGAAATAAAAAATTTGTAACAGATTCCCCTTCAGTTGAAAATAATCTTGGAACACTTTGAATTGATTGTGCCCCTTTAGATACAGCTATTGCCGTCAAGTAATGGCCAGCAGCAATGTTTGATGCTTCTTTCAAAGCACTTTGATCTTCTTCACCTAATGTTTTTGTTTTACCAATACCTCTACGGTTTAACAATCCAGCAAAAAGAAAACCAGTCTCCTGTGGGTAAATCATCAACATATTTCCTAATTTACCCTTTTTTTGCTCCAATCCAAAAGAAACCACAACTAATTTCTCTGAAGCACCACCTACACTTTTAGAAATGTCTCCTGAAGCAAAGATTGAAGTTGAAACTTTATTTATTGAAATTTTCGTGTTAAATAACTTAGAAAATGCTGCACCAATACGATTTACACCGTCTTTTACCGCTTTTTGAAATCCTTTCCCAGTTATTTGTTTAGCCATGTTGTTATTTTCTCTTATTCTTACTTTTTATTATTATTATTATTGCTTATTTTTATTCTTGTTTACCACTTTTTTAATCTTCTGTAATTCTTCTTTTTTCTTCTTAACTTCCTTCTCATGCACTTTAACTACTTTTTTAATTTTATTCTCACCTTCTTTAACTTCTTCCTTCTTACCTTCAAGAATTTTCTTTTCTTGTTTTACATCTTGAATATGTTCCACAGCTTTTATTCTTTCAACACGAGTCCACCATTTTTTTGAGATGAATCCAATTCCTAAAAATAAACCAAGAAGCAGTGCAAACAATAAAAGTGCTGAAATGATTGTATATACATCCACCGCAACTTTAGAATAAATAATGCTAATAAATACATATGCAGTCAAATTAATTGGTAAAGGGGCCGACAAGAAATAAGCTATCTTTTTAGGAAGGAAGTGTGTAAAGTTAACAAATAATAATACAATTCCTTCTAATAAAAGAATTGATGCTAAAATAATTGCCCCCATAAATCTACCATCACTGAATATTGTTCTAAATAAATCTACAGAAACGAAGATTAAGATAAAGCTGTTTCCAAGAGCAGTATTCCATCCAAGTTCTTCATCTCTATATTTAGCAAAATAAACTGTCATTAATACTATAATAAGTAAAAGTGGAAGGACAATCCACAACATTTCCGGTTGATGAGTTGGAGTATCTAATAAATCAATAAATCTGTTCCAAAAAGTAAAATAAACACCTACCATGCTTTTGAATATAACTTGATATTTTTAAATATATCGAGGAATGCTAAATATATCGAGTGAACCATTCAGTAACGATATTCATCCTTCTTATATGGTCCTTCAGGGTTTATTCCTAAATATTCTGCTTGATTCAAACTAAGTTCATCTATCTCTATCCCAAGCTTAGACAGGTGCAACCTAGCAACTTCTTCGTCTAATTTCTTCGGCAGAACAGTTACACTAATGCCCTTATTGTTCAATTCTCCGCTACTACCCTCCCCAACATTTTTCCCACAATTCTCCCACAATTCCATCTGTGCAAGTACCTGATTAGTAAAAGAAGCCGACATGACAAAACTTGGATGACCAGTTGCACAGCCAAGATTGACCAATCTACCCTGAGCTAAAACATAAATCTCTTTTCCATTATCAAAAGCATATCTGTCATATTGTGGTTTGATTTCATCTCTAACTGCACCACTTTTTTCATTTAACCAAGCCATGTCAATCTCATTATCAAAATGTCCAATGTTACAAACAATCGCTTGATCTTTCATATTTTGAAAATGTTTTTCATTAATTACACCAGCATTTCCCGTTGTAGTTACAAATATATCTCCTTCCAAAACAGCTGAATCCATCTTTTTTACTTCAAAGCCTTCCATCGCTGCCTGTAAAGCATTTATTGGATCAATTTCAGTCACAATAACTCTACAACCATATCCTTTAAGTGATTGCGTGCAACCTTTTCCAACATCTCCGTAACCAGCAACAACAGCTACCTTTCCAGCAAGCATTACGTCAGTTGCTCTTTTAATTCCGTCCACTAAACTTTCTCTGCATCCATATAAATTATCAAATTTAGATTTCGTTACTGAATCATTTACATTAATTGCAGGAAATAATAATTCTCCCTTTTCCAACATTTGGTAAAGACGATGCACTCCCGTAGTAGTTTCTTCAGAAACACCTTTAATCTTACCTGCAATTTTTTTCCACTTACCTGGACCAGCATTCGTTTCAGTGCTGCCATAAACTTCTTTCAAAGCACTCATCAACTCAACAAAATCTTCTCCTTCATTCAAGTAATCTTTTTCAAACAACTCAGGATTTTTTTCAACATCAACACCTTTATGAACCATTAAAGTAGCATCTCCACCATCATCAACAATTAAATCAGGACCAGAACCATCACTCCAAGTAAGAGCTTGTAATGTACACCACCAGTATTCTTTTAGAGATTCTCCCTTCCACGCAAAGACCGGCACTCCTTTTGGTTCTTCAACACTTCCATTACCAACTGCAATTGCTGCTGCAGCATGATCTTGCGTTGAATAAATATTACAACTGCACCATCTAACATCTGCACCCAATTCTACCAATGTTTCAATCAAAACAGCAGTTTGAATAGTCATATGTAAAGAGCCCATAATCTTAGCTCCCTGTAATGGTTTTAACTCACCATATTTCTCTCTTAATGCCATTAAACCAGGCATCTCTTTTTCAGCAATTTTAATTTCCTTTCTTCCCCAGCTTGCCAAGGAAACATCTTTAATTTTAAATTCCATAATGAAGCAACCAACAAGTTCGTTTATAAAAGTTAAGAATTAAAATAAATTAAAATAATAATAATAATAATAATAATATTACTCTTCTGGTTTTACATACAAAAACCTTGTCTTTCTTTGCATGTTTGTCATACCACTTAACCATGATCCTCCATGCAATGAACCAACACATAAAGGACGAATTTCATCTCTGTAAAATTGTTTAGGCCAAGTACAATTCATTATTTTTCTAGACATTTCGTTTGAAACAATTTTAATATATTCATTCAATAAAGCATCATCTTCTACTGCTAACTTCCACATTGGATGATCTGGTCCACTTTCATACTTAGCCATATCAAACTCCTCTCCATTCAACATTTCATAAGGTATCGGAAATGCCATATCATGAAATGGTAATTTAATATCAAAAAAATTATTACAAAGAGGAACCACTTTTGCTTTAGTTGTACCAGCTTTGTAAGCAATTGCTGTAGTTGTTTGTAAATTATGACTAAATGGATATAATCTTTGTTCCTTTTTGAAACGAATGTCCCTTATAATAACCCCTTTATATCTATGCACTCTGGCAGAGATGGTTTCTGCTAAAGTAAGAGGCCGAACTCTATCTTTATAATCTGGATGTTTCTCACCGGCTTTGCTTGCTAATTCATCTAATGCTAAAAAGAAATTCTTTTTTGGAGGAGTAATACCAAATCTTGCTCCTTCTATGACTAACTCAGCAATATTTGGACCCCTTTCACCCTCTAATTCTTTTAGAATTACAGCTACATCGCCAACAACATCTTCTATGGTAGTAAACATCTTACTATAATTAGCCTCAACTTTTTTAGTTTTTCTATTTTTATTACTCTAAAGTTACACTATGTCCGGTGCCGCCCATTTTTAACTTTCACACTTAACTTTCACACAAAACCTTATAAATCTCAATATTACTTTACTAACATGACAAATAAAGAAACTAAAGATAAAGACAAGTTCAACAATGACAACGAAATAGGAGATAAAATTAAGGTTACCACAATAGATCAAGAAATTAGCGGAACATTAATTCCTAGTTCCAAAAAAGAAATTACTATAGTTAAACTTGAAAATGGTTATAATGTTGGAATCAAGAAAAAAGAAATAAAAGAGATTAAAGTAATTGAAAGAAAAAAAGAGATTCAAGCACCAAAAAATAAACCCTTACTGCCTGACAAATCTTTGCCAACCATCAAAATTCTACACACTGGAGGAACAATAGCTTCTAAAGTAGATTATAGAACTGGAGGAGTTACCGCAGATTTTTCACCTGAAGAATTAGTTAACCTTTTTCCAGAACTGAAACAGATTGCAAATATAGAATCCGAATTAATCTCACAAATGTGGAGTGACGATTTGCGTTTTGCACATTTTTCATTAATCGCTGAAAAAATAAAAGAATCTATTGAAAAAGAAGAAGTAAAGAAAGACAATAATACTACAGGAATAATTATTGGAATTGGAACCGATAATTTAGCTGTTGCTGCAGCTGCTCTTTCATTCATCGTTGAAAAAACACCTATACCAATTATCTTTGTTGGAGCGCAACGTTCTTCCGACAGAGGTAGTAGTGATGCAGCAGTAAATCTAATAGCAGCAGCTAATTTCATAACAAAAACAGATTTCAACAAAGTAAATTTTAATGGCGTAGGTATCTGCATGCATGGTTCCTCTTCAGATAAATTTTGTTCAATCCTGCCTGCAAATAAAACATATAAATTTCATTCATCAAGAAGAGATGCGTTTAAGGCAGTGAACTCTGAAGCGATTGCAAGAGTTGGATTTGATGGAAAAGTTGTAATATTAGATAATGAAAAAATAGATAGTGATAATAATAATAAACAAACAAAAAAATCAAAACCACATTCAAAATTAGTAATAAGACCAAAAATGGAAGAAAAAGTTGGTCTTCTAAAAATCCACGTTAATATGTTTCCTGAACAATTCAGTTTTTTCGCAGATAATAAATTTAAGGGATTAATAATTGAAGGAACAGGGCTTGGTCATACACCTGGACAGGCACCAAACGAATTATGTGAAATTCATGAAAAAATGTATCCAGCAATTAAAAAAATAATAGATTCAGGATGTGTTGTAGTGATGACCACTCAATGTATATTTGGTGGAGTTAACATGAATGTGTATGACAAGGGAAGAGATTTGTTAGAACTTGGAGTAATTTCTGGCAAAGACATGCTAGCAAATACAGCATTAGTGAAATTATCTTGGCTTCTTGCAAATCATAATAAAGATGAAGCAATCAAATTAATCAGAGAAAACCTTAGAGGAGAAATTAACGAAAAAATATCTTATCAGGAAGATTTTTTAGATGAGAAATAATTATAATAATAGCAATAATAATAATTTAAAAAAAATGAAAAAGATAATACAAATAACATTAATCATTTCATTATTAATAACTTTATTTCTTGCATCTTGTACTTCATCCATTCCTCCAGAAAAGCAATGTTCAGTTAATCAAGATTGTGTTCCATCTAAATGTTGCCATGCAGATGATGCAGTAAATAAAGCAAATGCTCCAAACTGTAACGACATTTTTTGCACACAACAATGTAAACCAGGAACGCTTGATTGTAATCAAGGTAAGATTAGTTGTGTAAAAGGAGAGTGCAAAGCTTTAATAACTTCTTAGATTTCATTCTTATATAAGTAATTTCATACAGGTGATTTGATGTCTCTACATAAAAAAGCAGGTGGTCAGATGCGGGACTTCGTTTTCGGAATGGAAGATGGTTTAGTTTCAAACTTAGGTTTAGTTTTAGGGGTATATTTCGGATCTCCTTCTGCAGTTGTTATAGCAGGATTAGCCAGTATGATTGCCGGATCATTTTCAATGTCTGCAGGTAGTTATCTTTCGGCAAAATCACAAAGGGAAGTATACGAATGTGAAATTAGGGAAGCTGAAGAAGCACTTAAAGAAAATCCAAAAAAATATTTGAAAGAGATGAGAGTTGTCCTTAAAAAGGAAGGATTTGACAGTGATGAAATAAAAGCTTTATTACATCATTTTGAGCATCATAATCACAGCACTTTTGTAACAAATTACATTCAAAAAAAAGTTGGCATCAGCGAAGAAAAACTAGACCATCCTGTAAAAAATGCTTTTGCAATGTTCGCTTCATTTTTGGCTGGTTCTTTATTTCCAGTACTCCCCTTCGTTTTTCTATCAGGAATGCAAGCAGTTTGGACTGCAATCATCATTACAATAACCGCTCTTTTCCTTGTTGGAGTTGCTAAAACACATTTCACAAAAAGAAGTTGGCTAAAAGCAGGGTTTGAAATAGCAATAGTTGGAATAGTTGCCGGAGCTTTAGGGTATGCTGTTGGTTGGTTCTTTAAATGAATTAGTTTTTAAAATAGCTGAGTCAAGATAGAAAATATAAAATAAACTAATCACCTGAAATTTTTTTGTATAACTCAGTGATATCACCAAACAACTTTCCCTGATTTGTAACCATAAAATTTTTGTCAAAAACTGTTTGCATATCTTTTACGCCATCACCTGAAAAACTTACACAATAAGGAGAAATATTTTGTAACCTCATACCATGAATTGCATAAGAAGAATCCTGAACAGCAGTATTGCCCTCATAATTAATATCATAAGGTTCAAATGAATGACAAAGATCAATAAAGAATTTTTCATCTGCATCTAATTGTTCCAAACGATGAGTAAAATGACGATAAGCTGCCCCATTACGATTATACATTCTACCCCCTAACATTGCAATTTTAAACAAGGTTTGTCTAGTAAATTCTTCATCAAAATCTTTAAACAAGTAAATATCTACTTTTTCATTTGTTTGACCGCTGTAACCAAATATTCCAATAGAATCATCCAGATTTCTAGCAGCTAAACCAAATGCACTAACCAATTGTTGCATAACTTCCTGTGGTGGCCGACCACCTTCATGATCTCTGCTAATCTTCTGATTCATATTTACAGCAATTAAAGTAGCAACATCCCGTCTTTCAACTACTTTTTTTGCAAATATTCTTGGATTAGGAACTCTACCAGCTTTCAGATCTCTTTGATAAGCCTGAAGTGCTCTTCTATCTACCCTACCTGTAGTTTGCCTTCTCTCAATATAAACATCCGCTGGAGAAAGAAGCTCTAATTGCTCCTGCATTAAAGCTATCTGTCCTTTCTTACTGGCCAATAATTTTGCAATTGCTGGATTTGGAAATCCAGGTAAAGGAATTTCTCGAACTATTGAATAACCAAGAGGACCATGTTCTTCATATCTCCAAGTATCTGAATCATAAGCGCTTTCAGCAACTGTTAAAACGTCAGTTCTGTCTTTCAGAAGTTCATTCAAAAGTTCGGGATCAATTTTATGTTTATGAAGTTCAGGAACATCTAATTTATCTTCAAGCAAAGAATACAACCCTTCAAGATTTTTAATAGAAGACATTACATTATTATTCTCTTCTCTGATTACCTCTCCCTCACTTTGTTTTCCATATAACACATTTTTGTTACCCAAATAATGTTCTATTTCCATTTCGGCTATTGTTCTTTGCCAAGGTTCATCAAATTTCATTTCATCAAGCCTCTCTTTTTTTCTAGTAAAAAAATTATTAACGCTTTCTTCCAATCCTGGATACGCTTCAGTTAATCTAGAAAATACTCTTGCATGTTCAGTAGCAATAAATAATGATTCAACAGCCTCATAATTAGAGAATTGTTCAAAATATTCTGCAAGAGAATTACAAGCATAATCTTTCTTAAGAACCTCTACGTCGAAATCAAACCCACCAAAAGTCTGCATCCCAGCGTACAAGAATGAAAGTAAGTGGTAAACTTCTTTATTATCTCTTTTTGATTCAAAGCAATCAACCACTTCTGGTAACACTATTCCTGCACCAGCACGGTACGGGATTTCTGGTAAAATATCAAATTGTTTTGTTGTGATAGGAACTTCCACGTGATCCATCATAAAAGAAATATTTCTAGCTACATCTTTTTGTTCAGCAAATGTAGCAGGAGAATTATATTTCAAATATATTTCTTGAAATTCTTTTGAATTAATATCCAAATAATGAACTGGACCTTTTTCTGAATTTCCTTTTGAATTTTTATCTAAATCTCTTTCCAAATCATCATCTAATTTTAAAGCTCTAACAACCCACTCTTTATACTCATCAATAATTTGTTCTTTAGTGGCACTATGTTCTAATTTATCATAAAATGATTTAGTTGTTTCAATAAACTCTTGCAACTTTTCTAATGAACCATCATCATCAATCCTGATTGCATAATAATCTATTACTTTTTTAGTTGAACTTGTTTGCAAAAGTAAATCTCTTAAACCTTCATGTGTTTGCATCTCATCAACTAAAGGGAGAATAAACTCACCAAGATATTCTTTTTGAAAATCAGATGTATTTAAATTTCCCACCGTTTTAGTTTTTGCAATATATGATTCAATTTCACTCCACTGAGAACATTCACTTGCATAAGCTGTAAATCCCTTTGCTTTTTCAGCTAAGAAATCCATATCTAACGGTTTTGAAAGAGGAAAATGATCGAATATGCTTTGAGTGATATCTCCAACTACAGATAAACAACTTAAGATAACATCTAAAGATGCATTTCCATTTAATGTTTTAGATGCATCAATGATATCTTTAGTAGAAACTTTTCCTTTCTTGTAAAGCATATAGGCTGGAACAATTATATCATGTAATCCCCCATTAGCATTAACAATGGCATCAAAACCTAAATTAGTTAATTTGAAAAAATCATCTTCCCCTAAATGCAGTAATTCTTGAAGATAATCAAAAAAAGTACCTAAATTTTTATTATTATTTTTTTCATCATTATCCCTCTTATTTTTTTCATCACCAATCTTTTTATCTGAAAGTGAGTAATTTAATCTTTGCTCAAGGTATTCATCCGCGCTATCTAAATCAATTGCATTAGCTTCTTTCTTTTTCTTCATTAAATCAAATAGTGCTGTTGAATTACCAAAATGAGAAGTAATGTTAATTAATTGAGATAGTTCTCCTTCACTGTAACCTTCAACTAAATCACATAATTCATACAATGTATCATTTGTAAGTTGATACTTATTGAATATATAAGAAATATTTTCTAACTCCGGATCAAATTCTAAAACATGTGGTTTAAAGCGACATATGTAAGTTTGGTAATCATCATCTTTTTCCAATATCTCCCTAGCAATTTTCTGAGCATCAAATTTTCTTGCGGTAATACCTGCAACCCACACATTAGTATATTCACCTGACTCGTCCTGATTATCTAATATCTTTCTAATATCATATAAATCATTAAAACTAAAACTGTCAACTCTTTCTAATATTTCAGGAGTTACTGTTACTTCATCCCTCTCATTTATTCTATTCAACAAAGAACAATAATTATCCCATTGAGTAACAACAGCATGGGCTTCTTCACCTGCATCTATTTCCCTCTGTTTTTGTCTTTTAAAAATAGTAGCCAAAAGTTCAGAATCATATGTGCTCAATGCAGTTAAAGAAGTGAAAAAATCTCTATTTGAACAAGCACCATCTGACCTTAAGGTTGGCTCAATCATTGAGAAAAAAGTAGTATACTCTTTTGGAAATCTCCTAATTTCAGACCCTAATTCTCCAAGAACCTCATCAACTTGTTCATCTAACTCACAACCTAGTTCCTTCTCAACATATTCAGTTAGAAATTCTTCGAGATCAGAAACTTGCACAATCTTTTCAATTTCCTGAATGATTTTGTTAGAGGCCATTTATTTACCAGCTTACTTTACAAATAAGCACTAAACCACCTACTTAAATCCATGTGCGGAAATGATTACTTCAAGTGTTTCTCTTTCCTTATCATTGCTAGCAAGCGGTTCAACAATTGCCGTTTGACAAGCAACTTTAGGAGTGAGACCAGCATTCATATACTCAGCTGCCATTACCAAAAGCCTAGTACTAATTCCTTCTCTTGAAGATAAAAATGATTTCTCTTTATCTTTTCCCCTTATGTCCTCAGCAAGTTTAGCCAATCTTTCTGCGGTTTCCTGACCAACCATTGTACCATTAACTGCAGAAGCATTATAGACAATCTTAGCCTCTTGATCAGCAGTAGGATAATCAAAATTAATTCCAGGTAGACGCTGTTTAGTACTAATTTTTAACGGATTTCTTTTTGCTTGATAGCCAGGATTATAAGTAGCAACAAACATTGCATGATCTGGTAGATTTACAAGCTTAGCTACATCTGGAAAAGTAATTAATCTTTCCTTATCTAAAGCACCGTGGAAAACTGTTTGAACATCTCCACGTATTTCAGCAAATTCGTTCACTAAAAGAATTCCACCAGTATGAGCCCAATGATATAGCGGGCCTCCAACAAACTTACCTATAGCGTTGTAACCACCAACTAAATGAATTACTTCCGTATCTTCGTTTCCATCAACCACATATAATGGAAAAGCAGGATTAGTTGCAAGACTTGCAGAACCAGCTTTCTTTCCCGTTATTGGTTCATATAACCCACTTTCTTCATTAAATGAAAAATCAGGAGAATATTTCTCATTTTTTAATTCATTTCCTAACTCCCACTGCATTCTTCTTGCAAGAGTTGTTTTTCCACAACCGGTAGGACCTTTCAAAACTAAAGGACGTTGTAAATTAAAAGTAGTGCGAAATACTTCACGTTCATTTGCAATATCTTCCCAATAGGGTTCACCATCTGTTTGAGGATTAAACTCTTCAATTGAAAAGACATTTGGATTGTATCTCATTATTTATACCTTTCATACACATCACCACTTTAATTAAAAAAATTAAAAAACAAAAAAATATACGAATTAAAACAGGTCGTCTAGAGATCCATCTCCATCCATGTCCATGTCATCGTCTCCACCCATCAAATCAGCAACGTTAGGACCTTTAGCTTGGAAAATCAAAGTTCCATTTCTACTTCCTTTATAGAATACGTCACGCAAATCTTCTTTAGAATAATTATCTTCTAATCCAGCAACTAATTCCTGATTTTGAGGCATTGAAACTTCCCATTCAATTCCTGCACGAGCCGCATCGTATTCTTGTCGGTGAACAGTTTTTTTAGGATCAAGAATTGCTTCTCCATGAGCATCAACAAATCCATGCTTTAAAGTTAAGTCTCTATCAATTTGTACATGACCTTGTGCAGTATAAACAGCAACTCTATCACGTAATATTTCCGGAGCTCCAACAGTGTATCCATTTTCTAAAGCTTCAACAACTGGACCTTCTTGATATGAAGCTTGCAGTTTCTGTCTAATAACACTCGCCCTTAATTCATCATCAGTTTTATCTTCTGCAGCACTTCTAAGCGCAGATCGCACTTGTTGAGTTTGTGTTTTGAAATGTACAGATTCAGCTTGTTTACGTGTTTGATAATGTTCATCTTGAATTCCACCCATACGTCTATCTAAAGCATCCTGAGCTTCATCCTCTTTGTGAGTCCATGTTTCTAAATCTTCATAAGCCGTCATCTGTCTTTCTAAAAGAACTCCTTTATGTTGCTCTTCAGCAGTTTGGTAATTATCTCTTCTTCTTTGAGCACCTAGCTCATTATCAACCCTATCTTCTCTTCTTTCTGTTACATCATTTGGTTCATTAGGCATTTTATATTTCCTCCAATTTATGAATTAATTTCATATTATTACTTTTTCTTACTTTCTCAAAAATCTATCAACCATCACTCAATTTGTAAAGCTAATTTATAAATCTTTCCGAAATTAACCATTGTTTAATAACAACAAAGTAAGACCGCAGGAACCTTCAGAAAGAAATTAACTCTTTTTTCTAAACAATTTTTTCTCCCAAATTAAGAATTCATGATGAAATTTTGAAATAACTAATTTACTGGAATAGAAATACATTACAAATTTCACAACAAAAAACATCAAGAAAGTCAATCCAAAAATTATCAACAAATTACTCATCTCTCCTTGATAAAGTACAATTCCTAAAGCTATACCTACGGCAGGAGGATGGACTATATTAAGCAAGTAAATTATCAGCGTGATTGAAACTATCGCCAAGAAAGACACCATCGCCAAACCAAGTTGATAATGAATCAATACCCAACGTAAAGTAAATCCAACAAATGCTGCAACCAAATAAGAATAAATCGCAGTACCAAGAACAGTTAATCTATGCTGATATTGACTAGTTAAAATTACAAGTGATGCTGAAATTGAAGTCAGCAGAACTATATCAAAACCCCGGTGTTCTAGTAACAAAGTAATCAAAAAAATAGTACCTCCAGCAACCAAACTAGGTATAAACCTTTCATGCCAAATCTCTTCCTCTTTATTGATAAGCCCACGCCAATTCATAAGGAAAGGAAGGGAAGTTAGTTAATAAATATTATCATTAAAAACACATTGCCCCATCATAAAAAACCCACTAATTATTTACAAACCACAATAGTTATTTAAAGAAAAACATTATTCTAAATAATCATGACTGACTGGACAATAACAAAAGAAGTAAAGACTTTACCAAAATTAGATAATCCAGTATTAATTGAAGGACTTCCAGGAATTGGTAATGTTGGAAAGATTGCAGTTGATTTTTTAATAGAAGATATGAAAGCAACAAAACTATTCTCATTTTTCTCTTACAAATTTCCACATTCAGTTTTTGTTACAGAAAATAATCTAGTAGAAATGCCAAAAATCGAATTATATTACAAAAAATCTAGAACTAAAAAAGACCTACTATTTCTAACTGGAGATATTCAACCAATTGATGAAGTTAGTTGTTTCAAATTCTGCGAAGAGATTTTGAAAATAGCAAAAGATTTCAAGTGTAAAGAAATTGTTACAACAGGAGGTATTGGACTACAAACAATGCCTGAAAAACCAAAAGTTTACTGTACCAGTAATGATCAAAAATTGTACAAACAATATACAAAGCTAAAAATTGAAAAAAATATATTTGGTGTAGTTGGACCAATCATTGGAGTTTCTGGAGTTTTATTAGGATTAGGAAAGAAACATAAAGTTAAAGGTGCAGCTTTGCTTGCAGAAACATTCGGACACCCAATGTACCTTGGGATAAAAGGAGCACAAGAAATTTTGAAAACATTAAATGAGCGCTTTGGGTTAAAAATAAATATTAAAAAAATGAGTAAAGAAGTTATTGAATTAGAAAAAGAAATGATGAAGAAAACTAAAGAATGGGCTTCTGAACTTGCATCCCATCAACAAGCTGGAGCAAAACTTAGAAAGAAAGATGTTAGTTATATAGGATAAATTAAAGACCCCAATAATAAAGAAGAAAAAAAATAAAAAATTTGGTGATGAAATATAATGGCAAAAACAGTAGTAGTTTATTCAGATTTTGATGAAACAATGATCAAAGAGAATTCTCCTATTTTAATAGGTCTTGCAATCATCAAATTTAACCGCCAGAAAGTTGGCATTTGGAGTTTACCTCGTAATTTTCCTAAAATGTTATGGCATGTTTTAAGGTATAAGATGACGGGCAGAACCGAACATTTTTACAAGCTATTCTTCTATTTTGATGATGATTTGTTAGATGAAATTGCTAAAAAACTTAAATTTCATCCAAAATGGATTGCTGCAATTGAAGACATTCAGAAAAAGAACAAAGAAGCTGGTAAGGGGAAAAACAAAAAGCCTAAAATTGAATTAACAATTATCACAAGAAATATTCACTCAATTGTAAAAAAGTTTATTGACCTGCATAAAGCAAAATTTGATGCATGGAATATTGAAATAAAAGAAATTATTGCCCATTCAGACATTATTAGCGGAACAAGAAGAGATATTCTAATTACTGCAGGAGTTTGGGGAAGAGAGAGCAAAGAGCCAATTGTTGACGTTAGCAAATTCCCTGGGAAAAGAAAAATTACAGCTGCCGAAACAGTAGTACCTATGGGGTTTTTTAGTGGCATAAGTGATTCAATATTCGAAGCAAAAATTGCCGGAACTATTGAAGAAGACAAACACCTATATTTTAGAGAATCACATCTCCCTGAAATGTATTATATCGGAGATAAAGAAGATGAGTATCTTTTAAAACACGGAATTAGTAAAGAACGCTTTTATCGGATTTAGGATCCATACCAATCACCATATGATAATCTAATCCAATCGATTTGTTTCTTTTGGCAACAGCTCTATCCTCATATGAAGGTTCAGCAGTTCTTTTAGAAAATTTAGTAAATGAAAATAGATCCTTTCCATTTTTTTCATGAACCCACGGATGAACATGCACATGACCAATTGCATCTTCAACACTAGCAACGCGTTTCCTTTCTAAATCATTAACAAAAATACACCCAGGTAAATAAAAAGCAGAAGCTCTATTGGTTGCATCTCCATGAAAATTTATATTTTTCCTAATTTCACTAATTGCTAACTTAAAATGGGTAATTGAATCGTAAAATTTTCTAAGATTAATTCTATTTTGTAAAGCATCTTGAATCTTTTTCATATCATCCTCAGAAAAATAATCCTTATTTCTACTTATTATCCAACTATTATCATAAAATTCAGGTAAAAAAACTGCATCGCTGATCTCAATATTACTCGATTTCTTATATCTTTTACCAATTAAAAGAGCATCCGATTCAACACCATATTTTTTGGAAAAATCACGCATCCTATCATAAACAAGAGAGACTCTTCTATCTGTGTGTACCATGAATATATCAGAATTTACCCCATTTATAAAGTTTTTGGTTTTAATTACTTGCCAGTAGTTAACAGCTCATAAATTCTCGATTGCTCGACGAATCTCATCCTTACCACCACTACCACCTTTGCCATCTCCACTACCAGACGACTTACTTGATCCACCAATTTTAATTTTTTCTGGCATTACTGGAGCAACAGATTTTTTCTTCTTTTTCTTTGCCTCAGATATATTCCAAGTCTTATCCTTTATTTTTCCAGCAACAGAATCTAAATCATATTCAGGCTGCTTTGGTTGCCACATCATTGATTCTAAACCATCCTCTTGTTTTCTCGCCAATACATGAACTACCAATTTCCCACCAGGATTATCATCACCTTCTCCAGATTTTAAAATAATATTTGTTCCATGAGCACCCAACCCTTCAAATAAAGCTGTAGCAGCGAATGAAGCTGTAAAGAAAAGATGCGCTGCACTCTCAGCATTAAGATTTTCTATCGATGACTCTTCTTCCTTACTATAAATCTCAATGTGTCCTTCTGCAAAACCCATTGGAGGAATCACACATAATACTTTTTCATCTTCATACACCACTGAATTGCCCTCATATCCCTTAGCCAAAAATCCAGGAACATCTCCCTTTCCCACATGCCATTCTGCAGGATTACGTTTGAAATGATTCCCCATCATTATAGGAAGATTATTTCCCAACATGGAGATAGATTTTTCCTCTAATGAATATTTCCGTTTCAGCATCAAATTAAAGAAACCATCTCCTTTTTCACGAGGAAAAAAATGACCAAGAACGTGAGGAAATTGCTGACCAGCTGGTCCACCATTAGCTAAGAAAAAGTTTATCCCCATGGTAACCATCGCTTTTTTTATAGAATTACTCAAACCAGGAATTAACCCGAAATAATGTTTAAATTCCTCCGGAGGAACATAAGGCATTATTGGATAATGTTCTTTAAACAAAAAAACCACATGACCTTTAACAGCAGGATAAATGTCTAGAATTGCTAAACAAACATCATCTTCATAAACAACCTTACCTTCCATCTCACCAGAAACAATTTTACAATAAACACATTGCTTCTTCTGCTCTTCAATTTGAGCTTTCATTTCAGGAGTGATGTTCATTTTCTGTCTACTTTACTAAAGAAGATATAAACTTTGTTATTTAGAAATAATCAAAAAATCATAACCATAACTTTATAAACAACCCATAAACCTACCACCGACTCATGAAAAAACCACTTTCAGAATTATTGGACCAATTATCTAGAGATTATACTCTTCCTCAACACTTACAATTTGATAAACAACATTTGATTGGAACTGGAGCGTTTGGAGCAGTCTATGGATTAGGCAAAAATGAAGAAGGAAAAAAAATAGTTCATAAAATTGAAACTGTCACTGAAATTAGAGAAAAAAGAAAACCACTTGAATTTTCTGAGGTCGTTTACAAGCCAGGCAAGATCTTATACTGTGATGGAGGTTTTTACCGTATGAAAGAAAAGGAAACTAACCGACTAAAAGGCAGTGTAGCAGCATATGTAACAC
Organism: uncultured Methanosarcinales archaeon; assembly: GCA_964604645.1. GTDB lineage: Archaea > Nanobdellota > Nanobdellia > Woesearchaeales > GW2011-AR9 > CAZRZP01. Next base: position 19,165 of record CAZRZP010000007.1, read on the forward strand.
TTAATTGGCTAAAAGACAATCCTTATACTCACAAACTTAGTACAACCAATTTTGCCGATTCTAGAAAATTTTTCAGTATGGGAGATTATATATTTCAACGTACCCTTTTTGAGTACGAGGAAGGAGATACATTACGCAACAAAAAAATATTCCCACAGGATTTAATTTCATTTGCTCAAGCTGGAGTTTCTTTTCTGAAAGATTTACAATATTTTAAGATAACTCATAGAGATATTAAACCAGATAATGTCATTAGAAAATTAGATAATTCATTCCGTTTTATTGATTTCAGTTCTGTACAAATATCTCCATTGTCTAAAGAATATGGAAAGTTACCTTTAGATTTCAGACAATTATTTGAAGAGAAAATTGAGATTGCAGGGGTTGGAACTGTTCCATTTATGGATAAAAATGCCATGAAAGGACAAGCAGATATTTTCTCAGACCTCTACTCATTTGGAATCACGTTATATACGTTAGCTACTGGCAAACATCCTTTTCTGTCTAATTCCCAGCAAGAAGACCTAGCTAAAACATTTATGGCAACTATGAATTACTCGCCATCAGAAACTGAAGAAAAAAGACTTCGATGTTTTGGTGTTCCTCCAGATTTAGCAGTAATTATACCAGGACTTTATGCACCAGACTTGAGGAAAAGATTACAAAGTTTTTATGATTTAGAAACCATGGTAGGAATAATACCAATTACTAAAGAGAATGAATTACATTTTAAAGACACAATAATGATAAGTCATCATTCTGAGCCAGATTTCCCTAACGCAACGACACAAGTGAAAGAACCACTTAAGAGCACACAAATAATTGGAAATTTAAATTAATCATCAGAAAGTTATCCATATAGAATAACACTAGCGCACTCATTTCTTCTTATGTTTCTCTACTAATTTAGCCAACTTTAACTTCTTAATTAACTCTTTATATCTATTTCTGATAGTAACTTCAGTCACACCAGCTACGTCTGCCACTTCTCTTTGAGTTCTTTTCTCACCGTGAATTAAACTTGCAACATATAAAGCAGCAGCTGCAATCCCTGTAGGACCTCTACCAGAAGTTAATTCAATGTCCCTAGCCATTTCTAAAATTTCAACTGATTTACTCTGTGTTTCCGCACTTAATTTCAAAGCTGAAGAAAAACGAGGAATATAATCTGCAGGATTAGAAGGTTTAATACTAATACCTAACTCTCTTGTTACAAAACGATAAGTTCTGCCAATTTCTTTTTTCTCAATTCCAGAAGCTTCTCCCATTTCATCTAAAGTTCTAGGGATTTCATGTCTCCGACAAGCAGCATATAATGCTCCAGCAATAACTGATTCCATACTTCTTCCCCTAACTAAACCACGCTGAACAGCTAAACGATAAATTCGAGCAGCTTCCTCTTCAACTGATCTTGGTAGTCGTAAGAATGAACTAACTCTCTTTAATTCGGCTAAAGCAACTTTTAAGTTTCTCTCAATAGCTGTACTTATTCTAATATTCCATTTTCTCAAACGAAAAAATTTGTCACGACTTTTGTCAGAACCTAACTTGTAAAAATCAGAAGTTGTTCCAACTTCGGTTCCTAAACCCTGATCAAAGCTAGTTTGTGATGTCGGTGCTCCAGTTCTTCGTCTGCTAGCTCCTTTATCATCTTCAAAACTTCTCCATTCCTGTCCAAAATCAACCATGCGATCTTCAATAACCAAACCGCAATCACGACAAACAGTCTCACCTTTTTCAGAATTACGATAAACGTTACGACTAGCGCACTCTGGACATTCCTTCAAAGTTTTCCTTCTTACTGATAAGTTAGTTGTCATATGTTAGAACATCATCACCGGTAGTTTTATATATTAAATCTGCGCCCCATTTATAAACTTTTCCATTTTTAGGGAAGAAATAGAAAGGTTTATATAGGTTTAAGATTTTATTCATCCATAAAAAGAGGTACTGTCAATGGTTTCAAAAAAAGGTCAGCTAGGTTTAATTGAATTTAAGTTCTTTATGATGGGATTAGGTATTGGGATACTCGGTGGCCTGATTCTCGTATACTTAGGAACAGCAGAAGTTATTCCGTTTCAGATTCCGCTGGTATGTTCATAGGCAATATTCTTTCTAACCAATCTAGAATAGAAAACATTATAATTAGGTAGAATTCTCTCAACATCATTAATTTAAAAAGGTGATTACAGATGGATGTAGAAAGGATTCAAAAAATAAATTCTCTTGCAGTTGATTTAATGAAACAAGGTCTTGCTGAAGATAGGGAAGAAGCAATTAAACAGGCAGAAAATGTCTTTAGAAGTGAAGAAGCTGACGGTTATTCTGAAGTTAAAAAAGCAACAGAACTACAAACGCCAAATTCTGAAGAAACACAATCTGAACCAGAAATTTCACAAAACAAAATCAAAGAAATTCTGCAGAAAAACACTGAATTTATAGTAAAAACTATTAAAGAATTTCAGGAAAAAATCCATCAATTGGAGAAAGAGGTTGCTCATGTAAAGAATAATACCCAGGGCATTCCAACAGTAAAGGACTTGCTGGATGAAGCTCAGCGGCAGAAACAAGAGCAAGCAACAAGCAGGATTGAAGAATCTGCACCAGTTCAAGCTCAACCAGTTGTTCAGCAGGCCCAACATAAAACTGAGCAAGCGCAAACTACAGAATCACATCCTAGATCTGGTAACTATAAAGACAATGATGTTTCTATAGAAAAGTTTTTCTATATGGGAAATAAATAACATTTAACTGATTTTCTTCTTATTTTTTTATTATTTTTTTATTATTTTTTTAATAGTAACAATCACAATTATTGATAATCCATAATTATTATAAAAAATCCAGCAACGCAACCTGTATGAAAAAATTATCTCCAGGAGCTTTTACCGGAAATGCAGAAGAAGGAAACCCTTATTCCGGCGATTTAAGCAAAGGAATTGATTATGATAGATATGAAGCTAATTGCCCCATTATTTTCCAGGACGGGGGTTTCCCAAAAGTTCTGAATTGTTACAGAGCAGGTGCACGAGAAGTAGCAAGACACTATAACAACAATACAGGAACAAACCTGTTAGATTTAGGATCAGGAACTGGCATTTCAACATTAGAATTACATAAACCAAGAACTGGAGCAAGAATAACAGGAATTGAGATATCAGAAGGTATGTTGCAAATAGCTGAATATAAATTTCACAAAAGAGATAGAACAACTTTACCAGAAGTTGATGAGAAGATTGAAAGTTACTGGTCAGATTTCAGAAAAGAAACTAAAGATAATTCTCATAATGTGAATTTCATTCTAGGAGATTTTCAAACTATTGATCTACCTGAAGCAAGTTATGATGGTGCATTAGCCAGCCAGTTTATGCATTGGACAGACCTGAATAAATCATTTTCACAATTACAAAGATTTCTAAGAACAGAAGCTTCAGTGATCTGGTCGTCTGCCTCACATTTTTATAACGACAAAAACTTTCCAGCAGCAGAATTTGGATTTAGATATAACGATTTTTTCAAATACGTTTTAGAAGATGTTTGCAGAGAAGGAGATTTTGATGCACAGGATCCATCAACTCTTTCCGTCCCTCCACATAATTGGGATTCTATTAATTCCATAACAGAAGATAATGGGTTCCATACCCTCCAAGTTGCAACTTATTTGAAAAAAGTTGATTTTCAAGTATTTGTTCAAAACCACATTCCAATATTTGTAAAACAACTGATTAGAGAAAAGGAAGGGCGGATTGAACAGCCATTTAACCTAGATAAAGTAATAGCACAAGCAATTGGAAGACAAATAGTCAACCCAAAAGCAATGGGAGATACAAAACATAAATACGATATTGCCCCCATTTTTAAATCAGTGAAAAAAAAGTAAAACCAAAAACAAACATAAAATCGCCATGATAAAATGAAAATATTAGTAGCAGGGTGTGGAAAGGGAATTGGTAAAGCAACAGCAGATTTGGCTTACAATAGAGGACATGAAGTTATTGGTATTACTAGAGGTTACCTTGATTCAAAAAAACAGAGAGAATATAAAACCCATTGTTTAGATTTATCAGTTTATCAAGAACCTCAATGCCCAGATCTTTCTGAAGAAATCAAACAAGTTGTTAGAAATGAGTTCAGTAACCCAGATACAGTCATTAATTGTACTGGAACCCACATAGGTTTTAGCGACGTTAAAGACTGGGGTTATTCAGTTGTAAATAGTTTCACAGAAAATGTTGTTCCAGCGATTGCTTTGTATGAAACATTCCTTCCAGAGATAAGAAAAAAGAAACAAGGACATTTTATCCATATCTCATCAGCAGCATTAGATTTTCCAAGTGAAAATGAAGCCGCTTATCAGTCTTCCAAGGCTGCATTAGAATCATTGATCTTAGGATTACATGAAACTGATAAACCAGGAATAGATAAGGATGAATCAAATAAAAATAGGATTTATCACCATGCGGTTCGTGTTTCTTTAACTGATACCCCACTTGCAAGAAGAGTTTGCCCAGATGTTGAAGATTGGAATCAATTTTACACTGCTGAAGAAACAGCAAAAGTCCTAATTGATATCGCTGAAAATCCTGAGAAATATCAAAAACCAATTGTAACTCCTTTATACCGACCAATTAGGTGAGTTTGTAAAATCCACAATTTTAACAAATATTCCGTTAATTTTATAAATGAGTAACTACTCTAGAATAAAAACAGAGGAGTTAGGTGATTTGAGGTGGACGCACACAATGAAGATATATATCTGGTTATTTGCCTGCATTTTACTAATTTCAACAGCTTTTGCTGCAGTTGAGCTTCCATCAGGAAACATAATTCTTGACGTAGACTACGGAAATTTTAATGATGAAGATCAAGACGAATTACAGCAGAGCACTAATACTTTTACTTTAAAAAATACCGATAATCAAAGTGTTACTGTTATAGTATCAGCATCCAGCTTACCATCAGATTATTCTAGTACAGATAAAGAAGTAACTATTGAAGCAGGTAGTACAGCTTCAGTAACTTTAACAATTGATGTACCTCATAAAGAAGACGCTGGAGAAAAAAATATTGGTTCTATTCAAGTGAAAAATAAGGCAGACAACTCATTAATTGGAACAATGCCTTTAATACAAAAAACAAAATCAATGTTAGAAGTACAAAAAATTGAAGTTGATTATATTGATGAGGAAGGGAAAAGACAATCTGACAGATTTGATGGAGATGAAGAAAATCTAAAGTTTGATGAGAACGTTAAACCTGGAACAGAAATCAAAATCATGATAAAGATGAGAAGTTTATTTGACAAAGATTATGATGATAGTAAAAGTGAAATAACTAACATCGAGTTAGAAGTTGAAACAGATGATGACGAGATATTAGGTGACAGTTATGATGAAACATTTGATATTGATGACTTAAGAGCTAAAGAAGATTATGAATGGGAAGAAACATTTCAAGTTGATGAGGAAGCTTCTGGAAGTTTTACTTTTAGCTTCAAATTAACCGGACAGGATGATGAGAAGGTTGATTATGAGTTCAAGAAAGATATTGAATTAAGGGTTAAGAGAGCAAAAGATGACGTTCGAATTACCAAAGCAGAGGTAAGTTCCAAAGTAAAATCATGTGACTCAAGCTTCTTGTTTAATGTTGAATTGGCAAATCATGGTTCTAAAGATCAAAAATATGCAGGATTGTCCATATACAATAAAGAACTAGGAATTAACAAAATAGTTGACAACATAAAGATAGAAAGATTTGGAGATGACGATAAGTATAGTTCACCATTTACTTTCAAACTTGACAAACCATCAGTTAAAACCTATACACTAGATGTAAATGCTTACATCGATAAAGATGAAACAATTGCAGTTGAAAGAGTTAAATTATCAATTGTAAAATGTGAAGAAGATAAAGTTGAAAGTAAGACAGAAACAAAAACCGAAACAGGTAAAGTAGATCAAACAACAACCAAAAAAAACACAACCCCAAAAGATACAAGTTCAAAAACAACGCCAAAAGGTTCCAAAATAACCGGAGGAGCTATCATAAAAACTGTTGAAAATCCAGACGCAACCCAAAATGTGATAATCGCTACATTAGGAGTTGCTGTTGTATTGCTGTTAATTATAATTGTAATTTTCGGCGTAATATTGATGAGAAAACAAAGTAACGAAATAAATGATAATAACGATGAGGTAACAAAATGAAAGTAAGTAAAACAATTTTTTCAGTTCTGATTGTATTAATGGTAGCATTAACTGCAAAAGCAGCTTTAGCTACTGTTTTCGTCAACGAATTTGTACCAATTGCAGATTCTAATGACGCCCACGGAGAGTGGATAGAGTTATTTAATGATGATGTTAAAAACGATGTTTCACTAAAAGGATGGACCCTGTCAGATAATGTACAGACCTATACCTTTCCAGATACAGCTAAAATAGTAAAAGGGGGTTATTTAGTTTTAGTTGAAAAATCTAAAGCAGGAGATCCAGCTAACGTTATCCAATTCAATAAAATTAAGTTGAATGATAACAGTGACGATAAGCTTGTTTTAGCAAACGATAAGAAAGCACAAGTTGACTCAGTTTCATATGGAAAAGCACCAAAGAATAAAATACCATTTCCAAAGAAAGGAGAATCAATTGCTCGTATTCATGATGGAATCAAACAAGGTGGAAAAAGTTTAGGATTTATAATTTCAGCTGAAACCACTAAAAATGCTAAGAATAATAGAGCACCTACTTCAATTAAAAAAACAATTAAAGTTACTGAAGGTAAAGAATTTGATTTAAGTAAATCTTTTGATTTTGTTGATGCAGACAAGGCTGACGGTGGAAACGATGATTTAACTGAAGTAGAAATTGTTTCAGTTGGAAGTAATGGCTTACAGATTAAAGCTGATAAGGTTGTTCTGAAAAATTTCCCCGTTGTTGTAAAGGCAGCAAATCTAGTAAAGTTAAAAGCTTTGGTTCCTGTAGACAAAGTTAAGAATGGTTTAGAGAAAGCATTTGACACCTTTACATTTAAAGTAAAAGACAATTACGGCGCTCAATCAAAAACAGCTTATACTGTAACAGTTGATGTTGACAGATTAAATGATAAGCCAACAATTACTAAAGCAGATGACATCTCAGTTTTAGAAAATTCAGCTTTCACTTTCACAGCAACTGCAACTGATGTAGATACTAAAACAGACAAGTTATCAGTTAGCTTAACTGATTCAACTTACGACGGAACATCATTCCAAGCACTAGGATGGACTTTAGATAGTAAGAATAAATTAACTGTTAAAGGTAAGTCTAACAGCAAAGGAAAGAAAGAAGTTTCTCTAGTAGTAGTTGATGATAAAGGAGCAAAATCAGATGCTAAGAAATTCAATTTGACCGTTGTACCTGTTTTCGATTTACAAGAATCTTCAGTAAAAGTTGAAGTAATTGGAGACACAGGAGCTTCAGCGATTACATTAGATACTAAAACTAATAAATACACGATTAAGCAGGGAGATAAAGTAAAAGTATCTTACACTTACAAAAACAACAACCCAAGTGCAACATTGTTAGATAAGATCTTAACTTACATCCTTGGAGAAGTTAAAGTATCAGCCTCCGGTGGAGATCCTAACGATGCAAATTACAAAGATATCGTAAAGTATTCTGCTACAAAGAAAAAATTATTTTCTCAAGAATCAGCGAGCGATAGTTTTGAGTTTACAGTACCTAAAGATTTCCTGAAAGATTTCACAATGAACATGAAAATTGAAGGAAAAACTGGATTAAACTCTAAATACGTTGACAGCCAAACATTAGACTTCAAAGTTGACAAAAAGCTACATTCTCTTTACTTTGTTGAAAAATCAGTGAAGTTAGCGGATGAAAATCTAACTTGTAGCAAATACACAGATCTAAATTTAAAATTAACCAACAATGGTGGTCAAGAAAACGCACCAACCATTTGGGTATTTGATAAACCAGCAACTCTTGGCGCAGATGATAAGATGACCAGTGCAGGTAACAAGTTAGCTGAATTCAAAGCAGCTGCAGTTAAATCTAACCAAAAAAACGTTGCAGTAAAAGTAGCTTTGAACGCTTCCAAGTTAGCTAATAATGATAAAACTCAAACATTATATGTTTACATGACTAGCGATTACTTTGTTGATGCAAATAAGAAAACCTTTGTTGGAGACTCAACAACTGTTGAATTAAAAAAAGTTGGAGTTTGCCTTAAGAAAACTGAAATTGAAAAAGTTTTAACAATCGGTAAGAATAAACAAAACCCTACATCTCTAGATCTTCTAGAAAAGTTTGCAGTTGGAGATAAGAAAGGAGAATACAAATTCATCAATGAAGATAAAGATACAGGCGATAACCTAGTCTTTGAAATAAAAGACGTATTTGATGGAATCAAAAAGGTAGTGTTAAAAGCTCAAAGTAACAAAGAATTAACTGATTGTCAAATAAAAGATAACCCTAACTTAAAAAAATCATTGTTAGAATGTTCAGCTCCTAAAAGTGAAGGAGACGGAACTAACACATTAAGAATGCAAGTAACTGACCCTAATAAAAAAGGATTAGAAGCAGATACAATTGATGTAAAAGTTGCTCCGACATTCAAATTCAGTACATTAACAATAAATGGTAAAGATAAAGCAACAATTACCAAAGATGGCTTAACAGCTAAACCTTTAGATACAATTGATTTCAAGTTTAAAGCTAAGAATTTCTTGGGAGAAGACATAATTTTCACTCAAGTGACTTTAGAAGGACTTGATAAAAATGACTTCGTACATAAACCAGTTGTAATTCACAATCTAAAATCTGGAAGTGAAACAGCAGAATTAACTTTAACAGCTACTGTTGCTGCAAACGCAAACGAAGCTAAGAAAGACGTTGTTCTTACAATGACTGGTAAAAGTTTAGACAAGTCAACAACTTACAAAGAAGAATTTTCATTCAAAGTTGATGTTAAGCAAGATTCATCTAAAATCATATTAGATGCAAAGTTAGCGAAAGACTCACCAACTGAAGTAACTTGTTCAAATAAAGTTAAATTAGATATAACTGCAACTAACACTGGAAAAGTTCCTGAAACTGATGGAGTAATCTTAGTTAAGAATTCAGTAGGAGATGTGTTGTACAATTCAACAAAATTCCATCCAGCTTTCATCATACCTAATGGTGGAAAAGAAACTGTCACTGCAGAAGTTGCTGTGTCTGGAACTCCTGGAACTCAAACTTTAAGTGTACATTTTGATTACAACTTTTTGAATAAAGTAGCTGGATCTTCAGCAACACCAAAAACTGTTGATGTTCAGAAAAAGAAATGCTTTGCAGATAAAGTAACTCCAACACTCCCACAAACAGAACCTCTTGTTGTATTAATCAATAAGGAAGTTAAGTTTAGTGTAGATGTTGTTGATTCTAAGTTTGATGCAAACAACATTAAGTGGATTGTTCAAAGTCCAGTTAAACCTGGAGAAAAAAGTAACGCTAAGGAAGAAGGCACTGGAAAAACTTTCACATTTAAGAAAGCTACAGCTGATTCCTATTCAGTTAAAGCTTCTCTTGGTAAAAACGAAGAGATTAAATGGGCTGTAAAAGTAGTTGAGAAACCAGTTGACTTAGCAACTTTTGGAATTACAAAAACCATTGCTGATTATAAATCAGTATCAGACTTCGAGTTAAAGAAAGATGGCACAACAATTAAGTTTAGTGAAAACGTTGATATTAGCAATGTAGCTAAAATTGGCGACGCTGTAAAAATCGAAAAGAAATCCGATTCAGAAAGAATCATTTCAATTGATATAACAAAGTATCCTGGACTTAATAAAAAAGCTCAAATCACAATCGACAATTTTCCACAAGGAAAAACTACAATTTACAAATACTCTGGATTCGGAGATGATGTAAGTAAATTAGGTAGTAGCAGTGATTGTGTTGTATCCGGCGGATGTAAAACCATATCACACGATGGAACAACTTTGATTTTCGATGTAGATGGATTTTTAACTTACCAAATTGTAAATGAGAAAGCAGTTGATTTAGAAGCACCAAGTGAAATTTCCTTCACCAGTGTTACCTTTGGAACTGCAGCTAACACCACATTTACTATCAAGAATACTGGAACAGTTGAAACGATGAAGAATGTTAAATACGACATGTCTAATATCGACAGTTCATACGTTGCTAAATTAACGGATGCACCAACTAGCCTAGCCAAGAGCACTTCAGCAACCGTTAAAATGGGCATCACTATTCCTGGTGACGAATCATCCGGTAAACATACCATTGGTGATGTTGTAATTAGTTGGGAAGTTATTGAGAATGGAACAACCACAACTAAATCCAAAACAGTTCCCGTTTACATCAACCCAAAAAGTTTCCTTACAATAAAATCCATTAAGATTAATGGTAAAACGTCAGGAGACCTTTTAATTGATGATGATAACGAAATTGAAGTGGAGATCAAAAACGAGTACTCTCAAGACATGGAAGATATCGAATTTGAAATAAAGATTCTTGATGTTGATGGAGACGATCTTGATGAATCTGCTGACATGGACGATTTAGATGCTGGGAAGAGCGACGACGTTAAAGTAGACTTTGATTTAAGTGGAGAAACTATTGACGAAGATGATTACGACATTGAAATTACTGTTGAAGCTGAAGCTAAAGATGGAACCAAGCATAGCGTTACAGAAACTAAGAAAGGAGTAGACATCGACGTTGACAAGCACAAGGTTATCATCTCACAAGCTAGCTTAACAGTTCCAACTTTAAGTTGCGGACAGCAATATACAGCATTGCAAATTAAAGTGAAGAATCACGGTAAAAGTGACGAGGACGAAGTAGAAGTACACGTACGTAACGGCGACCTAGGAATCAATTTGAAGAAAACAGATATCGAATTAGATAAGTTTTCCAAAAGCGATAATACTGAAAGAGTAACTTTCAATATGAATCTAGCCAAAGCAAAAAGTGGAACCTATCCTCTAACTGTTGAAGTATACCGTGACGGCGACAAGCTTGAAGAAACTAAAAGTGTAAACCTTGAAGTTAAAGCCTGTACCACTCAAACAGCTCAGCAGACACAACAAATAGCTACCCAGAAGTTGATTCAAGACCTACAAAAGCAACTGCAGGATAAAAGCACAACTTCAGCCAAAACAACAACAAAGGCAACTAAGACTAGCTCATCTCCTGTTGTTAAAACGACATTCAGAGAAAGCACAGCTTATATTGTATTGTTAGGCATCTTAGCAATTTTAGTGTTCATTGCACTGGCTCTTGGAGTAGCTGTAATGCTCGTTAAGAAGAAATAGTTTCTTTTTTTATTATTTTTTTACTTTTATTATTATTTATTTTTATCAATTATTTTATAGATTATTTGTTGCTTTATAATTTACAATTCTGTTTCAATTAATTTTTCAAACTTTTTAATTCCATCAAAGATGCTACTTAATTTTTGATTGACAATATTAACTAAAAATTCATTATCAGTAAATAACTTCTTACCTCCGCTACTGAATGGCATAACTATGTTTTCACTTCCCCTAATCTCAATTATAAACTTCTTTGCAACAGTTAGAATACAGCTTTTTTTGTACATCTTCTTTGAAACAGCTAATAAGCGCTTAGCAGCAGATAAGTCTTCACAAGCAACATGCATAATAAAAGGTTCAACTTTCAGCCAAATATTTCCATCTAAATCAGCATCGCCCACACATCCTATTCTGCCCAAGAACTCTGACTCTACAAAATGGTGTGAAACTCTAATCCAATCAGTTTCATTTTTCTTTCCAGGACGCAATAATATCGCCCTACCTGAACATGAAGAAGTAGTATAATATCTATCACTTTTGTTCACTACACTAACCAAAGACATAATTTTCTCATCTATAGAACCTTTCTTACTTCGATCTACTTTAGCTAAATAATTCTTCTTTTCATTGGCAAAAGTCATCTCATTTTATTGAGCAGAAAGTTTAAAAACCTTCTCCCTTCGATTACATTATGAGAGAAATTAAAAAAATTTTGATTGACAAAAAAGGAAAAAAATATTATGTAAAAGACTTAAATGAAGATTTTCATACAGGAGGGGGAATAATTTCTAAAAAAGATTTGAAGTCAAATCAAAAATTTGTGAAATCATCTAAAGGAGACCATTTTTCTCTAATTAACCCCAGTTTCTCAGATCTTTGGCAGAACTTAAAAAGAGGGCCTCAGATTATGACGCAGAAAGATGTTGGTTTAGTTATAGCCAAAACCGGTGTTAATCACAAATCATCCGTTGTTGATGCAGGTGGCGGTTCAGGTAGCCTCTCTCTTTCTCTGGCAAATATCTGCAAACATGTAACAACTTATGAAATAAATCCTGAGCATTATGATATTATTCAAAAAAATGCCAAATTATTCAACATAAAAAATATCACCCTTAAACAAGATAATATTTACAACGGAATTAAAGAAAAAGAAATTGATTTAATTACATTAGACTTACCAGAACCGTGGAGAGTAATTGAACATGCCGAAAGAAGTATAAATTATGGAGGACATTTAGTGGTTTATCTTCCAAATTTAAATCAAGTAAAAATGTTTATTGACTCTGCAAAAAGAACAAGCATCAAAGTTATTGAAACTTGTGAATTATTAAAAAGAAACTGGAAAATAGAGGACAAGATTATGCGACCAGAATTTGAAATGTTAGGACACACTGGTTTTTTAATATTTTGTAGAAGATTACCAAACTAAATAATAATAGTAATAATTATCAATAAAATGAATAAATAATTAAAAAAATAGAAACAAGTATAAACACACACAAAAAAAAACAAGGAGATGAAGTGAAAAAATGACAATTAAAATAAAAAAAATAGTACAGCATGCAAAAGCTCCAACCTACGCTAACCAGAACGATGCAGGAATGGATTTCTATTCTTCTGAATCACTTCAATTGCAACCTGGAGAAAGAAAACTCATTTCTACTGGAATATCTATGGCAATTCCTTCTGGATACGTTGGACTAATTTGGGATAAATCTGGTTTGGCAAGTAAACATGGATTGAAAACCATGGCAGGAGTTATAGATGCAGGTTATAGAGGAGAAGTTAAAATATTAGTACACAACCTGTCAAATATGCCCTATCAGATTGAACAAGGTAACAAGGTTGCTCAGATGTTAATTCAACCAGTGGAACAAAAAAACATTATAGAAGTTGAAAATCTTGAGGATACTGAGAGAGGAGAAGGTGGATTTGGCAGCAGTGGAATTAACTAAAATCACCATTAATTAAAAAAATGATCAATCTGATATGATCAATTGTCTTTGATAAATTGATACTAACAATTTTTCAAGTGACTCTTTAAGTTTACTTTCATCATCTACAGAAATGGCATCTTTAATATTTGCAACATTAGTAGCATAATAATTTTTATGTTTATTTGAAGTAAGGCGATCATACATCTCTTCAACATAACTACAAATCAATTTCTTTGAGTTGTTTTTCACTAAAAATCGCACATAACCAGGAATTAGACGTTTAGTATAGAATGCATCTATTTCCATTAAATCCATTCCAATAAACTGTTTATACAAAAATTTGTCTGAACCACTCTCGTAGCTTTTCCATTGTTGTTCATTAATTGGAGACAAAGATACCATAAATAATTCAAAGAGTTAAGATATAAATATTTTATTTAATAATATACCCTTTATCTTTTCTAGCAATCTCTTTTGCTAAATCAAATTTAAATTCACTTTCAGCAACAATCGTAAACAGAACATCTTTCTTTTCAACTTTATCTCCTATTTTCTTATTAATTATTAGACCAGCACCCTTATCCTTAGGAGCACCAGCAATGCGAGCTACTTTAGCAATAGTTTTATTGTTTATCTTTCTAACAATTCCTGATTTGCCTGAACGAACTGCATAATGAAATCCTCCACAAACTGCTTTTTTTGTAGCCCCTTGTGCTTGCACGATCTCCTTAAATTTACGCCAAGCTTCACCACTCTCAAGAATTCTCAAAGCTTCTTTTTTTCCATTCTTCACTTTCCCAGTCATTTTTAACAAAATGCCAGCCAACGTAACAGCCTTATCTTTCAAATCTTTTGGCGCAGTTGGCTTGTTCTCAAACACCGCAATAACATCTTCTGCTTCCAAACATGGACCAATCCCATAACCAATCGGTTGTCGACCATCAGTTATTACCACCTTAGTATTTATTTTCAAATGCTTGCCAATCATTTCAAATTTTCTTTTCAATCTCTTTGCTTCAACCAAATTTCTTACTTTAACATCTGGTCCCATTGGAATATCAATTAATACATGGTTAGCAGAAACAGAATACTTTTTTGCCATAACAGAAGCTAACAACTGTCCTTCAGCGTCAATTGAAAGCGGATGTTCAACTTTAATGATTTTATCATCAGCAGGCGCCAAATTCATTGATCCACCATGAACGATACAACCTTTTGTCTTTCTTATAACTTCTTTTATTTTTTTTTCTGACATCTCAACCTTAGCTAAACACTCCATCGTATCGGCAGTTCCTGCTGGTGAAGTTATAGCTCTAGAACTTGTTTTTGGCATCGTAAACCCAGCAGCTGCAATTATTGGAACAACAATCATCGTAGTTCTATTTCCAGGGACTCCTCCAATACAGTGTTTGTCAAGAGTAATTCCACTAAACTTTATTCTTTGACCAGTATTGACCATGGCTTTTGTCATATTAACTACTTCCTTTGCAGTCCATCCATTAGAAAATCCAGCAGCCACAAAATATGTTTTCTCAATGCTAGACAATTTATCTTCAGTGATATCCCGCATAATATGAAAACATTCTTCGTAATTCAATTCTTTCCCGTATAATTTATCGCGAATATGATGAACACTTTCTGGTTTTCCTGTGAAAAATAATTTTACAGTAGAGGTATGTTTAACTTTTAATTTGTCTAATACTTCTTCATATAAACCAATCTCGCCTTTAGGAACAGCTCTATTTGATTGAGAAATATTCAAAATACAAGTTACTTTCTTACCATCTCTACCAATTAGAACACGATCTTCAGAATGCAAATCTAATTCTTCAGCATCCTTTTCATTTAGAACAGCTACTAAAGGTCCACCAGTAGCTATGTCCATATCTTTTACTTTAAATTTCATCCTCTTTTTAGTAATAAGTATTTTAAAGCAATATTTATATCTTTCCCCAACCAAATCTATCTATTATTTGAATAAATCTCCTCCATTTAGAATAATTGTCAGAGAGAGGTTTGTTTATTTTATGGAGACGTTATGGTATATGGGGGAATGTTTATTTTGAATAGAAATGTTTTTATTGGTCTTGGTTTGATATTATTATAATGAGTTATGAATCAAATTATAATCTTGTACAAAGAATCCAGAATGAAACAAATATCGTTGGTGAGTCATTTATAAGAAAAAGTTTAGTTGATACACAACCCAAAGTTAAACCATCAGTAATTGAACTTGTAGCTTGGGACCAACCAGCATTAAAAGAAGTTAAAAAATTGCTTTCTAACTATTATGGTTCTTTTTTTGATGTTAATGAACCAACACCTCAAGATTTACAACAAATTTTAGATAAAGTGCAAAGAACTTTAAGATATGCACCTACCCAACCAATGTACTTCAAAGAGACACAAGGAATTCTTCAATTTGCAATGTATTGGCCATGGGGAGTATGTCCTAATGAATATAGAGCAACAATTGTGTTTGTTGAAGTACCCAAAAAGTGGGATGATTCTAAATCTCTTGTAGCAGCAGGAATTGGAGGAAAGTTAGCAAGAGCAGGATATTTATCTTAAACAACCTATTTATTTTTTACAAAATCGCCCCATTGTTCAACCATATAAACAAATCTCCCAAAAACTTCATAAACAATTCACCCCATCAAAAACCAAGGGGACCATTTTCAATTCTCAAAATAGTTAAGAGCAACACAATCTTTTTAAATATGAGTCCAGAATCAGTTTATTATTGGGCTCGTGGTCTAGTGGCTATACGCTATAATCAAAGTCTGCGTACCGCAGATGACAGTGCCCTTACATCTCATTAGCATGCTATTGAGGAAGTGAGGCATTGATCCCCGGTTCGAGTCCGGGCGGGCCCATTATACTCTTTTCTTCCATTTCTACTTTATGCCAGGACGAGAGAGGGGCACGAATGAAACAAAGTGAAATGACTCGCCCAGGTTCGAGTCAGAAATTCCAGGCGGGACCATTATTCTTTCCTAATCATATTTTTCTAGCCATCTAACCACATCTTTTTTAAACAAAGACGAATTCTTTATACAAATGCAGCAAAAAATCTTTGACATTCTGCTTAAAGAAGAGGAAGTTGGTTGGAAAGACATCCTTTACGAATTAGTTGAATCAGAACAGATGCAACCATGGGATGTTGACGTAAGTCTAATTACTCAAAAATATATTCAAACAATTAAAGAGATGCAAGAACATAGCTTACGTGTTTCCGGAAAAGTTGTTTTAGCAGCAGCTTTCTTACTTCGGATGAAGTCTACCCATTTAATTGAAAATGATATCTCCCGATTTGATGCATTAATAGCACAAGACGATGATGATTTAATTGATGAAGATTTTTGGCAAGAATTTTCCGGAGATCCTAGATTAAGAAAAGCAGCATCCACTTTCCCTTTAATTCCTAAAAATCCACAGGCGAGAAACAGAAAAGTATCTGTTCAGGATTTAGTTAAAGCTCTTGAAAGAGCTATGATGTCAAAAAGACGCGTTTTACAAAAAATTAGACCAGTCCCATTCAAGAGAACAAGGAGTAAAATAGATATTATGGAAGTAATCAGAGATGTTTATCATAAATTAGAATACTACACAAAAAAAGAAAAAACTAAAACCCTTCCGTTTAAACGCTTACTACCTACAAAAGCCGGTAAGGAAGAAAAAGTATTCACATTTATGCCTCTCTTACATCTAGAAAATCAACAGAAAGTTGTAATGGAACAAAAACAAGCATTTTCTGAGATACATGTGAAAAAGAACTGAATATTATTCCTCAAAACTTTTGTCTAATCACACCACAACCTTTTTAAATGAAGTAATTAAAATTGTCATTAAGAGTAGGTAGATGTTCTATATAATTTAAATAACATATTCAAACTAAAACTGATACAAAATCAAATATAAGACCATGTCAAAATCAACTAAAAACATTGCTGTACCAACTAAAATAATTGATCAAGTTTTAGGTCAAGATGAAGCAGTAAATATTATCAGAAAAGCTGCTCAACAAAGGCGCCATGTTCTACTCATTGGAGAACCAGGAACTGGAAAAAGTATGCTAGGAGTTGCTTTAGCTGAACTTTTACCAAAATCAAACCTTAAAGATATTCTTTCTCTACCAAACCAAAATGATGAAAATAATCCAAGTATCAAATTATTACCAGCCGGTTCTGGAAGAGAAGAAGTTAAAAAAATTCAATTAGATAGCAAGCAAATGCTCAAGAATAATAACTTCTTATTGTTCATCGTAGCAATCTTTACTTTAATCGCCCCCTGGTGGGTTCGTCATCATTATACAGGACTTATAGGGCCAGTAGGTGGAGCTATTATGTTCACTGCATTCTTCCTTGGTGGCATGTTATTTTTGGCTGCTTTCGCCATAATGATGAGCATGGGACCACGTATGTTTAAACAAGGTAAAGTTTCTGTATCTAAAGTAATAGTGGATAACTTCGGTAAGAAACAAGCACCCTTTTTCGATGCGACTGGTGGACATGCTGGAGCTCTTCTTGGAGACGTATTACACGATCCATTCCAATCAGGTGGCCTAGGAACTCCTGCAAATCAAAGAGTCGTAGCAGGTATGATTCATAAAGCACATCTTGGAGTCTTATTTATAGATGAGATAGCTACACTACATCCCAGAACTCAACATGAACTTCTTTCAGCCCTTCAAGAAAGAAAATTTCCCATTACCGGCCAATCTGAACGTTCAGCTGGAGCAATGGTAAGAACTGAGCCAGTTCCTTGCGATTTTATTCTAGTAGCGGCAGGAAATTTAGATACCGTAAAAAATATGCATCCAGCGCTGAGATCTAGAATCAGAGGATATGGTTATGAAATTTTTATGAACGAAACTATGTTAGATACCAAAGAAAACAGATTAAAGATAGCTCGCTTTGTCGCTCAAGAAGTTAAGAAAGAAAATGGTAAAATATCTCATTTTGATTTAACAGGAATAAAAGCCATTATTCAAGAAGCAAGAAGAAGAGCAAATCGAAAGGGTCACCTAACTTTACATTTACGTGGATTAGGAGGCTTGGTTCGAGCAGCAGGTGATTTAGCAAAAGAAGATGAATCAAAATTAGTTACGGGAAATCATGTAAAAGCTGCCAAAAAATTAGCAAGACCACTTGAACAACAAATCTCTGACAAATATATCGAGAGGAAGAAAGAATATGAGGTGATAACAACTTCAGGTAAACAAGTTGGAAGAGTTAATGGGCTTGCTGTAATTGGTGGTGGATCAGCTTTATCAGGTATTTTATTACCGATAGAAGCAGCTGTTACACAAGGTGGAGAAAAATCACAGTTCATAGCAACTGGAAAATTAGGAGAAATAGCCAAAGAAGCAATTTTGAACGTTTCAGCAATCATCTTAAAGTACTTCGGAGAAGACTTAAAAGAAAAATACGATGTGTTCGTTCAGTTCTTACAAACCCACGAAGGAGTTGAAGGTGATTCAGCTTCTATTGCTGTTGCAACTGCCATCATCTCTGCATTCAAAGATATTCCAATTAAACAAGAAGTTGCAATGACTGGATCTCTTTCAGTAAGAGGAGATGTACTTCCAGTTGGGGGAGTTTCATCTAAAGTTGAAGCAGCAATTGACACTGGAATAAAAATAGTAATAGTACCAAAATCAAATCTTCAGGATATAGTCCTTGAAAAATCTAAATTAAGCCAAGTTAAAATTATTCCAGTGACTAGAATAGAAGAAGTATTAGAACATGCTTTAGATTGGAACGGAAAGAAGAAGATGAAGGAATATATTATCAAAAATGAATTTACAGTTAAAAATAAGACTTTACGGAAATCATATAAATAAGCACAAAAATAACAACATCTACGATACATTTTTAAAATACCCCCACAAATATCACAATTATGGCAAGAACTCAAACAAAATCTAGGAGAAAAAGTACAGGCGGTAGGTATAGAACCAACCGCGGTAAGCGTAAATTTGAATTAGCAAGCATACCAACCCAAAGCAAAGTTGGGGCAGCAGCCAAAGTAAAAAGTAAAAGAATCATTGGCGGAAACCAGAAGAATATCACCCTCACTGCACAGGAAGTTAGTGTAAGCGATGCTAAAGGAAAGACTTCAAAGACTACAATGGTTAACGTACTTGAAAACCCGGCAAATCCAAATTTAGTTGGACGTAATATCTTAACCAAAGGTTCAGTTGTTGAAACAAAACTAGGTAAAGCTAGAATTACTTCAAGACCTGGACAAGAAGGAACAATTAACGGTATTTTGCTTAAATAATTTATTTTTTATTAACTATTTTATTTCTTACTTGTTTATTTCATAGTCATAATTCATTTAACTTAGATGAGTATGTTCTACACCACAACCCACTAGACAACCATCAGTAGGCTATTTAAATCCCCACAAATTCAAAGTTCTTGAGGTGATACCCATGGTGGATCTGACAACACATACAATCCGACAACTGTTTGAGAACCAAGTACAACAACTGACAAGAACAACAATTATGCAAAAAGAGGACTCTTTTGATTATCAATTTGCGGGGGGATGGCTATGAATATCAAACAGAGAATATGGGACTTACTTGAACAATATGATGAACGATATGCTCAACAAACATATCTAGATGAATTTTAGTCTTTTTAACCTTTATACACCACCTCTTGGAATAGTTCGGCAGTAATGCCGAATTATTTTTTATTTTAAATTATTTTTATTTAATTAACTAATCTTTAATATTAACTAATTCTTAATAGTTAGAACAAATTTTCAGAAAATTTGATAAGTAGATCGTTATTTTCATCTTTTATGGAAGTCCTTACTGAACATGAACTAAATATTAGAAAAGATGAAATTGTTGAAAGAATCTTATCTGGAGAAATATTTATACATCCAACAGATACCATATATGGCATAGGCTGCAACGCTCAAATCTTTAATTCAGTACAAAAAATAAGAGAAATAAAGCAACGGTTTAATTCTCCATTTTCAATTTGGATACCATCATTAAAATGGATTGAACAAAATTGCAATGTAGATAAAGCTAATGAATGGATTGCAAAACTTCCAGGACCTTATACATTAATTCTTCCATTAAGAAAAGAGGCAATTGCTAAGAAGTTTATAGCAAAAAATGTTTCACCAAACAACAAAACAATAGGTGTAAGGCTACCAGATCATTGGTTCTCAAAAATTGTTGAATTATGCGGAATCCCTATCGTAACCACTTCTGCCAATAAAACTGGAGATCCATTCATGACCTCCATAGAAAAATTAGATTCTGAACTTAAAAATAATGTTGATTTTATGATTTATGAAGGTGAGAAAAAAGGAAGGCCAAGCAAAGTTGTAAATATTACAGAACAAACAGTAAAAGAAAGGTAAGTTTAAACAAAGATAGCATTATTAAGAACATTGCAAAAACTCAGATGAATATTTCTTCATCAGGATCAAAATTAACTATAACTTCTTCATTTGGACAACTATAACATCTCCCACGTGGAGTTGCATAGGATTTACAACAAGATAACTTGAATTTTTTTTTCATCATTCACCTGACGACATCAAATCTTGAGGTTCACAACCCTCATCATAATTTTCTAAATCATCTAATATCTCATCTAAAGGATTTTTCTTATTCTTTTTGTCCTTTTTGCTTTTTTTTAATTCTTCAACCATTTTAAAAAACCATTTTTTCTCCATCTACATAAAACATTGGAGCTTTAAAAATATTATCTCCATGATAAATGGTTTTAATGTCTCCACCAAACCAATAATTGCTACCAAACGCTATATGTCCAGCTCCCATTACTTTTTCATCCATAATAGTACTACCTATTAAAACCGCTCCAGGGTTAATGCCAATACCAAGTTCACACGCTAACCTAATTCTTTCAGGATATTTGGCACGATTTTCAAATTTTTGAAATGTTTCCTCCAAGAGGTGAGCATGTTTTCCTTCTATCGATACAACCCTACCATCAACAATATTAATAATTACCGGTTCATCTAAAAGAAAAGCCCCTTCAGCAGTTTTTATGCTTCCATCAACCACAAACACACCATTAACGTTATTTACACCCGCTGGAGGGATATAAACTTCTCCTGCTGGCATGTTTCCTCCCTGCCCCGGTTCATGATACAATCCTACATTTGCAATAGCACTCATACCTTCAACACCAAAAGTAACGTCAGTTCCAGCTTCTGTTCTTACACGGATCGTTTTGGCTTTGTCCCATGCTTTCTTAATTAACGTCCCCTTTTTTTTCATACGATCATAATTTACTGTCATCGCCTCAATGAACTGATCAAAATAATGTGTTTTGACATCACCTAAACCTGTAGCTGAAAGGAATCTATGTCCCCTAAATTTACAATAAGTTCTGAAACTCTTTTCTTTACCAAATCTTCCAAGCTTATTACTTAAACATAAAACAATTACACTATTTTTTGGAAGGTTTAATATTGCCCTAACAACATGATTTTCTGCAAACATAAATCCCTTCTTCGGACTCTGCCATAATATTTCCACTTCTTTTTTTGCTTTCAGTGCATGATAGTAACCATTTCCCAACATCGCAGCTAAGAGATTATCCCCAATCCCATAATCAGAAATTATCAATACTTTTTCTTTTTTCAATTTTAATGACTTTGTGACTACTTTAGAAAACTTTGACGTGTTTTTGTGTACAATTTTCTGAATAGGTTCTGGTAAAGTAAACATATTATCTCTAGTTTGATTCCATTAAAAAATATTTCCCTATTATAAAAGATTATAATAAAAGATATAGTGATGAGAGTTGTAAATTACACATTATGCGTTGCTCCTTCTTTTATAATTTTAGCTACAAAAAAACCTTGAGTGTCATTATCCTGCGGCCAAATTCTCAGCGTATTCTTAATATCTGGGTGAAACACTACTTCTTTAAATTTATTTAGGGGAGGACTAGTTTTTAAACCAGGCAAAGAAATCTTAACAACTTTCGCTTCAGAAAATTTCTGCAGTAATAAATGAACTACACCCTCATTTTCCTCCGGTTCAAGACTGCAAGTTGAATAGACAAGATCTCCACCAGGTTTAAGATTAAGAAAAGCGTTTTCTAATAAATTAATTTGCTCTTTTGCTATCTTACGTATCATTCCCTCGTTCCAAATTCTTAGAGTTTTCAGACTTTTTCTGATCGTACCTGTGCCTGAACAAGGAGCATCAACAAGAATTTTGTCAAATTGAAAATCTTTGAATCTTTTTCCATGCATTAAAGTTACAATACTACTAGTTATACCACAACGTTGCAAATTAATTCCTAACGATTGTAATCTTTTGCCTTTATAATCATTAGCAATTAAAACTCCTTTGTCTTGCATCATCGCTGCCATTTGAGTTGTTTTGCTACCTGGAGCAGCGCACATATCTAACACAACATCCCCCGGTTTAGGATCAAGAATTAATGGAGGAATCATAGATGCAGCCTCCTGAACGTAGATTTTTCCTAAATGAAATTCCAATAAATTACCAACATCCCTTCTTTCAGGATGAGAAATCCAAAACCCTTCCTTACACCAAGGAATTGGCTCAAGCTTCCAATCTTTAGCCTCAATTGATTGTTGTACTTCTTTCACCGAAGCACGAAGAGTATTTACACGAATACATCTTCTAAGAAAGGATAAAGAATATTTTTTAAATTCTTCCCAATCAGTTAATTTTTCATAGCGATCTTTGAATTTCTGCTTAATAACAATGTTAGCAGTACTGGGTATTTGTTCTAATACATCTGTGGCTGAATTGGTCATAAAAATAAAATTCTTAATTTCACTTAAAAGATTTTCCTAAAATAAAACAACTCTCACCAAATCTATAGTGGTTCTTCAATTCACCTTCAACTAAATAACCATTATTCTTATAGAATTCCACTCCTTTTTCATTCTCGGCAATAGTTAACTCTATCTTTGTAGTATCCGTGGTTTTTTTAACTTTATTCTCCACTTCATCTAATAATATCTTAGCAGAATTTTCATCCACAAAAGCAAAATGCCTAAATTTCCAACGCATGTGTGAATTATCCGCACTTTTCCCCAACAAAACTAAAACCAAAGCCGCTTTTATCCCACCATTTTCTTCTAATATCAAAAAATCTTCACGCTCTAATGCCTCTTTTCTCAAATATGCTATTGCCAAATCAGTACTCTTAGAAAAAATATTATGCGTAGGAAAGAATGATTTATACATTTCAGATAAAACAATGTAATCTTTTTCCTCAATAGATCTTACTACCATTATTATTCTTAAGCCAATTTCCTATTTAAACCTTATCAAAAATTATATAAACCAAATCTACTTTATTACCTCTATATAGAATAAAGAGGTGTTTTATGGCAATTAATGTAGCAATCAACAGTTCTCAAAAAAGGAACATTTTTGGTACCATGATTGCTGGAGAATGTTTATGGTAAAAGTAGCAATCAACGGCTTTGGAAGAATTGGTAGGATGTTTCTAAGAGCATCATCCCAAAATTCTAAAATAAAAGTAGTTGCAATTAATGATTTAACTAATACCAAAGTTCTCTCACATTTGCTAAAACATGATTCTGTGCATGGTATATTTGAAAAAGTTACTGCAAATAGTAATTCCATAACAGTTAACAAAAAAAGTATTCCAGTATTTGCAGAAAAAGATCCTGCTGAATTACCGTGGAAAAAGTTAAAAGTTGATGTTGTAGTTGAAAGTACCGGACATTTCGTTGATCCTTACAAAGCAGCCGTCCATCTTCGAGCTGGAGCAAAAAAAGTAGTTATTTCAGCACCATGTAAATGTGAGGGTGATAAAACATGCCCAATTAATACCACAACACTTGTTTTAGGAGTTAACCATAATTTATATGACAAAAAGAAGCACCACATTATTTCAAACGCATCTTGTACAACTAACTGTGTTGCTCCAATTCTTAAGGTAGTTCAAGATCACATTGGTGTCAAAAGATGTTTCTTCACTACAATCCATGCTTATACTTCAACTCAAAAAATGGTGGATGGACCTGCAAAAGATTTAAGGCGAGCCAGAGCAGCTGCAATTAACATAATTCCAACTTCCACAGGTGCTGATGTAGCAGCAGTTGAAGCGATTCCAGAATTAAGAGGAAAAGTTAGAGGTTTAGCTTTTAGAGTTCCGGTTCCAAATGGAAGTGTAACTGATTTTACAATAGAAACAAATAAGGAAGTAACAGTTGAAGAAGTAAATGCAGTTTTTAAAAAACACGCTAATGGTAAAATGAAAGGCATTCTTCAATATACTGAAGAAGAACTAGTCAGTACAGATATTATCGGTAATCCGCACTCTTCAATATTTGACGCCAAGTTAACTAATGTTGTAGATAAAAAAATTCTTAAAGTCGTTGCATGGTATGATAACGAATGGGGCTATGCTAATAGATTAGTTGATATGGTCAGGAAGATTGCTTAGTTTTTTATTTCTTTTTCAAATCACTCAAAATAAATCATTTTAACTCCCTCAACTTTCCTAACTCTTCTAATCATATCTTTCAAATCGTCCAAATCTCTTGGAATAACAATGAAAGAACAGATAGCCATCTGACCAGCAAGTTTTGCTTTAGCTCCTTTCAATTCAAAACCTGCCCGAGCAATAGTGTTTAATAAATCTGCAAGAATACCACTTCTTTCTAAAGCTTCAACAGTAAACCTAATACGTTGATTAAATTCTTCTTTCCATAGTACTTTTATCCATCTTTTTTCTTCTTTCAACGCTAACTTACAATCATTTTTATGAACAGATATTAAGCGCCTCTTTGTAACTAAACCTACGATATCATCACCAGGAATTGCTTTACAACATTTAGCTAATACACAAGCAGCTTTCGGAAATTCTAAAGATTGTGTTAAAACTCCTAAATCTTCTTTTATCACCGGCTTTGGTTGACGGAAATAAATTGATGGTAAAGATTCATGCTCTTTCAAACTCTTACGAATTTTTTGACGAGACTTGGAAGACGTAACAATCTTAAGCCAACCTTTTCTTGGACGTTGCTTTTTGTTAGTTAAAACCTCAATTACATCTCCAGAAGCTAAAGCATATTTCATTGGAACAAATCTTCCGTTAACCCTTCCGCCAATCGTATGACTACCTATTTCTTCATGAACTGAAAAAGCAAAATCTAGAAGTGTGGACCCTTTAGGTAATTCTTTAACATCACCTTTAGGTGTGTAGCAATATATTTTGTCACCAAAAATATCTACTTTAATTTCTTCTAAAAATTCTCTTCCTTCTTTTTGCAAATCAATTACTCCCCTTAACCAACCAATCTTCTTTTCAAATACAACATCAGACTTAACACCTTTATAGCGCCAATGTGCAGCGATTCCTTCTTCAGCAAACTCATCCATTTCAGGCGTCCTTATTTGGATTTCTGCTTTTTTTCCATTTGCTAGAAGCACAGCTGTATGAATAGATCGATAATAATTAGGTTTAGGATTTGCTATGTAATCTTTTAATCGACCTTCAGCCGGCTCATAATTTTCATGTAATAAACCCAAGAAAGTGTAACAAGAAGGAATAGATGATAAAACTACACGAATACCAATTAAATCATATTGTTCAGCTAGTTTAATACCTCTTTTCTGCATTTTACGATAAATACTGTAGATATGTTTGCTTCTGCCTTTGATCTTAACAACATCAACTTTTCCTCTTGCCATTGATTCAATTTGTTGAATCACTTCTAAAAGAATTCTTTCCCTTTCTTCTTTGGAATCCTCTAAAAATGTTTGAATTTCATCATATTTTTTTGGTTTTAAATTACGGAAAGCCAAATCTTCCAGCTGCACTCTTATATTTTCTAAACCTAACCGATATGCCAACGGAGCGTACACATCCAACACTTCTTGTGCAATATTTTCTTGTTCATCTGGAGGAAAAACGTGAATTGATTTTAGATTATCAACTTTGTTAGCTAACTTAACGAAGATAACTCTTATGTCATGTAATGTTGCAATAATAACTTTCCTTAAAGCATCTGCAGCCAACTTCTCATTTTTTCTTTTTACATAATGTAAAGCAGCAACACCTTTAAGGAGAGAAACAATACTACTGCCAAAAACACTTTCAATTTCTTTAAGAGGTGCAACTTTTATCAAACCATGAACTAAACCAGCAGTAACAACTTCAGGTTCAGCATTGTTCTCAACCAAAATAATTCCAACCCTAATGTTATGGTCTAAATAACTGTCTCCAGCTAATCTTTTTTCTTTCTTCAGATATTTATCACCAATCTTAAGGGCTTTGTCAAATAAAGAAATTGCTTCTTCTGAATAACCTTGCTCTTTACATAAAGTTATGAAAGAATCAACCATATATTTTTGATGTTAATAGATATTAAAAAACTTACGTAAAAAAGCACTAAGAAGTGAATTTAAATTTTTGATTAGGTCATCCACCTATTATCTCTTCAATTCTTAACAAACGATTATATTTAACAACCCTTTCTCTTGCAGGTGCTCCCCCTTTAATATACTTACAACCTAAACCAACCGCCAAATCAGCAACAAAACTATCATCTGTCTCTCCACTTCGATGTGAAACAATTACTTGTAAACCACCCTTACGAGCAACACGCCAAGCATCAATACCTTCAGTTAAAGTTCCGACCTGATTTAATTTAAGTAATAACATTGAACAACTTTTCTTTTTAATTGCTTTTTTGATACGATCTACCTGCGAAACAGTTAGATCATCACCAACCACATTAACCATTTTATTCAATTTAGCAAAATTCTCAAAATCATTTTCTTCAAATGGATCTTCAATAGATAAGATTGGAAAACGCTTAACAATATTATCATAAAAAGCAAGCATCTTACTTGATGGCAAACGTTTTTTTTCCAAAACATAACTTTTTCCTTTTAACAATTGAGTTGCTGCAATATCTAAAGCAAATTTTACATTTCCAGTATAACCCGCCTTATAAATTGCCCAACTTAACAACTTTAAAAGTTCTTGTGATTTAACTATTGGCGGAGTAAAACCACCTTCATCTCCAACATTTGTAGCTCCCCAAAAATCTTTATGTAATCTATTTTTAAGAGTTTGATAAATTTCACTAGCTGCCTGTAAGTTTTTTTTGAAGCTAGAAAATTGTGGCACTATCAAAAATTCTTGTATAGGTATTTTGTTATCTCCATGAGCACCACCATTAATCAAATTAAAATATCCTTTTGGTATGGAAGGTTGAACTTCAGCATTCGCTAAGTAATTTATGTATTCATAAAGAGGCATGCCTTTAGCTTTTGCCCCTGCTTTACAAACAGCAAGAGAAACTGCTAAAGTAGCATTAGCTCCTAACTTCCTTTTGTTCTTAGTTCCATCTCTTTCAATCATTAAATTGTCAATTTCTTCCTGAGAATTAACATCAACCCCTGCCAACATGGGAAAAATAATCTTATCGACATTACGCATCACTTTTTTAACTCCTTTACCCAAATAATCTTTACCTCCATCCCTTAATTCAACTGCCTCCCATTTACCTGTTGACGCACCTGACGGAGCAGATGCAATTCCAATAATAGAACCAGCTTCCACCTGTACTTCTATGGTTGGATTACCTCTTGAATCAAGTATTTCTCTTGACCTGATTGTATCTATAGTTGGCATTTTATGAGAACCTCTTTATTGTTTGTTTCATTATGAAGCACCTTCTTCCTTTTCTTTCTGAGCTGCTTCTGCTAGTAACTTTTGTTGTTCCTGTAATGCATGAGAAGCTAATCTTTGTTTGTTAGGTCTAAGTATTCCAGATTTCGCAACGTATGCTTCCACATCTGCTTGAATCTGTGGTAGATTTTGTTCTTGTTGCTTCCTCCATTTCTTTGAACCAATATTTGGATTACGATACGGCCTCCACACCTCAGAACCTGCACCAGTTGATGGTATCCCAATAAATTCAGAACCCGCTCCAGTATATTTTTGTTTCATCTCTTCAACATCCTGTGATTTGTATGAATAGCAACCTGCAGACCACCACCCATAATTATAATTTTTAGTGTCGTGAACTAAAATATTGCTTCCAATTTTTGTACTTGGATTAGAAAAAAGTCTCCATGCTGCTCTGTTATTTTTTTGATTTGGATTGTTATAATAATTATTAACCACATTCAGATACCTGTCTCTTTCATCCTGATTAATAATACCCTTCTTAAAAGCATTTTCTATATCACTAGGGCGAGGATAAGCCAAAAGTGCCCTATGAGAATACGAACTGCGATCTGGATTTGGATACTTTATATCAGTCATCATTCTTAATCTTCCTTCAGGAGTTCTCCGATTACCTTCAAGTTTCTCAACCCCTTTATCTGTAGCAACACCAGAAACTTTGTCACCAGGATTACGACCTGTTGCTGCAAAATATGTTTTAACCACTTTACCTGTTACCACGTCAACAATATGAGATAATTGCTTTTTCTTATCTGTCAAAATAACGTATCTCAAATTTTTCGGAGAATTTTCACCCCTCTCTTCAATAAATTTTTGCATTGTTTTAGAATTAGTTCCAGAAAAAACATGTGAACACCTTTTACCCAAACAATGTTCATTTCCTGACATATCCAAAAATTTAAAATCTTCCCTAGCATTCATCAACTTCAAACCATTTTCCTGGTCCATTAATAATACTTGTCCATCATTTGAATCCATCTCAACAAAAATTTCCATAGCTGTTGAAGTTGATTGTTCATTTAGTACAATAGGATCTAAATCAATTGAATTATCCAAAACAGAAACCCAGTTATTTCCATTAATTATTGAAGCTAAAAGGTCTCCTTTTTGAGTTCCATCTCTTTTTTTAAGATGTAAAAAAGGAGCATATTGCTTTCCACCATCTTTTAAATCAGTAAATGTATCTTTCCGACTTTCTAATTGAAAAACTGTTTCATCATTCATTGCAGTGAAAATGAATCTATTAGGACGATCATTAGAATAAAAACCCAGATAACGATTATCAGTAAAATCTAATTTAGTTCCCCCTCCTGGTTGACCTGAGATTTGACGTTCATTGAATCTTAAATAAAAATTATCTTCTGGTTTTGATTCATCAAATAAAAGTTGAACTTTATGGGGAGATTTAGTGTCAACACCATGTATTGTTAGAGGACCAAAATTACTTTCAGGATCATAATATGCTTTCCCGTCTTCAACATTAATGACACCAACCATATTATCATCTGCAAAAAATACATGTGAGTTATCACCAGGAGGAAGATTAGAAAAAATATTACGTAAGTCATCCATTTCTGTGCTATACTCAATTGTTTTTTTTTCGTATATTGTTTTGTAGACAGTATTCCCTTTCGCATCCTTCACTATCTTTCCATCCTTCTTAACAGGAACTTTCTTCTTTGTTGAAACAACTTCCTCTTCAGGACCTATAACAAAAATTTTTCCATTTATCACCCTAAAAGTAGCGTCGCGCATATAAGCAGTTAATGTAGCTTGCTTATCTTCAGTTGCTAATTCACCTTCCTTACTCAGAGTACAAGGAGATTTACAAGAAGATTCTCCAAATGGAAGAATTGTAGCTCCGTTCCATTTAGATTTCTTTGATTCTACAAATTCTGCAAATTTATCTTGATTTAAATCAGCTAAATTACTTACCAAATAATACGCTTTTTTAATCTGCTTGGTACTCATCTTCCCATATTGTTCACTGCTAAAATCACTGGCAACATGTTCTAAATGCTTATCTGGAATTTTATCTACTGGAAGATGCTTCACTTGTTCTGGTGTTAATGCTTTATACTGTTTAGAATTAAAATGTTTCATAACAATCGGTATC
This sequence comes from uncultured Methanosarcinales archaeon, assembly GCA_964604645.1. Classification (GTDB taxonomy): domain Archaea; phylum Nanobdellota; class Nanobdellia; order Woesearchaeales; family GW2011-AR9; genus CAZRZP01. The sequence goes on from CAZRZP010000007.1 coordinate 49,258, forward strand.
TGAGAACCAGGAACTTTCTTAATTTGAATATTTCTGACTTGTGTAGTAGTGAGAGACTTTATTTGAGCATCACTCAAAAGAGGATTACCTTGCTCATCTTTTTGTTCTAATAATATATTTATCTGATAATTTGCTAACTTTCTTACATTTAAGCTATGCACTTGATTTGTAGATAATTGAGATATCTGAAAATCATTTTTATAATCAAAACCATCTGGAAGAGGGTCCTGAGCTAAAGAGAAGGGAAGTAACAAAGCTGAAATAAATATAAATAAAAGTATTAACAAAAAATTCTTCATCTTTTCCCCTCCACAATAATTTTTTCAAAAAGTGCTTCAAGTTCAGGAGTTGTTTCGTGAAATATCGGCGAATCATGAAATAATTCCAAAGCCTGAATAACTTGCTTTTCCTCAGAATAACCTACAGAAAAACTTAAAGTATCGCCTAAAGTAATCAAATAATCTGTTCCATACTGTTCAAATGCAAAAGGCGTCTTAAACTCTTCAGCTAACTCTGCGGTACAACTTAAACAAAAAGTTTTAGGACGCTCGTTATTAGCTTTAACAAATTTCTCTGCCATATTAATTTGTTTTCCTAAATCACTTGCTACTTTTTGGGAGAAAGTATCCAATTCAGAGGTGGAATCTCCATTATTGCTTTTAACAGTATAATCCACATTAAACACAATAATTTGCAGACCAATGTCCACTTTTATCTGTGGATCAGTTGCTGAAACTTTCAAACCAGTTTTAGAAAAAGCAGTAAAATCAGCCACACACCCTATCAATTTTTCTTCAGCTTTATCAGCAATTGACTCTTCAAAAGACTCAATAGTCGGAATATCTGCTTTCCCAACTAAAGACCAATATCTAATTTCTAAAACCCCTTGCTTACCAGAACCACCACTTGCTGCAATTTCATCTACCGCTTCATCTGCTGCTTTTGCTAAACAACCATCAACAAAGGATTGTACTTCTATAGGAGCGTCCACAATTAGTTCTTGTGGCTTTTGTGTACCCATTATGACAAATAAACTAATAAAAAATAGAACAACTACAATACCAACTATAATAAACACCGTTACTTGTCCTCTTTTCATTAACAAATAGGAATAAAAATAGATATATAAAATGTTTGGTTAGAACACGAATTCACATATCTCAACAAGAATAAATTAACCTAATGAGAATAATTTAGCTGCAGGAGTAAAACCACCTAACCTATTGCGGTAAATGGGAGTTGGGACAATTTTTCCCTCTTGCTTACGAACCCAATTTTCATCTAACAGAAAATGTAATATTTTTGAATTAAGATTATTTTCAATTAAATTCTTCTGGTTCACAATAGAATCATACAAATCAAATGTATCGTCTTTGAATGGTAGCTGTGAATGAACATCACAAGTTGGTAAGTAAACCATATCCTTCTTTTTTTCTATCCTAAGGGTTTTATCAAAAAAAGGCGCAGGAACATAAGTCTGGCTATTCAAATTACATTCTTTATCAAAAAAATCATAAAAACTCATCCCATCAACCAAATCAGGTAATAAACGTTTTGCTAAATCAATTGACCAGAGACGTTGAGAATGAGCGGCTGTTTTGTAGCATTGTACACCGTCCTCAGCAGCTTTGCAAGTAGGACTTATTGCTGGAAGATAATTTAGAAGGGGTTTGACATCAAGTGTGTGTCCAAATGGCATTTGTCTGAAATCATAAAGTAATCCAGAAACATACAATACAAAATTTTGATCCCTGCTCCAACGAATAAAATTAATTGCCTCTTTTGTGCTCTTCTCACTTAAACAAAAGAGATTAAATTCATCAATTGCCACTCCAACCAAATCCACATTTTTTTTATGAGTAATACCATCAATATCTATTTTACCATTTTCTCCCTGTTCACCAACTTTTTGGGAAAAAATAAGTTCAATTCTTTTTTCTAAATCTTCTTTAATCTCTCCTATGTCAGCCTTAGAAAGAGCTGGATAAGATTGCTTTCCATCCACAACTAGAGAAGCACCATCTCTATCATTTAAACTACTATTATAAGCAACAAAATTATATCCAGTATGGTGGACTCTTTGCAATTCAGAGACTACGCATCTAGTTTTCCCACCATTCATAGGACAGAAATAACCAACAGACTTCCCACGCAAATGTCTAATTTCAACCTGGCTTAAATCTAATCCCATAGTAATGCTTTGTAAATAGTTTTAATAATGATTGTTGCACTTAAAGACATAAATTAAAGAATCTATGTTACAACAAATAAAACACTATAAATCTTCAGCAAGAAACTAACAACAATGCTTCTTAAAAAAATAAACCTAAAAAACATCCGTTCCTATAATCAAGCAGAGATTAATTTTTCACCAGGATCAACTTTACTTTCAGGTGATATCGGTTCTGGTAAATCAACCATATTGTTAGCAATTGAATTTGCTCTTTTCGGTGCATCCAGAGCAGATTTGCCTGCCGAAGCACTTTTAAGAAAAGGAGAAACTCATGGGTCTGTTCAATTAATGTTTTCTATTGAAAATAAAGAGATAATTGTTGAAAGAGCATTGAAGAAAGATGCACATTCAATTAAACAAACTTCTGGATATTTAATCATCAATGGAATTAAAAAAGAAGCAACCCCAGTTGAACTCAAATCACTAATCTTAGAGTTGCTACAATATCCAGAAGGCACACAAAGAAATCACATCTTTAGATACACAGTTTACACGCCACAAGATGCCATGAAATTTATTCTTCAGGAAAAAGCTGAAACTAGATTAAGTGTTCTTAGAAAAGTATTCAATATAGACAAATATCAAAATATCTTAGAAAATCTACAATATACTTTGAAAGTATTTCGTTCAAGATTAGGAAAAATGGAAGGACAAGTTGAACCTCTTCCAGAAAAAAAAAATAAGCTAGCTGAAGTGATTCAACAAAAACAAAAATCTGCTCAAGAAGTTGATACACTAAAACCAGTACAAGACGAACTTAAGAACAAGATAAATAATCTTACAACTGAAATAAAATCCATTAAAGTTGAACAAGAAAAAACCAATCAATTAAATACTAAACTTACCACAACACAAAAAATTATTGAGGAGAAACAAGCTAATTTAGAAGATTTGCAAAACAAAGAAAAAAAAATCAATGAAAACTTAAATGAACTAGTTAATTTACCAAAAAAAGACTCGATTGAAACTGAAATTAACAAATTAGAACTAGAACAACAGAATAATCTTTCTAATAAAATCAAAATGGAACAACAGATTAGCTCTATGCAGTCAAATATCCAACGTTTGAATATTGAAGTAAAAACATTTCAAACAGCTTTATCTAAAAAAGAAGAGAAAGAAACTTTACTTTTGACTCTCAAAAATGAAATAATACTTGGAGTAAATAAAGAAAAAGAATTAATTCAAACTGAAAATGAAATAAATAATCTCACATTAAAAAACTCTTCACTTAATCTTCTTCAACAGCAAGCACATAAAATATGTAGTAATATGAAAGATTTACGGGATTGTCCAACGTGCCTTCAACAAGTTCCTACAGAATATCGATCTAAGATATTAAATGATAATCAAAGCAAATCAGAACAGTTACAACAACAACTTACAAATAATACAACTTTAAAACAAAACTTAATCAAAAAAAAGGAAGAATTAGCTAAACAAATTACTATTTTATCACAAAAAAAAGAATTAAAAATTAAATTAGAAAGTGAATTAACTCAACTAGAAGAGAAATCTACTAAAATGAAACAGATGAAGGAAGAATTAAAGCAAGCACTAAAATCAAATAATGAATTAATGGCTTCTTTACCAAAAAACCAGAATGAAATTGAAAATAAAATAAAAACAGACATTACAAATCTTCGAATTACTTTACAAAATATAAACCTAAAACTATCATTAGAACAACATAAAGGCGGGTTGGTAGTTGAACAGCAAGTAATTCACCAGGAAATTATCTTTTTAGCACAACAGACAAAAACAACTCAAAATCAGCTATTAGGAAGAACAGACTTAACAGAAGTAATTAAACAAAAAAACGTAATAAGAGAAAATCTTCTTGAAGAAGAAAAAAAAGTTCTGCAAAGGTTATCTACCTCTCAAACAATTTTAGAGAACTATCAACAAAGAGAATTAGAATTACAAATTGAAATTGACAAGCTAAAACAAATCGAGAATAAGAAAATTAGGTTACAAGATCTTTTTAATTGGATTGAAAATTTCCTGCTGCCACTAAATAAAAACATTGAGAAGCACATCATGGTGCACATTCATCAAACATTTAATCAGCTATTTCAAGAATGGTTTTCTTTACTGATTGCTAATGATGAAATGTATGTCAGATTAGACGATTCTTTCTCTCCAACAATAGAACAGAACGGTTATGAGATTTTATTTCAGAATTTAAGTGGTGGAGAAAAAACATCAGTATCTCTCGCATATAGACTAGCTTTAAACAAAGTCATCAATGATATAATGCACAATATTCAAACTAAAGAGCTGTTGATATTAGATGAACCTACAGATGGATTCAGTTCTGAACAATTAGATAAAGTACGAGATGTTTTAGAACGTTTGAATTTGAAACAAACCCTTATCGTTTCACATGAACATAAGATTGAAAGTTTTGTGGAAAATGTTATTAGAATCGACAAGCAAGGAGATGAAAGTACTATTTTTTCTTAGCAGACATTCCTCCAGAATATATGTTCTAGCATAAAATCTTTTAAATTGGTGAGTTGAACAATTAATTTATGTTAAGAAATAAACCAACATCAAAAAAAGAATTTATTACAAAAAAAAAACATTATCTTCGTCTTGTTGGCTCATCTGAAGAGGAAGTACAGGAAGGAAACGGAAAAGCCAATAATCTTCTTGCTAACAAAGATTTTGTGGATGTTGTGAGATTAGATCTAGAAAAAATGGTGCAATCTTGTAATTTAGCTATAAATCCAGAAATTTGGCGAGTTTTATTAGTACAATCAGTTCATGGTCATGCACAAAATGGACACGGAGAGTTTGGAAAATATGCCCGTGCTAATGATCTTGGTTTTGGTGGATTTGCATTTCCAACTGCATCAATTAAGGATATTATTCAAGCTGCAGGGTTAAGGATAGATCAAACTGAGGAAACTAGACAACAAATTTGTGATCAAGTGCAAAAATGGGCTGAAAAAGCAATCGTGGGAAAAGTAAGCAGACTTGTTATTGATGGTCAACCATTACTTGGAGCTAATTTTTTAAGGAATTATTCCGTGGATGTAAAATCAACATTAAAAGGTATGGCATTTGCAGGAGAAATGGATTCTCATAAGCCAAGAAGAGATACGGTTGAAGAATATAAAAAAACAATTTTAGGGAGAGAGCTAATCCTTGGTTCTGGAGAAACATACCTGGTAAATGCAAAAAAAATATTTCAGATGGGAATTGATTATGATTTTCTAGCTACACATGAACATACAGATGAAGCACTTAATGTCCTCAGAGACTTAGAAGTTATTGTGAAAAACAAAGGAGGTAGAAGAAGAATTACTTCAGCTTACTTAAGAAGAGCCGCTGGAGCAGGCACAAGTGATGATTTAGCTTTCATAATGATTGGCAGGCTTTGCGGGAGAGAATATATTGAAGCAGGAACTTCAGCCATGTTAGGAGCCTTTGTAATGGATGCTACCGATACGTACGATAAGCTGATAAAATATCCTGTCTTAGGAGGGTTTGATGAAGCTTTAGGACAATATATTCAAGATGAATGGAAAGCAAAACACCAAGAACCATTGATAACTCCAGAAGATGTCAGAAGAATTATTTATTATTCAGCAAAATTAAATGATCCAAAAGCCAGAGTCAGTTCTTCACACCGTTATTTAGTACAAAAAACTGAACAAGAATCATTACCAACCATCATTAACCACATCTCACATGTGAGAGGCGAGAATGTTCCAAAATTTCCGATTGGCTTTACCAGACATCCAAGTACAACATTCTATAGAAAAGCTCAAAAAAGATCTAAACATATGTTAGAAAAACTAGCCGCTTAGCAATGCAAATATAATAACAATAATTATTCTACAATCATCAATCTACAACAGCTTTCAAACTAGCAATACCAACTTCTAACTGTTTATCACTCGGCTCTTTAGTAGTTATTCTTTGCAACCATAAACCTGGACTGATTAATGCACGTACAACTGGGTTTTTCTTGAATTTATCACTCATTTTAATTATTTCATAACTGATTCCAGCAACAACCGGCATCAATAATATTCTTCCCATGAGCTTAACGTACCAAGCTCCCGGAATTAACGTAAATACAACAATTGAAATAATTAATACAATGAACAAAAACGAAGTTCCACATCTAGGGTGGAAACGAGTATACTTTTTTACATTACTTAAAGTTAAATTTTCACCAGATTCATAACAATATATTGCTTTATGTTCTGCACCATGATATTGAAATAAAGTTTTTACATCTTTCATCATAGAAATAATTAGCAAATATCCTAAGAAAAGTGCAATTCTAAATCCACCATCTAAAATATCAAACATAATTCCTTCTGATTGAATCCAGCGAGCTGAAAAGAATGGTAAAACAACGAAGATTGTAATGGCAAATGCAAAGGATAAAACGATTGTTCCTATAATTTCCTTTTTGGTTAATTCTTCTTCCTTTTCCAACTGCTGATTACTGCTCCAGATAAGCGCACGAACCCCATCATATAAAGTGTAAGCCAAACCAACAACACCTCTCATAAAAGGAAAATCAAACACCTTTGGCCATTTAGTACTTTTTTCTTCTTTTATTTTAATTTCTCCATTCGGCGTACGCACAGCTACTGCAAAACGCTTTTTATTTCGCATCATAACTCCTTCAATTACAGCTTGACCACCAACATTCATGAATTATTTAATTGAAACCTGTTTTATAAATGTAACTGAAACTAATTGCAGTTCTCACTACATAGTCGTTACATGACGAAACATTTATAAATGAAACAAATTATTTATCTTTATGATGAAGAAGATCCAATCTGAAATTGTTACAGTAATGTTTATTGATATCGTGGGTTATACTAGTAAGACGACTAAGTTATCTAGGATCAAGTTTAATGAACTTCACGATATATTTGATAATATTTCTATACCTATTTTCAATAAGTTTGGTGGAACTGTAGTTAAGAAAATTGGAGACGCTTTCTTAATAACATTCAAATCAACAACAGATGCAGTATTGTGTGGAGTTGAACTACAAAACACATTCCAAGAATATAATCACTCAAAACAAGAAATCAAGCAAATAAACATTCGAGTTGCTTTACACAACGGAGAAGTCTTGCATCGAAATCATGATGTTTATGGAGATGCTGTTAATACGGCGGCAAGAATTGAAGGTGTCGCAAAACCAGGTGATATCGTATTTAGTGAATCAGTATATTCAGCCATGAACAAAATTGAAGTTCCTAGCGAATATATCGGTAATAGGAGATTCAAAGGGGTAAAATATCCCGTAAACTTATTTAGAGCAAAAAGAAAATTATCCCATAGAGCCATGCTCAAAAAGAGATTTAAGAAAACCAAAAGAAAAGTAAAAAATATATTTCTGAAATTAATTGTGCTTAGTTTTTTAGTAGCAATAGTATCAATTTTTTTCTATTTTACAAAAGAGATCTTATTTCCTTTTAGTTAAACTTTGTTTAAAATATTATAGAATAGAAACAACTATAACATTAACCCACCCTTAATTATTTAATTGAAACCTATTTTATAAATAAAAGTGAAAAATAACATAACTACCATTAAGTTTTTATAACAAGTAACAATACTAATTAAAGAGGTGTTATGATGAATGCTAAACAATTTTTTCCTATATTAATTTTATTGATATCAATATTTCTTATTACAAGTTGTGATGTACAAGAAACTAGTGATGCTGGGTCCAAAACAGACAGTACTAAAGCAGGCAATGTAGCATCAACAGGGGAAAAAGTTCAAGCTACTAGCCCTATAAATGATAAAATTAAAACCACGGCAGATGGTACTAAATATATTATAGATCCTCAGAAAATTAGGGGTGGTGGTCCCAGTAAAGGAAGCATAGGAAAAACAGGCATTTCAGCAACAGGTATTCCTGCCCTTGCTAAGAAGAATATCAAATTTGTTTCAGTAGAAGAAGCTGATGAATGGATTCAAGATAACGAATTGGTCTTAGCCTTAATCTACAAAAATGTAAAACGTGTCTACCCTTTACAAATTCTTGTTTGGCATGAAATAGCAAATGATGTTGTAGCAGGAGACAATTTACTAATTACTTATTGTCCTTTATGTGGATCTGGAATTGCTTACAAATCAATCATTGAATTAAATGGTAAAGAAAAAGTTTCCCGCTTTGGAACTTCAGGCAAGCTCTATCAATCTAATATGGTAATGTACGACGAAGATACAGACACATACTGGCAACAGATTGATGGAAAAGCAATCGTGGGAGAATTAGTTGGACAAGAATTAGAAGAAATATCAATAGATACAGTAACATGGAGAGATTGGAAAAAATCCCATCCAGATTCAGAAGTGTTAAGTCAAAATACAGGTATCAACCGTAATTATGGAAAAGACCCCTATGGAAGTTATTATGAAGATAGTTACTTAATTTTCCCAGTTGAGAATGAAGATAATAGGATTCATCCAAAAGATTTTGTGTTTGGTGTTGAAATTGACGGAGTGTATAAAGCATATAGAAGAGATGATATTAATGGTATTGTCAAAGACAAAGTTAATGGAGTTTCAATCACATTAGAAAAATTAAAAGATGGAAGAGTTGTCATTACTAACACTGATGGAAAAGAGATAGTTAAGGAAGTTGATTTTTGGTTCGCTTGGTATGCATTCCATCCAGAAACATTACTTTATGAAGTTAGCAAATAATTAAACCACAAAAAGAAATATCGAAGTCTGAATATGGTAAAAGCAACATGGAATGGAAAAGTAGTAGCAGAATCTAATGAAACTATTGAAATTGAAGGAAATCAGTATTTCCCTCCGAACTCAATCAAGAAAGAGTTTTTTAAGAAAAGCAATGAACATTCAACTTGCCCTTGGAAAGGATTAGCAAACTATTATGATATTCAAGTTGATGATAACACTAATTCAGGAGCTGCATGGTATTATCCTAAACCAAATGCTTCAGCAATAGAACGTGTTGGAAAAGATTTTAGCAATTATGTTGCTTTCTGGAAAGGAGTTAAAGTAGAATAAATAATGTTTTTCTAAGACTAAGAAAAAGATATAAACTGAACATTACAGTCTGTGACCATAATCCTTTAAGAATAAAGGAAATTGACTATGCATGGGTTCAGGAAAAGAATCCTTTGTGAACCATTCAATTTCTTCAAATTTATGTGGTTCACCATTTTTCACTTTACTTTTATCAACTAAAACTTTAAAATCTAAAGCAACCCAATGATTATATTCTCCGTTATGTTCACGGTGCACATCCCTGTACCCCAAAAACTCATAACCTAAAACATCAGTACAATACTCTTCTTTAATTTCTTTACGTAAAGTATCTTCAACCGTATCTCCAAACTCTAATCCACCGCCACCTGGATCCCAACGACCATGTTCATCTCGACAATTAACACTTCGTTTGTTTAATAGAAAATTCCCTGAACCATCATGACAAAGATATACAATAGTAACTCCAGTATATTCAAATCCTTTTCTCATATTACTTTATACTAAATACTATTTTAAAATGTTATAGAATAGTAAACAACACAATTCACATAAACCCACTTAAGCCCATTTGCTTACCCTTACCTAATATTTCATCCTCACTTACACCTAAGACTGCTAAGATAGAAGAAACTGCAGGTAGAATTTGATGATGAATGTAATAATCTGCATCATATTCTTTAGCTTCATTCGGTGGAAAGGCTCTTTCACGCACAATTCCGGAACCTTTAGTAATGATATATGAAATAATCATTCCAGGTGAAATCTTTCTACCCTTTGCTTCCATCCTTTTAGCTACAAAGACATGAGGAGAAACTGAACTATATTTATCCAGTTCCCTAGTTATTTGTGTTTTCAGAATTAATTTATTCTTGCTAATCTTTCCATTTTTCAATTTATCAATAATTTCTTTCACATAAATCATCGCTTCCTCATTTTTCTCCTGTAAAACCAATCTCAAAACCTTTTCCTGAACTTCCTTTGCCAGCTTGGACCAATTTCTTCTTACAGTTTCAAAGCCAGTAATTTTAAGTTCACCATCTTCTTGCAATAAAGCATACTTTTTCTTTGCTCCTTTTCCTAAACTTTTTTCTGAACCTTTCACTGCAACAAACAAGGCTTTAGGAAAAAACCCCTCATATTCTAATTCCATATGTCCAGGTAAATCAAAATTAATTTCATTCATAAATTCCATTGCTTCATCTAATATCTTTTCTCCTAACTGCAAAAAGCAACTGTCAGTGTCAGCATAAATAACTGTAAATCCTTTCTTCTCAGCATCTGAGATAGTACGCTTGATATAATCACGAGCATAAGCTGTAGTCGCGGCAGCGCATTCTAAACAGTACCAACGTGCGCCATAAAAGCCAAGATAACCATAAAATGAATTTCCTAAAATCTTTAGAGCATAAGAACGAGCTTCCAATAATTGAGTCTTTTCTCCTTTTTCTTTTGCTTGTTTTATCAAACGTTTAATACTTGCCCTTCTCAAAATAAGTCGCTCTAATACAGACGGAATGAATTTCTTTTTCTCGCAAAACCAAGTATTATCCAGTTCAGGAACTTTGCGTTGTTTTTCTTTCCCACAACATTTACAATTCAATCCTTCTGGTCCCACATTATGAGCAGTAATAATCGTGGGATAAAGTGATCTAAAATCAAAAACTACCACATCACTATACAAACCAGGTTTTGGTTCATAAACAAATGCCCCCTGTATACGTTCCTGCATGCGATGTTCTAATTCAGCTCCTACGGCTTTGTTAGGAGCCAAAACGTTTTGCCCAGCAGCTCTTTTCAAAATATAACTTTCAACTAATTTACTAAAGCGCATCCTTATTACATCATAACAAGGAACTTTAACGATTTTTGTGAACTCAATTATGTCAGGAAGTAAAGTAGAACAAAGTTTACTTGTTAAATGTGCATCATGTAAATTATATTCACAGAAATCATGCAACTTCTCTGGTTCATGGTCCCAAATATGTGCCAAGTCATCCAAATTAACCTTATGCTTTTTATTACCCAATAATTCCTGCGAAACTGCATCTAATGAATAAGAATCTGTTTTTAAATTTCTTCCAAAAATGTATTTAATAAATTTCAATATATCTATGTGTAATATCCCTGGAATTAGCGCCTCTTTTCTTCTTAAGTTAATCTCGCCATAATCTAAACCTACATCTAATTTAATTTTATATTTATCTGCTCTTGCTTTAATGTATGGCAAATCAAAACCGTCAGAATAATATCCAGTAAGAATGTCTGGTTTTTTAGTTAAAAGTATTTCACGGAACCTTTCTAATAATGATACTTCATCTTTAACAAATTCAACATAATCTAATTTATTATCAAATTTCTTCCAAGTTATTACTTTTCTCCAAATTTGTGTTTCTCCAGTTTCCAAATCTTTTTTTGTTCCATAGAATGCAATCATCAAAATAGGATTTTTTTTAAAATCAATTTCTTTGTTTTTAGCATATGTTTCTATATCAACAGCCATAATTTCCCAATCTAATTTTGGTTCCTTGCTTATTTGTTTAACATTTGTGGCATCAAAAAGCGGTACCCTATATTTCCCCTCAGATTTAAACTCCCCTTCAGCTTTAACTAAAGTCATTGGAGTTATTCCAACATCACGTAAGTAACGTTGCACAAACAAAATATCACGTTCATAACAAGTAATACCTCTCTTCTGTAATTCGCTAGCCAAAAGAGGAACAGCTTTCGGATAATTGGTAGAAAATTTCCAAAACGATTTTTTCTCTCCTAATAAATCCTTTTCAACTTTTTCCCAAGAAACAATTTTAGCAGATTCTGGAGAAGCTTCAACTTTTAGCTGTTGTATAAACCCTATAAACTCTTCATCATATTTATCACTTTGATCTTCTTTTGTTTCAGCATAAAAGAATGGTTGATGTTGATGTTGAACCACCACTTTAGTGCCATCATTTAGTACACTAAATAGTAAAACAAAAACTTTTCCGTTTTGAAGTTTGTACTTAAAATCGTAGGGATAAAAGAGTATTTCCATGGTTTATTATCTCACTATTGATTATTTACTCCAGAGAAGTATTCATTTAAAAATATGACTAATATTTAAGTATCAAGTTGAAAGCAAAATTATTTATTTAGTATGCTCTTTAACCTGACATGTAAATATAAACTTAATATAAATATTACAACAAACCCACTTACTAAAATTAAATTACTTAATGCAAGAGCATTTAATGTATTTTCTCCAAATTCCAATTGAGACAATAATACTTTAGCAAACTTTCTTTGCCACCACAAACTACCAATTATTAATAAAGTTAGAACAGCATAGCCATAATTTCTCGACCATTTTTTTCTCTCATGTAAACCATAAATCAAAATAAATAATAGCACAAGTATAATTAAAGGAATAACTGACACATAACCATAAAAAGATAGAATTAATAATTCAAACAAAATAAAGAAAGAGATTATAAAAAATATTACGACATGTAAAGAAAGCCATTTAGAATTATCTTTATTTTTTTGATTTTTTTTTCCAACTCTTTTCATAATACAGATAATATTTCTTTGTTTAAAAACCCTTCTAGATTATTATTCTTAATTGCCAATAAATTTAAATAATCTAACTGTCTTCATTTGTAAATGGGTGGCAAAGATAGACGTTTAGATGTATTTCTGCAAAACATTTTCCAAGAGCAAACTAAAAAAGTAATGAGCCATGTAGAAAATTTAACCTGGGACGCTCTTAAAAATAAATCAAAACCAAAATTAAGGTTAAAAGCTTAGGGAATTCGTCTTAATGATTTTAGTAAATAGTTTGGACCTTTTGGTTTCTCACTTTTTTTCTCTTGTTTAGTATCTTTAACTAATTTTAATCCTTCTTGTATTTGAGTAAAAGCAAGTTCCATCTCATCTTCCATCAATTGAAGAGGTTTCCATTCTAAAGGAAGATTATCTCCATCCTGACGTGGAATCACATCTATAGCAAAATGAGGTACAGATTGACCAGCGCCTAAACCATTACGTACCATGATGTTAGTTCCTTGACTACCTAACCCATCAAAAACTGCAACACTTACTTTAGTTGCAATATTTGCACACCTCTTAAGGATTTTTTCTGGAACCATTTCCAAAATTGTAAAATGTTCTTTAGGAAATACAGTTAAATGTCCTGGAGTTAAAGCAACATCTTTTACTGCAACAACAACGTCCGCATCCTCATAAAGGATTTCTTTTGTTTCACATAATTCACATTTCATTTGTTATTTGTTTGCGTTAGGAAACATTGAAAATGTTTCATTTTCATTTGAATAGACCTGCAATATCATCAAGTGTTGCATCTGTTTTCGCTTGATCATCATCCTCGTCTTCGCCATCATCACTTTCATCTGATTCATCTTCATCCCCTGATTCTTCGTCTTCCGGTTCTTCTTCATCTGAATCTTCCTGGTCATCTTCATTGTCCTCGTCGTCAGACTCCTCTTCATCATCATCTGTATCTTCATTATCCTCTTCATCTGAATCATCATCTTCTTCTACTTCTTCCTTCTCATCACTACTTTCTGCATCTACTTCTTCAGAACCATCTTCAACAGATTCCTCCTCAAGATCATCATTCTCTTCAGGTTCTTCTTCTTTCTCAACTTTTGGTTTTTCAACCTTTTTCTTAACTTTACTAGCATTTGCATCAGGTTTTCCTAATAATTCCGACAATTTAAGTTCAACAGCACCTTTCACTTTACTTACTATATTTTTCTCTAAAACTTTCTCTTCAATTGGAAGTAAAGTATCTCCTTCTTTTCTAGGTAGTATGTGAATCAAGAAATGGGGCGCTTTCTGACCTGCAGCTAAACCATTTGCAATAAAGATATTAGTACCAGTACATCTTAAACCTTTCAAAAGGGCTTGTGATAATTTCTTACTAACTGTAAATAAATGACCTAAAACTTTTTCAGGAACTTGCGGCATAATAGCAAAGTGTTCTTTTGGAACTAAAATAATATGGCCTTTAACTGCTGGGTAAATGTCTAACACAGCAATACAATCATCATCTTCATATATTTTTTTAGAATCAACTTTTCCACTAATTATCTGACAGAAAATACATTGCTGTTGCTGTAATTCAGCAAGCTGTTCAGGAGACATATTTTTCAGCTTCTCTTGTAATTCTGCCCTCTGTTCAGGTGTAAGATCTTCCACAGACTTCGGTTCAGACATACTTTCAAGAAAGAGAGTAAGTATATAAATGTAATTATACTAGATTGTGTGAAATTAATAGTTCACAGAAATTAACATAAACAACGCCCAACCCTTTACCCACTCAAAAAACTAACAACATTCCTAAACTTAATTTTAACAAATTTCTCATAATCCTTTCCACGCAATTTCTCTAATCCATCCCTAACATGTGTACTACCTTTGGGAACTTCAAAACCTAATACATTTCCCAAATATTGTAATTGTCTTAATCCGGTAGCTCTAGCTAAAATGGAAGCAGCTGCTACTTCTACATATTTCTGTTCCGCTTTTACAACAGCCAAATCCCCGGCTTCGCAGCCAGGATATTTATCAACAACATGTTTACCTGCACCTAAATCTTTGGCAACAGATGAATGCAATTTATCTAACAACTCAGTTTGGTTTCCATGAAAACTATTATATTCTTCAGGTAAATAGCTTATTATTTCACTTTGTGCTAATTTTTTAATCTCATCAGCTAACCGCAAAACTTCAGAATCAGATAAAGCCTTGCTATCCGCTACACCTAACTCTAATAACTTCTTACGAATATCATCATCCGCTTTTACTGCAGCAACAACTAATCCGCCAAACGTATCTCCTTTTAAAGCTTCATCGCTACCAATAATCCAACCTTTCTCTTGACGAAAAGATTCTTTTACTTTTTCTTTGGCACCACTTTTTCTAAAATGATCTGCTACTTTATCAACTGCAGCTTGATTTCCCTGTAAAAATAATTTACCAGAATCATAATAAATTGCAATAACTCCTTTTTTCTTATACCTAATAACTTCGTAAATAGTTTTAGGAGATGATGGAACAAACTTTAATCGTTTAAGAATCCCTAAATCGTTTTCAGATACGTTGTTAAAAACCGTCATAATAACGACAAGACAAACCTAATTTTAAATCTTTCCTAAAACTCACCTAATTTCTTTTGCTGTTTTCCTAATAAAACATTCTTATATGACTGCCAACTTTTTCGAAACAGATGAGGATATTTATCAGAATAATTCGTCAAAAAATCTTGCGTTTTAGGATCTGACATGTAGCCCGAACCAAAATCAATCTTAATTTCATTCTTAATTCTTTCAATATTCCTATCTCTAACAACTTTTGCAATTACTGAAGCAGCTGCAACAACTGGATAATTAAAATCAGCTTTATGTTCAACAACTAATTCTTTTTCAACTGAATATGTCTTCAACTTGTCTAATAAATAATCTTTATATGAATCCAAATTTCTACTTGGACAATCAAAGATAGCTTTCTCTCCAACTAAATCAGCAACCATACTCGCAGACGTATCAGCTTCCAGCCAATTTAAGTTCGTCCCATCTTCATTTAAAGATAAGTCAATTGCATCAGGTTCCACAACCTCTATTCTAAAATCATGAACAACTTCCCTAATCCTATCAAATAATTCTTCCCTTACTTCTTTGCTTAATAATTTAGAATCTTTAACTCCCATCCACTCTAATTTCTTAATATCTTCTTCTTTAAAAGAAAGAGCCGCCATTACTAAAGGACCTAGAACCGGACCTCTACCAGCTTCATCTACTCCAATGATTATCATAATATATTTTATAGACTATACTATTTATTATTAATTAAAAATAAATCACAAACCAAATGCATCAGTAAATTCGCGCATTCTTCTAAATTCAGATAAAAAAATCAATCCTTTTTCAGTAATTATAACAGTCTTGTTACTTTTCTGCTTCTTTCTAGAAAATTCTTCTTCAACTGCCACCAATTCTTTTCCTAACAATTCTTCAAGATAATGGTTCAACAATTTATGAGACAAGTTAGATTTATACATTAAATGAGTTGGTTTTATCGTGCCACCTTTATTTTGAATTGCTAAGAGAATGTCATAAATTAATTCCAATCTAGATCTACGTGCAGCCATTAGCGAATCCTCTGATAAGTATATAGTAATTGTAAGAAACCCACCAGAGTTAGTATTTCGCCAACAGCATAAAAAGCAGGAACAGCAAAGACAAAAGCGAAGAAAATGTTACCCACTAAAATCATAAGGAAGGCAACCATAACTCTAAAAGTGTTTGAATTTCTGGTAGTAATAAAACTTTTGTAATAATTAAGAACAATTAAACTCAAAAATACTATACTAGTTGCATAAAATACAGTATACTTAAAGTTACTAACAATTGAGATTAAAAAGACTAAATATACAAATAAAGCAATCTGACTTAATTCATATAACTTTGTTAATCTAGCACGGGACTTCTGACTAATGAAAAAGATTAACAACCATGCACCAAGCATGGAAACCATTTGCAAGAAAAATCCAGCACGATAATAAAGATCTGAAAGACTTAATCCAGCTCCAGCTACTGGTCGCAAAACTTCAGCAACTGCTTCTCTTACTGGAAAAAAATAAAGTACACCATTTGTAAATGATTTTGCTAGAAAACTTAAAGCAACCAATAAAAAAGCTAAACTAAAATAGATGAATCTATTCTCTTTATTGATAGAATAAATACGCCAACTATAGACTGCAATAAGCAATGCTACCACAAGCCCTACAACATCGAATGCGATGTCCCACCCATTAAACCATTCCGGAGTAAAAAATAACCTATACATAATCCACCTTACTCCAAAGTAACAAAAACCCCTTTTAAAAACTTTATGGTTATTACTTCTGCAAACACCTTCTTTATCGAATGTTCCAGTGGTTTAAATAGTTGTTTATTCTTCACAAGTTAGAGGTGAATCAGATGCCATTAATCCCATTGCATTACTGTTTTGACATTCCATATTTACCTCCACCAACAACCGTTTAGCTATCACAACACCTTCTTTTCCCTGACCGAAAGGTCGGGGATTTTTTAATATAGAAAGAAAAATAACAACTCAACTACTTTTACTCCAACGGAACTCCCGACCACAACGTCCAATCCTCCGATGGAGAATAAGCACCAAATACAAAATAAGGCGGCTGGTTCTGACCAAAATGACCATAACCGATTTGATTCCAACCTCTTTTTCCAGCTTCTAATCCAGATCCCTTCCCATAAACTGGAATTCCAAAATGTCTCCATGTTTTCATAACTGAATGAAATCCAGTTACATCAGTTGTATAATCTGCACCAGGTTCAATAATTAACTCACCATCATAACCGTTTTCCTTCAAAATTTTAATCATCCCTTTAATTGGCGTATTTCCTTCTCCCGGAGCTAGATGATCATCATGATATCCATAATTATCATCAATGTGAACGTGCCCAATAATTCCCTTTTGAGCCATTTCCTTAACTTTATCTAAAGACCACTGATTAAATTCTTCATCATTATCCTTCAAACTCTTATTCGGGTCTCCTCTCCAATATTTTCGCCACATGTTCAAATGTCCAGTATCAAATGTTGCAGTAATGTGATCTTTAGCTCTCTTTTTAGCTTCTTCCTCTGCAACCCCCTGCTGTTTCAATAAATCAACAAATCTTTTTCTGCTACCTTTAACTAAATTAATTAATTCATCCGGATGCGATCCGTAATGTTCAGGGAATAAATTTTCTAAAGCGACAGTCAATGGTTTCTTTAGTTGTCCTGCTTCGCGTAATTTTTGAGTTTGTCTCATGGATGACATTGCAGCCTGCGCATAAGCATCACACGCTTCACGAATAGCATAAGTTTCAGCACTTTCTACGTTTCTAATAGTTTCTAAACTCTCTTCAGCTTGCGCCCACTGGGAAGCGGCTGATTCCCTAGAATAACGTAATTTATGTTCAACTTGCGAAATTAATTTGTCAATTCTTTCAGTAGGAAATTCAGCTTCTTCCGGAATTAAACCACCCAATAAACCTTGACCTTGTATCTGTAATTTCCATTTCTCTTCTTCATCTGTAGCTTCTTCAATTTTCTCATATATTTTACGAGCTTTTCTAAGTTTCTTAACAGTTTCAATATTCTCATCAAAATCCCCGCCATAATAAACTGCCCACCCTCTACTATTGGAAGCATTTGTCTCTAAAGTAGAGATAATATAAGCCTCTTCTGGGCGAACAACAACTTCTTTCTCACTTTCTGCATCTTTAAATTTGGCCCAGTAAGATTTTTTAAAATCGCTTTCAGATATTTTTCCAGATTTCCAATCATTCCATAAATCTCTTGCTCTCCCAGTCATTTCTTTTGCTTCATCTTCTAATTCTTCCCACCCCATTTGGTGAACCTCAAACCTTCCTTCCTTAGAATTATATTTTGGAACTCTTTCCTCTGAATTAAGCCTATTACCAAAATAATCAACATATATTTTTTCATCCTCTTTAGTTTTCCTTTGAGAACCATCAAAATCCGTATATTCTTGTCCTACTTCAGCCGTATTCCAAACAGGTTTTGATACTTTCCTGTTCTTCCTAGCTTCCTGAATCAAACCACCAGTTCTTACATCCACTACCTTGTAAGAAGTTCTACCTTCCTCATCGTCAAACATACTAAATTTACCAGCATATTCATCGCCCTTCTTTTGATTCCAAGCAGCGTCAACAATTGGTCTAGAAAATTCTCCAGTATGTACTACAATGGGACCGCCCCTTCCAACATCAGCTGCAAATTCTATAGCTCTTTTAACTTCCTGTAAACTTTGATTTTTACTAGCTTTAGAAAAATTACCCTGCTGATCCATTCCAGCTAACCCATAAACTCCAACCGTACTGTGAGTTGTAAAATCCACTTTATTAGCTTTTCCTAATTCTAAAAACGCTTGCCTTTGCTTTTTACCATACATTCCTGGCGTCTGACCCTGACCAGAACCTTTCCCCATTCCCATAAAAACAAATTCTAATTTTTTTGCACCAGGACGAAGTTTAGCTGCAACAGCATTTACATTCGGAACTGGACCCATCCCTAAACTCATTCCCATATCACCTATCTTTACACCAACATCTCCCGTTGCTTTCTCAGAACCTTTAGAAAAACCATGATTATGTTCATGTACATGATCATAATTCCTATCCATAGGCATTTCGTAGCCAGTACCAAATTCAACCATGTTAACAGAAAGAAGTTTTTGTATTTAAATGTTCAGGTCAATCAATCAAAATATTCAACATCATTTGAAGTAATAGTAATCTCTTTTGCTTTCTCAGCTGGTTTTGGAGTTCCAAATGTTCTTTCAACTTTTTTAACTTCAACTTTAGGTGCTGCTTTTTGTACATCTTTCATAGTAATTGCTTTTATTTCCATAGCTTTCTGAAAATTCATATTTCCACAATTAACACATCGAAAATACGGTCCAAATTTACCACTTCTTTGATCTAACCAAGAACCACATGTACATTTAATCTCTTCAATGGCGCTTTTTGTATGGTGCCGGCAAACATTAACACCTTGTTCGTTTTGTTGTGTGGCGATTGAACCGCAAAAAGCACAACTTTCCATTTTCGATTGCCCATAAACTTTCCTGCCTCGAAATCCCATGACAACGAGAAAAAATAATAATTTATAAAATATTCTACTTACTAATTACCAAACTTCTATTTATACCAATTCTTCTGATCAATAGTATTAGATTGATATGCTCTATCAAGCAACCTACCAGTTAATGTTTTTGCCAAACCTGCTTGCTTTGCTATATCTTCAGTCATAGAATAATTACCTGCATCAACCGCACGTAATTTTTCATCAATTGCAGAATAAACTACATTTGCACGACTTTGTTCCCCCCAAGTCATGTAACCTCTATCTTCAACTTTTTTATAGATAGAATCCATCTCAGTTCTAAGTTGTTGAAGTGGAATGTGGCTTTGCTGCATCAAATATTCAGAATTAATTTCGTGTCTCGATGACTCACCTGGAAGAGCATACTGAACATCAACTGGTTTGTCAAATTTAGGTGCCTCAGCTTCTACAGATTCTTCTAAACTTTCTGTTTTATTCTCTTCTGTATCCTCTGATTCATCTGACTCAACATTTAACAAAACTCCTCTTTGCTTTAGAATCTCCCTTCCCCCCTCACCCAAACCAACTAAATCTTCTTGAGAAAACTGTGGTATTGGGACTTTTTCTTTAAACTCGGCTTTGTCAGTTATTTCATCTTCACTTGCTTTAATCAACTTCTCAGCTTCTGCTATTTCTTTCTGTCGTTCCTTCTCCAGTTGTTTTAATTTTTTGATTCTTTCTTCTGGAGGTAAGTCCTTAAAATCTTTAGGTTTAGCCATATAGCATCAAAAAGCAAGTTTTTAGAAAAATGTTTTGGTAAGAAAAACAATCAAACCAAATCACCACTGGATCATCCGATGTGCTTTCTTAAAGTTCTTATATGTTAGCCAAGTCATTGCCTTAGTGTAATCCCCCAAACCTTTAAGTTCAGAGTTCATTTTAGCAGTAGCAGCAACAGCCACTTTCTTTGAAGATTTCTTTTTTTTATTAGGATTATAAAAATCTCCTAACATACGTTCCATTACTGACTTTTTAGGCTTCTCATCTTTTTCCTCAACTGGCTTTCCTTCCTTTTGTCCTCTCGCTTCAGCTAAATATTCATTAAGCTTCTCCCCAAGAGCTTCCATAGCTTTTTGGACCGAAGAAGAAACTTCCCCCATTAAAATTAAACTTTCTTTCTCCTTGAGTCTTTTATACTGCTCAACTTCCTCATCTTTCCACTTATAGACACGAAGAAAAAATTCAAATTTTCCAATATGAACCGGGCCCCTTTGATAACCTTCCTGAACAACTTTCAACTCAGGACGAGTTCTATATCTAAATGTAGCTAAACAACAACCATTAGCTCCGCTTTCACCAACTTCAACTCTTTTTCTTCCCAAAATCTCAACATCTAACATACTACCCTCAAATGCTGAAACAATGTCTGGAGAGGACATGTTTTTTGATTTCATAGTTAATTTAGCTACATTCCTTAAATAAGGTTTAATCCAGTTAATATACATTTGAACAATTTCAAAATGCTGCAATAAATATTGTAACATAAAACCGCGCCGATTCCTATGTTCTTGATGAGTTCTTTTTTTCCATTCCATATATTGACGAATATGTCTTTGTAAAACCCTTAAAACATTAGTGTTGAAATCTTCTTCCAAACTTTTTACATGTGCTTCCAATTCATCAGCATTTCTAAATGGAGGCGCATCAAAAAACAAATCAGGTAATGTAATAAATTCTAATTCCCTTGCCATTCCATAAACAGAAGCAGCACTTTTTCCACCACCTTGAACTAAATCAATAAACATTCCTTTAAGGGTAATTTCAGCTGATTTACCTCGACTTTTCAAATCTTTATCTAATTGAGCTTTAACCTCCCCATAATAAGTAAGTCGTTCATCAATAATTCTCAACTCTCTAACCATTTGAAAAAGTTCCTTAATCATTTTACCAACTGTTGCTAAGAATTGTGAAACTTTGTCTTGTTGAGCTCCTAATCTCTGTTGAGTTACACCAAAAAAAGCACTATTTTCAGCAGCTGCAAAAGAATCTTCCAATTTTTCCAGGATAGGGTACTTAGTTTTCATGTCATCTAAAATCCAGAAATAAGGCTCTTCTAAGCTTAAATCATAAACTTCCCACATCAAATGGTATGTTTTGATTGGATCTGGAAAACCAGTCTTACCCCACTGATTTACAAGAATTTCATCCTCCTGTTCTTTAAAACCAAATTCTTCCAACAGCTTCGACTTATAATTTGGATCAAAATAAAATAATGATTCTGCCATCTTTACACCTTTTTACTACATAATAATGTTTAGCTTTAATACTTTTTTGTTTTTTTACATAAATAATAACAATATTTATCCTTACTTTCTAATTCCACATTAAATCTTTTCTGCAACAGATTCTGTAAATCACTGCGCTTTACTTCTTTTTGTTTCTGCCAACTATTAATAGATTTAGCAATAATAGCAATGAAAACCCCATCTTCATTCAAAATTCTAAATATTTCGTCAAGTAATAATTCAATATTTTCCACATAATTTAAAACGAAAACTGCGGTCACTGAATCAAAATACCCATTAGAAAAAGACAAATTACTCTCTAAATCTCCTACGTGTTTTTCAATAGCATTTTCATTTAAATCTAACATCTTTGGGGAGATGTCAAAACCAACAGAGGGAATATAAGAATAAGCACCACAACCCAAATCCAAATTTTTTCCAACTTGAGATAATTTATTTGCTATAATTTCTTTAATCTCTTCCCTAGTTTCTTTTTCAATTTTCCGGCTCCACATAAATGCTTCTGCATTCCAAAAAGCTTTATCATCGTCTGGCCAACCTTTTAACCAAGAGATTTGGTCCGCTAATTTCTTCATCTCTATAATGTTTATTCGACCATACTGTAGCTCAATCAATCTTTCAAAAAACTTTGTTTCTAATTTCTCTTGTGAAATAATTGATAACATAAATCATCTCCTAAAACAACAAAGCACCAAATGTTAAGAACGATTGTAAAAACAAACCACCAGTAAGGCTATCCGTCATTAATACAAAAGTAAGCAAACCAATTCTACCCAAACATATAAACATCTCTCGACTAACAAAATAAGCAGCAACTTCCCCCCTTGCTTTGTTATATTCCAGTGCACCCATCGGAGATTCACGAACCCCATTAGTTATACCACCAAGAATAGTAGCTGCAAAAACTTGGCCGCTTGTAACAACTAAACCCTTCAAAAACCACATTAAAGACTCAAAAGGCGTTACAACACGAACAATAAAACGCTTATCTCTCCCATCACTATATTTCCCAGAAAGCCAAAACAATAAAGCGCTTATCGCTGATAAAATTGTCCCCAAAAAACCAAGAC
Organism: uncultured Methanosarcinales archaeon; assembly: GCA_964604645.1. GTDB lineage: Archaea > Nanobdellota > Nanobdellia > Woesearchaeales > GW2011-AR9 > CAZRZP01. The sequence goes on from CAZRZP010000007.1 coordinate 72,519, forward strand.
TAATATAACTTCCTAAAATAAAAAAGATAAATAAAGGCCAAACAACACCATTTGCTATTACTTGGCTTCCTTTTGAAAAGAAAAATATCGAATCTTTCCAATGATCTTTGTTAATTATAGACCGAACTGAAAAATGGTAAGGTGTGTGTTTATCTTTACTAATAAACAACACAAATATTGAAGCTACCAAAAATACAGCTGCCAGAAGAAAAACTAAAGTAAAGCCAACAGATGAAATTAAATAACCACCTAACACCGGACCAAAAAGTGTTGCCAAAATCCCAAGCCCTCTTCTTTTTCCTAATTCTTCACCTCGATGGTTTTTATGACTAGCAGAATGAAAAGAAAGATGCATACCCATCCAATAAAATCCCTGTGAAATTCCTAAAACAGCAGCTATGATAAACAAGGGAATACTATTCGTTTTTAATAACTGCATGAATAAGATAAACAAAAGGTAAAATGGAACAGCCATCCCGATTGTATGACGTATACCAAAACGAGACGCAAATTTAGCAGCGGGAGGGGTACTCACAGCAAACATGATGCTATACATTATGAAAAATAATAAAGTATCGGTAATAGAATAACCATGCTCTTTATGTAAGTACAGGGGAATAAATAACCCAATTAACGAAATCGCAAAGTTTCTTAACGCTGCAGATAGATAAACTTGCGTTAGAGCCTTCTTAGGAAAGAATCTCCACCAAAATTCATGATGATGAATCATAGAACAACTATTTTGTGTTTGTTTTTAATTGTTACTCTTTTTTATTGATTCACGATTAGTTCCTAAAATAAACATAAATTTAAAAAAACAAATTACAAATAACTTTTTTATGGGCCCGTGGTCTAGTAGCTACTTGAACTGAATTCAGTTCATTGCTATAAATGACGTCCGCCCGACTCGCGGGAGATCGTGAGTGCGAGTCTCACCGGGCCCATTATTTCTGTAAAGAGGGACTAAGCGAAGTTTACGAAGCGCATGTCGCACGCACTATCAAATGTTGCTACATTTGCGCAGGAGATCGTGAGTGCAAGTGTTAAACTGGTTTAACATTCCAGAAAAATCCAGTTTTTCTGCATATCTCACCGGGCCCATTATTATTTACATAACTAAAAGTTCGCAATGATTTCCACCGTAAAGTTAATATATGTTCTTTCATACACTCAAACATGGAACCACAGTATAAAGCATATCAAAAAAAATCAAGGGCAATTATCCCTAAAACAATTATTCTCATCATACTTGGAGCAATTCTTTATCTTGGTTTGTTAATTAATTTAACACTATTAAAATTTTCAGCTGAACAGGAAGAAATTGTTAGAATAAGTTCACTAGTAGCAATAATCTTCTTGATTGTGTTAGGCATTTTTTTATCTGCATTGAGAAGTAAAAGACCTTACTTATTTTGGCAAGACAAGATTACATTTGGAAAAGATGAAATATTCTACCAAAATATAGAAAATACAACCTCAAAAAGAAATATTTGGGATAAAATATTTTCCACATACAAAATTAAACTCAACAATAAATTTTCTATAAAGCATATTTCCATGGACGTTCAATTAGAAAAATATCTTAACCAATTGAAACAATACGTTTCTAGGTAACATCTATAAATTTTTATGCGATTCGAAACTAACTGCTCTTCTGTAAAATATAAACATTCACAAGAACATAAGCCATAGAAAGTATTAATGGTCCAAATAATACTCCTAAAGGTCCAAAGTATAAAAGTCCACCAAATATACCTAATAAGATAATTGCAGGATGAACTTTAGCTTTCTTCCCTACAATCTTTGGGCGGAAAACATTATCTAGACTACTTACAAAAAATAAACTATAAGCAGATAAACCAATACCCCTAGCAATAAGAACTGTACTTCCTGAAAAAATACCATCTAAAAGCAATAGTGCAGAAGCTGGTACCCATACTACTCCCGTCCCTAGGAAAGGAATTAGAGAAAGAACAGTCATAGCTACCCCCCAAAAAACTGGAGAAGGAATACCAAATATCCAAAAACCAAAAGCACCAATCGTTCCCTGCAACAAAGCAATAACTAAATATCCATAAACAACCCCATGGATTATTTCTTTAAGACGCTGTAAAATGAAATCATACTTTCTCTGCTGCATACTCAGAAATTCATTAGATTTTCTAAGAAATTCTTCACCATCCTTCAAAAAATAAAACATTGTAAAGAACACAACGAAAAGGTTTAGAATCAACCAAGGAAGGCTAAGTAACATTTCAGAACCTTTTTCAATGACCCAATTAGTAGATGCCTTCAAAATTTGTTGGATATGAAAAGTAATTTCTGGATCTTGTGCTATATTTTCAATTTTCTGACAAAGAGAACCACTACAATCCTGAAAAATACCTGTAGCCAATTTCTGTTTACCCAATACAAATAAAGAATATGACTCAGAAATTAAAGTATTTACTAAAAAGCCCCCTACTGTAACGACTATTAAAAGAACAGCAAAACAAACAATCAAAGCACTAGCAGTCTTATTTTTTATCTTAGAAAGAACAAAAACATACAACCGATAACAAACGTAAGCCAACAAACCACCTACAAGAATAGCAGTTAGCAATGGTTTTACAAGCAAAAAAGATAATACAACTAATATTCCAACTAAAACAAATGGAACGTATTCTTTAAACTTCATGTATTATATATGAACCCATTATATTTAAAATTTACCAGAAAAAATTAGTCAAAAGAAAAAAAAGAAAAAAAAAGAAAAGCCGTTAAGCTTATTCGCTAGTG
>CAZRZP010000008.1:0-6897 GCA_964604645.1 uncultured Methanosarcinales archaeon
ATAAGGATAAAGCTGTAAATCCAAAAGCAACTGAAGTTTGTGACGCTATAGATAATGATTGTGATGGGAAAATAAATGAAGGGATTTGTGTTGGAAAAACTTGTAATACAGTAAAAAAAGTATGTGAAGCTATTTCAAAAGATTGTGGTAACAAAAAAATAGACGCAGGAGAAGTTTGTGATGGTTCTTTATTAAACAGTAAAACATGTACTACACAAATTCCTGCTAAACCAAAAGGAACACTCTCTTGCAGCAATGACTGTAAATCTTTTGACACAAGTAAATGTACTGCTGATAAACCGAAACCGACAGGTAAATTGATTACAATTAAACAAAATCCCTTCTCAACACAATCCAAATCATTCGATACAACAATAACAGCAAATGCAGATACACCCGATCTATGGATGTTTCAGATTGTGAGAGATAGTAAGGGTAAAGTATTAGTTTTTCAAAGCGAAAAAATAACTAAACTAAATAAAGGAAAAACATACAATTCTAAACTATCTTACAAGACAAAAGGAAAACATACTGTGATAGTTTATGATCTACTGCCGCATGAGAAAGGAAGTAAGGTTTTAGAAAAGAAAGTTAAACCTTAATTGTAAACCTCTTTGCGATGGTCAAAACAGTTAACAATTATTTTATTTTGTTCAATTCTATAAATAATTCTGAATGGGGGAATTCGCACACTGCGATGATTCTTTAAATCATATCTCAATGGTTTACCAGATTCTGGGATTTCAGAAAGTTTCTTTGATTGTTTGATTATTTTTAATCGTGTAGTCTTATCTTTGATTTTCTTAAATTCTTTTTTGAAATCATTAGAGAATATTATCTCCATTTTATGTCATTAACAAATCATCAATCTCTTTATCGGCCATGGATGTATTTGCTTTAACAGATTTTCCAGAACTAATTTGCTCTTCACTTCTTTCAATTGCTTCTATTAATTTAATATCCTTAGCAAGAGTCTCTTTTCTTATGACCTTAAGTAATATATTTCCTCCTTCATTAAACACAATAAATTTTGTTGAAGGCTTTAAACCTGCGTCTCTTCTAACCTCCGCGGGTATTACTACTTGTCCATTTTCCGATAATTTAGTCATTGAAATTTCCATGTTACTTATTTTAATATTAAAACGTATTTTATATTTAAACTTTTCTATTATTTTATTCCCGTAGGTTGCAACCACTATTAAGTTACAAAAAATTTATAAGCTCATTCCCTTTTTAAGCGTAAATGGACATTACATATAGGCATAGCTTAGGAATTCAAGAAGCAAAGGATAGGTTAAACCCTTTAATTGACAATCTTGCTAATAAATACTTGAGCAAAGTATCAAATCCAGAATATGGCTGGCAAGGAGATGATTTTTCTTTCACATTGAGATTTGCAGGTAAGAATATTACTGGTGGTCTATCTTTACAAGAAGAATATGTTAAAATTCAGACTAAAATTCCTCTTTTATTAAGAACATTACAGCCTAGAATTGAAAAAAAAATTCACACAACTTTAGATTTATTATTTAATCTTAACAACTGAAGCTATTATCTCTCTTTTACCCTTATACTCTTCAACAACTCCTTCAACTGACACATAACTTCCTTCCTCTAGAAATACATCTTCTTCGGGAAAAAATATTACATCTATTGTTTCTTTCTTCAATCCATCAACTTTCAAGAAATAAGCTTTTTCATGTTTTCTCAAACTTGAAATTTTTCCTTCCATCTCTACAATCTCTTCAACTGGAGTGAACTCTTCAATATTTGCTAAATTAACGTTTTCACTAAAGAAAAAAAGTGAAATTAAGCCAATTAGAGCGATAATAGCTGAATATTTAATTATTTGAGATTCTTTCATATTTTTCTTGGAATGTAAGGTTCTTTAATTATTTCCCCAAAATTTTATATAGTTTCAATACTCTAAGTTAAAAATGTCCCAAACACGTGTTAAGGAATTAAGAGAACAGATATTTATGCTAGAAAGAAGAATAAAACCTCTTGAGTGGGACTCTTCAAGAAACCAGATAAATGAATTTAAACAGCATCAACTTACTCGTTTAAAAGAAGAACATTCTGCTCTGCAAGTAGAATTAAGTGAACTGAGTAAAGAATAAATTTATATAGTCTTTTTTATTTCTGTTTGTATTAAATCTAAAAAGGTGATATATATGAAAAAGATGTTATTGTTTGTGATTTTAGGGTTAGCTGCTCTTTTTATTGTTGGTTGTGCTGAACAGGCTTCAGCACCTGATGCGGTAACTGATGAGCAGAAAGCTAAGTTGGCTCATTCCAAAAATGATAAAAGTGCCGTTGCTGGTCAAGTTACAAGGGGAGCTGGTCAAGGGGCTGTTTGTACATGTCCTCCTAGGTGGCTGGGTGACGGTGCTTGTGACAGTGCTGATTTTTCATGGGGTGTACCTTATAATTGTGGAGAAGCTATATGTAATTATGATGCGAAAAGTTCAGCTGTCAAAGGAGATTGTTGTAATAGTGAAAGTTGTGCTCCTAAAGCAGCTCCAACTTTAGATACAGGTAGTGTTGGTGGACAAGCTCCTGGAGTAGCAACAACAACAGTAGCATATAAAGTGGAGGATCTTTTGTCTGTCAAAAGTAAATTACCTACTCCGAACATTCCTGAATGGTGTGAATGGAAAACTAATGTAGGATGTACAAAAAAGAATACCGTAGTGCCTTCAGATTTCGTTGGTTGTATGAACGGAAATCAAATATCAAATTGTATTGCAATTTGCGGTAAAAGTGCCTATGGAAATGAATCATTTATCTGTGGTTCTGATGCACATCTAATTTATTTAGCTGACAAAAAAGCTAATGAGAAAGCTTGTTACGCAAATAGCGTAGGCGAATGCGTTTATGATCAAGATAAAGCTGATGCTAAAAGTAATTTCTTTGGTTGTGTTAAACAGGGGACCAACAAATGTGTAGATGTTTGCGGAAATGACTGGTTTGACGGTAAGTTCTGCTAATTTTTTTATTTTCTTTTTTTCTTCTAAACTTTTTTAAATACAGTCCATTTCTGAACAAAAATAGCTGAGTCAATGGTTAAAACCAGGTGAATCAAGTCCAACAGCACTGGGGCACGGCACTTACTACGAGCTTTCTATGAAATCTCGTGTGCCTCGACTACGTCAGGGCGCCAGTGCTGTATGAAGGTTCTTAAGGCTCGGGAGGTAAAAAATGGAATATAAACTTGTAATAGGTACTAAAGAAGGTAAATGCGTGCAGAAGGAATTGAAAAGTCCTGAAGCAGATGTTCTACACAACAAAATAATTGGAGATGTTGTAAAAGGGGATGGTCTTGGTTTAGATGGTTATGAATTTCAAATAACTGGTGGATCTGATAAATGCGGTTTTCCAATGCGTAAAGGTATTCAAGACGCTAGGAAAAGAATTCTTGTTGGTGGAAGTGTTGGTTTCTGTGGTAAAAAGCGACGTTTTGGTAAGAAGAAAGTTAGAAAATCTCAAAAGGGATTATTAAGAAAAAGAACTGTTTGTGGTGAAAGAGTTAGTAAAATAATTCGTCAAGTTAATGTTAAAGTTGTTAAAGCAGGGAAAGGACCGTTAACAGCACCTGAAGCTGCTCCTGTTGAAGCACCAGCTGAAGAATCTAAATAGCAGTAAAATTTATAAATGGAAAATAATTTACTTACTAGATGGATACAGCTAATATATCAAATCAAGTGTCTGAGTTTTTTACATTTATTAATGATAAGCTGAATCATTTCAGTGAATTAACAAGGGGGGAACAGGTTTCATACATCTCAATTGGTTTTGGCGTATTGTTGATGTTAGTGAGCATGTTTTTATGGATACTATGAATGAAGGAGAAAGTAGCGGAATACAAGACAGGGAACTTACGATTAAGTTTAATCCTCGTAAATTAATGAAATTTTCTTTAGTTTTTGTTGTACTAATATTAGTTTTCTTTGCAGGTAGATGGACAGCACCGGATGGTGCTCCTGCAGATGTTGCTGACGATAAATCTGGTTTTTGGTCAAGTTTGACTGGTATTTTTTCTGATGATGATCCAACTGGTGCGGTAACACAGAAGGAAGAAGTTAAAGCAGAAAAGAAAGAGGAACCTAAGAAGGAAGAGAAAAAGGTTGAAGAAAAAAAAGTAGAACCTAAAAAAGTAGAAAAAAAGGTTGAAAAGAAGGAAGAAAAAGTTGAACCGATTATTACAACTTATTCCAAGGTAGCTATCTCTTTAGGTCAGCCAACAACTAAATGGTACGGAAATTGGGGAAAGATTACTCATTTACAGTATACTATCAAGAATAATGAAGCTGGGACGATTAAACCGGCTTATTTTTTGATGACTTTGAAAGGTTATGATGACATTGAAAAGAAAGTTCCTGTTTCAGCCGGTTCTTTAACAATTAAAAGTGGTCAGGTTTCTTCAGCTAAGGTTGAAATCCCAAGTGGTTATGCTTACAATCCAGCAAGTATTAATCTCAATAAAGCAGTTATTATCACAACTTTAAGGGATGGAACACAGAAACCAATGGCTTCTGCTGTAAAGAATTTGGTTTTACCAAATAAATGATTTTTTATTTTTACTTTTTATTATTAATATTCAAGTAGTTAGACAGTTAAATATAAAAACGATTGAGTCTTACTGCTCACATGGGTGATATATTAGACTTAATTAAAGGCAGGAGAAATATCAAAAGATTCCTACCAAAATTTGTTTCTTGGGAGAATATTTCAAAAATTCTTGATGCAGCTAGACATGCTCCAAGTTCTGGTAATATTCAAAACTGGAAATTTGTTGTTGTTTTTGAAGAAGAACAGAAACAAGCTCTTGCTAAAGCGGCTTATGAGCAATATGAAATTGCCATGGGGGCAGTATTGGTAGTGGTCTGTTCTGAGCCAGAGAAAGTAGAACGCTATTATGGTATGCGTGGTGAAAGATTATACAGCATTCAAAATTGTGCCGCTGCAATACAAAATATGCTCTTAGAAGCTCATTCTTTAGGTTTAGGAGGGACGTGGATAGGTGCTTTTGAAGAAGATCAAGTTAGAGAACTTTGTAAAATACCTGATTCTGCTCGTCCTCAAGCAATAATTGCAATTGGACATCCTGCTGAGACTCCACCAAAACCACCCAAATATCCTTTAGAGACGGTTGTTTATTTTCACAAATGGAGAAACAAAATGCGTGATCCTGCAAAATATATGAATGAAATTGCTAGTATTCTTGCCAGAAAAGCGGGTGCTGCAAAAAATGCTGTTACAGAAGCAGCTGCTGGTTTAGTTGATAAGGTTAAGAGAAAAGAGAAAATTGAAGAAAAGAGAGATGTTGAAGAGTGATTATTGCATAATGGTTGTCTTTTTTTTGTAGTAATTCCATTAACAACGAATTAATATAAGGGTGTATTCTAATTTATAACTATGAAAAAATATCTTGCAGCTACAGCAATTTGTTTATCTGCTGCTGTTCCGCAGAAAGTTAAAAGTCAGGAAGCTTTTTTTGTAGAAGAACCTACAAAAGAACAAATTGCTATTCATACTGTTGATTTAGAGAAGAGGATATCGAAATTTCATCCTGTTATACATCAAGAGTATAAAAATGAACATTTTCGTATTTACTTAAATCCTGTAGGTAGAGAATTAGGTGCTTGGATGGGGTTATATGATATGACTCTTGAATGTACTCCAGATTACAAAAAATGTCGTACAGATGCTTTTGAACACGAACTTGGTCATTACATTGGTTTTCGTATTCCTAAAGATAGAAAGAAAGTAAACGATGCATTGGTTCGTCATTTTAATTCCCCTGAGATGGTAGACTATAGAAAAGTTGTAGATAAACTAAAAGAAGAGAATGTGAAACTAATTCCTCTTATGAAAGGAGTTTTAGTTGCAAAGCATTGCAATGGTTACTTAAATTTACAAGAATTTGTAAATAATGCTAAAATATCTGAAGAGTATAAAAAATCAAAAGAACATTTTGTTTTAAAGAAAAAAATTACTGGATGTACTAAAAAGAATCTTAAAAAATCTATGGCTGACTTCGTTAATATTTATAATCAAATGGTAAAAAACAAAGATAATATTCTTGATGGTAAGAATGTTAAGCTTCTTGATAAGTTGAATTTGCCTTATAATGTTAAAAAAGGATATTTTATAGCTCATCTTTCAGCTGAGAATACTATTCGGGAATTGGCAAAAAAGAAAGGTACTTATTTGAGCAAAACTGCCGGTACTCTTTACGATCTTGTAGAGTTGTCACAAATAGGTATAATGGGTTCTGTTGATGATATTCTAAAATGGGCTAGCATTCCTCCGCATCCAGCTCGTTTAAACGAATTATTTGCTGGGGCTGTTGATTCATTATATGATCTTCATTTTGGAAAACCAAGTGTGTCTCCAATAAAATTTAGATTAAATGAAGACATATTGTCAAAATTAGAACAAGTAGAGTATCGTGGCCAAAAGATTTTTGCTGAGCAAGTTAATATTTATCGTCGTGAAAAAGTTAAAAAATGACTTCTTTTTGGTGCTCTTCCTTATAAAAATTGCACTTAAATTATATTCTCGTCTATAGAAATGCTTAAATAGTTCTAAAAAATACTTACGTTTGGTTAATTAAAATTTGAAAACGGTTTGGTACCCGTCTTTCGTTGGTTAAATAAAAAGTTGGTAAGTTTGGTTGGTTAATTCTAGAGATAGAAAAGTACTCCGAGTATTTAATATTTTGCATTCTGCAAAATATAGTTTACAACCGGGGGGATAAACATTGAGGTGGTATAAATGGAATTTATCGTAGAAAAGGCGTTAGACAATATGTCTAGCAATGAATTTGAGGCAACCAACCAAGCTAATATTAAAGTGGTTGGAGTAGGTGGAGCTGGCAACAATATGGTTGGC
>CAZRZP010000008.1:6907-7114 GCA_964604645.1 uncultured Methanosarcinales archaeon
GTTATACAAGAAAGGAATTAAAGGAGCAGAGATTATTGCAACTAATACCGATCATCAACACTTAAAAATAACTGGTGCTGATCGTAAGTATCTTATTGGAAAAGATTGCACACGTGGATTAGGTTGCGGTGGTTTTCCTTCTAAAGGTGCTGAAGCAGCTCAGGAAAGTTTAACTGAGATAAAAGAATCATTGAAGGAATCTGATAT
>CAZRZP010000008.1:7130-68721 GCA_964604645.1 uncultured Methanosarcinales archaeon
GTGCTGGTATGGGTGGAGGAACAGGTACTGGAGCAGCTCCTGTAGTTGCGCAAGTAGCAAAAGATACTGGATCAATTGTTATTGGAACTGTTACAATGCCTTTCAATATTGAAAGAGCAAGATGTGATAAAGCAGAGTTTGGTTTGCAGCAACTTCGTCAAGTTTCTGATACAGTTATTGTAATTGATAATAATAGATTAGTTCAAATTGCTGGGAATTTACCTATTCAACAAGCTTTTGCAGTAGCTAACGAGTTAATTGCTACCATGATTAAAGGTATTGTTGAAACGATTGCAGTTCCTTCATTGGTTAATCTAGACTATGCAGATGTTAAAGCTATAATGAGTAACGGTGGCGTAGCAGCGATTGGTGTTGGAAGTTCAGATACTAATAATAGGGTAGATGAAGCAGTTAAAGGGGCTCTAAGTAATCCATTGTTGGATATAAATTACGAAGGAGCTACCGGAGCATTGATTCATATCACTGGTGGACCTGACATGACTTTAGATGAAGTTTCCAGAATTGGTGAGCTTGTTACTGAGAGCTTAGATGATGATGCTAATGTCATTTGGGGAGCGCGTGTTGCTGATGAAATGAAAGGGAAGCTAACTGTTATGACAATCATTACTGGAGTTAACTCTCCATGGATTTTGGGTAAGATTGACCATAAGAAAGCTGAACAGAGAGCGCAAAACCTAAGTAACGAATTAGGTATCGAGCTAGTTTAAAAATAAATTTATTTTTATTTTAATCTTGCCCTGCCTTTTCTACCACCCCCGGGTTTGGGCAAGATTTCTTTTTTTTCTTTTTTTAGATTTATGAGATTATTATACTGTTTCTTAAAAGCTGATTACGTAAGTTTTTTAACTGTAGCAGGTTTACTTAGTTCAGGATAACATATTTACAATTAAAGAATAGTATTAATATGTAATAATATAAAATAGGTGATATTAATGGGAATAGGCGATTGGTTTGAATCATTATTTGGTTCTTCTGAGAATATTGAAAAAGCTCGTGTAAAAGCAGTTTCTAAAAGAAAAAGATCAGTATGGAATATCGTTGGAAGATTAAATGAATTATCTATTGATAATAGGCTAAATGAGGGAGCTAAGCAGGCTGCTTCATTTTTAGCTACTGAATTAAATAGTTGGCATAGTGAAGTACAAAGACCTGGTGGATATTGGGGTTCTGTTAAGAAATCTAAGAATCAGAAAGCTAGGATTGATTTGTTAAAGAAACCATTGAAAAACGCTCTAACTGTAATGGAAGTTTTGATGACAGAATTAGAAACTCTTGGGTCTGGTTATAGTAAGCCAAGAGCTGATATAACTAGGCAGTGGAACGCTATAATGGAAGAAATAGCTGATCAATTTCCTAAGGCGGGAATGTCGGAAAAAATTTCATTCAATAAACCAAGAAGGGGAGTTGCCTGGATTCAATAGAAATAATCTTTTTATTTATTATTAATTGTTATTATTATTTGGGCTACTATTGTTAATTATTAGGTTCTATTTTATAACTTCTAACAACGTCTGGTGTTTCTTCAACTGCATATATTTCTCTCATTTTCCATTCTTTAAATCGTGTTGGGCGAGAAAAAACTGAATTTGGTGGTAAAAATAAATTCACTGTTTGATTATTAGCAAGAAATTTTACTAAATCAACGGCAGCTTGAGTTAATTCTGGTTGAAAATCTAAGTATCTTTGTGGAAAAACTCTTGCAACAGGAATATCTTGATCTTTTGTATGCAGAAAATAATCTCGATGATTAGTAAATGGCAAGCAATGAATATATCCTGGTAATACTTCTTGTTCTAATTGATTATGTAAGTTATCAAATGAATAATTAGCATCAACTCTTATTTCTAAAGATTTTTTTTGATTTAATTCCATAATTCAATTCCAAAACACTTAACCACTGGCGCGTAGTGTATTCCAGTGGGCTTCATTTATAAATGTTTTGTCTAAAATCCGGATAAAATGAGTGATTTTAGGGGGATTTGTAAAATATTAACGGATTTAATCAGCGAATTTATTACCTCACACCACTGAAACATTTAAAAAAAGAAGAATAATCTCTTTTGTATGGGTAATGATAAATCTAAAAAAAGTAGCAAGAAGAAAGATCAGAAAGGCATTACAGCTGCAAAAGCGGACAATTTTTCTGAGTGGTATACTCAAGTTATGACAAAAGCAGACTTAGCAGACTATTCGTCAGTATCGGGTTGCATCATTTTCAAACCTGGTTCATATGCTGTTTGGGAGAAAGTTAAAGAGATTGTTGATGGTAGATTTAAGGAGTTAGGAATTCAAAACTGTTATTTTCCTATATTCATTCCAGAAAAATTATTACAACAAGAAGCAGAACATGTTGAACATTTTGCACCTGAAGTTGCATGGGTTACACATGGTGGAAACACTGAATTAGGTGAAAGATTAGCTATTAGACCTACAAGTGAAACTATAATGTATGAATCTTATTCAAAATGGATTCGTTCACATAATGATTTACCTTTAAAATTAAATCAATGGAATAATGTAGTTCGATGGGAATTTAAACATCCCACTCCCTTTTTAAGAACCAGAGAGTTTTTGTGGAATGAAGGCCATACTTGTTTTACATCTAAAAAAGAGGCTGAAGCAGAAGGCAAGGATATTATAGGAATATATCAAGATTTATGTGAAAATTATATGGCTTTACCTGCTTTGATTGGCAAAAAATCAGAAAAAGAAAAATTTGCAGGTGCAATTTACACAATATCTATGGAATTCTTGATGCCTAATGGTAGAGGTATTCAGGGACCAGATTTTCATCATGATGGTCAAAATTTTGCAAAAGCTTTTGATATTAAGTTTACGGACAAAACAGGAAAAGAAGATTACGTTTGGCAGAATACTTTTGCAATCTCCACAAGGATGTTAGGGGTATTGTTTGCTGTTCATGGTGATGATAAAGGATTGGTTCTTCCACCGAAGATTGCTTCACTGCAGGTAGTAATTGTTCCAATATTATTTGATGATTCTAAGAAAGAAGTTTTACGAGTTGCAGAAAAAGTTAATAAGGAAATTCAAGATGCATCAATCTCTGCAAAAGTTGATGATCGTGAACAGTATTCTCCTGGTTGGAAATTTAATGAATGGGAAATGCGGGGAGTTCCTGTTAGAATAGAAATTGGTCCAAGGGACTTGAAAAATAAACAAGTTACTATTGTAAGAAGAGATACTAGGGAGAAGAAAGCTGTTGCTCTGAGTAAAGTAAAGAAAGAAGTTAATAGCTTGTTGGAAGACATTCAAAAATCTTTATTTACAAAAGCTAAGAAGTTTATGGATTCACGTATAAGTAAAGTAACTACCCTGAAAGAAGCTGAAAAGGCTTTGAAAAAAGATAATATTATTTTTGCTCAATGGTGTGAAGTTGGAGAATGTGAAGAGAAGTTTAAAGAAAAAACAACTGCTAAATCATTAAATTCTCCATCAAAGCAGCCTAAAGTATCTGGGAAATGTTTTCATTGTGGTAAAAAAGCTAAAGTTTGGTTTTACTTTGGAAAAAGTTATTAGATTGAAGCAAGCTTAAAAGGTGATTGGGAAATGAAAAAATATCTTCTATTTTTTGTTTTGTTGGTTGTAGGTTTTTCAGTTGCAACAATCGGAGAAAAATATTGTTGGGAATGTTATGATGGTACTGGAAGTTGTAATAAATATTTTTTGAATATTCAGGATGAAGCATCAAGTGAAGCAGAATTATTTTGTGAGGATAATTGTAATTATGACGGTAGTAAATGTGGAGTTAATATTATTCCACAAAAGTTATCTTTGTATGAATGATTCTGTTCAACTTTCTCCTAAATAACCTTTATATGCATATTTCTTGGTTTGCATATCAAAATATTTTTTCATGACTGCATGTAAGTTCCAAACCCTATAATAAAGCGTGTCAATATAAATTGATTCAATTTCTTTGGATTTAATTTTTGCATACCATTCTCCTAATTTCTTGCCAAACTTACCACCCTTATCGAACCTTTTTTGCCAATCGTAAGTTAATTCTGGAGTCATTTTAATATACATTCTGGCATTAGTCAAAACTCTTGGTTTCCCTCCTACATCTACTGTAACTTCAGTCATATCCCAAATATGGGTAATAATTGTAACTTTATGAGAAATATATTCAGTAACATTTTTGGTAATTAACCACATTAATTCCTGTTCCGCACCTTTTGGTGACGGAACTTTATGTTTGTATGTGTACTCATGCCATCTATATCCGTAATTTTTTGACCAATCAACTACTGCTGCATATAACCCATCTAAATCAAACAAACCATTGAACCTGAGTTCAACCAAGTGCAGTTTTTCGCTAGGCATAAGCCTAATGAAGAATTAGTTGTTTTTAAATATTGCCCTAATGGGTCAAACTTTTTCTAACTTAACTTTGAATGTTTTGCTTTTTATTTTAAATTCATCAAATTTGCCTTTTATTTTTTCAACTTTAATTGATTTGGCTCCTACTTTTACAGTAATATCAGTTAGATGTTTGGCTAAATCAACTTCCATCTCAGCAGTTAATTTAATTTTATCTTGCTTCTCAAGTCCAGATTTTTTCCGTAAGTTTTGTACATATCGGGTAAACTCACGTGCAAACCCTTCTGCTTCCAATTCTTTTGTTAGTTTTGAATTACAATAAACAAACCCGTGTTTGAATATTGCTTCAAAGTAAGGTTGAGGAACTTCATTCATTATTTCAACCATATCTTTCGTTACTTGTTGTTTACCAACCTTAAGTTTTTCTAATTCTGCAAAACTTTTAATCTTTTGAATCGCTTTAACTACTACTGGCGTTTTGTCACCAAATTCCTGTCCGATTCTAGAAAAATTAGGTTTGAAATTAGTTTTAAGTCCAGGTAAAGTTTTTTTAATTTTAATGCTTTTACAATTGGTCTGTTTTTTGGTTGTCTCTTGTAATTTCTCTACTGCCTGAATTGATTCTTTATTTTCGGTAACTATTACCATTTCTGCAACTGGCCAACGTAATCCAAGTTTAGATTTCTCTCTTGCATGAAGACAAGACTGGATAACTCCTTTTACAATATCTACTTGTTCTTCCAGTTTCAAATTAATTTCCTTTGCTTCATATTTTGGCCAAGTAAGGTGGCTAACACTTTTTTCTTTCAGTTTAAACTCATTTTGTAAGTTGAGATATATGGCTTCGGTGATAAAAGGAGAGATTACACTGAACATTGCCAGACAATCCATCAATATTTTGTAAGTTGTTTGCAGAACCAATTTTTTTTCTTCTACTGTTCCAACAGAACTTTTATCACGAACCATCTGGATATAAGTTCTGGATAATTCCAAAAAAAGTTCTTCCAATGGTGCAATCGATTGATCTAACTGATAATTATCAAGTAACTCTGTTACTTTTTTGATAGTAGTATTAAGTTTAGAAATTATGAATTTTTCTTCAACACTTTTATTTTTCTCTAATGCTTTGTCTTCAGATAACTTTGCTGGATTCAAGTTATTCTCTTTTGCTAAATTTATTACTAACTTATGTAAATTCCATAATATCATTAAATTACGCTGTTTAACTATGCATTCGTCCCAGCTAAAATTGATATCTTCTCCAGCGTTATTTTGACACATGTAATATCTTAAAACATCAACTCCATGTTTATCAATTAATTCATATGGAGAAATAATATTACCTATACTTTTGCTCATTTTTTTTCCTTCAATATCATTAAGCATTCCGTGGACATATACATTTTTGAATGATTTTTCTCCTAAATAAAGATAAGAACAAATGTTAAGCATGCTGAACCAGAGTCTTGTTTGTTCTTTAGCTTCCATGATATAATCTGCAGGATACCATTCTTTCAATTTCTTTGGGTCATTATCTAAACAGTTCCAACTGACGGTTCCTGCATCAACCCAAACATCAATTACGTCCGGAGTGCGTTTCATTTTTTTTCCGCACTTACAATCGAGAGTTACTTTATCAATCCAAGGGATGTGAATATTTTCTGGAGCTTTACCTCCGTTTTCTTCAATTTCTTTTTTTGAGCCAACAATTTTAATGTTCTTACACTCAACACATTTCCAAATTGGAATTGGAGTTCCCCAATATCTTTGTCGTGTAATTGAATTATCTTTCAAATTATCAATCCATGATTCGTAGGAATTTAATGCAGTGTCAGGCACCCAATTCACTTTTTTATTATCTTTTAGAATTTGTTTTTTGATTGCGCTTGTGTTGAAGAACCATTGAAATGTAATCCTAAAAACGATAGGATTTTTACATCTCCAACAATGTGGATATTCGTGGTGGTACGATTTAGTGGTAATTAATGCACCTGAATCTTCAAGAGCCTTAATAAATTTTGGATCATCAACTTTAGCTCTTAAACCAGCAAAACTACCCATCTCTTCTGAAAAGAAACCATCTTCACTGAGAGTGTTGAATGGAGGAATATCATACGGCTTACAAGCTTCCTGATCTTCAGGTCCGCAACCTGGTGCTGAATGAACTAAACCAGATCCTGCACTTGTATCAACATATTCTTCACTCATGATAACTGTATGAACATTTTTATGTTTCTTCTTTAATTCAGAATATTTTGGGATCTCTTTTGCAAACGGGTGAATATATTCTAGCCCTTCCAACTTTTTTCCTTTATATTCTTTTAAGATTGTAACATCTTCTCCTTCTGTATCTTCCTCTCCTGCAGCATCTGCAACTGATTTCGCTAAATCTTTAGCTACAATCCATTTCTCTTTTCCTACTTTTAATTCTACATAATCAATCTTTGGTCCAGCCATTACACCTAAATTAAATGGAATGGTCCAAGGAGTGGTAGTCCAGATGATTAGGTAGGTGTCTTCCTGGTCTTTAACTTGAAATTTTACAAAAATGGACTTATCACTTACGTTTTCATATTCACATTCATGTTTAGCAACAGCAGTTTCACAATGCTGACACCAAGTAAGAACTTTTTCCCCATAGTAAAGTAATTTTTTTTGATGTGCTTTTTTTATTAGGGCCCATTCTCCTTCCATAAATTCTGTCTTTAAAGCCATGTAAGGATTTGAAACATCAACAGTAACACCCATCCTAATTAGGTCTTTAGTCATTACATCTGCCATCTCTAGGCAAAACTTTTGACATTCTTTGACAAATTTTCCAATTCCAAATGTTGTGATATCTTCTTTAGTCTTTAATCCATATTTACTCATTACTTTATGTTCAGTTGGTAAACCATGCACATCAAAACCATTTCTATCCCATACATTGAACCCATGCATTCGCTTATAGCGAATTATCATATCTTTAAGTGCGTAATTCCAGGCATGAGCTAAGTGAAACTTTCCAGAAGTGTAAGGTGGACCGTCTAGAAAATAGAACTTTTTCCCTTGTTTGTTTCTTTTCCTTAATTCTTCAATTGTGTTGTTCTTTTGCCAATAACTAAGAATCGCTGGTTCAAGTTCATCAGATTTGTACTGTTTGAATTGCATCTTTTGATGGATATTTAATTGATAAATTGTTGTTTTTACTTTTTTTAATGATGTGTTTAGTATTTGTGTTTATTATAAAAAGATTTGGGTTAGTTAGCCGTAAATATGGGCGTTGTTTCTAAAGCTACTACATGATTTGATATAAGTTGTTTTACTTCTTTTGAGGATGGATGGAGATTATAACCAGAATGTAGAAACAGAAGAGTATAAAGAACAAGTACTTGATGATAAAGATTTATTAGGTGAAAAAAACCTGTATGCTACTCTTAATTCGGTTAGTAATCAACATTACACAGCTTCACCACCAACTAATGTTTTCCCCTCTTTTAACACTAAAACTGCTGTTGGTTACAAGCCTCCAAAGGGTTATGATGTGGGAGACGTATATTTGAAATTAGGTTTAGCTAATGAAGGTGTTAAGCTTGAAGAAAAAGTAAATAAAACTACTTCACACGAAAAAAGAATTGCTTTGTTGAATAAGGCTTTATATGAAAGAGATTTAACAAAAAATGCTTTAGAAAACGTATTACAGAAAGTGGAGAAGCTGTATGTTGGAGTCTCATACGATAATCAACTTAGAGAAGCTGAAAACACATATGATAATGCAGAAAAAGATGTTAATGAGATATCAAATGATGTTAACAACTTAAGTAATGCCCTTAATGGGATAACTCCTGCTAACAACTCTAGTATAAAAAGTTCGTATCAACAAGAATTGCAAGAAGAATTAGATGTTACTACAAGTGCTCTAAAAAATCGGAAAAAACAATTATTTGATGCTCACACAACTCGCGTTGTACTTTCTAGGTATATATCTAGAATGCAAAAAGAAATTAAATTATCAAACTGGAGAAAATCTAGGGAGATTGACGTTGAACCATTTAAGATATTAAAAAACTCTGATCAATTTGTGTAGAACTAATAAGCGAAATATTTTCTGTTAATTCAATTTCTCAACAAAATAACATTGCCTCTACCTTTCTTCACTTTTTCAATTTTACCCTTATGTTCTAATTCAGTTAGAATCAAACTTACCTTTGCTTCCGAAAGGTAAAGAAGCTCTTTCCTTAATTTTTTTTGAGTAATCCTGCCTTCATTTTTTTTGATGATTTCTAAAGTTTTGTCTAATAATTCATCTTCTTGAGCTAAATCTGCTTTGTGTTCGTTTAAAGTTTTCTTACGTTCAGCTTTCATCCGCTTGCGGAATTTATTTACTGATCCATATTTTTTTCGCATGTAAGTAAATCTGGAAATAAGTAAAATAAAGATTATTCCACCAACTATATAACGCCATGTTTCATAACGTTGTTCTTCATAATTATCAAAGTAAAGATTTTCATCACTTTCTTTCCATAGTTCTGTTTCGGTAGCTAAGTTTTCTAATAAAAAAAAATCATAAACAAAAGTGCCTTCTTTAGATATTTTAACTTTTTCTTCTACTTCAATTAATCCTTTTCTGGCGGTTAATGTATAACTTCCCGGTGGAAGGTTCAATTCATAACTTCCATCTTTTGCTAGATATTGTTGTGCCGGTTCTGTATCAACTTCAATTACTACATCGGAAGTAAGTTTTAGAGAATCATCATACATCTTTCCTTTGAGAGTGGCGGCTGAGCTTAATGGTATCACTAATAATGTAATTAGAGATAGCGTAATTAATAATCTAACGAATAATTTGGTGGGTTTCACACCATTTATCTCTCCTATTTCTTTAAAAAGATAACGGTCTGGCTTCTTCACTACTTTAAAATACTAAAAGAACCGAAAGGTTTATATAATATTACCTCTCCTCGAGTAGTAAACATCTATCACCTCTTTTTCCCCATGCAAATCGTTTCGGCGGTTTGCAAGGGGTTTTATATTCTTAACGACTAGAAAGATCTCTGTTATATCTATTTTTTCTTCTTTTGCCTGGTTCTTTGGTTTGTTGATTTGTTCTTTTTTAAAGCTTTAGAACTGTCTTTTTTATGTTTTTTATCTCTAAATACAAAGAACAAAGTTGTGGCAAGAACGCCTATGATAAATCCCTGAGCTGTAAGAAAAACAGGGTCATTTATATTAATCCTAGAGAAAGGTTGCATATAATTTTTGTTTTCAGGAAAATACATTTGAAGATCACTCATCTCAAGCGCATATTCAAGATAGAGTAATGAATGATATCTGTTATTCTTAAGCGATTGAGCATATTGATAATATGAATACCCCAAAATTGGAAAAATTCCCTGCTGACTATTATCAGAAATAACTCTTTCAACTGCCAATTTCTTAGTGTTCGTATAATCATCTAATGAATTTTCTGTAACTCCTAAGCTTGAAATAATGGCATTTGCTTCTGCTTTAGCCTGAGTTGCAGTAATTAAACACAGTTCATATTCCTTATTTTCCAATGCTTTGTAAGTTGTTGCAATTTTCTTAGTTACATGGTTTAAGTGTGCAGCACTTAAAAATAAAGAAGCGTATTGGTGTCTTTCGTCAGCTTCAGAAATCTTCTGTCTACAAGAATTTTCTAGTGCAGTATCATCCAGAACGAAACGTTTACCATCCATTGAAAAAAACTGCTGCCAAGATTTTGCTGAAAAATAACGTTCTTCAGCATAGGCTAGAATTGAATAAATGTCATCTAAGCTAGCTGTTTGTTGTTTCTGTTCATAATCTTTTATCTGATCTGTAACGTCTTGGATTCTTTCTCTAACTACCATGAAAGTTTGAAGATCGCTAATCGTTTGAATCTCTTGTTTTTCAAGCTCTTTAAATAAATCAATGTTTTTCTTTTCAAGAAGTTTGAATAGTTGAGCAACAGCAAGCCTTTGTGGTTTTCTAATCTGGTAATAATTTCTCTTTAGATCTATATTAACACCAAAACAAAAACTTGCAGCTGAATAATAATCATTCTGAAGCGTAGCGTTGATGGCTTGTCTCTTTTTTTCTTCTATTTTGTTGCTTTGATTCCCATTAATCATTAAATTTTGTTCTTCAATTTCGTTCTGAATATTATTAGTTCTCTCACAAAGAGTGGATTGTAGATTTTTCATGATTTTGGTATATTCTTTGTTTTCAGTAACTACGGGTTTTTTATGGTTTAATTGACGGCCTGTAAATTCTTCTATTACTTCATCTAATGTGGCAACTTCACGAATCTCAATACTAACATTTTTTGTTAAATTTTCTAGGGTGTTGTTTTGTGATGTACTATTTTGATTATCATTTGAAATATTTAATACTGGCAATGATCCTTTTGCTAACAATACTTTAGAGATGCCAGCCCTCTCAGCTGCTTGAATCTTTTCTTGAACTCCACCAACTGGTCCAATTGTAGCTCCAGAATTAATTGTAGCAGTAATAGCTTTACTTTCATCATGCGGTAGATCTAGAATGGCTATTGTTGTTAATGCAGCAATGGCTGCACCTGCACTTGGGCCGCCAATTATATTGGAATTTGCTCGAATCGTAAAAATAAAATCATATTTATCACATTCTAATTTAAAATGTGAACAAGCTATCTCTTTAGCGAATCGAGTACTAATTTGAGTATCCATTTTGGTAACGGGGGAGGTATCAAGAAAAACTCTACCTGATCCTGGTATTAGTTCTAGATAAAGATCAGCTGGACTACCTTCCATGACTCCATTCTTTTCTTGAACTGCAAGTAATTTAACATGAAAAGTTTCCTGAGCAAATGCTTGTGGAACTAGTAATATTGATAGTAAAATAATTAAGAAAATTAGACACAATTTAGATTGTAAAAAATATCTTTGCTGTTTCATAATAATCTCCTAACTCTCCTTTATAAAAATCTTTTTACAAAAGTTTATAAGGTTTAATTACGTTCTTATGGCTATGGATACTGAAGAAACATCACTACCAAGTTTTGTGACAATGCAGCAGGCTGAAGATAGTTTACCTAGAGTGAAAAGGTTAGTTGAAGAGTTGCAACAATTACAAGTTACAATTGATATGTTGGACACGATTGAAATGGAAGTTGATGAAGAAGATTTGCATAATCACCGTAATATTACTAGATTCAATAAAGCTTTTCATAGATTGTGTTATGATTTCTATCGGAAACTTGATCAATTAGAAGAGAAAGGTGCAATTCTAAAAGATTTACATAAAGGTTTAGTGGATTTTATCGTTGAATTTGAAGGCCGACCAGTTTTTCTTTGTTGGATGCTGGATGAAGATAAAATTCAACATTGGCACGAAGTTGATTCAGGATTTGATGGAAGAAAAAGAATAGTAGATTTAGGATAATTGATTGAATATTTGTTACGATTATATTGTTTGATTAATAAAAGAGAAGATAGTGGCAAGAAGAAAAAAGTTGGGATTAGCTTTAGGTGCTGGTGGAGCTAGAGGGTTTGCCCATATTGGTGTCCTTAAAGCTTTGCATGAAAATAAATTTTTTCCCGATTATATTGCTGGTACTTCAATGGGGGCAGTTGTTGGAGCAATGTATGCTGCTGGAATCTCTCCCTCTGAAATACAGAAGATTGTCCAGAAAACTAAATGGAAAAAAGTAGTGGATTTTACTGAACCTAAACTGGGATTATTACAAGGAAGGGCTGCTGAAAATAAATTAGCCGAATTATTAAATAATAAAAGTTTTAATCAATTAGAGATTCCATTAAAGGTTGTTAGTTATAATCTAACTCAAAAAAAGCTGGTTGTGTTTGGTAGGGGGAAAGTTGCTAGAGCTTTGAGGGCTTCTATTTCCATTCCTGGAATTTTTCATCCGGCGGTAATTGCTGGACAGCAATATATTGATGGAGCTGTGGCAGATCCAACTCCATATGATATCGTTCGAGAGATGGGAGCCGATGTTATTATTGCCGTTGATCTTTTTTCAACAGAGATGAAAGTTCAAGGTCCAGTGATTCATCAACAAGGGGTTTTTGATGAGTTAAAAAATCAATTTATAAAAGAAGAATTAAATTTTTTGAGAACAGCTTTATTTCCAGAAAAATGGCCAGAGGGCTTCCGTAAATTTTTTGATTGGGTTTTTGACAAAATATTATATCCTGCTAGAATTCTAAGAATGTTAGCTGGTGCAGAACACTTTCCAATTACTAAAGTGATGTATGAAGCGGTTACTGTAATGACAAATAATCTTGCTCGTGAAAGATATAAAAATGCAGATGTTGATGTTTCGGTTCGACCTAACCTCGGCCATCTAAGATGGAATGATTTTGGTAAGGTTAATCAATTTGCACACTCTGGAGAGAAAGCGATGTTATCAAAAATTGGTTTGCTTAAGAAGAAATTAAAGTAATTTGATGAGGTCTTCTTTTGCTTAAGAAATAACTTTTATTTGTTTTGCGTCGTTTAATTTGACATGAACTTTTTTACCTGTTTTAATGTTTTGAAGAAGAATATCTTTAGTAATTGATTTTACGTTCCATTCTTCCCCTTGATAATCTACTAAATTATTTTTTGAAAAAGGTATTTGTCTAAAAAGAATCGTCAAACGGTATAATTCTTTATTTTTCTTTTTGGTGTGTAAAGTTGCAGTTATCTTTACTTGTCCGCCAAAATGTAATTGGATCTTTTTTGCTAATTTCCTACTTTTATCATTACTATCTAAATGATAATCAATTCCACCTCTTACTTTTGATTTTTTTACAATTTCTAATTTTAATTTATTTGCTGCAGATTCAGTAAATTCAACTACTTCTGGTTTAACCTCTCTTAGTTGTAATATTGCTTCGAAATAGTTGGAGTGTTTCATTGAAGACATGTCTTCTAAAATGTTTATTGATATAAATATTTATTGTTTATTATTATTTTAATCAAATTTTTTGCTAATCTTGTAGAATTCTTTTTGAACAGATGAATTGAATCTAGAAGCAGGAATTTCAGCTGATTTTCCGCCGATTTTTGCGTAATCAAATTTCCCATCACATTTTTCATCAACATACCGATAAATTTTATTAGTTCTTTTAGGAAGTGAATAGGCGCATTTTGAAATCCCAAAATATTCATTTTTTATGCTTAATTTTTCTACTTGATGTTGTCCTACATTGATTTTTGAAACTTGTCTGTCTGTTGTTAAAGAATATGCTAAACCTGTACTGATTCCTACGGATAAAACTAAAGTAGCACTCCATACTTTCCAATCTGATGTAAAGAAGTCCCATTCTTTTTTTAAGAAATCAAAGCGTGTCATTCTGGAAGTATTCTGGTATAAATTGCCATCATCTCATTTTTATTTAATTCTTCTCTTACGTTTTCTAATCCAATAACAATTCTATCTATACAATCGGTTTTATACATTCTAGTTTTTGCCTGTTCAGTTTCGGCAAGAGGAGTATAGAACCTACTTAGTCTTGCGTTAAAATGAAACGGCTGTTCATTAGGTGGATCAAAATGAAGTGTATCTCCTTCCATTCCAAACATTAATCCTGGACCGCAATGCATA
Source organism: uncultured Methanosarcinales archaeon (assembly GCA_964604645.1). Taxonomy (GTDB): domain Archaea; phylum Nanobdellota; class Nanobdellia; order Woesearchaeales; family GW2011-AR9; genus CAZRZP01. The sequence goes on from CAZRZP010000008.1 coordinate 21,058, forward strand.
ATCATATCCGGGAAAGCAATTCTTCTTTCTTCTTTTGGTTGGATATAATCTTCACTAAACTTTTCAAATAACTCTGATAAATATCCTTTTTTAATTGCTGCTTGGATAAATAAATCACTGGGAGTTTTAACAGTACCCTGCCATTCCATTCCCGCAATTTTTTGAAAATCATCTTTACCTAATGGGATCTCTGCAACTCGACCATCTGAAACAAATAAGTGGTTATGGAATTTAGTATTACTTTGGTAACCGTGATCCTTATTGCTTATGATGAGAACGTAATCTCCTTCGTCAAGTTTTGCTGTTAATATTCTGTTTGTCATTGTATATTTATGATTATCATTTCATGTACTCATTTTTAAACTTTTTCAATTTAGATTCACTTTGTAGTACTCATTTCATTATTTTTGCCATGATTTATAAAAAATTAGCATTTCTTGACTGAATGTTAACTTCATCAGCAAAACAGGAATTAGAAAAACAGCAATATCGTATCGTTGGTGATCACAGTGCAGTTAAGGTTTGCGGCTGGACTAAGAATATGATAAATGGTAAAGGTGGCTGTTATAAGTTAAAGTTCTATGGGATTATGTCACATCAATGCATGCAAATGACTACTTCTATTAGCTGTGCTAATCGTTGTACTTTTTGTTGGCGGGGATATAAAGCTCCTGTAAGCAAAGACTGGAGATGGGATGTTGATGATGCAGAAAAAATTCATGCTGGTTCTATTGAAGCACATCATAAACTATTAGTGGGCTTTGCTGGTTCTGATAAAGCAAATAAGTCGGTTTATGAAAGGTCAAAAGATGTAAAACATGTTGCTCTCTCATTAACTGGAGAACCTATCTTCTATCCAAAAATTAATGAATCAATTGAACATTTTGATAATGATGGAATCTCTACTTTTCTTGTTACAAATGGCCAGTATCCAGAACAGATTAGAAATTTGAAACCAATTACTCAATTGTATGTTAGCATTGACGCTCCAAGTAAGGAAATGTTGAAAGAGGTGGATTTACCTTTGTTTAAAGATTATTGGGAGAGATTGAATTTATCTTTGGATTATTTGAAAGAAAAGAAATCTAGAACTTGTGTAAGGTTAACTATTATCAAAGGAATTAATGATGTGATGCTGGATAAATATGCAGAATTAATTAAACGAGCAGATCCTGATTTTATTGAAGTAAAAGCTTACATGCATGTTGGTCCTTCTCAGCAAAGATTAAGCAGAAGTAATATGCCTTTACATGAAGAAGTTGTTAAATTTAGTAAAAAGTTGGCAGAGCATTTAGATCATACAATTGTTTCTGAACATATCCCGTCAAGGGTTGTAATGTTTTCTCATCCTAGATTTAAAATTTATGGAGTTTGGAAAACGTGGATTGATTTTCCTAAATGGACTGAACTGGTTCAAGCAGGCAAGGATCCTGACGCAATGGAATATTTGAAGAAAACTCCACAAGTTGGCTTATCTGGAAAAGGAACGTTTGATTCCATGCCAGAACATGTTAAAAAGAAGTGGCTGGATGAGAATAAAGATTCAATTTTTGTAGATGAAGAAACTAATGAATTGAGTTTTTATGAATAGTTACTCAGCAATTACTCTCATTGCTTGTGTTGTGAAAATTCCATCTGAAATGAAACAATCTACTGGTTTATTGAATGTGTAGTTGAATGTCTCACCAGATTTGAAAATTTTACTTTTAACGCCACGGCACTCTTTGTTACCTAAAACTAAAGCTATTTGGAACCTTCCCGTCCTTTCGTTTTTCCATACGACAGTGGTGCCAATTTGAACATGCATTGTGTTGGTATCAAAACCTCCGTTGATTAATTTGACCATAAACCCTTCTTCATCAACTTCTTCTTCGAATATTTCTACTTGAGGTTTTGCTTTATCTTTGGCTTCCTCTATTTTTGTTTCTTTTTCTTCCTTCTCCTCTTCAACTTCAGGAATATCAAAATCTACTACTGCTGATTCAATAGCTGTAATTACAATTTTTAGTAATTTACTTCTTTGTTCTGTGATTCTATTTTTGATGTAACCATCTTTATCTAAATCATTCAATTCTTTTTCGATTGATATATATTCAGTTATTTTTAATTCATTTTTTCCAGATGATATTTTTTCAATTTTTCTTTCTAATGAGAAGTACCGGTCATTCAAACTTGAACTACCATGATCTTCTTCTTTTACTTGTTCTTTAGTTTTTGTATAGGCTTTGACGAAGTTGTTTGAAAGCAGTTGAAGTTTTTTAGAATTATATTTTTGTACTTTAAGGAAATCAAGTTCAATTTTAAATCTAACAAAACTGGCGAAATCCAATTCTTTTTCTCCACTATTGATTTTATCAATCTGTTTCTTTAGAATGTCATATCTTTTGTCCAAATTTGTTTTTATTGTATTATTAGTAGTTATGTTTTCATTCAAATCAAGTATAGCTTTTTGATATTTTTCTTCTTTTAGTTTTGCTTGTTCTTCTGCTATTTGTTTTGCTTTTTCCTTAATCTTTTTTGCCTCTTCGCTTTCATCAATGGAGCAGCCTACAAGTAGAATTATGATAGTAATTATTATTGCTAGTACAAACCTCTTTTTCATGATGTCAGTAAATAGTTATATTATAAAAGGTTATTTGCTTGGTGTGTGAATACTTGGGTTTATCACAATAATTAAGCTCAATTAAACGTACGTATTTAGTTTGTTTGCACGCCACGATTACGGGAGTTTATTTGTCATTTCTATGACTCCCGTGTGGCTCCATTGGCAAAACAACTAAATACATTTAATTAAACATTAATTTTATATATAATCTTTTCTTACTAGATATATTAAAGAGGTGTTATTATGAAAAAGATTATTATTTCACTATTGGTTGTTGTATTATTAATATTCAGCGCAATTGCTGCTGAAGATGTTGATTCTAAAAAGTTAGATTCTAAGGATGGAGTTCAAGTAGATAAAAGTGGAGATCAAGATGACTCTTATGATGATTTTGAGGAAACTGTTCAAGAAGATATTTATCATGATATTGGAGACGTTACATTAACTGGAGATCCAGGCTTAACTCCCGATAGCACTTTTTATTTTATAGAAAATATTGTTGAATCTGTTTTAGTGGGTGATGACCCTGAAAAAGCTTTAGCATATAAAGAAGAAAAAATTTTGGAACTTAAAGCAATGCTTGAATCAGATAATATAGAGGGAGCAGAAGAGGCTTTAGAAAGAGCTGACAAATATAACAAAATTATTCAAAAAGAAGTTTCTCCTAAGATAGAAAAGAGGGTAAGAGAAAGTAGTAAAGCAGTAAAGGATGTGTTAAAGTCATTTGAAGATAAATTAGAAGACAAAGATTGGAAAGATGTTAAGAAAGAAGTTGATAATAATATTAAGCAGGAGGATAAGATTGCTCTAGCTGCCAAGATATCAAAAAAAATTAATGACTTATGTGAAACTTTATCTGATTTAGATCCATTAGAATATTCTAAAGTTTGTAAAACTGGAGATGATGCTCCTAAATGGAAAAGGGATTTAGATCGAAAATTAACTGCAGAACAAGAAAAAGAAGCGAAAGAATTTATGGAAATTATGTCTGAATGTTTTCAAAATCCAAGTGAATGCAGATGTGATGATATTTCAATAAAACCATTTGCGAAGCAATGTAACATAATTGCTCCTTTAGTTGCTAAATGTGACTCTGGGGATGAAGATGCTTGTGAAAAAATGGAGGAAGTTGAAGACCCGATTGATTTACTTCCAGATTATTTACAGGATATAATGGACGATTTAGAAGATAACTATGGAGATGCAAAACATGATTTACATATTCCTATGGAATGTGTTAAGGAAGGAGCTACAACTAGGGAAGCATGTATGAAAGTTATGTTTAAAATCCATGCTCCGCCTGAATGTTTAGCTGCTTTAGAGAGTGGAAAGATAGATCCTAAAAATGAAAATGAGGCTAGAAAAGCATGTGAAGCTATTATGTTTGAGCAAGAGGCACCAGAAGAATGTATCGAAGCTGGTTTGAAAGATTTTCGTGAGTGTGAAAGATATATGTTTAAACTTGATGCACCTGAAGAATGTTTAGATGCAGGTTTAGATGGTTCTGGAAGAAGTGACTGGAAAAAATGTGAATTGATTCGGTTTAAACTTGATGCACCAAAGGAATGTTTAGATGCTGGCATTACTGGAGAGAACAGAAATGATTGGAAAAAGTGTGAAGCAATTAGATTTAAAATGGATTCTCCGAAAGAATGTTTGGATGCAGGTTTAACAGGTGAAGGTAGAGATGATTGGAAGAAATGTGATGCAATCAGATTTAGATTAGATGCTCCAAAAGACTGTTTAGATGCTGGAATAACTGGTGATAATAGAAATGACTGGAAAAAGTGTGAAGCTATTAAGTTTAAGTCAGAAGCTCATCCCGATTGCTTAGCTGCTGGTTTAACTGGAGAGGGAAGAGATGACTGGCGAAAATGTCAAAAGATACAATTCAAAGCTGAGGCTCCAGAAGAATGTATCGCTGCTGGTTTAACTGGTGAGGGAAGAAGAGATTGGGATGAATGTAACAAGATTTCTCAAGAAGCAGGTGACCATGGAAAAGCAGAAGATTGTAGCGATGATCAATGGCTTAAATGCGACAACAGCGGGTATTGTAAGTGTGTAGACAAAGATGATGAAGGTCATCAAACTCCTGGTACTAGTGTTCCAGGAACTGTCCCTAGCTATTCTGAAGTTTGTTGTAGTGAACCCGGTGCAGATGATGCTCCAGTTTATAGATGGAGAAGCCGTGATTCTTGCAGCAGTCCACCAGGTGCTGGATTTCCTGTAAAGATTGTAGATGATTCTCAATGTGGGAAAGTAGACAGTGGTACAAAAGGTCCTAGTTGTGGTGATTGTAGTATTAAGTGTCCAGGAGCTAGCAGAACTGACTGTGTGAATAACGAATGTAAATGTTATTTTGAACACGAAGAAAGTGAATGTAAGGATGGTTGTCAACAGGAGTGTGGGGATCAAAAAACAGATTGTAGAGAAGGAATGTGTGTCTGTTTAGGTTATGATTATGTACCTCCTCCAGGGGATAGTCATCCATCTGATATTCCAGATACGACACAGCCGGATGATGGTACTTCTCATGATTCTGGTACACAGCCAGATAGCAGCACGCCTGCAACCTCACCAGACAGTGGCTCCTCGACTCCTGACAGTGGAAGTGATACATCTCAAACGCAACCGGATAGCACGGCTCCAGCAACTCCACCAGCCGATAGTAGTTCTGATTCAGGTAGTGATTCAGGTTCCACAGCTCCAGTTGATAGTGGTAGTTCAGATACTGAAAGTTCAGATCCTGATAAGCTAAAAGCTGGCGATTCTGATTCTGGAAGTGATTCAGGAGATAATTCAGATACTTCTACAAGTTAAGAATAATTTTTTGTTATTTTTTTTCAATTTTCTTTTTTCTTTCATAATTGTTCTTTAATGTTGTTACAAACCATATTTTATACTCCCACAATCAATTTAAATTGAAATTTTTTATTTAACAGATGAGCGATTATCAGAAGCTACTTCGTTTGCGTAAACTTGCTTCTCTGTCAAATGCCGTGTTGATAAATAGCAGTTCTTTCTCATTCTATAAACATTTAGAAGTTAAGCTTCAAGAAAGAGTTGAAAAAGAATTTAGGGACAGAACAGCAGAAGAAGCTTGTATTATTAGAGATATTAAAAAAAACAATCTTCGATGTGTTGAAAGAAAGATTAAACAACATAGAGATGGAGAATTTTTTGTACAAATCCAGGAGAATGTTAGAGAAAAAGATGTTCATCTTTTCCATAAGTTTAATGATAAAAACCTTGATTTAATTGAATTATTTATTATGGGTGATGCTTTGAAGAGATCTGGTGTTAATTCTGTAACAGCTTACTTGCCTTATATTCCTTATCAAAGACAGGATAAAAAAGATGATGGGAGAGTACCAATCACTGCAAAATTAATTTTTGATCTTATTAGTGCTTCTATGGGGAAACGATTGAAGAGGTTAGTTACATTTGATTTACATGCTCGACAAGAACAAGGACATTTTGATGGTCCTTTAGATGAATTAAGTGCAGTGCCAGAATTTGCGAGATATTATCGCCACCGTTTTCGAGAAGAATATGCAACTGAAAGACCAGGAGTAATGGTAATTTCTCCAGATGCTGGAGGAGCAAAAAGAGCTGAGTACCTTGCTGGATTATTAGGAACGCAATATCTGGTTTTAGATAAGAAAAGAACTGGTCATGGAGAAGCTGAAACTAGATTTTATTTACCTGCTGATGTAAAGAACAAAAAAGTGATTTTAGTAGATGATATTATTGACAGTGGTTCTTCTTTAGTTGGAGAATATGAAAATAATAAACCTGGACCGGTTCAATATTTACAGTCTAGAGAAGCAGAAGTTTATATTTGTGCTACACATGCAGTTTTAAGTCAAAAAAATGGAATCACTGCTGAAGAACGTTTTAGAAGAGCAGGCGCACCAGTTTTGTTTACTGATTCTATTCCTCCAAAATATCCAGGATATTATGAGGAGAATAAAGATTGGATGGGAATCATTTCATTAGATTATGCAATGGCAAAAGCTTTCTATTGTAACCAAGTTGGTGAAAGCATATCTACTTTTTTAGATCGAAGAGAAAAAGTTTTGATAGGAAAACACGGGTTAGATTTTATAGTAAAAAGAGATGATTCTGGCATATTTGATTTAGTGGATGAAACTTCTATAGACTAATTTTGATTTAATCTAATTTGAGCTTAATTTTAGTTAATTTAGGGAATCTTTTTAAAGTGGTCATTTTTGTAACTTTTTATGAACTGGCAAGAAAAAATGGTTGAGTTCCAGCAGTTGCAGGAACATATGGAAAGAATCCAGCAACACGTTGAAAAATTGCATGTACAGAGAGCGGAAATTGATAATTCAGTTGATGCTTTAGAATCATTAGCACAAGAAGAAGTAAATAAAGAAATGCTTGCTCCAATTGCTAATGGGATTTTTGTAAAAGCAAGCTTGCAAGATACTAAGAAATTATTGGTTAACGTAGGAGCTGATACAATTGTTGAAAAGTCCGTTGAAGATGTTATTGCTTTATTAAAATCTCATCAAACTGAAGCGGCAAAGAAAATAGTTGAAGCAGAAGGGATGCTACATGATTTACATGATAAAGCAATGATGATATATCAAGAAATGGAATCTTAATTGAGGTATTATAATGTTTGGTAGATTTAAAGAAAAGTTGAAGGATGCTTTGAATATTTTTTCTAGCAAAGCTGAGGAAGAAGCAGAAGAAATTCTTCCAGAAGAAATTAGTGAAGCTCCTGCAGAGGAAGCACCCGTTGAAGAAGTTCTTGAGGCTGAAGTTGATGAGAAAACCGAAGACAGTAAAGAAAAAGATTCTGAGGTTGATGAACAGATCTCTGAAGAAGATGATTCTCAAAAAGAAACTGTAGATGATGAAGAAGATGAAGATAGTGATGATGAACCTGAAGATTCTGAGAAAGAAGATGAAAGTGAATTAGATGAAGATAAAAAAGATGTTGGTGTTGTTTCTGATGACGTAGTTGATGATAAAGAGAAAATTGAAGAAAAAGAGGATGTTGAAGACACTAAAGAAGAGTCCAAAGAAGTTGAAGAAATTATTGAAGAACCAGAAACAACTCTTGAAGAACCTGAGGAGAAATCTGAAGAGCCAGAAGAAGAATTACTAACTCCAAGTGATTTGGTTGAACAGACTAAAGCTGCTTTTGATGGAGATAAATTAAAAGAAGAAAAGAAAGAAGAACTGGATGAAATCAAGTTAAAAGAGGAAAGGGTTGAAGATAAAAGTAAATCTGAGAAGGAAGAAACTGATGTTAATTCTAAAAAGATTCTTGAAGAGGTGAAAAAGAAGATTTCAGAGGAAGAAAGAAAAGAGGAAAAGGAAAAAGAATCTAAAGGTATTTTTGGAAAGATAAAATCATTTTTTGGGAAGGATGAAGATGAGGGAGAGATTGAGGGTGAAGATAAGGAAAAAAAAGTAGAAGAAAAAGATACAAAGGAGAAAGAAGAAAAATCTGTTGAGAAGGAAAAAGACAAGGTAAAAGAACCTAAAAAAAAGTTAGTAGAAGACAAAAAAGAAACAAAAGAAAAATTACCAAAAGAAAAAAAAGAATCAGAAGAAGAAAAGCAAGAGGAAATAAATAAGGAAGAACCTGAAAAGAAAGGTTTCTTTGGAAAAATAACTGAATCTTTTACTACTAAAAAAATATCTGCTGAAAAGTTTGATTCTTTATTCTGGGATTTAGAATTGGCGTTATTGGAAAATAATGTGTCTGTGGAAGTTATAGATAAAATAAAAGAGGATTTAGAAAAAGAATTGGTGGATAAACCGCTTCCTAGAGATGTTTTAAAGAAAATTCAAGATACATTAAAGAGAACAATGCAGGAAGTTTTACAGCAGGAAAAAATTGATATTATAAGTAATATAAATCAGAAAAAACCATATGTTGTTGCAGTGTTTGGAATAAATGGGGCTGGAAAAACTACATCTATAGCTAAGTTAGCAAATTATTTGCAGGAGAACAAAAAGTCAGTTGTATTTGCGGCATGTGATACATTTAGAGCGGCTGCAATTCAGCAATTGCAGGAACATGCAGATAAATTAAAGATAAGAATGATTAAACACGATTATGGGAGTGATGCTGCAGCTGTAGCTTATGATGCAGTTAAATATGCTGAAAAGCATGATATTGATGTTGTGCTAATTGATACTGCTGGTAGATTGCATTCTAATACTAATTTAATGGCGGAATTGGAAAAAGTAATAAGAGTTACAAACCCAGACATGAAGGTTTTTGTTGGTGAAAGTATTACAGGAAATGATTGTGTTGAACAGGCAAGAAAGTTTAATGAGTTAGTTGATTTAGATGCTGCAATACTTACTAAAGCTGATGTTGATGAGAAAGGTGGAGCACCGCTTTCAATTGCTTATACAATCAAAAAGCCTATTTTATTTCTAGGAGTTGGTCAAGAATACAAAGACTTAGAGAAATTTGATTCTGATAAGATTCTTGAAAGGTTAGGGTTGTAGTTTAATTTTGTCATTGTATCTATTTAATTTTCTTCAATTAATCTTTGCAACGAATTAAAAGCTCTGATTGAATCATGTTTATTCACAATAAAAATTATTTCAGTCATAGTAGATATATTTTCAAAGATATTTACATTCTCCCAATTTAACCTTCTTGTGACTTTAGCTATAATTCCAGGGGTGTAAAGAAAGTCTTTAGAAAAACTCATTGCAAGGCTTACCAATCCATTTTCTACATTAATTAATTTTTCATCTTTCAATAGATGTAATATTTTTTTTGAATATTTTTCACTAACAACAATTGTAATTTCATAATTTCCCTGAATTACATTTAATGTTTCTCCTTTATCATAATCGACTAGGTCATATATTTTTTTAAGTTTGTTTAGTAGTGGTGGAGATTTCACAAAAGTAATGTCACTTAATCCAGTCTTCATTATTATTTCAGAATTAAATTTAAATGGTATTTTTTCATTTTCTTTAGCTTGAATTTTTTCTCCGTATCTTCTAATTGCCATAATAATTGCTGGTAACTTTACTTTTTCACCTAATTCAGATTCAACTTCAGGCTGGATGTGTGCAGCTAAATTAGCAATATTTGCAATTTCATGCGCTAAAGATTCGTATAGTAAAGGTTTGGAGTTTATTATTTTTTTAACAATTGTACTGATGGTAGCCATTTTATTTGTTTATTATTTGTATATTTGTTAATTTGTTTATTAAGATAACAAGTTTATAAATTTTTTGTTATTATAATAACATTAAGTTAATATTGTTGGTTGTATTATCTGTTGATTATGGCAGCGATTGGCATTAAAGCAGGGAGTTCAGTATTTGCATCACATGATTCATATGTGTCTGTTGCAAATATGATAGAACCATTATTGGAAAAAAGTAATCAGATCTACTTTGTAGTTTCTGCTGTAAAAGGGGAAACCGACAGAACTATTGATGCAATTTCAAGAAGATATTCTACAAGAACTGGGATTGATGATTCTATATTAAGAAATGCTTTAGATGATTCATTGAGGGGCGAAATAAATCAGTACACAGAAATATTCAACAATCATGAAGTTGCTACACGTTTAGTTCATCCGGAAATGAGGTCCGTTGATAATTTAGTTACAGCTTTGCATGATTTAAATATTAATGCTGTTGCAATGGAACATGGATGTGATTATCCTTTACTAGGGGTTAATGATGGAAATTTTCTATATGCAACTCCAGATATTATTTCTTCAAGAGAGTTTAGAAGAGAATATGATGCAAATGTAATCGTTGTACCTGGTTTTGGTGTGAGAACTCCAGAGGGTGAAGTTATGTGTACAGGAAGAGGCTCATCTGATTTAACTTTAGTGCAGATTGCACAAGTTTATGATTTAAATAGAATTATTTATTGGAAAGACACTGGTGGTTTCTGGAGAAGTCCTGATGGTCCTAAAGAGGGTGTTTATCAAAGCATGTCTCGTGAGGAAGCAATATCAAGGAGTGGAGAGAAGGTATTAGATTCTCGCGTTTATGATTTTGCTGGAGAAATTCAAATCACTTCTCCTGGAAGGATAAGTGGTGGAACTTTGATTGAAAAGCCTTTAATTGAGTCTGAGAAACGTTATGCAGCTTGATAATGTAATAGTCTAGTGTTTTTTTAAATTTTTTAATTTTTTTTAGAAAAAAATAAAACTTGGGTGGTATGTGTTTTGATTAAAATGATAAATATACAACAAAATCGTTTATTAGAACTTTCGAATAGATTTGAGACTCCGCTTTATGTCTACGATGCAGATATTATCAGAAATAGATATCGCGAATTAATTGGAAAAATTCCTTATACTAGATTAAAATTATTTTATGCGATGAAAGCTAATTTCAATCCAGCAATTTTACGTTTGTTAGAAAAAGAGGGAGCAAATATTGATGCAGTAAGTCCAGGAGATGTACATCTAGCTTTACGTTGTGGTTTTTCTAAAGAAAGAATTTTGTTTACAGCCAATAAGATAACGGATGAAGAGATGCACGAAGTTCATTCACTTGGAGTTTTGTTTAATATCGGTTCACTTTTAAGATTAGAAAAATATGGTGCCACTTATCCTGGAAGTAATATCTGTTTACGATTTAATCCTGGTATTGAAGCAGGTGAAAATGTGAAAGTTCAAACAGGTGGTGAAGCATCTAAATTTGGCATTTCTATGAGGAAAGTGGAAGAAGCTAAAAGAATAGTTGAAAAACATAATTTGAAAGTAATTGGATTACATGAACATACTGGTTCTGGAATTCCTGAAGCTGTACAGATGATGCTTGGAATGAAGAAATTAATAACTCTGGTTGATAGGAAAATATTTCCTGATTTAGAATTTGTAGATTTTGGTGGGGGATTCAAAGCACCTTATCTTCCTGATGAACAGAGAATAGATTATTCTGAATTTGGAAATGAGACCACAAAATTAATGGAAGAAGTTTCACAAAATTATGGAAAAGAATTAAATTTATATTTTGAGCCAGGAAAATTTCTTGTTGCAGAATCTGGTGTCCTATTAGTTAAAGTAACAACATTAAAAAATGCTGGAGGGAAAAAAATAGTTGGTGTAAATTCAGGGTTTCCACAATTAATCAGACCTATGTTTTACGGAGCTTATCATCATATTTTGAATTTAAGTAATATTGATGGTGAAAAGCAAGTATACGATGTTGTAGGAAATATCTGTGAGAGTGGTGATTGTTTCGCTGTTGACAGAGAATTATCAGAAGTAAGAGAAGGAGATATTTTAGCCATTTTAAATGCGGGTGCTTATTGTTATTCTATGGGTAGTGTTTATAATTTACGTCCAATGCCTGCTGAAGTAATGGTTGATGGAGATGATTTTAATGGTGGAAATATAAAGATAGTTAGTAAGGGGTTGAGTTCTAAAGAATTGGTTGACAGTATTTTTAGATCTGAAATTAATTAGATTATTAAAATTTATTTATTTCTTCTGAGATGATTTTTTTAATCTCATTAACATTATTTATTCCTTTAATGAATTTACCTTCTGGATAAATAGCCATAACTCCACCTTCATTGTTGCAGAAACCCAGACAACTTGTCTTAGTACAGTATACTTGAGATGTAAGTCCAAGACTTCTAATCCATTGTTTAATCTCATCAACTGTATTTTCTTTTATTTTTGGTCCACAACTTGGTTTACAGTTACTTTCTTTTATCGTTCTGTCGTTAACACAGATAAAAACATGTAGTTTTGGTTTTATGATATTTACTTCTTCCATCTTTACCTTTTATATTTGATTTATATAAAATTAGCTAAAATGTAATATTTAGCTAAAAACAATAATTTAATCTATAATTTTATAAAAACTCAACATTAATTTTTTTTTAATGACATCATTTACTATCATTACAACTGGCTGTACTCATAATTTTTCAGATTCAGAACAGATGGCTGGATTATTGAAAGAAGCGCAATTTAATCATGTGAAAGAGGTTGAAGATGCCGATATTGTTATCTTTAACACTTGTACAGTTAAAGGTCCGTCTGAATCTGCTTTCTTTAGAAATCTTGAAAAGATTAAAGTTGAACATCCTTATAAGACAATTATTATTGCGGGATGTATCCCTCAATCAGATCCGTTGAATCCAGTAATACAAGCTTATTCATTATTAGGAACAAGACAATTTCATAAAATAGTTGAGGTTGTAGAAGAAGCGTTGAATGACAACGTTGTACATCTATTAGAACACGGTGAAGTTCCTCCTTTAAATCTGCCTAGAATTAGAAAAAATCCTGTTATTGGCGTGATACCAATTAATGTTGGTTGTTTGGGTGCCTGCACTTTTTGTAAAACAAAATCTGCTAGATTTAATTTAAAATCTTATTCTATTGATGAAATATTACAGGAAGCGAAAACGGCTTTGGAAGATGGTGTAAAAGAGATTTGGTTAACTTCACAAGATACTTTTTGTTATGGTTTTGATATTCAAACTAATCTTCCTGAGTTATTACAGAAAATCATAGCACTACCTTATGAATTTAAATTAAGAATTGGTATGGGAAATCCAGACCATTGGCCAAAGATTGGGAATGAATTATTAGAAGTAATGGAAAATCCAAAAATATTCAAGTTTTTACATATTCCTTTGCAAGCAGGTCACAACCATACTTTGGAACAGATGAAAAGACGGTATACAGTTCAACAATTTAGGGACATAATTGATCAGGTTAGAGAAAAATTTGCTGAGATAAATATTATGACTGATATAATAGTTGGTTATCCTACAGAAACAGAAGATCATTTCTGGGGAACTTTACAAGCTTTAAGAAGAGTTCAACCAGATTCATGTAACATTTCTAGATTCTGGCCAAGACCGGAAACTGAAGCTGCTAAATTGCAACCATTACAAGGAGAAGTTGTAAAACAAAGGTCTCGTGTTATTACTGACATATTTCATAATATTTCTACATTACAAAATGAACGTTGGAAAGAGTGGCGTGGTGAAATTATAATTGATGAGAAAGGACATGTGGTTGAAGGTAAACAGCAATGGATTGGCAGAAATTATTGCTATAAACCTGTCATTTTAGATGGTGAATATGAATTAGGGCAAATAGTGGAAGTTAAAATAGGCAAGACTGGTAAATTTGATTTGAGAGGGAAAGAAGTTTTGAATCCTTTGGCTCAATGAAAAGTTTTTTATAATTTAATTATCTGTACCAAAGAATGAAAATAAATGGTGAAAGTAGTAAAAATAATAATAACGTAAATAACAAAAAAAATAAAGATGAGTTCTCTGATAAGATTAGTTGGTTAAACATAGGATTTAATCTTTTAGCGTTACTATCGTTAATTGGAGTTATTACCCTATTTTGGGCTCCTGATTTTGTAGCTGATATGCTCCCTAATTTAACTGATTCTGCAAGATATTACTTTGCAATTGCAGATTTCTTGGTTGTTATGGTTTATGCAGCTGCCGCTTACGGTTTGTTAAAAAGAAAGAAGTGGGGATATTATATTGCATGGCCTGCTTTAGTGTTAGTTATTTTAAGAGGAAGAATAATAGGCCTGGTAATTGCGGTTATATTGGGAAGATGGTTATTACAAGTTAAGAGAGAATTTTTGAACGATGACGTCAAAAAACAAAACAAACTAATCTAAAATATATGATAAAACTAAATGTCCGCTTAGGAAGTTAGCATTTCCTTCTTCCTTACCAGTAAATTCCATGTTCCAATATTGCCAAACTACAGAAGTACCCAGTTTAATGTCTTTTAAAACAGGTAAGGTTCCACCAATTTGATAAATTGCATCAATTCTAACTCCACCTCCTAAAAAAGGATTAAATTTAAACTCAGTTGTTAACTTTGCATCACTGTCTTCTGGATTTAATTTTTTTATTAATAACTCTGCGCCGGCTGAGAGCTGCAACGCACCTTCAATTCCAAAATTTCCATTTCTGTATGTTAGCCAATTTGGTGTTCCGCTAATGTTAAACCAAATATGATTTTTTTCTTCAGTTGTATCTCCGACAATTCTAAATCCTGAAATGTCAATTTCATCTTCACCCTTTTCTTTAATTCTTTCTTTATTGAAAGCAAGCGAAACTCCTAACTGATTATATTTGAACCCTGCAAGAAAACCTAAATATGCTTTTTCTTTCCATGAATATCCAACTTGTCCTTTTAGTTCTAGAGAGTCAGTTGAAGTTATCACTTTGGTTAATTGTACATCATCTAATCTTTTTTCTACAACTCTTCCCTTTTCTTCTAAATCTGCTAACTTTTTCTCCAAACCTTTTACTTTTTTTCTTAATTTAATTGATGGACAATATTTTTCTTCAACTCCATCTTTAACAACTCTGCATTGAATTTCAGAAGGGGGAGCAGCATAGGATGTTACTGGCAATAAACTTAAGAGAATTGCTAAAAGAGAAGCTCGCATGAAAATTATGTCTTTGTTGAGTATTTAAAATTTACCTAGATCTCTTTTTTTTATTTTTGTAAATTATTTATACTTCTTTGCGGTAAATCTGCAAATTGAGTTCCCACAATTGCTCTGTTCAATTCATCTTGCACTTTTGGCTTGTAACCAATTTCTATTAATGAATCTAAACTTACTTGTTGAATCATCAAACCATACATCCGATTTGGTTTTTCTTCTAACTCGAAACACAACCTTGGGTCATTTCCACGGTTGCCATATCCAATTCTTTCATTATTTAAAAGAACTAAATATTTAGCTCTATCCTGCTGACGCGGTTCCATCAGTTCTAGTTCCTGATCTGAAACTAACCCTTTAGCTAGATCAGATTTTAATGCTCCATCAGCAATAGTTTCTTCAAAATTATCAACGCTTGTACATATATAATATCTCATTTTATAAATTTTGTATGAATATTTTAAAAGTCTTTTCCCGAAATTATTAAAAACTCTAAGAAAAAAGAGGTGTTATGTCAACGAAATGGACTGCTAAACAGCTTAAAAAGAAGTATTTAGATTTTTTTAAAAAGAAAGGCCACACTATTATTCCTTCTGAACCGTTAATACCTGAAAATGATCCTACTGTATTATTTACAAATGCTGGAATGCATCCTCTTGTTAAATATTTGGCAGGTCAAAAACATCCTAAAGGAAAGAGATTAGCAAACATCCAGAAATGTATGCGTACTCAGGATATAGATGAGGTGGGTGATGCAACCCACACCACATTCTTTGAGATGGCAGGTAACTGGAGTTTTGGAAATTATTTTAAGAAAGAAGCAATTGAATGGAGTTTTGAATTTTTAACTAAAGAATTAAATTTACCAATTGAAAAATTAGCGGTTAGCTGTTTTAAGGGAGATAAAAACTGTGCGAAAGATGAAGAATCAGCACAGATGTGGTTAAAATTAGGAATTCCAAAAGATAGGATTGCATTTCTTGGAAAGAAAGATAACTGGTGGGGTCCTGTAGGTGAAAGCGGACCATGCGGACCTGATACTGAGATGTTTTATTGGACTGGAGAAAAACCAGCACCCAAAAAATTTGATCCAAATAATGAAATATGGGTAGAAATCTGGAATGACGTATTTATGGAGTATAATAAGAATTCTGACGGGAGTTATTCTCCTTTAAAACAGAAGAATGTTGATACGGGATTAGGAGTAGAGAGGGTTGTTATGGTTTTGCAGGGAAAGGATAATGTTTTTGCAACTGAATTATTTCAACCTATTTTTGAAAAGTTAAATGAATTAGCGAAAGAGAAAAAAAGCGAGAAAAATGTTGTTTCTTATAGAATTATGGCTGACCATTTACGTGCTTCAGTGTTTATTTTAGGAGATGAGAGGGGTGTAGCTCCTAGTAATGTGGATCAAGGTTATATTTTACGTAGATATATTAGAAGAACGATTCGCCATGGTAAGAAAGTAGGAATGCCAGAAAATTTTTGTTTGCAGGTAGTTGACGTGATTATTAAAATGTATAAAGATGAATATCCTATTTTACAACAAAAAAAGAAGTTTATTGTGGATGAACTAAAGAAAGAAGAAGAAAAGTTTGAAAGAACTTTGGAAAAGGGTCTTAGAGAATTTTCTAAGATGGCAGAAAAAGGCGATATTGATGGTAAAGGCGCATTTTTATTATTTCAATCATATGGTTTCCCTCTTGAAATGACTGAAGAGATGGCTGACGAAAAGAAAATTAAAGTTGATGTGGAAGGTTTCTTTAAAGAATATGAGGAACACAAGAAATTGTCAAAGAAGGGTGCTGAAAAAAAGTTTAAGGGTGGATTGGCAGACTTATCTCCAGAAACTACTAAATTACATACTGCAACTCATCTGTTAAATGAAGCGTTAAGAAAAGTTCTTGACTCAAAAATTAAGCAAAGGGGAAGCAATATTACTCCAGAAAGATTGAGATTTGATTTTAGTTTTGATAGAAAGCTAACGGATGAAGAAAAGCAGAAAGTTGAGGATGAAGTTAATAGAGTAATTAAAGCAGGTATGGATGTTGTGCGTAAAGAATTGCTGTTAAAAGAAGCTGAAAAGTTAGGAGCAGAAAAAGAATTTGGTGCAAAATATCCAGATAAAGTAAGTGTTTATTTTATCGGCGATTATTCTAAAGAGTTCTGTGGTGGTCCTCACGTTAATAATACAAAAGAAATTGGCCATTTTAGAATTGTTAAAGAGCAAAGTTCTGCTGCAGGAGTTAGAAGAATTAAAGCTGTAGTTAAAGATGAACCGAGAAGTTAATTAAATATTTTATTTATTTATTGTTTAGTTAATTAAAAATCAATTAACTATTTCTTCTAATAAGACTTTAGTTTCGATGCATTCTACGATATACTTAAATCTGAAATCTTCATTGTGTGTTAGAAGTTGCCGATCTATTATTTTAAATGGGATTATTTGTTCTGGTAATGAGATGGATGATTTTGATCCTAATGGAGAATTCACATTACTGTAATTATATGCAAGGTTGGTGTTAAGTTCACGTAAAATTGAGTCTTGGTAAGTTGGAAAACGCTTTTTTTGAAAGCATCCAGTTAAAATGCCATCTAATCTCCATTTCTGCCAATTCACTTCATCTTCTGTTTTATGGTAAGTAATATTTTCTGAGATGAATGACTCACCGTCTTTTTCTAAAGTTGTTATTGTACAATCTTTACTGGGTTCAATTGCTGGATAGATAGCTCTTGCACTAATTATTAGTTCGGTCTTGCCGACATAAAACCCCAAATCAAAAGCAATACGTGGAAAGCTTGACATTAAATCAGCACCTTGTAGACGTGTTTCAGGGCTATCTAAGAATTGTTGGTGGTATCTAGAAATATAACCAATCGAATTTTTCAACTGTTTTACAAATTGTTTTCTTTCCACATCCTGATTGTAGATATTCTATTTATGAATGTTTTGGAATTGTATATGTTATATATGGTTTGATCTTTTTTAGTGATTCCGAATATAAGAATGAATGCGCGGGCCGGGAATTGAACCCGGGTCACAGCGTTTTAGCTTGGTAGATAAAATCAAACCAATGGCAACGCCGTATACTAACCGCTATACTACCCACGCATAACCTAGAAGAAAAATATTCTCTTTATAATTATTTTGGAAATGAATAGTAGATTATCAAAAAAAACAGTGTTGTAAAAATAAAAAAAAAATAAAAAAAATCAGTTTCGTGCTAAAACGAATACTGACTTAAGAGCCACAATAATTGTAGCCGGTACAAACAAGGTTAAAATTCCCTTAAGCACGTTGCTAATTGCCGGTGCTACTCCAGAGAAAACTCCTACTTGTACTCCTAAAAAGCTGACTAACACTAAAATTGTTCCGCTGGTAAGAAAAGCACCAACTTCATCATGTGTTATATTCAGCAATCCTACAACGATACCTAGAAGGAAGACGATCCATAACATTGTTCCCTGATATTGTGGAGTAAAACCTAATCCTAACAAAACTGCTAGAATAACTCCCACAAGAAACGACCAACTACCTAATAGCGCTGCGTTGTTCTTCTTTTTTTTTGCCATTTTTTACTATCACCTCTTTAAACTGTACTAAAGAATAATCTTGTCCTTTATATGTTTTTTGTTATCTCTAATGTATAATCTTGCTTTAAACACTTATTTTACCCGACTAAATACCGACATATTAATAAAAAGAAGAATTTTTCGATTGGTGACCCCTCTTAGTTTAGCTTGGCTAGAACGCTCCGCTGTAGAAACTGTATGACGTGGGAATTTCCCAAGAATGAAATGCAGTCAGCGGTGACGGAGAGATCCCCGGTTCAAATTTTGTCATTAGGGAATCTAATGGTGAGGAGAAAGTCCGGGAGAGGGGATTTTAATCTCAAATAATTGAAAAAATCAAAAGCTCCCAAAACCTTTATAAATAAATCACAGTTTTGTGAATTAAATGGCAGGGGCGCTTCTAAAAATGATAAATTTTAGTAGTAGCTCTGCGATCTTAAGTATATCTTAAGATAATGCCCTGGTAGTGTAGTCCGGTCTAGCATGAAGCCCTGTCGGGGCTGGCGAAACTCAGATATTAACTGGATGGCGCTAACTATCGAAAGGCTTCGACCCGGGTTCAAAAGGGTGGTGGAATTCACGCTCATGAATGTCCCGGCCAGGGCGTCAGCACTGGACGGTTCCGGAAGGCAACTTCCGATATCGGCCAGGGCGTTGCGCGAAAGCGCATGGGCCGGTAGCTTAGCTTGGTAGAGCGCCTGACTTTTAAGTTGGGTTTGGTCTTCGGATCAACAAAGCAATCAGGCGGTCGCGAGTTCAAATTATCTTCGCTTTGCGAGGGTGTGAATGTCTCGTCCGGCCCACTTACAATCAAAAAAATGGAACATCACTTGGTGCCTAAGCACAGTAAGCTTAATGAAGCTGCTAAGGAAAAAGTACTAAAAGAATACAATGTCTCTGCTTTTCAGTTACCAAGGATATTGAAAGATGATCCAGCTATCGTTTCTTTCCAAGCAAAATCTGGAGATGTTATAAAGATAGAAAGAAAAAGTCAAACTTCTGACGAAACGTCATATTATAGGGTGGTTGTTGATGAATAAATCTCTTTTAATTAATAAGTATTTTGAGGAACAGAATTTTGTAGAGAGTAATATTCAATCATTTGATCATTTTATTGAAAATGGTTTGCAGGAAGTTATTGAGGAAAACAAAGAAGCTGAACCAACAATCATTCCTCATAACATTGAAAAATTTAAAATTAGGTTTGGCAGAATTACCGTCGGTAGACCGGAAATCACTGAAGCTGATGGTAGTAAAAGACCCATTTTTCCAATGGAAGCAAGATTACGAAAATTGTCGTACCATGCACCTATATTTTTGGAAGTAAGCACTTACATTAATGACGTACAGAGAGAAAATTTTGTAGCTGAAGTTGGTAAAATGCCAATTATGCTTAAAAGTAAAAATTGTAACTTGTCTCCTTTAAGTAGAGAGGATTTAATCAAGAAAGGTGAAGACGCTACTGATCCCGGTGGTTATTTCATAGTCAATGGTACTGAAAGAATTATTGTTAATGTAGAGGATTTGGCAGCGAATATGTTTGCTGTGGAGAAAAAAAAGACAGGGGAATTTGTGGGTAGAGTCTTTGCATCTCGAGGTTCTTTTAAGATTCCGCACAACTTTGAGCATAAAAAAGACGGATTATATTATATGAGTTTTACCAGAGTTAAGCAAATGCCTATAGTTGTTATCTTAAAGGCACTTGGCATGGTTAAAGATGAAGAGATAATGAAAGCAATCTCTACAGATAAAACTTACGAGGAACTAATTATTAATTTATTAGAATTTGTTGACTTGAAAAGTCAGGAAGAAGCAGTTGATTATATCGCAAAGAGAATAGGTATAACTCAAATTAGAGAAGTAAGGGTTGATAGAACTAGAGAAATTTTAGATAAGTATTTACTGCCTAATGTTGGTATTGATTCGAAAGACCGGTTAGGTAAAGCAAAGAACTTATGTAAGATGTTAAAAAGATTTATTGATGCAGAGAGGGGAGACAGATTAACAGACGACAAAGATCATTATATGAATAAGAGGTTAAGAATGAGTGGAGATCTTTTATTAGATTTATTTCGTGTGAATTTTAAAGTTCTTGTTGGAGACATACTATACAATTTTCAGAGAATTATTAAACGAGGAAAATTACCTTCAATTAGAGTTATTATTAGAGATAAGTTACTTACTTCTCGTTTATATTCTTCTATGGCGACAGGTGAATGGGTTGGTGGTCGTCAGGGAGTATCACAAAGAATGGATAGATCAAATTTCTTATCGATGGTTTCTCATTTACAAAGAGTTGTAAGTCCATTAACAACTAGTCAAGAAAATTTTGAAGCAAGAGCTTTACATTGTACTCATCTTGGAAGATTATGTCCCATTGAAACACCAGAGGGAACTAATATTGGTTTACGAAAAAATTTAGCAATGTTATGTTCATTATCTAAAAGGGTTGATGAAGAAGATTTATTGACCAAAGTCAGAGCATTGGGAGTACGGGAGGAATCATGATGGCTGAAGTATACTTAAATTCTAAATATATAGGTAAAATAGATGATCCTTTTGCATTTCAACAGGAATTAAAAGATCAAAGAAGACAGGGATTGATTCCTGGTGATGTTAATGTTTATGCTGATGAAAAAGAAGTTTATATCTTTGGTGATGAAGGAAGAGCACGACGTCCGCTTATTGTTGTTAGGGATGGTAAATCTTTACTAACGGCAAAACAACTTGAACAAATATCTGCAGGAGAAATTTCTTGGTTTGATCTTGTACGTCAAGGGGTTATTGAATATTTAGATGCTGCTGAAGAAGAAAATACTTTAATTGCTTTTCATGAAGAAAACTTAACTGAAGATCATACACATCTTGAAATTACACCGGGATCAATTTCTGGAATAACAACTGCTTTAGTTCCTTTTGGTAATTATAATCAAAGTTCAAGGTTAATCATTGGTAGTAAGAACCAGAAACAATCATTGGGTTTTTATGCTTCTAATTATTTAATTAGGATGGACATGGATGCTAATGTTTTACATTATCCTCAAATTCCTTTGGTAAAAACTAATGTCCATGATTTAGCTGGCTACGAAGAACATCCATCTGGACAAAACATGGTCGTTGCAGTTATGTGTTACGATGGTTATAACATGGAAGATGGTGTTATTTTGAATAAGTCTTCTGTACAGAGAGGTTTGGCTCGTAGTACTTATTTCCGTCCAGTTAGTGCGGAAGAGATTCGTTATTCAGGTGGTTTAATTGATGAGATTTCAGTTCCAGATAAAGATGTAAAAGGATATAGAAGTGAACATGATTATCGATTCTTAGAGGGTGACGGTATTGTTTATCCAGAAGGAAAGATGAATGAAGGAGATGTTGTAATTGGTCGTACAAGTCCACCTCGTTTTTTGAGTAGTTTAGATGAATATAATTTATCGGCAGCTGTAAGACGTGAAAGTTCGGTATCTCTTAAACATGGAGAGAGGGGAGTTGCTGATTTTGTTGTAATAACAGAAAATACTGAGGGTCATAGATTAGTTCAAGTTCGGATGCGTGAAGAAAGAATTCCTGAAATTGGAGATAAATTCACGTCTAGGCACGGGCAAAAAGGAGTAACTGGGATATTAATTCCGCAAGCAGACATTCCTTTTTCAGAAACAGGAGTAATTCCTGATTTGATTTTCACTCCGCATGGAATTAGTTCACGTATGACAGTTTCACATTTAATGGAGATTATAGGTGGAAAAGTAGCAGCTTTAGGTGGTAGATATGTTGATGGAACTTTGTTTGAAGCGGAAACTCAAGATGTTTTAAGAAATGAGCTTCATGAATTAGGATTTAGAGAAGATGGTCTGGAATCATTTTATGATGGAAGAACCGGAAAAAAAATGTTAGCTAAGATTTACATTGGAAATATGTATTATCTTCGTTTGAGACACATGGTAGCTAACAAAATGCAATCCAGAGCAAGAGGGCCAATCCAATTACTAACACGACAGCCGACTGAAGGTAAGGCTAAAGAAGGTGGACTTCGTTTAGGAGAGATGGAGAAGGACACTCTAATTGCACATGGTGCATCATTATTGTTGAAAGAAAGATTTAACGCTGATAAAGCAGTTGTACCTGTTTGTGATCAAAGTGGAATGATGGGTTATTATGATTTTAGAAGAAATGGAAGAGCAATTAGCCATCTGTTTGGTGAGAATTCTCAAATGTCTAATGTTGAGATGAGTTATGCATTTAAATTAATGCTTGATGAGATTCGCAGTTTAGGAATATATGCACAATTGAATTTGAAAAACAAATATTAAAAATAAATATTAAAAGCAAAAAACACAAAAAACAAATAAAAAAATATAATAAGGTAATAACATGCAAGACGTTCATAAAAAAGTAAACAGTATAAGTTTTAGTGTTTTCTCTCCACAGATGATAACAGATTCTGCGGCAGCGAAAGTTGTTACTCCAGAACTGTATGATAGGGAAGGATATCCAGTAGACGGTGGTTTGATGGATTTACGTCTTGGAGTAATTGACCCTGGATTACGTTGTAAAATGTGTGGTCAGCGATTGAAGGAGTGTCCTGGTCACTTTGGTTATATTGAATTGGCCCGTCCAGTTGTTCATATTAAATTTGTGCGACATATTTTAGATTTACTAAGAAGCAGCTGTCGTTCATGTGGAAGAGTTTTAATCCCTGAAGAAAGTTTAAAACGATATATTTCTTTATTAAATAAATTAGGAGAAGAAGAAGGTTTTGAATCTCGTCGTAGAAAAATTAAAGAAATTGTTGCTAAGTATAAGATTAAGATGAAATGTCCTCACTGTGAAACTAAGCAGGAAAAAATTCGTTTAGAAAAACCTTATAATTATTTTGAAGGGGACATCCGTTTAAGTCCAATTGAAGTAAGAGCTCGTTTGGAAAAAATTCCAGCTGGTGATCTTGCTCTTTTTGGTTTTGTTGAAAAAAAATTCAGACCTGAATGGATGATTCTAACTGTGATGCAAATACCTCCAGTAACTATGAGGCCTAGTATTACGCTTGAATCAGGTGAAAGAAGTGAAGATGATTTAACTCATAAATTGGGAGATATCGTAAGGATTAATCAAAGACTCTTTGAAAATATTAATGCAGGTGCTCCTGAAGTAATAATTGAAGATTTATGGGATTTGTTACAATATCACATAACTACATTTTTTGATAATGCAATCGCTCAACTGCCACCTGCTAGACATAGAGGCGGACAGATTTTAAAGACAATTTCATCAAGACTTAGCAGTAAAGAAGGTCGTTTTAGACATAATTTAGCTGGTAAGAGGACTGATTTTTCAGCTAGAACTGTTATTAGCCCAGATCCTTTAATTGCTTTGAATGAAGTAGGAATTCCATTGAGCATGGCTATGCATTTAACGGTACCAGAAAGAGTTACTGAATGGAATAAAACATATTTGAAAAAATATGTTGAAAATGGTCCCAAGAAATATCCTGGTGCAAATTATTTATTGAAACCAGATGGAAAAAGGAAAGCTATTACTCCAGAAACTCAGGAAGAGATTATGGAAGAATTTGATACGGGATATGTTGTTGAACGCCATTTGATTGACGGTGATATTACTTTATTCAACAGGCAACCAAGTTTGCATAGGATGAGTATGATGTGTCATAAAGTTAAAGTTTTGCCAGGTAGAACTTTTCGGTTAAACCCAGCAGTTTGTAATCCGTATAACGCAGATTTTGATGGTGACGAAATGAACTTACATATTCCTCAGACTGAAGAGGCTAGATCTGAAGCAGAGATTTTAATGTTGGTTGAGACTCAACTTATTAGTCCAAGAGATGGACTGAGTGTAGTTGGATGTATCCACGATGCTATTACTGGTAATTATTTGTTAACTAAAGAATTAGTATTCGGTAGAGAAGAAGCAATTAATATTTTACATACAACCGGTGTTGAAGACTTTTCAAGTTTACCTAGTAAAGATAAAATTGATGGAAAAGAAATTTTTTCAGTTTTGCTACCTAAAGATTTTTCATTTGTTGGAAGGGATAGAGCAGGAACTACTGTTAAAATATCTAAAGGTAAATTAGTTTCAGGGGTTATGGACAAGGCAAATTTGGGTCAAGAATCTGGTTTAATGTTAAGAAATATTTTCGAAAAATATGGGTCAGCATTTACAGCTGAACTTTTAGGAAAAATTTCTAAATTAGGAATTGTGGTTCTTGCCAGAAGGGGTTTTTCAATTGGTTTAGGTGATATGGATTTATCTAAGGTGGCAGAAGAAGAAATACAAATTATTGTTGACAAATCTGTAGAAGAAGTAGCAAAAATAATTGATCAATATTATGCTGGTACTTTACAGAGTCTTCCAGGTAGAAGTAAACAAGAAACTTTGGAAGTAAAGATTTTGGAAGTATTAAACAAAGCAAGAAACAAAAGTGGAGATGTAGCTATGAAACAAGTTACAAAGAGTAATGCCCTTATAATGGCTAGGTGTGGTTCTCGTGGTAATCCTTTGAACATTGCTCAAATGACAGCTATTGTTGGTCAGCAGGCGTTAAGAGGAAAGAGAATTGAAAAGGGATATAAAGGTAGAACCTTACCTTATTTCAAAGAAAATGATTTGAGTCCCAAAGCCCATGGTTTTATTCGTAATAATTTTAAGACTGGTTTGGCTCCTTTTGAGTTTTTCTTTGGTGCAATGACTGGAAGGGATGCTTTAATGGATACAGCTTTAAGAACTCCTAAATCAGGTTATCTTTATAGAAGACTTTCAAATGCAATGCAAGATTTAAAAGTTGAATATGACGGTACTGTACGTGATGCTAGCGGAAGAATTGTCCAGTTTTCTTATGGAGAAGACGGCTTAGACGTTTCAAAAACTACTAGTGGAACAATTCATGTTGAAGGTATAGTGAAAGAGGTTACTCAAGGATGAAAAAAGAACATCTCAAAAAAATCCGCAGTTATAGTGGAAAAATACCTAAGCCAGTTTTGGATAAGTTGGAACAGATTATGCCTGATAATGTATCAGATAAAAATCTTTCTTCCATTATGGAAATGACTTTAGCTTCAGTTAATCAAGCAGCAATTGAACCGGGCGAGTGTGTGGGCCTGGTCAGCGCTCAAAGTATTGGAGAACCTGGAACTCAGATGACCCTTAATACTTTTCACTTTGCTGGTGTTGCTGAAATGAACGTTACTACAGGTCTACCAAGGATAATTGAGATTTTTGATGCTCAAAAGAGTATTAAGACACCTATGATGGAACTATTTTTGCATTCTCCTCATAATAAACCAGAAAACATTGCAAAACTTTCTGCCCAAATTAAAGAAACATTGTTTGGAGAAATTGTGAGAGAATTTTCTTTAAATATTTTTGAGCAAACTTTGGCTGTTAAATTAAATCTTGAAACAATGAAGAATTTAGACCTTGAAGTGAAAGATGTTGTTAAAATAATTCGTCCAAAAGCAAAAACATTTACTGTTGAAGCAAAAGATGATGGGATGATTTTTTCTTACAAAGGTAAAGCAAGTGAAGTGAAAGAAGTTTATAATCTTAAAGAAAAATTACGAAAAGTTAGAATAAAAGGTATCAAAGGAGTAAGTCAGGTTTTGCCAGTTAAGAGAGGTGAAGAATATATCATTCTTACTTCTGGAACTAATTTAAAAGATATATTGCTCTTACCGGAAGTGGATACTAGTAAAACGACTAGTAACGACCTTTACGAAACCTTTAAGGTTTTTGGTATAGAAGCTACCAGACAGCTTATTATTGATGAAGTGTTTAAAGTAATTGAGGCTCAGGGTTTAAACATTGATATAAGACATATTATGCTAGTTGCGGACATTATGTGTGCTCAAGGTAAAGTTAAAGGTATAACAAGATATGGTGTAGTAAAAGAGAAAGAATCCGTATTGGCAAGAGCGAGTTTTGAAACTCCAATTAAACATCTAATTCATGCTGCTTTAGAAGGAGAGATTGATAATTTAACTTCAGTAGTTGAAAATGTAATGATTAATCAACCTGTGCCTCTTGGTACTGGACTTCCTGGTTTAGTAACCAAGATGAAATAGTTTAATGGATTAATCAATTAAGACAATATGGGAGATTATAGGGATGGCAAAAAAACGTGAAATTAATGAAGAGTTAAAAGAATTGAAAGGCTTTCTTTTGCAAGAAAAAGCTATATTTGGTGCTGACAGAGTCCTTAAGAAACTTAAGTTAGGTGAGTTGCAAAAAATATTCTTAGCGAATAATGTTGTATCAGAAACGTTGGCAGATATTAAGCATTATGCTCAATTGGCCAACGTATCATTAGTGGAGTTAGATGTTGATAATGAGGAGTTAGGAATTTTTTGTAAGAAAAATTTCTTTATTTCTGTTATTGGCATTACAGCGTAAATGGCGCGTATTAAACTTGATCAAGCAACATTGCAACTATCCTCTTTTTTTTCTCGCATTACAAAAACAAGTGTTTTGGACTGTTTCCAACTTGATGACACGATATTTTTTGTAGTACCAAATGGGGATGTTGGCAAAGCTGTAGGAAAAGGCGGGATGAATGTTAAGAATTTGCAAACCAAGTTAAATCGTAAGATAAGGATTGTTGAGCATCATGATTCTATTGAAAAGTTTGTTGAAAATATGTTGTCACCTATCAGAGTTGAGAAAATTGAGTTGCAGGATGGGGTTTTAATAATTTCAGATAGGAGTAAAAAAACAAAAAGTTTATTAATAGGTCGCAACGGGAAGAACTTAAACCTTTTAAAAAGGGCTGTGCAACGTTTTTTTTCCGTTGAAGTGCAGGTAAAATAAGGTTTTGAAAATCAAACATTAAGTAAGATGGGTAATAAATCAAAAGGACTGGGAGCAGCTAAGAAGTTGCAAAAGAGAAGAAGTCAGTTTAAAATAGTTCGTCGTACGCAGATGCGTAAGAAAGTTGACCCATTGGCAGGAAGTTCACAAGCAAAAGCTATTGTTTTAGAAAAAATACAAGTAGAAGCTAAGCAGCCGAATTCAGCTATGAGAAAATGTGCAAGAGTTCAATTAGTAAAAAATGGAAAGCAAGTAACAGCTTTTATGCCAGGTGATGGTGCACAGAAATTAATTAATGAACACGATGAAGTTATTGTTGAATGTATTGGAGATATTCCTGGAGTAAGATGGCAAGTTATTAAGGTAAATGATCAGAGTTTATTGGCACTATTAGGTGGAAAGCTGGAGAAAGCACGGCGTTAAACTTAATTAAATAAAATAATATTTACAAAATGGAAGACATAAAATTTTTTAATCGATGGTCAGCGGCTGGCGTTAAAGTAGAGGATGCTGGTTTGCAAAAATATTTGACTCTTGATTCTAGAATTATTCCTAAAACTGGCGCCCGTTATGCTGGAAATAGGTTCCATAAATCACATACTTTTATTGTTGAGAGATTAGCGGCAAAGATGATGAACTCTGGCCATAAAGGAAAAAAGCATTTGATTAGTTCTTCACATAATACTGGTAAAAAATCTAAAGTATTGAGGGTAGTTGAGAAAGCTCTCGCAACTGCTGAAGCTAAATTAAAGGAAAATCCATTAGTTATCTTGACTAAAGCAATTGAAAATGCAGCTCCGAGGGAAGAAGTAATTGCAATAGAGTATGGGGGAGCTAGATATCCAAAAGCTGTTGATGTTGCTCCTCAAAGAAGAATTGATTTAGCTTTACGTTTTATAACTCAGGGTGCTTTCACACGTTGTTTCAAGAAAAAAATGAGTGTTGAAGATGCTTTAGCTGAAGAAATAATTAATGCTTACAAATCTTCTGGTAAGAGCAATGCTATTGCTAAGAAGCGGGATTTAGAACGTCAAGCAGCAAGTAGTAAGTAGAATCGTTTATATTTTTATTTTTTAGACTAAATGAATATCGATTGGTATCCTGATTCCATTTCTTTGGAATCATATGTAGACTTTCTAGCTAATCGTTGTTCTTGGGGCGTATGGCAAGATTTTCAAATTGGTTTATCTAAAAAGGAGGTAAACTTTCAAAAATTAGATGATTTACATAGCTTGAGGATCAGTGGTCTAGATAACTGGCATTCTTATGTTGGTGTTGCTGGAGCGGGTCAATTTTCTTTATATAATAGTTATATCAAAGTTGTTGCTGCTCAAATATGTCATAAAAGAAAGCCAAGCTCTCAGGAAATAAAAGATGACCTTTTACGATACGGCTACGATGTTTTAAGCGAGGAGGAAATTGAAAGTAAAAGAAGAGTAAAAATTAAGGGGAAATTATATTCTTATATTGGCCCAGATAGAATCTCTTCACAGGAGTTTGTTACAATAGCGAGTAAAGATTTGTCAACTGAATATCTTACTCAACGTTTAAAGCAAGAATTAAAATCAATAGAAGCTATTTGTGTTCTTCAAGCAACAAATGGAAATTTAGATTATACTCAAACTTCATATGAAGGGACGGTGAGTGGTTCTCATGGTTTTTTGAAAGTTGAAGAAGTAAATTGATTCATTATCCTAATGGCTTAGAAGGAAAGAGATTTGATTATTCCCAATTCTTACGAAAATTGAAGATATAATCAGATAATTGGCCAGACTTAATTTTATCTCTTGCTTCATTGATTAAACGTTGCATAAAATAAGTATTATGAATACTTCTTAATCTCTTACCTGCTGGTTCTTTTATTTTTGCAAGATGATATAAATATGCTCTGGTGTAATTTTGGCAGGTATGGCAGGTACAATCATCCTCAATCTTTTTGAAATCATTTGAATATTTATTCTGATCAATGTTAATCTTTCCTGTCCTGGTAAAGATGGTGTGATGTCTGGCTACTTGAGTTGGATAGACACTGTCAAAACAGTCAATTCCCTTTGAAATTAAATCTAAAACTTCCAGAGGGCTACCAACTCCCATAACATACCTTGGTTTGTCTTTTGGAAGAAATGGAAGAACATTATCAACGGCTAAATTCATTTCATCTTTAGGTTCTCCAATTGCTACTCCTCCAATTGCAAATCCATCAAAATCTAATCTTGTGAGGTATTTAGCTGATTTTTTTCTAAGCTCTGGGAAAAAATTACCTTGTACGATTCCAAACAAAAGTTGTTTTGAATCATATTTCTGTTTTAATTTATTATGCCATTCTAAACTTTCTTTTCCCCAGCGATGGGTGTTTTCCATTGCAATCCTAGCTTGTTCTTCAGAAACACCGTAACCTGACATATCATCTAACATCATGGCTACATCACTGCCAATCTGCAACTGAATTTCCATTATTTTTTTTGGGGTGAGAATAATTTTGTTGTGATGGTATGGATTTCGAAAATGTAATCCTCTTTTACTTTTGGTTTCAAAAATTGTACGTGACATTTGAAATCCACCACAATCTGTGAAAATTATGTTTTGAAAATTAATGAATTTATGAAGTCCGTCTGCTTTTTGGATTGTTTCAGTTCCAGGTCTAAGGCTTAACAACAGAGCATTTGCGATAATGGCTTCAGTTTTTTGCTGGTTGTAATCATCAGTAGTAATTAGTTTCCCTGTACCTTTTGTGAGGACTGGCATGAAAAATGGTGTTTCTATTGTTCCATGAGCTGTTGTTAGTTCACCGATTCTTGCACTTCCATCCTGATGTGTTACTTTGAATGTCATATTATCTTTTTTTAGCGAGGTTTTTTAAATATACTGTTGATTTTTTTCTTATTATAGATATAATTGATTTAGATTAAAATGACAAAAATTATACTTGGAATTGAATCAACAGCTCATACTTTTGGTGTGGGAATTGTTGATGAGAAGGGAAAGATTTTAGCTAATCAAAAAGATAGTTATACGTCCGATGATGTTGGCATGATTCCTGATAAAGTTGTGAATCATCATGAAGAAGTTTCTGAGGTCGTTTTACAATCGGCCTTAGATGAAGCAGGTATTAGTATGTTATCAATAGACCTAATTTCATATTCAGCC
Source organism: uncultured Methanosarcinales archaeon (assembly GCA_964604645.1). Classification (GTDB taxonomy): domain Archaea; phylum Nanobdellota; class Nanobdellia; order Woesearchaeales; family GW2011-AR9; genus CAZRZP01. Next base: position 51,623 of record CAZRZP010000008.1, read on the forward strand.
GGTCCTGGATTAGATCCATGTTTATGGTCAGGTTATCATTTTGCAAAGAAATTAAGTGAGAAGCATAACAAAAAATTAGTTGGGGTAAATCATTGCTGTGCACATTTGAGTATTGGTAGGCTGGTTAATAAATTAAAAGATCCCTGTTATCTTTATGTTTCTGGAGTTAACACGCAAATTATTGTAATGGAAGATGGTAAGTATAGGGTAATGGGTGAAACTCTAGACATTGGTTTAGGAAATATGTTTGATAAATTTGGTAGGTTAATTGGGTTAGGTTTTCCAGCAGGTCCAGAGGTTGAGAAATTAGCTAAGAATGGTTCTTATATTGAGTTGCCTTATGTTGTTAAAGGGATGGATGTTTCGTTTAGTGGTATTTTAACAAAAGCCCAGCAATTATTTGAAAAAGGAAAGGATAATGAACAGAAAATAGTTGAAAATTTATGTTTTTCTTTACAAGAAACTTGTTTTGCTATGTTAGCAGAAGTTGTGGAGAGAGCGATGGCACATACTGAGAAAAAAGAATTGTTGTTAGTTGGAGGAGTGGGAGCAAATAAGAGGTTTTGTGAAATGCTTGATATTATGTGTAAAGAACGTGGTGGAAGGTTTTTCAAAGTGCCAATGAATTTAGCTGTAGATCAGGGTGTCATGATAGCATGGGAAGGATTCTTACGTTCGGAAGAGTTAGGAGATGAAGGAGTTAAACCTCATTGGAGAGCTGATGAAGTTTAGTTGTTGAATCCATCTGTGAATACTTCAATGCTGCCTTTATCAACCCTAAGAAAAGAGGTGCTGGTTCTAATAAGTTGCTTTTTAATTCAGGATGTGCTTGCGTTGCAATAAAGTAAGGATGGTTCTTTAATTCCAAGAATTCAACTAATTTACCATTCTCTGATTTACCTGAAAAGTGTAATCCGTTCTCTTCTAATTTTTGATGATAAACTGGATTTACTTCATATCTGTGTCTATGTCTTTCAAATACCTTTGTATTGGAATAAAGATGTTCTGCTAATGAACCAGGTTTAAGTAATGCTGGATATGCACCAAGACGCATTGTTCCTCCTTTATCTGTGATGTTTTGCTGTTCAGGAAGAATGTCTACTACTGGATATGGAGTTAATTCATTAAATTCTGTACTGTTAGCTTTCTCTAGATTACAAACGTTTCTAGCAAATTCTACAACTGCCAGTTGCAAACCTAGACAGATTCCTAAGAAAGGCAGATTATTTTCTCTGCAATATTTGATGATTCTAATTTTTCCTTCTGTTCCACGTTTACCAAATCCTCCAGGTATTATTACACCAGAAACATTTGAAAGTATTTCACCTAGAGAATCAGACTCTTCAATCTCACTTGTTTCTACAAATTTAAGATTTATTTTAGTAGATGTATGAGCAGAACAATGAATTAACGATTCGTTTATACTAGCATAACTATCTGCCAATTTTGTATATTTGCCACATATAGCAATTGTAATTTCCTGTTGAGGATTTTTTAAATTATTAACCAATCTGCGCCATTCATTTATTTCTGGTGGGCTGTATATTCCCAGTTTTCGGTGAATTATTTCAACCAGACCTTCTTTCTCAAATACTAAAGGAATTTGGTAAACACTATCTACATCAATTGCACTGATTACAGCTTTTTTTTCAACATTACCAAATGAAGCGATTTTTTCTTTTATTGCATCCGTTAAAAATTCAGAACACCTGCCAATTATTATATTTGGTTGAATTCCTCTTTCTCGTAACATGTTAATACTTTGTTGTGTTGGTTTTGATTTCTGTTCTCCAACTGCGGCAGGAACTGGAATATATGTTAGATGGATATATAGTATATTTTCTGGGCCAATTTCATTTCGTAACTGTCTTACTGCTTCTACATATAATTCGTTTTCTATGTCACCAACCGTTCCACCTATTTCAATTAACAAAATATCTGCTTTGCTTTCCTCAATTGTTTGATAGAATTTTTGTTTGATTAAGTCTGTTACATGAGGGATGAATTGAACTGTTCTTCCTAAAAAATCTCCCTTTCTTTCTTTAAGACGAATTTCATTGAAAATTTTTCCCATGGTTAAATTTTGACTGCTTTCACATGAGGTATTAAGAAATCTTTCATAATGGCCGAAGTCCATGTCAACTTCTCCTCCGTCATCGAGAACAAAAACTTCACCATGCTCGATAGGATTCATTGTTCCAGGATCTACGTTTAGATATCCATCTAATTTCATTGGAACAATTTTTTGTTTGGAATTAAGTAAACAACCAATGGAAGCAGCTGATATTCCTTTACCTAAACCAGAAAGAACTCCGCCCGTTACAACAATTATCTTTGCCACGGGAGAAAAATGGGTTGTTGCTAGTTTATAATTATTTAGTTTATTGAGTATGCTCTTTATTGATTTAATGGTGAATTTCTCATTATTTTCGATAGATTTATAAACCACTAATCTCTCTGATAAATACGTCTTTATCGACGATAAATGTGGGTGAATCTGCTTTAGATTTTTATGTGAAAAAATGGACGAATTTAGTGATAATAATGGACTTGAACCTGGGCTATCAGAGCAGACAGAGGAGCATGAAATGGAGTCGTTAGAGCAGGTTAGAGAGACTGAACAGATTAGTAGTCCAAAGCAAATTGATGAAGTTAATGAGGCAAGTAATGTTGAAGATAGTGTAAAAGATGCAAGTTCTGAAAATGATGCAAATGATCAGATTGATGCGAATAATGCAAGTGATTCAAATAATGTAAATAATGAAGTTTTTGATACTTCTGAGGATGAGGATGAAGTTCATCAATCTCCTGAATCTGAAACATCTGAAATGCCTGAATCTACTGGTGAAGCCACTGAAACACCTGTATCTGAATCTTCTAACGATGGTGTTGACACTTCTGAAACACCTGAACCTGAAATTCTTGAAGTCTCTGAAGTTAATAGATTTGCTAATGAACCAAAAGACTATGGTGCTGCTCAAATTACAGTTTTAGAAGGTTTGGAAGCTGTTAGGAAGCGTCCTGGAATGTATATTGGTGACACAACTCAAAGAGGATTTCATCATTTAGTTTGGGAAATTGTGGACAACTCTATTGATGAAGCTTTAGCTGGATTTTGTTCAAAAGTATCTGTTACAATTCATGATGATTCTAGAATTACCATTGAAGATGATGGAAGAGGTATTCCAACTCAGATTCATCCAAAAGAAGGAGTTCCTGCGGTACAAGTGGCCCTGACCAAGCTACATGCTGGAGGTAAATTTGATAAAGATTCTTATAAAGTAAGTGGTGGATTACATGGGGTTGGCATCAGTGTTGTAAATGCGCTTTCTGAAAAATTATTTATTCAAATCAAAAGAGAGGGAAAAATTCACCAGCAAGAATATTCAAGAGGGAAGCCCTTATCTGAATTGAAAGTAATTGGTGACAGTGATGATACCGGAACTAAAGTTACTTTTGTTCCTGATAATCAAATCTTTAAAGAGATGGTTTTTCATTATGACATATTAGCTAAAAGACTTAGAGAATTAGCTTTTCTTAACAAGGGTATTCTTATTGAATTATTAGATGAAAGAGATTCTCGTAAAGATGTTTTTGAATATGATGGTGGAATTAAAGAATTTGTTCAGTTTGTTGATAAGAATAAACAACCTTTACATGAAGTTTTTTATTTTGAAAAAGAAAAACAAGATGTTACAGTTGAAATTTCATTGAGATATAATTCTAGTTATCAAGAGAATGTATTTAGCTTTGTGAATAATATTAACACTATTGAAGGTGGTACTCATTTATCTGGATTTAAGACTGCTCTAACCAGGTCGCTTAATGCAGTTGCTAAAGATATAACTAATGGTAAAGCTGTTAGGTTAAGTGGTGATGATGTTAAAGAAGGTTTAACTGCAGTTATTTCTGTTAAAGTTCCTGAACCATTATTTGAAGGTCAGACAAAAACTAAATTGGGGAACTCAGAAGTTGCAGGAATTGTTAGTTCATTATTATATGATGAAATGAGTATTTATTTTGGTGAGAATCCAACTGCTGGAAAAGTAGTAGTTGGAAAATGTTTAGATGCAGCTCGCGCTAGAGAAGCTGCACGTAAGGCTCGTGAGTTAACAAGGAGAAAGAGTGCATTAGAAGGAGCTGGACTTCCTGGTAAATTAGCTGATTGTAGTAATAAAGATCCAAAAAAATGTGAATTGTTTTTAGTTGAGGGTGATTCAGCTGGTGGAAGTGCTAAACAAGGTAGAGACAGAGAATTCCAAGCTATCTTGCCATTAAGAGGAAAAATTCTCAATGTTGAAAAAGCAAGGTTACATAAAGTCATGGAGAATAAAGAAATTATCTCTATGATTACAGCTTTAGGAGCTGGTATTGGTGAAGAGTTTAATTTAGAAAAACTACGTTATGATAAGATCGTTATAATGACAGATGCTGATGTTGATGGTAGTCACATTATGACTTTGTTGTTAACATTTTTCTATCGATACATGAAGGAGTTAGTTGAAAAAGGACATATTTATGTTGCAATGCCTCCATTGTACCGTTTACAGAAAGGTAAACAAGCCCATTATGTTTACTCTGATATGGAACAGGTAGCGAAACTAAAAGAACTGGGGGCCGATGAAGGGGCTAAAATTGGAATTCAACGATATAAAGGTCTGGGAGAAATGAACCCTAGACAGTTATGGGACACTACGATGGATCCTGAAACCAGATCATTAAAGCAAGTTCAGGTTGAAGATGTAGTAGCTGCAGATCAAATGTTTACAGTTTTAATGGGTGAAGAAGTTAAACCAAGGAAAGAATTTATTGAGACGCATGCATTAGAAGTTGAGAATTTAGATGTTTAGAAGATGAGTGAATATAAAAAAGTGTTTAGTGATTACCAGCCTTTATCTGGATTACTTCTTTTTTTTGGAAAAACTGCGTTGGCAGGATTTGTTGTGATGTATGGATGTGAAGAATTTGCTGAAAGGAATAAATATCAACAAGATGCTATTTATTGTAATAATCTTAATCTGTCTGGTAAGGATTTAAAATTAAGCCATGGTAGATTTAATAATACAAAAACTTGTGAAACTTTGATTAAAGAATGGGAAGAAAGAAAGTAAAAACTTGTTATTGATTGGTATTAAATCTTTAAACTTGTAATCTTGCTAACACCGTCAGTCATGCTCACTCCAAACAATGTGTCTGATTCAGAAATGATAGAGTCATTGTGTGAAATGACGATATATTGAGCGCCTCTAGAATAATTACGGATAAGTTTTGCTAACTTTTCAGAATTATGTTTATCTAAAGCTGCGTCAATTTCATCTAAGATGTAGAATGTTGCTGGTTGATATTCTTGTATTGCAAAAATGAATGATAATGCAGTAAGAGTTTTTTCTCCACCTGACAGAGATTTAAGATCCATGAATCTGTTTCCAGAAAGCTTAACTTTAATATTGAGCCCTTCATCGAAAGGCGCACTAGGTTTTCCTAATTCTAGGTAGGCTTTTCCTTTCTTAAATAATGTACAGAAGATTTCTCTGAAATTTTTGTCTGCAGCTTTGAAGGTTTTCATGAAATGTTCCTTCTTTTTTGTTTCAATTTCATTTATTAAAGTGTGAACATCAGTTTTTTCAGTAATTAATGATTCTCTTTTATCTACCAGTTTTGTAAATTCTTTTTCAACTTGTTCATATACTTCCAAAGCTTTCATATTAACGGCTGACATTTGAGCTAGCATCACTTCATATTTACTAATCTCTTTCTGCAATTCTTGAATATTTCTACCTTTAAGTAAACTAGCATCCTTATATTTTTGAAATTCTTCATTTAACCCAGCTAATTTGGCTTTTATCTCTGCATTCTTTAATGAGTTCAAATTAAGTTCTCTTTCACTTGATCTTGATTCTTCCCTAGTTTTTTCAGCCTGATTTTCTAATTTGGTAATAGTTTGACCTAATTTTTCACGCTGACCAAATAAAGCATGGTATTTAGATTGGAATTTTTTACTTGCTTCTTCTTTGGTTTTAAGAGTTCCAGAATTATTTTTCAATGCTTTAGTTAAGTTAGCTATTTCAATTTTAAACCCAGCTTCTTCTTTATCATGTTGTTTGATAATTGATTGTATTTTTTCTTCTTCTGGTCTTATTAAATCGTACATTTGAGACGTTTTGGATTTTAAATCTCCTTCTAATCTTACAAGAGATTCACGTGCTTGTTGATGTGATTCTTCAAAAGCTTTCAATTGAGCCAGTAAACGTGGATTACGTAACTGCATAACTTCAGAACGTAACATCTGTTTTTTTGATTTCAAACCAGCAAGATCTTTGTTGACTCCAGATATTTGTACCCTTATTTGATTTAATTGTTGATCAACTTGTTTCATTTGTTCAGACAATTCTTTCTTTAATCCCTGAGTTGCTTCTAAATCTCCTGAATCTAAATGTAATGACTTTTCTAGTTTGATTAACTCTCCCTCTAATCCGGCTTTTAATTGGCGTAAAGAAGTAATCTCCTGTTCATTTGCTTCTCTTTGTGTAGTTACTTTTGATAATACTGATTGTAATTGTGAAATTTCTGCTTCAGCTGCTTTTAATTCATTTAATGAATCCTTTTCCTGGAAGCTGGCTTTACTTCTACCAAAAAACCCTCCTCTCATTACTCCACTTCCTTCAGCGATATTTCCGTCAAGTGTAGCCATGCGAATTTTTCCGATACCTATCTCTCTTGCAGTTTCTAAATCATCTACCACTAGGGTTTTACCGAAAACATATTGAAAAGCTTTTTTGAATTTGCCGTCAAATGAAACTAAATCAACTGCAAAACCTGAAACTCCAGCTTTCTTACTAAATTTTCTATCTTCTCCATTTACTTCTTGAAACCTGATTTTATTTAGTGGAATGAATGATGCTGATCCTAACTTATTGCTTTTTAGATATTTAATACAATCTGCAGCAGTTTGGTCGTCTTTAACAACAATGTTGTGCATTTTACCACCTGCAGCGCTTTCGAGAGCTTGAGAATGTGCTTTCTTAACTTGTGCTAACTGTGCTATGGTTCCATAAACTCCTCTAAATTTAGTTTTTTGCTTTAAAATAGATTGTACTGCTTGATTTGATTCTACAACCATTTGCCTGGAAATTGTTTTAGCATTTAATGTTGCATGTTTTTCTTGCAAAGAATTCAATTTTTGTCTTGCATGTCCAACTTGTGCTGCAAAACTAGCATCTGTATCAAGACATTTATTTAACTTAAGGGTAGCTGTTTTAAATTGATCCTTAAGAGTTTTAAGATTAGTTAACTGATCTTTATGTTCTTTAGCTACTGATTTTACTTTACTAATACGTTCGTCAATTGTCTGAAGCTGATATTCAATCTTATCTTTATCTCTTAATAATTCCTGTTGTTTTTGACGAATTACTTGAACTTCTTCTTGTTTCTGATCGATAGCTTTATCTTTTTCAGCTAAATCTTTTTCTAATTCATGGGATGTTTCAATTTTATGTTTTTTCTTGAAATCAGTTATGCTTTTTGTTAAATGAGCAATTTCTTTATTTTTTTGTGAAATGTTTTGACGAAGTTGTTTTTCTTCTGATGAAAAATTTGTTGTTCTTTTTTGAATATCTTTTATTTCTTGTTGGAATTGGTCTTTCCTAAGCTGAATTTTGTTAATTTCATCTTTTAAAGTTGATAGTCGAGTTTTGTCTTCTGCAATTTTAACATTGAGGTCTTGCACTTCTTGATGTATCTTAACTTGCTCTTTTTCTCCCTTTTGTTCTATTTCTTTGTTTAATGCTGTTACTTCGTTCCTTTTAGTTTCAATGGATGCTTTAACTTCTTCTATCTTTTTTTGAGACTGGTCAACTAAAGTTTGATGTTTGTTAATTGTTTGATCTTGTGTAGATTTTTCTTTCTCCTTCTCTTGAATTTGTAAATGAAGAAAAGTTGCTTTATGAGAATCAATGTTATCTTTGATACCTTTGAATCTTAATGCTTGATCCCTATCTTTCTTAAGTTCTCTAAGATACGTGCTTCTTTCTTTTAAAATAATTTTAGCGTTTGTAAGTTTTTCATCAACTCTGTTAAGTTCATTAAGTGCTTTATTTTTCTTTTCATCATAGGTTGAGACGTCACTAATCTCTTCAATGATTTTCCTTCTCTCAGTTGGTGACATGGTGACGAACCGAGTGATATCTCCTTGTAAAATAATGTTATAGCCTTCTGGGTTGATTTTAGCTAAACCAAGTGTATCTAGAACTTCTGTTCTAGTTTTCTTTTTTCCGTTAATGCGGTACGAGCTGCTTCCTTTAGGACTTATTACTCTACTTACTGCCACTTCTTTAGTGTCATAGGGAAAGGTTTTGGTTTCGTTACAAAAGGTTATCTCTACAGATCCTTGTTTGGATGGGCTTTTATTCTTACCACCATTAAAAATAAGGTTAGCAGCTTTCTCAGCTCGCATACTTTTAGCTGACAACCTTCCTAGAACGAAGCAAAGAGCATCTCCTATATTTGATTTACCTGATCCGTTTGGTCCAAGAACACAGTTATAAGATTCTTCAAATGGAATCTCGGTTTTATGAGCAAAGCTCTTAAAGCCATGAATCGTAACCTTGTTAATCTTTGTCATCCTCTTTTTTTCTCCTTGAGTGTTATAAAACTTTCTCCAAAACTCATCTCTAAGAGAAATATTTTGCTTTATAAAACTATTGTTTTTGACTTCTCTTGATTAAGAAAGAGGCCAACACTCTCTTGTGAGGGAAGTTTTACCGTGCTAAGACGAACCAGCTGGTTTTTCTAAGCTTAACTCCCCTATGATTTTTCACAGAATGCTGGCTTAACTTTGGGAGTGTAAAGAGATATTTAATTTTTTCGTACCACTGCTCAGCGGGAAAATCTACTCCCTTTACTTTTTTGAAGAATGTAAAGGCAAATTTCTTCATCAATTGTACGATTATTTGTATGGATATGGTCACTGATTACATAACGCCGATCATTACGAAATGGTGTTTGGTTAAGAATAGAAAAGTTTCCATGTGAAGTTCCCAAATAAGGTGATAAACCTGTGTGAATGCTAATTCCGCCAGATGGAGTGATACGAGCAAATTCATTAAATAAATCTCTTACAAAATTGTTTGTGATTTTATTTTCTTCAGAACCAAATAAGCTTTGTTTCTGTTCAATAATTCCAGCTGTCATAACTAAACCGTAATTATCAGAAATATGTTGTAAGGTTGGAATAATCTGTTCATATCTGTCTTCAAAAAGATAAGTTGCTGTTACATTCATTTCTCCAATTCTGCCACTAATTTGATTTGGAAGTTCTGAAAGAGGTTCTGGTGTTTCAAAAAGGCTTTCTATCTCTTCTTGAAATATATGGTTGATACTTTCTGGTCCTATTTCATATATGAATTTTTCTTCCAATGGTGGAATTCTAGCCGCTAAAACTTTAGCATATTCTGGGAAGAAGCAGATTGCATTATATTCTTTAACTCCGAGTAAAGCTAGGGCAGCAAGTGAGGCTCCTGTTCCTGGAGCTATTTCTAATACATTTTTACCTGATAAAGATTTTTGTAAGTCTGGATGTTGAATTAGTTTATTTCCAATCAAATCACTCCATCCAACAGTTAAGTTTGTCATCTACAGTTTTTTTAATTGCTATTTAAAAATGTTGTTGTATTATTAACTTTAGAATGATAAATGTTAACCAAGACTATCGAGGCAAGTTTTACCGCGTTAGCAAACCAGCTGGATTTTCTAAGCTCAACTTCTCCTTTCGATCCTGGTTAACATCGGTTGTAGAAGGTTGCTTTTTTTAAACCTTTGTTGAGACTGATAGGTAGAGAAAAACGGATTCAGAATTAAGAAATATGCACCGGCCGGGACTTTCGTTGTGAATATCACATTTCGAACCCGGATCACAGGCTCACATCAAAGTAAGCAATAACTACAGACCTTATGGAAGGCCCGGATACTAGCCATTATACTACCGGTGCGTAATCTGGTTTCCAATTGTTAGGTTTATAAAATTATCGTCTCAACAAGAGAAAGAAAACAAAATGTTTTTAAATCTAATTTAGATTTGAACAGATATGGGTAAGATTGATAATCAAGAATGTCCCTTCTGTGGGAAGAAAAAAGCTACTTTACAAGAAGAAACAATTGACATTCCTTATTTTGGTAATGTGTTTGTTCTATCTTTAGATTGTCAAGATTGTGGAACTAGAAAATCAGATGTTGAACCTGCTGAAGAGAAACCACCCTGTAAATTTACATTAGAAGTTGATAGTGAAGAAGATCTTAACATCAAAATAGTAAAAGGTGGAGAAGCTACTGTTAAAATTCCTAGAATTATTACTATGGAACCTGGCCCTGCTTCTAATGGTTATGTGACGAATGTTGAAGGATTATTAGAAAGAGTAAAAAATATTATTCAGAGTGCAGCAGAAAGTGAAGATGATTCTTCTAATAAGAAAAAAGCAAAGAATTTAGTCAAGAAATTGAATAAGGTTCTTGTAGGAAGAGAAAAAATTAAGATTATTATTGAAGATAAAACAGGTCATTCTGCAATTATTAGTGAGAAAGCAACTAAAAGTAAAGTTTAAGTTACTCTTCTTTACCTTCTTTAAACGCTTGAGGTAAATCAATCATATATTTTCCTTCTTCTAACTTGATGACCATCGGATCATTTTTGAACATATGGACAATGTCAAGTTCATATTTCCCAGGACCCATGATACGAATTGCTTCAAGATCTAAAACAACTGGAGAATCTTTATTATCTTCATCCTTAACATGGATTATCTCTCTGATATCTTCTTCAATCTGTATTTTATCAACATCTGAAAGTTTCCCTACAAGTTCTTTACCTCTTTGAATATCTTTCTTCTTTACAAAGAAAAATAATCTGGCACCACAACTACAACCTTTAAGAATTTCTTGAGCTCCGTTTGGATAGATTGTGCTGCAACGCACGCATTGGTGAGGCATTTATTTTTTCCGCTTTTTCCCTCTGTAACGTTTAGAGGTTTTGGACTCGTTGGTGAACAACTCAATTTTATTTGGATTTTGCTGAATTTTCTTAACGACAGTTGCAGGTCCGATAATTGTCATACCTTGTCGATTTCCAAGTAAAACATTAGCAAAAGCTCCTTTTAATTTTTGCATTGCATCTTGTTTATCTTTATCTGGATATACTACACTTAATTCTATGCCCTTAAATTGAGGACTAATTTCTTCCATTGTAATTTCGATGAGGTCTGTCTCTTCTTCTTTCCTTAAGCGACCTTCCATAATTACTATGCGTTCATCTTTAACTATTTTTAATAGCTTGTTTACTCTCTTAACTGAAGAAAGCCTCTCTATATCCTGGTACGGAACGAATTGGAATGTTACCATTTGCCTCTTTTTTTGTAATTTATCTCCTTAGTAAATATTTGGTGTTTTTAAATCTTTATTTTTTTGACACTATTTTATTTTAAACAATTGTTCGTAAAAATCTTCAACGTTTTTGCCATACTTAGCACTGATTCCGATTACTCCATATTGTGGAAAAGCGTTTTTTATAACATCAATATTAGATTTTTTTAAATCAACTTTGTTTGCACAAATTAACACGGGAATATCGCGAGCTTGTAAATTTCCGATAATTGTTATGTTTACTTGTGAATATGGATCTTTAGTTGAATCTAAAACTACAACTACTGAATCCATGTCATCTAACCATTTTATTGAATCAATAACTCCTTTTGTGGCTTCTTTTGCTCTCTTTTTAGCAATTGTTTTTTTCATCCCTCTTTTGATAAAATCTTCATAATCTATCTTAGTTGCAATTCCCGGAGTATCTACTAATGAGAAAGTTAATTCTTTACCTTTACTATTTTTGATAGAAATCTTATCTTTAATGTTTACTTCCCTTGTCTCGTGGGCAATATGGGAAACTGAAGACATCTCTTCTCCTAACCAATCTTGACAGATACGGTTAGCAAGTGTACTTTTACCTCCATTTGGTGGACCATATAGACCCAGTTTTATATGGCTCTTCCTACTGAATGGATTAAATTTAAGTTTGCTTAACAGCTTTGTAAAAAATTCTTTCATGCCCTCACCCTTTTTATGTTACTAGATATGTTTTCAAAGAATTTAGTTTGTTATTAAAGTTTTTGGTAGTGGAGCATATGGGAGAGTTAATTCATGACGTCTTTCCCTTCTTCCAAACCAAAACATTTTATAACTCACATAACTTCCTTGCTTAAATGGTAGAAAGGCACTTAGTGGTGGATCACCTTAGATTTAGTTATGAAGGTTTGTTTAATGCTGCTGAATTATATAATCTAATTGCTGAATGGTATTTTGAAAAGGGATGGGACTGGTTAGAAAAAATAAATCAAGAACAAGTAACTCCAGCTGGAAGGCAGTTCCATATTGTGCTGGAACCATGGAAGAGTGCTAGTGATTATTATAAAATTGCAATGAAAATTGTTCTTAACATGACAGATGTTAAAGAAGTGGAAGTGGAACATGAAGGGCAGAATTTAAATTTGAATTATGGCGCTGTAAAGATTACTTTTGATGGTTTTGTATTAAGCGATAGAATGAATAAATGGACTAAACAACCATTTTATTGGTTACTAAGTGTTTTATTTGAAAAATATTTTTTCCGTAATCATTATGAGAAGATGCATCAGTGGATTGAAAGTGATGTTGATGATTTACATGCAAAAATTAAAAATTATTTGAATGTGTTTAAATATTCATACAGGATGTAAAAATGGAAGGTAGAATAGACGGATATTTTGAAAAAGATCTGGTAATTAACGGTCGTGAACTTGTCTATAAAGGAGTTTTTGATCCACCTGAACTATTCTCTACCATTAATCGATCATTAGAAGAGAGGGGTTATATTAAGAGGGAAAAGAAGACTGAAGAAATTGTTAAAGAAGAAGGAAAACAAACTAAAGTTGAATTGAGACCTTACAAAGTGATTACTAATTATGCTCATCTTGTTTTAAAAATTAAAATAATTTTAGATAATGTAACGGAAGAATATTCTGAGCATAAGGGTCATAAAAGGAAATTCAATAAGGGAGATGTTTTGCTAATTTTTGATGGCTGGGTGTTAACTGACTATCAACATAGATGGGGGATGAAGCCTTTAGTATATTTTTTGAAAGGGGTTATTAACAAGTTTATCTATACTACTCCTTTAGAAGGTAACTTACCAGGTGAACTTTCACAGGATGCTGCTTTTGTTTACAAATCAATCAAAAATCTGCTACAGTCTTACAAATTTGAATCAGGTAAGAAAATGAAAGAAGAAGAAATCATGGAAAAAGTAGCAGAAGAAATGGATTAAATTCGGTCTTTAAACGCTTTGGCTTTTTTCTTACCTTCGGCAGTGAATTGTGCGGCATCGAATCCAATTTGAACTAAATCTTCAATGTCAACTCTTCCTTTAGACTTTTTAATATCCATCACTCCTCTTAGATCAGCAACGTCTCCAACGTGATCTTTCTCTATATATTTATCAGCTTTGGTATAATTAAGGATACTTTCAATATGGGAAGCATCAAGGTGGCCAAATGTTAGAGGTTCCATTTCTTTAGTTTGTTTCTTAATTAATTCATCTCTAGTTCCTTCATGCTGCTTCAAAGTATATTTATCTTTATGTTTTCCTAAAACTCTTTTCAATTGAGATTTTGTAATTCCTACATATCTATGTAAGAATATATCTTTTTCAAAATCTCCTGAAGGCGGTGTTATGTCAGTTCCTCCAACATCCATTAATTTACCTACAGCAGAACTCAAATAAGTATCAATCATCTTATCAAGCATCTTATTTTGATTCTTAACATCTTTAAGCATCTTATAATCTACTCTACCTTTATCATTTCTAATAGCGTCAAGACCAGCTAAATAAGCTTCAGAATGCATTACTTCAGTTGTGTCTAGAAGTACTTTTAATTTGTCTTGTCGAGTATGATACTCCTTTACATGTTTAGGTGCTTCTGGTTCTGTCATGTCATAAAGAAAATCTGTTGATTAATAAAAGTTTCTAAATTGTAATGCTCTAGGTTGGAGAAGATATATTTAATCTAAGCCTAATGCTTGTTTATATTTCTCCTTTTGATGTTCTAATAATTGGTCACGTAAATTTTCGTGAATTCTTAAGGTGTAGTCATTTTTTTTCATTTGAATAAATTCTTTTATCTGCCCTATGTTAAATCCGAAATGTTGTTGTATAAATCGACTTTTTTCAAATTCTGTTGTGGGAGGGGATAAAGCAGTTCCATCTATATTGCTTAAATATTTTACTCCAGAATCTAAATAGGTGCTAATCATTGATTCTAAAAACTCATTTTGCTTTTCAGTGTTTTTTAATTTTTGATAATTGATTCTTCCTCTATCGTCTCTTAAACTATTTAAGCCATTCATGAATGCTTCAGAATGGATTGGTTCAATTGTGTCTAATAATGTCTGTAATTTATTCGTGTATTCTCTTTTTCTTTCATCTTCAGATGTCATTTAGTGTTTTCTTATTATGTTTTATTTAAATGTTTCGTGTTATTTGTCATTGTCCAGTGGTTATCAAAATTAGGCCGAAAGATTTATAAAGCCACCCTACAAATTAATACTATGTTTGAATAGGCGGAAACAGGGAGTTATGCTCATTCTGTTTCAATTTACAAGTAAAAATACAAGTAGAGTTTATTCAGGAGGAATAAAAATGTTTGAAAAGTTAAACGTAAGTGCAGAAACAGTTAGAGCACTTAAAGAGGATGGTATTACTAAACCAACGCAAATTCAAGAATTAGCGATCCCTCATATTATAGAAGGAAAGGATGTTATTGGAATGTCCTATACAGGCTCTGGTAAAACCGTAGCATTTGGTGTACCAGTAGTTGAAAATGTTAAAGGAGATCATTTACAAACTTTAATATTAGCTCCAACAAGGGAGTTAGCAGTACAAATTTCAGGAGAATTAAGGAAATTTGGTAAATATAAGAAAATAGAAGTAGCTACCGTTTATGGTGGAGTTGCTATGGATCCACAGATTGAGGCTATGAGCCATTCTCAGATCGTTGTAGCAACCCCAGGAAGATTATTAGATCATTTACAAAGACGAAATGTTGACTTATCGCAAGTTAGATGCTTTGTTCTAGATGAAGCTGATAAGATGGTTGAGATGGGTTTTATTGAAGATGTTGAAAGAATTCTTTCACAAACTCCAATTGACAGGCAGGTTGTGCTTTTTGGAGCTACACTTTCTAGAGAAATTGATCATATCAAAGACAGATACATGGAAGATGCAGTTGTAGCTGAAGCAGCACAGCATGTGGAGAAAGATTTGTTGGAACAGTTTTACTACAATGTTCCACATCACCAAAAATTTTCTTTGTTAACACATCGGTTAAAAACTGAGGAAATGGATAGGGTAATTATCTTCTGTTCAGCTCGGTCAACGGTTGAATTGGTTTCAAAGAATCTACGGACACATGGTATTAAAGCTGAGATGATTCATGGAAAGATGAGTCAGAATAAACGGTTACATGTTCTAAAAAGGTTACATAACGATCAAGTACAAATTTTGGTAGCTTCAGCGGTAGCAGCTAGAGGTTTAGATATTAGGGATATTACACATGTCTTTAATTACGATTTATCTCAAGATCCGCAAGAATACGTACATCGTATTGGAAGAACTGCCAGAGCTGGAAGTAAAGGGAAAGCTTTTACTTTGTTAAGCGATAGGGATTATGGAACTTTCCAACAAATATTAGACCATTACAGGTTAGATATTAAAGAAATTCCTATTGGTGAATTTCCAAGATTAAGTTTTGACGCTAGAAGGCCAGAAAGGAATGGTTTCCGTGGTAATTATCGTGGTGGAAATTCTAGGGGTAATTCTAACGGGAATTTTAGAGGTCAAAGAAATTCAGGTAGAAGTAATTCTTACAAGAAGCCTTGGAAAGCGGCTGCTTAATTTTTTTTAATTTCTTTCTTTATACTATCATACATCAGCAATATTTATAAATAACCTTTCTCCCGTCATACTACAAATATTAAAAGGTGGTTAATAATGACAATTGTTAAAGTAAATTTACATAAGGTAATTGCAGATAGGGATTTGAAAGCTAAAGGCGGTCAATTTCAAATAAACAATAACGTTTCTATACTTGATGTGGAAGATATGGGTTTCGCTGTTGAAGGAAGAAAAGGTTTAAAGTTTACTTTTAGTTTTAATTGCAAATATGAACCTCAGCTGGGTAAAATTGATGTTGAAGGTCAAGTTTTTTATGTTGAATCTGATGAGAAAGTTAAAGAAATTCAAGATAGTTGGGAGAAAAATAAACGTGTACCTCCTGATGTAATGGAAAAAATTGTTAATGCAGCTTTACATAAAGGAAATATTCAAGCAATTAAAATTAGTGAAGAAGTAAGTTTACCTAGTCCTTTACCTTTACCTAAGATTCAACGTGCTGATGTGACACCTCCTGTTGAGGATAAGAAGGAAGAGAAAGTTGAGGAGAAGAAGGAATAGTTTTTTTATTTTATTTTTTTAATTGATACTATATCTAACTCCATTATCATAATAATGTTCTTTAGCATCTTGATAACATCTATTGTCTATGAAAAACTTTTTGTCATCGTCATTAAGAATTTTAAATTGGCCAATAATTTGTTCACTGCAAAAATAACAAGCATATCTTAGCATTCTATCTTTAGTTCTGGCTGGAGTAGTGGAAATAGATTCACTTCTAATCCTGTCTCTAAGATTTTGTTTAGTTTCTTCGTATCTCTTTCCTATTTTTATTTTCATTTTTTGTTTTAGAATTAGATTTTTTTATAAAACTTAATCTTGCAAATTTAATTGATAATAATTGATTAAACTGGTTTCTCATCTCTGAATCCGCAACCTTTACAGTATTTTACAAGAAACATTCCGTCAGGGAATTTATGCTGACCTTCATGAAGCTTATTTTTACAATCTGGGCAATGTGTTAACATATCCGTGAGTTATTATATGGTTATAAATAGTTTTTGTTTAGAAAAACTAGGGGTGGGGTAGATTATTTATTATTTTAGAGGTAGTTTGTTTAGAAAAACGGAGG
>CAZRZP010000009.1:0-1095 GCA_964604645.1 uncultured Methanosarcinales archaeon
GGATCATCAGGAACTTTATCAGAATCTATTTTCAAAGTTGCTAAATGAACAACACCATTTGTAGCATAATCCTGCAATCCTTTCAAAACAGTTTTTCCACCTTCTGATTTTGTTTCCAAAACAGCTCCAGTAACAGTAATAGTACCGTCACCATTAGTAGTAGAATCAAGTATTGTAACCCCTTTTATCAACCCATTTTCAGTTTTATCCAGAGGAACAGATAAAGCACTAGCATCTCTCGGAAAAATATCTTTCAAACTTAAATCCCCATATCCAAAAGTAAAAGCAAATACATTACCATCCTTTGCCTTAGCATCTTTACCAAGATTCGCATATACTTTGAAATATTCTGGCTTACCTACCTCTAAAGTATGCGTCTGTTTAGCATCCAAAGGAACTCCAGCGGAATATAAAGTCAAACCAGTCGTTGAGATATGTACTGCTTTTCCAGCAATTTGTCCACCGAATAATATAAACACCACAATTCCTAATAAAACAACTGCAGTGAATATCCAAAATAGAATTATTTTAGTTTTATGTTTATGAACTGGTAATTGAGCTGGTTGAGCCGCAGGCTGGCCAGATTGTAACTGCCCTCTTTTTTTCCTAGTTCTCTTAACTACCGGCATTCCAATTCTTCTCCATCTTTTTTAGATATTTGTGAGTTTCTTGAGCTAAATCACTTTTTCCAGTAATCAAACTTTTAATATAACTAACAAAATCACCAATCTTTCCTTTAATAACAGTCAAATCATCAACGGTAACTTTCTTATCAGCATTCCAATCACCATCAGCTTTTGTTTTTCCAGTGTCAACACATTTGTTTGCTTGACATTTCTTACCAGAATTACAATCCGTATCATCTTTACATTCAAGGCAACTTTTAGAAGCAGCATCACAAACACCCGATTCACAAAACTGACCATTACCATATTTCTTATCTTTACCACACACGACATAACTTCCTTTATTATTAGCATCACATAACCATTCTCCTTCTGTACAAGTTTTATCTTTACATGTTCTGGTTGCAGAATCAAAATCTTGTGTAATGAAACATTCATCTTTACTTTTCAATTTTATATCATTAGAACA
>CAZRZP010000009.1:1195-4446 GCA_964604645.1 uncultured Methanosarcinales archaeon
TTCTTACCGACCATCTTTTTAAGAAGGTATTACTTCTGTGTTTATATAGTTTACTATTTGAACTACAATAAGTTAAGAAAATATATCTTTCACAAACCTATACGCTTCTGGACACAGAGAAGGATGTTTAAGCGCAACATGATTACATTTTACAACATTATTATTATCACCTAACGCAACAGATGAAACTAACACTAAACCATCACCTTTTCCATCAATATCTCCAGCAATAGTGTATAATTCAACTCCCCCAACAAATTTTTCATTCAAACGATTCATAAAATGATGATTCTCTGAAAGTTGCACAAAATCCAAATTAATCTTAGACTCTCCAACTAAACTATCTGCAATCTCACCAACATTGTAAAGACCACCATTATTTGGAGTTCCTAACATAACAACTTTACGAACAGAGTTTGAATCAATATGTTTTAAATAATAACGCGTAACAATTCCCCCCATTGAATGACTAAGAATGTCTACTTTCTTCGCACCAGTACACCATTTAATTTTATTGATGATTGCAGCAAGATTATCACCATATGCTGGAATATTTAGAGGAATAGAAAGATAAGAAGCCCTAACAACTATCGGTTTTGTTTCATCTTGAAGCTCAGCACATGCTGTTGAAGTAGTGATAAGGCCTTTATTACTATAATCTAAATCATATGCAATGGAATTTTGCATATCTTTTAACATAAATTCAGAAATTCGTTTACTATATACTGGATTAAATCCGTGAAGTAGCAAAAGGGGATACTTCTCCTCCTGTGTTGTTGCAGAAAAATCACCAATTAAAGACAAGACTAGATTACTCTTTGTTTTTGTAACAATATATTCTGCATTAAAAGAAATAATTAATAAAACTAAAACAATAATAACTACAATTAATTTAGATTTATTCCTCATTTATAATCAAAATTTGATAGAATACTTAAAACTTCACTTAACTTTATTTACAACATTTCTTAATTAATAAAATCCTAGACAAATGAAAACAAAATATTAATCCACACCCCACTAGACAACCACAGAGAGAATTTATAAATTAATTAACCTTCGGCCATCTAATGAAAAATAAAATAATATTATTTGGGGAAAAACAAGTTAGAAGAGCATTATTTCAGGATGAATGGTGGTTTGTGATAAAAGATGTTGTTTCCATAATTACAGAATCAAAAGACCCCTCCCAATATCTAAAGAAGCTAAGAAGTAGAGATAGTTCTTTAAATAATATTTTCAAAGGAGGGGTACAATTTGTACCCCCCCTTGGTTTAGAGTTTGATACTGCTGGTGGAAGACAGATGTTACAGTGTTGGAATACTAGTGGTATATTAAGACTTATTCAGTCAATCCCCTCTAAAAATGCCGAACCATTCAAGAGATGGCTGGCAAAGGTTGGAAAAGAAAGGATCGATGAAATAGAAAATCCAGAATTAGCTCAAAAAAGGATGAAAGAAATATATGAATCCAAGGGATACCCTAAGGACTGGATAGATAAAAGATTGAGAGGAATTGCAACAAGACAAAACTTAACAGACGAATGGAAAGAAAGAGGGATTGATAATCAAAAAGATTTTGCTATCCTAACTGCAGAGATATCAAAAGCTACATTTGGAATAACTCCAAGTGAATATAAAAAACATAAAGAGTTGCCAGAAAAATCAAAAGAGAATTTAAGAGACCACATGAATGATTTAGAACTAATTTTCACAATGTTAGGTGAACGCATGACCACAGAACTTTCGCAAGAAGAGAAACCAGATTCTTTTAATGAAAGCAAAGAAGTTGCTAGAAGAGGAGGAGGAGTTGCAGGAAAAGCAAGAGAAGATGCTGAAAAAGAATTAGGTCGGCCAGTAATTACAACAACAAAAAAAATCTTCAGAACAAAGAAAAACAATTAATTAAAATTGCCCTCTGATTTCACTTAACTTTACTAACAGTCTTCTCATCCCAACCTTTCTTAATCAAACCAGCTCTGATTTGAGAATCAGACATGCCCCTACTTCTTCCCTTGGCAAAAACGGATTTTAATTCAGACTTAACATCAGAGCTTAATCCACCTCTTAACAGTAGAACTACAACAATTAATACTAATAACAACACACCGCCGCCGATGTAATAATACATTGGAGAAATTCCAGTTAAGAAACCTTTTTCACATTCCTTACATACACCACCACAATCTACACCTTCTTCATTCTGATTTTTCTTACCATCACTGCAAGATTCAGTAACTGCAGGTTTTTGAGTTTCAGGTGGGAAGAATTTTTTATCTTCAACTTTCGTATAATCCTTAACTTGACTTTTCGTCACACAAAATTTACTAACTGCTGGTTTAGGATATTTGATAACTGAAGTAACTTTTTTTGCTTTTTCTTGTGCGTCACAATCATCTCCCCTAACACAACTCCTAGTTTGATCACCATTAAAACAACCACTCCAATCGCTACAATCCCATCGGTAAACACAAACTTTTGGAGATGCAGAAGTAGTAGTACTCTTCTTACCAGATTTTGTACCGCCGGTGCCACCACCAGTATTACTTTGAGTCCCACAACTTTGTTCTTCAGTTTTCTTTAACTTATCTTTGTCACAACTATTTTCATCTGTACAAGTTCTATTTTGCTTTTTATTGCTACAGGTGCTCCAGCCAGCGCATTTCCATTTTGCGTCACACTTGACTGGAACAGTAGCAACACTCAAATCTAACTCTGTTGTTCCCCATTCTACATAGGTTGCAGATTTAACTTTCTTTGCATCCACGTAGAAATCGATGCTATCACCTTTTTTTCCCTGAATAAATATAAAATTATCTTTTCCGTATCCATATTTTCCATTGCATGGATTAGTTGTACATTGCACAACATCTACTTTAGATTTCCAAGTAGTAGAACCAAGTTTTGCAACTACTTCTTTTGGAACAGTTGCAGTTTTATCCCAATAAACTTTTCCGTAAAATTGATGATTCTCTAGTTCAGGAGGAGCAGCTGCTACTAATGACAATAATAAAAGTCCAATAGCAAGATAGATTAATTTCATTTAACTCTCACCCAATAAACTTTACCTGGCTCTAATTCTTTAATATCTGTTGTTAAATCAACACCTGAATTAGTTATTTGATAAATTTCTAATATTATAGCAGAGGACGGTTCTAAATCATCAACAGACCATGCTTTATATCCTGCAACAGAAACGAGGTTCCATCCAGTTTTCACTGTAGGAACAGTTTTAGGAGGAGAACCAGCTTT
>CAZRZP010000009.1:4546-47553 GCA_964604645.1 uncultured Methanosarcinales archaeon
AAAGTTCCGTTTACTAAAACAAAATCAGTAGCACTTAATTTACTACCATCACCCCAAGTTGCATTAACTTTAGGTGGAACTTTTAATGCAGTTACATTAACCAAATAATCAACAACTGCATCTTTCTCTACATAAAGAGTATCATCATTAATTTGAACTTTATCTTTTGTAAATAAAGTAATATTAGACGCATCTGGTTCAATAAAGTTTAGGTTTGTAAATGAAAGTACTCCGTCTTTGAAATTAACACCTAAATCAGGTATTGCGTCATCATCCAAATAAAGAGAATCACCAGCAAAATTCTTACCTACTAAACCTACCACCAATTGCTTATCTTGGGCAGTTTTCAAATCATACTGAATAATTTCTGGAGCAGCTTTAGAACCTTTTATTAGATTAGTATTAACTGAAATGATTTGTGGTTTATCATCTTTCGACAATTTAACTTTAATCTTCCAAGCAGAAACACTTGGTGTATGAACTCCTTCAGTCTTCTCTGAATCTAAGTTTAATGGATCCGTAGGTGGAGTTTTATGAATCGCTTCACCCGTTGTAGAGAAGTCATAGAATACTGCAAACAATACCACTACTGCTATTACAATGATTCCCACTAATAATTGTGGGCTAATGATTTCTTTTTTCTTAGTCATTTTTTAATTGAGATTATGTTTTGATGTTTTTTACCATCTAAATCCATTTTACCATCTGCAGTCTCTTCAATTTTTATTGTAACAACTTCTCCATCAAGCAATAATAATTTTGTTGAAGCGCCTACTGGTAAACTAATTTCAGACAACAAATCTTTTTGTTGTTTTCCAGCAACTGTTTTTTCATGTAATAACTGCAACTTTATCAAATTATTATTTTGTGTAGGTGATAAGATATACGATTCAGCATTAATTCCAGTAACAAACTCAGTTTGCTTGGTCATATTAAACTTAGTTGAAGAAACTAATTTATCTTTTCTTTCTTCTACCGTCAATGTAATCTCTTTAGTTGTCTTACCTTGAGAATCTTTTAATGTCTGTTGTAATAGCAACATATGTTCATCCATAACAATTGTTCCACTTTTTTCACCTGACTCAGTAGATTGCATCTGGACTGGATAATGCTTACCAAAAGGAACTGTTTGAATTTTAAATGTTGATAATGTATTACCGCCAGTAAATTGGAAATATTTTTCCTGCCACTTAAAGATCGGATTTTTATTAACAGCAAATTCTTTCAATAAGTTTTGCCATTTGAAAGTTTCTGAACTAGATTTTAAAAAATCGGGTAATATGTTTTGAAACTTAACTTCTTTTTCTCCCTTGCTATTCTTTCCTCTAAACCAAATCAAAAAGCCATTATCTTCATAAGGCTCATCTTTAGTAACAAATTTTTGTTCTTCTTTACTCTTTCTCTTTATACACAATAAAACTTTGTCAGGAAATGCTTTAGTATCAACAGAATCGCATTGAGTATACTGTCCTATTGAATCGTCTTTCTTACCAAGATAAGTAGTATAATCCCATTTATCATTATCAGGCCAGAGAGTATGAGAATAAGTAGCACCCGTTAAAACAGTCCCATTCTGTTTAGATTTAGTTATTTCTCCTTTTACAGCTGTTTTAGTTACACCAGAAAATTGTATTTTTTTCTTGTCAGTATCAATCGCTATTTCAATCCTGTTATCTTTCAAAACAAACTGATACGTCTTTCCATCTATTTGAGTGATAGCAACCGGATTTTTCCCTAACAAGTCCGTTAACTGCATTTTACCTGCATCAAAAGAAACTGAACCAGTCCACTTCTCTTTATAGCCAAGCAGATAATATTTTCCCTCTAAACTTAAAGCAATTCTATTTCCTTTAGCTAAGGGTAAAATGAATTTTTCATCAGTAAAATCTAATATAAACGGTGTTTTTTTATCATTGTCATCTAACTTCTCATGTAGGTGAATATTCGCATATTTGGCGAAAGTATTTGCCTTATCTCCAGGCGTAAATTCTTTGTAATATATTATTGAGTTCAAATATTCAGTTGGTACAGGTTCTTTATCTTTTGCAGGTAAGGATAATTCAGACACTTTCCCTCCAATATCCATCCTTAAAATGTTTGCAAATGTTTTTATGTCATCTTTAGCAACCATTATTTTTTTGGTTACTGGAGTTACGTTATCTTTCACCTTTTCATCCAACCCACTTACTTCAACATCAGCATAAGTATTTATTCCGCCTTCAAAAACAGTTTTAATATTAATCTTCTTTTCAACAAACTCAGAAGCTTTCAAATCTATTTTAACTTCAGCCCCCTTATTCAATTTTATTTCAATTTGCTTACCTAAAGGTAAATGGAATTCTACTTTATCCTGATCTCCAGCAGGTTTATATTCAACTTCAATATTTTCTTTTACTTTTCTTAATTGCTTTAATTTTAATTTAGTTAAGTCAAATTCTTTTCCATCTAAAGAAAGTAAATAATAATTATTGTGTGCTTTTAATGCAACACTCCTGCCACTTGCTAAATGGATAGATAAATCAGCTTCTGTTTTGGTAAGGATAACTCCTTGATTATCTTTCTCTTCCAAATCAATTAAATGATAAGCATTAGCTTCTCTTTTAGTTCCTTTTTTGAAAAGGAATAAAGCAACTTCTTCACCTTCATCATTCAAAACATGGCTCTTTCCATCACTCGACGCTTTCTTTGCTTTCTCAACATGAATAATTCCGTCTTCTAAAGAAAATATTTCTTTGGTTTTATCACACACTTCCAAAATATGTGCGATTTTTTTAGAAACTTCACAGACACCAACCATTCCAACACCAATAAGATTTTTACCATCTTTAATATTAGAAACATTAACAAAAGAATTAATCCCAAACAATGCTTCATACTCTTCAGTTAGGTTAACATGAGTAATTGGTGAAACAAATACAGCAGCACCTTTTGTTTTAGAAAATTCAAAAGCAGCTAAGTTTCTCCATTTTTTTAGAAAATTAAATGTAACTTTTTGTGTTTTCTTTGCATCTAAATAATGTAGACCATTACTACTAAATTCTTTCCCTTTTACATATAACAAAGAATTCGCATCGTTTGGTGAAAAGGTGTGAACATCGTGTTCACCTGCATAAGTAAACTTTTGTTTTGCTTCTGATAATAATAAAGAATAAGCTTTATCGTTATCTTTCATACCATCAAAATCAAGTTTTGGTGAAACTGCAACAACAACGAAAGATTTTCCATATTCACCAGTGTAGCCATGGAATGTTCCAGCTAATAATTGAAGATAAGCTGCTGCATCGTTGTTTAATTTCAATTCTAACTGTTTTTGTTTCGATTGAAGTTTATGTGTTGTATCCTGCTCCATCAACAATTTCTGTTCAGTTTGTGTAGCTAATTCAGTTACAACCACATTAGGTTTTACTAATTCTAGCTTAATGGTTTTTCCATCATATTTGAAATACTGAGGTTTATTTTCTTCCAATAGAGCATATACAACCTTTCTTTCTGTTTTGATATCTTTTGCTTTATCTGTTTTGTCAGTGGCTGCTAAGAAGTTAGTAACAAGTTTCAAATCTTTGTAAATCCCTACACTATCAAAATCGTTAGTTTGATCTTTTTTCTCAAACAACCAACCATTACTTGCATCACAGAAATCTCCTCCGGTTTTTGCATCACATTTCTGCCAGCCAAGCGTACCTGCACAATAAGTTTTTTTGTCTAATACATCTTTATTTGCTAAGAACTGAAACATATCAGATTTACATTCAAGCCATTTCATTGCAACTGCAGATTCTTCACATGCAAACTTTTTATCTTCAGAAACTTTACCTGCTTTGTCACATACAGCCCATTTTTTATTTGCTAAACATAATGCATTTCCAACTGAAGTTCCAGGCTTTGTACATTTATGCCAGGAATTTTTAGTTTTAGTATTACAGAACATATCACTACCACCTTTTGCAGCATCTCCACAAGTGGTCCATTTATTAGATTTACAATAAGCATCCCCTTCAAGAGGTAGCTTTTTGTCTTTGTCAGTAGGAGTCATCCCATCTAATTTAGAATCACAAACATTCCATTGGGTATTGTCACAAAAGAATTTATCATTAATAATTGAAGAAAGTAATTTACTTTTTCCACATTCAAACCAAGCTAATTCCTTACCAGTGTTTGCACATAAATAAGTAAATGGAGGTTTACTGGTATCTTTAGTGACGGATTGCCTTATTACTGAATTTTCTGAAAAACAACCCCATGCTTTTACAATTCCACCACCATCTTTCAATTCTGAACTACAAACATCAACACTTTTAGGACAACAAACATTTTCACCTGATTTTTTCCCGACAACACCATCATTACCAACTAATTTAACCGGGACTTGATCCCAAGGATTCTTTTTAGCATCCAAGTTAGTTAACTTTCCAGACACCATGGTTTGACACTCTGTAATCTTTTGACCCGCAGCAGGAATCCATTTACCTCCTTCTGTTGCAGTTCCAGAAATAAACCAACTTTTATACGTAGTAAGACTCAAAGGGCCCGCAAATGCCTTCCCTACCGTAACTCCGCCAAACTCACTTAATAGAAATACACCTAACACTACAATAACTATTGCTACAACTGCTATCGCATGCTCTTTCTTCACCACTTTTACCTAAAGAGAATGTCTTATCATTTATAAGAGTTTCCCTGACCCTAAAAAGCTATCTTCTGTTGAATATATACCTAAACCGCCTTAACTAGAGCAACAAGCTTATTATGATACACCTCTACATCCTGAGAAGTTAAACGAGAAATAACATCTAACAGTTTCCCATTGAACTCTTCTGCTACATTAATAGAACTTTCTACTTCTTTCTTCGTTATCGAAAAATCAGTGTAATACTGCTTATCTACCCTCTCCTTTTTAGCAAATTTAATATCTTCATTCTCAATATCAAAAACTTCTTTAAGTAAAATAATAGACGCCATGTGGTTCTCACACTTCACACCAACAGAAAATAGTAATGCAGTCACAATATGATACATACTATAATACGTTAAAGAAACAGCTTCCTCTAACCTATCGTGTTCAATAAGAATCTTAGCTGAGATCAAATTACTTTCAGATTTCTCCACATACGATTGTTTAATTGACAAGCTAATTTCAACTAACTGTAATTTCTTCTCTCGCCAAATTTTAGCTAAAAAGCGTTGTTCTCTCATAGTAATATTCAAACCCCTTAATAATTACATGATTTTTCTTAATTTCATCAACAAGTAAATTTCCTTTATCAAGTTTTCCGATCTTGACACTTAGCTTTGAGTTTAACATTTGCAATTCTTTCTTTAAGTTTAGATCTTTCGTTTCAACAAAGAGATCAATGTCACTTCCCTTCTTCACTAGTCCTTTCGCATATGAACCAAACAATACCGCCAATTTTATTTTCTTATTACTTTGAATATTATCTGCAATTTTGCGTAACAAAGGATATTTCTTCAACAACATAAACAGGCCATACTCTTCCGCCATCAGAACATACATTCTCGCCTCTACTGTTTTTTTCAAATAGAATACTTTATTCTTGCCTTCCTGTTTAAAGTCTACCACGTTCTTTTTCAACAGTCCATGCATCTTACGAACTATCATCATGTGGTTTATTCCCAATTGTACAGCAACGCTACGAATATGACCCTCCCCTCTTAACAACACACGTACAACCTCTAAACCGTAATCTTTTTGTTCCATGTGGAACATATTTGTTACACCACTTTTTAAATCTTTCGATTATGAAAAAAAAAAACAAATAACTAAAAAGCAATTTTCTTGTAAAACTTACCAGCAGTATCTGGAAGCTCATTCAAACTCTCAACTATTGAAAATGAAACCCCACTATATAGCTCTTCAATGTAATTTTCACAATGGGAATCCAAAGTTACACAATAGGGATGTAAACCATGTGATTTCGCTTCAAGTAAAGCCGATCTGGTATCCTTTATGTTATTACCATAATGTTGATCTTCAGGCCGTCCATCACTTAAAACCATCAAGACATTAGTTTTATGCGGAGTTGTCAGCATATAATCTGTCATAAACCGAATAGCAGCACCATCCCTATTATGATAATCCTCACGAATTCCAGCAATTCTATTACGAACAGTGTGGTCAAATTTTTCATTAACTTCTTTGACAATTGAGATACGAACTTCCGGATAAAATCCAGAATAACCAACAACTGAGAAAGTATCTCCTAAATCATCAAAAACTTCACTAAGTACTGCCGTAGCTTCACGTAACATACTTATCTTATAACCTCTCATTGAACTACTAAAATCTAACAATAATCCAACATAAACATCACGTTCTTTCCGAATGGTATCCATGTAAACATTATCATCTGGTAACTTTCCTTGCCGTACTTGAGTCATATAATCAATTGCTGCTTCTAAATCTAAATTATCTCCTTGCCTTTGTTTACGTAAACGCCGTCTAGATTCTGGAACCATCATACCCAAATTATTTTTTAATTTAGCAATTAAATCACCATGTTGGGCAATAATATTATCATAACCAGATTCGCCAATAGCGTACTTTACTTTAAAAAAAAGACGTTGATCTTGATGTGGATTTTTACTAGGATCATATTCAATAACCTTCTCTGACTCACTTAATTTCAAATCCTTTCTAATTCTATTTTTCACAGTATCATAATTCAGTTTATCAAGACCATGCCAAGCATGTTTTTCAATAATTTCTTCAATTTCTGACTCACTCATATCCCCTTCTACAGCAGAATATTCACTAAGCATCTCGTCAGTGAGTTTACATCTTAAACCAGTGCCTCCAGCAAGTTTCAAAAAATTAAATTTCGGAAGAAAGTCTAACATACTTTTTTCTGAATTTTTTTTACCTTTCTTTAAAAGTTTATACAACACTTTAGTAAATTGCGCTGCAGTTTTGGTGGTAGCCCTTCCAAGACCAATTAATTGCTGATAGCGTACTGCTTTCTTTAACAACTTTTTTGCTTTTTTCTCAGACAATTTTTTGGACGCTTCAGTAAAAGCTTCTGATAAAGAAGTTTCATTTCTTTCAACAAACACTCGAGGATATTTTTCAGCAGCTAATGATGAACAACGTTGTTCTTCTAACATCTGATACAAAGTAGATGCAACATCCTTTTCTTGAAAATTATCTAAATCCAATGAAGAACTTTCTTCCATTTCCACTAATTTTGTCAGACACATCCGTTTGTAATCTGATAATTCAAAATCTTCAGGAAGGTAAATAAAATTACCTTCCTTAATTGCTTTACCATTAGAAATTTCCTTCAACTCACCAGGTAAACCATGCTTTGAGACTACCGTTATCTCTTCTTCTGTATGTGCTGACACATACATGTTCAGGAAATTTAAATGGTCGTTTAACATTTTTGCACCTAAATTGTGTCTCTAGCTAAAGTCATGATGATAGATTTAACATCCTCTTCATCAGTTAGTGGACTTGCAATTGCACTTTCTATAGCATGATATTTATCCATGCCTGAATTCATCAGTCTTGCGGCGTAAGAAAGTAACCTAGTGCTAGCACCCTCACTTAGCTTAGTTCCTTTCATTGAACGAATTTTACCGCCTAAGTTAACTAGGCCTTCTGCTACTTGTTTGCTAACTCCACTTTCATCAGCGATTATTTTTTCTTCAAGTTCTCTGCCCGGATAATCAAAATCTTTTGCAATGAATCTCTGTCTAGTAGACTGTTTCATTTCTTTCAAGGCACTTTGATAATGCGGATTGTAAGAAATCACCAACATGAAATCTGGATGAGCTTTGATTGTTTCACCAGTCTTATCAATCGGTAATACACGGCGATGATCAGTTAATGAATGTATCAAAACCATTGCATCATTCCTTGCTTCTACAATCTCATCTAAGTAACAGATCCCTCCATGTCGAGCGGCTTTAGTTAATGGACCATCTTGCCAATAACTACCTTGCTGATTAAGGTGAAATCTTCCAACCAAATCTGAAGCACTAAGATCTTCCTGGCAGGAAACTGTAATTAATGGCTTCTCTAATTGATGAGCCATGTATTCAACAAATCTAGTTTTTCCGCAACCAGTTGGACCTTTCAGCATAAAAGGTAACTTCTCTTTGTTAGCAACACTAAAAAGTTCAACTTCATTTTGCACCGGCTGATAATATGGTTTGTCCGTTACCAAATGATCATCCATCGGATTTTTCACAATATCAATCAATGTAGCATCAACTTCAACACGTGATTTCTCAAGTTCTGCAGGATGAATAACTACATTCAGCGTTGGCATCTGAAGATATGTTTGGTGGTTAAAAATTCGGCTCAGAAAAGAGCGCTTTGGTTCATATAATTTTATTTGATTCATTTTATTTACCTCCCATCACACTCTTAACAGAATATTTAACGGAAGCAAATATTAAACGTCGTATTGAAAAATGAGCTTTTTATGGAAAAATAATTCAATAAAAACAGAAAGTGGTAGAAATAGGAAGAAACAGTAAAACTAGGATTAGAAGTATAAAACGCCACGGGCCGGAATTTCAGCAAGCATCACGAATATAGTGACTAAGCGAATGCAGTGAGCGCATGTCGCTTCGTCTCTCAAATGACGTGACATTTGTTTTGAACCGGCGATCCCAGATGGGACTGGCTGTTTGTAGTATACGTGGAGATCATAAGGACACTCCGCCCTTAGCAAGCCAGCGCTATACCAGACTAAGCGACCGTGGCGCAATAACCCCACAACTAACACTCTTTTTAAATTTTACCGTAATATTACAATTATAACAAACCCCAACCAGTATACTTTTCAGTAATATTTATATATTCAAGAACAATAATCAGAAGATGGTAATTCTATTCGACCAGTTCAACCTACCAGAGGATATTTATAAAGTAATCTTCGCAACTGAACAGCAAGAAGTAGTCGCTAAAATACTTGTTAAATACATGTGGGAGAACGGTGGAGAAATTGGTAAAACAGAAATGAGTCTTTTCGCAACTAGATTACATGAAGGAAAAGCAATAATAAAAGAGAAATCTTCTCCAATAAACAAAGAGCAAACACTATCTTATAATAAGCGTCAATTTTATGACAGAATTCTTACTCCAATGCGAGGAATGGGATTAATTCAATACGATTTATACAAAAAGAGATATAAAATTTCTGACAGGTTCAACAAAATGATGATTAAGATTGGTTTAATGTGGTTAAGAGAAATAGAGAAAAATAAAAAATAGATTTAATAATAATTTCTAAAACGATTGATTCAATTCTGGTGGAAGATCTAAACCGTTTAATACTGATTTCAACACATCAACTTTATCAGTTTTTTCCCATGTAAAATCTGGATCTTCTCTACCAAAATGCCCATAGGCAGCAGTTTTCTGGTAAATAGGCCTTCTTAAGTTGAGCTGTTCAATCATCGCTTTTGGTTTAAAATCAAAATGTTGCTTAACTAATTCAACAATCTTCCCATCGGCTATCTTTCCAGTGCCAAAAGTTTCAACTAAAATACTAACTGGTTCCGCAACACCTATAGCATAAGCAACTTGAATTTCACATTTTTCAGCTAATCCTGCAGCCACAATGTTTTTTGCAACATAGCGTGCATAATAAGCCCCTGAACGGTCAACCTTACTTGGATCTTTACCTGAGAAACAACCACCACCGTGTCTACCATGTCCGCCATAAGTATCAACAATAATTTTTCTACCAGTTAAACCAGCATCTCCTACTGGACCACCTATAACAAACTTCCCAGTCGGATTAACAAAATATTTTGTATCATCATCGACATAATCATGACAAATTGGTTTAATGACTTTTTCAATCATATCTCTTCTGATAGTTTCCAAACCAACATCAGGATGATGTTGAGTAGAAATAACAACTGCATCTACTCTCTTTACTTTTCCATTTTCATATTCAACCGTTACTTGTGATTTTGAATCAGGACGAAGATACCACAACTCACCTCTTTTTCTAATAGAAGCTAACCGTTGCACTAATTTGTGAGATAATATTGCTGATAAAGGCATTAATTCAGGTGTTTCATTACAAGCATATCCAAACATCAATCCCTGATCACCTGCTCCTTGATCTTGATGGAGACCTTCTCCCTCATTAACCCCCTGTGCAATGTCTGCAGACTGTTCAGATATTGCTGCTAATACTCCACAAGTACTCCCTTCAAACCCATATTCCGGTTTATCATAACCGATTTGTAAAATCGTATCACGTACAATTTTTTGTACATCCACATAAGTTTTGGTTTTTACTTCTCCACCAACTACAACAAAACCAGTTTTTGTGAAACATTCAACCGCAACTCTAGATTGCGGATCATCTTTAATCATTGCATCCAAAATTGCATCACTAATCTGGTCACATATTTTATCAGGGTGTCCTTCACTTACACTTTCCGATGTAAAATAATAATTTTCTGTCATTTTTTACCTCCTAATTAACTGCATAGTTTGACTCCAGCTTTTTTTCAATCAAATCTACCCTTTTTTTTTCAACATTCAAAACAGCAAATTCAGTTATATTTCCTGCTAACTCATTCCTAAACCCATGATCAGTTTTTATTGTTTTATATAATGGAATCCTACTAATGTGGGTACCACGATCTTCAGCATTTTTGTTAAATGTAGCAACAACATTTTTTGCTTTTTCAACTAACCAATTATTTTCATAATCAGAAGTATAACCTACATCTCCTAATTCTAAAGCAACCCTACATGCATACACAACAGGACCAATATCTGCACCATCAAAGACACCATAATTCTCAGTAATATCTTCAGCAACACCCAACAAATTATTAGCAACACTTACCCTATCATATAACCTTTTATCTTTAGTCTCTTCAAGAATATCCTCTACAGCACCCAGTAACTTATTTGCTATGTCTATCCTATCATCTAACCTTTTATCTTTAACCTCTTTAGTATCATAACTTAATGTTAATTCTAATAATTCATTCATTTTTGTTACCTCCAACTCAATTTATTCCAAACTACCAATTAGCATATAAAACATCTTGACAACAATATTCGTATAGGAATATATTACAGAAAGTTTATTAATGGAAACGAAATACAGATTAAATCATCAACTACAAATAATCAAATGCGATCAATAAATCAAATTAAACGAATGCGACAGAAATTCAACCTAACCCAGAAAGATTTAGCTAAGAAAGCAGGAGTTTCTCAAAGCCTGATTGCTAAGATTGAGGCAGAAAAACTGGATCCAACCTATTCAAAAGCACAAAGTATTTTTCAAGCATTAGAAGAGATAGAAAAAAAACAGGAACTAACAGCAAAAGATATTATGATAAAAAATGTCCTGTTCATCCATGTAAAAGAACCAGTAATTAACATCGTTAAATTAATGAAGAAAAAGGGAATATCCCAAGTACCAGTGTTACAAAGAGAGAGAGTAGTTGGTATCATTACTGAAAACACCATATTAAATCTCCTTTCAGAAAATCCCGAATCACTTCAAAAAGCGAAAGCAGCAGACATTATGGAAGAAGCACCACCAATAATATCAACATCAACAAGAATCCAATCAATTCTTCAGCTTCTAAAAGATGAACAAGTTTTATTAGTTTCTCAGAAAGGAGAGATTAAAGGGTTAATAACAAAGAGCGATTTATTCAACATTGAATATTAAAAACTATTTGAATATAATAAATTAAGAATTCTAAACACCAGCTTGAAAAGCTAAGATATCTTCTGTATTAAGTTTTTGCCGTTTCCTTATCTTCTCTTTTACTTCAGCAGTTTTTTCAGATACTTTCTTGCTTACTTTCTTTTGATGTTCTTCCTGAAAACCTTCTGACAACTTTTTCTGTCGCTTCAACAAAACCCCAAGCTGGTGTTTCGCCAAATTATATTTTTGTTTTAATGTAACATAAGTTTCACGAATTGGTTTTTCTTCCTCTCTCAACTTTTTCACTTCATCTAAGACTTCTCCAATTTTTTCATGCTTCTCTTGAGATTCTTTTGCTTTTTGCTGAACTTGCTGATGAGATCCACGGGCCATTTTTCTCGACTTTGAAAAATCTTTATGGGCTTTTTCAATATCAACAAATTCCTTACCTTCAACATTAATTTTTTTCAACTTACTTTTCAATTCTTTCAATAATTTACGCTTACCTTGCTCTTTCTGGTAAGACATTACTTCAGTTTCTAACTCTTCTTCCATCCGATCAATTTGGCTTTTAAGTTTTCTCGGATCTTCATTATCTCCGGAACGTAGCTCACGTAATTTTTCATCATAAGATTTTTGTACAGAACTCTTCTCTTTCACAGCTTTGTTTAAGCTATCTCTTTCCTTTTTTAGTTTCTTAACTTCTGCAGTTAATTGGTTTCTTGCATCTTTTAACTCACGCATATTCTTAAGTCGAGCATCAATCTTTTCCTTAAAAGATTTCAAAGCCTGATAACTCTCCTCTTTTTCTTTCTGAGTTTGACTTATTTGATACTTTAGAGAACTAATATCCTTCTTTACTTGCTCAAATTCCGCACGTTGTTTATCTTGATCATTCATATTAAAAATGTGAAAAAAAATAAAAATAATTCACGCCCTATCCAAAGAGTGCTCCCAATCCTGCTGCAGCTGCTTCATCTGCCTTAGCATCGTCTTGTTTTTTCTCTTCCTTCTTCTCTTCTGCTTTTGCTTCTGGTGCTGCTGCTGCCGCCGGAGCCGCTGCTGGAGCTGCCACTGCTGCTTTCTGGACAGCTTCGTCAATATTTACGCCCTCTAAAGCTGCCACTAGTGCTTTAACCCTAGCTTCATCTACCTCAACGCCAGCTGCTTTAAGAACAGCTTTAACAGCATCTTCGGTAATGTCTTTTCCTGCTTTATGAAGCAACATTGCTGTATAAATGTATTGCATTTTTTATTCCTCCGTATTCGTACTTTCTTCCGTACTTTCTTCTTTAGTATCATCACCACTGGTTTCCTTTTCAGTGCTAGTTTCTTCTTTAGTATCAGCCTCTTTCTCAGCTTTTTCAGCATCAACATTTGTTTCATCAGAAGTAGCATCTTTCTCAGATTCTTCAACTTTATCTTCTGACTCTTCTGATTTACTCTCAACTTTTACATTAGTTACATCAGTTTCAATTTTTGCCATCTCTTTAACGGCAAGTGCTTCTCTTTCAACTCTTGCTAAAATTTCTTCTTTATTGTCATCAGTTAAGAAAGATGCTTCCAAAGCTAATGCTTTCGATTCTGAAGCTACTTTCTGCAATAAATTTTCAATCGTTTCATCTGTAGGATAAGCAACTTCGATAGCTAAATTAAATGCCCATTGAGCCGCAGAAGTGAAATTTTGTCTAACTTCATCTTCATCTACAACAAGTTGTTTCGCATCAAACACCAAACCATCTTCCCAAACTGCTACTAAGTCTAATCCAACTTCCATTGGTTTAATGTCAAGACGTTTAAGGGTTTCAGCTAATTTTTGAGAAATTACATCTCCCTCTTTGGCTACCACAGCATCATCGATTATAGCCAATTTACCACCTTCAACTTTTGTCTTTATCCCAACAGAAGCAAGTTCTGAAATGATCGGACCTGGAGCAAAATTAGTTCCACCAGCTTTAACAACAATATCTCTTGGTGCAGTTTGTCCTGCTTTTGCTGGAGCCTCAGATTTATTTTTTTGAATTATAGCTGATAAAGTAAATGGATTATCAGAAGCATAGACAAGGGCTGGCATTCCTTTCAGTTTTTCGGCAAGTGGCTTTATATCTTTCTTAGTAGATTGATTCAAAGCTAAGTTAATTAACTTTTTCCTTCTCATTGAAATCTCTACACCTTTCTTTTTCAAAACAGAACGCATGTTCTGCAATTGCGGTGTTGGAAGATTTTCTAGATTAACTACCCCTACTATCGGAGATGCTTCTATCTTATCTACAATCTTTTTAACAAATTGTTTTTTTGCTTCACTAACCATTCTATAGAATCACCGGCTTCCCCATGGTTAATTTTAAACAGATATTCTTGATATTCTGCATTTCATTAGGTAATTGTTTAGACACTGCATTATGAACGGTAATAACATTATCGATTATTTCTTCAACTTTTTGACCTTCCTTTCCAACCATACACTGAAGATTCATTCCTTTCTTAGCAACTAAATGAACAGAATTGTTTAATTTCTTTACTAAAGGTTCCAAGTTTGCATTTGGAGGAACTACACAACCTAATTTTGGATTAGGCATTTTACCTCTAACTCCTAATACTTTTCCAAAAGTAGCTGCTATTTTTGGCATTAAGCTAGCTTGTGCAATAAAGAAATCGTATGTTTGAGCTAATTTCTTAGCAACTCTTTTATCTTTATATTTATCAAAATCTTTCTCTGTAATAGATAAATCACAGAATTTTTCAGCCTGATCTTGTAAATCAACTCCCACAAAAGCAGCAATTTTAACTTCTTTCCCTTTCGGATAATGCAAAGTTACGAAAAAATCAAGAGGATTCTTCTTAATTTCAATATTTTTTAAATTTACAATTAAATCAAATGATTGTGAGAATTTACGCTTAGGCTGCTTACCCAATTCTTCCAGTGCCTTTTGAACGTCTTGTTTATCCATATTGACCTCCTACCAACTTAAATACAGGTAGTTTAACGGTTTTTTTGTTGGATTGAGGGTTGTTTATAAAGATATCGGAAAATAAATAATGTTTTCTGGGATCTTCCAAAAAATATTATTTTTCGTTAGATTTTGGTGAAAAAATGAGATTTTTATTACTTCTTACTCTTATTTTTAGTCTTCTTACCATCAACACTTTCTTTCTTATCTTTATTACTAGCTTCTTTGACTTTTTCTTTGTCTTTCTTTCCGCCTTTCATCTCTGCTTTCATTTCCCTTACAACTTTCAAGAATACTTCACTTTGTCTATCACTAAGCCTATCATACCGCAAATAAGATTGTTTAATATTCCGCAAAAATGAACTTTCCAAGTATAACTTCCTTGGGATGTCAAAGAATTTCTTCATTTTAGGATCTTTAATTTCAACATCCACTTGCTTCATATGACAATCAACACATATTGGAAATTGCCTTTGAGAAAACATAAGCACCATGTTATTTTTACACATTGCACATCTTTGTTTAAATTTTGGTCTTGCCATTATTAAGTATATTTTATTCTTTATTATTAAAACTTCCTACCCAAATATCTTCTCTAGAAAACTTTTACTAGCTTTCTCCTCACCTAACTGCTTAATCAAATCCTTCTGCTTTTTAGTAAGTTTCTTTGGAACGGTTATCTTAATTTTAACCATTTGGTCACCATTCCCTCCACGAATTCCAGGGATACCTTTTCCACGCATTCGGAAAATAGTTTCACTTTGCGTTCCAGCTGGAATAACTAAATCTGCTTTCTTTCCATTAATTAATGGAACTTCAATTTCATCTCCTAAAACTGCTTGTGTAAATGAAACAGGAACAGTAATATGTAAATCATCTCCCTCCCTAGAATAATAATCGTGTTCAGATACATGTACTTGCACATAAAGATCACCAGCAGTACCGCCACCACCGCCAACTTCTCCTTCTCCCCCGACACGTAAACGCATTCCACTTTTCACACCAGCCGGAATAGATATCTCTAATTTCTTTTTTCTTCTTTCTAATCCTTCACCATGACATTTGTCACATGAATCTTGAGGTAATTCACCTTTCCCATGACAATATGGACAGGGACCAGTTTGTTGAAACAGACCAAAAGCTGTTCTTTGTGTACGTTTCATAAAACCGGAACCGGAACAGTGATGACAATTTTCAAATTTATGTGCACCTTTACCACTACATTCATCACAATTTTCTAATTTATTCAATTGAATCTCTTTTTTAACACCAGCAGCAGCTTCCGGTAAAGTAATTTCTAATTCATATAACAAATCGGAACCGCGCCTGCCTCTTCTTGAACTTCTTCCTCCACCACCAAATAATTGATCAAAAATATCATCAAAATTTCCAAACATTCCGCTTCTGAATTGTGACATTACATCGGAGAAATCATAACCTTCAAAACCAGAACCACCCTGGAAAGCTGCATCTCCATATTGATCATATTGAGCTCTTTTCTTTTCATCTCCTAAAACTGCAGCTGCTTCATTAATCTCTTTAAATTTCTCTTCATGCTCACTCTTTTTATCTTCAGAAGCTCTGTCTGGATGAAACTTCATTGCCAACTTCTTGTAAGCTTTTTTTATGTCAGCTTTCGTAGCACTTTTTTCTACACCAAGAACTTTATAATAATCCTTACTCATAGTAACCTCGTTGATTATTTCCCATTTTTCTTTTAATTTCCATTTCCATTTTCATTTTCTAAGGATATTTTTTTATTCGATTCTTGACTTAACTTTTCAGCCAATTTATCCGGTGAAAAAGGCAGCTGTTCAAAAACCTTTGCTTCATCTTTTTTTATAACGTGCTCATACATCTCCCAACCATCATCTTCTCTCGGATATCTTTCTTTAAGATAATCAAGCCGCTCTCTCAACAAGATCACTTTTTCTCCAGAAATTCGCCAATCAGAATAATGCACAACTAATTCCTCCCAAGATTTATCTTTCTTACGTGGATTACTTGAATTCTTAACTGTTAAAGCTAATTCCGGAAATTCATCTTTAAAAATTTCATAAGCAACTTCACTTTCATATAATCCAGGATATTTTTCACGCAGATGTTTCCACATTGCAATTTCATCATCAGTATAATCTTCAGGATGATATTGTCCTGAAGGAGTGAGCTCTTCAAGTACAACAACTTTAAACAAATCATGTAACAAAGCAGACCTACTTACTAGCTCAAGATTAATGTCAATTCCTACTTCCTGTAACTTTTTTGCTAGAAAAACTGCAATCTCTCTTACTTTAACACAATGTTTTTTTATATTGCTAGGTACGTGATACTCATTAAAGTACTGTAAACATTCTTCTTCAGTTGGTAAATTCATGAGGTTTATGTTAAATCAACAATTTGAAATTTAAAGATTGAAAAAAATAAAAAATAAAAAAGCAAAATTATGCAGTCTTACCTTCTTCTTTCTTTTCGGTAAATTCAGCGTCAACTACTTTTTCATCTTTACTTTTAGATTTTGCAGAACCTTCAGATTTTTCCGAATCAGCTTTGCCATCAGCAGCTTTTGCTTGTTCTTTAGCTGCCTGCTCTTTAGCAGCTTCAGCGTACATCTTTGTACCAATCTCCTGAACAATCTTGTTAAGTTCTTCAATCTTTTTGTTGATGTCTTCTGGATTTCCAGCTTTCTTTGCTTCTTCAACCGCTGTCATCTTTTCTTCAATCTTTTTCTTAGTTTCAGCATCAATCTTATCTTTAAACTCTTCTAAGACTTTCTTTGTCTGTAAAACTACGGATTCAGCGTTGTTGTCAGCTTCAACTTTAGCCTTTCGCTCTTCATCTTCAGCTGCATGTTTCTCAGCTTCCTGACGCATCTTTTCAACATCGTCTTTACTTAGATTTCCAGAACCAGTGATTTTAATGTTCTGTTCTTTGTTGGTTCCTAAATCCTTTGCGGATACGTTAACTATCCCATTTGAATCAATATCAAAAGTAACCTCAACTTGCGGAATTCCTCTAGGAGCTGGCGGTATGCCAACTAAATCAAATTGTCCCAAGATTTTATTACCTGCAAACATTGGCCTCTCTCCCTGTCCAACTCTAATCGTAACTGCAGTTTGATTATCGGCAGCTGTTGAAAAGACCTGAGATTTTTTTGTTGGAACAGTCGTATTTCTTTCAATTAGTTTAGTAAATACACCACCCAATGTTTCAATCCCTAAAGTAAGAGGCGTTACATCTAACAGTAAAACATCTTTAATATCTCCCGCCAATACACCAGCTTGCACAGCTGCTCCAACGGCAACTGCTTCATCTGGATTTACTGATTTATCTCCATCCTTTCCAGTAATCTTTTTTAGCATTTCCTGCACGGCAGGAATTCTAGTAGAACCACCAACCATAATTACTTTATCAATCTTTTCTGGAGTTAATTCAGCATCTTTCAAAGCTTGTTTAACTGGACCTTCTAATCTCTTAATAATATCAGAAATCAAATCTTCAAATTTAGCTTTTGTTAAATCTTCCTTAATATGTTTAGGACCGTTCTGGTCGGCAGTAATGAAAGGAATACTAATTTCAGCTTTGCTTTTTGTTGAAAGTTCAATTTTTGCTTTCTCTGCAGCTTCTTTCAATCTTTGCATTGCAGTTGCATCACTCAGTAAATCAATTCCATTGTTTTTCTTAAAATCATTAGCTAAATGGTTAATGATTAGTTGATCAACGTCATCTCCACCTAACATGTTATCTCCGCTAGTAGATTTAACTTCAAAAACACCATCACCCAATTCTAAAATAGATACATCAAAAGTTCCGCCACCAAAATCAAAGATTAATATCGTGTGATCACTTTCTTGCTTATCTAATCCATAAGCTAATGCTGCAGCAGTTGGTTCATTAACAATTCTTAATACGTTTAATCCTGCAATTTCTCCAGCATTTTTAGTAGCTTGTCTTTGTGCATCGTTAAAGTAAGCAGGTACAGTGATAACAGCATTATGAACTGGTTGACCAAGATATGCCTCGGCATCTTTCTTCATCTTTTGCAGTACCATTGCTGAAATTTGTTCCGGCGTGTAATCTTTACCATCAACTTCAATCTTTTCATTGCTACCCATCTTTCTTTTAATAGAACGAATAGTGTGAGATGGATCAACAATTGCTTGATTTCTTGCAACTTGGCCAACAATAACCTCACCATCTTTAATATGGACAACACTTGGTGTAGTTCTAGTTCCTTCGGCATTAGTAATAATAGCTGGTTTACCAGCTTCTAATACAGCCATAGCTGAGAAAGTTGTACCTAAATCTATTCCAATTGTAGCACCTGAAACTTTTTGTCCAGCATTTTCATTATCACTTTTATTTTCAGTTTTTTTATTTTCTGTCATTTTATTATTCCTCCAAATATCAAATTATTTTTCTAATTTATTTTCAGTTTTGCTTTCATTACCACTTCTTTTACTAACATCATTTTTTCCAGCACTTAACTTAACTCTTGCATGTCTCAAAACATTATCACCTAACATAAATCCTCTTTGAAATTCCTCAA
This sequence comes from uncultured Methanosarcinales archaeon, assembly GCA_964604645.1. Taxonomy (GTDB): domain Archaea; phylum Nanobdellota; class Nanobdellia; order Woesearchaeales; family GW2011-AR9; genus CAZRZP01. The sequence goes on from CAZRZP010000009.1 coordinate 23,704, forward strand.
CAATAGCATTTTCTGGTAAATCTGAATCAACTTTCATCAAAGCTTCGTGGAAATATGGATCAAATTCCTTTCCTTCCGTGATGATAGGTGAAACATGATTATTTTCAAGCAAACCATTTAATTGAGCATATATCAACTCGACACCCTTCAAAAAATCTTTTGGATTTTGATTAGTATCAGCCGATTTTAATGCCAATTCAAAATTATCAATAATTGGCAGTATTTGCAATATAACATCTTTAGCTGCCATTTGACGCATTTCAGACATACGTTTTTCAGTTTGTTTACGATAATTCTCTAAGTTAGCCTGAGTTCTTTGCAACATATCTTTAAGATCAATCCCCTCAATTTTGCCAGATTCATTTGAGCATGTTGAAGATTTAGACCCTTTATCACCGCTACATTTCCCGCTACATTTTTTGTCTTTAGTCATTTTCAATCTGTTTTTCACCGTTCATCTGTCGACCTTAGGTCGACCATGTTGGCTTGACACACAACTAATATATAAAGCTTTCGCGAAAATCTTAAAAACTTGGCCACATTAGCTACATAATGGCCCAAAAAATAACTGTAATCAAAGTACGCAGATCCCACGGAGCAGATATCAACCGAGAATTACAATGGTTGGGCAACTCATTAGGCCTATTTAACGTGAGAGATAAAGATAGTAGCTGTTTTCGCGTGTTTATTACATTAGTAAAAAGAGCTAGACAGAATCAACCAGTTTCTTCAGATCAAATCGCAGAGAGGTTACATCTTAGTAGGGGAACAGTTGTACACCACCTTACAAAATTAATGGAATCCGGATTAGTAATTAGAGATAGACAAGGTTACATCCTAAGAGAAGCTAGCTTACAAACCATCATTAAAGATATCCAAAGAGATATGCTTGGTTTATTTGCTGAACTAGAAGATGTTGCAAAAGATATCGATGATAGACTAGGTTCGTGAATCAATTTCTTGATTTACGTTTTTTCTTACGTGTTGGACTAAAAACATGCTTTCCTTTTCTCACATAGAGGAAAAATATCACCAAAGATAGAATTACCATAACAAGCATAAATGTGCCCACATATACGTCTTTCTCAGTTAAGCCAGTTACTTCACGAATTTCAACAGAAATAGAGCTTTGTTTTTGCAAAACGGATTTATCTTCAAATACACCTTCAGCAACTAAAACCACATCAAGTTGTTTAGACTTAATTATATCTGCAAAAGAAACTAAACCAGTGATAAAACCATTAAGCCTCGTTGGTTGTTCTTGTGAAAGTCTAAAAGTAACCACATCGCCAGGTAAAACATCAACATAATTTTCAGATGATAAAGTAAAGCCCTCTAACTCACCTGCCAATTTCAATCCCAATGAAGAAATTGAACAACCACCATCATTTACAAAAGACAAGTCAACATAATTTTCATCCAAAAAAGAATATTCATCCAGCATGGAAAATTTAACACCAGAAACACAATCAATTTTGGAGTTTTCAGCAACAGCTGGGCCAGAAGAGCCTAAATCAGTAAGAACATCCAAACCTTCTTTATTTTGTTCAGAAACAGAGCTAGGAACAGACACACTTGAAGAACTACCCCTAGAACTTCCCCCACCAGAACCTCCAGAACTTCCGCCACTTGAACCGGAACCCCCACTGGAACCAGATGAAGAATCACTAGAATCACCGCTTCCTGCTTGATTAGCAAAAACCCCATATAAACTCATGTGTGGAACTACTACAAACACATAATTTCCAGAAGTGTTAACAGTTGAATTCAACATATCCCAGACACCACTTGTTTCGTTATAATAATGAATCTTCATTGTTTCTTCATCAACACCATTATCAGTAACATCAGCATCAGTGTAATAAACAATTATTTTTACTGAAGAAATATTATTTGCATCAGATTCTATCTCTAAAAATTTATTTACAGAAGAATAAGCAGGACTAACATTTTTTACATTATGAGAATATTCAACCACCGTTATGGTAGTGTTTAATACATCTCCAGAAGTTGCTATTTCTAATTTAGCACTTGCATTAGAAGTTGCATCAACAAAAATAGAGTTATTGATTGAAGAATAAGTTTTCTTTCCAAACGAACCAGTGCAATTATTTTCAGTACAATAATCACAAGCAACATAAGTACCATTATCTGTCGGGAGATTTACAACAGAAACACAAGAATTTTGATCAAGATAATATTTTAATTTTTCATTTTCTTTAAGACAAGAAGCAAATTGAACAGTCCAATTTTCTGAACAGGAAGATGCTACAGAATAAGTTAAACCAATTTGACTAAGTACAGGTGAAGCAGAACCATCTGAACCCAACATCGTCTTAATTATAATACTAGAATTAGTTATTGAACTTAAATCATTATCAGCAGGCATTAAATTCCAAATGGTTCCAGAATCAGTTGAATAATGATAACTAACATTTTGTCCATTTAATTCTTCGATTACTGAAAAAGAGCCCCAATTCTGCCAGCCAGATGGAGAAAATTCTCGTAAAACCACTTCTGACCCACCAGGATAACTAGAGCTAGAAGTGTTTACAGTTTCAGTAAATGAACCTTCAACATAATCTATCTTAACATGATTAGGAGGATCAATCCCAAAAGAAGTTTTTGCTTCTGCTAAATTAGTTACAGTAATATTATACCAGCCTTCATTTTCATTAAAATTAACTAAACCATAACCAGGAGAAGCACAAGTAGTATTTGTTTCACATAAATAGACGTCAGTGTTAACATTTGGCCCATTTAAAATAAACAATGAAACCACATCACCATTGTTCAAACTCCCATTAAACGTAACATCTAACACATCGGTTGACTTCTGTAAATTAGCAAACTCACCGTCAATAGTCTGTACTTCACTTGTTTTATCATGAGGAGAATTACCTGGATTATGTAAAGTAGAAGAAGTAACAGAAACATAGTACTTCACCTCTGAAGTTAAATAACTAATTTGAGGTAAAAGTTTAATTTCAGAACCACTAAAATTTATTAGAGTTTCATCAAAAGAATAATCTCCCGATTCATTAAAATCCCAAACTTTCTGCTGTAAATTTGTGTCAACAACAAAAAACCCAGTCGGACTTGAGTTTAAAATCAACACTACAAGTAAAGCAACTGAAACTACAATTAGTGGAAACCTCATATCTACCTCTTTACCCATATTAAGAAGATATAATTCAGCATTTATAAATTTTTAGCGATGGAGAAACCGATCCAACCCAAAAACTAACACAAATCCAAATAATCCAAATCCAATGGCAAGTGACGAGAAAGTTGTTTCACGTAACGGAACACGCAACGCACCAACCATTAATCCGATCAAAAAAGAAATCATCAGATACTTAAAATTACGAAGAAGATAGTCAATTACTTTAGAAAAAACCAATAAACCACTTAACGCGCCAGCACCAAATACCGCAATTACAACAAGATTATGTGAGTGCAGAGCTTCTATGATATATTGATACTGTCCAAGAAGTAAAAGAAGAAAAGCACCAGAGATGCCAGGTAACAACATAGCAGATATAGCAATCATTCCTGAAACAAAAATTACAGGCAAAGAATTTCCCAATAGAACTGAAACTCCACCTCCCAGCCAGTAAGCAACCAATAAACCGAGAATGAAAAAAAGAAATTTTTCAACTTTTAATATACCTGCATGTTTCAAAAATACAAATGCTGATGCCAAAATTAAACCAAAGAAAAATGCATAAGTAACTGCCGCCTGATTTAACAACAAATAATTCATGATTCTTGAAAATGACAAGATAGAAACAGCAATTCCCAAACCAAGCGGAATGAACAAAGCTAAATCATTCCTATTAAATGCACCATAAGATTGCTTGAATTTTCCTTTCAATAATAATGCAGCAAAAGAAAAATCCAAATTAGAAAGAGAATGAATTAATCTTTGATATATTCCTGTAATAAAAGCAATCGTTCCCCCTGAAACCCCGGGAATAAGATCAGCGATTCCCATCAACATACCTCTAACAAATATTAAGATATGTTCTATAACCTTTTGTGACATTTATACACAAACAAATCACAAGAATTTAAACGTTTCTACTTACAAACCCTTTCTATTATTACAAAAAGGACAACAAACACTACGTAACCCAGAAAATAGATACGAGAAGAAACTCTTTTTACAGGACGAGCATTCAAAATTTTGTCTTGAAATTATCAATCACCTAAAAAGAAGAAAATAAAAGAAATATATAAAGTTTATGCTTGATTAAAGCGAATTTACTTAATTTTATCAATCTGAAGCCAATACCCAAATTGTCTTTAAGCCAACCAAAATCGCACCTGGCACCACAAACACAACGATATTACTTAATATTGATCTCAAATAAATTCCCACTCCAGGAATCAAACCAAGATTAACAATTCCCGCCAACATTAAAGCAATTGACGCCATCAAGAATGGCATTGTTTCTTTCGCAGTCAAATTAAACAAACCTACAATGAAACCCAATAATACTAAAGTCGTAACCAAAATTTCAGGACTCAACAAATCTCTAAATAAACCTGCAACAATTGCTACTAATAAACCTACGAAGAATGCATAATGAGCTAGACGATGTGTCTCAACTACTTTTGCTCTTTTTTTAGCCATAACTATCACCTCTAATGATAAGATAAGCAAATAATTTATATATATAAATCATTCGGTTTTGAGAGAAGAATAATTAAATACAAACAGATGGAATTTACAATACAAAAATGTAAGACTAAAGCTGCCTACTCTGCTAAACCAAAAAAAAACATAAAGCTGAATCTTAAAAAAATAAATAAAGAATTTGAAGTAATTCTGGAAACACCAATATTGTTAGTTATTAAAGAATCAGGGATTGAAATTATTGTCCACGGATATGGAGAATTATTGTTTAAGAATTGTGAAGATGTTAGTAAGATGAAAAAGATAGCTGAGAAGGTTTACAAAGTAGCAGTTTAGTCAATATTATTCAATCAATTATGTAACCATAACTACAACGAAGACAGTTAAGTTCTTTTACCACTTAAACAATATGGACAGTACAAATCTAGAAAAAATAGTAATAGAAGACAGCAGTTTACGCGTTGAAAAGTTTTTAGATAATGATGTCAAAGTCTTCAGAGTTTCTGCTGGCAGAGACACAAGTAAAGAAGAAGTGGCGGTTGGAAAAATCTTAGCAGTGCAAAATAGAGGTGTTTCAGATGCAACTTACAAAAGAAAAGGAACTGGACTATATTTCCCCGGAATTGTGAAAAGAAGAGCAAATGTAATCACACAAGCCTATGAAATATTTGCACCAAACATAAACAAAAAAACAGTAGTATTTGGATCCGCCAATAGGACTGGACTATATCTTTCTAGAGTATTAGACGCACCATTTCTCCCACTACAATTCATTTCATACACCGACAATTGGCAAACGGTAAGCAACATGAAAGAACCATTCATTGCCGGGTTTGATTATTGCGCAGACCCATTAATTTACGTCCGCTTTCGACCAAATGAATTGCCAAGAGAATATAAAAAATTCATTGATGAAAGTGAAAATGTCGTCGTCTGCAGAAGTAAAGATTGGACTCGAGCAAAAAAATTAGGGGATGGATTTGTCCATGGTTCTGCCTGGTATAAACATAATAGATTCAAAGCACCTAAACCCAAGCTTAACACACCAGAAGTTAGGACAAACGATTGGGAATGGGGCCTTAGTGATGAAATTATGGGATCTGTAAAAGATTATTGCAAAAAGAAAGGAAAGAATTTCTTAGCTGTTGATTATAATACAATATATTTATTCTTCTTTGGAACAGAATTAGTCAACACATTTTATCAAAAAAATAACGTAAAACCAAAAAAATTTACATTTAACAGCTATTATATTTCCCACCCATATTATGAAATTGAAACATTATCTCTCCCATTTTGCAGCTATTTCGCTAACCATCCGAGAAAGAACGCATTCATTGAAAAAATACAAAAGGAAACCAGAGTAAGAGACGCAGAAGTATTCATTAACAATTTTGGCAGAGATAATGTTCAAGAATTCCAAAATTATTTGTCAAGTAGATTTAACATACTCAAATCATGCATCGGAACCGATAGTTGGGATGATAAAAACTCATCATCTAGATATATTGCAAGAAAAATTAAAAGAATAACACCCAAAGATTGGCAATTTCTAACGTTAGATGATGTTAGAGGACTTATGAAGAGAGTTAGGTATTAGAAAAAGCGCCCCCGGCCAGACTTTCAATCCTTTTAGGTATTTGAACTGGCGACCTGATGGTATCTGAGCCACATTCAAAATTCTGAATTCGGCACAATAACAGCCATCCGCTCTAACCGCTAAGCCACAGGGGCGTTTACCAATGGGACTAAGCAACGCGCATGTCGCATGCACTATCAAATGCTGCTGTATTTGCGCGAATAACCGCTAAGCCACAGGGGCATACTAGAACAAATTAATTTCTTGTTTAAATAAATATTGGTGCAAAAGAATTTAAATCAATACACAAACAAAGACATTATGGAAATCCTCAAAGGAATAGAAATAGTAGACACAGCCCTATTTGTAAAAAAACAAAAAATAGTAATAATTAATGATCTTCATATTGGCTATGAGGGAGAATTACATGCTAAAGGTATTCTAATACCAAGATTTCAGTTAGATGAAATAATTTTGAAGATAGAAAAAATAATTAATAAAACTAAAGCTAAAACATTAGTTATTAACGGAGATTTAAAACACGAATTTGGTAGAATCAGTAACACAGAATGGAGAGAAGTATTACAATTCTTAGATTTTGTTTTAAAGAAAGTAAAAGTAGTTGTTATTCAGGGAAATCACGATCCAATAATTAAACCAATTCTTGAAAAAAAGAATTTGCAGGTCGTTTCAAAATATATAATTGACGATATAGCAATTTTACATGGAGATGAAATTATTGACACTAAAGCAAAAACGATTATTATTGGACATGAACATCCAGCAATTACAATCAAAGAAGGAAGTAAAATAGAAAAATACAAATGTTTTCTAAAAGGGAAGTGGGGGCGGAAGAATTTAATTGTTGTACCTTCATTTAATCCATTGCTTGAGGGATCAGATGTTTTGCAAGGAAACATGTTAAGTCCTTATCTAACTGACGTTAGTAAATTTTCTGTTTATATTACAAATAAAGGAGAAGTTTTTAATTTCGGAAAGGTTAAGAAGCTTTCCGGACCAAAAATTTAGGATTTTTGATTTCGGAAAGATTAAAGAAATAAAATAACGAAAGTAATTTAAAGTATTTAAACCACAAGATAAATATGACCACCGAAAACCAACGAATTATAGAAGAACTACATGCAATAAAAGAAGAACTTGGATACATCAAAGAACACATGGTAGATAGAGATATGTTTCTAACAAAAGAAGAAAAAAAATTACTAGCAGAGAGTTATGAGAATGAACAACGAGGAGAGTTAACCTCTCAAGAAGATTTAGAAAAAGAATTAGAAATATGAATTTCTCTATTCATTACGGGCGATTTTCGAATTTTGTATAGAATTAACCATAAAGAAAAGAAAATAATCGTTATTAAAATAAAAAGAAGGGAAGAAGCCTATAAATAAACTAATTCATTTCTGACATTTATCACAATAATAAGTTCCTCTACCTGCCAATTTAATTTTAGTCAATTTATGTTTCTTTGGACATTTTTCTTTCTGATAAACCTTTAACATATTTTGAAAATTACCCTTGCCATCAATGTTACGATAATTATCAACTGTGCTTCCATTATTGATTATTGCTAATTTTAGAATTCTCTTAATGTGTTTATCTAATTCAGATAGTTCAATTTTTGAAATATCTCCAATCTTTTTTTGTGGCAAGATTCCAGCTGCATACAAACTCTCCATTGCATAAATATTTCCAATTCCTGCAATTACAGATTGATTTAATAATTTGTTTTTGATAGGTGAGTTAGGATATTTTTGAATAGTTTTGATAAAAGTAGAAGATGAAGAAGTTAACGGCTCAAAACCCAGCCTATTATGGAACTCAGTTAATTCTTGTTTGTTGATTAGTTTAACACCACCAAATTTTCTGATTGAGTGATAACCTAAATAAGAATTTTCAAACATAAAACCACCACAGAAATATTTATTTTCTTTACCTATAACAAAATGTCCGGTCATCCGTAAATGTGCAAGTAAATAATTTTTGTTTAAATGAAAAATAATGGCTTTCCCTCTTCTTTCAATTTTTTTTATTTTCTTTCCTATGGTATTCAAAAGGTTCGCATCCATTACATTATGATGTAGAATTTCAACTGAATTAATCCTCTTTCCTACAAATTGTTGTAATTGTCTCACAACAACCTCAACTTCAGGTAATTCTGGCATATATCTCAATTAAGAGTAAATTATTTAAAGATTTATCTAATAGCAAAGCTATGCAAGTCCCTTTCACTATACGAAAAAGTAGAAAATCACATATAACTGAATATGTCTGTGGAGCTTTTTTATTAGGATTAGCCATTGTGCCTGCATTTCTTAATTTTGCTATCAAGTCACAAGTTACATATTTTGTAGGTGGAGTTGGATTAGCAATGATTTCAATTGCTGAAATAACTAGAATGATGACGTATTACAAGTTGATGGATTCTAAGATGGTAGTTGTTAAGGGATTTCTAAAACAGGATAAAAAAAATGTTTACTTCCATCCTTTAGGATTCGTTCCAGACATTAATGTTAAACAAAGTCGTGTTCAAAGATTATTAGATTACGGCACTATTTTTGTAAAAGGCGGTGAAGGTAATACTTTTGAGATTAAAGACATAGACAGACCACATACAGTAATGGATGTCGTAGAGAAATTAGTTGAAAGTAATAGAAGTCCGCTGGCAAGTAAGAAGAATTAGACTACTCCTTGTGGCTTTATAGCATCAAAGTTAATTCCTCTGTTAGCTCTAGCACTTCCACCTTGAGGTTTACATTTATTGTCATCCTGTGGACACCTTATTACAATATGATAATGGTTAGCATGCCCACCAACATGTCTTATCAATGATCTCTTACTAGCAGCTTTCTTCCCCCAACCTTTTCCATATGACTTCTTAATATCTTGTATTTTTGGAAGACTACATGTCGGGAAGAAATCTTTACGAACTGGATCATTCTTATGATTAGTACAAACATATTTATGCAATTCATAAATTAAATACCTATCAAACAAGAAGTCATGCATAGGATACAATTCAGTCATTGTTCTTAGTAATAGCCAATTTGCTTCCAAAGCTTTTTTATGAGTAAAAGAAGGGTTTGCTCTTTTCTTACAGGTAGATGAACTACATCCTGCTGTTGTTAATCTGTTAGTCAACTTTCCTTTTAAAACCACATAATAACCTATATCAGCATCAACACCACTTTGATGAGTGGTATGACCTGAATAACCATATTTTTTTGAAGATGGTGTAAGTTTGTAGAATTTTTTATCTGTCAATGCTGCTGCTTTTTTATTCTTCCAAACAATTCCACCACCTTCATTTGATAAATCATTAACCTGTATTTTTTTGCTACCAGTTTTTTCAGCAACATAACATGAAGCCAATTCCAGCGCGTTAACTAACTCAATTGTTCCATAAACAGCAGTCACTTTCTTCCCCAAGAGATTTGAATATCTGTTCCTATTTGGCACACCATACCAAAAGCTTCCAGATTCACTTTTAATACCATTAGTCAACGAACCTTTTATGCTATTTCCAACTGCCTGCGTATCAGTATTTGTTGTAGTATATTTACATCCATGGATTTCTTTTACATTTGCAGAAACGGTTGAAGGTCCTACTGAAGGTCCTGCAACATAATTAGGATTTTCTGTTATTGCATTTCTAATAAGACCCACCCTTGGCGAAGTTACTTTACCAGGAACTTCCTTAGGGCCATTAAGTTGTCGGTGATCATAAGTAATACCAACAATTTGCGTCCAAGGAAAACCATCTCGTGGATCATTATGATGTTTCTTTTTGACTTCAAAATGAGCGACAATATGGGAATCATCTAAAGCATCTACTTTTCCTCTTTTCTTTAAATCTTTGAGCAAGAAATTTAAAGAAACAATTTGCTCTTTAGTATATGGTGCATTTTTTTTACCAGTATATTGTAAATCAATACCAATCGAACGGGGATTAACATCATTAATAGCACACTCAGAAGATTTACTACCACTACATCCAGCATGAACTCCTGGAGTACTTTCATCTAAAATATGGTGCACAGTTCCACCAGTACAAATATAATAATGAGAAGAAATTTTAGGATTTTTTTTAGACCAAAATTTTATTACTTCCTCAACTTTTTTATCACAATGTCCAGGAAAGCCACCATCATGTAAAACTACAAATTCATTACTCTTTCGTTTTCTAGTACTTCCAGCAAGTTTTCCTAAATATTTTTCTGTTACTGTAATCATATCAGGATCAATTTGATAAGTTCCACCCACAGATTCACATGCTTGATTGAATCTTTGAAGAATTCTGGTGTGGTACCTTGCACCATATCCCGGATAATCGCATTTATCATTCCCAGAACTATCGTACCTACATCTACCATGCACTCCTTTGCAATCTTTTCCATTTATTTTATGATTCATTACTTCTTTACAACCTTGAAACATAGCCTCCCAAAGTGTCTTTCCAGCATTTCTATATTTCAGAGCTTTAGTTGAAGCACCACCACGATTATATCCAAGAAGTGCTAAAGGTATTTTTTCTTTTTCATTAGCACTCGACACTTTACTTAGCCAAGATTTCCAAACAGAAATGCCTTTTTTTATTTGATCTGCTGCCGAGGGAATGTTATTAGGCCACAATTTTCTAGTTGAATCAACCTGCATAATTCCACCTTTTATTGTTGTTTTACACCCACTTTCAGCAAAACTTTTGGAAATAGCCAGTAACAAAAAATTATCAAAGTCAGCAGTTCCCTCTTTTAGCCCTAACTGATTTTTTATTTCTTTCTTAAATATATCAATATGATCGTAACACCTACTGAATTTTGAATTTTTCATTGAAGTTATATCAAAATTCTGACAAACAAAATTATTTCCTGCAGTTGCTGCACCAGTTATCCCAGTAGCTGATACTTGTGGTGTAGATGCAGGCGGAGGTGGCGGCGCAGGTAAGCTATATACTTCAGAGAATGGTCTCCAAACATTCCCATGAAAAACTTCACCATTATGAGAAACATAAGGACTAATAATTTTCCAAACTTCATCTATTTGACGAGAATTTGAAGTACTTGAAACAACAGCGGAAGAAACTGGAGGTGAAACACCAGGAGAGGAAGCACCAGATGAAACAGCAGGACCTACCTGACCGGCAGTCTGAGCGCCTTGGATATATGGAATAATTGCGTCTGCTACTCTTTTATGTCCCTCAGCATTCCAATGACCCTTATCTTTAATACAATAATCACAGTAATCATCACTATTTTTATCCAAAACAGGATAAATATCTATAACTTGATCTATTTGAATATGTTGACTGCTCTTAATTTTATAATTTAATTTATGATCTCTTAGATTTTCATTATAACTGATAATATTATCCTGAATTGCTTGAGTCCATTTAGCACCAATAAAGTCGTAATCTTTACGAGGTGAAATAGTTGTTACCATAACTGCAGAATTTAATTTCTTTAATTCATTGACAAAAGTTCGTGTATTTTTCACATGATTACTTAAAGTCTGAACTCCAGTCCCAGTAGGATTTAATATAAGTAAGTCTGGTTTGAAGTTCTTTATTTGAGTTAAAAACAAATTCTTTAGTTTATGGGGACCTTTACCTGATTCTGCAAAAATTTCTACATCTGAACCTTGACATTTATCCTTAATATATTCACCATAAGCTTTCCTTTTCCTATTAGGTCCTTCTGGCATTGTATTTGATGCACCAACTATGGCTATCCTCTTATATTTACAAAATCCAGTTTGACCAACTACACCAATAGGAGTTATTAAAGGAGCAGGAGGTCCAACTGAGACCTTGCAGCCTACATTCAAATCAGTTATTTTACTTCCATCAAAATCAACAAAAAGACTTTCAATTCCTAATTGACATTCCCTGATTACTTGATTTGCAGAACTGGTTAGTTGAGAAAAATAGTTAGTATTAATCTGAATAATATTACTTTCACATTGACCACCAACGGAGTAAACACCACTTTGGCCCTTCACGTAAGATATTCTTGTAAGTGGTTGATTACAATTTTTCTGTTCAGAATCTGTTGAAGTTGTGCCTGCAAGATTACTAAGTTGATTTCCAGAACAGATTGCAGTAATTCCATTAATGGTATTTCCATAATCAATTTTGAATCCAGAAACTAAACTTCCACTAGGGCAATTAATCTTAAAATTTCCAGGCGAAAGTTGAGCAGGTTGACTCAAAGGAGGCGAAGTCGCCACCGGCGGCGTAGATGTTGATGGAGGATTATTACAGCTATTTACACCCAAACTTAGATCAGTAATGAAACCCCCATTAATTTCAACAACAACACCAGTAAACCTGTATGTAGGTTGGTTTTTAGTATTACAACGTAAAAATGAATCTGTACCTGAAACGCTTGAAAGATAATGGCCAATTGATGGACTTGCAAAATGATTTTCACAAGTTGGTTGAATAAACAAAATCTTTGAACCAGATTTTCTGATTTTTAAAGTAGATAAAAATTCTCCAGCAGGACAGGAAAAAGAAACAGCTGAACCATGCGAGGCATCTCCAGCAACACCAGAAGAACCTTTAGCAGATGTTGAAAGAGAACCACAAGTTAATGCGAGTTCTGAAAAACCATTAGCACCAGACAGCCCATCAATTCCAGTTGCAAACATCCCAGTTGGACAAGTTAAATCTTTACTAGCTGCAAAAACTATTGGTAACATAACAATCAATATCCCTAATATCAATAATTTTTTAATCATATTACTCATAATCTCCATCTTCCTCAACCATATATTCCAAAGTAAATGTTTCTTTAGCAGTTATCTTCTTATCCAACAACCTATTTTCAATAATAACATCTAATGTATATTCACCTTCATCATAATCAAAACCTGTAGCTAATTTATCAACAAAAGTTACTGTTTCAACCTCACCAACACTCTGCTGTTCAAAATCAACATTATTTTTTGCATCCAATTCTAAAATAACTTTCCTTTCTGGATCTAATAGACGATAATTTCTAACTAACATAATATACCCATTATGTGGAGTCGTATCTACAGAAAATCTAATAAATATTTCACTTCCTGGTTCATAAAACTCTTCACTAAAATCACAAGTTAAATCATCATTGACATAAGGACATAATTCAATTTCTTTCAAAATTAATTCTCCCTGCCTATAGAACGGTAAAAAATCCGCGTTAAGAACATTTTCTCCACTACCAGATTTAACTGAAATAACATCTGTTTGCACTAATACTAAAGTTATTCCACTTGCTAGCAATACAAGTATTAAAAACACAAATACCTGTATTATTGAACCTTTTTTATTCATACACCACACCTATTACTTCCAGATTTTTTATCAACTTCACAAAGATAAGCATTAATTTTTTGATATTCTGGAGTTGCGGTTACAACTGATTGATAACCTCTTCCAAAAAATTGATCTAATAAACTACCAACACTATTTCCATATTGACCCTGCCAATTATGTTTTCCATCTGCAATATACCCAGCAATCCAATAATAATGAGCAACTGCATCCTGTAAATTAGCTTGATTTAATTGCACAACTTGCTGTGCTGTAACACGAACATTTCCATATTTACCTTTCATAAAATCTGAATGTAAATCTGCTTTCGCAACCTGTACAGCCTGCTCTTCAGCTTGTATTCTAATATTAACTATCTGTTGATTATTTCCTAAGGCAGCTTTCTTTACCAAAACATTTGCATTGAAACAACTACCTCCAGGTCCAGGTTGTAATAATTCCATCTTAACTCTTAAAGTTGAGGATCCTTTAGTTTTACTTTTCCCAGCAGGAAGAGTTTGATATTTACATTCAACAGGTGAAGTTCCTGGGACAGCAGTTCCTGCAGAATTCTTAAATCTAAATCCGTCTATGGTAAATATTGCATCATTAACTTGCTTGCGAGTTAACTTATCATTATTATTTAGCAACAATTTATTTGAACCACCACGTGTATAACCACCCGTTAATTCCACCTTAACAGCAGGATCTACTTGTACAGTCAATAAGCCACCACCACCATCATACAAAGTAAAATCAAACTTCTTAGAGGTAGTAACCTTATCACTATAAGTAATCACACTCGGCCCACAACCACTAGCACTATCACTTCTCCTAACCACAGTTCCAATTCCACCGCCTAACATTGAACTGTCAACAGTATCCAACTTCAGCTTCGGAGAGTAAGGACCAATCAACCCTTCAGGTAATGATATAATCGGGACATTGACTCTCTTAGTTGTATCTGTAATTTTCAAACAAATAGGATCCTTTCCTTTATTGATGTAAGGTCTTACAATAATATCGTCTTTCCTTGAAGCCAAATAAATATTTGGGGTATCACATGCTACAAAAGAATCTGAAGTTTTATCATAACATTGTGCAAACGGATGTTCAAAGTATGCCTGCCCAGTTCCAAAAGCTGTTGTTATTTCTGGACAGATATATCTACCACTCTGACCATGAACTTGACAGCTAGCTAAAGCTTGCTCACCTGAAGAAGAAATTGGCGTGTAAAAAATCCCACTACTTTTTCCATTTCTAAACCCTTCATCAAAACAAGCTTCTGCATTTTCTCCCTGATCTAAAAACACTTCAACAACTGCATGATCATATCTATAATGGGTACTTACTTTTTGCTGAGGAGGAATAGGAAGTTCAAACATTTTATTTCTTGAAATAGGAGTGAAGGCACTTCTTTTATCTACTGGAAAGGTTCTTTCTCCTAAAAATGGAGTATTCTTACCAGCATTTAAACAATCACAATTTTGTTGAGTACAATCAATATTTTCCCTACCTAAATCTTCAGGACCGATACATTTCAAATAAGTTTTGTAACCTCTAATATTACAGCCAGGTAAGATCGTTCCACCTAACCTGTAATTAAATGAAGCTGTACCAGTAAGAGGATTAAATCCTGAAAATTCTCTTGACGCAATCGGCATTAATACACTTGTTTTTGAAGGGAAACTATAAGCTGTATCCATAATAAATTCAAAGTCCATTGGAAAATCATAACCAAGCGCTGCTAAACATAATGATTCACCAAACCCTTGCGCTCCAGTTGAAAAGAAACTTTCTAAATTTGCATTTTTGTAATCTGATTGTATT
This sequence comes from uncultured Methanosarcinales archaeon, assembly GCA_964604645.1. GTDB lineage: Archaea > Nanobdellota > Nanobdellia > Woesearchaeales > GW2011-AR9 > CAZRZP01. The sequence continues at coordinate 39,067 of CAZRZP010000009.1, forward strand.
TCAGTTATTGAAGTTTCCATAGCTTGCGGAATAGATTCAAATCCAGCATCAAAGAATTCACTAACTCCTGCCACAACTCCTTCATTATCTACACCAGGACCTTTAAAGAAATCAGAAAAGGATACGGGTGAACATTGTGATGAAAATCCGGCAATCGCTTTATATGTTAAACTACAGAAATATTGTGTAAATATTGATTTACATAATCCTGCATCAAACTCTCCAGTATCTTTAGCTTGTACTATACAATTACGCATTCCAACCAATACAGATTGTAACAATTCAACTTTCGCATTAATTCCAGGTAAACAACCAGTTGCAAAGGTACTGATTAATTGATTATGTGGATCTACTTTTGTTGCTTGTTTATTTTCATCAGACCTAAAATTATCCCAGGCATAATCTAAACCAAAAGCTCCCCAGAAATCTCTACCAGAAATGTATCTCTCTTTTGGATAATACGTCCCAACTGTATGTTTACTTTCCTCATAAACTCTAGCTTGTCGATAGAACCACTCTTCTTTTTGTGCAGCTGCTGCTTGTTGTCCAACCGTCCCTGCTGCCCCGGTTGTTTTTGGAATTTGCGCAGTTCTAAGAGAATTATCTGTATTAGATTTTTCTCCCTCACTTTTCTCTTTCTTCTGACAAATACATTGATACAACCCATTTCCAGGATTATTTTTATCAACAAAACAATCTTTCGTATAACCGACTCTGATTTTATCTGTTGTTACTTTAGCTCCGCCAGCACCAAATAAACCATTCTTAGTTTCTTTGTAACAGCTAGCAACTTTATTATCACTTATTTTATGTCCATCGGTAGTCTCTTCCCACTTTTCGTTATAATTAGTTTTCCTGCTACATTGTTGTTTACAAGTTGCATCAACACCAACCATAAAACGTTCAGACCTTTCTGGTTTATGCACTAATAAATCATCTTTTGGAACAACTCCAACTGAACCAATCGTATCAGTAGGTTTTAGTACCCAAATATTTTGATCAGTATATTTTTGAATATTTTTATCAGCAGGTGCATAATAGAAAGTTCCATCGTGTTCATAACATTCAAAGATCTTTTCTTTCTTCAATTGTACTAACAATCTTGCATTAGCTGGGTTTTTTTCCAAAATTTCATGACAGTTTTCAATCTTTCTTAACGGAATTCCTTGTGAAGATGCAGCACATTGCAACTGCTTCTCTCTAACTGCTTTAATATCGTCTAATTCTTTATTTTCTGTCCAGCCAGCAGGAACTGCCCTACATAGGAACCGGTCACAGGTTAATCTGTATAACCAATCAACATATGATTCAAATTTCCAAGCTTTAGCAGTTTTCGGACAAGCTGTGTCTAAAGTTTTACCATCGGCAGGCGATGCAGGTACGTTTGTTAATCCAGATTTCTGCCAACTTTTTGCTGTATCCTGCATCAACAACTTATTTTGATCTTTTCCTGCAGGACATTTATTTTTCTCTTCTTTCTGAGTTTTAGTTAACCAAGGTTCAAAATTGCTCCAAAAGAATCTATGAAACCTTGCCCCCATTTTTACAAAAAATGATCCAAAACAACCAATTCCTGCAACTAAAATAGCATTTTGTAAAATAGGTTTAATCTTTTCAATAGTTTCAATAGAATCATTCAATCCAGTAAGCACTGGACCAGTTAACCAGTCGGGTGTTAGATCTGAACTTTCAATTGGAACATCAACAAAATAACCAAGATCCTGACAGGAAACTTGAGTTTTAGATTCCCATCCACCTTGTGGTGTTCTTTCCTGATAATTAACAAACACTTTAAGTGGAAACTTTAATCTTCTTTTTTGAAAATCTTCCCACGAATAATCAGAATCAACAAAATCTTTTGAACTTATGACTGGAGAAGTTACATAATAAGAAGTTTTATCAGGGCTAGGTTGATGTCTTAAAGTTGTGGGAAGTAATTTACATCCTAATTCATAATCTCCCTTACTCGTCTGACTTTGAGTACAAGCCTTCTGAAAACTTACACTGTTAATTTTATATCCTTGCGTTGTGGCTCCACTTCCAAGACTTGTCTGCTGCACCGCCTGACCATTATATTTCAAATTAAAAACTGCTTGTATTGACTCTTTACCTTCTTTCAATAACTGTGGATCTAATCTTAACGGTTGTTGAAATCGTACATCTTGCTCAATATCAAATGCAAAATTACTTGAGAAACAAGTATTTACATATGCAACTCTTTTTGCATAACCAGATTTACCAGCTTTATCTTCAGCAATTATGTAAATATGATAACTTCTTCTTTGCTCCTTGGCCTGTGTTGATAATTTTGGAATCAAAACTTTTTCTAATCCTTTTGGAACTTCTCTCGGCGCCAACTTTTTAAAATTAAAACGAGGAGGAAAACGTATCTCTTCAAATTTAAATTTACCATCTTTATCTGCTGTAACTTCTTCAACAGCATTCTCAAAATCTGCTCTGAATTCATTTATTTTTGATTCATAAATGTAAAGCATAACTTTAGCTCCTGGTTCCGTCTCACCTGTAATATCGGATTCAGCTCTCCCTTCATAATACTCCAAACCTTTAGCAACATCAAATTTAACAGTTGGTGGTTTAGTGTCAGACTGTAAAGAAATTTGCTTGCTTGCTTTCCATCCAGCTGCATCAACCGCTTCCACTATAATTTTATTTTCACCTTCTTTTAACTGAACTTCTTTTGTAAAACTTTTCCCCTCAGCTGTAAAAACACTGTTATTGTTAATTAAAATTGTAATTGTACTATTTTCAGAAACAATTCCTGAAATCTTTTGTTTTACATCTGTAGCTAAATCCGGCAGCTTGTCTAAAGTAATCACTGGCTTTTTTGTATCCGCAAACACTTGCTCCTGAAATGATTGAACATTACCGGAAGGGTCAGTAGCAGTTACATCAATCGTATTAACTTGATTATCAGACAGCACAATACCAATTGCTGAAAATTCTTTCTTAACTATTTTTTCAGAAAAAACACTTTTTCCATTGACACTTATCTTTACTAATGAACCAACTTCAGCAGTTCCCTTTACATCCAATTTATTTCCTTTAACAAATTTTGGAAGCTTAACATCTAAAGTTGGAGCAGTTGTGTCTTTTTCTAAAGTTGTAAAACTGTGCAATGAACCACCATTATCATCCTTTTTATCCTTGCTCTCAACCGAATAAAGATATTTAGTTTGCGCTTCTAAACCAGCTACTTGCAAAGCATGACTCTTAACTTTTTTAGCATCTCCAATCGTCTGCAATTTATCTTTCTCTTCCCCATATGAAACAAAACTATCAGCAGCCTCATCAGTTTCCCAGATAATAGTAGCGGAATTATCTGTTAAATCTTTTACAGAAACACCAGAAATTTCAATAGCTGAAACTATTGGTAAATTTATGAATAGCATCACAACCAGCAATACGTTCAATCGCAACATCCATCCGCTCTTTCTACTTTTAGTATCCATTTGAACATTCATTTAATTATTCATTAAATATAGGTCCTCCAACCAATTTACTTTTCTCTCCTAATTGATTCAGGAAAGTAAAAGCATCTTGTCCATCATTAACAATAGTTCTAATTTCTAATTCACCGGACTCTAAACTTTCCGCGCTTAATAATTCATCCCAGTCAGCTGTCCAATTACCTCGATAACCACCAATTAATTTTTCATCGTCAAAAATATTTACTTCAACTTCATAAGTAAAATCTGCTTCTGCTAAAAATTCTAAGTTTCCTTTTTCCAAAATCTTTTCATCAGTTGCTTTTGAAATGACATATTGAGATACATGAAAATTTTCTCCAAATAACACAGGTTTAGTTGTATTCTTAGCAAAAATTAAACGAACACTTGTAGTAACATCATCCAACTTTACTTCTTCTATATTTTCACCACTTTGTTTATAATTCTTAATGTTCAATTTAGCAACGGGAAATTTCTTTAATGGAACTAATGATAATTCAACTTCTTTTCCATTCTTAGTAACTACTCTCTGCCAATCTTCAATGTACCCCTCCCTCTTAGCTCTAACAATTCCTCCAACACAGAACGGGAAATTATAAATTCCACCAGCTTGATAACCAGATTGTGCAAAATCAAATTCAGATTTGCCAATGTCACATCTATATTTCAAGCAAGTCATACTGATGTCAGCATCTTCCAAAGGTTCCCGTACAAAAACACCTTCTCCGTTATCTACAACTTCCCATGTTTTGACAACCATCGGAACTCTTTGCTGACCACAATAAGTATCTGAATTAATTCCTAAAATTAAATTTTCTCTTGGTATAACTCTTTCAGCCCTATTAGGAATATTTCTAATTAAATGCACCATAAAAGCAATATTAAATTCGTAATTGGTAGTATCATCCTTAACTTTTACCAGAACCGGATATTCAACATCGTAAGTAAATTTCCAACTCTGTAAACATAGATTAGAAATGATTTGATTCTGTGCCAAACTTCCTGAACTCATGATTCCGTTTCTTTGTGGAGTTACCTGGAAAGTTAAAGGATAATTTGGAGAAAAAGAAAATATTACACTAACATCATCTTCCAATTCATCTAAATCACCAATATTCCAAACGTAATGATTCTGGTAATATGGTAAGCTGTCAGGGTATTCAATTACGCTTGTTCCTTCAACTTGCAATCTCTTAATGTTAACTCTTAATAATTCTAATAAGTCTTGTTTAACTTCTTCAACTTTCCATTCCTTTCTGTTACAACTAATTTCAGTACCAGCCATCGGAACTTTTTCAAGTGCAATCAAATCTTGAGTTATGTCTTCAACTTTTTGTTCAGCAATTTCTCTTTCCATTATCAAAGAAGCTGTTTCATAAACATCTTTCAATTTAATTGGAGATTCAGCTGTATGTTTAGAGATTGTTGTAATCGTTTCACCAGATCTTGAAAGTACGTCAATATTCCAATTTAGATTAAATGCAACTCCTCCCTTCCCAATAATTGTTTCAGAATCCACTTGACTTTTTTGAACAAATTCGTATCCTGGAAAAGCCTCATCTTGTAAAACGCAAGATGGCACATTTGCTTCAATATAATCATCTAACCGTAATTTTATATCTTGCAATGTTGGAATTAAAGGTGCAACACCATTCGCCCAAAAGGGAACTACAACTGCTGGACTTAATGCAAGATGTTGAGACTCATCAGTTTTGATGTTCACTGGAACATTTATATATCCACCCTGCAAACCTAAAGTAAATAAAGCTTCTTCCCCTATATCCGCCAAACAATTAGCCATAAAATTCTTTACTTTCTGTTCCTCTGTTGCTAATAAATCTCCAGGTTTAAATGTTAGAATTTCTTGCTGAAATAAGATAAATAACACTCCAGCTATCAAAATAACTAAACCTAAAATTATGAACACAGTTACTTGACCTCGCCGACTTGCAGAATTACCACGGAAATTATCAGAAAAGCTACACCTACTATTATAAGAAAAGCCACATTTACCATTAACAATACCCTTAGAAATAGACCTACTTCTACGTCCTATACTCCTCTTTTTTTGCATTGCTCTAAGTAAAGAATCATCGTTTATAAATGTTTAGGGTAGATTAGAAGGGAATAACAGCCAATTCTTTACTATTAACAATAATTATTTTTCTTAAACTATTCGCCCTCAAATTCAACTAAGAAAAAAGGATTATATTCAGCTATCTTTTTACTTCCACCTAAATCAGGTAAATCTATCACAAAACCGCAATGAATTATCTCTCCACCTAACTTCTCAACCAATTTACAAGCAGCTAAACAAGTTCCTCCAGTAGCAATCAAATCATCAACAACTACAACCTTATCCCCATAACTGATAGAGTTTCTGTGCATCTCAACTGAATCTGTCCCATATTCCAACGCATATTCTTCAGAAATAGTTTCTCCTGGCAATTTACCTTTTTTTCGTACTAAAACAAACGGTAGATGTAATCTTTGTGCTAATGCTGCTCCAAAAATAAATCCTCTGGAATCTATCCCTACAATTTTATCTAACTTCTTCCCATTCAATTTAGAAACAAATAAATTCATGCAATGAGCAAATGCATCTGGATTTTCTAAAAGAGAAGTAATATCACGAAACATAATCCCTTGTTTCGGCCAATTTGGTACAGTCCTGATATGTTGTGTTAAATCCATTTGAATTCCTCCATAATCAAAATTTGTGCAAATTACATGCCCTCATAATCAAAACATTGCTCCTTTTAATGCACCTGCAGCTGAATTTTCTAAATTTGCTATTTTGGGAATTACTGCAAGCAACAGTCGTTTTAATTTGTCAACATTCTGTTTCATCGTCTCTACAACCGCTTCGTTGCTAACAACATGATCTTCCTTCCAAACATCATAATCTGTTACCATTGCTATGTTTGCATATGCAATCTCAGCTTCCCTCGCTAAAATACATTCAGGTACTAAAGTCATGTTAATAATATCTGCATTCCAACTTTGATATAAAGTTGATTCTGCTTTTGTAGAAAACCTTGGTCCTTCCATCGCAATGCAAGTTCCACTTTTATGAAAATCTAATCCTAATTCAGACGCAGTTTCAGCAAGAATTCTTCTTAGCTCATTACAAAAAGGTTCAGCTACACTTATGTGACAAACTTTATCTTTATTATAAAAAGTTTGAATTCTTTTTGTTGTTCTGTCAATAAATTGATTAGTAAAAACCATCTGTCCTGGACGAACATCTTCTTTTAATGAACCAACCGCACTTCCTGCCAGAATATGCGTACATCCTAATTGTTTAAATGCAGCAATATTAGCTCTATAGGGTACATTAGTTGGATTAAATTGATGATTTTCTCCATGCCTTGATAGAATTGCAACTTCTACTCCCTGAACAACTCCTGTAATTATCTTACTTGCTGGTGTACCAAATTCTGTATGTAATTCTTTAATTTCTCTATTTTGTAAAATTTCCGGTGAATCAATTCCCGTACCCCCAATAATTCCAATTTTTGCCATTTATTTAACCTCACACGATAATATAATTCCTAAATACTAGCGCATCAACACACTAACAAACATTTCCATGTTTTTCATTGTAATTTTGATGATATTCTTCAGCTTTCCAAAATTCTTGAGCTGGTTCAATTTTTGTTACAATTAGCTGTTTATATTGTTTTTGCATCTGTTGTTTAGACTTTTCAGCAGCTACTTTTTGTTTTTCAGAATGATAAAAAATAACAGAACGATATTGCTCACCAATGTCTGGACCTTGTCTGTCTACTTGAGTTGGATCATGAATTTCCCAAAAAATCTCTAACAGATTACTATAGGAAACATTTTTTTGATCATAATCAATTTGACAAACTTCAACGTGCCCTGTTTTTCCAGAACAAACTTTTTCATAGCTTGGTTTATCTACATTACCACCCATAAAACCAACCATTGTTTTGATTATACATTTATTAGTTTTAGAAAATTTATCAAACGCAGCCTGCACTCCCCAAAAACATCCTGCACCAAAAGTAGCTTTCATTGAATTACTGCAACACAATGAATATATAAATATTAAGAAAGATTTGAAGAGATTACATAAACAAAAAAATTAATATAATAAATAATTTCTAAACCTTATTACCGACTTGTAGTTAGAAAAAATAAACCAAAAAATAAATGCTAAAGTAGAAAATGCAAGACCCACAAAAAATGCCACAATTAGTAAATTGATTAAATCTAGTGGAAACTGATCTGGTATTCTTGCTAAAATCACAGCAGCTGAAAAAAATACAATAAGTAACGTGCTGAAAGATGTTCCAATAACAACATCAAGAGGTATGTTATGAATTTTTATTTTTAACAGCATAAAAATTAGCTCAAACGAGACTCCGGCTAACAAATATACCCAAATCTTATCCCAGCCAGTTACACCTAAATCATCAAGAGGTAAAGTAAATAAAGCCAAAATAAAATAAAATAAAAGGGCAGATCCAGATTTATGGAGAGCATGAACTACTAGATTCATTCCAACAACTCCAGCCGCCAATGAAATAATGATAGCAAGATAAGGGCGTGTATGGGTAACTGCAAGAAGAATTACTGCAGCAGTAATTCCAGCCATAGCAATAATCAGCAAAATCTCTTTTAACAAAAATTTTCTGAAATGTTCATATGCTAACATTTTGTTTTCCCACCTCATACACTCTCTTTTTCTTTTGCATCATCTTTTTCTCATCTATTTTTTATCACACGTTCCCTCTCAGAAGGATCCACGAAACCCATATACGTTTCATATGTAATTGGTTTTGATTGTGGTTCCAAGCCAAATATCCTATAAGCTTGATCTGACCACGTTACTTCATTCTTAGCAATATCCCATTCCCAACTTCTTTAATTAAATCAACATCTGATGGATTCATTTCTGTGGTTGTTCCTAACTTTTTCCCAAGAACTAAATCACAAATCATGTGAACAGATTCTTTTGTAGCTAGGCTGATCATCACACCACCTAGGTCGC
>CAZRZP010000010.1:0-35780 GCA_964604645.1 uncultured Methanosarcinales archaeon
TTAACATTACGGGATTATGTACATGAAGAGATTCCCGAAGACGCTATTGTAGTAATAGATCCACGAATATATCGAGGGATTCATGCATGGGTGTTTAATGATAAACATTACATTGAAGGAACTCAATTTGGTGAATTACAGCAATTAAATTTAGCTGGTCCAATCACATCAGCGCGATTATATTACATAGAATGTGGTGAAGGTTCATATTGTGGTTGGAAACCAGAAGATTTTGAACGAATAACTCCAATGGGAAAACAGATCTCTACAGCATTTACCCAATCTACCAAACTTGTTAAAGAAATAAAAAGTGAACATAATTACAACATCTATGAGGGAACAATTCAAGTGCCTCAAGGAGCATATGAAGTTATTGATAGAAACCATATTTTTTGGTTTTATCCAATTGGATGGAAGTACCCAGAATTAGCTGTAGATTATTACAAAGTGTCCGGTATTAAGGGTTTAATACATGCATTTGGTTGGGCTATATTGTGGTTAGATGTGCTTATTGTGTTTGGAAGTATATGGCTTGTTTGGAAAGAAGTTGAAAAAGGAAAACCAACAGAATCACAATAACTCCACAAGTTTTTTAAACACAAATCATTCTGAGAACCTATGTCTCAATACGTGGAAAAAATAGAACATAATGGCAAAATTCTGGCAATTATTGCAAGAGCTCAAGCTCTTAAAGAACTTGAAGAGAAGAACGAGCAAATGCTTTTTATGACTCCAGACGATTTTCCATTTCAAATTGGTATTCACAATAGGCCTGCAGGGAATGTTATCAAAGAACATTTCCATGTTCCATTTGAAAAATTAGAAAATTTCCCTGTACAAGAATTCTTTTATGTCATCTCTGGAAGAGTTCACATAGACTTATATGATGATAGAGAGAATGACGCAAAGGTTTCCGAGGTAATAATCCGAGAAGGCGATTCTATCGTACTAAACACAGGCCACGGTTTTACATTATTAGACGATTGCAAATTAATTGAATTAAAACAAGGACCTTATAGGGGAAAGGACGCCGAGAAGAGGTATTTCTCATGATTCCAGAAGAGTTGTATAAAGAGATTCATAAAAACATGCCACTCATTTGTGTTGATGTAATCTTAAAGACTGAAGATAACGGTGTTTTAATGATTAAGAGAGATAAAGAACCAGCGAGAAGTCAATGGTGGATAATTGGTGGAAGAATTAACAAAGGAGAAACTCTTGAAGATTGTGCTCGTAGAAAAGTACAAGAAGAAATTGGGTTAACTCTTAATGGCATGAAACTCATTAAATCCGGATATGAAACTATTTTTGAAAGAGACCCGTTTGGTCATGGAGAAGGAACGCATTCAATAAACACTTGTTATCTTGCTGAAATATCCAACGAAGAACTTGCAAAAATTCAATTAGATCAAAATCATTCTGGGTATAAAATATTTCATGACGTTGAAGATACCTGGCATCCGTATCTTAAAGAAGCATTAAAAGATTCGGGAATAATTAAACCAAAATTTATTCCAGTCTGTGAACCTACAATAGGCGAAAAAGAATTAGAATACGTTACAGATGCAGTTAAATCTGGCTGGGTTTCTTCAGCTGGAAAATATATCACAAAATTTGAAGAAGGATTTGCAGGATATTGTAATCAGAAACATGGGATCGCATGTTCAAATGGTACAACGGCATTACATCTAGCTGTAGAAGCACTGGGAATTGGAAAGGGTGATGAAGTTATTGTACCAACATTTACAATGGCGGCATCAGCTAATGCTGTTATTTATGCAGGAGCAAAACCAGTTTTTGTTGATTCAGAATTAGAAACGTGGAACATGGATATTTCTAAAATTGAAGCGAAAATTACACCACAGACTAAAGCAATTATGATCGTCCACACATATGGGCATCCGATTGATATGGACAGAGTAAATGAAATTGCAAAGAAACATAACCTATTTGTTATTGAAGATGCAGCAGAAGCACATGGTGCTGAGTACAAAGGAAGAAAGATAGGAAGTTTAAGCGATGTAGCTTGTTTTAGTTTTTATGGGAATAAGATAATGACAACAGGAGAAGGAGGAATGGTTGTAACTAACAATGATACTGTTGCAGAAAGAGCTAGAAAGCTTCGAAACCATTTCTTTGGAACTCCTCGATTTTTACATAAAGAGATTGGATATAATCATAGGATGACTAACATACAGGCAGCTCTTGGACTTGCGCAACTAGAGAAGTTAGATATTCTTGCAGAAGCTCGACGAAAAAATGCACAATTATACAATTCATTATTATCAGATGTACCTGGATTAACACTACCACCTGAAAAAGAATGGGCAAAAAATGTATATTGGATGTATGGTCTTTTAGTACAACCAGAGTTTGGCATGACTATGCCTGAATTATGTAAAGCTCTTTTAGATAGAGGTATTGATTCACGAACATTTTTTATAGGGATGCATAAGCAACCTTGTTATCAACAAGGAAATGCAGGTGTAGAAGGAGATTTTCCAGGATCAGATGAACTGGAATCAAAAGGATTTTACTTACCTTCTTCAAGCCACTTAACAAACGAGCAAATTCATCGTATAGCACACGCAATTAAGGACATATACAATGCAAACAGATATAGTAAATAAAAAAACAAACTCAGTTTCTGTAGTTCTTCCATCATATAATGAAAAGGATAATATTGTTGAAGCAATCGAACGAATTTCTGCAGCTCTTGGAGATGACTTACACGAAATAATTATTGTTGACGATAATAGTCCAGATGGAACGTGGAAAATTGTTCAAGAATTGAAAAATCCTAAAGTTGTGTTGATAAGAAGATTGCATGAAAAGGGGTTAGCATCAGCATTATCTGATGGTATTATTTCTGCACAAGGAAGTATTGTGGTATGGATGGACTGCGATTTAGGATTACCACCAGAAGACATACCTCGATTAGTAGCAAGGATTGGAAAATATGATGTTGCTATTGGTTCTAGGTATGTAGGAAGAGGAAGAGATTTACGTCCACCTATTCGTGCATTTTTAAGTACAATATTAAATTTATATGCAAGTGTTTTCTTAGGGTTTAAAGTACGAGATTATACTTCTGGATTTATTGCAGTTAAGAAAGAAGTTGTAGAGAAAGTACCAATTTCTCGGATTGGTTTTGGAGAATATTTTGTCAAGTTTTGTTATGAAACCGTCCGCAAAGGTTATAAAGTTACAGAAGTTGGTTATATATACAAAGATAGAACGCGGGGAGTATCTAAGTCTGGTGGTGACTTGAAGACACTACTTAAATATGGATGGCAATATGGGGTTCTTGTCTTAAAATTGAGGTTTAGATAATATGTTACAGTTAGTTAATTGGAGGCACGATTTATATGCTTATGTAAAGTTTATCATAGGAGGATGTATTAGTCTCATTTTAAATTTAATTGTAACGTGGCTTTTAACAGAATTTATTGGTTTATGGCACATGATTTCTTTTGGAATTGCGCTAGGTACCGAAGTCGTTTTCCTCTTTATTTATCATACATTAATTACATTTAAGAAAAAAGGAAAACTTGCCCGTTTTGTAATAGTAATTCTTATTATAAGTGGATTAAATTGGTTAGCAGTAGGATTATTGAGTGTAATATTAGGCCTTCCATACTTAATTGCAATAGTGATTAGTGCAGGAGTAATCTCTGTAGCGAATTATATAATTAATAAGAAGTTAGTGTTTAAGGTGTGAGTATCTTACACATAACCTCTATTTATAGAATTAAGAACAAAAACCTTTATTAATACACTATCTGCCAGAGAAAGTATGGCTGAACAGGTGGGTACTCAAACTGATAATTTGAAGATTATTACCAGAGAAACATGTAGGGTGTGTGATTCTGATAAACTTAGTTTCCTTTTCACACTAGGAGAACAATATGTTAATAATTTTGTAGAATTAGATAAAGTTTATTCAGGAATAAAAGCACCTCTTGAGATGGTTTTCTGCGAAAATTGTACATTAGTGCAATTAAAACATACAGCTCCTCAAGAACTCTTATATGCGGGATTTTATTGGTATAAATCTGGTGTTACAGATACTATGAAAAAAGCTCTTCGTGATATTACTAAAAAAGCAGAAGAAGTTGCTCATTTGAAAGAGGGAGATGTTGTACTTGACATTGGATCAAATGATGGAACAATGCTTCGAACGTATGAAATTCCAGGTTTAATTACGGTAGGAGTAGAACCTGCAGATAATCTTAAAGAAGAAGGAAAAGAAGGATTAAGTTATCATATTCACGATTTTTGGAATATTTCTAAGTATGATGAAATTGTTGGAAAAAAAGCAAAAGTTGTTACCGCTATTGGAATGTTTTATGATATGGAAGACCCAAACCAGTTTATTCTTGATGCACAGAAAGCTCTTACAGATGATGATGGCATTTTCATAGCACAATTAATGTGTTCAAAAAATATGTTAGATAATAACGATGTGGGAAACATTTGTCACGAACATCTTGAATATTATTCATTTGCTTCTTTAGAATATTTATATAACCAAAATGGATTAGAGATCTTTGACGTTGAAATAAATGAAGTAAACGGACAAAGCTATAGATTATATGCAAAAAGGAAAGGTGCTCAGATACCAATTCCACCAGGAGCACAAGAAAGAATTGAAGCAGTTAAAGAAAGTGAAAAAGAGCTAAATACAAAGGAACCGTATCTTCGTTTCTTTGAAAGAATTGAAGCAGAAAAAAACAAATGTGTAGATTTCATAAATAAAGTAAATGCAGAAGGAAAGAAAGTGTGGGTATATGGTGCTTCAACCAAAGGAAATGTAATTCTTCAATATTATGGTCTTAATAATTCTCATATTCAAGCAGCTTCAGAACGAAGTCCATGGAAATGGGGAAGATATACAATTGGAACAAGGATACCTTGTGTTTCCGAAACCAAAGCTAGAGAAGCTCAGCCAGATTACTTTTTAGTATTGCCATATGGATTTTTTAATGAATTTTATACCCGAGAAAGTGAATGGAGAGAAAAAGGCGGAAAGTGGATAGTTCCATTACCAGACTTTAGGGTGGTTGAGTAAATGGAAGGCGTAAACAACAAGAAAAAAGTATTAATTTTTGGAATCACAGGCCAAGATGGAAGTTATTTAGCAGAAGTTCTTTTAGATAAAGGATATGAAGTACATGGATTTTATAGGAAGTCCGCAACAGGAAACTTAGTAAATATTCAACACTTAGTTGATTCTAATAAAATCACATTACATAGAGGAGATTTAGCAGATACTACATCCATATATCGGGTTATTACTAAAGTACAACCAGATGAAATATACAACGAAGCAGACCAAGACCATGTAAGTTGGAGTTTTGATTCTCCAGAATATTCATGTAACATTACTGCAGCAGGTCCAACCCGTATTTTAGAAGCAATTCGTCAAATTAATCCAAAAATCAAATTTTTTCAACCAGTTTCATCCAATATGTTTGGACAAGCGGTTGAAATACCCCAAACTGAAACAACTTCATTTAGACCACAAAGTCCATACGGAGCAGCAAAGGTAATGGCGTATGTTGTATGTCAATATTATAGAGATGTATTTGGAATGTTTGTTTGTACGGGAATCTTTTATAATCATGAATCACCAAGGCGGACTACTAACTACGTAACTCGTAAGATCACAAAAGCAGCTGCTCGAATTAAAATGGGTTTGCAACAGAAATTATATCTTGGGAATTTAGATACAAAAATTGATTTTGGGTATGCACGAGAGTACATGGACATTGCCTGGAAAGTAATGCAACAAGAAACGTCAGATGATTATATTATCTGTACTGGTGAAGTTCATTCCGTCCGAGAATTTTTAGAAGAAGCATTTAGACACGTTGGCTTAAACGCAGACGATTATGTTGAATTTGATCCCAGATTTGCACGACCAAGTAAAACAAGTACCCTTCTTGGAGATAATTCAAAATTACAACAAAAAGTAGGAGTGGTTCCAGAAATAAGATTTTCACAACTGGTAAAATTAATGATAGAACATGATTTACGGGATGCCGAGAAGGAAAAGAAAGCAAAAGAATCCCAATTTCAGCAAGTACCCTCACAATCAGTACAATCACATAAGATAGAATGAGACAAGAAGAGTTTGAAGTTCTTTACAATTTAGAGAGTAAATATTGGTGGTTTTTAGGTAGAACTAAGATTGCATTTGATATGTTAAGGAGACATATTAAGAAACGAGAGTTAAAAATATTAGATGCAGGTTGTGGAACTGGAAAGAACATTGAGTATTTACAGAAATATGGTGAAGTGAGCGGGGTAGATTTCTCAGAAGATGCGTTATCGTTCTGTAAAGAACGAGGCTTAACAGATGTGACACAGGGTGAGATTGAATCCTTACCATATAGAGATAATACATTTGATCTTGTTACCTGTTTTGGTGTATTGTATCATAAGGGGATTAAAGACGATTTACGTGCAATCAGAGAGCTTTCAAGAGTGTGTAAACCAGGTGGGTATGTTCTTATTACAACACCTGCAGGAGAATTCTTAATGAATCCATTATTATATAGTAAGCACGATAAATCCCAACATACGGGAAGAAGACATAATAAGAAAAGATTACGACAATTAATGAAGAAATCGGGATTATCTGTAAAAGAAATCAATTACATGAACACCTTCTTAATGTTATTAATTGTTCTTGTTAGAATTTGGAAGAATTTGTTTGGTTCTTCTGAGTTTAAATCAGAATTACAAATGCCCTCTCGATTAGTGAATAGATTATTACTTAACGTGTTATTGTTTGAGAATAAAATTGTTTCATGGTTACCGTTTGGTTTAACAATAGTGGGTATTGGTAGAAAGAAATGATGTTACTTTAAATTTATTTCAACAATCGTTTAATAATACCTTTCTTCTTCCCTTTTTTCTTAAGCTTTTTTCCAGCTTCTTTAATAGCATCTTTAGTAACGTGTCTGGACATAATATCCATACTCTCTGTTTGATTAGGTGCATCCCATGCAAATGCTTCTCCATTCATGAATCTCTGCCATTTCTCTAAATCAGATTTAACCATGATTGCAACTAATTCTTTAAACCCATATTGTGGTCTCCAGCCAATTATTTCAGAAATTTTTCTTGGATCTCCACATAATTGATGTACTTCCATTGGACGTTTTAATCTTTGATCTGTTACCACATATTTTTTCCAATCTAATCCTACAGCGGAAAATGCAGCGTCAGCAAACTCGGCTACGGAATGTGTTTCTCCTGTAGCAACAACGTAATCGTCTGGTTTATCATGTTGTAACATCATCCACATTGCTCTTACATAATCTGGTGCGAACCCCCAATCTCTTTTCGCATAAATGTTGCCTAACCGTAATTCTTTTTGTAACCCTAACTTGATACGAGCTACGGCGTTAGTTATTTTTCGTGTAACAAACTCTAATCCTCTGAATGGTGATTCGTGGTTAAATAAAATCCCATTACATGCAAAAATCCCGTATGAATGTCTATAAATTTTAACCATATGGTAGGATAATAATTTTGCAGCTGCATAAGGTGAATTTGGCACCATTGGTGTTAGCTCGTTCTGTAAACTTTGAGGAGACCCACCAAATAACTCACTTGTAGACGCCTGATAAAATTTAATATTTTTATCCACATGACGGATAATCTCAAGAAACCTTGTTATTCCACTCGCATCAATATCAGTGGTATGAAGAGGTTGATCAAATGAACTTCCTACAAAGCTTTGAGCAGCTAAATTATAAATTTCGTGTGGTTTTGAGACAGTTACTGCTTCTAATAACGAAGACATATCACTTAAATCAGCTGGAATCAATTTAATTTTATTAATAATCTCAAGCTCTTGTAACCGCCAAAAATTTGGTGAAGACGTTCTTCTATACGTTCCAAATACTTTATATCCTTTACTTAAGAGAAATTTAGCTAGGTAAGGACCGTCTTGTCCGGTTATTCCTGTAATCAATGCACGTTTTTGAACTGCCACAATTATTAACTACTTCAAAATAGGTGTTTAAAAGCTTTCTGGAACTTAGATATTTGAATTTAGAACATATTACCACTAGTTTTAAAAACATTTTTTTTTGATTATGATTATGTCTTATACTCGCAGAGCTTTTCGAGGAGCAAGTATCTCTCTTGTATTTGCAATTCTTGCATCTCTTGTTGCATATGGTACCAGAGTTTTACTCGCAAGAAATCTTTCTCTTCAGGAGTATGGGTTATTTTATGCTGTGTTTAATTTTGTGATTTTCTTTCTATTCTTTAGGGATCTTGGTTTAGGACAAGCATTAGTAAAGTATATTGCAGAATATAGGGCAAAAAACAATAGTGAATCTGTTAGTAGTTTGGTTTTTATTGTTGTTCTCTTTCAGACAATTAGTTCATTGATATTTGCCTATTTATTCTGGTTCTTTTCTGGATATCTTGAGATGTCATATTTTAAGTATGAAGGGGCTGCGCTGATTTTAAAATTTTTGACAATCTATGTTGTTTTTAGCATTTTTTTTATTATCGCAAAAAATATTTTTCAAGGGTTTCAGCGTATGGCATTGTATGCTTCTGTTGAATTTGTTAAAAATGTATTGGTATTTGGGCTAACGGTTTTTTTCTTTTGGTATGGATTTACATTATTTTCTCCTGTATTTGCTTTTGCAATACTATGTCCTCTTCTTTTTATTATATATTCTCCATTTGTGTTAATAACACACAATTTTTTTAAAACGAAGATATCTAATTTAAAAACACATACTAAAGAATTATTTTCTTTTGGTATCCCTGTATTTGCAACATCTGTGGGCGGAAAAATTATTGCTTATTTAGATACATTGTTTTTGACATACTATGTTTCTTTGGCTGAGGTGGGCATATATAATGTAGTTCTGCCATCAGCACTGATTTTTCTTTTTTTTAGTAAGGCAATAACATCAATATTATTTCCCTTATCTTCAGAATTGTGGACATTAGGTGATTCAAATAGATTAACACAAGGTATAATGTTACTGCATAAATATGTGTTTATCATAATGGTTCCATTAATAACCCCCGTAATTTTATACGGTCATTTGTTTATAGATCTCTTATTTGGTTCAAATTATTCTACCGGCGCCTTATCGTTTAGAATATTACTAATTGGGGTTCCATTCTATGTTGTAGCTTCATTAAATAATTCAGTACTTTCCGGCATAGGCAAACCTAAAAAAGTTGCACTAATAATTCTCTCTTCAGCCTTACTAAACATTATTTTAAATATTTTCTTAATTCCCTTATGGGGGATTAATGGTGCAGCAATTGCAACATCTTTAAGTTATCTATTTATGCTTATATTATCTACTATCATTCTTCGAAAAAATGTTCTTCAGCGTACTCCTTGGAAAATCTGGCTATCTTTACTTCCTTCTATATTTATAACTTTAATAGTTGGCTACACCCTTCAAAATATAACCCCTACTTCAATTTTCAACACACTATTTGTTTCTCTTGTTTCAATTGGCACATTCGTTATCTCTCTTTTTGTTTTTAGAATAATTAATCTGAATGAGCTTGTTCAATATATGAAGCGAATTTGATAAGGTATATAAAATAATAGCGGTTTTTTCCAAAGATGGATAATAAAGAACAACTTCGTTTGCGTAGAATAAATGAGATTCAAAACGTTTTTTTAACACTTAACCAAAATAATGTTCAATATGTAGTCCTTCGTAATTTTGAATTTCTTCTAGGAAACCCAATGCCTATAGAGAGTCTTGACACTGCAATTTCTATAAAAGATGCAAATAAAGTAAATAAAATTTTAACAGAATTAGGTTTTTCAAAACGAACTCAACAGTTTTCTCATTCTCACAAAGCATACTTTAAGATAATCATCCATAATAATGAGATTAGCAAAATTAATTTTGATATTCAAGTTGGAGGTGTACATTGGAATGACATGCGTTATTTAGATGAGAAAATATTCTCTCAAAGAATTAAAATAAGAACATTTTATACTCTTAATAATGAAGACGCCTGTGTAATGTATATTGCTCATTCGATATTGGGTAAAAGGATGTTTAAGGAGAAATATAAACAAATAATACAGTCTTTTCAAGGAGATAAAAAATCTGTTAAGAAATGCGTTTCAAGAATATTTGGGAGAAAATACGCTAAATTAATTTTTGAAAACATTAGAATAAATAACTTTGATGGAATCCCTTTCTATAAACTAATTACTTTGTTTTTGTTACGAAAACCTTCTCGAATTAAGACACTATCATTTTTAGCGCTAAGGTGGTTTCACCAGAAAAAAAACCCGTTGAGATTAGCTCCATTAATTAGCATTGTTGGGCCAGATGGTGCAGGAAAAAGTACAATGGTCAAGAACCTCAAGGAATTTTTAGAAAAAACAGGAAGAGAATCAACAATAATTTATTCTGGAAGAGGAAGAGGAAATTTTCTTCCAATTGCTTCAATTGGAAGGAAGTATAAAAGAAGAGAAAAAAAGAATGATAAATTAAAGAAAATAAAAAAAGCGAATGTAAAAAGAAAATTATTGTATTGTGCAATGGCCCCTATATACACTCTTGACTTGCTATTGCGCTACTTTATTTATATGCTACCAGAAAGAATTAAAGGAACTTATGTCATAACAGATAGGTATGGGACAGATATTATTTTGATGAAAAATGTTCCATTTAATTATAAAAAAATATTATACTTGTTGTTTCCTAAACCTACAACCACTATTTACTTATACAATAAGGCGGAAGTTTTACATCAAAGGAGGCCTGAAGAAACTATTGAGGAACTGAATAGACAAATGGCAATATTTGCAAAATGTAAAGATCTCTCAGAAAATAGAATTAAGAGTGACGATAAGGGTACAACAAAAAATTTGTCTCTTCAAAAAGTACAACAAGATTTATTAATTCGATGGGATTAAAATTTGATTATAAATCTGTTGAAATTTTTTAGTTATATTTGGCGTACTAAATTCCTTTGATTTAGAAATCATCATTTGCTTTTTATTACTGAGGTCATTTTCTAAAACATACGAGATTGCTTTAGCCAATTTTGGCACACTTTTCGGAGGAGTTAGAATTGTAACTTTGCGAAAAACTTCAACAATTTCAGGTAAATTTGACGAAATTACAGGGGTTCCGCATGCAAGCGATTCTATAATGCAAGAGGGATTGCCTTCTGTTCCTTCTAGATGAGGATATGGTAGAACCACAACATCTGCTGCCGAGACATAGGTCTCTATGTTAACATCCTGTTCAATAATCATAACATTCTTTTCAATACCTAATTCTTTAATTAAAGGCAGATATTTTTCCTTTGCTTGGTTTACATTTCTAGGTATGAATACAAATAAAGTAGTTGGATTATTTTTTATAACCAAAGGTATAGATTTTATGAGGTAGTCTGTTCCTTTGATTTCCCACATTGCTCCATAATTTAAAACAATTTTTTTTGATAACTCAATCTTTTTTTTAGCAACTTCTTTATCAACATATTTAAACTTATTCAGGTCAATATGTGAATGAATAATCTTCATTTTTTCTTTTTTAACCCCTTTTTTACATATTTTAATGGCATACTCTTTAGTTGGAACTGTGATTACATCAGCAAAATTTAATAATCTATAACTTGTATCCCCTAATCTACTTAATATAAAACTTCCACTTTTTTGAGCAACATTTTTTTTAATAGGGTACGATTTAAGAGTATGAACAATTTTAGCTTCAGGACAGAATAATAATTTACTTAAAATACTTCGAAGAACTAGGATTGGTGAAGCACTAAAACCATGAAGGATGTCTACTTCTCCCATTTTTTTCTTCATTTTTTTAATACCAAAAGGAAATGATAACAACTTATTATAAATTGCAAAACGAGCTATCTCCTTTGTTCTGAAAAAGGAAATTCCCTCCAGAACTTCAAAACTTTTTTCATTCCACTTATTTCTGGAGATTATTGACACATTGTTATTATTACCTACAAGCTCTTTAGCAAAGTTTAGGGTAGTAATTGCCAAAGATTCTTTCTTATGGTGAACAATACTTGAAATGATTAATGCAATTCGCATAAATCTCTTTTCTTGGGTTGTTTTTTAAATGTGATGAAAAACATAGGTATATCTTTTATAAATGAAATGTGCTTGAGCTAATTATTATGAAAGTATTAAGAAATGAATTAAAGTATTATATAACATACGCTGAGTATCAAAAAATAAGGTTAGTTTTAAAAGATGTTCTAAAATTAGATGACTATTCAAAAAACGGTCCTTATTTTATTCGAAGTCTTTATTTTGACACAGAATTTAATAAAGCATTTTATGAAAAAATGTTTGGTTTAGGAGAAAGGAAGAAATACCGCCTTAGAATATATCATCTTGATGCTCAACAAGTAAAATTTGAAATAAAAAATAAAGTGAAGGATCAGATTTTCAAAGAAACTGCTATAATTAGTAGAAAAAATGCAATGTGTGTGATTAAAGGTGAAATTGAATGTCTTCTATCTTATAATAATACTATTTTGAATAAAATCTATTGTGATTTTAAGAAGAATCAATTTAAACCAGTAGCAATAATTGATTATAAAAGGGAAGCGTTTATGGATGAATTAAACAAGATAAGGGTTACCTTTGATCAAGATCTCTCAAGGGATGAGAATCAGTTGGAATTATTCAATAATGTTAATACACAAAATTTATTAAAGGAAGGACAGGTGATTATGGAAATTAAATATAACAAGTATCTTCCAGAGATTGTAAGGGATTTGCTTAGCTCTATTCGCTCAACAAGGAGCGCTATAAGTAAATATTGCATGGGAAGGGAAATCTCACAACAACAATGGCAACGACCTTAAATGACTTATTATCTGGGACAGGATTTTCCCTGCAAAGTAATTTAACTACACAAGATATCTTATTGAGTCTCCTAGTAACTTTTGTGTTATCTCTTTTTATTTTTTTTATTTATAAGAAGACATATGCTGCCGTGTTATACTCTCGTGATTTTAACATTACTCTTATTATTGTTTCAATGGTTGTAACAGTTATTATGTTAGGAATTAGTCGAAATTTAGCTTTATCATTAGGACTTATTGGTGCATTATCTATTGTAAGATTTCGTAACGCCATAAAGGATCCAAAGGACATCGCTTTTTTGTTTTGGTCAATTTCTACAGGGATAGTAAATGGTGTTCAATTTTACAAATTATCATTAATATCCTCTGCAGTAATTGGGCTTGTTTTATTGGTTTTAGGGAAACGTTTGACCATTAACCAACCATATTTAGTTATAATAAAGAGTAACAAAGAAGGGGTTGAGAATGATACTTTAATAAATGTTCTACGAAAGAACTGTTTAAAATACCGTGTTCGAAGTAGCTCTATTTCAGATGACATTAGTGATCTTTCAATTGAAGTAAAGCTAAAAAAGGGAAAAGAAAGTGTCATTGCCAAAGAATTAAAATCCATTAGAAATGTAAGTAAAGTGAATATGTTTTCTTTTAATGGAGATTTAAGTGATTGACGGTTTAAAATGACCGATAATCAGAAAAATGTTGTAAGAGAACTAATACATAAAAAATGGAAGAAGCGGCTAGTATTATGCTTAATTTTTTTAATTTTTTTACTGATAATATTAAATTTCTCCTCAAATATGGTCTTCAACAATATTTATTCATTTTCTGATAACTTAGCTCAAAGAACTAATCTTGATTTCAGGTATCTAATCTCAAATTCGGTAGATAAAATATACGACTTTATTGATATGGTAAATCTTTTTAAATTTAGACAAAACATTTTTGATGGTACTTTAACAGTTTTACATCTTAAACTTTCAGATAATGATATAATTCATTTTGATGAAACCTCAAAACAATTTGTTAATGAAGGCCACAAGATTTCAGCTATAAATACTTGGAGAAACGCTGATTTAAGAGTGGGGGCAGATGAATTTTCTGTAAAAGTAAAACTACATGGAGATAGTAGTTCTCATTGGAGAAATAATGAAAGATCTTATAAGGTAAAAATGAACGGACCATATCTTAATCAGATGAGAAGATTCAACTTAATTCTTTTTGAAGACCGTTTTTTACGAGGTAGTACCGCAAGTATTCTGGCAAAACATTTTAATTTGTATAATGTTAAAGACGAGATTGTTGTCTTAAAAATAAATGGTGTTACTCAAGGAATTTATTATTTACAAGAAGCATTTGACAAAAATTTTCTTGAAAGGAATAAGTGTTCTAATTGTGTGACGTTTAAAAGGAGCGATGATTATTGGGCAGGGCATGTAAGAATGGGGGATCACGGTTTAATTTATGATTATTCAGGACATATTACCCCCTTTGATTATGACATTAGCAGCTCAACGATGTCAAGTACAGATTTGGACCATCAGTTTCTAAATTATAAACTAGATCAATTATTTACTGCAGTTAAAGAAGGTGATTCTAAGAAGATAATAGAATTATTTGATATTGATTCATTAAGTTCATTTGAGGCATTACGAAGAATAATGGGATTTACTCACGATATTGAGGGAGATAATTTAATTTTAGTTTATAGTGCGTCTACTGGAAAATTTACAATAGTCCCTCAAAGTGAAGAAATTAGAAAAATAAGGCTTAATAATGGGGGAATTGAAAATTTTATGAACTTGAATGGCAAGGAATTTATTCCATTATTTTATTATATTAATCAAAATGACAATTTTAGATTATTGACAAACAAAAAAATTTACTCACTTGTAACTCAAGAGAATGACGTATTTATTAAAGAAATTGAAGATTTAAATGAATTGATAACCCCTTACGCAACATCTTATAACATGAAGGAAAGGAGTTCAAATTATGCCAAATTTATATTAAACTATGAAAAAGACTCAATTCATAAAAACATGCGCATTCTTAAAGAGAATTTAGAGTACAATAAACTTTATGCAAATGTTAGAACTAAACAAAATACCATTAACTTTGAGATTATCCCGGATTCAATATCTGCATTGACATTAAATTCAATAAAATTGAACTTTTCTGAACCTTATTTTGGAAAGGTTGATTTGGTTGTTAAAGATGAGTTTGACCAAGTTTTACAAAGGCACAAGTTTTTCTTTGAAAAGGAGAATCTTGAAGCAGAAAATGGTAAAGGTTATGAAATAGATGTTCTTGGAAAGACAAATGAACTATTGCTAATGTCAACATTAGATAAAGAACTTTTTCCAAAGAAAAAAACATATCATTTAGAGTACGTTTTTGATAAAAAAGTAAATTTAATTAGCTCAAAAATTAATGTTCTTAATGTTGTAACCTCACAACCTCTTAAGGATAAGGACATACATATTTCAATTGCTACAGAAAATAACTATTTTGATATTGGAGATGCAGACAACTTTGTAAAAGAAACAAAAGACTTACTATTTGTTTATGAAAAAGATGGGTTTACTTTACTTCCAGGAGAGTATATTCTAAATGAGGATATAATCGTTCCAAGAGCTTCAAATTTACTTATTTCTTCAGGAACTACCATCAAAATAGCTGAAGGAAAATCGTTTATTTCATTAAGTCCAATTATTATAAAAGATAAGGTGATTGTAACAGCACAAAATAAAAATAAACCATTTGGGACTTTTGCGTTTTTGGGGAAGCCAGGGGATGTTTGTCAAATAGAGGGCCTAGATTTATCATTTGGAAAAGAAGCTCTTGTAAATGGTGTTTATTACTCGGGGGGTTTATCAATCCATAATTGTGATACAACAATTAGAAATTCAAAAATACATCATAATTCTGCAGATGATGGTCTAAATATTAAATATGGCAATGTTCTGCTTGAAGGAAATGTTTTTTCAAATAATTTTGCAGATCAAGTTGATTTAGATTTTACAGAGGGGGCTGTTTTAAATAACATATTTAAAAACCCAGGTAAGAGTGGCAATGGCGATGGGTTAGACCTAAGTGGTTCTAAAATGTTAGTGAAACAGAACATCTTCACGGGATTTGAAGATAAAGCTTTAAGCATTGGAGAAGCCACAACTTCATTAGTAATTGAGAATTCATTTGAACAGAATAATATTAGTATTGCAGTTAAGGATGCATCAACGGTTTTTGTTGAGGGTAATATAATTGAGGATAGCAATATTGCAATTAATAATTATATGAAAAAACCTCTTTTTGGAGGCTCAGAAACGTATGACTTGGGCAACCAATATCTTAATAATATAGAAATTCACAAAAAAGACAAGGAATCTGTAATTTATACAAATACACCTGAGAACGTGACAAACACCATAAAAAAGCTAACTGCTAAAGAGAACTATCCTCTCCTTTATAAATTTCTTTCAAAGATTTAAGAAACAGTTCTTAGAGTAAGGATTCATAATCTTTAATAACGAACCATTATATTTACTTTTATATGAAGATAGTAATTTTTGGTCTTGGATCTATTGGAAAACGTCATGCCAAGATTCTTCTTTCAATGTACCCAGGTAGTGTATATGTTTACCGGTCAGGCATTAAGAGAGGAAACGAATTTAATATCCCTGAGATATATTCATTAGAGGAAGTATGGGCGCTAAATCCAGATGTTGCATTAATTTCTAATCCAACAAACCTTCATATAAAAACCGCCCTGCTTTGTGCAGAAAAAAAAATAAATCTTTTTATAGAAAAACCACTTTCAAATAATAATGAAGGGCTTGAAGACTTGAGAAAAACAATTTCTCAGAAAAATATTACAGCATATGTGGGGTATTGTTTAAGATTTCATCCAGGGATTGAATGGTTAAAAAAACATCTTGAAGAAAAAACCCCATTACATGTTAAGGTTGTTGCTTCCTCTTATTTACCTTCGTGGCGTAAAGACACAGACCATTTAACTCATTATAGTGCATATTCCTCAAAAGGAGGAGGAGTATTATTTGAGCTATCACATGAGATTGATTATCTTGAATATTTATTTGGTTCTTTTTCTAATATAAAAGGGAAAAAAGCAAGAGTTGGAAATGTAACTCATGATGCTGTTGATGTTGTAGATTTTCAATGTTATTTTGGAAATGTTTTAAGTAATGTTCACCTTAATTATTGCAGTCACTATACTGAAAGAACTATAACTGTTATTTTTAATGATCATACCGTAATTATTGATTTAGTGAACCATAAAGCAAATATTATTAATTTGCATGGAACAGACGAAATTAAGTTTGAATTTGAAATAAATGAAATGTATCAAAAACAGTTAGTTTACTATTTCAATAACTTTAAAAAGGGCTCAATGATGAACAATTTTGAGGAAGCATCAAAAATATTTGTCGACATACTTAAGATGAATGACCAGTTACAATGAAGATATTAGTTACAATTTGTGCAAGAGGAGGATCAAAAGGAGTAAAAAACAAAAATATTCGTTTATTAGCTGGAAAGCCATTAATACAACACACGATAGATGTAGTGAAGCGTTGGGGAAAAGCAACCAGAATAGTTTGTTCTACTGATTCAGAGAAGATTGCACAATATTGTAAATCCCAAGGAGTTGACACCCCATTTATTCGGCCAGAGCATTTATCAAATGATGTTGCAGGAAAAGTGCCAGTTATTCGGCATGCGTATAATTTTTGTGTAAACACGTATTCTGAAAACTATGACCTTGTAATAGACTTAGATGTTACTAACCCCCTTAGAAAGGTTTTAGATTTAGATAATTGTTTACAGATATATAAAGAAAAAAATCCGGATATTCTTTTGAGTGTAGTTGAATCACGAAAAAACCCGTACTTTAATGTTGTTGAGGAAAAAGAAGACGGCTTTGTTAGTTTATCCAAAGAACCAAATAATTCAATTTTAAGTCGTCAAGAAGCACCAAACGTATTTGATTTAAACACTTCAATATACTTTTATAATCCTTCTTTTCTTCAAAATTCTCAAAAAAGATCTGTTTTTGATACAGAAAAAGTAGCGCATTATGTTATGGATTCAATTTCTTTTATAGATGTTGATACTGAAGAAGATTTGTTTTACATGGAATTTTTGTTTGAGAGGGGGCTATTTAAACATGATTGATTATATGGGTAAATTTTCTTTATCTGGAAAAACTATTGTGGTTTGTGGGGGTCTTGGCTTACTTGGTTCTCAAGTATCGCATGCAGTGGCTCAGGCAGGAGCTCATGTCTTAATTTTAGATATACACCAAGAGTTTGGCGAAAAGCTTCAAAATGAACTGTCTGAAAAAGGTCAAAAAGCAACGTTTATTAAATTTGACATCACAAATTTTCAGAACTATTCTTCATTTGTTAATGCCCTTTGGACACAATATGGGCCAATTCATGGATGGATTAATACCGCGTATCCTCGTACTAAAGATTGGGGGCATAAATTAGAAAATGTTTCTATATCATCCTGGATAGAAAATGTAAACATTCAAATGAATTCTTATTGTCTTTTAAGCAGAGAAATAGCAGAAAAGATGAAGGAATTTAATATTAAGGGCACAATTATTAATTATGGTTCAACGTATGGTGTAGTGAGCCCTGATTTTGAAACATACGCTGGAACTGAAATGACTTCACCTGCAGCATATTCTGCAATAAAAGGGGGAGTAATTAATTTTTCTCGTTACCTTGCGTCATATTATGGGAAGTATGGGATCCGAGTAAATTGTTTATGCCCAGGAGGGATATTTGATAATCAAAATCCTTTGTTTGTTCAAAATTATAAGCAAAGAACTCCACTACAACGTATGGGGAATCCCGATGAAATTGCTTCGGCAACACTATTTTTAGTAAGTGATGCATCCTCATACATTACAGGGTCCGTATTTATGGTTGATGGGGGGTGGACTTGCATATGAAAAAACCAAGAATAATTGCAAGGATTGATGTAAAAGGCCCTAATGTGATTAAGGGAGTTCATCTTGAATGTTTACGGGTTGTTGGAGAACCAGGAGATCTTGCAGAAAAATATTATTCTCAAGGTGCTGACGAACTAATATACATGGATATTGTTGCTAGTTTATATGGTAGAGATAATCTTCTTGAGATTGTTCATCAGGCATCTGATAAAATTTTTATACCCTTTACAGTTGGAGGAGGCATTAGGACTATTAGGGACATAAAAGAATTTCTTAAAGCAGGAGCGGATAAAGTGGCAATAAACACCGCCGCAACAAAAAACCCTCAATTGATAACCGAGGCATCAAAGATGTTTGGCTCACAATGTATTGTTGTTTCTATTGAAGCAAAACGTTCATTGGATGGTTCTTGGGAAGCATTTACAGATAATGGTCGAGAAAGAACAGGATTAAATGTTATAGAGTGGGCAAAAGAAGTTGAGTTGTTAGGAGCAGGAGAAATTTTACTAACTTCAATAGATCAAGAAGGAACTAGAAAGGGGTATGACTTAGAGCTAATTAAATCTGTAGCAAAATCAGTCTCAATACCCGTAATTGCATCAGGAGGCGCAGGAGATGTATTAGATATTAAAGAATGTCTCCAAGAAGGGAACGTAGATGCACTGGCAGTAGCTTCAATTCTTCATTATAATAAAACCAATATTAAAGAGATTAAGTCTAATCTTTTAGAAGACGGTATTTTAGTAAGGGCGATATAAAATGAATGGACACAAAGAAATTAGCATCATTGACTATGGGATAAATAATCTAAAGAGTGTTACTATGTCTATACAAAAAATTGGTGGAAAAGTTAGGATTATCAGTTCGCCAGCTGAAGTTCTTAACGCAAAATGTCTCATTTTACCAGGAATCGGTGCATTTAAGGATGGTATGGATGGTCTACGTTCTCGTGGTTTAATTGAGCCAATTAAACAGAAAGTTAGTGAAGGAGTTCCACTTTTGGGTATTTGTCTTGGAATGCAAATGTTATTTAGTTCAAGTCATGAATTTGGCTTTCATGAGGGGCTTAATATAATCCCTGGAACAGTTGTTCCCTTTGATTTACCTGAAACTGTTAACCTCAGTAATTATAAAGTACCACATATGGGATGGAATGAGTTGTTAAAAAAAAAACAAAGTATTTTAGATTTTAATAGTGGTGATCACTTTTTTTTTGTACACTCTTTTTATCCAAAAGTTAATGATCCAGAAAATGTAGTAGCAGTTTCAACGCACGGAGATCAAACATTTTGTGCGATTGTAAATAATCAAAATGTATGGGGCACCCAATTTCATCCAGAAAAGAGTGCGGAAGTTGGATTAAAAATGTTAAGATCATTTTGTAATAAGTATTGTACGTAGGAGGTATACTAAATATGGTTAGTCAAAAAATATTAGATAAACAAATTCAAATTTTACCCAAAGAGATTAAGTTTTGTACTCGGTGTGTAGTTTCGAATCAGCGACCTCGAATTCAGTTTGATGAAAATGGAGTTTGTGGCGCATGTAGATATATAGACATTAAAAATAATGAAATTGATTGGGATGCAAGGGAACAAGAATTACGTAAACTATGTGATAAATATAGAAAAAACGATGGGAGTTATGATATCATTGTTCCTGCAAGCGGTGGAAAAGATAGTGCACGTGTTGCATGGGAACTTAAACATAAGTACGGAATGCACCCTTTAACTGTTACTTGGGCACCATTTGAATATACTGATATTGGCTTCAAAAATTTCAAAAATTTCATACAAATTGGTGGATTTAACAACTTAACTGCTTGGTCTAATAGAAAATTTCACCGTAAACTAGCCCGTATAGCATTTGAAGCAATTGGTGATGCCTGGCAACCCTTTACATATGGTCAAATGTGTTATGCATTTCATATTGCAAAGCAGTTTGATATAAAATTAGTTTTCTTTGGAGAAAATGGTGAAGCAGAATATAGTGGAGACCCCCGTGTATTTAATCTTCGAGGTATGCCTCTTGATATTTGGACAGAACAATATTTTAAAGGAGTAAATGTAGATGATCTGATTGAGTATGGTCTTACTGAAACAGATTACTTTTCAGAGGATGATTATGACAAATCAGATCTTATGTTTTACAGGCCTCCACCGATTGATCAATTAAAAGAGGCAGGTATTGAATTTCATTGGTTTTCATATTATAAAAAATGGATCCCACAAGAGAATTATTATCTGGCTGCTGAACATTGTGGATTTGAAGCAAATCCTGATGGAAGATCAGAGGGAACATATTCAAAGTACGCAAGTTTAGATGATCAAATGGATGGATTTCACTTTTATCTCGCATTTGCAAAATTTGGAATTGCTAGGGCAACTTCAGATGCTGCCCATGAAATTCGTGATGGTCATATTACTCGAGAAGAAGGTGTTGCTTTAGTAAAACGCTATGATGGTGAGTTTCCGGCAAAACATTTCAAATTCTTTTTAGAGTATTTAGATATTGATGAAAAAGAATTTTGGCGAGTCATAGAAAAATTTAGAACTCCGCATGTGTGGAAAAAAGTTGACGGCGTTTGGAGTTTAAACTCAGCAGTTTACGATGAAAAGGGGGACTCAGAAGAGATCCCGGTTTATGTGTCAAGCTTACCAGGATTTGAAAAAGGGCTTAATTCAACACAAGAAAAAAATGAGCCTTCTGAAATAGAACAACACAAAGATTTTTTACAAAGGGAGGAAAATGAAAATGATCATTTTAGGTATTGAGGAGGACCATAATGGGACAGCTGCCGTTATGCGAGATGGAAAAGTTATTGCTGCAATAAGCAAAGAAAGACTTTCACGGAAAAAAAATGATACGGGTTATTCTCGTATAACTGTTGATAAATGTTTAGAATTAGCGGGAGTTACTCCTGAAGAAATTGATGTAGTAGCAGTTTCATCACTATTTCAAAATCTTGCCTGGATTAAAATTAAAAGAATGTCTCTTTTTAGTGTATCAGATTTTATTGGAGAACAATACAATTATTTTAAGCCCCTTATTCTCGAAAACGCAAAAATTAGACCACTAACCTGGAAGTACATTAATGTCATTTGTGAAGAAAAAGAGATTTCACCTACGGATGTTGATGAGGGGTATGACTATACACAATTAAATGAAGAGAACTGTTTAGACCCTCATCTTTCAAAAGAATTGCGAATTAAAGCAATTACTAATCATTTGAACATAGACCCTCAAAAAATTAAGTTCATTGAACACCATAGTTGTCACTCCTATTACTCTTATTATAGTTCTCCGTTTAGAACTGACACTTTAGTTATTACTGCTGATGGGATTGGTGATGGACTTAATGCAACAATTAACACAGCAAAAGGTAATGTTATCACAAGGGTTCACCATACAAACAATTGTCAAATCGGAAGAATTTATCGATATATTACCTTACTTTTGGGTATGAAACCATTTCAACATGAATATAAAGTAATGGGGCTTGCACCATATGCTAATTCACATGAAGTTGAACGTGCTTACAAAGTTTTTTCTCGTCTTTTTACAATTAATGGTTTAGATTGGGATTGGAACGAAAAACCTTCCGATTTGTATTTTCATTTTAAAGAACATCTTGAAGGTTGTCGATTTGATGGAATAGCGGGAGCACTTCAAAAAATGGTTGAAGAATTATTTGTTCAATGGGTTAAAAATGCAATTTCAGAGACTGGAATCCGTCAGATTGTTTTTGGAGGCGGTGTTGCCATGAATATTAAGTTAAATAAAGCGATAGCAGAAATTCCTGAAGTAGAAAACTTTTTTGTGGGCGCAAGTTCAAGTGACGAATCAAATGCAATCGGTGCATGTTATTATGTTATGGACAAATATTGTGAAGAGAAAGGAATTTCAAAAACAGACCACATTCAATCTATGAAGGACTCATATCTTGGGACAGAAATAACCTCTCAAGATGTTGAAAAAGCTATTGATAATTGTGGAGTTCGAGATAAATATTTAGTAGAAAAAGGTGTTAGCAAAAGAAGGATTGCAGAAGAATTAGCCCAAGGGAAAGTTGTTGGCTTATGTTGGGGTAGAATGGAATTTGGTGCACGTGCATTAGGTAATCGTTCTATTATTGCTGATCCTTCAAATGCATCAATAATCAAAAAAATAAATAGCCAAATAAAATTCCGTGACTTTTGGATGCCTTTTACACCTTCTATATTGTATGAACGAGCAGAAGACTATTTAGTAAATCCTAAAAAAATATATAGTCCTTTTATGACAATAGGTTTTGATTCAACACCAAAGGCACAGAACGATATCATTGCGGGACTTCATCCGTCAGATTTAACTGCAAGACCACAAATGGTAAAAAAAGAAGTTAATCCAAATTATTACGATTTGATCCACGAATTTCAAGATATAACAGGTATTGGAGGAGTATTAAACACTTCTTTAAATTTACATGGTTTACCCATTGTTTGTTCACCAGAGGATGCAATTGAAGTGATGGAAGGTTCACAACTAGATATGATGTACTTCGGCGATTTGCTGCTCTCACGAAAGTTAACTTAGGACTAATGAAAGAAATAACAATAGAGGGGCATAAAATTGGGTTGGGAAACCCAGCATTCATAATAGCAGAAGCTGGTGTGAACCATAACGGAAACATTGAACTAGCAAAAAAATTGGTGGATGTAGCAGTTGAATCTGGAGCTGACGCAGTAAAATTTCAAACATTTACTTCAACCGAGTTGGTTGTTCCTAGCGGAGGTCTTTGTGAATATCAAGAAAAAAATCTTTCAGAAAATACCTCCCAACTTTCTATGTTAGAAAATTTAGAACTTTCTTTGTCTCACTTTAAAATATTAAAGGAGTATTGTGATTCAAAAGGAATGATATTTATGTCAACACCACATACTCCTGATGTTTTAAATTATTTAAATAATCTTGTCCCTGCATTTAAAATTGGTTCAGGCGATTTGAATAACTTTCCTCTTCTTCGTCAAGTTGCAAGATTTGACAAACCTATCATTTTGGGGACGGGTATGGCTACACTTGACGAAGTAAAAAACGCAATATCTATAATTCAAAATGAGGGGAATGATAAAATCATTGTTCTTCATTGTACTACAAATTATCCTTGTCCATTGAATGAAGTAAATCTTAAAGCGATGAATACAATGGATCAAGCATTAAATTCATTAGTTGGGTATTCGGACCACACTGAAGGAATTCAAGTGTCAATTATTGCAAGAGCTATGGGTGCAGTTTGCATTGAGAAACATTTTACATTAGATAAAAATTTAGAAGGTCCAGACCACAAGGCTTCTTTAGACCCTAAAGAACTAAAAGAAATGATAATTCAAATAAGACAAGTAGATACACTTTTAGGATATTCTGAGAAAAAACCTAATAATTCAGAACAGCGAATTATGCAAAAAATCAGAAAAAGTATTGTTGCATCTCGCGATATTCCTGCAGGATCAATTATTTCAGAAGATGACTTGGCAATAAAACGTCCTGGCACAGGTCTTCCACCAAGTGAACTGACTTCTTTGATTGGGAAGAAATCTGCCTCTTTAATAAACAAAGATACACTTATTTTATGGGATAATGTTTTGGAGTGAAGAATGGGATTATTGTGGTTATCAGCAAACAAACTTGGTTATGAACTATTAAAAGAAGCATTATCTAATGGTATTGACGTAATGGGCATTATAACCCTTTCTTCATCAGCAACAACTATAATGTATGACGGGGTTCCTAAGAATGAATGGTTAAAGTTTGGCATTCCAGTTTATGAGGTAAAATCAATAAATGATGAAAAAGATTTGTTGGAAGGCCTTAACCCAGAAATAATTGTTATGTGTGGTTGGAGACAGGTAATTTCTAAAGATATTCTTTCAATCCCAACACAGTTTATTGGCTTTCATCCAACACTCCTCCCTATAGGTCGAGGACCAGCACCTATAATAAATACCATACTCTCCGGGTTCACGGAATCAGGACTAACTATGTTTCATGTTTCAGAAGGCCTTGATGACGGAGACATCATTGGCCAAGAGAAGTTTAATGTAACAGAATCAGAAACAGCAACAAGCTTATATGAAAAAATTATCTTAGCAGGAAAAAAATTAATTAAAATTTATCTCCCTAAAATAGTTTTAGGAACTGCACCAAAAATTACTCAGGATGAAACATTAGCAACAATTTTTACAAAGCCACAACTTTCGAATAATCGTTTGGATTTTGAAGAAGAGGATATGGAAAAAATCTTCAAAAAAATAAGAGCATTAACAAAACCATACAAAGGCGCATATCTTGAAAAAGAGGGGATGAGGTTAATAATACATGATGCAGAATTAATACAATCTCCAAAATCTAAAAAACTTTCATCAACACCCTCTTCAACACTCTCTTCAAATAACCTCAGAAAAATTTGTGTTGTTACTGGAACAAGAGCAGAATATGGTCTTTTAAAGCCAGTAATGGAAGAGATAAACCAGAATTCTTCATTACAATTACAACTGGTTGTTGCAGGAATGCATTTAAGTGATAGATTTGGGTATACTCTTCACGAGATTGAAGAAGATGGTTTTTCAATTAACGAAAAAGTTGAGATGACTCCACATAATGATGATTCTTCTTACGGAATGGCACGCTCAATAGGCAGGGGTGTTATAAATTTTTGTGATTCATTTAAAAATTTAAAACCAGATATTGTTCTTGTTTTAGGGGATAGGACAGAAGCACTTGCGGCAGTAACCGCGGCAGCATATATGAATATTTTTGTAGCCCATATTCATGGGGGGGATTCTGGAAGAGCTGGTTTGGACGAATCTGCGCGCCATGCAATCACAAAATTTGCCCATATTCACTTTCCTGCAACACAAGTGAGTGCGAATAGAATTAGGAATCTTGGAGAAGACGATTATCGCATTACTGTAACGGGAGCACCAGGTCTTGATTCGATATTGCATGGAACAAGATTATCAAAAGAAAATCTTGAACAAGAGCTCAATGTTTCTTTAGATTCACCAACAATTTTAGTGGTGCAACATTCAGTTTCAACTCAACCTCATCTTGCAGAGATACAAATGAAGCAAACATTAGAAGCAATTCGTCAATTACATTATAATACGATTGTTATTTGTTCAAATTCTGATGCGGGTGGTCAAAAAATAACTAACTTAATCAAAGAATATGGATTTACATATGACTTTATTCACCCTTTTTTAAACTTGCATCATGATATTTATTTAAGTTTATTAGAACATTGTGATATAGTGGTTGGAAACTCAAGTAGTGGAGTTATTGAATCTTCTTCTTTTGGACTTCCTGTTGTTGATATTGGAATTAGACAAGAAGGGCGTGAACGTGCAGAGAATGTTATCTCTGTGAAGCATGATACTCAAGAGATTATAAATGCAATACATAAAGGACTTTCTACAGGATTCAAACAAAATGCCAAATTATCCATTAGTCCTTATGGCGATGGAACTGCTAGCAAAAAAATTGTTAAAAAACTTGCTTCAATTTCTCTCGATAAAAAGTTTCTTCAAAAGAAAATAAAATACTGAGCATTTTAGAATTCACAAACTATTTAAATGCAAAAAAGAGTGATGTATACACAAAAATGGCGATAGTTTTAGTGGTGGCACCTCATCCTGATGACGAAATTTTGGGTTGTGGCGGAACAATAGCGCGACATGTTTCACAAGGCGATACAGTTTATGTTTGTATAGTTACAACGGCATATACCCCTGATTGGAGTAAAGAATACATTGAACATAGACACACCGAAATAACTAATTCAAATTCGATATTAGGTATAAAAAAAACATTTTTTTTAGATTTTCCAACGGCAAAATTGGATACAATTTCACGTAAAGAAATTAATGAATCATTACACTCTGTTGTTCAAAGATTAAAACCAGAGGTAGTTTATATCCCTCATGGAGGAGACATCCATTTAGATCATCGAATTGTCCACGAATCAGCACTTGTAGCTCTTCGCCCTTCATCTAATTCATCAACAATTCGAACTCTTGCTTATGAAACGCTTTCAGAAACAGAATGGGGACGTTCACTGAAGCATTTTATTCCAAATGTATTTGTTGATATTACTGATTTTCTTGAGCTTAAAAAGAATGCAATGAAAGCATACGGAAGCGAATTACGTCAAGAACCAAACCCTCGTTCTCTAAACTCAATAGAGGCACTAGCAAGAAAAAGAGGTTCGGAAGTCAATGTAAGTTGTGCCGAATCGTTTATGCTCTTACGAGAGATATTACCCTAAAAAAAGATGGAAAAAAGATTTAATAGCTGGAAACCACCAGAAATAGAAAACGGAAAGTTAACAAAGTGGAATTGGTTAGTCCAATTTACAGAGAATTTAACTCTTGGTAAAATGACTGATATTGGTGCTTTTACTTATATTAACGCTCGTTATGGTGTTGAAATTGGTGATAATGTTCAAGTAGGAAGCCATTGCTCTATATATAGTGAGAGTACTATTGATCAAAAACAAGGTACAGTCATATTAAAGCGAAATGCCCTAATAGGAACACACTCTACTATTATGCCTGGAGTTACAATAGGAGAAAATGCAATAATTGGTGCTTATAGTTTTGTTAACAAGGATATCCCTTCCAATGCAGTGGCATATGGTGTTCCCGCAAAGGTTGTGAAAATTAATTCGAGTCTGAAATCAAACAAAAATAAAATTGTCTCCTCACCATTAGTTGAAAAATCAGTTGAAAAATGGAACGTCCCTTTGTTTAAGGTGTATTTTGATCAAGATGATGTTGACGCGGCAACTTCTGTTATAAAAAGAGGGACATATTGGACAACAGGTCCAGAGATTGAACAATTTGAAAAGAAGATTGCAGAATTAACAGATACAAAATATGCACTTTCATTTAATTCTGGAACATCAGCACTTCAAGTGATGCTTGAAGCTTTTGATGTAAAAGGTAAAGAAGTAATTATTCCCTCCTTTACTTTTATTGCTACAGCAAATGCGGTTCTTCTAGCAGGAGGAATTCCCGTTTTTGCAGAATCAGAAGGTGAAACTTTTGGTTTAGATTATAATGATGTTTGTTCTAAGATTACAGACAATACTGTTGCCATTATGCCCGTTCATTTTGGTGGTTGTGTTGTGCGTGATATGGAAAAAATACGTAAACTGTGCGATGAGCGAGGAATTTATTTGTTAGATGATGGTGCAGAGTCTCTCGGCGCAAAAATTAAATGTAGAAAACTTGGTTCTTTCAGTGACGCTACTATGTTTAGCTTATGTCAAAATAAAGTAATTACTAGTGGTGGGGAGGGGGGTCTTGTGGTTACAAACTCTAAAGAGATTTATGAAAAAATGAAATTATTACGTTCGCATGGTCGTGTTGAAAATGAAAACGAGGATTATTTTTTTACAATTAATGACAGCGATTATCTCACTCCAGGCTATAATTTTAGAATGTCTTCAATCTCAGCAGCAATTGGTTTGTCTCAACTGAAAAAAATAAGTCTTGTATCTCATAAAAGAGCAGTACATTCCCATTATCTAACTACAGAATTAAAAAAAATCCCGGAAATTACATGCCCTGCCCCTCCAACAGAATTTAGTCACTTATACCAAATGTATACTATTCTCATTGATACAGAAGATCTTCGTAATCGCTTACAGCAATATCTTTCTAATAATGGTATCATGAGTAAAGTATATTTTACTCCTGTTCACTTGTTTACACTGTTCCGTCACCGTTTTGGATTTACAAATGGTGATCTTCCACAAACAGAAATGCTTTCAAAGAAAGTTTTGACTTTGCCGATGGCAGCAAATTTTACACGAGATGATATGGTGTTTGTTGTATCAATAATAAAATCTTTTTTTCGAAAGGAAAATCTCAAAAAGGGTGATTAAATGGTATTGGTCCAAGACATGTTAATTTCAGATAAGAGTACTATTAAACAAGCAATGAGGGTCATTGATCTGGCAGGTTTGAAGATGGCGCTCATTATTAATGACGAGAAAAAATTTGAAGGAGTTGTTACTGATGGCGATATTAGGAGAGGTATTCTCAACGGAATTTCAATTCATGACCCTGTCTCGACCGTAATGGTTCGCAACCCTCTTTTCTCAAATGAAACATTTCTTTCACAGGAAATCCTTTCTATTGCATCTTCTCAAAAATTAATTGGCATTCCCATCATCGACTCTGAAAAAAATGTACAAGATTTTGTCTTGCTAGAAAATAATAAACCAACTTACCTCTCTAAAAGAAATTATCAGACTCATAAAGTTGAGAGTGTTCTCGTTTTGGGAGGAGCTGGCTTTATTGGTTCTATGCTTGTTCGCCGGCTTCTTGAGCAAGGATACAAAGTTCGAGTTCTTGATCTGTTTCTCTATGGGAAAGAATCTCTCTTTGGTTTAAACAACACAAATTTAGAAATTATTGAGGGCGATACCCGCCATGTCGAAACATTAACAAACTGCGTTCAAGGAGTTGATGCTGTAATTCATCTTGCAGAACTTGTAGGGGATCCCGCTTGTGCTCTTAATCCAAAAACAACACAAGATATTAATTATATTGCAACGAATCTTGTTGCATCAGTTTGTAAACATTATCAAATAAACCGTTTTATTTATCTTTCTTCTTGTAGTGTTTATGGTGCTTCTCAGGGCGATGAATTGCTTACTGAAGAATCTTCTATCAACCCTGTTTCACTCTATGCAAAGATGAAATTAACTGCAGAAAGTGCAATTAGAGGTATGAGTGATGATAATTTTTCTCCTACAATTCTTCGTTTGAGTACTGTTTATGGTGCTTCATTTAGACCTCGTTTTGACCTTGTTGTCAATACATTAACGGCAAAAGCAAAGAGAGAGGGAAAAATCACTATCTTTGGGGGCGATCAATGGCGGCCGAATGTGCATGTAAAAGACGTTGCAAAAGCAATAATGATGGTTTTAGCATCTCCGTTGCGTAATGTTGCAAACCAAGTATTTAATGTTGGAAGTGAGTCTCAAAACCATACCATTAATGAAATTGGTGAGATAATCTCTAAAAAGTTGCCTAGTGCTTCTGTAATAATAGAAGAGAGAGACTTTGACAAAAGAAATTACAGGGTCTCATTTGAACGTATACGGAATGCGATAGGGTTCACTCCAGATTTTACAATAGAAGATGGTGTTTTAGAGATTGAAAAACAACTTGATGGTAGTGGAATAAAAGACCATAATGAGAACCAATATAACAACGTCAAGTTTCTTAAAAGCATTAACAAGTTTTAGCAGAATAACTGCTAACTTAATAACTTAATTGTTTCAACAACTCGAAGATATGATTTTCCATCAACAACACCACATTTTTTAAGAACGTATTCCTCTCTTTCATTTCTTTTTTCTTTGGTGTCATGCATCGAATCTTTTAGTGCCTTATCAATTTGAAATATGTTGTCAATATATGTTGTTGCAGTATTATTTCGTAGCCATCCGGTCATAAAATCTCCTTCCATTAAATTTATTGTCAAAACAGGTTTATTAAGAATCATAGCTTCAACAGCTACTGTAGATCCAAATTGAATAACTACAGTAGATGACAAGATTTGCTTGTAAAACTCGCTTCTTTCAGATTGTGGCTTAGCAATGATTTTAGTTTTCAGATTAACATTTGAAAGTAAAAACTTATATCGCTGATATGCTTCTTTAGAAGTCTCATGAGGATGAAGTTTAATAATCACACCAGCATTTATTTTTTCTATACTTCTCAAAATTGTTTCAATTTTCGTTCTATATTCATTCTCTGAAAGCAAATTAGTCTCTACAAATGGAGAGGTTGCAATCAAAAAAATAATTTCATTATTCTCTTTTAATGTTTTACTTATTTTTCCAATATCATCAAATATAAGCGAACCAACAACAATTAATTTATTTTCATCCCACCCAACATCCATTAGTTCTTTTTTAACATTGTCACTAAAAACAAGCTTATACATGGATTTATCACAATCTCCCCCATCCGGTGGAACTAAATCAACAGCAATGCCATGTTGAATTCGAAGTACTGGAACCCCACAATTTTTTGCAACTGCAATAACACACTTATCAAATATGCTGTTTTGAGAAGTTAATACTACTGCCTTTATGTTTTCTTCATAAAATATTCTTAAAAATGTTTGATAATATAAATTGATAAGAGAAATAAATTCTTTTGAAATTAAAAAATTCAAACCAGGTTCAACATATTTCCAAATAGATTTATTTGTCGAATCAGTAAAGAGATTCCCCTTTAGTTTTTGATTTATTTTCTTCCACTTTCTCGAAAGCTCTTTACCATTTTTATTTGCTTTATAAATATTTTTTTTTGGTACATATTGGTAGAAATTTCTTTTGTTTTGAGGTTGAGGATTAATTTTATGATTTGAAAGCGAATCAACAATTAGTTCAATTGGCTCAAATTCGTTCTCTTCTTTCTTTGATAATTCTTTAATAATATTTTTCAATCTAAAATTTTCTCCTTTTTGTATGTGGTCATTATAACTTAAAAACAATACACCTTTCTTGAGCTTATTTTGTTCTATCTTCTTTTTTGATATCTTTTTTATTTTCCGTAATTCATTATAATATATTGCTTTTGTTAATATTTTTGACCAAAAATTGAGTTTCTTTTTTTTTAAAAATGAAATAGATTTATTTTTATCCATTTCTTTAAACATATTAATCCTTTTTGGCATTATGTGTGGCACAAAAATTCTGTTTAGAAACCACCATAGTGGAACTTCCTCAATTTGACAAATTTCATCAAACGATTTTCCAGAAATATATTTTTTTTTAGACCAATTCATAAGAAGTGAATCTACCTTAGAAAGAGACATTGACACAACCCCTCTTTAATTTTTTTTGTATAACTCTTTTCCATGTATTTTTGAGAATTGTATGTCTGTTTTTAGCTATACCCTCATTAGTATCAAGGATCATAAACCCATTGGATTTTTTTGAAAGTTTGGTAAATTTTCTACGTTGCAGTTTTAAATTTTCTATTGATTTAACATTCCTTTTTTCATTTACTTTTCCTCTTGAAACAAGAACATCTGCAGGAGCATCAAGAATAAAGACACAATCCGGCTTAGGGAATAAAATGAATAAATATGGTAGAATAACGCTTTTTTCTCCATATTTGTATTGTGTGTATAAATCATAAAAATACCTATCAGTTATTACCAACTTATTTTTTCTGAGGGAAGGATATACTTCGCACCAATAACGAATATAAAATTCTATAAACAAAAATAGAAATAATATCTCTTGAGTAATAGAAAAATTATTCGTTTCTTTTTTTTCTTTATTTACTTCTTTGAATAATTCTTTTTTCTTTTTCTTTAGTACTTTGGATAGTAGTTTACTTAATGGGGTGAAGGGGTACCAGCCAAAGTAATAACCCATTTGGCCACTGACACTATTTGTTAATGGATGATATTTTTCTAATAGCCCATTAAGCAATGTTGATTTTCCACTTCCATTTACTCCAATTAATGAGATTAAGAACCCTTTTCTTCTTAAATTCAATTTCCGAAGAATTATTTTAATTATTTTTTTTAAAATCACATAATACTCTTTTGGAGAAAACAAGACCTTAATCATAAATTTTCTAATAAAATACATTTTGGATAAGGGCCCATCATTTTTAATTTTGTTAATAACATATTTGAATTCATTTTTCCACCCATAAGCTTTAACCCTATTTTTAATATAACATATATCTAAAGGCATGCTAAGGAGGTTTTTTACAATTTTTAGTTGATAATCTTTAAATTCAAAATTTTCAAAAATACAATGAGCAATATGAATTATTAGCTGATCTTCATTTGTAGGCCAATTGTTTTGAATACGATTAAATACATCGTTTTTATTAATAACTTTCAAACCATGCCACGCAATTTCTCGATGTAAATGTATTCGTGTGTATTCTTCATCTGAAAATTTAATATACATTCTTTTATACTTTTCAACATTTTCAGAGAGGTAAAGAACAAAACCATTTTCTTCTAATATTTTTGACGCTTTATTGTATTCATTATTCTTAAGAAATAGAATATCTAGATTTTTATTCATACCATTACGAATATGCTCACACTTAAAAAGGCAAAATTTAAGACTTTCAAATAAACTTATGGTTCTCTTAATGTTGGTGGGAGTATTATCTTTGTGCATTTTTAAGATTGTGCTCTATTCTCTCATATATTTTAACATAAGACTCGCACATATCTCTCTGATTAAACTCTCTTTGAGCTATACGTAACGAGTTTTTTTCAAGTGTATTCCTTAATTGTTGGTTGTGTAATTTCTTAACTGCCTTTACAATAGATTTTGGTGAATAAGGTCTAATATAATATGCCCCCTTCTGACCAACTTCTTTTAGATAAGAAAAGTTTGTAGTTATTACTGCTTTTCCGCAGGCCATGGCTTCAACAAGTACCAACGGATTAGCTACACCAGCAAGATGGCTTCTATATGGAAGAACAATAATGTCCATTTCGTTATAGGATTTGGCAATATCTTTAACATGACCAAAAAGGTTAATTTTTGGATTAATCTTCAACAGATTTTTTTCCATTTTTTTAGAAGTATCAGAAATAAAGATGTAACTCTCACAGGAATTTGGCAAGTCTTTAGACGCTCTTGCAAAATCTAATACCCCCTTATAGGCACTAGGATGTCCAAAATATCCCACTTTAATAATCTGATTTTTTTGAACTTTTAATGGCTTAAATTTTTCAAGATTTATCCCCAATCTAACTACCTTTGAATTTTTTGGAAGTCTCTTGTGTACAAAATAAGATGGCGTGATAACTAAATCTAATTTTCGCAGATATAGAGACCTCCATGATAACGGAATGACAGAGCTATAACTTAAAATAAAACTAGTTTTACGTCGCCGTAAGTATCTTCTTTGAGCAAAATGGTTTCTAAAGTGGTTTAAAGGTTCTGTTTTAGAAATAGAATAAAGGGTATACACCACTGGAATCTTATATTTTTTTTTCCATTTTGCAGCCCTATATGATGCAAATATCCCACTACTGTGGACTTGAATTAAATCTGCTTTGCTAGGATGATTTACAAACTCGTATCCTTTACTTCTAAGGAATTTTTCTAAAAGGATTGTTGTTTGTGATCTACCCTCATATTTCCTTTTTTCTACATCTGTATCAAAATAGATTTTAAGTGTCATTATTTTTCCTCCTAAATATTAAAATTGAAATTGCTAGCCAATAGAAATTAAAAATAAAACTTAATAAGATTAGAAGTAGTTCTAGCTTATTAAGAATAACTAACACGTAAATGATAAAAAGATAAGTATCTGCCTGTAATGCAACATATTGGCTTTTTATTCCAATTTTATTAAGAAACCGAACTAACCAAAATGAACTATGCACGGAACCTAATGCTTCTTTATTCATTTGTCCCGTATGCTCTAAGGTAATAGCAATCATGTGCAAACCTAGTGCGGCAATAAACCCATACAACCAAACAAGAGGTTTACCTGTCTGAATAAATGATGCATGAGTTATTACAAGTAATAAAAGATTTTCCTTAAATCTATCAGAAACTCCATCTAACCAGGCTCCCCGTTTTGTTTCTATATCCCTTATTCTTGCAATTTCACCATCAATGCCATCTAATATTTTTGATAAGAAAATTAAAAAACCACCAATTATAAGATGGATTGGCTGAGCAAATGCTATTAACACACACCCTAAGATTGCAATAAATAAAGAACCAAATGTAACTTGATTTGGAGTAATATTTGTTTTTATGAGGAATTTTGTAATATTTGAAGATATATATCTCCTTGTAAAAACCCCTATAATTCCATTTTTTTGGTATTTAACCGCATTAATTCTATCTAATTTGGCTCTAGTAACTTTCATAAGTTGATTGACATAGAACTATTTAAAAGGTTATTGAAAAATGAATCTATAGGCTATTAATGCAGAAGGTTTATATAAAAAATATATCTAATCTGGCTATGGTTCTTTCAGCTATAAAAACGCATCCAACTGTTCAGAGAACATATCATTCATTGATACATCTTGTTAGTGATTGCTACCTTATTTCCTTCCCAAAAAGTGGAAGAACTTGGGTTCGTCTTTTGATTGGACAATGCTTGCATTTACACTATGGTTATCCCCTTAATTTAGATTTATATAAAATGACACTCTTCACTAACACCCCAAATATAAAAACAGATCCTCGACCTAAAAGTTATTCATCTAAAGCAGAGATTACTCCTCCCTCATCATTCAGTCAAAAAAAAATTATTTTGCTTGTTCGAAATCCAAAGGATGTTATAGTCTCTTATTATTTTGAATGGAGTAAGCGAAGAGAAAAGGCCTACACAAATGAAATCCATTCATTTATAAGGGAACCATATACATTCCCTCACTTAATTGATTTTATGAATGTTTGGGCTGAGGAGTATCAAAGAAATTCAAAGAAATTCGTTCTTATTCGCTATGAAAATTTTCACAGTAATCCAATTGATGAATTACGTAAAGTATTCAATTTTTTAGGTATTAATATTCCAAATAATATAATCCATCAAGCAATAGAAAAATGTAAGTTTGATAAGATGCAAAAAATGGAAGAGAAAAGAGCTTTTGGTAAAGATCATAGATTTATGCCAACTTCTTCTGGTGACAAAGAAAGTTATAAAATGAGAAGAGGCATAGTTGGAGGGTATGTTGATTATCTTTCATCTAAAGATTGTAGGTTTCTTGATTCTAAGTTAATAAATTTAAATTTTCTTTATACTGATTACATAAACAAATCTGAGAATTTTACTCTTA
Source organism: uncultured Methanosarcinales archaeon (assembly GCA_964604645.1). Taxonomy (GTDB): domain Archaea; phylum Nanobdellota; class Nanobdellia; order Woesearchaeales; family GW2011-AR9; genus CAZRZP01. The sequence goes on from CAZRZP010000010.1 coordinate 35,702, forward strand.
ATCAATGATACTCTTATAGTAATTAATTAATACACGCGCATTTTTCTCTGCACTATATTTTTCAAAAATATTATTCCTG
>CAZRZP010000011.1:0-27147 GCA_964604645.1 uncultured Methanosarcinales archaeon
AGTAGAGGTTTACCGTCGTGGCAAACGTAAGGGCAGTGTAAAAATTTTGGCTAACTCCTTTTGTGCGAAGTTGCTCTGTCACTAGACAGATGTCCGAAGCACGAAAGGAGTTAGAAATTGGCTATGTTGCGTTTATGGAAAGGAAAATATGGCTGAAGAGAAATACCACAACCCACTGGACAAGTACGGGTAAGGCTAATAAATAAATCTTTGCCATAAGTAGGGTATGGTGATTATATGTTTGGTGTGTTAGTTTAAGTAAGTGATGTTAAAAATGGGGGGAGATAAATGTTTGAAGCTTTGATTGAGGAATGTATACTAAGAAATTATTCTAAAAGGACGATTGAAATATATTTGCATTATAATAAACATTTTTTGAAATTGCTAAAGAAACAACCGCATGAGATTACACAAAAAGATATCAGATGGTATCTTGGTGTATTAATTAAATGGAATAGAAGTCCAGCTACTGTTAATCTAGCGCACAATGCTTTGCTGTTTTATTACAGGCAAATTATGAAAAGAAAATTCAATGATATTCCGTTTCAGAAAAAGCAACAAAAAGTAAAATCTACTTTATGTAAAGATGAAATCAAGTTGCTTATTGATGTTACTTCAAATCTAAAACATAAATTGATGATTAGTATGTTATATGCTACTGGTGTTAGGGTTTCTGAATTGATAAAAATAAAAGTAATGGATATTGATTTTTCTAGAAAGTTGTTGCTGGTAAGATCTGGAAAAGGAAATAAGGATAGATATACTATTTTATCTGATAAGGTTGTAGATGAATTATGGGAGTATTTGAAAATTAGAGGTAGTAAGAGCGATTATTTATTTGAAACAACTAATGGGCATGTTACTTCTTCAACAGTACAAGCAGTTTTGAAAAAAGCCAAGAGAAAGGCGAGGATTAGTAAAGCTGTAACTCCACATGTTTTAAGACATAGTTTCGCTACGCATCTTCGTGATTCAGGAGTACAAGATTCAGATATTCAGAAATTATTGGGACATAAAAGTATAAAGACTACGCAAACATATGCAAGCGTTTCTGTTGAACATTTGAGAAGAATAGAGAACCCACATGATGGAGTTATGTGAATAGTTGAATATATTGTTGGTGTTATAAGAAAAAAATTCTATCTTTTCATTTCTTCTTTAAATAGATCTGAATGAAGAAAACCAGAAATTACATACTTAGGAACGTACAACAAGAAAGCTATCGCTTCTTTAAGAGCATATGCATCTTTGTAGTCTAGAATGGCTTGTATTTGAGATGGGGTAAATTTGAAATCAGCAAAGAACTTCTTACAATATCTGATTTCACTTTCTTTTACTTTGTCAAATAATTTCCATTGATGATGTAGGCGGTAATCATATTTCCTTATTATACCACCAAAAAGTCGCATTGGGTGGGCTTCTTTGTTGAATCCGGTAACCATTTTAGCTCCTGATTTTTCTAAAGCAAATTTTTTGAAGGCAAGTTGTAAAATGGTTTTTGTCTCTCCTATTCTTTTGTGGTACGCCATATGGCAGATCGTTAAAAAAGCATCATAGGTTGACTTTGCACAACGGCTGAATAAATAAGATAATGGAGAATTTTCTACTTTTTCTGGTCCTTTCTTAATCATATAACTTTTAACGTTATTAAGGATAAATAAGTTTTTGAAACATTGATAGATTCTTTCCTGCTCATTGAAACATTTAATTGTTAGGATATTGTGAGTACGATCTGCCAATTTTACAAGAAGAGCCTTATGTTTGATTTCTTTATCCTTACATTGTAGAATGTTACAGATTGATCTATAATAAAAATCTCTTTTATGCCTAGTTAGTAATTTACTTATTTTGATAATCTTTTTTGCTTTGATTATATCGATCTTATGTTTCCGACAAACTGCTATAATTTCTTTCTCTAATTGTTTGAACATTTCTTCTTCATATTTATCAAGAAGTTTTATCCCTTCTTTATGTTCTTTGATTCTTCTTTGTTTTTTGTAAAGATCAACCTCCTCTTCAATTAAATCATGAATGATTCCACTACATAGAGTAATCCCATCTTTAATACCAACTTCTTTTAAGAGTAGAGTTACATTTGTTGGGTGAGTGAAGGCTTTTTCACCAGTTTTTCTGCGTGGTAGATGTTCATATAGTTTTTTAGTTTTTTTGTAAAGAAATTGAAAAAGTGGTAAAAGGTCTTTTCCTGGGAATAATTGTTTGGCTGTAGGAACTTTAGAAGCTGGTTGCCAGCGTTTAAGCAATTGGTACAATCTATATTCTTTGGAAGACATAGGACTAATTAGTAATAATGTATATATTTTAAATGTTTCCTAATAAGCAAAATATTAACTATAGTTAACAAATATTTATAAAAGAGCTTGATAAATTATATTTTATGAAAACTTTACTGCATCCACAGGAAATAGAGACGTTTTATCTGATTCCTACAATAAGAAGGTATTTTGCTCTCTTTATGAAAGAGAAAGGTATAAAGCAGAAGGACATTGCCAATTTGATGGGCATCAATTCTGCTACAATTAGTCAATACACTAGTAGTAAACGAGGCCATAAGATTAATTTCGCTGAAAATATTCAATTTCAGATTAAACAAGCTGCCAATAGAATTAAGGATACTTCCAGCTATTTTAGGGAAACCCAAATGGTTTTGGAGATGTTAAGGAAGGAGAAAATTCTTTGTCATGTGCATAAAGCTTTTTCTGCTGTTCCAGAGAATTGTTCAGCAGAAGAAGTTGGTTGTAAAGGTTGTTAGAAGAAATGTGTTATAATTAAATGAGAATAAAATTTAAGTGAAAATACAAATAAAAAATACACATAAAAATGACTAATATTGATTCAATAAACCGGGAAATGTTCGACAAAGTAGATCAACATGAATCCAGAATAGTCAGTGAACCAGGAATATCTGAAGAAGTTGTACGTTTAATTTCATCTACAAAAAATGAACCTGATTGGATGTTAAATAAACGATTAAGAGGTTTGAATTTATTTCAGCAAACTGCTACTCCTGATTGGGGACCTAGCCTTTCTAAACTAAATTTTGATGAAATAATTTATTTTGTAGATCCAAATACTAAAGAGACGAATAATTGGGATGAAGTTCCTGAAGAGATAAAAAATACATTTGACCGTCTTGGCATTCCGGAAGCTGAAAAGAAAGCTTTAGCAGGAGTTGGGGCACAGTATGATTCATCAGTTGTTTATCATAATATTGAGAAAACGTTAAAAGATAAAGGAGTCATTTTTGAAAATATGGATTTTGCTGTTCAAAAGTATCCGGAATTGGTTAAAAAATATTTCATGAGTACTTGCATTCCAATTCATGACCATAAATTAATTATGTTACATGCAGCTGTTTGGAGTGGTGGAACTTTTATTTATGTTCCAAAAGGTGTGAAAGTAGATCTACCATTACAAGCTTATTTCAGAATGAACCAGCTTTCTGGAGGACAGTTCGAACACACATTAATTGTCGTGGATGAGGGAGCAGAATTACATTATATTGAGGGTTGCAGTTCTCCAAGATATAGTAAGGATTCTTTACATGCAGGCTGTGTTGAAATTCACGTTCTTCCTGGAGCTAAGATGACATATTCTTCAATTGAAAATTGGAGCAAGAATGTTTACAATCTTAACACTAAAAGAGCTTTGGTCTATAAAGAGGGGTCAATGCGTTGGTTAAATGGAAATATGGGTAGCCAGGTTACGATGCTTTATCCATGTTCAATGTTAATTGGAGAAGGAGCTCATTCTGAAAGTATTGGGATTGCTTTTGCTGGAAAGGATCAAGATCAAGATACTGGAAGCAAAGTTATTCATGCGGCTCCTAACACTTCATCAATTATTAAAGCTAAAAGTATTAGTAAAGATGGTGGTATCTCTAGTTACAGAGGATTAGTTTTTGTTACAAAAAATGCTATTAATACAAAATCTAATGTTCAATGTGATGCTTTACTTTTGGATGATAAATCAGTTTCAAAAACCTATCCAACTATGAAAATCAACAATAACGATGTTAGAGTTGAACATGAAGCAACTGTTAGCAAGATTGCTGAAGAGCAATTATACTATCTCACTAGCAGAGGAATTGGGCAAGAGCAGGCAATTAAATTAATTGTTGCTGGATTTGTTGACCCAGTTATCAAAGCTTTACCATTAGAATATGCAGTTGAGCTAAATAAACTAATTGAATTGGAAATTGAGGGATTTTAAGATGGAGATGGCTGAAATGAAAAATTCTGAAATAAAAACATCATTGACGAGAATATCTGAAATTAAAAAATCTGAGAAAAGAATGTCGGAGAAAAGAATATCTGGGAATAAAGAACTTAGTATTTCTGAACCTGTTGAATTATTTTTAGATGATAATTCAGATGTTAAATTAAAAGTATCTTCACCGGAAATAACCATTTCTACTGGTAAAAATGTTAAATTATCTGTTGATTATGTTGGCCAGGATTATCTTGGAAAAATTACTATTGGGGTTGAGAGTGAATTATATTGGGAAGAATTTAGTTCAATTGAAAAAACTGCTAACTTAAATGTTAACCTTGTTGGGGAAAATGCATCAGCAAAAATCAATCAGCGTTTTATATTAGATGATGGCATTGTAAATCAATATACTTCTGTAAATCATCTTTCAAGTTCAACTACTTCTGAAGTAAAGGTTAAAGGCGTTTTACGTGGAAAAGCAAAAGGCGATGTGAAAAATACTGTTAACATTCCAAAAAATTCTGCTGGTTGTAAAGGGCATCAAAAAGCTGATATCTTATTACTTTCTAATGAGGCTAAATGTAATGCTTTACCTATTTTAGAAGTTGAAAATGAAGATGTTGAATGTTCTCATGGTGTTTCTATTGGAAAGGTTAGAGAAGAAGAGTTATATTATTTACAAAGTCGAGGGATTCCTTTGGAAAAAGCAGAGGAAATAATTGCAGAGGGTTTTTTGAAAAGATGAATCAGCAAATGAATGAACAAATGAATTCAGAAAATGTAGAAAAGGAAATTGTAAATAAAGAAACTGTAAATAAAGAAACTATGAATTCTGAGATATTAAATTTAAATAATGATTTTCCATTATTAACAAACGCTTCATTTGCTTATTTAGATAATAGTTCTACTACTCAAAAACCGCAGGTAGTTATTGATGCAGTTAATAATTTTTATTCCAAAAATAATTCAAACGTGCATCGGGGAGTCTATCGATTAGCTCAAGAAGCAACGATTAATTATCAGAATGGTAGAAAGAAAGTTGCAGATTTTATTGGTGCAGAGACGGACGAAATTATTTTCACCGGTGGAACTACAGCATCACTAAACATGCTTGCTAGAATGTTAGAATTGAACGTAGAGGAAGGGGATGAAATTCTAGTTACGGATATGGAACATCATAGTAATCTAATCCCATGGCAAATGTTGGCAAAAAGAACTGGAGCTATTATCAAGTTTATTCCACTAAAAGATTACAGGCTAGATTTAGAAAAGATGGGTGAGATGATTACTGGTAAAACTAAACTGATTTCTATTACACATATGTCTAATGTTTTAGGAACGATCAATCCGATGAAAGAAATCACTGAGCTTGCTCACAAGGTAGGTGCTTTAGTTGTGGTAGATGCTGCTCAATCAGTTGCACATTTGCCGATTAATGTTAAATCAATCAATTGCGATTTTCTGACTTTTTCCGGACATAAAATGTTTGGTCCAACTGGGATTGGTGTATTATATGGTAATAGGAAAATCTTGGGAGAGTTAGAACCTGTTAATTATGGAGGGGGGATGGTTAAGGATTTATCTAGTGATTCTGTAATTAATCCGGAATGGCTTTCATCTCCTGCAAAATTTGAAGCAGGTACTCCTCCATTAGCTCAAGTTGCTGGGTTAACTGCTGCAATTGATTATTTACAGAGGGTAGGTATGCCAAATGTTTGGGAACATTCAATGAAGTTAACATCTATGGCTTTAGATCATTTAAGAAAAATTGATGGAGTAGAGATTATTGGTCCAAACTCAATTGAACAACGAGGGCCGGTCTTTTCATTTGTAATTGAAGGAAAGCATCCACATGATTTAGCTGAATTTTTTGACAGTAGAGGGATTGCTGTTAGAGGCGGTCATCATTGTGCTAAACATTTAATGAGCAAATTAAATTTATTAGCAACTACAAGAGCTTCATTTTGTTTGTACAATACTGCAGAAGAAGTTAGGTTGTTAGGCGATGTGTTAAAAGAAATTACTACAGATAATATTTTAGGCAATGGAATAGAATTAATTAAAGGAAGTAATGGAAGAGAATCAATTAAAGATTTAGGTAATAAAATAAATGATGATTTGGGCGCTGGATATGTTGGTGGTGATGGCATTGATGAAGAAATGTTTAGAGAAAATGTTATTGACCATTATCAAAATCCACGATATAAACACTCTATACTTGGAGCGAAGGAAGCTAAAGAAATAAATCATCTTTGTGGTGATGAAATAACTTTATTTTTGAAAGAAGAAAACCAGGTTATTAAATCAAGTTTTATTGGGAATGGTTGTGCAATCAGTCAGGCAGCTGCATCTTTACTTATGGAAAAAATCAATGGTCTTCCACTAGATAAAGTAAGTGAAATTAAACAACAGGATGTAGTAGACTTGCTAGGAATTCCAATAAGTCATACTAGGTTGGGTTGTGCTTTGCTTCCATGGAAAGCGTTACAGAAACATTTGGTGGTGGTCTAATGCAGGAATCAATTATGAATGGACATGGAAAAGAAGAAGAGATTAATAATACGGATAAAGAGATTGGTGTAATTGGAAACAATGAAAAAGGTATTGTATCTGAAAATCAAAGAACTATTCAAATTACTGATCTAGTTGTTGAAGTTGATAACAAAACGGTATTACAGGAAATAAACTTAACAATTGAAAAAGGAAAGATTCATGTGCTAATGGGTCAGAACGGTTCTGGAAAAAGTAGTTTAGCGCATGTTATAATGGGGAATCCAAATTATAAAGTTGTAAGTGGTAAAATTCTACTTGATGGAGAAGATATAACTACATTATCTCCAGAAGTTAGAGCTAAGAAAGGGATTTTTTTATCTTTTCAACAGCCGACTGAAATTGCTGGTTTATCTACCACTACTTTTTTACGTACAGCAGTAAATAAACAAAGAGAAGAGAGGAAAGAGAAAGCACATTCAGTTGTTGAATTTCACAAATTGTTAAGTGGTAAGATGGATGAATTAAGAATAGATAATTCTTTCAGAAAGAGGGGAGTTAATGAAGGTTTTTCTGGTGGTGAGAAAAAACGTCATGAAATTTTACAGATGGGTTTATTGCAACCAGATTTTTCATTACTTGATGAGATTGATTCAGGTTTAGACGTAGATGCATTAAAAACTGTTGCAGCTTATATTAATGAACAACATAAACAAAGACAAATGGGAATTGTATTAATAACTCACTATAACCGTTTCTTAAACTTGCTATCAGCTGACAAAGTTACGGTATTACATGAAGGAAAAATAATTGCAACTGGTGGTCCTGAACTTGCTGAACAAATTGAGCAGAATGGTTTTGAAAATTTTGGAAGCGTTAAGAAAGATAATTTTAAGGATGTTGAGAGGGATTTAAATGGTAAATAAAGAAGAAGTAATTAAGATATTACAAAGTTATGAAGATCCAGAACTTGGGATAGATGTGTGGACATTAGGTTTAGTTTATAATATTGAAGTTGTAGAAAAAAAAGTATCTATTCTGTTTACTTTCACTTCCCCATTATGTCCCTTTGGACCGCAGATGGTAGATGAAATTAAAACTCTTGTAAAAGATAAAGGTGCTGAAGAAGTAGAACTGGAGATTACCTTTGATCCTCCGTGGGAACCTTCTAGTGAAGTAAGAGAAATGCTTGGTGTGTAGAAATTAAAAAGAGAAGCTTTGATTATTCAGTTGCTAGGCTTTCTTCATATTCTTGTGCACAGACTTTTGTGCAGAAAATATGTTCCTCACCATCAATTTCAACTTTTAGAATTTGTTCTTCATCTATTCTGGAACCACATTCTTCACATTCTGGAATCTTCTCTTCATCATCATAACCTTTCATAAAGGCTTCTTCTGAGCTGTTTAAAGATCCTTCTTCCACTGTAGATTTTTCATCTTCCATAATGTTCAACGTTTTAAGGCCGTTTTTAAAACTTTTGGTAATACTGTATATGTTTTTTCTTTAATCGTTCGTTTCTGTTGTAAATAATACTTCTTTTAATAGTCTGTTTATCCTGTTTATTGAGCGATCCCAGGAAAATGAATAGGCGATTGTTCTTCTTGCGTTAGCACCTAACTTTTTTCTTAATTCTGGATTTTGCAAAAGTTTTTCAAGTTGTAATGCAAGATGATGGGAACTATTTTTTGGAAAGAAAATACCATTGTGGCCTTTAGCAATATAATCTTTAATGAATCCCACCTTACTTGCAATCACTGGAAGACCGCAGGACATTGCTTCTAATGTTGCTAAACTTGTTGTTTCAGTTAAACTTGGCATAACAAATATATCAGAAGCTTGAAGATATTTTTGTACATCATTTACAAAACCAGTTACAGTACAGTTTGGCAATTTTCTAAATTCTTCAACTTGTTCTTTAGAACCATCGCCCACAATTAGAAGATGTAGATCTTGTTGATTTTCTAACTTTGTGAAAGCTTCTTTTAGGACATTTACATTTTTTTCTTTGGAAATTCTACCAACATAAGTTACTACCTTCTTTCCTTCTATGTTGATTTTCTTTTTAGCAGTTTGGTGTTCATTAGTTGGAGAGAAGCGTTGAATATCAACACCCAACTTTGCTATTACCATTTGTGTAGATACTCCATTTTTATGAAGTTCTCTCTCTAAAGCTTTGTATGGTAAAAATATTTTGGTACAGCGGTTATACAATGAGATGGACCACCATTTAAAGATCTTAAAGAAGAGTTTTTTAATTATTGATGGTAAGAATTTTTCAAACAATTCCCAAGTTATTACGTGTAAATAAAAAATGGTTTTCTTCTTCATTCTTGGAGCAATCATCATAGTTAGATAACTTAAAAGTGCTGGTCCCTGTACGAATACAATATCTGCTTCTTTAATTGCCTTCTTAATTATCTTCAGATTTTTCCATCTTAAACTCATGCTTTGATAACCTGATATTTGCATAAAACGCGACACTTGAACTTGATGCAAATGTTGAACATTTTTGATTTTTTTATTATATCCATAATCAGGAACTAATAGAGATATTTCAAAGTCGTGTGTTCGTTGGACATATTCTTCAATGAATTTTAGTGTTCCATCTACTTTTGGCATGTAAGTATCCGCCACTAGTAAAATTTTTGGTTTCATTTAATTCTGAAAAATTGTTCTGCGAACCATGTACGAATTTTAAGTCCATTTTTGAAAGCGCGGTAAAGCAACAGAAAAAATGGATAAGCAACATGGAAATGTTGGCTGCGAAAAGTTCTAAGGGAAGCTAATTTAACTGAAAATGTTTTTGTTATGTTAACATATAAAGATGGATATTGCGTTTGAAATGATACTGGGTTCCAGATTGAATAGATGTATAATTCTGGATAACCTGGTTTTTTTGACTTTTTATTTGATTTTTTTTCTTCACTTGATTTTGTTTTATCTGTTTGATTCATACCTGTTAGTTTATCATATAATTCTAAAGTAATCTTGTGTACAGATTGATGGTCTGGATGTGGATCTTCGTTACTATGTGTAAATATTTTTGTTGGTTTATGTTTGATGATTAAATTATACAGCCTTTTCTCTAATTTTTTGGTTTTATAATCTTCCATAAATTTGAATTCTCTCAAATCAAAGAATTCTACCTCACAACCAAGTAATTTAGATGCTTCGAATGCTTCCTTTGAACGCATCTTTTGCACAACTGATTCTTTTAGCCATGGGTGGCTTTTCTCACCGTATGAAAATACAATAGAAATCACCTTTTTTCCTTCCTTTACATATTGAGCAATAGCCCCACCAGCTCCAATTACAAAATCATCAGAATGAGCACTAAGTACGATAATCGTTTCTTTCCCCTTTTTCATTGAAGTTAGAAAAGCGCTGTGATTTAAGAAGTTTTTTGTTATGGTTGATTAATTAAACAAATACTGCTTATTTTTAGAGGTATTATTACCGGGTATTATCTTATAAATACAATCTTCTTTTTTTGTCGAATCGTTAGATAAGGTTTGTGAAGTCTTCTCTTTAATTCTTTGTCTTGAGTTAAGACTAAATCATTTTTTGAATGTCCAACTAACTGGTCGTCTACTTTACCGGTAGAAAGCAGTATAGGTATTTTCATTGCTTTAATGATTGCTAAAGCTAAACGAGCTTGTTCTTTGAATTTCTGCCGTTGCTCTTCACGTATTTTTTTTAACTCGACAATTGTTCCATCTAATACGTAGGTTTTGTAAGGGAAATCGCAAATTCTTTCAATTTCTTCAAATAAATTAATCTTAAAATCTGCAATGGCCATCAATGCGTTTGTGTCAATAATTATTCGTTTGATTGTCATTGTTGTGGGGAAAAGTTAATGAGCCAATATACTTTACTTCCGGCAAGGAAAGCAATAAACAGTATTATCGTCATTATACTAACTAAAGTTGAAATTGGAATTAAGAAGTATAAAGCAAATAAAGAAACTGTAAGTATGATAATTATTATTAGAAAGGAAATTACATTTTTAATCTTAAAAACTTCTTGATTCCACCTTTTAACCAATTTTTTTGGTGGCAGGTGTAAATTTGAAATGGCAATTATCCAAAAATAATGGATGATTAAAAATGAAGCTAAAATAATTTTACCGATATTAGAGATTGATTCCTGTGAAAGATTATTTTGATTATACAGATAAAGTAAAACAATTATAGATAATAACACAAACGCAGAGAGTAAATTGATAATTTGGAATTTGAGATAGAATCTTTTTGGCCTTAGATTTGTATTTTGTATTTTTGTAATTCTATATACATAATACCATAAGAGTGGATAAATTGTAGCGAATATTAGAAGCATAATCAATGCAAACTCTTTTAGATGTCCCATCATTTTATCATAGGCTTGAGTTGTTCCAGCTAAACTTTCTAGAATAGGCGTACCCGCTTGTATTTGTGTTGGATCAAAGTTAGCTTGATCTAAATTTTCTAGTACTCCTGACACATCTTCTAATATTTTTATTTGGTAGAATGAAGTAGTACCAAAAATTGCTAATAAAAAGATTAACTGTAAAGCAAAAAGCAACATGAATCGTCTACTTGTGATAATATCTATGAATCTTCTTTTTAATTCTGTTTTAAATAGCATCAACTAGAAAGATTATAGTGGTTTAAAGATTTTTCTGTTTCACCATCTGTTTTTGTAAAGACGAAAATTTCCCCACATTACACCAACGGGATCAACTCCACTTAACTTTAATGTTACCTCGCCAGCATTTGCAGGAAAGCTAATATGCTGTAACCTTTGCTGCTTTGCTTCTTGGATACGGCGCATTATCTCCTCATCACTAAGTCCACATGCTTCCAAACCTAATAATTGTTTAAGAGCCATTAAAAACTCTCCAGAGGCTTAGTTTTGTGAACCCAATCTAAATCTTTTTGTAAAACTTTTCTACATTTGTCTTGTACTGATTGCTCTTGTCTAACACCCTCTCTTGCTTTCAAACGTTTAAAGTACATTTTTTCCACCCCACGCGGCTTTTACCGTATTATTCAATCCCCTTTCCTTTAATGGTTACAAAACATTTAAATATATATATCTTTACTAAATGGCATATAGTAAGTATATGCTTTTTTACGAAGCAAATAGTGAAATTTAATTTGGGGGTTCAAAATGGAATATAGAAAATTAATAGCTTTTGGAAAGAATAGTTATGTTGTATCAATCCCAAAAGCCTGGATTAAGCAGCATAAGCTTGTGAAGGGAGATGTTCTACATTTACAGGAAGGCACAAACCAAATTATTTTGAAGCCTGGAATAGAAAAATCTGAAGAAGAAAAAACAGTTAAAATTTCAGTTGATGGGAAATCAATTAGTCAAATTGAGAGAGAATTGGTACCTTCCTATGTAAATAATCATAAAACAATTATTTTGAGTGGAAATGAAATTAAAAGTAAAGCTTCAGAGATAGCTCCATTAATTCAGAACTTAATTGCTTTAGAAATAATGGAACAGGATTCATCTAAAATTGTTGCGAAAGATTTTCTTAATATGAAAGAGATTTCTATCAAAGATTTAGTTAGAAAAATGGACATGATTGTACAGGCGATGGTGCAGGATACCATTACTATGTTTGAGGAAGATTCTTATGAAAATATTAATCATAGAGATAAAGATGTTAATAGGCTTTCCTATCTTGCTTTTAGAGCAATACATCACGGTTTAGAAAATCCATCTGGAATGCATAAAAACCATGGGTTATCACCTATTGATTTGTTTAGATATCATATTTTAGTCTCTCATATTGAGTTAATTGGGGACGAAGCAAGAAGAATTGCAAGATATATGGGGCGTATTAAATTACCAAAGAAAAAACAGCAAGAGTTTATTTCTTTATTAAAAAGGGGTCAAGATGTATATTGTACAAATATCAAGTCTTTTTTTTCTAATGAACCGGAGTTAGCTCACAAAGTGGCGGCAAATAAGAAAGATTTGCTGCAGGATTGTGAGAAATTTTATTTGGACAATAGAGAAATTCAGTGGATTGCTTACTTAGTGGATAGATTAAAGAGATTTATAGGAAGTTCTCATAAGATGGGCAGAGTAACTTACCAATAATTGATTATTTTCAATAATTTTAATATTTTAAGCATAATTGGGTTTTTGACTATCTTTTGATAGTAAATTATTCAAAAAGATTTATAAATCACTTTCCATTTACTACAAAATGCTGACTAGCAGAGAGTTAATTGCATCTTTAGAAGACAAGTTGCGTAATTTGAAAGAAGTTGAAGCAAAATCTGAAGATATGATTAGAATAGAAGTTGAAAAATGGTATAGCCAGATAATTCCTGGCCCTAGGGGGGGTGCCACACAATTTGGAAAGTTGAAAGAATATTTTTCAAGTGGAACGGGTGATGTTATACCGATTGTTGATTATGTTGAAGAGCAATTACGAAAACATGGATTTGATGATAAAGCCGATAGGTTAAAAGATTATTATAAATTATTTGATGATCCTAAGAGTTGTTAGTAAGAGTTGTAGATTTTTTGTGTGAGTAGTGTCTGTCAAAAAAAATGGAAACTGAACTTTTTTCTGGAGACGAACTCCTAAACTCGGGTGTTGAAGAGAGTTTAAACCAGAAGATAATCGATTACGAAATTCAGCAAGTAGGAGATCAACATTACTCCCAGACAGCACGTGTTAAGTTATTAACTTCTGATGGTGAAAGAACTATTTTTTTTAAAGGGAGAAAAGTAAACCCTGCACCTGGCGATTATTACGGTACCAGCTTTCTACGTTCGCATTTCTTACGTGAGACGGCTGCATTGACTAATTTGTATATTTCAGGGAAAGCAGAGTTTTGTCCTGAAATGTTGGGAAGAAGAGTTGACGAAGATAGAGGGAAATATAATCTATGGATGGAATTTCTTCTTGGAAATTCAGCAAGAGATAGATATTTAAATTTGGCGGAAGAAATCTATCAACTTAAAAAGCAAATAAAGCGAATTGATGGCTTGGAAGATAATTGGATGTTTGTTTCTAATCCCGGACTTGATTTATCTAAAAATAGGGGAGAAATTGAAGCTGAACTAGTAGTTAATCAAGAAAAAAAATTACAATTTCTACGAGAAGATTTTTCACAGATTGCCCGTATGAATGGATCATGTCATGCAGGTAGAAAAAGATTTGGTAGTTTGAGAGATAACTTACATTATGCATATAAGAAGACCAAGGAAAATAGGGGTAAAAGGCTAGTTCATTATCTAGCAAGGGAATATCATTTTAGAAATATGGGGGGTATGCTGTTTCAACAAAGTAAGGGAGAAAAAGGAAATAAATTTGAATCTGACAAAGCTTTGCTTGAGATTAAGCAGAGGAAATCTGTTAATTTAATAGAAGAAGTGAATAAGATAATGAAATTACGCGAGGCAATAGTAGAGAAAGCTCATTTACGGCTAGGTGATTGTCGTTTACAACATAATATTGGTGGACGTTTTTGTGATTGGGAAGATTTTGGTTTTTATTCTAAATCTCAGGATATTGCTCAGTATACTGGAGAAGAGATTGCTACCCCTCCAGTGGATGCTTTGCCGCAGTTACTTACCAGATATTTTATTGAGGAGAATCAAGTTTACTTACGATTTTCTGGGTTTTCAAAGGAGGAAATTGAACAATCTACTGATCAAGAAGCTGATAAAATAATAGCTAATATAAATCCTCAAATCAGAGCTGATTTTGTAATTGGATATTTTGCTGAAGTTTTAGAGGATGATATCATTGTAAGTGGAGTTCGAAAGAAGTACAATCGTGATTTATTAACGGAAAGAATAAATTCTTTTCCTGGTTTTACGTTTTCTAAGATACATGAATCTAAATATAAACACATAAGAGAATTATATGATTTTTTAACATCTCCTTTAGGTGCAACTTTATTTCAAAGACCGACGAACCCAGAAGGAGTTATTTCTTATTTTCAAAATTTCGGGGTATTATTGTCTGATAAATTAGGACTCGTTAATCTGGAGAATCTTGGGAATCTTGATGAGTTGCGGAAAGGAATTGGTGAATGGCAAGCCTTAGTTGTAGAAGATAAAAAATAAGTGTCACATGTATTTAGTTATGAAAGTAAGCAGCACCACAAGCCACTAGACAAGTACGGGTAAGTTTTTTAAATTATTTCTTATGTTAATTATCAGTGATGGTACTGCTTGTAGAAATATCAGGTTTTTTAGTAGTAATCCATCTGGATTGAAACAAATTTCTAACCTTTTAAATAACTTAAACTTTAAACATACTATTCAGGGACCAATAATTAGAGAAAAACGCAAACCTTCTTACATAATTCAAATTAGTGCAAAAGATAAGATAAAATTCATTCAAAATGTTGACCCTGTGTCAAAAATTCCTTGTCATTGGAGATAGTGTTTTGAAAAGAAGAATTTATAAATAAGATATCAATTCGTAAACTAACCTGCCAATAGGGACACCTGCGATAACCAGATATGCGGGGATTATTATCAATATTTTTGATATTCCTTAGAGCAAAGTCTGGTCAAATGCGCAGGACTTAAGTCATTAAGTATTGAGCTTCTTAACGGAGCGATGAAAGATATCCTGTCCTTTAGTAGGTTCGAGGGTTCAAATCCCTTTCCCCGCATTTTTTTCTTTTTTTAATTTATTAGTAACTTAGAATTAGAAAAGGCAAAAATATAAAAACAAAAGAAGTTTTCTATAGTGATGAAACGAGGTTTGTGTGTTTTATTTGTATTATTAGTTAGTTTTGTTTTTATAGTGGGATGTTCTCAAAATGATGTTAAGTCTGCTGTAGGTGATGAGAACTCTAAGACTTCAGAAAGCGCAGCCAACAATGATAATGCAAATGATGGTGCAAATATAGATGCTAAAGCTGGTGTGAATAAAGACTCTAAAGTTGATGAAAGTAAAGATAATTCTAAAACTAATGGGGTACCATGGAAAACAATCTCTTTGACTGATGTATCTAGTAATGATAAATTTACAATTGAAAGTTTTAAAGGAAAAAAAGTTTTATTGGAAACGTTTGCAGTTTGGTGTCCGTTATGTACAAAACAGCAAAGAGAAGTTAAAAAGTTACATGATGTAGTAGGTGATGAAGTTATTTCAATTAGTATCAATACAGATCCAGGTGAAGATAAAGAGATTGTATTAGATCATATCAAAGATAATGGTTTTGATTGGAGCTATGTCATTGCACCAATAACTTTTACGCGAAGTTTGATTGATGAATTTGGTCAAGGAATTGTAAATGCTCCTTCTGTTCCAGTGGTATTAATCTGTGAAGATGGCTCTTTTAGAAAGTTAGGAAGAGGAGTTAAGAAGGTTGATGAGTTACAAAAAGAAATTGCTAAAGGTTGTTAAATGGCTTTTTTACTAAATTTGTGGTTAAGTTTGTTGGCAGGAATATTTGCTCCGATTGGTGCAGTTTGTGTTTTACCATTATATCCTGGTTTCTTAGCTTATCTAAGTGGAAAATTAAATGGTAAAGAAGAAAAAAAAACAATTATCATGTTAGGGCTGATTGTTACTGCCGGTGTAGTTTTATCAATGTTTTTAGTTGGTTTGATTTTTACTTTTTTTCTGCAAGAATCATTAACTAGAGTTATTAGCATAGCTTCTCCGATTGCTTTTTCTAT
Source organism: uncultured Methanosarcinales archaeon (assembly GCA_964604645.1). Taxonomy (GTDB): domain Archaea; phylum Nanobdellota; class Nanobdellia; order Woesearchaeales; family GW2011-AR9; genus CAZRZP01. The sequence continues at coordinate 16,376 of CAZRZP010000011.1, forward strand.
ATTGGCAGTGGTAAGCGTTCTACTTATTTTTAATGTTGATTTAGGAAGATTTTTTCCAAAAAAAACAGCACCAGTTTTACAAAATCCGTACTTGTCTTCGCTTCTTTTTGGAATGTTTTTTGGAGTGATTGTTCTTCCATGTAACCCAGCTTCTTTAGTTATATTATTTGCAGTTAGCACTTCTACTATTACATTTATCATGAATCTAATGAACTTTTTATTATTTGGAATTGGGATGGCTCTACCGCTGCTAATATTGGCAATTGTTTCAGCAACTTCAGGTCAGAAAGTTATTGGATTTTTAACTGCAAAGAAAAAAGAGATTAATTTAATTGCAGGTATTATCATGTTGCTAATTTCTTTGTATTACTTATTTTTTGTGTTTAAATTATTTGGATAAATTTGACTATATACTGTTGATAAGATTCATTGGATAAATTTAAATGGGACATTTTATAAAGAGATTATGTTTTTTTGCTTTAAAACGGATTTGGTTAGTTAAAATCTAATGGTTTATTGCTATTTCTGTTAATGGAGTATACAATGCGTAAATGTAAAAAATGTCAAAGTACCAGTGTAAAAACAAGAACAAATTATTCACATGGGAAAAAATCAAAATCTACAACGAGTTTCACTTGCAAAAATTGTGGTTCTTCTGACCTTGAATTGATTCAAACTAGAGGTTTCAGGAAAAGAAGATGAGAACAGAAAATAATTGCAAAGTAGAGAGTAGTAAGAGTATCTGCTACGAACAACAAACAAAAGCTAGGATAAAATATCTTAGTGGAGGACTAAAATGAATGGAAGAGTAAAATTCTTCAATGAAGGGAAGGGTTTTGGATTCATCGAAGCAGATGACGGAAAAGAATATTTCGTACATCAAACAGGCTTAAATGAAGGCGTCGTTTTACATGAAAATGATAACGTAACCTTTGATGTAGCTGAAGGCGATCGAGGACCAAAAGCAGTAAACGTTTCTTTAGCGAGCGAATAAAAATCAGTATATTAAACGACATCACTTGAAAATTCAAATTAATGTTACATAGATTCTGATTATTTTTTTTATTTTTTTAATTCTTTTAATTTTTCTAACACTTTCACTGCATGTTCTTTAACTCTCACATTTGACCAAATATAAGCTACTTTTCCTTGTGGATTAATTAAGAAAGTACTTCTAACTACTCCCAAAAATTCACGGCCCATAAATTTTTTAGGTGCCCATACCCCATAATCTTGAATCATTTTTTTTTCTTCATCTGAAAGCAGAGTTATGTTAAGATCATGTTTTTCAATAAATGTACAATGTGATTTCTTTGAATCTTTACTTACTCCTAATATGTATGCATTTAACTTTCCAAACATTGGTTTTAATGTTGTGAAATCAATCGCTTCTGTTGTACATCCTGGAGTGTTATCTCTTGGATAGAAATATATTACTAACCACTTTCCTTTAAAATTTTTTAGAGATATTATATGATCATCTTGATCCGGAACTGCAAAGTCTGGAGCTTTATCGTTTATGTTTACCATTTTATTTGTAAATTTTTGTTGTTTTTATGCTTTTTGGAATCCAGTTTATTGAAAGGTTGTATAAATATGCACCCACTAAACCAGAAATGAATCCTAGCACTGTAAAATAAAGTGGCATTACTGGTATTGCGAAGAAAGCAAGTGCTGTTCCTTTATTTAGTCCAATTGTTGCTAAATCGTAAAATGTTCCACCAACTGAATAGATTAATCCAGCAATTATTCCTGCAAAGCCAGTAACTATTGCTTGTAATTTTGCATAAGAAAATACATTTAATTTTTTCATAGTAAGGGTATTATGTTTCTACTAATTAAGTTTTCTAAAGTTATATAAAAAAGTGGATTATTGATATGTTATGAAAACTATGACATGTAAACAATTGGGTGGAGCTTGTGATAAAGAATTTAGTGCTTCTATATTTGAAGAAATTGCTGAATTAAGTAAAAAGCACGGAATGGAAATGGTGAATGATCCTGCACATAAAGAAGCGATGCAAAAAATGATGGAACTAATGAAATCAGGAAAGATGAATGAATGGTACGAAGGAAAGAGGAAAGAATTTGAAAAGATGTAGTTGGCCTTTAAACAATGAACTAATGATGAAGTATCATGATGAAGAATGGGGTGTTCCTGTTCATGATGATACCAAACTTTTTGAATTCTTAGTTTTGGAGACAGCTCAAGCAGGGTTAACGTGGCAAACAATTCTTAATAGAAGAGAAGGTTACAGAAAAGCTTTTGCTGGTTTTGATGTAGTTAAAGTTTCTAAGTTTACTGAGAAAGATGTTGCTCGTTTGTTAGAAGATGTAGGGATTATAAGAAATAAATTAAAAATTAGAAGTACTATCTCTAACGCTCAACATTTTATTTCAATACAAAAAGAATTTGGCTCCTTTGACAAATATATTTGGGGTTTTGTTGCTGGTAAGCAGATTGTTGGTAATAGAAAGAAATTAGATGATATACCTGCGAATACTTCCATTTCTGATGCAATGAGTAAAGATTTGAAGAAACGAGGATTTAAATTTGTTGGGTCTACCATAATGTATGCATTTATGCAAGCAGCTGGTTTGGTAAATGATCATGAAGTGAGTTGTTTTAGGTATAAATTATGACATTAGTAACAACTGAAACGAATAAGAGTGTTAAAAAGTTAGTGAGTTCTATTGAAAACGAAACAAGAAAAGAAGATACTAAGAAACTTCTGAAGATAATTACAAAGATTACTGGTAAGAAACCTAAAATTTGGGGAGATAATTTCATGATTGGTTTTGGAAAGTATAAATACAAAAGAAAAGGTAAAAAAGAAGAATATGAGTGGTTCAACATAGGATTTGCTCCAAGAAAGGATAAATTAACATTGTATTTAACGTGCTACTTAGATAAAGAACCATTGGTAAAGAAGTTGGGAAAATGTAAGTATGGAAAAGGCTGTTTGCATATTAGAAAGTTAGAAGATATTGACATGGATGTTTTAATTAAATTGATTGAGAAGTATAAGGATAATAGTTGGTTTTCTGATTTATTTGAAGATTAAACCAATTAACATTTTAGCTGCTCCTAAAATTTATAATATTACAAGTCCTTATGATTCACTTTCAGAAAAAAAAGTGGCCAAGAAGGCCAAAACACTGGAGTGAAAATCCAGTTAACATCACCCGATGAAAATAACATGTGTTTGAAACTTTATAATACTTTAGTTTCAGTAAAGGCAAGGTGGCTGAGTCTGGCTTAAAGCGCTGGACTTAAAATCTAGTTAACATCACCTGATGTTACGCGGGTTTGAATGTTAACGACGGGTTACCGAAATTCCCGTCCTTGCCGCTGTAAATGCAAAATTATATTATGACAACTGAAAAACATCTTACAAAGAAATGGGAGGTGTCAATATTATAATATGAAGATGGACAAGGAATCAAGTATAAAGTTACAAGAAGACTTGCTGAGTTAGAAGTAGCAGAAACAAAAGTTTTTGTCTCTAAAGAAAAAGCTAAAGAACAGTTTGATATTTGGTTAAGCTAATAATTCCAAATATTTATTCATGCTAGATTGCAATGAATTTGCTAACTGTGAACTATCATGGTGATAAACATCTGGAATATCAAAATTAAGGATTCGTTTTTTCATGTATTCAGTTGGAAACCTCTTGGCAAGTTCATCTCTTTGTTCTTCTTCCATAACTATAATAATATCAGCCCATTTTATTTGATTTTTGCTAACTGGCTTCTTACAATACAATCCAGCGGATTTAGTATTAAATTTATCATTAAATATTTCTTCTGCGCGTTTACTTCTGTTCTGATTTTGGTTACAAATAAAAAGGAGGTTCATTTATCTAATAAATATCTCATTAGATATAAATATTACGTAGATGCAAATTAACCGTGTTAAATATAAGGAAATTGAACAAATTCCTAGATTAAAGATTAACAAACATTTCAAACAGAGCTTTCAGGGGTCTATTGCTTCACCATTTGTTGGAAGGGTAGGTTATCCGTCTGTGAATGTTGGTTTGCTTAGTCCACAATTTTCTGGAGAGATGGATAAATATGATTCTCCATTATTTTGGTCAAACAATAATTCTAGGGTTGGAGAGATTGCAACCAATAGATATTCTTTAGTTAATAGCAGGAAAAAAGAAAAAGTTAAAAGTGATTCTAGCTATTTGTCTTTGGTGAAGGAAGCTGCAATGGCGAAAGCGGTTGACATGGAAATTAGTTTAACCAAACTTCCTAAATTAAATCTTAATGAAGATTCTGTTTTAAAACCGTTTGGTCCAGGTAGTACAATTCAAAAAGCGAGGATAACAACTAATCCTAAAATTAACACAAACGTGGAGAAAGTTGTGTATGATACGGATCTTAAATCAACTCCAGGAATTCTTAAACTTTATCAGAAAGGTTTTGAAGAAAATAGTTTACATAAATTGTTATCTGTTGGAAATTTAGGTTTAAAAAAAAATAGAAAACTAGTTCCAACTAGATGGTCTATAACTGCTACTGATGATACAATTGGTAAAGAGTTGATTACTCAGGTGAAAAAATTTCCTGTTGGAGAATATCAAGCATATTTCGGAGGTGAGTGGGGAAATTATTATTTGTTGCTTTTTCTTCCAGATGTTTGGAGTTATGAGTTGTTTGAAACATATCTTTCTCTAAAAATAAATCCATGGAGTAAACATCAGTTAGCCTATTCAACTGATTATGAATCTTATTCAGGCAGAAAGAATTATGCGGAAGAAACAGCTGGTGGATATTATGCAGCTCGCTTACCTATATTGGAACTCATGCGAAGAAATAAGCGGCAGAATACTTGTCTAGCATTAAGGTTTATTACAAATGAATATACTCTTCCATTAGGTGTATGGGTTTGTCGGGAAGCTGCCAGAAAAGCTGCTACAAGTAAACAAATTTCTTTTTCTACAGAAACTGAATTGTTGAATTATGCTACTACATTAATTAAAGAGAAATTTAATTTTGATTTATCTCACTTATTAAATAAAAGTAAGATTTTAGCTGCTAAGGTACAGACTAAATTAGGCTCATTTATTTGATTGGACGCATAATTTTCGGTTCATTTATTTGATTAGTTACAGCATTTTTTAACTTTCAAATAACACCAAACGAGTACTACCTAATTGGAAAACGAACTTTTATAAACCATTAAATTTTCCTAAAAACAGGTGTTATGATGCGAGATATTGATACTGAATTTGAGGATTTTGTACGGAAAAATTACCGTATTTTGACTCCAAATCAAAGAAAGATTTGTGAGAAGTTAGGAATACATATCTAATTTTTTTCATTATTTTTTTAATTTTTTATCTCTTAAATATATACGCTGCCCCTAAAAGTGAGAATCCTAGAATTAAAGCTGCTGGTAAAAAATTACTTTCTTTTACTACAAGTTTATCTGGAAATTCATGACATTCATAATCGCTACCACAATAGGCGTTTTCTGCACAATCACGGTTACTTTCGCATTCTCTTTGTGCAATGGATATAAGAAATGTTCCTAAAATTACTAAGGCTAAGCAGACTGCCACTGCACCTAATGCTATACTTCCTTTTTTCATTTCTTGAGCGGATGTTGATGGGTTTTTAAGGTTTATTAAAATATGAAAACATTTATATTCTAACCTCTATTTACTAAACAGATGAGTTTGTACAAATATTGGAAGAAGCTATTTCCACAACAGAGAAGAGTAAAGAGGAATTCTTTAAAAGACATTAAAGCAATTCAGGATTATTTACAAGATTTACATGAAGAAGAGAAATATCTTAAAAAAGAGTTAGGGAAATTATTAGAATTAGAAAAGGAAGCACATGTAGCTAAGTCTGGAATTTTACATGTTAATTTAGAGACTCAAGGGCAGATATTAGATAAACTTCTTCCAAGATATGAATTTTTTCAAAATGATGTTGACATTTCTGGATTAAGATTACAATCAATTGCTGTTGATGTTATTGAACGTGCTAATAAGTTAGATATGAAAGATTTTGTTAAATTAAGAAAGAAGAATTGGAAGTTGCAGTGGTAATTTGATTAACAAATTATTGATTGATGCTTGATTTGCAATATTTATTACAGTTTGTAGTGTTTATTACAGCATTGATTAATTTATTAGTTATTGGCTTATTTTACAATGAGATCACTTTATGTGTGGAATACGAATAGTGTAGTAAATGATGGTATCTTTCCTGATATAATTGGTAAATATAATATTAAAGACATTTTCTTATCAGTTTCATCAAAAAAACAAGATTATGGTTCTATTGAAGAATTTATTAAGAAAAATCAAACTTTAAATTTCTATGCGTTAGGTTCTACTAATGAATTTGCTTTGCATCCAGAAAATGCAGGTAAATATATTGAGCAGATAGCTACTTTTAATCAAAATTCTTCCAACATGTTTAGAGGAATTCATTTTGACGTTGAGCCTAATGGTTTATCCCAGTTTAAAACAAATCGGGATGAATTATTACTATCCTACTTAGATATGTGTCAAATAAGTAGAAAAAAAACTCAGGAAAATAATTTAGAATTCGGTTTAAGCATTCCATACTGGTATAAGACGAAGAATCGTGAAATTTCTTTAAGGTTCAACGGAAAGAAGAAGCCTGTTTGCCATCATCTTATTGACTTAACAGATCATGTATCTATCATGGCTTATCGAGAGAGGATTCCAAAGATAATTGAATCGGTAGAAGAAGAGTTTGCTTATGGTGGAAATATTTATGTGGCTGCATTGAAGTTGGAACTAATTGATCAGTTGGAATATGAATTAACTGAAAAATATAGTACTACTACTACTAATGGAAAATTAGCTGGTATTGCTATCCACCATTATCATGCTTTAAAGAAATTAATTCACAAATAATCTACTGATTGATGCATCAACTAACAAAAATCTTATACTTTTCGCCGCCTTTGATTTCTGACATTATTCTACGGATGACTATCTGCTTTGGATCTGGTAATAATTTCACCCTAGCTTTGATATCTTCAAATGAAGTAAATGGTTTTCCTTTTCTTTCACCTATAACTTCCCACATATGCTTTTTTCCTAAACCTGGAAGTAGCTCTAATTGATGCATTCTCATACTAAGTGGTTGAGCTTTATTGAAGAATTCAACATAACGAGTTTCATCTTCCACTACAGCTTTTTCAATTGCATGCTTTAACTCTTTTGAAGCTGTGGAAGTTAATTTATCAAATTCAATTTTTCCTTTAATGTGATGGATTTGATCTCTTTTACCCTCACCAATGTAAACTTCTTGATGCGGTTGTAAGAAAACTTCTTTCTTGGGGATAAGTTCAAGTATACTTAGAAACTCTTTGCCTAGAGCTTGTACTATTGGTGTCTTCACCGCTCCGGTATCACTTGCATACCCGTGTGGTAAAAAATCCAGTACTATTGCAGTTTCCTCTCTTCGTTGTTCTGTCATTTGGTATAGAAATACGTCCAAATTAATAAAAATTACGGTTTAAAATCCTTAATTGCTCCGATTATCGCTTCCTGATCCTTCTTTGGCAAGCTTAATGGATATGCTTGTAGAGCCGCTTTAAGTTCATTTATGCTTACTGGTAATAAATCAATTAGCTTAATTATGTGTTCTTGTTTGAGTCTAGTTAAGCTAAGATCTACTAATTTTTTGTTAAGTTCTGCTTCTTTCTTTTCTGAAAGTTTTGCGAAATTATCCAGATATTCTTTAGCTTTATGTGAACGGTAATTTAAATCTGTATCTCTTTTTTCTATTTTTTGCAGAATCTCTTTAGCAGACGTTAAACCAATAGGTGATTCTTCTATAAATTGTGGTGTTGCCATTTTATGTAATTATGTTTTTATAAGATGAATTGGATGCACGTAAAGTATTTTATTTTTGTTGCCATCTTTCATGATAATTTCGTAGCATCTTCCTTTCATTTTACCTGTAATTCTACCAGTTAGACCATGAAATCTGGGAAAAAACTGCCCAAATTGAACGTTTGAGTTGATTTTTAAGTTAACTTTTTCTCCTTCTTCAAAAGTTTGAAAGTATCTTCCTAAAGGAATCTTTCCTTTATCTCTAATGTTACGCTTAAATTTATGACGGGTTTTCCGTTGCTTTGTTCCTATTCTGGTAGCCATGATACTTATTTAGGTGACGGTTTTATAAAGGTTTTGGCTGGAATCATAACATCACTGTTGACCACAACCACTGGACAACCACGGACAGAGTTTATATAGTGATTATTATTTTCTGATTGCATGAAAATAGAATATACAAACAACAAACTTAAAATAGAAATAGAAACAGATTCGGCTAAAGATGCGTTTAAAAAACTCGCAGAGTTTCAAGAAGTATTTGGTGAGTCTCAGTGTGGTCAATGCAAGGGTAATGAACTTAGATTTATTGTCCGCACTGTTGATGGAAATGATTATTACGAATTAAAGTGTAATTCCTGCTCAGCTAAACTAGCTTTTGGACAACATAAAACTGGCGGGACGTTATTTCCTAAACGAAAGATGGCTGATGGTAGTTATGATGCTAAAAATAATGGTTGGCATACTTGGAATGGAAATTAATCCTTTTATACCATAAATTTAAATTAAATGCGTTATTTGAGCATTTATGGGTAGTTACATAATCTTGGCAAATCCTAAATCCGGTAATTTGGATGAATATGAAAAGAAATTTTTACTTTCAGGAGCAAAAGGTGTATTAAATGCTGAATTATTTGGTTTAGACACAACTTCTAAAGAAGATTTTATTGAATGTGCAAGAAAAGCAAAAAAAAAATATGACTGTGTTGTTGTTGCTGGTGGAGATGGGACTTTTTCTGACGTTCTAAATGCTGGACCTAATGATTGTACTCTTGCTTATCTTCCACTTGGAACAGGAAATGCTGTCGGTTCGGCTTTAGGTTATCAAATGTCGAGATTTAAGGATTTAGCTTACATTGCTGGAAATATTATGAACAGTGGGGAACAAAGTATAGATACTATTTTATGTGAAACTTCTCACCAATCAATGATTGGTTTAATGACGGGAGTTGGTATTGATGCAGATGTTATTCAAAGAAGTCAAGCACTTAGAGAATCAGGAATGAATTCGCTTAATTCTTATGTGGTGGGTTCACTAATGTCAGTTTTTGGAGGATTTAGAAGACCCACTATTTCTTTAGAAATCGATGATAAAGCAGGTGCAATTTCTGATCTTGCAACTTTAATGGTTACTAAACATCCATTTATTGGTTATGGATTAAAAGCCAATCCATCTGCTAATTTAACTAGCGGTTATCTTCATGCTATTGCCATGACGAGTGGTGTTCCAGGAATTGCTTGGTCTTTAGGAACTGCAAAATTTGGTGGAAATAGGGTAGGTACACATTATCTTGCAGAAAGAATTAATGTTACTTGTTCTGATCCTTTACCTATCCATGTAGAAGGAAGTTTTTTTACTTCTTCTCCTGAAGTAAGTTTTTTAATACAACCAGAAAGTGTTAGAGTAAGGTATTAGTTGATGTCTCTTAAAATTCACAATGATTTAATTTCACCAGAACAACTTTTGGATGTGTAGGTTTTTTACTTTCTGTTTTCACAATATCATAAAAATCAGATTCATGTCCGCTGCCAATTATTGCCGCAACATCTCCAGATCTAATTCTTCCTTCTTTTAGAAGTCTATCGGAAAGATTTAACGAATTATAATAGCAATGGCTACTTCTGTCTTTTATCAGTTGAGTTTTCATTGTTTTCCAAGATTCTTCATCATCATCAATATATTCTGTAAATTCTTTCATCAATTCAGGATTTAAACTATCAAGGTTCTTTAACTTCATTTCCATTTCTTTTAATTTTTGATAAGCTTCATCTTCCTTTTTTTCTAAATTCCGTTTGTTTGAATTTTCCCATCCCCCTACGTATAAGTTTTCTAAAAATAGTGAAAGATAATCTGAAGCTATATTTTCATGATTTGCTATTAATTTTACTAATCTATCGTCATTAGCAGTGTTGATATGTTGGCGTTTGCTTTGGCTAATTAAAGAAGATTTTTCAGGAGTGTGTAAATCATCTGTATAATGGCCTTCAAACGTAACTAATTCTAAACCTCTGTTATGTAAATTCTGGATATATCTAAAAATTTCTAACTGACATTGTACGGTTTTTGGGTCTGGATTATTTTTTTGATCTGGTAACCAACTTTTATGTTGTTGAAGGATTAGGTATAAACTTCTTGGATCTCCTGAACCTTCCATGATGACTTCTTCACTTTTAACATAATTGCTTATATTGCTGCTTGAAAAATATATTCCACCTCCTAAAAGAATGACTCCAGCTCCTAATCCTATTTTTAAAAAACTTCTTCTATGGATTTTTCTATCAATGTCTTTGTTGCTTTTTTTCCAGTTATTTTTTGACGTTGATTTTTTTTTGTTCCTTTTCTTTTTAGCCATACAACTATATTATTTGACTTCATTTAAAAACTTTCTTACTAATTAGTGGTTAAGAATAAGCGCCAGCGCCCGCCTCCAGAGGGTTGCAGTCCACTTCCTGTAAGATTTCTAAGAATCATGGGATCCGTTACAAAATGGTTGAGTGCTGTGTCTAGGCGTCGTATGTTTTTGTCTTTTTTCTGGGTTTCGGATATGGGTCAGAAGATTGAAGCTATTATTAATGGGTGATTTGTTTAATTAAAGAAAAAGGGAGATATATTTAAAAAGTAGTTTCTTTGCATTAGAATCTTATGCACAATACATT
>CAZRZP010000012.1:0-15976 GCA_964604645.1 uncultured Methanosarcinales archaeon
GAGCTGGGTTCAGAACGCTGTGAGGCAGTTTGTTTGATATCTACTGGGAGTGTTAGTGTCTGAAAGGAAGGACCTTTTAGTACGAGAGGAACGAAGGTTCGTGGCCACTGGTCTACCTGTTGTCTGACAAGGCAGGCAGGGCAGCTACGCCATAAGTGATAAGTGCTGAATGCATCTAAGCACGAAGCATACCTTGAAACGAGACACTGGAACACCGCAAAAACAGCGGTTTGATAGAAGCGGTGTGTAAGCACGGAGGCAACGACGTGTTCAGCATGCGCTTACTAACGTTCTTTGTGTTACTTTTACATATGGTTTTTTTACATCTTTTTTTTTTATTTTTTTGAACCCAGCTACAGCACCAATATTATTATTAATTGGGTGAACATCCATATATTATGGCTAGAAATTACAAAGGCATCCAGGCATATCAATTATCTTATGAATTTGTCCTTAATGTATACAAGATTACTTCTTCTTTTCCTGAGTCTGAAGAAAGAAATATTACCTCACAAATTAGAAGAGCTTCTGTTTCAATTCCATTGAACATTGCTGAAGGCAGTACAAAAGCGAGTCGAAAAGAATTTCTTCACTATCTTAATACTGCTTATGGCTCCGCCAAAGAAGTTGAAGTAATTTTACAATTATGTTTTGATTTGGGCTATCTTAATGATAATAATTATGATTTATTATCTAGTTCATTGGATGAGCTTAATGCAAAACTTTTTTTATTTATGAGAAACATTGAATCTAGAATTGAAAACCGCCGGCACCATTTTTTCAAAAAATTTGAAGACAGAAATCCTAATGAAATTAATTGATACTCTTTAATGACATGATTTTATAAATTAATTTTGCTAATGCATATGCTTCAGCTTCGTAATTACATTTTGGGGCAAATTCTACTACATCTGTTCCTACTACTTCCTTTTCTTTGAAGATAATTTGAAGTGTGTTTATTATATCATCCCACGTAAGTCCACCTGGTTCAGGTGTTCCTGTATTTTTTACAAATGAAGGATCAAATACGTCTACATCTATTGTAATATAAACTTTTGATTTCAGTTTTTTAAGATTGTCTTTTATTTTTTCTAAAGAATAATCATATGTACTTATTGTGTTAATATTTTCTGTTTCATCTAATAATCTTTTCTCATCAATATCCATGGAACGTATGCCGATTTGTAAAATTGAATGTTTCTTTGATAACTGTCGTGCTACACATGCATGATTTAATGATGAACTATTCCATGAATCTCTAAAATCAGCATGCGCATCAAATTGAATTATTGATACGTTTTCGTCTAAGTGTTTTGTTAATCCTAATGTTATAGCATGATCTCCGCCAATTCCTATTATGAATTTCTTTTGATGTTGTTGTATTTTTTTTTGAACATTCTCAATCATTTCTTCTGGTGTTTCTCCCGTTGTTGGTTGTAATAATTGAATGCCATCTTCAAATGGTTCGCAATAAAATTGGTCGTCATAATATTCTAATTGTTTACTTGCTTCTATTATAGCTTTTGGACCATCACTAGCACCAATTCCGTACGTTAAATCTTTTTCATATGGTACTGGGAGTATGATGAACTTTGAATCATTTGTTGTGTATTTTTCTGGCAAATTCATCCAATTCATTCTATTACCTCTGTTTCAATCTTTTCTAAATCACAAAAATCTGTTGAGAAATTATAAGCGCCTGCATTTATGAAAGTTAGAGTATCTCCCTCTTGTGGGTTATCTAAATATACTTTATATCTGAACAAATCTAAACTGCAAGGTGTGATGCCTTTAATTACATAAGGCTTACTTTTTGTGTCATCTTTTGATAATTCTTCCTCTACTAATAATTTTACTGGAACTATTAATGCATCCATATCAGAATTATAAACTGATGCATTGATTGTAATATTATTTTCATTTATTGAAATTATTGTTGTGTGTAACTTTCCTGCTGGTGCAGCGATAAATCTTCCTGGTTCAATCATTAACTTTACATCTTTGTCATTTATGAATTTTTTCAATTCTAATATTTTTTTCATTATTGAATCTATAACTTTTTCATTTGTATTAGCATAGTTACTTGGTAGACCGCCACCAATATTTATCATTGATATTTTTTCTAGAACTTCATTTTCTATCATGTTTTTTATTTCGTATATATAATTCCATTCTGCTACATTCTGAGTTTTTCGATGGAAATGAATACCTAAATGATTGATTTTTGATCTTAAATTATTGTTACTGTCTATCTCTTTAATTTTTTGATTAATTACTTGACTCTTCATTCCAAAAACAAAATATTTTTCTGTACGTAAAGTGTTTTCTCTAAGTCTTAGGCGCAGAAATAAATTTATTTTTTTGTTGTATTCTTGTTTTTCAATCCAGTTTTGAATTATATTTAGGTCTGATTCGTTATCTACAACAAACCATCTTACGCCGCTTTCATATAATTCTTCAATTAATTTTTCATTCCATGCTTGAGCTAAGAAAAGTACTTTTGATTTGTCTTCTACGTTTTTCAATTCGTTGATCAGGTGTATAGAGAACATTGAGGTGGTATTTTTTTCAAGAACCTTTGTAACTAGTGGATTTGTTTTTGATGAATATGAAATGATATCTGCAAAATTATTTATTTTGTTGTACTGTTCAAGTACTTTTGATTTACTTAATGTGAATTTAGGTTTCATAACAACCCATCCTCGCTCAATTCTTCAAGCGCTTTAATCATCGCAAGTGGAAACATCACTGTTACATCTCCAATAACTGTTGCAACATCTGAATCATCTTTTACTTTCCCCCAGGATTTTGCTTCATCTGTTGTTGCTCCAGACATTGATCCAGAAGACTTGTGTGCAGTTGTCATGTATACAGCATAATTAGCTCCCCCATTTAGTAATGTGGAAAGAATTGCATGATGTTTTGAAATAGATCCACCTAGTGCTATAACAGCTTTCTTTTCATCATAACTACTGCTGTATAGAATATTACCAAAATCTTTTACAACGTCAACAATAAAATCTGGATGTTTTTGTTGGTATAAAAATAGATGAAATCCAAAAGCTCCATCTGTTATTGCCGGACAAAATATTGGAACGTTGTTTTTGGCAGCTTGGTAAAGGATTGATGAATTGTCATTAAGTAGAAGACCAATTTCTTTCAATAAATCTGATACGGCCCATCTCTTCTGTTTCGCATATAGTTTGTCTAATACTGGATTTAGCCAATCTTCAAATTTCATATATGATTCGTTGTTGATTAGAATATTACCAATTCTGTTGATACCTTGTTCATGTAATTCAACATCATCACTGGAAAACTTTCCAATTCTGAAATCCTCTCCTGTTGCTTTCATGATATCTTCTTCTATTCCACCAACTGTGGTAACGATTACATCGGCTATTTTTAATTCAATTAATTGTGCAAAAAAACCTCTTAAACCAGAAGTAACCATATTGGATGTAAATGTAAGATAGATTTTTGCATTATTTTTTTTCATTTTAACAAAGACATCTGCTGCTTTTGCTAGCTCAACGCTTTGATAACCAATTTGTCCATATGATTGAACTAAATCTTTAACCGTTATTCCTTCTTTCCATGTAAAATCTTTTATTTTCATTTTATATTTAAACACACTCCAACAACACTTATTATTGTTTCAATAAATATTATATTATCAACTAAAGAAAAAGAGACTTAACTTCCACGTTTACGTACTGTTGACATAAGTATTAATTTTGTTATGTGTTTTTTAAATCTTTCAGTTTTCTTTTACTTTTCTTTCAATTCTTTTGGGAATTTGTTATATTTGAACCTAAATTAACAACTTATTTAAATGGTCAAGTTTGTGATAAATTATGACAATCGTAACACCAAATTATAGAAGAGAGGATGATTTATTAGAACGTGTAAATACTTCGGCGCAATATGCGATGAACGCTGGATGGGCCCTAACTAAACAAGCAATGGGAGCAACAGACCCTTCTGAAAAAGTAAAGTTAACTACAGAAGCTGAGGTCGCTTACAAGTCTCCATTGATGGATGTTGCGCAAGGTTATTTAATTAAATCACCAACTGGTGGTCTTGCAAACAAACTTGCTAGGGAAGTTATTGGTGTAAATATTAATGTTTTTGATCTATATAGGAGAGTAGGAAGATTAGAGGAAGCTAGAGAATTAGGTGAGAGGACTTTAGATGACGCTATTCATCTGGGTGATTCGCCAATAACTCTCAGGGCTGGAAATTTTTTGACATTGGTTGGAAGTGCTGAAGCATATCAATCATTAGAACGGAAGGATTATTCTAGAGCTTTACAGTTGCATAAAAAGATTGAAGATGCATTTGAATCAATGCCGTTAAAAGAAGCGGAAGGTAAGAATGCTGTTATGTTACATTCCAACAGATCTGCTAATTATTTGAATATAGTTAGAGTTGCAAAGATTGGAGATTTAGATTATGAAGCTTCTAATACTTTAGATGATGCATACGCTTCTTCTCAGGTAGCCTATTCTTTTTTGAAAGAGTTAGGAGATAAAGATATGGGAAATTGGGCAGCTAATATTTATGCTAATTATGGGTTTATTGAAGATTGCCGTGGAGATAATGAATTAGCAGTTGAACATTATCAAAAAGCACTTGGATGGTCTTCTGAGGCAGATTTTTCTGCTTTAACTGCTGGGATACAATTTTCTTTAGCTAAGTTACTTGTTGATTCAAGTCCTGAGAAAGCTAAAGAACATTTCACTCCAGTTGAAGAATTTCTAAAAACAAATAGTTTTGGAATTTATGATACTCATGTGTTACCTTTGTTAGATGAAGTTAGAGAGAAGTTGAGTATTTAGTTTTTTTCTTATTTAATTATTATCTTTATTTACTAATTTGTATTCTTTATTATTTTGATATTTTAGTTCTTTATTTCCGCGTAAGTTATTTAAAGCGATAATACTTCCCTAATAGAGATAGATGAAGAAGGTTACCTTAGAAAAAAAAGAGGAAGTACGGTTTGGAGCATTTACAGGAGTTTTTGTTCCAACTTTTATGGGGATAGTTGGAGTTATATTATTTTTAAGATTAGGATATATTGTGGGTTCTGCTGGTGTTCTACCAACTTTAGCAATTATACTATTAGCAGCTTCCGTTAGTGCTAGTACGGGTCTTTCTTTAAGTAGTATTGTTACTAATATTAGGATTGGCAGTGGCGGAGTTTATTCAATCATTTCAAAAACTTTAGGAATTGAAGTTGGAGGTAGTGTAGGAATTCCATTATATTTAGCGCAAGTTTTTTCAGTTAGTTTATACTTGTTTGGATTTCTTGAAGCTTGGCATTTTATTTTTCCGCAGCATAACGGTTTTTTTGTTTTGTTAATTGCTTTAATTTTAATTGTTATTCTTACATTTATTAGTACTAAAATTGCTGTGGAAGTTCAATTAGTTGTTTTGGGAATTATTGTAGCAGGATTAGTTGCTATTTTATTAAACACTAGTTGGTTAAGTCAAGCGATTGCTACACCTTTAGTTGGACAATTTGAAGGAGCTTCTTTTTGGATATTATTTGCACTATTTTTTCCAGCAGTTACTGGGATAGCAGCAGGGTTGGGTTTAAGTGGCAGGTTGGAAGATCCTAAACGACAAATACCATTAGGATTACTTTCTGCAATTGGTGTAACAACTGTTATTTATGTAGTAATGGCTCTATGGTTAGGCTTTTCTGCTACACCTCAAGAACTGCTTGCAAATAATATGGTTATTGCTCGACTATCAGTTTTTGCACCGCTTGTGATAATAGGAGTAATTGCAGCAACTTTTTCTAGTGCGTTAACTACTTTTGTGGCAGCTCCATTTTTGTTGAGAAGTATGGCAGCTAAATCTCTTTTTCCTGGTTCTAAATTTTTTGTTAATTCAGAAAGTGAAGTTCCCCGCAAAGCAATTTTGTTTACTGTTATTCCAATTTTAATTACTTTGTACCTTGCTGATTTAAACGCTGTTGCACCGATTATAACTATGTTTTTTCTAATTACTTATACTGTAATAAACTTAGTTGTTTTCCTTGAGCAGTCGATTGGCTTGGTAAGTTTTAGACCAACTTTAAAAATTCCTCGTGCAGTTCCTCTTTATGGAGCATTAAGTTCGATATTAGCTATGTTTTTAATCAATGCTTTAGCAGGCTTAGCTGCAATAGTTTTTGTTTTTGCAAGTTATCTTTATTTAGTTAAAAGAAAGATAGCATCTAAGGAAGGAGATATTCGTTCAGGATTATTTATTACGTTTTCAGAATGGGCAGCAAAAAAAGTTTTAACTCTACCAGAATCTTCTAAGCATACGTGGAAGCCCAGCATTCTTTTACCGATCGTTAATACTGCAACGTTATTAGGAAATTTTCCTTTGATAAAATCTATTACTTATCCTAACGGAACGATGGCTGTTTTGGGATTAGATATTTTACAATTAAAGACATCACCAGAGGATTCTAAATCAAACCGAAAAGAATTACAATCTCAATTAGATGAATTACCTGATTTAATAAAAAAGTTTGGAGAAGAAGGTATTTTTACTTCTGGTAGTACTGTTGAAGCAGATAATTATACGGAAGCTGTTGTTATTTCTCTGGAAGCGTTGGAAGGACAAACTTTTCCGCCAAATATTTTATTTTTACCATTTAAACCGAAAAGATTACCTATTGCAAATTTGGAGAGAATATTTAGGGCAGCAAGCAAACATAATATTGGAATTATCCTTTCAGATCGTGATGAGGAAGTTGGTTTAGGATCTCAGGAAGATATTCATGTATGGCTTCCATCTTCTGCTTTACAAAAAGATATTTTTGATGAAAAAACGTTTGATTTAGCGTTATTAATTGCGTATAGATTATCTCGTAATTGGGCAGGCACTTTAACAATTTGGATGTGTGTTACCTCTGATAAGAAAGAGACAGCAACGCGTTATCTTAAGAGATTGTTATATGAAGCACGTTTCCCTTCTGATACTCAAATAAATGTATCCACTGAATCATTTGCAAGAACTTTGAAGAAAGCTCCAAAAGGAGATATTCACTTGATTCCAGTTCCTAACTATAAAGATATTGTGAAAATTAGAAAAATTTCAAATCGGGAAGAGAAATCATTTTTCTTCATTTCTGATTCTGGAAAAGAGGATGTTCTGGCTTGATTGCATAAGATTTAATAATAGAATTTTTTGGTTATTTTTGATGGCAAGAGCTAATTTTCATTATAAGCATAGTATGGGACTTCAATCGAACGAATCATTAGATGGGATTGTTGGTGTAACAAAACGCTTGGTTGAAATTCAAGAAGGATTAAATATTATTCCTGAATTAAGTTCTAAAGTGTTTATTCCTTATTCTAATGGATTTATGTATGAGGTTTTTTTGAAAGGTTCTGATGAAAATGTGAAAGAAGCAATAGAACTTATTTTTGAAAACAAGCCATTTCCTGAGTATGTTTATGGTTCTAATAATGTTTATGATA
This sequence comes from uncultured Methanosarcinales archaeon, assembly GCA_964604645.1. Taxonomy (GTDB): domain Archaea; phylum Nanobdellota; class Nanobdellia; order Woesearchaeales; family GW2011-AR9; genus CAZRZP01. The sequence continues at coordinate 7,485 of CAZRZP010000012.1, forward strand.
AAATTGAGGAATTCGATGTAGAATTGGTGAGAAATTGGAGAACTATGTGGATGGGGAGGCAAATTAATGGAATATAAATTAGAAAATTTGGCAGAAAGAGATGATTATAAAGTGAGGGTTACAGATGAGCAGATGAAGTGTTTACAGGGAATTGTAAGGCCTCAGTTGCAAAATGATCTCTATGAAAATATGTGTGCGCAACAGGAATTGTTGATGGAGTTAGAAGAGTTTTGAAAAGTTTTATAACTTACTTCTTTATTTATTGAACTATGAAACTAGTTGATGTACATTGCCATATTAATCATGAAAAGTTAAGGAACCAAATAGATGATGTTTTAGAAAGGGCTGAGAAGGCTGGTATTAAAGCAATTATTTTATCTGGTGTTAATCCGGAAGCGAATAAAGAAGTTTTAGAGTGGGCTAAAAAATATCCATTAATTAAAGCTTCTTTAGGTATCTATCCGATTGATGCTCTTGGTCTAAGTCCGGATGAAGTTGGTTTACCCCATCACGCTGGAAAAATAGATTTAGATAAAGAATTTGAATTTATTGAAAATAATTTATCTGAAGTTGCTTCAATTGGAGAAATAGGGATGGATTTCTATTGGGCGAGTAAAGAAGATACCTATGATAAACAGGCAGAAAATTTTAGGAAGATAATTAAATTTGCAATTAAAGTGAAGAAGCCAATCGTAATTCATTCTAGGAAAGCTGAAGAAGAATGTATTGATATTTTAGAAGAAGAAATTTCTAAAGAGATTCCAGTAATTATGCACTGTTTTTGTGGAAGGAAGGCGTTAATGTCTAGGGCAATTAGTTTGGGTTATTATTTTTCAATTCCACCTAATATTGTAAAGTCATCTAGTTTTCAGGTTTTGGTTAAGAAAGCTCCACTTTCACAGCTGCTTACTGAAACAGATTCCCCCTGGTTATCTCCGTTTAAGGATAAAGTAAATGAACCAGCTTTTGTTGTGGTGTGTATTAAAAAAATGGCTGAGGTTAAGGGGATTTCTGTAGAAGAAGTTGCAGATGCGGTTTGGAAAAATTATCAGAGAGTTTTTAGTTAAGGGTTATCCCCATATGCCGAGGAAAATCCCTATGATCTCTACAATTACATAAAGCCAGATTACATAGGCAATAACTGCAATTATTAATGTTATTAATACTGTGTTAATTATCTTGGTTCTTTTTCTTTTTAATGCGTTTAATGAACAAATGCCTTCTTTCTTGTAAAAGTAATAGCCTAATGCAACTAATAGGAATAGTAAAGCAGCTCCTCTGAAAACCCATCTGTAAGTTCCGTATAATGTATCTGATAAAGAAGCGGCAAAGGCTATACTACTTAGACCAAATAGAACAAGAATTACTGGTGTTAAACAACATAATCCGCCAATAACTGCAGTCGCTGGAATTATTTTTTTAAGAAATGATTTTGTTTGTTTGTTCATACAACACTGAAATTGCAATAAATTTATTAAATAGTATGTTAAAAGTATTGTTATAATGATTATTGGACTAACTTCAGAAAACAACTTGAAATTGAATGCAGTGATTACAGCTTACTCTTTTATTAATGAACCATTTAAAGTGGTTGGTTATTCAGCAGATTCTGGAGTTGGAGAACAGCCGGTTAATGAACAAACTTTATTAGGGGCAAGAAATAGAATTGCTGATGTGAAAAGTAGAGTTGAAGGTCTTGATAGGATAATTTCTATTGAAAATGGAATCTTTCAAGAAAATGGAGAATGGTTAGATAAAGCAGTTGTTGTTATTTATGACTTGAATCATAACAAAGAATTCATTGATTATTCTGATTCTGTAATTTTTCCGGGTGTTTATGTTGAAAAAGCCAGACAAATTGGTTTTGATGAAATTACTGTAGGAAAAGTAATGGCAGATGATGGATTTGTAGCAAATGCCAAGGACCCACATTTAAGCATTTCTGGAATCTCAAGACAAGTATATCTTGAAAAAACTGTTAAAGATTTAGTTGAATTAGTTGAAAATGGTAGAAGTTAAAATATTAGTTGAAGGGTTTACAAGTGCTGACCAACCAGATATGGAAGAAAGAACTTGTCCTACTATTACTTTAGTTAGAGATAAAGATTTGGTTATTGTTTGTGATCCTGGAACTTTAAAATCTCAACAAATTTTAATTGATGCTTTAAAAGAAGAAAACATAACAGTTAATGATGTTAATTATATTTTTTTAACACATTCACATATTGATCATTTCAGAAATATTGGTATGTTTCCAGTAGCAAAAGTAATTGAGTTTTATGGAGTTTGGTATGAAGATTTGGTTGATGATAGAGAGGGTAAGTTATCTGAGAATATTGAAATTATTGAAACTCCTGGGCACAGTTATACTGGTTTAACAATGGTTGTTATGACTGATAAAGGAAAGATTGCTATTTGCGGGGATGTTTTTTGGAAGAAAAATAAACCTGAAGTTGATAAATATGCTGATGATTTGGATAAATTGAAAGTAAGTAGACAAAATCTTTTAGAAATTGCTGATTATATTATTCCAGGACATGCTGGGATGTATAAAGTTTAAATTTAATTAATATCTAATGCTTCCATGATTTTATCCAATTTTTTATTGATTGAATCTAAATCTTTTTGAGAATTTCTACCTGAAGGTCTTGATCGGCTGTCGCCCTTATTTGAAAAACAGGAATTACAATAAATTGGCTTATCTGAGGTTGGTTTGAAAGGCACTTCACATTGTGATTTGCAAGCAGAACAAGTTACTTTAGTAGTTGTATTTCTTCTCTCTCGGTTAGATTCTCTTGGATATCTGGGTTTTTCTTCATATCTATTTCTACTTCTGGGTCTATCTCTAGGGCTTCTCCTATCTCGATCATTCCCTCTATTCATTCTATTTCTTTCAAATCGTGCCATTTTTTGCTAGAATTATGACTAGTTTATAAGATTTTGCTGAAAAAATGTTATTAAGACTTAATCTCTTTTACTTGTAATTCATACTCTTCTTCAATATTAGCAAACCTATCTATATCTTCTGGGCAGATAAGAGTTAATGAATATCCTTTCTTATCAATCCTTCCAGTTCTACCAATTCGGTGGACATAAAATTCATCTCTTGTTGGTACATCATAGTTAACAATTATATCAACTGTTTCAATATGTAAACCGCGAGCTGCAACATCTGTTGAGACTAAAATCTGAATTTTTCCTTGCTTAAATAAATTTAAGTGGTTCAATCTTTCTGCTTGATCTAAATCACTATTCAATGATTTTGATTTAAATCCATTATTTTGCAAATATTCTGAGATGTTATATGATTTTATTTTTGTATTACAGAATATCATTACTCGTTTAAATTTCTTTTTCTTGAAAAGATTTAGTAAAATCTCATTTTTTTCTATTTTATCACAATATATTTTTTCTTGAACAATATTTTTTGGAATTAATTCACCTATTTTTAATAATTCATAATCAGGTAGGATTAGATCAATAAAATCATTTACTTTCTCTGTTATGGTTGCAGATGAACAAATAATTTGTGCATTTTTGCTGACTCTTTGTTTCATATAAACACAATCTTGATAAAAACCGTGGTCAAACATTTGGTCTGATTCATCGTATACCAAGTATTTAACTTCACCAACTCTAAGTTTTTTTTCATTAATATGGATAATTAGTCTTCCTGGAGTTCCTACAATGATTTGATTCTTTTTTCTTAGCGTACGATAATCGCCTGGAACATCTCTGCCACCATAAAGCATTCCTACATTAATATCTAGAAGTTCACATATTTTTTTAATTTCTTTACCTACTTGGACACAAAGTTCTCTTGTTGGTACGAGAACAATCATTTGTGTACCCTGTTTTTTGTTTATTTTTCCAAGAAAACCTAATAGATATGCAAGCGTCTTACCACTTCCCGTTTTGGATGTGAAAACAATATTTTTACCTTTTTTTGCTAAAGGTATTATTTTATCTTGTACTTCAAACGATTCATTTAATTTTAATTTAGCTAAAACTTCAAGAATTTCTTTCTTTAGACCTAATTTTGCGAAATCCATGGGATTACCGGAAACTTCTGGATTTTTTATTTTTTGCACGATGATTTCTCATACGTTTTACTTTAGAACTGTTATGACTTTTTTTGGTTCTAGGAGTAAATTTTTCATGTTTCGTATTTCTTCCAGATTCTCTTGGTTTTGCTTTATGAGACCTAGGTTTATCATAATTTCTCTCTGGTCTATCTCTTTGTTCCCTGTGGCTGGTTTTTTTATTTCTTGTTCTTCCATGGCTGGATCTTCCTCTTGGTCTATCACTTTGTTCTCTGTGACTGGATCTTTTATTTCTTGGCCTATCTCTTGATCTTCCACGGCTCGATCTTCTTTCTCTTCCACGAGACCTGTCATTATCTGGTTTAACTTTTTGAAGTTCTTTATATTTACTTGATTCAACTTCTGATTTGAATATATATTTTAGTAATGCAGAAACTACTTTTTCTGGTGAATTTTCTGCAAGTAAAGCTTTAGAAATATCTTCATATTTTTTTGTATTATCATCTTTTAGAATTTTATCTAATCTTTCTTTTATTGCCTTTTTCTTTATTTCAAGAACTTCTTTTATTGGCGGTAGGGTTCCTTTAATTAAACTCTGCTTCACTACTCTTTCAATAAATTTTAGTTTTCTTCTTTCAGAGGGGATGAGAAAAGTTATTGCAATCCCTTTTTTTCCTGCTCTACCAGTTCTACCTATTCTGTGAACATAATATTCAGGGCTTTGTGGCAATGAAAAGTTAATTACATGAGTAAGATTATTTACATCAATTCCTCGAGCTGCAACATCGGTTGCAACTAATATGCTTACCGACTTCTTTCTGAACAAACCTAATATTTTTTCTCTTTGTGCTTGTGAAATATCTCCATGTAACGCTGCTGCATCGTAATTTGAATTTATTAATTTATTTGCAACTTCATCAACCATTAACCTAGTTTTGCAAAAGATAATACCGTGGAAATCTGGAGTTATATCAATGATTCTATGAAGAGCTTCCATTCTATCTCTTCCTGTAACTTCATAATAAACTTGTTTTGTAAGGTCTGAAGTAATTTGTGTGTTTTCAACTTCTATTAATTCATAATCTTTCATGAATTTTTTTGCTATCTTTAGAATTTCTCTTGGCATGGTGGCTGAGAATAAGAGCATTTTTTTGTCTTTATTTGTTTGAGATAAAATTTCTTCAATGTCATCTACAAATCCCATGTTTAACATTTCATCAGCTTCATCTAAAACTGCGTAAGCAACATGGTATAAATTTAGTCTCTTTCTATTCATCAAATCCATTACTCGACCTGGTGTACCGACAACTATTTGCACACCTTTTCTTAATTTATCCATCTGGTCCCTTATAGAGGATCCACCATATACAGCTAAGATGCTGAATTTTTTATCTCCTTGCAATGATTCAATTTCTTTACTTACTTGTAAAGCTAGTTCTCTAGTTGGAGTCAGAATTATTGCTTGAACATCTTTGCTTTTGGAAATTCTTTCGATAATTGGTAGAGCGAAGCAAGCAGTTTTTCCTGTACCTGTTTGAGCTTTACCTACTACGTCTTTATTTCCTTTTAATAATAAAGGGATTGTTAACTCTTGGATTGGTGTAGGTTTTTCGAAACCTTTTTTTTCTAGTGCTTTGATTACTTTTTCCGATAGTCCTAATTTTTTGAATTCTTCCATTTGATTATATACTTTTGATTATATAGAAAAATAGGGCGTTTCTTTATAAATAGCACGTTTATTTATGAGGATTGGGGTTGGATTTAGATTAATCCTGTTATATAACCTGGGGAGTGAAGCGACGAAAGTGCAATGTTTAGACGAAGTCCGAAAAATCTGCGTCCGCAGAGTAAAATTTGAGTTCCAATTAATCCGAGGCGAAGCCGAGTCATACTGTCCGAAGGACTGGGGGTCTGTGTTCAATAGAAAAAGAGTAGCGTCTCATCAAGAACAAGTATAAAGGGCAATTTCTATTTTATCCAGTACGAAGTGCTATCTATTTAGAGAATCTAGGGGGTCGCTGTCATAAACCGAAATATTTATATATTACTGGTTCATATTTGGTACATATGGTTCAAAAAAGAGACAATTTAGAAATGAGTATTGTTGAGCTACTGCTTAAAGGAGATAATCATGTTAGAGGTATCGCCAAGAATCTAAAGGAATCTCATTCTACTGTTTCAAGGAAACTTAATAGTCTCAAAAAAGAGAACGTTATTGATTCTAGGAGAGAAGGTAAGAACAAAATCTTCTATCTCAAGAAAAATCTTCTATCAAAAACTTATATTCAACAGGCAGAATTATACAAGCTGATTAAATTACTGCGAAATAATCAAGAATTCAGCATTATTTTTGAGGAAATTTTGAAAAAAACTGATGAAAAATTAATTGTTCTCTTTGGATCATATGCAAAAGGATTAGCTAAGAAAGATAGTGATATTGATATTTACATTGAAACCAAAAGCAGAAGTATTAAGAAGAAGGTTGAGGATATACATTCAAAGATTAATGTTAAAATAGGAACATTTGATATTAAGTCTCCATTAATCAAAGAAATTATAAAAGATCATGTAATCCTAAGAGGAATTGAGGTATTTTATGACAAACAAGTTTCTGAATAAACTAAAAAAGGAGAAGAAGCTGGAATTAGTTGAACCATCTGAAGATATTTGTGATTCCTATTCTGAGAAATCTGCCAATTGCTTGAAGTCAGCAAAACTGTTGTTACAGAATAATCTCTACGAAAATTCAATAGGGATGTCATATTATGCTATGTACAATTTACTTCTTGCATTGTTGTTCAGAGTTGGGATTAAATGTGAGAATCATGGAGGTTCAATTCTCCTGCTGAAATTGATGTTTGAGGAAGATGATTTGTATAAGCTAATTTCCGATGCAAAGAAGGAAAGAATTGACAAACAATATTATGTAACGACTGAAAAAGACGAGATTACAAAAGAAGTTGCAGATGAACTGTTACACAATGCAGAAGATTTTGTCTTTAAAACCAAGGTTGTTATCAAAAATTTAAGTAATGATTCTATTGAGGAATTGAGAGAGAAATTAGAAACTATTTAGTTGCTGAATTCCACATGATCTTAAAGAATTGGTCATATGATTGAGCAGCTTCTTTCTGGTGAATGATGATACCAAGAGGCTTATCACTCCAAATAATAATGCCTATTTTGTCATTTCTAATTATAGTCTCTGTCAATGGTTCAAATCCTGCTTTAGTATATTTCACTTCTGATTTTGGATATTTAGTTTCTGCTTTCCAATGAGCAAGAGATTCGTTAAAGAGGAGTTTTGCTTTTCTAAATCATCACGTGGCAGAGTTATCATTTTATATCCTCAAAGAGATTTATTTTATTGTTTGAGACTAAACCTAATTTTTTACATTCTTTCAAACATTTAAGAGCATAGTCTATGTGGTGTTGTATTGGTTCTTTTTCTTGAATATCTTTTGAGACAATTCCGGCTTTAATCTCATAGACATGCATAACACTCCAGCAAAAAGTCTCAAACATCTTTAAGGGAATGAATACTTTAACTCTATTTTTTAGTGAGTTATCTTTTCTATATTTTAAGTATTCCTTGTAAAATAAATCTTGATGTTCTTTTGTAAATTTCTTTCCAAATCCAGTAAAAATATCTGCAATATCATAAGCAGGATCTGAAATGCCACAACTTTCAAAATCAATAAATTTCAAATTTTTATCAGTATCATAAATCAAATTTTGCTCACAAATGTCTCCGTGAGATATTGATGCTTTATTTTGAGGACCATTAGTTTTCAGTAATGATACTGATTTAGATAAAAATTCGTTTTCGTTTTTTCCGCCATATCTTTTTGTCAATTTGATTAATTTGCAAATATTTGTTTTAACACCCGAGTATGTTCTTCTAAATGTTGGAATATTTTTAATTACAGGAATAGAATGTAATGTGGCAGTTAATTTTGCAAGGTCTTTAATCATCTTATTTGACAATCTTATCTTTCTGAGATCTTGCCCAGGAAAAAACTCAATAATCAAATAATCTTGGGAAATAATATTTTTGGAAGTGTCTTTGACGTAAGGAATGGGAGCAATTTGATATTTTTCAAGATATTTTAAGATTCTATATTCTTTATTGATTTTGTATTTCTCTTTAAGATCAGCATTTACTCTTACAATATATTTGTTATCTACTAAGAAATTTGTATTACTTTCTCCAGAACCAAGTAATTTGATTTTTGGATTAGTTAAAAGTAAATGCTTCTCTACTGCGTTCTTAACATCAGATATTTTTATGTTCATTCTATCTACCTGTAAAACTCAATCTATTTATAAATAATATAAATGTTTCTAAAGTCCCAAGCCCCCTTCTCTATTTTAGCCCACGAAAAAATGGAATTTAACATCGCAACTATGCGAAGTCTCAAAAGGGTGGCATCTGGGATGAGGCAAACC
>CAZRZP010000013.1:0-11574 GCA_964604645.1 uncultured Methanosarcinales archaeon
CTCCGTTTTTCTATTATCTTTAAAATAAATATACTACTCATAGGGTTATTTGTTTAAACGTTACCAAGTAAATACCAAAAGATACCAATTAATATTGATGCTTTTCCAAAGTTATTTCAATCTTTCCACCATAATCTTTATAAAACTGCTTTTCTCGGATAATTTAGATGCCTGTTAAACTAAAAGTAATGGAAGCTGTTCAAGACGATGTTAACAAAGGCATAGTTAAGGTTGACTCTAATTATATGCGTAAAATAGGTGTAAATCCAGGAGATATTGTAGAGGTTAAAGGAGAAAGAACTACTGCTGCAATCGTCGACAGGGCTTATCCAGGTGATATCGGTCTTAACATTATCAGAATGGATGGAAATGTACGAAGAAATGCTCGAACTTCTATAGGTGAGATGGTTTCTGTTCAGAAAGCTAAGGTTAAGCCAGCAAAGAAAGTTACAATAGCTCCAGCCCATAAGGGTGTGCTAATAAAAGCTTCACCACAGCTGTTTAAACAGGGATTATTAGGGAAAGCGCTTAACAAAGGAGATTTAGTTTCTTTAGGTAGAGCTAGAAGGAAAATGGGTGAAGAGATGGGTGATATCTTTTCTATGATGGAATCTCGTTTTGCAAGTTTCGGTTTTGGAGATATTAGATTTGTTGTTGTTAACACTAACCCAAGAAATGAAATGGTTGTGGTAACTCCAGAAACGGTTGTTGAGTTTAATCCTCAAGCAGTGGAATTAGTTGAAGAAGAAGGTTTAAGTTTAGGTATTAATTATGAAGATATCGGTGGTTTAGGAGAAGAAATCAAAAAAGTTAGGGAAATGGTTGAACTGCCTTTACGACACCCAGAAATATTTGAAAAATTGGGGATTGAACCACCAAAAGGAGTTCTGTTACATGGTCCACCAGGAACTGGAAAAACTTTGTTGGCAAAAGCAGTTGCTTCAGAAACAAATTCACATTTCATTTTAATCAACGGTCCAGAAGTAATTTCAAAATTTTATGGGGAATCAGAAGCAAATTTAAGGAAGAAATTTGAGGAAGCTGAACAGAATGCTCCTTCTATCATTTTCTTTGATGAAATTGATGCTATTGCAACTAAGAGAGAAGAGACGAAAGGTGATGTTGAAAAAAGAGTAGTTGCACAAATGCTTGGTTTGATGGATGGATTGAAGAGTAGAGGTAAAGTAATTGTTATTGCTGCAACTAATATTCCAAACTTATTAGACCCTGCTTTACGAAGACCTGGTAGGTTTGACAGAGAAATTGAAATTGGTGTTCCAGATAAGATTGGCAGATTAGAGATATTGAAGATTCACACTAGAAATATGCCATTAGCAAAAGATGTTAACCTTAAAGAAATTGCAAAAGTAACTCATGGTTTTGTAGGTGCTGATCTAAATTCATTAGCTAAAGAAGCTGCAATGATTGTTTTAAGAAGAATATTACCTGATTTAAAGATGGAAGGGATTGAAGAGGGTGAACAAATTCCTAAAGAGATATTAGAAAAATTAATGGTAAATCAAAATGATTTTGTAGATGCTCTTAAAGTGGTTCGTCCTTCAGCTATGCGGGAAGTTTTAGTTGAAACCCCGGATGTTGGTTGGGAAAGTATTGGCGGTTTATTAGATGTTAAAAATAAATTGAAAGAAGCGGTAGAATGGCCTTTGAAGAACCCAGGGATGTTCAAAAGATTGGGTATACGTCCTCCAAGAGGAATTTTATTATATGGTCCTCCTGGTACTGGTAAGACAATGTTGGCTAAAGCAGTAGCAAAGGAAAGTGAAGCAAATTTTATTTTAATCAATGGTCCAAGTTTATTGAGTAAATGGGTTGGAGAATCAGAGAAAGCTGTTAGAGAAATATTTAGAAAAGCAAGACAGACAGCTCCAACTATATTGTTCTTTGATGAGATTGACGCATTGGTACCAAGAAGGGGAGCTAATGATTCTGGTAGTAGAACAAGTGAGCAAGTAGTAAACCAAATGCTCACAGAGATGGATGGTTTGGAAGCACTTAATGACGTGGTAATTATGGGTGCTACTAATAGACCGGATATTGTTGATCCTGCTCTGCTACGTCAGGGAAGATTTGACCGGCTTATTTTGACATCTGTTCCAGATGAAGAAAGCAGGAAGAGTATATTTGAGATTTATATTGAAAAAATGACTACAGAAGATATTGATACCTCAAAGTTAGCTTCTAAAACAAAGGGTTATGTTGGTTCAGATATCGATGGTGTTTGTAGGGAAGCTGCGATGATTGCTTTAAGAGAAAATCCAAAGATTGAAAAAGTAACCATGGAACACTTCAAAAAAGCATTAGATGTTGTTAGACCTTCTGTGGATAAAGATGTTGAAGAAGCTTATGATAAATTAAAAGATTACTTTTCTACTGCTCGTGCAAAAGAAATCAAAGATGAAAAAGCTAGTTATTTTGGTTAATTTATTTTTCTTTAAATTAATTCTCTACTCTCTTCTTCTCTAATCTTGGTAACACGAATTTCTCTACTAATTTATACGCAACTAATAACAATCCACTTGCTACAATCAACACACCCCAGTCAAGTAAATTAAGCGGTTGAGTTTTAAAATAACTGCTAAGAGGAGTATAAATGGTTGTTAGATGTAACAGTACTGAAAGAATAACTGCCCAGAAAAGCCACTTATTTGAAAAGATTCCTAAGTGGTATTCATTTCTAATTGTTTGTAATCTAACTATTTCAAAAAGAACTAACGAAGTGAAAACCATTGTTTGTGCTTTTGCTAATCCAGAGCTTTGATATAACCAGAAAAGAATCAAAGCACCAATTCCAATTAAAACACCAAAAGAGATTATGTCATTTCTTAATTCTGAAGATAAAATACTTTCTTTAGGTGGTCTGGGTTTACGTTGCATTATTCCCTCTGCATGAGGATCTATGCTTAAAGCGGTAGCTGGTAAGCCATCAGTAACTAAGTTAACCCATAAAATCTGAATGGCTGTTAAAGGTAAAGGTAAACCAAAAAGTGATGCAAATAGAATCACGCAAATTTCCCCTAAATTACTGGACAATAAATAATTTACAAATTTTCTAATGTTATCAAATATACCTCTACCCTCTTCCACCGCATTTACAATTGAGGTGAAATTGTCGTCAGTAAGTATCATATCTGATGCTTCTTTGGCTACATCAGTTCCAGTTTTACCCATTGATATTCCGATATCAGCTTTCTTTAATGCAGGAGCATCATTTACGCCATCTCCAGTCATTGCTACTACATTTCCTTTCTTTTGAAGTGCTTCAACGATTCTCAATTTATGTTCTGGGTTAACTCTAGCGAATATTCCAATTTTCTTGATGTCTTTATCTAAATTAATCTCTTCCAATTCTCCTCCTGAAATCGAATCCCCCTTTATCCCTAATTCTTTTGCAATAGCTTTAGCAGTATTAATTTGATCTCCAGTAATCATTATAACCCTAATTCCTGCATCATGGCATCGCTTTACAGAAAGTTTTACTTCTTCTCTTGGTGGATCAATCATTCCTTGCAATCCTACAAAAATCATGTTATCTTCTGCATCTTTAGTTTTCTCAAAACTTTTATTGTAAGCAAATCCTAAAACTCGCAAAGCTGAGTCAGCAAATTTATTATTTTCAGTGATTATTTTTCTTCTTAGTTCTCTATCCAGACGTTGAATTTTTCCATCTAACCAGATTTTGCTGCATTTTTCTATTATAATGTCAGGCGCACCTTTCGTGTAAGAAATTTTTTCTTCTTTACTTCCTTCTTTTTTAGAGAGATGTACTGTGGTCATCATTTTCCTTTCAGATGTGAAAGGAATTTCATCAACACGGGGATTTAATTTTATGAACTCACCTGATAATCCGCCTTTTTCAGCAGAAACAATAAGTGAAGCTTCAGTTGGATCTCCGATAACTTTTCTTTCTCCATCTGCTCCTTCTAAACGGGCATCGTTACAAAGTAATCCGATTTTTAGTAGGGGATGCAAATCTTCTGGATGAGCTGTTTTTTTATTCAGCAGAAATTTTCCTTCATTGTCATATCCTGAACCGCTAACCTCATATGCTTTATTGTCCATCCACAATTTTGTTACGGTCATTTCGTTATGGGTAAGAGTTCCAGTTTTATCAGTACAAATAACTGTTACAGCTCCTAAAGTTTCTACAGAAGGTAATTTTCTTACTAAAGCATTTTTCTTAACCATACGTTGCACACCTAAGGCAAGAGAAATTGTAATTACTGCAGGCAACCCTTCAGGAATTGCAGCCACCGCTAAGGCAATTGCTGCCAAGAACATGGTTGAAGCTGATTGACCAGAAAGCAAACCTGCCAAGAAAACTACAATTGCAACTGCAACTACAGCTATGGTAAGATATTTACCCAACTGCCGCATCTTCTTTTGAAGCGGAGTGAGTTTCTCATCAGCTTCTTGGATTAACTTAGCTATTTTTCCAACTTCTGTCTTCATGGCAGTATAAGTAACAACAGCTTTTGCCCTACCCATTGAAATGGTTGTAGTGGCGTAAACCATATTATTTCTGTCAGCCAGTTGCGTCTTTTCCTTGAGCTTATTTTCTGTTTTAGTAACTGGATTACTTTCTCCAGTTAAAGGTCCTTCTTGTGTCTGTAAATTATGTACTTCTATTAATCTTGCATCTGCAGGAACTTTATCTCCAGTTTCTAATACTATAATATCTCCTGGTACAAGATATTTTGATTCAATACTTTTTTCTTCTCCATCTCGAATAACTTTAGCCTTAAGAGATGCCATCCTTTGTAATGCTTCTATTGACTTTTCAGCTCTGTATTCCTGAATAAATCCTAATACTGCGTTTAGAACAACAATTACAGCTATTACAATGGCGTCTGCCGTTTCTCCAAGGATTATTGAAAATCCTAATGCTACTAATAAAATCCAAACCAAAGGCGAAGAAAATTGTTGAAGTAGAATTCGTAAAGGGTTGATACCCTTTTGCTTTTTTAATTCATTTAATCCATATCTATGAAGTCTTTGTTCTGCTTCATGGTGAGATAGCCCTTTCTCATTAGTTTTAAGTTCTTTTAGTACATTCTCCACACTCTTTTGGTACATGCTGATTTGAATATAGTGGGAGTATAAATATTTTTGGATTAGGGGAGGTTGTTTTTTTGTTGAAAAGATAGTCATCGAAAGCTTTAAAAGGAAGAAAACAATTCTCTTGATAGGTGAATAGATGTTAGTATTTGGAATTGATATACCGCTTGTAGAATTGATAATAGGTATGTCGTTCATTATGTTTATTTTATTGGTGGAGGTTCTTGTTCTTGTTGTGTTATTAATGAAACATTATCATAAGTCTAAGAAAGTTGTTGAGTTGGTTCATAAACTTTCAGACACGATTCTTGAAATTAAGAAAGCAGAAATAGTTGAGTTAGGTAAGTTGAAAGGAAAATAAATATTTTAGTTATTTTCAAAAAATAAATTGTTTTAGAATTAAAAGATTTAAAATATATAAATAATTGACAAAATAATTCTATTAAGCTGTAGGTGCTTCTTTTTTCTCTTCCGGTGCTAGTTCGTCAATGATTACTTGAGGAATTCCAGCTTCCTGCATTGCCTTTCTAGCTTTCCTAGAATCCTTTTCATGTAGTTTTAGAATCTCGCTTGCTTGTGCTGTGAATTCAGCTCTCTTTTCTTTCAATTCTTCTTGCAACCTTTCTTTTTCTTCTTTCAACTGCTTTTTCTCTTCTTCTGTTAATTCAGTTCTACCGGATGAGATTGCTTCATCGAATTTACCTTCTTTAATTGCTGCTAAAGCTTCTTGAGCTGGCATTCCTTCTACTAAGATACCCATGGATTGGCATGTTCCGATGATTTCTCTAACTCTGTTTTTTAAATCGCTCCCAAGTAAGGAATCTTCTTTTGTGTTAGCAATTTTCATTACTTGCTGAATTCTTAGATCAGCTACTTTATCAGTGAGAGGATTAGAAGCTCCTTTTGCTACTCCTGCTTCTTTCTTAATTAAAGCTGCAGCAGGAGGAGTTCCAATTTCAATTGTAAATTCTTTAGTTTCATCATCAACCACTACTTTAACTGGTACTTGCATACCTGCTAAATCTGCTGTTTTTTTATTGATTTCAGAAACAACTTGGCCAATATTTACTCCAGTAGGTCCTAATGCTGGTCCGAGTGGCGGAGCTGCTGTAGCTTTGCCACCTGTTATCAAAGATTCTACTGTTTGTTTGGCCATCTTCGCTGGAAACTGGTTTTTTTTAAAAAGGTTGTGGCGACTTTGGATTTATTGTGGTTTTTTTCAATGCAAGGTACTTAAGTTGGTTATCAAAATAATAAGCACGGCACGGCGCCTATCATGAGTTCACTTACGCTTACTCATGCGCTTCGGCTACGCCAGGGCGGTGCTTATTATTCAAAAAGTTAGGGTATGACTCAGTATCGTTTTTTTTTTCACTTAATTTTTTATACTACTTGACTCTTGATATTAAATGGCTTCAGTTAAACAATATTTTTCAGAAGGTTCAAGAATTTTCTTTTCAAGTTGGAAAAGGCGAATAATATCTAATAAATATAGAGGAAAAGCTGTTGATATTTGTAACAAAATCGTTCATGATTGCTGGAATGGACGTTTTTTTCAAACTTCCACTAGCAATTTCACTCAGTTTTGGACCAGGGATTTTGGTTGGTGTGTAAATTCTCTGTTGAAATTAGATTATGGGAAAGAAGTACATCAAACATTAAGATATGCATTAAATAGGTTTAAGGAAGCAGAAAAGATTACCACAACAATCACTCCAAAAGGCGAGCCGTTTGATTTTCCTAAACAATCTATTGACTCTTTACCTTGGTTGATACATGCAATTAGATTATCTAAGTTTCCATTTGCAGTTTACACTGACCTTTTGAATATCGAAATAAAAAAGTTTCAGGAGGAATTTATTGATGATACTGGTTTGGTAAAAGAAGGACATTTCTCCTCAATGAAAGATTTTGCAATAAGAAAAAGTAGTTGTTATGATAATTCGATGGTTGGAATGCTTGCAGCTGATTTAGCAAAAATAAATTCTAGGAAAAAGAAATTGGAGAACCCATTTGAAAAATATGATTATGGTAAATTAATTGTAGATAATTTCTGGAACGGTGAATATTTTTTTGACGATTTACAAAAGAAAGAGTATGTAGCAGGAGATGCTAACTTATTTCCGTTTGTATGTGGTTTAGTGGAAGATAATAATTTACTGAAAAAGGCAATAAATTCAATGGAAGAAGCAAAACTGGCTGAACCGTTTCCTTTGAAATATACGGCTTCAAGAAAATATGTTGATTTCATCTCGGAAGAATTTTTTCTTAGAGATTATGAAAGTTCGGCAGTATGGATGCATATGGGTCCATTGTATGTGAAATTGTTAAGAAAAGTAGATCCGGAAAAAGCCAATAAATACAAAAAGAAATATACTGGACTGATTGAAATGCACCATAATTTTTTAGAAGTTTTTGATAGTAACGGTAAACCCTTTTCTACTCCATTCTATTATTGTGATGATGGGATGTTATGGGCGGCTAATTATTTGACATTATAAAACTATTTTGGCAGGGATTTTGTGTTAGGTACTTCACTTTTTTTACAAGGACTACTGGCATGTAAATTTGCGTTATCGATAGTATAACTTGCTAAATAATTTTCAGTGCCGTTCTCATTATTAGGAGAGCAAACTTTCGGTTGCATTGAAGTGGACAACTTTACTGCTTCTTTGCTAAGGAAATCGTTTGCAAAAATCAAATTACCACTCTCTTTAGCTTTAAAGTCAACTCCTAATTTACTTACTAGGGAATTATATTTAATAACGTTATTCCCAGATCCACCAGTGATTTTAATTGCCGCATCACTTCCAAATAAATTGTTATCAGTAATAATGTTTTTATCGGAATGAAGTATTTCAATCCCGTTACTAAACCCTTCGATATAACAATTTTCAATAGTTACTGCTGCTCTGCTTTTTAGAAGTATTCCTGACCACCTATTTGTAGAACTTATGATTTTGTATCCATTACAATCAAAAACCATATGGTTTTGTTGTATAATTACCCCATTTCCACTGTCACAACTTTGTTTTGTTATAGGATCTTGGTCTGTTAAAATAATCTTGCTTGGAAACCTAGATGTTATTTTTTCACCACAAGAAATTAACGGTCTAGAATCATTAAAGAATTCTGTGGTAATTTGTCCTGTGAAACCATCAAAGATACCAAGTCCAACCAAGACAACAAAAATAACAGCAATAGTTACGATGTGTTTACTTTCAGATTTTTTAGTTTTCTCATTCTTCTTATTTTTCACTGTTTTCTTTTTTTTCATTGTTTTTCTCATTGTTACTAATATCAAATTGTTCTAATAATAATATGGCATCCAATAATTCTGTACTTCTAAGGATACGGTTGATTAATATAAAACTTTTGATGTTTATGTGTTACTCGATTCTTCATCTAAATGTTCCGCGATAAGAGCACCGAACGTATTATCTTTCCATTCATACACCTTAGCAATCAGTCCGTCAATAATTACCCCTCTTGCTTTCATATTTGTGTCACAATTTCCGCAATAATCGTACAATTCAAAATTGCCAAAAATAATTTGGTAACCATCGTGCTTTGGTTTATCCCCTAAATGGTATATTTCTAAAAAACTACCTAGGGCTTTTGTTTGATATTCTGTCCTATTTTCATAACATCCTGTGCATTGATGTTCTACTTTAAGAGTATCGAATAATCCCATGTAGAAATATGTTTTGAAGAATATAAAAACTTTTTCTAATTTAGGTTACTGAGAATTTTTTTTAATTTGAAGCGATTGACCTTATCTTTATTTTCTAACAATCTTTATATATCTTAATGGATGATTGTGTGCATGCCACATTTTTCGATAATCATTCCTGCTCATAATGAAGAAAAATATTTGAGAGAAACTTTACATAATCTTAGAAGTCAGATTAATCAGGATTTTGAAGTGATTGTAGTAGCTAATGGTTGTACTGATGGCACAGCAGATATCGTAAGGAAAAGGGGGAATGATAAACTTCGTCTTCTTGAATTACCTGTGGCTAATGTAAGTAGAGCCAGAAATTATGGAGCAGGTAAAGCAAATGGTGAAATTTTAGTTTTTTTAGATGCTGACACTATCTTAGAAGAAAATTCTTTACAACTTATTCAATCGAATTTTCAAGAAGGTCATGCTGTTGCTACAACAAGAGCTAAACCGTTAGAACAGAGATTTGGTTATGCTTATGCTTTTAAGAATTTATATTTACGTAGTGGAATTTATCAAAGTTGCAGTGGGGTGTTAATCTGTAGGCGTAAAGACTTTGATTTAGTTAACGGTTATAACCCAAACTTAAAAGTTAGAGAACATAGGGATTTAATGAAGAAATTGATGCAACACGGTTCCTATCACTGTGTACCTACTTATGCTAAAACAAGTACTAGGCGTTTTGCTAATTGGGGTGTTGGAAAATCAGCATTCTTTTGGATTAAACAATGGTTAATTGAAAAAGGTAAAGGTGATGTAGAAAAATCTGAATACGAGAATATCAGATAATTATGGTTTGGTTTGTTGAGTTATGCTTTTGAAATAAAATCGGGTGATAAAATGATAATAACAATTTCTGGAAATGCAGGTAGCGGAAAGAGTACAGTAGCTAAGAAGTTAGTTTCCAAATTAAATGCTAAAAGAATATATGTTGGTGGTATTCGTCGCCAACTTGCAAAGGAGAAAGGAATGACTTTGGAAGAATTAAATGAGTACGGAAATAATCATCCTGAAACGGATGTTGACGTAGATAAGAAAGCTGCAAAACAAGCTTTAGAGTTAGATTCTGAAGATGGCTTTGTTGTTGTTGAGGGGAGGGTTCAGTTTCATTTTCTTCCGGACAGTGTTAAAGTTATGATAACTGTTAATCAAGATGAAGGTGCGAGAAGAATTTGGAATGACTTACAAAAAGAAGAGCTCAAACAAGAAAGAAATGAAGGGGATCCAGAAAATTTAGATGAACTGAAACGATCAATTGAAACGAGAGAAACGAGTGATGCTTTTCGTTTTCAACAGTATTACCATTTAGATTATCGTGATAAAAAGAACTACGATTTGGTCATTGATTCTACTAATGTTCCTGCTGAAGAGATAGCAGATAAGATTGTTGCTTTTGTAAAAAAGTAGAGGTGTTGCTGTTTATATTCCTAAATGTTTAAATAGTGTTACTCTAGGATAAGAACATGTCTGGCTGGAAAATAAAAATGGCAATAGTTTTCTTTTTTGTTTTAGTTATCTTCTCTTCTGCTGTATTCTCTTTTTCTAACGGGAAAATAGCTGGAGATTTTTTTCGTTCGCAAGAATTATTTTCACCAAGTGATTGGGTTACGGAAGAACAAATTAAAGTCTACAAAGATTCAGTGGTTTTAGACATTAAAGATGCAACGTGGGCTAAATTTACTGATACAAATTCGATGGACCCTTTCATTGATGAAAAATCTAATGCCATTGAAATTTTACCTAAACATCCAGAGGATATTAAGGTAGGTGATGTTATTTCTTTTCGAAGTAGTTATGGTACAGTTATTCATCGGGTTATTGAAGTTGGAGAAGATTCGTTGGGATTATATTACCTCACAAAAGGAGATAATAATTCTTATCCAGATCCATTTAAAGTTAGGTTTAGTGACGTAAGAGGCGTTGTTGTTGCAGTTGTTTACTAAAAACTTTTTGATAATTTCCAATACCTTTATAAAAAACCTGTCATCAACTAGCGAAACATGAAAAGAAGTTCACGTCGTTGGAAGAAAAAAGGCCAGATGCGTTGGAAATGGCAACGTAAAAAGATGAAGAAAGCTAAGCGACGTAGAAAAATTCAAAGTAGCTAGATTTTTTAATTCTGTTGTTGTTTTTTATTTGTTATATTTATTAAATTATTTAGTCTCATATAGCATAATTCGTTTTCACCGATAGCTTTATAAATAACCTACCTCCCTGTCGTATTCTGAATGTGTGCTCAAATAATATTGAGTGTGAATTGAGGTGATCCAAAAATATTTTGGATGACAATTGACAATAACAATTCCATTAGATTGCGATCGGATAATAATTTTAAGGATGTAAATAATTTCTGTCTATTTTAATAGATTAGTAATAATTCCCGTTGTATTCTGAACGAAAGTGAAGACTGCTCGGAAATTAATGAAATTAATTCCCGTTGATCCTGCGGGAGATTGCTGCTATGGGAGTTCGACTAAGCCATGCAAGTCAGAGGGCTCTTCGGAGCACAGGCTGAATGCTCAGTAACACGTCAATAATCTGCCCTATGGTCTGGGATACCCCTGGGAAACTGTGGTTAAAACCGGATAGGGAAGAGGTACTGGAATGTCCTTTTCTTGAAAAGCAATGCCATAGGATGAGTTGGCGGCTGATTAGGCAGTTGGTGGTGTAAAGGACCACCAAACCTTTGATCAGTAGGGGCCGTGAGAGCGGGAGCCCCGAGAAGGGTACTGAGACACTGACCCTAGCCCTACGGGGTGCAGCAGGCGCGAAAC
>CAZRZP010000014.1:0-8244 GCA_964604645.1 uncultured Methanosarcinales archaeon
AAAGCATCCAAAACACCATCTCCATCCGTATCATCCTTACTAACCTTAGAAGCATCAGCACATACTAACTTTCCGCCAATTGTTAAACAACTTAATCCTTTCTTACACTCACTAGGAGCTTTACATAAATCTCCTTCATTACCAACACATTTACCTCCCTCACAAAAACCAGAATCACAATCACCATTAAAATTACAACTCTCTCCAACTCCTTTCAAACTGCAAACACCATTAACACAACTAAAACCTTTCCCACATTCATCTGGATGTGAACAACTTCCACCTTTAGGTTTCAAACACATCTTAACATTATAATTAGAATCCAAACAAACTAAACCAATCTTACAACTATATTCTGTACAAAACGTATCTTGCAATTTACCACATTTATTTTGATCACAATTACTATCCTGACAATCAATTTTACCATCAAAATCGTCATCTTTTCCATTAGTACATTCTTCTTTAGGAGGTTGTTTCTTACAGCTTGTAGTTCCACCATCATAATCATCATAGTTATAGAGACTTTCACATTCATATTTCTTGCAAAAAGCCTTGCAGCCAGGATCGTAACAATCAAATAATGCTGCATCAACTTCATAATCTGCATCATAATCATATTCTTTTCCCATATCTCCATCATTATTCTTTCCATCCGTACAACTAGATTCCATCTCTTCACAACTTCCTTTACCAGCACAATCTGTATCTAAACAATCACTAAAACCATCGCCATCATTATCTTTACTATCTGAACAACTTATCTCTTTGTCAAATTCACAACTATTTTTCCCATTACATTCAGAATCTAAACAATCTGCTTTGCCATCTTTATTATCATCAATTTTATTATCACAAATTTCAAAATCACCTTTACAAACATAACTATTTCCTTCAGCTATACATTTTAATCCAGTCGCACAAAAACCATCCTTTCCACTGCTTTGGTATGAACAATCATAACCCTCTCCACCTAAACAAATATTGTTATTAGAGAAATCACAAGCCAGCCCTTTCTTACACTCATCATCAGATTTGCACGTATCGCCCGTATCCAAATTTACTTTAAGTTTCTCCTGATTATAAATTGTACTAGCTTCCAACCCAGTCAAAGCTTTACTGAAAAACTTTAATTCATCTAACTTTCCTTTAAACGCTTGATTTGGATCAGTGGAATAAGGTGTTCCATCTATTCCTTTTTGTCCAGATTTCGGTTGACCGTTAACTTTTAAATCAATCTCTTGTCCAAGATAAAATCTATCAATATTCAAAGCATTTTCTTTTACAGCTAAAGTGTCAACCTTCTTCCCATTAAAATAAAGGGTAACGATTTTTCCACTTCTAGTTAAAATTATCTGTGACCATTTATTTAATTCTAAACCTGGGTTTTTCATGTATTTTTGACTACCCTCAAAACCAACCCAAATTCTTTTATCACCATTTAGATAAATTCCAAATTCATTATCATTATCTTTCTTTGCTCCAGATAAAACTCCAACATCTAATTTCTCAGGTTTCATCCAAATGGAAACTGAAAAGTCTTTTCTGCCATGTAATAAATCTACATCAAACAAACCAGAACTACTTGTAGTTCCTGCAAGTTGCAAACTTTTTGCATTTACTCCTGAAACAAATTTTTCTCCTACAAACTTCACGTCAACAAAATCATCCAGTGTAACACTATTCTTACCATTCTCTTCAAATTTATAATGTGCATAAATTAATTTCTCCACACATTTATTGTTAGTACATTGGAAAGTATTTCCATACTGACCACTATCTTGACAATAACTATCAGTTGCACAATCAACGCAACTCCATTTTCCATTTTTCTCTGCACAATCATCATTACAACCACCACAAATTGCTTGAGAAGTATCTTTTTCACATTTATTTTTATTACAAACATATCCAGAACCATATGCAGGACTATTTTCACAAGTACTATCAGATTCACATTCAACACACTGATATTTCTCACTTACTTTTATACAATCATCATTACAAGAATCACAAAATGAGTCGCAAAGATTACTATCATAACAAGCTTGATCATCACAATCTATTTTGCTATTTGCATTATTATCCTTACCATCATCACAAATTTCTTTAGCACAATTAATACTTAAATCACAGTCATGGTCTTCACAGTCAGTAAAACCGTCCCCATCATCATCATTCTGATTATAGCAATAAGCTGGCGGTTCACCACACCTATCATTAGTGGGAAAGATATTTCCGCCATCTTTGTAATTACATTTTGCTTGAGAACATAATAAACTTCTTGCTGTATTAGCTTCTTTCCCAACAAATTTGTAGCTTGCACTATCAGGACATCTTTTTGGAAGGCCCTTGCATGCATCATTACTTAAATCAATTTTAGTGTTAAAATTAAATTTTTCTGTTCCTTCAAACCCAATAAAAGTACAACCCATATTTTCACAAATCTGTTTACGATATTGCTGAGTATAATATTTTCTTAATGGTTCTTTTTGTAGTTGTCCCCCTGGGCTTGTATCTTGAAAATCCGGCGAAGCAAGGTCACCAGTTCCATCTAACAACTTCATGTCAAAACAAGTAGTTGATATTGGCGCATTTGGAAGATTTCCACCAAAACCTTGATGACTTGTTGCTCCCGTGAAAGCATTTTCAAAAGAAAAATCTAAAACGGTTAACAATGAAAACATAACAGTAACTACTAACAAAACCACCCATTGTGCTTTTATTGGTTCTATTTTCCTATTTCTTCTTTTTCTTTTTGTTGTCATCTATCACTAATTTCTGTAATGCTCTCTTATAACACGTCCAAACCGTTCTATCATTTCTATTCAGAAGCCTTCCAATTTGTGCATAATTCAATCCTCTCTTGTCTTTAAGGTAAACAACCATCGCTTCTAAAACACTTAAAGTACGGTTTTTGAAGATAGAAGTAGGTATGTTAAGAGAGCCTCGATCGTTCATTACTACCGGTTTTTCGGCCATTTATACTCCTACTTACATAGTAAGTATATATAAATCTTTCTTTAAGCCAAATAGAGCAAAAGAGTATTACCTACAATGTAAGTATTAAGAAATAATAAAAAAGTAAAAAAATATTTATAAAATAGACAAATATAAACGAAAAATATTTAAAGTAAGACGCGTCTTACGAAGTAAAATGGCTGAATTAAACATTACAAAAATGAGTTCAAAAGGACAAATAGTAATTCCTTTAGAGATGAGAAAGGATTTTCATGAAGGAGAAAAATTTGTAGTTATCAAAGCAGGTAAGCAGCTTATCCTAAAAACAGTTGCAGATTTTGACGAAAATATCGAAGAAGATTTAGAATTTGCTCGAAGAACTGAAGAAGCATGGAAAAGTTATGACAGAGGAGAGTTTAAATCTATGCCCGTTAACGATTTTTTGAACGAATTGTGAAAATGTTAACAATAGAACGTTCGTCCCAGTTTATTTCTCTTTTTCGTAAAATAAAGAATAAAGCAGATCAAGATAAAATAAAAAAACAGATTTGTAAGATTATTGAAAATCCAGAAATTGGAAAACCAATGAAATTTACAAGAAAAGGAACAAGAGAAGTTTACTTAGGTTCATTTCGTCTTTCATATGCATATATTCAAGATGAAAAAAAACTGATATTTTTAGATTTATACCATAAAGAAAAACAATAACTAACTTGCTTGATTTGATACAGATAAATTTAAAAAAAACAAGATAATTTAACCAATATGACGACAGCGACACTTGAAACCATACATCAAGAGATAATTGGACTTAGAAAAGAAGTAGAATCACTTAAAGAATGTTTTCATGAAGATTTTCTGGAACTATCTGAAGAAACAAAAAAAGACATTGAAGTATCCCGCCAGGAAATTAAAGAAGGAAATGTTGTCAATCTTGAGGACATTTGATGTTTTCAATTATATTTTCTAAAAAATCAGTGAAAGAATTTAAAAACCTTTCACTAGAGCTCCAACAGAGAATTAAAACAAAATTAAGAGAAACTAATGAAAATCCTTTCCATTACTTTGAACGTTTAAAATTTAGGAACGACTACAGATTAAGAGTTGGCGATTACCGTATAATCGCAGATATTTCTGAAAACACAATATCAGTAACCAAAATAGGCCACAGAAAAAACATTTACAATCAATAACTAACTAGCTTGATTAGGCGGCGTAGGAGGCGCAGGACCTTGCGGACCAGGTCCTGGAACGTGACCTGGCGTATAACCTTCTCCCTCTAACTCCCTAAAAGTTCTCTCTAATTCTTCAACACTCCAACCAGTATGATCAGAAAGAATAGACTTCATATCCTCTAAAGAAGTTCCCATCGCTTCCTCTTTTTTCATCCATTCTTTTAATTCATGATGATGAAACGCCAATTTCTTTTTGCCGCCTAAGACATGAACTAATACTAAGATAATTATTAACAGAATAATTCCACCACCACTACCTAATATGTAAACCATATAATCTTCCCAAATCTTTTTGAAATCGAAATCAAATTTACTTTCTGTAGGTGCTGGTTTTTGTACAACAGGAGGAGTTGGTTTCTGATAATCTTGTTTTGGAGGAGGGACGTAATCTTGCTTCACACTACAAGTTTGATATTCTTGAGGTTTCTTTAAGCTAGATCCACAACTATGTTCATCTCTGCAAATCCTTGTCTGTGAACCAGTACATGCGCTCCATGGATCACATACCCAACTTTCATCACAAGCTGCACAGCTTTTATTTTCTAATCTTGGTTTAGCCGTTTTACAACCAATATCTGTACAACTTCTACCCTGTTGTAAAGTTGCGTTACAGAACGACCAATCACCGCAGAGCCATTTAGTTGAACAACCGCCACCACCGCCTCCACCAGAACTGGGAGAACCTCCACCAGTGTCAGTAGGAGCTATAGTACAACCAGCTTTATCAACACAGAATGGAAATGTCTTGCTTGTAAGATCATCACAACTGGCAAATGCTTCATATTTAGCTTTAGAAGAATCTGAATCCGTGTTGTAATTAAAATTCCAGTTTCCAGAACCTTGATCCATATCAACTAAAAAACCAGATTTTGTATTTTTGATTTGTACAACACTCGTCCCAGTGCATTGTGAAACTGCAAAAGTGATAACATCAGGATGATTATAATCAGTTTTAGAGGAAGTAATTGAAACAGCAGTAACTAGAGAGAGTGATAAAAGTACAATTACTAACCAAGTTATTAATCTCATTTAGTTATTTCCCAATTTGCATGTGCTTCCCAACCTTCACTTGGTAATTTATCTGAAGCAAATATTTTTATTTTAGCCACCTTATCCATATTTCCATAACTAGTAGTTGCTTCATAGGATTCCTCAGCTTTTAATGCCGTAGCTTTTTCCGATTTAAATAATAACGTTTTTCCATCTTTATCCTGTAAGACTGTGTAAATAGTTAATGGTTTACCCAAAGATGCATCAGCTACTATCTTACTCTTAAAAGATTTTGAATTTTTTGCGGTAGATAAAGTATCATCTGCCAGAACAGATATTTTGGTTCCCCTTTTACCAAGTTTACATTTCCCTTTTCCATCTTTACCTTTTTCTCTACACAGATATCCAGCACCATCAATTGTACAAACAGTATTTTTATCTTTACAAGGATCTCCTTTTATTTCTACGCATATTCCTATTTTTTGATTAGCATTCTTTTGACAATTTAATTGTTTACTAGTGTCAGAGTCCGTACATTTTTCTCCTTTCTTAGTACAAGTATGTTTCCATTCAGCACATTTTCCCACTGATGCTCCTGAACTTTTCTTACAGATTAAACCAGATCCATCATGCGTACATTCCCCATCAAGTTTAGCACAAGTAATTTTAGTACAAACACCTTCAGTTGCACCAGCTGCTTTTACACATTTCAAATTATTTCCATTTTCAGTACATTTCGCTTTTTCTACACCACATTTCTTAGCATTTTTATCAATGATTTTAATAGTAGCATCTTTCTTAGTTTTAACCAAATTCTTCTGAGTATCAATACTTAATATTTCAAATTTTTCAAACTTTAAAGGAAAATCAGTATTCGCTCCTAATGCATTACCATCTTTACTTTTTCCTGAAAATTTCAATTCTGCAATCTTAAACCCTTTCTTTTTTGCATTCTTAAAATTTAAAGTAGCATGTTCAAAAGTAATTTTTTTATTTGCACAACTAACTTTCAAGAAATTATTTCCCCAACCAGTTGAACTTATTACGCTTTTATCACAAGTATCTTTTAATTGCAAATCACCAATATCTAAAGTAAAAGAAACAGCAACAGTTTCCGCATCTCCAGGCCCTTCCTTACCAGGATTAGCCATCACTTGTAAGGTAATATCATCTCCAGTAATAGAAGTAGCTTCTGTTAGAAAGAAACCAGCTTCTCCTTCTGGAATATCTTTTAGATCTTCAAAATGTATTGCCTTTCCCACAAAAACATCAGTAAAGAATAATAACGAAGCTAACCCCATAATTAAAACAATAGTAATAACAACAATAATCAATTGTTTATTAGCTTCTCCCTTATCGGCGATGGGAACAGGTTTATTAGTATGAGTTGGAAGTCTTGCAGTTGGTCTTAATCTAGAAGTTGGATTAGCCACTCTTTTCGCCCATCTAGCGGCAGTAGAATTAGATGACCTCTTTCCAGACTTCTTTTTTGTTTTTGTCATACATGTAATTATTTAAACCAGCTTTTTAATAGACTAGCCAATTTTGAAATAAAACCAGGAGTCCACGATTTTTTTCCGGCAGCATCACTATCATAAACCTTACCCACTTCATCAAGGAATTGCTGCTTTGTTTTAGCTGGTTTAGCTTTACAAACACCAGCAGTACACACTTGATCTTTAGCACAGATATATTTTTTATCTAAATTTCCACACCCACCACAATTAGCAGCATTCGTTTGAGTATCAACACAAGATTTTTGATTACTTACCGTACATTCAGTTTTACCAGTAGGACAAGCACACTTTGCACTTCCATCTGCACCTTGACAAGTATAGCCCCCCACACATTTATCTGTTGAAGAGTAAACACCTTTGGCATCACACAACCAAGAATTAGTTTTAGTTGGGTCACTAAGGTCACATTTTCTAGTACCAGCTTTACATTTAGCAGCAGGTTTAGGAGCACATTTACCAGCAGTACAAACCGTAGAAGTACAATCCGTATCATCTTTACAAACTTTAGTGTCGGCACACTTGGTACTACAACTTCCACCACAATCAACATCAGTTTCATCTTGATTCTTTATACTGTCAGAACAAGAAGCAACAGGAGCATCAGCTTTGCATTTCTTAGTTCCAGCATCACAACTTTGACCATTCGGACAATCCTTAGCTGCAGCAAAACCACTGCCATCAGCTTTACAAGTTTGAATCTGTTTATTAGAACATTTAGTTTCTGTATTAGCGGTGCAGGCAGAAGCAGCCTTCAAAGCAACAGATTTAGTTACATCTGCAATTTTTGTTTCAGCAGAATTTTCATCATAAAAAACAATATTAGATAGTTTTAATGTGCCAGCTTTTGTAAGTTTTATTGGAATCTTCGCTAACTTTTTAACTCCATCTTTCTTTGTACTAAAATCATAAGTTAACCCATACTTACCTGTTTGTGTATTCCCCAATAAGGTGCCAAAATCAGAAGCGACAGAACCGTCCAATGTTAAATCAGTTAGAGTTAGAGTAAAATCTAAACCACCAAACTTAGCATCGTTAAACTCAGTCTCTGTGTCAACAGTACATACACCCTGAACCCCTGAGTCAAGTGAAGCAGGACAGCTTACATCAACCAAAGCGGCAAATGCCATTGGTAGGCAAAGAACCATTGCAAGGAAAATAATTATTTTTTTCATTTATATCACCTAACTAACTGGACATTTCAACTCGCCCCTTAAACCTAAACTAAATCGTAATATTTGAATGGCATCGCCAGTGTTAATTTTGTCATCACCATTTGCATCTTTATCACAGTTAATATTGGCCGCTTTCTTTTCTTCAGCGGTTAAAGATCTTAAACCAAGAGAATATCGCAATACTTGAATTGCATCTCCGGTATTAACTTTACCATCTGTCCCAACAACATCACCTAATTTCTTTGCAGCAGCAGGTACACATTTAGCAATTCCGCTGGAAACTTCACAAATCTTACCTGCTCCACAAGCAGAATCTTTCCAAGCTTTATTGCTACAGGTCTGCAAAGTTGCAGAATCTTTACATTTTGT
>CAZRZP010000015.1:0-214 GCA_964604645.1 uncultured Methanosarcinales archaeon
AGATTCTAAATTAACAAGAAAGTCCACAATAGTTGTTCAAGGAAAAGATTATTTTGCACAACCGGAAAAGAAAAACTTTGAAGCAGTAGTTGTAGATAATAAATTAGTAAAAGAAGAATATTATCCTCCTTGTGTAAAGAAAGCATTAGAAGGAATAAAAGAAGACGGAAAGAAAAGGTCTTTATTCATTTTACTTAATTTCTTAAAAAGTTTA
>CAZRZP010000015.1:304-8125 GCA_964604645.1 uncultured Methanosarcinales archaeon
AATAAGAAAAATGGAGATCCTGTAAGGGAAGGATATCTTATAGCACAATTAAATGCAGTTAATCGTTCAGCTTCGCTACTCCCTCCAAACTGTGCAAACGAAGGATATTACAAAGCATTGGGCATATGTTCTCCCGACGGGTTATGTTCAAAAATAAAGAATCCTCTAAATTATACGTTAATTAAAATGAGATTTGAAGCCCAAAAAAATTCTAAAAAGAAAGTTGTTAAGAAAAAAACAACAAGAAAGAGAGTTTCTAAAAAGAAAGTTGTTAAGAAAAAACCTAAACAAACTTCTCCAAAACCTTAAAGTTTTTTTCAGAATTATCTTCTTTATATCTTTTCAAATCTTTCAAAATTTTAGAACCATCAACAAAACCCCTCTTAATTAAAAACTGAAAAAACTGAGTAACATTCTTAGGAACCAAAACTCTTTTACATCTTTCAAAATCAATCAACACAACATCATTACCTACAACGATAGCATTCTT
Organism: uncultured Methanosarcinales archaeon; assembly: GCA_964604645.1. GTDB lineage: Archaea > Nanobdellota > Nanobdellia > Woesearchaeales > GW2011-AR9 > CAZRZP01. Next base: position 795 of record CAZRZP010000015.1, read on the forward strand.
AGTAATTCTATGCATTTCTAACTTATTTACTTTCAACTTATCCATAACTCTACACTCTTTCAATATTTTTTTAAACACTTTTCTAATTTTTTTATCATCTTTTTCAACTTTCAAGTAATCAACTAAATGAACTCCATCTAAAAATTCCATAACTAATACTTCATCATCTGCATAAACAAATTTAGGGCCAATTCCATACTCATTTAATCGTTTCAACCAATAACTTTCATTAGAAATTCTACAAATAGCATCACTCTCAACAGTAGGAACCTTAACAGCACACTTTTTTCCATCAAAAGTACACTCTCTAACTACGCCCCTTTTACCTTTTCCAATTACTTCTCCAAACGTTAATTTCTTTGCCATCTTAAGCCCTCTACCCTCATTACATAGAAAGTTATTTAAATACCCTTTCAAATTTAATACTTAACAAAAAGGGGTTATTTTAATGAATAAAAAACAGTTAGCAGCTATATTAACATCAATATTAATTCTATCTCTATTAACTCCATTTGCATTAGCAGAAGAAGAACCAGATGAGTTTGATCCAACAGCAAGTTATGAGTGGTTAATTGAACATTGTCAAGGCGGAAACTGTGACGATAGTATTTTTGCAACTTCTTTTTACGCAATGGCTATGAAACTTGCAGGTTACGGTAATTCATATGGTATGCAAGCAATAAAATATATTCAATCAGAAAAAAAGGACACAGTAGCATGTTTTCCAAAAGGAAATTGTAACATTAAAGACACTGCAATTGCATACTGGGCATTATCCAACTATGGCGAAGACACTTCAGAAATAGAATCTTATATTGAATCAGAATTAGGAACTGGTTTAGCAGGAAACTGGTGGTTAGAAATCATCACTTCAGCACAGGATAAAACATGTACAATTGCGTATCCTGCTGGAGAAACTTTAGAACAAGTAGACATTCAAGTTGATGAAGGAACATTCCCTGGATGTACTGCAGGCCAACCTCCAACATTCTTTGATTTAAACAGATGTGTTGCAGGAAATAATCTAATAGATAATAATCCTTTAATTGAACTAACAATTGATTGTTCTTCAATTGGAGAAGGAACAACAATTTCAATAATTTACAATTCAGGCTCTTCATATTATGTAACTGAACAAGCAACCACTTCTAAATACAAAACACAAATTCCTAATGCATGCCATAAACAAGGAGCAACATGCCACAAAGATACTTCATTATGGGCTAACTGGGTATTAACAAATAAAAATTCAGAAATAAACACAAACCTTTACCTACTAGACACTTATGATTCATTAAAACCAGTAGACACTTCTTTACTTTATCTTTCAACAACAGATCCAAGTAAAAAAACAAAATACTTACAAGAATTATTAGACATACAAAGATTGGATGGAAGCTTTAACAAAAATAATTTTGAAACAGGAATGGCCTTAATGAGTTTAATTGCATCAGCTTCAACAGAAGAAATTACTTTAGCAATCGATTATTTAGAATCTTCAGTAAATCAAGAAGGTGCATGGGATGCAGATGAAGCGACTACAGCTCTGATTCTTTACACTGCATTTGCAGGTGCTTCTGTAGATTTACCAGAAACATTAACGCCTCCAGGTGACGATAGCACAGATGAAAGTATTTGCGGAGATGATATCTGTAATCCTTTGACAGAGAATGAATATTCCTGCCCTTCTGATTGTGAAACCACAACTCAGGATCTTTGTATTGAAGACGGTGTTTGTGATTATAGTTTTGGTGAAACAAACCAAAATTGCCCTAATGACTGTTTCTGTGGAGACAATGTATGTCAACCTTCAGAAGAATCTTCATGTTCTCTAGATTGTGGAGAAACTACAGCTTCAGCGTATTGTGGAAATGATATTCAAGAAGCTGGAGAAGAATGCGATGGTTATGATGATTCCGCATGTTTATCTGGAGAAATTTGTAATTACAACTGTGAATGTGAGTCCTTAGCACCTCAAAAAGAAAAAAGTGGATTCGGAACAATTTTCCTAGTATTCTTAATCATATTATTTGTTGGAATTGCAGCATTTATTGCATTCAAGAGTTATTTTAATAAGAAACCAAAACCAAAAAGAACATTTGGGAACGCCCCAGTATTCAAACCAAAAGGTCCAACAGGAGGATTTGGTTCGCCACAACCAAAATTCCAAGCAAGAAGGGCGCCTCCAAAAAAAGGTAAATCTTCAGCAGAAAGAGAACTTGAAAAATCTTTAAGTGAAGCAAGAAAACTTCTTGGTGGAAAATGAAGAAAGCCTTAGTTTTTCTTTTTCTTTTTACAATTCTATGTAATTTAGTTTTCGCACAAACAGACGACTTAATCCAATTAACGCCTTTAACTTCTCAACTTTCTCAAGGAGAAGTTTATCAAACAGAAATAATTTTAAAGAATCCAATAAATCCTCTAAAGCCCCAAGACATTAAACTTTATTCTTCAACAAATATTTTACAACCCTTGGCACCATTTCTAAAAGAAATTTCTCCAAATCATTATTTTTTATACTTTGAAATTTCTCAAACAATTCAAGATGGAGATTACACTTTAAAAATTGAAGATCAATCATTTTTAATCAATAACGTTTTACAACAAGTAACTCAAGAAGAACCAATATCAATATTAAATTCTCAACCAACTATAGCAATCACTCCTGGATTTTTCTACTTGAATTTAGACAAACAAGCTCAAATTCAAATAACTGCAAAATCGCAAACAGATGAACCAATAGCCTTCCAATTGCCAGAATACATCACACACCCATATATTACAGAACAAACATTAACTTCAAACATTCCAAGAACATTCACATTTTCTTACGACACTACAAATGCAATTACTTCAGAAATAAAATTTATTTCTAATTCAAAAGAATACACAATTCCCATATTAGTAGAAGAACAAATAACTCAAGAAGAATCCAATAAATCCAATCAAACAACTCAAAATCAAGAAGGTCTAAAAGATCCCATTGGATTTAGAATCGAAGGTTCTAAATTAATTAAACAAATCAATAAAGAAGATTCAGAAGAAGGGAATCTTTACATGTACAATAAATTAGAGACCACATTAAACAATTTAAACATAAAACTAACAGGAAATCTAAACCAAATAATTTCATTACAACAAAAATCAATCAATTCAATCCAACCGCTTTCAAACTTTTCTATATATCTTTCAATAAATAAAGATAAAACACCTACACTAGATTATTACTCTGGAGATTTAATAATTTACAATGAAGAATATTCTTCCCCATTAAACATTGAGATAATAATAGAAGAAACAATTAAAACAGAATCATTTCCTGAACAAGAAGTAACCGTCACAGAGACAGAACAAACAACAGAAACAGCATCTCCAGTACAAGACGTAATTCCTTGGGATTTAGCAGGAGAATATCAAGAAGAAGCACAAGAGAATGCAGCTCCAATAGTTGCAATTATACTTCCGCTATTAGTGATAGCAATATTAGTATTCATATTATCAGGTAAAAAGAAGAAAACTAAAACAAAGAAATTCTCAGATGTAATAAAAAATAATTAATTATTCTTTTTTCTCTTCATCTTTTTCAACAACAGCTTCAGTAGGTTTTGGTTGTCCAGCTTTAACGCTTAACTTTTCCATTTCTCTTTTCAAAACTACATTTTCTGCATGAAGATTTTTTACAAGCATATCATATTGATGTAGTCTAGCAATTAAATCATTCCAAAGATTATTCATAGTTTCTCTATCAAATTCTGCCTTTGAAGGTTCTAAAATTTCAATAGTGCTGGGCATAAAGTCAAAACAAAACCCTGTAATCATATCTAGTTCTTTAAACTCCAATTCTGCTTCAACAAATTTACTCCAAAAAGGCCTATCTTCAATTTTAGTTGATTCAGATACCTTTTCACTAATACACTCAAAATAATCTGATTTTTTTAATTTTTCAACAACCATATTCATGGTTTTATTAACATGTTCTTCAGGGGATCCCATTATTTCCATAATTGCCCTTACTTTAATTTTTGTTTTTACTTCTTCCATTTTAATCCTTCTTGAGCCAATAAAACAGCCCTAATCCTCCAACAAAATAACTCAAATAAAGAGTCAAATCCTTATTTTCATCTTCTATTGGGATAGTCGATATAATTACTTCCTCTTTCTCTTCGTTTATATTGCTTTCTCTTTCATTTAATTTCACTCTAGGGCCTTCTTCAACAACCAAAGGAGCTTCTTCAAATTCAAGCCAAATCAGCCTATAGTCTTCCTCACCGAAACCTTCTACAACCAATACATATTCACCCTCAACAGCATTAATCACTCCACAAGTCGCTACAGGAAGTTCAATACTCTGTCCTCGCTGGGGATTAATCTTCAATGAACTAATTTCATTAACCTCTCGAACATATGCAGAAATCTCCTCTTTTTTATTTCTATTATTCCATAATTCTATACCTACTCTTAAATTTCCACATTTATTTTCTGGAACTTCTACATAATTAATTCTTATCCAACTACTCTCACTCTTGTTAATTTTTTCATCTTCGCTAATTTCATCAGAACTATTTTCATTACCGCCTTCTTCAACAACGCCATAACTCCCAGGACTAGGATCACATTCAAGAGTAACTTCATCAAAACATAAGGCCTTTCCATTTCCATTTGCTAAATCACCATTATAACTCCTTTCAAAAATTAAATTTGCATCAGTGTCATGTAAATAGATTTCATCTCCACTATTTCCTAATCCATTCCCAATCGCTTTTCCAACACTATAAACACTAACTTCATTCAAATTCAATTCAAAACCAACTAACTCTTCTTCAATAATTAAATTCAATTTACTATTTCCAGAACCATTCAATAAAACTAAAACATCAGAACTATCTCCGTCACGAATTATCCATCCTTCTAAATTAGTTCCAACATCAAATAAAACTTCCACATATTCTCCATTATTATCGCTTCCAACAGGATTATACATGACTTCTGTAATTTCCGCACTAACAAAACTACTAAGTAAAATAAACAATACTCCTATTCGAAGCAACATAAAAGAAATTAAATTTTATTTAATTAAAAGCTTCCAGTATTTTTTTCGAAATTTATCCGATTAAACTCTCAAAAGAAATTCCATAAGAAGCAACAAGTTCTTTATCGAAATAATAATTCTCCAACCCTTTACTTCTTCCAAGTTGAGAGGGTTTCAAAAAAGCCCATTTCTTCCCATCAAAACGAACACCTACCCATGCATCTGCACCAAATCCTTTTGAAAAACTTTCCAACTCTTCAATCTGTTCCTTAGAAATATATCTTCTTTGTTTACCTTTTCCACTTTTACATTCAATTGCAATACTTTTCCCATCTTTTCCAGCCAACAAATCAGGACAAGGAAAAGGCATACTTCCAGAACCGGCAATTCTAATACAGAACCAATCATGTTTCCAGAACATATGTAATAGTTCTCTTTCAGTTCTTGACCCCTTTACTTTACTCATATTATAAACTTAGAATTAAACTTTAAAAAATTAATTAAAAAAAAGAAAAAATCAAGAGACTTAAAGGTCTCTTGCTTTAACGGTTGCTCTTCCGTTTTCTTTAGCTCTTCTAGAAGCATCATTGATTAATGCTTGAACTTTTTCGCTTAAACAGTCTGCAAAGTCTCCAGCTACGTTCATTCCTTTAGCCGCTTCCTTTACCTTACTTCTTACAACTAACATTTCTGCCATTTTATTATTACCTCGTTTTGTTTTAATAATCATGAAAACACTTTACAGCGTCTATATCTCATGATTTCAATGAACTAAAACCCAATACCTTTTATAAAGATTTCGTTAATATAGCCTCTATTTGCTGTTTTTAGCTATTTTAGGCCAATTTCAAAAGCTATTTAAGTAATCTTATTATAAACCCTCACATGGCTGAAAATCTAATGAATTGGGCAGATGTTACTGCAGAAAAGATAATCAAAGAAAAAGGAGACAAACCTTCCTATGTAGTTGCAGCAGGAATAAGTCCTTCAGGACACGTGCACATTGGAAACTTTAGAGAAATAATCACATCTGCACAAGTAGCAAAGGCATTAAGATCAAGAGGGAAAAAAGTACGTTTCATTTATTCATGGGATGATTTTGATGCATTTAGAAAAGTTCCCAAAGATTTTCCAGAAGATTTTAAACAATATTTGGGAATGCCCTTATGCAAAGTTCCAGATCCACATGGGCGTTATAAATCTTATTCAGAATATTTCGAAAAAGAATTAGAACAAGCAATTGAACAATTAGACTGGGGCATTGAATTTATTTATCAAGGAAAGATGTACCAAGATTGTAAATACGCAGAACATATTAAAGAAGCATTAAACAATAAAGAAAAAATTGCAGAAGTATTGAACAAACATAGAAAAGAACCTTTAGCAAAAGAATGGTTACCAATAGAAGTTTTTTGCGAAAAATGTTGGAAAAACACAACAAACATATTAGAATACAATGGAGAATATGAAATTCATTATGAATGTAAATGTAATCATTCAAACAAATTTGATTTTAGAAAAGTAGGTAATGTTGCTCTTTTATGGAGGGTGGATTGGCCGATGAGATGGAACTACGAACAAGTAGATTTCGAACCCGGAGGAAAGGATCATTCTGCAGCTGGAGGCTCATACGACACTTCTAAGAAGATAGCTCCATTAATCTGGAATTTTAATGCACCAACTTACAGGGCATACGAATGGATCGCAATGAAGGGAGGAAAACAATTCACAAGTTCGGGAGGCGTAGTTACCTTGCCAGAAGATGTTATGAAAATTTATGAACCAGATGTAGCTACATATCTTTTTGCAGGAACACAACCAAATAAAACATTTGAAATTAGTTTTGATTTAGATACATTAAAAATTTATGAAGATTTTGATAAATGTGAAAGAATTTATTTTAACAAAGAAGAAGTTACAGAAAAAGAATCTAAAAAACAAAAAAGAATTTATGAATTATCATGTAAAGATATTCCTAAAGAATTTGGAGAACAAATAACTTTCAGGCATTTAACAACATTAGTACAAATTCACGAAGGAGACATAGAAAAGGCAACAAAAGGGATAAAATCTTCAAGAATTAAAACAAGGGCACAATGTGCATTAAACTGGTTAGAATCTTATGCTCCAGATGATTTTAAATTTGGAGCAAGAAACGAGATTGGGAAAATTCGAGGAAAAATGTATGAAATGAGATTGTCATTTACCTATTTGAAACAAATTTTCTCAGAAGATGTTTCTGATATTATTATGTCTTATTTGCCAGGAAAGTCGTTAAAGGAAAAGTTGCTACACGACTTTT
>CAZRZP010000016.1:0-8120 GCA_964604645.1 uncultured Methanosarcinales archaeon
AATAGAAAACTTGCAGAAATTAACAAAAAAGGACCAGAAAATTATATCATTGTTTGTACTGGGGGACAAGGAGAAACAAACTCAGTTCTTTCAAGAATGGTTAGAGGAGAAACTAAATTTAAATTCTACTCAGAAGACCAAGTAATTTTCTCAAACAGATTAATTCCTGTTGAACCTAACTTAACAAACAGGGCAGGAATGGAAACTCAACTAAAAGATTTAGGAGTAAGAATCTTCAAAGATGTTCATGTTTCAGGACATTGTGCTAAAGAAGATATCAGAGAAATGATCAATTTAACAAACCCAGAAAATATAATTCCTTGTCATGGATTTGACAAACTTATGCAACCTGCATGCGACTTAGGTATTGAAATGGGTTACAAAATGGACAGAGATCTTCACCTAATGAGAAATGGTGAAAAAATAATCATAGAGTAATGATTATTATTCTAAATGCTTCTTTCACCCAATAAATCTATATAAAACACCCAAAACACAAAATTCTAGCAGGGGGACAACATATGAACGAACAGCTAGATAGCTCTAAATTCAGATTTGCTCATTTAGCTGACTGCCATATTGGTGGTTGGAAAGAAGACAAATTAAAAGAACTTTCAATAAAAAGTTTTGAAAAGGCAATAAATAAAATCATAGAGGAAAAATTAGATTTTTTAATAATAGCCGGAGATCTATTTAATACTTCCATCCCTTCAGTTGATGCACTAAAACAAGTGGCTCTTTCTTTAAGACAATTAAAAGAAAACAATATTCCAACATACATAATTCCAGGAAGCCACGATTATTCTCCCTCAGGAAAAACCATGTTAGACGTCTTAGAAAATGCAGGACTCTGCACAAATGTTTACAAATACAATGAAAATACAAAAAAATTAGAAATAACATATCACCAATTACCTAATCAAGAAAAAATTGCATTAACTGGAATTTGTGGATTATCCGGAGGATTAGAAAAATTAAAGTATGAAGAACTATCAAATAAAGAAGAACTAGAGAATCTTCCAAATTTTAAAATATTTTTATTTCACACATTATTAACAGAATTAAAACCCTCAACAAATGATTGGGAAAAGGTTCCTTCAGAACCTCTAACACTATTACCAAAAAATTTCAACTACTATCCTGGAGGACATCCCCATTTTATTCATCAAAAATCAACTTCAGAACACCCCCTGATTACCTATCCTGGACCTCTCTTCCCTAATAATTTCAAAGAATTAGAAGAATTAAAACAAGGAGGATTCTACATAGCAAACGTAAACCCAAATAATGAAATAACTTTAACACATACTCCAATTAAACTAAAAGAAACAGTTTCATTAAAAATTAATGCTAACGATAAAACTTCGGAACAAGTAGCAGAAGAAATCAAAGAAAATCTAAATCAATTAAACATAGAAAATTGCATAGTGACCTTAAGAGTTGCAGGAACATTAAAGGCAGGGAAAGCCTCAGATATTAAATTCAAAAAAATACTAGAAAATAACAATGCGTACATAATTCTAAAGAACACTTCAAAATTAAAAACCAAACAATTCTCAGAAATAAAAATAAAAGAAGGAACTATTGAAGAAGTTGAAGATTCAATCATCAAAGAACATATTGGGCAAATAGAAATTCCAGACATACAACTAAATGAAAATCAAGAATTGTTAACAACACAATTAATGACTTCACTAAACAAGGAAAAATTAGAAGGTGAAAAAAACATAGATTTTGAAAGCAGAATTAAAAAAGATTTAATAGAGATATTTAATTTAAGGGATGTATTTAATCAATGATAGTAAAGAAAATAAAACTAACAAACATTCGCTCATACAAACAACAAGAGATTTCTTTTCCAGAAGGATCCACATTACTTTCTGGAAACATAGGATCAGGTAAATCAACCATACTCTTAGCAATGGATTTTGCATTATTTGGAATTAGCCACGAATTACCTGGAAAAGCACTCCTAAGGCAAGGAGCATCAGAAGGATCCGTAGAATTAACCTTCAAAATAAACCAAAAGGAAATCATCATTAAAAGAAACCTCAAAAAAACGCCAACCTCTGTTTCTCAAGAATCAGGACAAATTACCATTGGAAACGACAAACATGAATTAACAGCGATGGAATTAAAGCAAAAAGTAATAGAACTTCTAAACTATCCTCAGGACCTTTTAACAAAAACCAAATCTTCTGTATACCATTACACAGTTTATTCTCCTCAAGAAAAAATGAAAGAAATTCTTTTAGGTAAAAAAGAAGAAAGATTAGAAATACTAAGAAGGGTTTTCGGAATAGATAAATACAAAAAAGTAAGGGATAATGCGCAATTATTTTTAACTGTATTAAAACAAAAATCGAAAGAAATTGCTGCAAGTGTTGCAGACTTAGAACAAAAACAAGAAGAACTTGCAGAAAAAACTCAAAGGAAAGAAGAATTAACAAATTCAATAACTAAAATTCAACCACAAATAACTGAAGAAAAAAACAAAATAGAAATTAAAAAACAAGAAATATCATTATTAGAACAAAAGCAAAAAGAAGTAGATCAACTAAAACATGAACTAGAAAAAACAATTCTTTCACTAACTCATAAAACTCAAGCCCTTTCAAACCATAAAATTAAATTAGGAAGTTTAAACAAAGAACTTGCAGAACTAACAGAGGAGGTAAAAAATTTACCAGTTTCAGACCCCTCATTAAAAGATAAAATAGAAATTCTTCAAACTCAAATCAAAACACTGGAAGACCAGAACATATTCTCACAAAGAAGGTCTGCAGAGCTAGAAATACTAAAGAAAGGTCATGAAGAAATTTGCCATAAAATTAATGCATTAGATAACTGCCCACTATGTAAACAGACAGTAGAAGGAGAACATAAACACAAAATAACAAAAGAGGAGACGTCTAAGGCAGAAAAATTAGACCTAGAATTAGATGCATTAAAGAGAACATTAACAGAAAATCACCAAGAATTAACAAATAAGAAACAAGAACTATTACAGATTCAACAAAACCTTCACAACCAAGGACTAGTAGAATTAAAAGAAAAAAACCTTTCAAACAAAAAACAAGAACTAGAAAATCTAACGCCTTTGATTGAATCTACTAAAAAAGAAATAAGTGAGCTTACAGACAAAAAACAATTATTAGAACCAAAAATACCAATTCTAACAACAATTGATACAAGCAAACAAAAACAAGAACTAGAAACAATAAACAACCAATTAAAAGAATTTGAAATAAAAAATGCTTCCATGACTGCAGAACTCAACACCTTAACTAACATCATCCTAACAATACAAAAAGAGGTAAATTCTAAAAAAACTGCAAGAAGCAATATTGCAAAACTAATGCAAATAAGAGAGTGGTTAGAAAAACAATTCATCAACATGACAATTTTAATGGAAAAGAACATCATGCTAAAAGTTCATTCTGAACTAGAAAATTTAATTCAGAAATGGTTTTCCATGTTGGTAGATTCAGAATCAATTAAAATAAGATTAGATGAAGAATTCACCCCAATCATTGAACAGAATGGCCACGAAACAGATTATTTACATCTCTCAGGAGGAGAAAAGACTGCGGCTGCACTTTCATACAGATTAGCATTAAATCAAGTATTAAACACTCTAATGACTACAATTAACACAAAGAACCTCTTAATGCTTGATGAACCAACAGACGGATTCTCTCAAGAACAATTAGAACGTATGAGAAACATATTAGAAGAACTTAACACTAAACAAACAATAATTGTTTCTCACGATCCTAAAGTAGAAAGTTTTGTAGATAATGTAGTTAGATTAGAAAAGAACGAACACATAACTTCTATTATGAATACCTAACGTAATCACTTATTCTTACTTCATCTATTAAGCCATCAAAATAAATTGGTAAATTGTTATTGATTGTGCTCCAACCAATAGTTACTTCTAATGGTGATTCAACATAATTACTAAAGGGTTGAGAGCCACATTCAACTCCATCAATATATGCTCGCACTTCAGTACCATTCCACACACCTGCAACATGTTGCCAAACTCCTTCTTGCACACTTAAGTTTCCAGAACAAATAGCGGTACTCTGTCCATCACTATCGTTGCCATCAGAAATATGAAATAATAAATCTCGATTATTATTTACTCTTAAAAGCCACCCACCTTTATTCCACTTCCAATTTCCAACTATTGTTCTGTAAAATCGTCCTACAACATTTGGATCAGGTAAACTTCTTGGTTTAATCCAAGCTTCAACTGTGATCATCCCATTTCCAATCGTATTTAAATCAGTTCCATTAACTCCTGTTTCAATCTTATCTTCATAACCATTAAAATCAACCGCACCACCGTAATAACCTATATCCCTTTTATTAGTATACTGCAGAGGGTCAGCAGTCAAAAGTATATCATCAACTCTAGTTTTAGAATTGCCTAAATTATCTCCATAATTCATCAAAAACATAATCTTTGCATATTTTGTTCCTCTCCACCACTTGCTTAAATTATTACCCTTAGTATCTTCTCCAAAAGTAGTAGAAGAATATTTTGTCCATGAAGTGTTAAGTTTGTCATATGAAGCAGCAGTATACATATAAGTTCCACCATCAACATGTTGTCTAACATTAGTTTCAGCAACCGCACTTACACCGACAGTCTGTCCACCACATAAATTTACTTCCCAATGATCAGTGTTATCAACCACAGTAATAGTGCAGGAAGTATTAACGCCCAGTCGATTACTTAAATTACTATTAGGCATATCATTAAAACTTCCAGAATTATCAGTATTAAATGCAACATATGAATCATACCTTGGACTCCACCCAGTAGCATTGACAACTTTCAAAATAGTATCTGTAGCATTGACATCTTCATACAAAGTAGTTTCACTTCCAGCAATATCCAATACATATCTTCTAACTATATTATTTTTATTTTCATCGTAAGGGACGTATCCAAAATAAGTTATACTCTCTCCGGAACCATATTTCATAAACCATCCTTCAAGATTATATTCAGTGTTCATATCAATAGGAATCAACTCGTTTGAAAAAACAGCATGATTTTGTTCATGATAAAAGGAATAATTTCCTGTATGTGCATACGATTCATTCACACCATCAAATCCACGTGGGTTTTTAAAATTAAGCAAATCTCCAGTTTCAGCACCTCTATTATCAACCAAATCTCCAATTGTAATTAAATTTCCATCATAACCATTGCTTGTTTCATCTCTAATAATCACACCATCCCCTTCATCAAACTTATACAATAATTGTGTAACTCCATCAGAAACATAGCCTCCAGAACCTCCATCTCCACTATATCCTTGAGAATTTCCACTTTGAACTATTGCAGTAATATCTGCAACCTTCGAATGTCCAATACTACTTCCATCAAAACTATATTCAAAATTCAAAGGACCTTCAAAAACATCATCAGCAAAAGTACACCCGCTTACACTCAAATTCTTTTCATCTCCATTCAAAATAGAAGGAGTATCTGATCCAACAGTGCATGAAGGGACATCAAAAGAAAAACTATCTAAATTTTTTCCTTGTGAATTCTTAACTAATATCTGCACAGAACCTTCATCAACTAAAAAATCCTTACATAAAAATCCAGGACCCATCATACATTTTTCATTAACAAAGAATTTATCTCCGCCAAAAGTAAACCATAAAGAACTAATTACTAACAACAACACAACTAATGCCCAACCATAAGTCATAATAAATTCTAAAGCACTCTGTCCTTTTTTATTCATCACGTATACCTCACAATATCACTTATTCTAAACTCATCAACCACCGTATCTATCCACCCATAAGTTGAACCCCAACCACCTACATAAATTCCATCTTCATAATTATCAGGGAGGCGGTTTGCAATATTTATATTTTTTTGAACACTGGTCCCATCAATAAACATTTCAATATACCCTCCTTCAGCATATTTATTCCAAGTAACTGCAAAATGGTGCCACCCTTCAACCAAATTATCTTGCAAAGAAATTGAACTACCTGCGCCTGAAGAATTGGAAATTGCGAAATTCCAAACGCCACTGCTCAAATGTCCAAAAGACATCCTGTTTGAATAACAACCAGAACCGCACGACCCTCTGTGTGCAAAAACATATCTATTTTGTGCAACATCTTTTATTTTATCATTAACATAAACCCACATTTCGACAGTCCCTTTTTCAAGATCAAGAGTATTTGAATTTGCAGGATATTTCAAAACATCACCACCATCACCAGCAAAGGGACTTGCAATCTTTCCTTTTTCAAGTTGAACATTGTCTAAATAAAATGTATCTCCTCCAGGTTGAGAAGTACTATAAGGGAATTTTCCAATTGCCAATTCTCTAAAACAAGATGCTCCGCCACAAGCAGTTTCAAAATTATTATCTACATAAATATCGTCAGAGTAATATTGCCAAGAAGAATAGTCTCCTGCAAGAATATAATTCCAATTTATTGAAGGATAATTCATCCCCATAGAACACCACCCCACAGTATAGCAAACATGTAACATTAAATCTGAAGGAAAACTTCCCCTGTACATAAAACTTAGACTATAATCTTGGTCATAATTTAAATTAAAATGTGAAAATAAGGGGTTAGAACCAGAACTCCCATATCTGATTCCGCCATACATTACTTTATTGGTATTTTGTGCACATAATGTATCTCCTTCATTATAAACATCAGGTTTAGCTCCACAAACATGGTTTCCACAGTCAGTTACACATGCACTGGAGTAACTGCATTTTTTATTTACCGAATCCCAAGTGCAGTAACTTTTGTAACTGCAAGTAATTTCATCACAAAAACCTGGCCAAAATAAATTTCCTGCGCGAGTAGTCACTCCGCTTGTATCTCCCCTATAAGAAAATTTGTCGTTCGTTCCAACATAAATAACAGCACTATTTTGTACATAGGGATACCAATAAACAGGCAATGTTCCTTCAAAATCACCATTAGAAATCAAATTAGTTTTTTGTTCAACAAATGCAGCTTGACCATTAACTCCATTAACTAAAGTAACATTAATTTCACTTAAAGGGTTTCCACCAACACAATTAAAATCAACATCAAAATCACACAACAACAAAGTAGCTCCATCGGCATTAGGATCATAGGTTCCATCATTCCCTCCACCATTCCAATCTCCTCCAGGGCTTCCACCACCAGAACCTCCATCTCCACTATATCTTTGAGTAGTTCCACCTTCAACAACACTTACAATATTTGCAGATTTAGTATGAGTAACACTACTTTCTTCAAGAGTATAAGTTACAAAAACGTCATTTTCTTCAAATAATTCTCCGCCTTCAAAATCACAATCAGCTAAAGTAAATGTAACATATTTCCCAACTTCAAAATATTCATCATAAGAAGGAATATTACAATCTGCATGAGTTATTTGCATAGAGCTATAATCCCATCCAACATCATTAAGTACAGTCAAACTCATTGAATCTTCAGTTATGCGAATATCACCACAATTTAAACCAGGGACAATAACACACTCTTCACGAACGAACATAGCCCTATCAAATTCAAAAAATAACATCAAAGAAACAGCACCCATTATCAATAAAAATATAACCCATCCATAAGAAATTAAGAATTCGGTAGCTGCCTGTCCTTTTTTACAAATCACCATAATAAATGGGCATTTTTAAGTTATTTAAATATTCTCAAAACGCCTAGTTTTAAAGTTTATAAAACAAAAGTTAAACAGTTTAAAAAATCACAATAATCTTTATATTCTCCACAATAATCCACTACAAAGGAGTAAAATGAAATTAAGAATATTATCTCTAATTACGTTATTAATGCTAATAATTCCGACCATAGTGTTAGCAGAAAATGAAATAGTTACTGCTGTGGTAGATATTTCCAATGAAGCAGAACCGGGAGGAACTGCACAATTTCAGATTCAGATAAAAAACCACCAAAATGAAAGAGATATTTACAAAATAAATTATGATGATCTCTCAGTTCACCCTTTCTCGGATTTTACAAGAAATATCATTTTAACAAATCCCCAAATAAAATTAGATTCAGAACAAACAGGAATTTTTGATGTAGAAATAAACATTTTA
>CAZRZP010000017.1:0-7888 GCA_964604645.1 uncultured Methanosarcinales archaeon
GAACCAAAGGGTAACGATTTAAAATAGTTTTAAGATTCTTTTTATGTAATTTTGGTTCTGTTAATTTTTGTGTACTTGTTTTTTCATTAGAACTGATTATTATTGAAGGTATCGCAAATAAACCAGTGAATAATGGTGTTAATGGTTCAGATATGTTTGTGTTTAAAGAAATAATTCCTAATATTCCTGAGAGTAAGAATATTCCTGCAGCAAGTAATTTATTTTTTTGTCTGATTATTAGAAATGTTGCTGTTAAAATTAATAAAGAAGGTATTGCTGTATTAATGGTTCTAAATAATGGTTTTATTATTTTGAATAATAATGGCGAAATTATAATCATTAAAATTAAAGCTAATAATGAACCTATGATTGTAAGGATTATTGCTTCATGTGCTCTTCCTTTTTTTGCATATTCTTGAGAAGGATGTAAGCTTAACGCAGTGTCTGGATCAGGAGTTGAAAGATATGTTGTAGGTATTGAATTGAGAAATGTATGGGTTAATGCCGTTGTGAATATTAATACTGTTGAATCAGTAAATATACCAGCTAATACTACTGCTATTAAATTTGGATGAATTCCAGGGATTAATCCTGTAATTGTTCCAAGCAAGACTCCTCCTACCACCCACTCAATCATATATCTTTATTATATTTGCCATTTAAGTGGTGTTTTAGGCATTTTCCGTTAATTATTCGAATTCATAAGTTTTATAAATTAACTATTGTTAAGATTCTATAATAAAATGATACCAAAAGACAGTATGAAGATTATCCATCCTCAAGAAATAGAGGCATGGTATGTGTTGCCTTTGATTAGAAAGGAATTAGCTATGGCTATGAAAAAAGAAGGTCTTGGTCAAAAAGAAATAGCAAAATTATTGGGTGTGACTGAGGCAGCAGTTTCTCAATATGTGAATAATAAAAGAGGCAATGATTTTCAAATTGAAGATGATTTGAAATATTTATTCATTGATGCTAGTAAAAAAATAATGAAAGATAATAGCTTAATCTTTGCAGAAATTCAGAATATCCTTAAAATTTTATGGGATAAAGGATTTGTATGTGAAGTTCATAAGAAAAAAAGTTGGTGTCCAGAAGATTGCGGAGCCTGTTTTTAATATGAAGAAAATATATTTAGATAATTCTGCAACAACTTCAATTAATAATGAAGTAAAAAATGAAATGGATAAATACATTTCTAAAGTTTATGGTAATCCTGGTAGTTTTCATAACGTGGGTTTAATTGCAAAAAATGCAGTTGCTGATTCTAGAGAAAGAGTGTCAAAGATTATTGGATCAAAAAGTTCAGAAGTAGTTTTTACTTCTGGAGGTACAGAAAGTATTAATCTTGCAATTAAAGGAAGAGCATTTGCAATGCAAGGAAAAAAGAAACATATTATCACTTCTACGATTGAACATCCTGCAGTCTTAGAAACTTGTAGGTATCTTGAGAAAAAAGGTTTTGAAGTAAGTTATGTTTCACCAGGTAAAGATGGTTTGATTGATGTTGATGAAATTGAAAAATCTATTAGGGAAGATACTTTTTTAGTTTCTATTATTTATGCTAATAATGAAATTGGAGTAATTCAAGATATTAATAAACTCTCTAAAATCTGCAATGCTAAAAATATTACATTCCACACTGATGCCTGTCAGGCAGCTGGATATTTAGATATTGATGTTAAGAATCTAGGTGTTGATATGATGACTTTGAATGGAAGCAAGATATATGGTCCAAAAGGTGTTGGATTACTCTATGTTAAAACTGGTACTTTGATTGAACCCTTATTTCATGGTGGTGGCCAAGAAATGAATAAGAGAGCAGGTACTGAAAATGTTCCAGGGATAATGGGATTTGCTAAAGCTTTAGAGATTGTTGTTGATGAGAGAAAAAGTGAAGCTGAAAGGTTAACAATACTGAGAGATAAACTTATTGAAGGAATAATTAAAAAAATTCCAAAGGCTAAATTAAATGGTCACGCCAAAAAAAGACTTCCTAATAATGTTAATGTCAGTTTCTTAGACGTCGAAGGAGAAGCAATATTGCTTTATTTGGACTCTAAAGGTGTGTATGCATCTAGTGGGAGTGCATGTACGTCTTCGACGCTTGATCCTTCCCATGTTATTTTGGCTATGGGGATTCCCTACGAATATGCACATGGAAGTATTAGGTTTTCTTTAGGAAAAGATACTACTACAGAAGATATTGACTATGTTTTAGAAATTTTACCTGAGATTGTTGAAAATCTAAGGAATATTTCTCCATTCAATGTAGATGAGAAAAAATTGGAGGTCAAAAATGAGTAAATCTTTGAAAGTATTGAAGGATAAATCCTGTTCAGAAATCTCTGACAAGGGAGATGGTTTTTCCCATGACGGCAATTCTTGGTTTTATACTGACAAGGTGAAAGAACACTTTTTTCATCCTGTAAACATATTTAGAACCACTGAAGAAGCTAAGGAATTTGAAAAAATTGCCGATGGTGTTGGGATGGTTGGAAGTCCTGCATGTGGGGATGGTATGAAGATGTTTATTATGGTTGATCAGAAAAATGATAGATTGAAGGAAGTTAAATGGCAGACCTATGGTTGTGGAACTGCAATTGCAAGTACTTCTGCATTTAGTGTTATGTTAACTAAAAAAGGTGGAATGAAAATTGATGATGCTCTTAAAATTACACCAAAAGAAATTGCAGATTTTATTGGTGGAATTCCTCCAAGAAAATTTCACTGTAGCGTTTTAGCTGATAAAGCATTTCGCGAAGCGGTGAATGATTATTTTAGAAAAACTGGCCAACTTGAAAGAATTAAAGGCGAAAAAGTTGAAGTTGTAGATAATGTTTTGAAAATTACGACTGCAGATATTGAGCATGCTGTTCTTGAAGGTGCAATAGATTTTGAAGCAGTTCAAAGAAAAACTAAAGTGGGGATTCATGATAAAAATTGTATACCTAAAGTTAAAGAGTTGATTGAAAAATATAAAGAGAAATATTATGGAGATGAATAAAATGGTAAAAATAACAAAAGATATGACTATTGGAAAAGTATTGGAAGAACATCCTGAAGATGCAATGAAACTTTCAGAAGTTATGAGTTCATTTGGATTGCATTGTGTTGGTTGCGGTGCAGCAATGTTTGAAACTCTTGAACAAGGAGTTAAAGTTCATGGCATGGATGATGCTAAAGTAGATGAACTTGTTGAAAAATTAAATGGAGTATTATCTAAATGTTGTAAAATTGAAAGTAAAAATAAAGGAATAAAATTGACTCCTGCAGCAGTAAACAAAGTTAAAGATATTATGAAAGATGCTGAAAAAGATACTTGTGTTTTGAGAGTAGGGATACTTTCAGGTGGTTGTGCAGGTTATGTTTATGATCTTTGCATTGAAGATGAATCAAAAGAAGGAGATAAACATTTTGAACAAGACGGAATTGATATCGTAATTGATGAAAAAAATGTTAATTTGCTTGATGGTGTCGAAATTGATTTTGTAGATAATCCAGAAGAAAGCGGGTTTAAATTTAACAATCCCTCTCCTACTGGTGGCTGTGGCTGTGGTGAATCAAACCTTTAGTAAAATAATCCCAACTATTGAAGAAATTAAGGAAAGTAAAATTAATCGTTTTTCTATGTTTAATAATTTCATTAAATTATTATTAATTAACTAGTTTAAATGTTGTTTTAGCTTAAATCCGGAAAATTAACAGAATACTTCTTGGTTTTCGAAAACCCATCTGTGATTTGGAAGATTTGTTTGGCAACAATTAACAAAAGTTGTTGTGTAAGGACTTACTGTGTAAGGTTCTCTGTAACATTGACCCATATCTGATGGATTTGAATCAGGTGCAGAAACCATGCCTACAGGACTTTCAACAACTACTGATGAAAACATTGCAGCACTAAGAATAAGGATTACACTTAGAATAAACTCTGTTCTTCTGTTACCTCTTTTTATTTTTATCATATTTTTAATTAGCCTTATTTTATATTTAAAGGTTTGTTTTGTTATTCATATTCATGATTGATGGTGTCTATGATTTTTTCTGCCTTCTTTTCACCCATCTTATCTATTTTTCTTAACTCTTCTTCTCTTGCATTAAATAACTGCCTTATATTTTTGAATTTTTTTAATAGGGATCTCGCTAGTGTTGGTCCTACTCCCGGTAATGTTTCTACGATATGTTCTTGTCTCTGTTTTAATGTGGGTGCTTTTTTGTAAGGTATTAGTGAAATATGTTTTCCAGGTTTTTGCATTCTTTTTGAAATTACTGCTAGTAATGATGCAGTATCTTTGGTTGTTTTAGTATGTATTGTAGGTATTTGAAAATCAATTGCTATTGAAGCAAGCATTCCCCTTATTGCATTCGGATGAAAATTTCTTAGAGTGTAAATATTTTGATCTCCTTCTATGATTAGTAACTGTTTTGTAAAGTTTTTCTTTAGTTCTAATAATTGCCTAAGAATCCTTTTATCCATTATGGAATTTAGAAAATCTACTTGTGTCTTTTTCTCTATACCTAATGTGTGTTTGTTTCCCTCCTTATCTTTCGTTTCAACAATAAAGTCTGCCATGGGTAATGCTTTTACATCTACTTCAAAACCCTTTGCTGCAAGATCTCTAATGATTCCGGATTTTCTCTCCCTATAATCTACAATTATTTTCATTTTTCTTCTAAGTTTTTCTTCATGTAATTTAGGAGGTTATGCATTTTAGCTTCTTTTCTTTTAGCTGTCCATAGCATGGCCTCGTCTAATGTCTTTTCTGTGATAAGATTAACAATCTTTCCAGGTTTTACTCTTGCTACACGTCCAGAACGTTGAATTTTTCTAATTTCTGAAGCAGTGTGGTCATAAAATATTGCCAAATCTAATGAGCCGATAGATAAACCTTCTTCTCCAATTGATGTGCAAATTAAAATATTGAATTTATGGTTGTTGAATTTTTCAATTGTATTTAATTGTTCTTTTTGAGTAAATCCTTTTTTTTGTCCGATTAAAATGGCTGGTTTTGCATGAGGTATTTCGCTTAAAATATGTTTTAATTCATTAACTGTTGATCTGTAATTTGCAAAAATAATTGTTTTAGTGTTTTTGTGTTTAGTTAGTTCATCTTTGATTATTTCTTTTAATTTTTCAGTTTTAGGATGCAAAATATTGTTTTGAACTAATTTGTCTGTTTGTTTAATCGCTGATTGTATTTGTTTATTGGATAAAATGTTTTTTGATGCTTTGCTTGTTTCAGTTTCTAGTTTCTTGAAATAATCTTGTAAAGCTTTTGGTGTTTGGGTTTCTATTAATCCTAATGCATGATTTAATTTAATCATTGCAGCTACATCTGAAACACCTCTGTATGCTAAGAAATCTCCTGCTTTGATGCTCTGTTGTAAACTTCTTTGATAAGATAATAGGTCTGTTTTGTTTATTACTGATGCAGGTTTTGTAAATCCATACATTTTCAATCCTGTTGCTCTAGACTTATACTGGCCCTTTAAACTTGCTTGTATTGTTTGAAACTCTTCTGGGAGTTTTACTTTGATGTTTTCATTTTCTTTTTGTTGTATATGCACTGCAAGATCATCATCGGTCTCAGTTCTTAATTCAATATTTTTTATAAACAAATTAGAACAAACTTCAGATACTTTTTCTTTTGTTGCTCCTGGAGATGCAGTCAATGCAAGAATTAAATTATTATTTGCTTCTTTATTGTATTCTTTTGCAACGACTGTATTTGCAAATTTTTCTTTAGATCTATGGCATTCATCTATTACTAAAAGTGATGTGCTCTTTAGAGAGATTCTTTTATTTTGTGTGTCAAATTGAATTGTCTGAGGTGTGGCTACAATTACTTTTGATTTTGAAAATATCTTTGATCTTTCTTCTGGTTTTATGGTTCCAGTTAGTAGATTAATTTCTTCTTTTGGGATGTCGGTATTAGATTTAATTTCTTCACAAATTTGAGAAGATAATGGTTTTGAGGGAGAGACAATTATTATGTTACTTTTTGGAAATTTGTTTAATCTATCTATTAATAGTAGTATTGCTAGTTTGGTTTTTCCTGTGCCTGTTGGCAAACAGACTAACGTATTTTGAGTTTTTGAACTATTAAATATGGTTTTTTGGTATTCTCTGGCCTGAAATCCTATTATTTTGTACATTTTCGAATATTATTTAAATTAATTTTTTTTGTTAAAGTGATGTTATTACAAATTATGGGTATTGTAGATGTATTGGCTGCAATATTATTGACTCTTAATTACTTGGGATTTGGGTTTTCTCTCTTATTTTATCTTTCAATCTTTATTGTTATTAAATCATTATTGTTTTTTGATGGTATTGTCGGAGTAATAGACCTAATTGGAGGTTTATTGATTTTATGGGTTACTCTTTTTTCCATTCAATTATATCCTTTAATTACAGGAGTTTTAGTTTTCTGGTATTTACAAAAAGGATTTCTTAGTCTTGTTTGTTAAATTTATTCTGCTTTCTTTTTTCCAAAAGAGACTATATAATTTAATCCCATAAAGAACACTGCAGAAACTAACCCCAAAATTAGTGATTGTAGTGGAGTTAGAGTTTTAGTTAGGTAATATGTGCCTATAATAAAAGTAATTACAAATACATATTTTATGGGCCCATAAATGTAAGTCATAAGACCGTTTAGTTTTGGGAATGGGAGCATTGTACAAAATGCAATTGAAAATGGAATTAGTGTTAAATTACTTAAATCTGGATTCTTGATTGAACTCAATAAAATTGCAAGCAATGTTAATGTTATTGGTCCTATTATTGCAATATTTGCAGTTTCTTTTTCTGTTGACTCTGCATATTTTTTCCCAATTCTGTTTTTAGACAATGTTTCTAATTCTGGAGAGATTATTCCAGAGAAGAATAATTTTCCCTTTGAAAATAAAGCAATGAATAAAGGCAGTATAATTCCCCATTGAATGCTTGTTTTGTGAAGTATTGCTCCTTTGGGAAATCCAAATCTTTTAGAATTCCAGATGCTAAAGGTGGTTTTAACCCCTTTTTTTAGAGCATAACTTTTAGTTGTTTTTACAAATACAAATAAGAAAAACAAAGATATGAAAACTTGTTGTAAATAATTTTTAATCCAAATAATCTTATTAAAAGATTCTCCTGTATTGTATGCTGCACCAAAAACAAATCCTAAAATTATTGATGCTAAGATTATTTCTTTTGTTTCTTTCCAACTGTTTTTCTTTCCCATTTTTGTTTTTTTAGTAGTTTGATTATTCCTTCAATATGTCCAGCACCTAAAACTGCAACAATCTTTTCATCTTTGTGTAGATTTGATATTTTATATAAGTTTCTTGCCATGTATACATCTCTATCTGTGATTAAACTTCTATAAATTGAAGGATAAGTCTTTTTCATTTTTCTTGTTAACTTCTCAATCATCTTTTTAGGAGGCACTTTAGAAATATCTATTTCAATTTTATTTTTTGATTTTCTAGAAAAAATAGCAATTAATATTTCTCTTAGAAAACTAAACTTTTCTTTCCATGTTATTCGTTTAGAAATATTTCTCAGAGTTATCGATATTTCTTGATCAATCAAGGCTATAGGTATTTTTTCTTTTTTTGCAATGGATATTGCCTTTTTCATTTCAGATCCAGGTGTAGCTCCAGTAACTTTTCCCATTTTATGTTCTATCCATGAACCTAAAACTCCAAATAAATATCCCTTTATACCTATTTTTTTTATATCTGAAATTTTTAGTTTTCTCTTTTTTTTAGTTATTAAAGAATAAAGTCTTGATTTGTCTAATTCAATAGCTATTAATTTTGGATTGTTTTTTGAAATTGATTCCTGAACTTCCAGGATGCTATCTTTTGAGATGTGGGATGTACCTACAAAGTGGATATT
>CAZRZP010000018.1:0-7269 GCA_964604645.1 uncultured Methanosarcinales archaeon
CCAGAAAAAGGAAAATATGCTTCATTTTGATAAGTTGGGTCTTCAAACCTCAGAGGAGAAAATATTTCTGGATTATCCCAATATCTTGTGTCGTTGTGCAAGACTAGAGGTCCTACAGCTACGTATGTCCCTGCTTCCAATTCATAGCCTTCTACTTCTGTGTCTCTTACAACATATCTTGGAGAAAATGGTACTGGTGGATATTTTCTAATTGCCTCGTTAAATAATGCTTCTCCTAAGTGTCCATTCTTTAATTCAGAAATATTTGTACATGATATTGGTCTTGATTCATTAGCTAAGTCTTTACAAAACTCTCTATCGGTTGAAAGGAAGTGTATCGAAGAAGTTAAAGTACTTGTTGTTGTGTCGTGTGCAGCGAGAAGTAAAAATATCATATGCTCCGCTATTTCATAATTTGATAGTCCACCTTCTTGTTTGTTTGTTTTTACTAATTCTGAAAATAATGTTTTTCTTTCAGTATCAATTTTCTCAGCCTTTGTTTCAAAATACTGTAAAAGCTCTTTCCTGGCTTTAAGGCCTTTCTTTAAACTTGTAAAAGGAAGTGGTTTTCTTATAACTGAAGTAGCAGATTTAACTGAGTCACTAAATAATTTATTCAATTCAGCTGACCTACTCTCATCTACCTCGTCGAAAAATAACTCGAGAGCTACGTTAAACATTAGTTGCTTAATGTTTTGATATAAATCAAATGATTCTTTTTCTTTCAACTCCTCTATCCATCCATCAATTCTTGGTTGTATAATTTCCAAATAATTTTCTAATGCATCTCTCCTGAATGATTCCTGCATAAGTCCTCTGTGGTATTTATGATCATCAAAATCTCTTAACATGAGACCATTTTCAAAAGTTGGCCCTAGGGAAAATTCCCATCCATGTTTAGATGAAAAATTGTCTTCAGGGTCTAAAAAAATATGTTTAGTTGCTGAGGGGGTGGAGAACATAGTAACTCTTTCATTTAAGATAGATACTTCTACGACGTCACCAAGTTTTTTTTGCAATCTCCTACTAAATTTTAATGCATCTCTATTGAACTCAATAGAATGTCCTAAAAATGGTAAACCTTTATCAATAGGTGCTTTCATAACTATCTAATAATATTAGATAAAAATTAGTAGCAAAAGCAAAAATCCCGATTGATCTTGCGACCCTTCGGGATTTTCTATTCTATTTGTTTTCAATCTTACGATATCATTTAAATAGTGTTCTACTAATTTACCCCTCTAAATGCTTCTATGCAAAATATTTATTAATGTATTTTTCGCGAACTTTTAATCATAAATTGTTCCTTTTTTCCTTTATCTATTTGCTCTAATGCATAACTAACCATAATTCGAGGCATGTTTTTATGGTTTTTTCCCATAAAAGATAACAATATTTTCTCATCTCTTTTGCCAATTTCTCTTAACATCCAACCAGTAGCTTTATGAATAAGGTCCTCTGAGTCGTGTATATATTTTTTGGCTAATTTTAAAGTCAGATTAAATTCATTATTCTTAATCCTTGACCATGTCGCCAATATTGCGATTCTTCTTATCCATAAAGATTTGTTGTTTGACCATTTTAAAATTTGTTTCTGGTTCTTTTTTTCTAAATGTTTACCAATTATGTTTGGTGCAATTTTATCAACAAGATCCCAACCATTTAATTGTTTAATATTATTTACAGTAAATTGATACCACTCATCTTTTTTATCTGATTTATCATAATTATTTAAAACAATTATCCAGCCGCACATTCGTTCTTCATGCCAAGTTGAGTGAAGAAGTTTTTCTATCTCTTCTTTTTTTAAATCAGAATATTTTTTTGCAACGTTGGTTATGTCTGGCATAACAACACCTAAGAATTTATCACCTTCACCATATTCACCTTTTCCTGTCTTGAAAAATCTTGGAAAAAATTCCCTTTTTTCTTCATTTATATATTTTCTTAAATCTTTTTTTAATGAAGAAACTGTCACTTGTTAAATTTCTTTTGATTCTGAAATAAAATTAATAACTGCTGTTAACTCTTCATCTTTTATATGTTTTATAAGTACATTAAATTTCGCATCTTCAAAAATAAATACTAGATTATCCTCACCATTTTTTTCAATGCTCTTTATTTCGTATATGTCTCTTACAACGCTTAAAGACTTCTCTCTTGTTCTTAGAGCAATGCGTCCATTATTAATCTCAATGACAGGTTGAATGAAGCTCTGTATGGCCAGTAATATTTGGAAAAGACCTATACCTAGAATCAAATAATATAACCCTTCTTCTCTTAAATTTGAACCGTACTCTTTTAAAGTAATATATTCCCTGAGAAATATTCTTAAAGGTCCTTCAAGCATGTTGTCTATAGAAATGTATGTTAAAAATATACCGGTAAGTAAAGTTGGTAGCATTGAACTTCTAGTTCTGTAAATCTTTTTTTCCATAAATTTATTTCTTTTAATAACAGATTACTTCATTTTGCTATTGTTTATATATGGAAATTGTACTGATTAGACACGGTCAACCAGAATGGGTAAAAGATGGTGAGTATACAGTTGACCCAGGCCTTACTGAAATAGGGAAAAAGCAAGCGGAAAAATCAGCTTCCTTTTTTTCTGAGAATAGTATGGATGAAATTTGGGTTTCTCCTTTAAGTAGAGTTCAAGAGACACTTAAACCTTTCGAAGAAAGAAATATTGCACCTAAAGTTAAAACTTTTGAATGGCTCCGTGAAGCACTTGATGACGATGAAAAAAAATTAATTGGTGAAAGCCAGAAAACAATTAGAGAATATTTCGATCACCGTAACACAAGATCCTTTGAAGACTGGATGGAAACAACTCATGGCGCATACATGAAAGGATTTAGTGAAAATATAATAAAAAATTTTGATGAAAGCCTTAACAATGTTGGGGTTATTTCAATAGATGATCGTTATGATAGGTTGCTTGATTTAAGTAATAATAAAATAAATAATTTGATGATTATTTCACATGCAGGAACAATGTCAACATTATTGTCCTATCTTCTCAACTTGCCTTTATACCCTTGGACGTGGAGAAAGTTTCTTCCACGTCATGCAGGACATACATTTTTAAGATCAACTGAAATATCTTCTGGCCATTTTTTTAGAATGAAAGAATTTAATAATGTTTCATTTATGGGTAGCGACGAACTAAAAACGTATTAAAAATAACTATACTTGTAGTAACTTAGTAAAAATTATGCATGGTTCTAAAGCACTCCCAGAATTAAAAGCAAGCGAACTTACGCCTACAAAAAAAAGATATTTTTTAAAATACATTGCTGAATTTTTACTAAAAAGAGAAAACTTCTCTGCAAAAGGCAACTTCTTGGAAAATAAAAATGTTGTATTAGTAGCAGCCCCACATCAGTCTGCAAAAGATGAGTACTTTATGTTTTTAATAGTTATGGCTATGAATATAAAAATATGTTACTTATCAGCAAAATGGACAATGAGACGTTTACCTGTACCTTTTTTAAAGCCAAAAGATATTGATAAACAAGGTGTACCTTGGCCTCTAGGTTGGCTCCAAGAGATTATATTTAGAAAGTTTGGAGCAATTCCAGTTGAAAGAAAAGAAAAGTCTGGACAATACAAATCAGTTATTGAAGAGTTAAAAAAACAAGATGGATTTGTCCTAATTGTTACTCCTGAAGGACGATTTGACCCTTCACGTTTTAGATCAAGCTTTTTATACATTGCTAGAGAGTTAAATGCTGAAGTAATGCCTGTTCAAATTGATTATGAAAAAAGATGTTTTACTCTTTTGCCTGCTTTAGATATAGAAGGCAGCGAAAAGGAAGTTATTAAACGTTTACGATTATTATTTCATGGCATCAAAGGTAAGCGTTCTAGGTTTGAGGCGTAAATGGAAGAGAAGATCCATAATCTTATAAAAGATAGAGGTCCATGGTTTCTAAAAGAAACTTATCTTTCAAAATTAGTTTATAGATTTTTGGCTAAATATTTAAAAATTGATGAAACAATTTATGCCGGTGATTTTATAAAGGATATGTCTGGACCAGAAGCTTTCAACTGGCTAGGAGAGAACTATACAGCAAACTGTGAAGTTCGAGGAAGCGAAAATATTCCTTCTAGTGGTAAAAGCTTGATTGTATCAAATCATCCGATGGGCCCTGCGGATGCTATTGCAATATATCACCAAACATACAAAGTAAGAAAAGATATATTTTTCTTTGCAAATGAACTATTTATTTATTTAGTAGGCTCTTTCGAAAATATATTTGCTCCTGTAGTCTGGGATAAAGAAAAAGAAGTTCATACAGCATCTAAAAAGACTTATCGAAATATCAAAAGTTTCTTTCTGGATAATCGGATTGGTATAATTTTTCCATCAGGGAGGCTTTCAAAACTTACTTTTTTTGGAATAAAAGACAGAGAATGGGAAAAAACACCAATAATCATAGCCGAAAGGCATGACTGTCTATTAGTTCCTGTTTTTATTCAAGCAAGAAACTCTTGGTTCTTCTATTTTGCCTCATACGTAAGTAAACAACTTCGAGATATTTCTCAATTAAATGAGTTATTCAACAAAAAAAAGAAAAAAATAAAAATAATTATTGGTAAGCCTGTTTTAAGAAGTGATTTACCTGAAGAAAGGGAGGATGCAATTAAAGAATTGAGAAACTTATCAGAATCTTTAAAAAAATTCTAGATATAGGTTAAGGTCTAATGAACAACTTCCCCTGTCTTTGGGCTTACTCCTAAGTTTCCAACCATGTAACCAAATAACAAAGGTGTTGTAACCAATCCTCCTAGACCATAGAATCTCCACGTAAGGTCGATGTCTCCAGCATTAGACCAATACAGAATGTTCACAACAACCATTAATCCATACAAAGACCCTATTAGTGCAGAAGCTATCTGTATTTTTCTATCATGATTAGTTTTGTAATACCAATTCGTAATCTGAATTGCTCCAAGCGAAAATCCTAAACCTAAAACTATCATCAAAAACAAACTCATTAAATCATCAAGAATAAAAAATACTGACTGGTATAAGAAGGAAATTAAATAAATCGCCCCCATGCTTTTAGGTGAAACTTTAAACCTTATAGCGTAAACAAAAACAATACAAGATAACATTGCATTAAAAAATACTGAACCTGCAGCAAGACGATCATCATTGTAGAAAAAGAACATTTCTATATCTAGAAATGGGTTTACAAATTGCGTCATAAATACAATCAGACCATAAATCGTACCTATTGAAAAAATTGAAGCTGCATCAAGGGTGTCTTTAAAAGGTCTAGATGCAAATACATGATCTAGCATTAAAAACGACCCTAAGAAAAGCATTAAATGAGATGGGGTAATTAATGGTTCAACACCTGTTTCAATTCCAAGGAGGGTATGCCAGATTGCATCAGAGCCTCCTCCTATAGCAAAAATTGATGCACCTAAAACTCCTACGTCTAATTTATAATCTTCCATTTTATTTTTTACATAAACTGCTGAAATGACAACAAAACCATAGCCTGAATAAAGCAAAGCATGCCATGGTGTAAAGAATGTTTCTATATCATCTAAAATAAATGAGTGGGCACTAGCGTCGACCCAAGCGCCAGTAAACATCCAAACCATTGCAACAATCATAAGATATCTGTATTTCTTTTCAGTAATTGGTGTTGGTGCTAATTTATCAAACATTCTTTATTCCAGTTAAATAATACTATAAGTTTATGGAAAAATTTTCGAGAACACTTACATTAAGAAGCTCTATTTTCTTGGGTCTAAGCTCAATGATTGGAGCAGGTCTTTTCCTAAATATCGCCCCTACAGCAAAAATTGCTTCTTATTCGTTGATTTTGGGATTAATTATGGCTAGTAGTGTTGCGTTTGCAAATGCTTCATCTTCAGCACAGTTAGCGAGATTATATCCCCAAACTGGTGGAACATATTTATATGCAAAAAATGTTCTTGGAAAAATTCCATCATTAATTGCTGGTTACAGTTTCATAATTGGTAAATCTATCAGTTGTGTTGCCATAGCTTTAACGCTTGGGAACTATATATCACCAATGTATCCAGAGTATTCAGGAATTCTTGTAATTATTATTGTTACCTCAATTAGCTACTTTGGAATTGTAAAAACTGTATCTATTGCTAAGTGGTTTGTGTATATATTGATTGGAATACTTATTTTTTATATTATTTCAATTGCTAGTTCTGAAACTTTCAATATTCAAATACCGATTGCTGAAGGCTTAACGCTTAAGGGATTCTTGCTGAGTACTTGTATTTGGTTCTTTGCATTTACTGGATACTCAAGATTGGCTACTTTTGGGGAAGAAGTAAAAAACCCTGAAAAAATAATTCCCAAAGCTATCTTCACAGGTCTTGGGCTTACCGTGCTTGTCTATCTGAGTGTATCTTGGGCAACATTAGGAATTATTAGTCCTGAAATAATTGAAAATTCTCTAACTCCCCTGAAAGTTGCTTTTGACGTAAGTAGGTTTTCAGATTTCTCTTTTCTTATAGTTGTTGCTTCAACTGTCGCGACTGGGTCAATTTTACTAGCTTTAGTTCCTGGTATAAGCAGAATATTGGTCGCAATGTCTAGAGATTCTTATCTTCCAAGTATTATGAAAAAAATTCATCCTAATTTCAATTCAGCATACGTATCAGAAATTATTACTGGAGGAATGATAATTATTGGAATCCTATATCTTGATGTAGTAAATGCAGTAAAGCTAAGCTCTTTCTTTATTTTAATTTATTATTCACTAACAAATCTATCCGTTATAAGTTTGAAAAAAGACACAAGACTTTATACACCCATTTATGCATATTATGGTTTTATATCTTGCATCTTATTAAGTGTAGGACTTGTAATTTACTTTTAACTATTCGTCGTCGCCACATCCACAGTCTGGACAATACATTATTCCTCCTTTTCTTCTAGTTTAATTATTGCTCTCATTTCGTCAGAGCCTCTTATGAACATTTTTGAAATTGGGAAATACTTTTTTTTAATTGACTTAACCCCTAATTGTTTTTCAATTTCGTCTTGGATTATTGAAGCTTTAACATCAATCTGATCTGAAAGTTTTTTACTTCCTCTCTGGTCGGTTGTGTAAATTGTTGCTTTACCATTAGCTCTTATTCTCTTAACTTTTCCTGCATTTACATTAGTTGTTATTACTAAATAATCTTCTACTGAAGAAAGCCAAACTGGTGTTGTTACTGGTGTGTTATCTTTTCTATAAGTAATTAAATTTATATATTCAT
>CAZRZP010000019.1:0-6765 GCA_964604645.1 uncultured Methanosarcinales archaeon
AAGCAAAAAATATTGCTAAACATAGAAATCTTCCAAAAGGAGATGTACTTCATGCAATACTAGCAAGAGATAATGAAACTATTATGATAACTAGAGATAAACATTTTCTAAAATTAAGAGATGTTATTGAATCCTAAAAACCTGAAGAGATTATATAAAATTCTTTGAAATTTTATCGAATGCTTTTGATCTCGCTTTCTTATAATTTTCTTCAGTTATTTTTTTAGTAGAACTTCCCTTGAGAGAAGCTAATTTGAGCATTGCTTTTCTAATTTTAAGTTCTTCAATTTTTTCCCGTAAGGCGTTTCTAATAAATTCTGTTCTGTTTTGATAGCCCTCATTTATCACAATACTATCTACTTCTTCAAGAAATTTATTTTCCAATTTCAAAGTAATCATGTTTGTTGCCATATAGTTATAGTATATACAATGTATATAAAAGGTTTTCTAAAAAATCCAGCGAAGCCCAAAAAGATTAAATAACTCTATTTCTCGATTAAAGTATGATAACTCCCGAAGCTAAGAAAACACTTACTAAACAGGGCTATAGGATAGTTGGAAACCATTCTGCCGTGAAAGTGTGTGGTTGGACAGGAAGTATGATTCGTGGTGAGGGTGGTTGTTACAAACTAAAATTCTATGGTATTCAGAGTCATCAATGTATGCAAACTTCTCCTAGTTTGAGTTGTGCAAATAGGTGTAGCTTTTGTTGGAGAGGATATAAGGCACCGGTTTCAAAAGATTGGAAATGGGATGTAGATAATCCTGAAATGATTATTGATAAAAGTTTGAAAGCACATAAAAATTTATTAACTGGTTTTGGAGATAATAAAAATCCAAACCATACAGCATATGAACAATCTAAAACTGTTAAACATGTTGCACTTTCTTTAACTGGAGAACCAATTATCTATCCTAAAATTAATGAAATGATCAAGAACTATCATAATCGTGGAATTTCGACATTCTTAGTTACAAATGCACAATATCCTGATGAAATAGAAAAGTTAACTCCTGTTACACAACTATATTTGAGTATTGATGCACCAACAAAAGAATTGTTGAAAAACATTGACAATCCTTTGTTTGATGATTATTGGGAAAGAATGATTAAAAGTTTAGAGAATTTAAAGAAGAAGGAAGAAAGAACTGCAATTAGGTTAACTGCGATTAAAGATTTGAATATGTGTGAAGCTGAAAAGTATGCTGAACTAATTAAAATTGGAGATCCAGATTTTATTGAGGTTAAGGGTTACATGTTTATTGGAGCTTCTAGAGATAGATTAGAAAAGAGTAATATGCCCTTACATGAAGAGGTGGTTGAGTTTTCTAAAGAATTGGATAAATACTTAGATGATTATGAAATTGCTTCAGAACATATTAGATCAAGGGTTGTTTTGTTTGCTAAAAAGAAGTTTAAAATAGAAGGCGAATGGAATACGTGGATTGACTTTGATAAATTTCATGAATTAGTTAAGTCTGGAAAAGAAATTGAAACTAAAAGTTATTTGAAAAAAACTCCCACAGGTCCAGGATTAAGCGGAAGAGGAACTAAAGATAGAGTTGATTCAAAATTTAGACATAAGGTTCAGAAATATTAAAAGATTAAGTTAATTCCTAGTAGGTTTAAAACTACGAATCCAAACATTATTACTGAAGTTAAGAAACCTAGGAAGGCAATTACTGAAAAATTACCAATATTTCCAGGACAATAGAATCCTCTTTTTTTCTTAAATTTGTATCTTAAAATGATCATACTTAGATTTGCCATTGCAAATGTTGCAAATAAGAATAAGTTTGTTAGGTTTGCTATGAATTCAATATCGTTTATTAGTGTAAAAATTATTGTGATTAATGCAAGAATAATGATTGCAACCCAAGGAGTTCTTGTTTTTTTATGAACTTTAGCAAATATTTTTGGAAATGTTTTTCTTTTAGCCATCCCATAAATCATTCTTGAATTTGTTACTAGTGTAATTAAAACTGTGTTTGCTGTGGAGAATAATGCAATTATACCAACAATGATAAATGCCATAGGCCCCATAGATGTTGCTACTACTTCTGCTAATGGTGCAGTGGAATTACTTAGTGTTTTCCAGTTAACTATGCTTACTGCTGCAATTGCAACTAAAACATACATCACTGCCGTAATGATTACTGAATAAATTAATGCTAAAGGAATTGTTCTTTCTGGATCCTTTGTTTCTTCTCTTAATTTTACAATGCTTTCGAAACCCATATATGCAAAGAATACCAGTGACGCAGTACTAAGAACTCCAGACATTCCAAAAGGCATCTCTAAATAATTTACTTTGCCTATGTGTTGAAAACCAATCCAGATAACTAATAATAATCCCCCGAATTCAATGAAGGTAGAAACGGTGTTGAACCATGCCGTTTGTTTAATTCCTGTGAAATTAATTATAGTCATTAAAACAATTAATCCAATTGCTGCAAGAACCATTGAGATTGGCAAAATTTTAACAAAATAACCTGCAAAACCTAATGCAACTGTTGCCGCACTTACAAAACCTGCAGCAATAATCATTATTCCTACAAACAATGCAATCTTGTGATTAAATGCTTCTTTGATATAATCATACTCTGCTGCATCGCCCTTAAACATTGAAGTTAATTCTGCGTAACTTAGACCAGTTAATCCTGCAACAACTGCAGAAATTAAAAATGCTAACCAAATTGCGTTTCCAGCAGTACCTGCCGCTACTCCAATTAGTGCATAAATACCTGCACCCAGAATAATACCTACCCCTGCTATAGTTACTTGCCAAAGGCTCAACTCTCTTTTTAATTTTACCACTTAAAAACAGATTCATTGTTCTCTTTTTATATGTTTTGAAAATGATTTTGATTTCTGAAAGTGTGTTTTAATTTACTTAGTGACTTTAAAAGGCCCTTTAAAAATATTTAAAAAGGGGAATTGTGGCTTTTGGCGTTCAATGAAACAAAACAGTAACTTAGAAACGATAATGAACACTGCCACGGTGGCAGAAAAACCAGTAGAAGTTAGCACAGTAAAACCTAAGGCAAACTTCAGGTTTAGAGAGATAAAAACAGACCACAAAAGATCTGAAATGGAAAAAGGCATAGAATCCCATATTAGTGGAAGACTAAAAATTGGAAGAAATATGGCTAACGAATATCTTTTCATGAAACAAAGTGGAAATTTAGAAGAAGCTGAAGAATTTAGACATAATTACATGTTTGGAGGAAGTTTAAGAAACTATTTTGAAACAAGTAGAGTTTCCTTTAGACACCGCGTAAGAGAGAGTGAAAAAAATATAGATAAAACTTATGAAGTAATTCAAAAGGAACCTGCATTGGGATATCAATCCGGATCATTAAGTGTCGAGGAGAGGCTCTATGCGTTAGGATATACGCATGGATCTTTGCCCTAGGCAAGTTTTTTAAATCAAATTTTGAAATTAATTGAACTATGACAGATAAAAATTTAGAAAAAATATTAGGTGTAAATGACACAGTTGAAGAAACAGTATGTGATGAACTTGGCTTTGCTAACTCTAGTTACAAAGAAGGTAAAACCAGAGGGTTTTTGTTAGCTAAAGAATATATTACATTGATGGAAGAAGGCAGTTTAATGGATAGAATGGCTTTTTCTAGAAAATACTTTAATGAAAATTCAGAAGACAACTTAACTGGATATGCTA
Source organism: uncultured Methanosarcinales archaeon (assembly GCA_964604645.1). Classification (GTDB taxonomy): domain Archaea; phylum Nanobdellota; class Nanobdellia; order Woesearchaeales; family GW2011-AR9; genus CAZRZP01. Next base: position 3,687 of record CAZRZP010000019.1, read on the forward strand.
GAGAATCATTCAATAGCAAAGTAAGAGGCTACTATGCACTCAAGTTTGATTGCGGAGATTATTCCGCTTAATTTCTTTTTTTAGAATAAAAAAATTCTAGAGAGTTTTACTCTCTATGCTGGATTCTTATCTTTACATTGACAATTTAGTGTTCCTGCTGCCGAAGCAATATATCCAGTTACCCTTTTTCCAGCAACTACGATTCGTCCAATAGATCCACTATTTTTTGGACCAGGGATTGGCACCCACATTTGGGTCTCTGTTACAGTGCATGTTCCAGGAGAACCTGTAAATTCTGATTCACATTCATATCCTCCAGAACATAAATTTGAACATGCTAAAAATGCAGCCCCTTCTTCTTTAGCTACTTGTGCATTACATCTTGTCTCTACTCCCCTAAATCCCGATTGTATTTGACTTGGTCCGCGAGAGACTGCCAGAGGAGTGCTACTGCCTAAAGTATTACAAGAACTCGTAGATTTAACTTCCTCTGCATTTCCTATAATTATTATGGAAAATGCAAATAATCCTATTAACAATAATCCTACTTTATTTTTCATATTATCTCCCTCCATATATGATCTTAATTTATTTCCTCAGAATCATTTATGATTGATTCGAGTAAGTCTTTTCTTTTTTGTTTTAATTTAAACAAATCTGCAGGCCTATAGTGTTCTTTTCCTATTTGACCATTCATGATATGGTATTCTAATTCCAAAAGTTCTCTGCCTCTGGGATCACTACCATAATATAAATTAAGAACTGTTAATTTATCTTTTAAGTCTGGATTGTATAAATCTCCAGAATCTAAAACTGCTCCAGAAACTTCTGGATCTAATTTGTATAATACTGACCTTATTGAATCTAAATAATCACCCACATCTTCCATTGAATCTATTGCTCTGCTTAAATCATATCTGTCACTTTTAGAATTTGTAGGATAGTTCGAACTCTCTAATCCTTTTTGTACATCTCCTAATTTTGATTCTAATCCTGTAAGCATATTTAATCCTCTTGCAGCTAATTGTCCTTCTATATCTGCATAAGGAGTTTCTTTCCTTGCTAATTCACTTTCTAGAATTGTTTGATCTGAAGGATTTTTAGTTCCGGCAAAATAACTTCCTGCCGCTAAAACTGCTCCAGCTAATAATGCTTTTCCGTACGTTAATGTTTTTGACGTATTGTATTGTCCCATCTTATTTTTGTGCTCCTATTTTTTCTACCTCTACGCAATTACACTCTAATTTTGTTGATCCTTTTGCCTTACAGACATAAATTATCTTGCTTTTTGTGTTACCTACGCCTACCGGTCCGAGTTCAACTAACTTTCCATCTACCATCACATTAGGTGTACACTTTGCATTACAGGTCTTACTTTCAAGAGAGTTGACTCGTGGTGCACATTTTGGCCCCTTACTAATACAAAGTGTCCTACATTCACCATAATAACCCGATGCACAATTATTTTTCTGTGTACCACAAGTAGATTCGGCCTTTGCTTCTGCTTCTGCCGCATTATCTCCTTGTGAAAAACCTTCACCTTCACAAACTCTTGGAGGATATCCTCCGGTACAGGTACCTGGTGATTGTGCTTCAACTTGTGAAGTAGTATCTAAAACTAAAAATAAAGATGTTAAAATCAATATTGAGACTAATATATTTAATATTTTCATATGAAGTTTAAGGTTTGAAGATTTATAAGTTTTTATAGTTCATTTAAAAAGAATTTATTGATTTATGCTTCTTCTATATGAAGAAGTTCTTGAAAAATCCTTTTTCCAAATGTCGTACTGGTTTAATGTTGTTTTATCTTCTTCTGTTCTTCTAACTTTTTCTGATTGGTTAGGTGCTAAAGAATAAACTGTTTTGTCGTAAATAATATTTGATTCCCTATTTTCTAATCTGTCTAATAATTCTCCAGATAATTCTAATGCAGAATAGTGTTCAAAATCTGAACTGTAGGTTTCTTTAATGAAAAATTCTTGAAAAATTCTTTTTTCTAAATCCTCATTTTTGATGATTCTAAACCTTGCTTTAATTTCTTGAGGGGTTTGATGTACTTGACCTTCTGGTTTAACATATGTTGCTTTTTTCATGAACAATTTTGAAGGTTTGCTAGAATTTAAGTGTTTAGGGTGGTTTTTAAAGAAATTACGAAAGAGCAAGACTTATATGCTAGAGACTATAGGTTTTTTTATGAAATTTTATGAACTTGATGATATGGAAAGTGAATTAGTTAAAGAAATTAAAAAAGATTACAGAAATTATACTTATTTAAAATGGAATAATCCCAATGATAGATCTCCTTATCTTAATCAAGATTTATTTGTGGTTGGTTGTAAAGAGGATAAACCTTTGATTTATGCTTCTTGTTATTTACGCAATCCTTCTGAAGATGTTGGTTGGAACTCATGTATAGAGGGATTGAACATTCCTGGAAGTTTATTTGATATTGAAGGGAATAGCGTATTTATTCCAGATCTTAAAAAGTATGAGGGATTTAAAGATTATAGTAGTACGGGGAAAATACTTCACCTAGGAATAATTGATTGTAATGAAAAATTCATTGGAAATGGATTCGGTAAAGAGATGGTTGACTACTTGAAAGGAAAAGATTCCGAACTTATCGAGTTATTAGCTAATGGCAGAGGTCAAACAATATTCTTTGAAAAATTAGGCTTTATTGATTCAGGAATTTCTAATCTTGAAAGAGAATTTTCTATAATGAGTTGGCATAATCCTAAGTATAAATAATAAGGAAGGCATTTACCGTACTTACTCTGCGCCTGGCAAAAACTTTAGTATCTCAAATATTTTGAATAATATTATGGTCAATTTAAATTTAATTTTAAAGGATTTGATGGAAAAACAAAATGAAACTAGATACTATAATCAAGAATATAACAAAATAAAAATTCCAACAAATTTATCTTTTTCTCTTGGAGAATTTATGGGTGCATTTGCTGGAGATGGCAATTATTGCTACAATAAAAAAACTGGACACCATAGAATTAGAATTTCTTTACATGCTAAAGACGATAAAGAATATGGAAAATTTCTTCTAAAAATTATCTATAAA
>CAZRZP010000020.1:0-5526 GCA_964604645.1 uncultured Methanosarcinales archaeon
CGACAAAAACGTGAAAAAGTTATGGAAAGTAACCAAAAAATTGCGTATAACGTCGGAATTATGCGAAGTGGCGAAGCCATTTGGGTGAGTAACGCAGGGGCTTTGATGCCCCGAGTAACGCAACCGCATAATTCCTGTTATACGTAGCGAACCTTTGATGGTGAGCGGAGTTTTTTATTTGTCGGGAATGTAGTTGGTACTGTAGTTTTCTAGTACTTTGTTAGTGATAATTTCTGCTTTAGCAGAGTAGAATTTAGGGGGTCTCTTTAAAGGGTTTAGTTTTTTTCCAGAATTCATTAAAGTAAGCTTTGAATGAATCTGCAATCTCTTTATTGTTAATTTCTAATGTGATGGGTTTAGATGATGGAAAGCCAATCACTGCTACGTCTTTGTATCCCATAAACCATGCTGGAGTATCAATTTTAATGGGTAAATATCTAGCATCACAAAATTTGTAACTATTTCTATTCTTTAGTATATTCTTATCTGTATTTGGATGAAAAAGAAGTTTACATTTAATGCCCATTTTTGCTCTTTTAATATGATCTCTCTGCCAATAAGCATGAAAATGTTTGGGTTGTTCTGGAGGAATTCCCAAAAAGAAATATTCTTCCCCTCGTTTTAGTTTTTGATAGGTATGTTCATGAACAGTAATCATGCCTCTAAATCCCTCAAAAACTTTGGCTTCACTTGGCTTTGCTTCTTTTTGTTTGAGTATTAATTTGGGTAAAATTTCTTCAACTTTCTTTTTATTCTCTTGCAGTTGTCTTTCCCGTTCTTCAATATAATCAAGAATTTTATTTGGTTCTGCTGCTTGGAAATATTTAGTCTTATCTTTAGTTAAATACGAAGCTAATCCTTTTTGAAGGAGTTTTTCTAAAAGTTGATAAATTATTGATTTCGCAACTCCTGATTTCTGTATTATTGGTCCGGTTGTAGAAGGTCCTAACTCTAATAATGAGAGGTAAACTTTAGCTTCTCCCTCAGTTAATCCTGCTTCTTTAATAGCCGAAAGATCCATTTAAATTGTCTATTATTTTATTTATATTTAAATCTTTCTAATTATTACACCAGTAGTGGTGAGTCAATTATTAAATACTCTGATGTACTCACTAAACAATAACAAATACGAAGGTGATAATAATGATAAATAAAATAAAAAAATTGGTTACTGGTGTGGCAATTGCTGCATCAATGATATGTGGAACGCAAAGCGTTGCAAATGCTAGTGGTTCTGTTGAAGTTATGGCCGGAGACAAGAGTACAACTTTAGATACGAAAGTAATGACTAATGTCGCTCCAAGAACCAACTTGTTTCTACGAGGTAGAACATCTGTAGATTACCAAGGAAAAGTTGGTTATTTTGGTCTTGCTGACTTAAATGTTAATCTTGTAGATGGCTTAGATGCTGTTGCTGAAGCTCAGTTCATACCGAGCGTTGGAGTAATTCCAAGATTAGGTTTAGGATACTTCAAAAAAGTTGATGATTTTAGTGTATATAGTTTAGCAACTGCCGGATTTAATGGAGAAGATGTAGATGCTGAATTTCTTGCTAACCTAAGATATAAACCACAACTTACAGATGACTTGGATTTGGTATTAAATCTTGAGAATGTTACTAATGTTGGTGAACAAGGACATAACTTCAGTGTTCAAAGATTAAGAACAGGATTGGGACACAACAACTACGAATTTGGTGTTGCTGCAGATCTTACAGAGGCAGGTGGAGAAGTTACTCCAAACGTAGGAGGATATGCAAAGTTAAGCTTTTGAAAATGTCAAATCAGAGATTTCAAGGAAAAGCAGGGGAAGAATATCAATTGTTTAAATTAGCTTGTCCACATTATGATGAATTAGAGAGAGTTGTGGGAGAAGTGATTGCTAAAAGATATAGCAATTCAGAACAAAAGATTATTGGCGCTCTAGAACTTGGTTGTGGTCCTGGTTATACTACTTCAGTTATACTTTCAGCAGATTCACGAATAAGAGTTAAAGCTGTTGATAATGAACCAGTGATGATTAGTCAAGCAAGAACTTGTTTGGAGGATTATGTAAAAGAAGGGAGGGTAGAACTTGTAGAACAAGATGCTTTAACTTATTTGCAAAGTTTAGAAGACGAATCAGTAGATGTGTTTGCTTCTGGTTTCACATTACATAACTTCGACAACGAATATAGAAATCAAGTATTAAATGAAGTTTATAGGATCATGAAGAAGGGCGGATTATTTGTTAATGCAGATAAGTATGCTCGTGATGAAGAACATAATGAAGATTTACAATGGCAATTGCAACAATTTAGAGAAAAATATGATGCTATTGGAAGGCCTGATTTAAAGGAAGAATGGACAAAGCATTATTTGGAAGATGAAGCCCCAAAAGTAATTATGTTAGAAGAGGAGGCAATTGCTGAAATGAAAAAAATAGGATTTAGTTCTATTGACATTCTTTTAAGAAAAAAAATGGAGGCGATATTATCATGTCAAAAGTAGTTATGTTTATAAATGTCAAGAAGTTAATTAAACTAAAAAGAGGTAAATTAAAATGAAACGAGATTATATAACGATGGGTGTGGCTGTAATAGCTTTAATTCTAGCAATCATTGCTTTTAGTTCTAGTCCAACAATACAAACAAAGGGAGATGAAGAAAGTGATACTCTTGCAAAGATAAGAGATACTGGAAAATTAGATGTTTGTTATGCTGAATATCCTCCAGCGGTAATCAAAGATCCAAATACGGGGAAATTAAGTGGACATTCAATTGATACGATAGAAGAAATAACAAATCAAATTCAAGCAAAAATAAACTACCATGAAACCACTTGGGGTGGAGCAGCTGCTGATGTAGCTACAGGAAGATGTGATGTGATGTTAACATACTTCAACCAAATTCCAAGATCATTCACTATTGCGTTCACTAAACCATTAATCTTTGTTGGAAATAGTGCATTAGTAAAAGCAGATGATTCAAGATTTAATGATGTTACCGATATAATGGAGTTTGATAAGGTAGGATATACTGTGGCTGTAGCTAATGGTGAATCAGGTCACAACTTTGTGAAAGAAAATTTCAAGAATGCAAAAATTGAAGTAATTGATGTTGAAGCAGGAGATCTTCTTAAATTCTTGTCATTAGTATCTACTGGAAGAGCTGATGTTGGAATTGCAGACTCTGTAAGTATTTCACTTTATCAAAAAGCACACTCTGATACAAGAGATGTTTTTGCAGCAAATCCATTCAGCTTAAATCCAACTGCTTATGGAGTGAGGCAGGACGACATAAAATTTCTGAACTTCCTCAATGACGCACTAACAACGTTAGAAGCACAGGGAAAATTAGCAGAATTCGAGCAGAAGTATGGTGCACATTGGCTTCATCAAAAAATTGAGTACGAGGTAAGCTAATTTTTATTTTTTTAATTAAAAAATGGCGTATCAATGGCATTGGGATGTGTTGTGGCAATTTAGATTTGCTCTCTGGAAAGGCTTTATCATAACTATAGCTCTTTCTGTTTTAGTAATTATAGCCGGAACAATCTTAGGTTTAATTTTTACCCTACTAAGAAGGGTTAATCACCCTCTTATTAGATGGCCAATTAGTGTAATTAATGAGATTCTACGTGATCTCCCGATATTAGTAATATTAATTTGGTTATATTATGTATTACCAATAACTGGGATAATTATACCTGGGTTTTTAGCTGCATTCATTGGTTTATCGTTGAGTTTAGCTGCATTTGTTTCTGAAACTTTTAGATCTGGAATAGAATCTATCCCAAAAGGTCAAATGGAATCAGCTATTGCTCTTGGTTATTCTAAATCACAGGCCATGTTTAAGATAATACTACCTCAGGCATTTAAACGAATGCTACCTAATTTAATGGGGTTATATATTCATCAAATAAAGAATACTGCGCTTGCATCTGTCATCGCTGTTGATGAGTTGTTGCATTCAGCTAATGTGGTTATTAGTACAACATACAGACCACTTGAACTATATACTGCTATTGCAGTGATTTATCTGATCATCATAATGCCAGTTGTTGCATTTTCATATTATATAGAAAAAAAATTAGGCATAAAAATGAAGACACTATGAAAACAATATTAAGAGTAAAAGGACTGAAAAAATCTTATGGAGATGTAAAAGTACTTGCGGGTGTAGATTTAGAACTCAATAAAGGAGAGATAAAATGTATCATTGGTGGTAGTGGCAGTGGAAAAACAACAATTCTTCGATGTTTAGGTTTGTTAGATGATTTTGATGAAGGGGAGATTATTTTTGAAGATGACAAAGTAACATCAGAATCAAAAGAAAATGATAAAAAGAAAATTAGGGATAAACTGGGAGTTGTTTTTCAAGATTTTAATCTTTGGCCTCATAAAACTGTTTTAGAGAATATAATGGAACCGTTGCTACTAATCAAGAAAGTTTCCAAAAAAGAAGCCAAAGAAAAAGGATTATCAATGCTAAAAAAAGTTGGATTAAAAGAAAAAGCAGATGTTTATCCTGATTTTTTATCTGGTGGACAAAGGCAGAGAGCAGCTATAGCTAGAACATTAGCAATGAAACCAAGCATTCTATTTTTAGACGAAATTACATCAGCACTTGATCCGGAGTTAGTTGGTGGTATTCTAAAACTGATTAAAAGATTAGCAAGAGAAGGGCAAACCATGTTGTTAGTTACCCATCATGTAAGATTTGCAAGTGAAATTGCGGACACTATTTTATTTATTGATAAAGGAAGAATTATTGAAGAAGGATCTCCGAGAAGTATTATCTATGGAGCAAAGGAAGTAAGAACCAGGGAGTTCTTGAAGACGTTAACCACTCATGATCAAGAAATTAATGTTTATGAGGGATATGAAGATTTCAAAGCATTTTTAATTGGGCTTTTGAAGAGAGTAAAACCAGGAACGATTGGTTATGTTCTTGGTGCTGCTGGAGACCGATGGTATGACTGTATTGGTGATGCCATTGATGAATACGAAAAAATTAGGAATGAGAAAAATATAAAGTGGAAGATGGTTATTTACAAACTTTCTGCCAAAGAAAGAAAAACCCTAGATAAATTAAAGGATATGACAGAATATCGATTAATTCCTAAAGAACTTAATGTTCCTGGAAATATAAATATTTGGGGAGACACAATTCTTTTACAAACTTTTGGAGACCCCCCTACAATTATAGAGATTAAAAATAAAGCTTTGGCCCAAACATATTTGAATTATTTCAGATTGTTGTGGGAAAGAGGAAAAGAAGTTAGTTAGTTCATTTAAAGAGACCCCATAGTTAGTGTAAAGTATCAGAAAATTTGGGTCGTAGCGAAGCGGAGCCGCATAGTCAACGTTATATACAGTTTCGCAGAAATTGTTTTTGTTTGTTTTTTAGACGACTATGCGAAAGTACCAACGTTAAACATTCCCGACGTAGCCCGAAGCTTTTTCAAAGAAATTCGTTTGAGCTTTGCATGGGAAAACAAGAATTTCATTCAAAAAGTTGTCGGAGACAAGGCAAATAAAAAATTA
>CAZRZP010000021.1:0-5240 GCA_964604645.1 uncultured Methanosarcinales archaeon
AGAGCTTAAATATTGTTTTTGATGGGAATAGGTAGATGGAAAATACTTCATTTATCACAAATCGAGACGGAGAAACGCTTCAAGATAGATTTAAGAAATTATTAAAACATACGAAGGCATTTGATAGCGTAGTAGGGTATTTCTATGTTAGCGGATTTCATTCAATATACCAATCGTTAGAAAACACTGAAAAGATTAGAATTTTGATAGGTATAAGTACAAATCAAGATACTTTTAAACAAATTAGTAAAACAGTAACTAAGGAAGTTAAAGAATATATTTCCGAAAGATCAATTAAGGATGTTGAAGATGCAGAAGATTCTTTGTCTGTTGAAGAAGGAATTTCCAAGTTCATTGAATGGATTGAATCAGGAAAATTAGAAATTAAAGTTTATCCTACTGAACGAATTCATGCAAAAATGTATATTTTACATTACAAAGAAGATGGAACTTCGGAAGGTGAAGTTATTACTGGCTCCAGTAATCTTACTAAATCTGGACTTATTACTAGTCATGAATTTAATGTTCACTTGAGACGTCCAGAAGATTATTCATTTGCTAAAGAAAAGTTTGAAAATTTGTGGAAAGACTCTATAAATGTTACTGAGGATTTTGTAGAAAACATAAAAACAAAAACTTGGTTCAATCAAGATATAACGCCTTATGAACTTTATTTAAAATTCTTATACGAATACTTGAAAGAAGAATTGAGTGCTGAAGATGATTTTAATTACGAAATTCCTGAAGAATTTATGGATTTGAGATATCAAGCAGATGCAGTTAGTGATGCAAAACGAAAATTGAAAAGATATGGTGGAGTATTTATTGCAGATGTTGTTGGATTGGGTAAGACTTTTACAACTGCACTTCTTGCAAAACAATTATCTGGGCAAAAATTAGTTATTGCGCCACCGTCTTTATTAAATGAAAAAAATCCCGGATCTTGGCCGAACGTATTCAGAGATTTCTTTATTGGAGGAACAAAGTTTAAATCAATTGGTAAACTTGATCATATCTTAAGAGAAGGTTTTGAAAAATATGATACAATAATTATTGACGAAGCACATCGATTCAGAACTGAAACTACTGAAATGTATGCGAAACTTTCGGAAATTTGTAGGGGGAAAAAAGTTGTCCTGGTTTCTGCAACACCGCTAAATAATTCTCCAAAAGATATTTTGGCTCAAATAAAACTATTCCAAAATACAAAAAATTCAAACATTCCAAATCCAAAAGTAAGAAATCTTGAAGATTATTTTAATAAATTGGATAATAATTTGAAAGGATTGGATCGCAGTAAAAATAAAAAGAAATATCATGCAGTTGTGAAGGAAAATGCAGAAGACATACGAAATAATGTTCTAAAATACTTAATGGTTCGTAGAACTAGAAATATGATTAAAAAATATTATGCTCATGACTTAAAACAACAAAATCTAAAGTTTCCTAACGTTAATGATCCAAAACCTAATTACTATAGTTTTGATGAAGGTGTAGACAATATATTTAACAAGACTATTGACATTATCACACATAAATTTAATTATTCAAGATATACGCCATTATTGTATCTTAAGAATCCCGATCCAAGCACTGAAGTGCAGCAAAAGAATATGGGTAAATTTATGAAACTATTGCTTCTGAAACGTTTGGAAAGCAGTTTCTATGCCTTCAGACAAAGTATTGAAAGATTTATACATTCTTATAATCAAGTAATTGGAGAATATGAAAAAGGAAGAGTTTACGTAAGTAAGAAACATTTTCAAAAGATTCTTGATTATATTGAATCAGATGACGATAATTCAATTCAGAAACTAATTGAGAATAAAAAGGCAGATAAATATGAGTCAAAAGAATTTAAGAGTAATTTTATAACAGACTTGAAGAGTGATTTGAAGATACTTAAAAATATCCAAGAAATGTGGAAGGAAGTAGATATTGATCCTAAATTGAATAAATTATTGGATGTTGTTAAAAGAGATAAAAACTTGAAAGATAATAAACTAATAATTTTTTCAGAATCAAAAGACACTGTAGATTATCTACATAGAAACTTGGGAAAAATATTTAAAAATAAAGTATTCAAATATTCTGGAAGTTCAAGTCAAACTGATTTGGAACGAGTATTAGAAAATTTTGATGCAAATTATGATGAATCAAATCAAAAAGATGATATAAAAATTCTAATAACTACGGATACTTTATCTGAAGGAGTAAGTCTTCATAGGTCCAATGTTGTGTTAAATTATGATATTCCTTGGAATCCGGTAAGAATGATGCAAAGAGTTGGTAGAATAAACAGAGTTGGTAAAAACTTACCGTTTGATGAAATATTTACTTATAATTTCTTTCCGACAGGGTTGATTGATGATCCCCTTAAACTTGTTTCTGCCGCAGAAGCAAAGATCACTGCATTTATTGAGATGTTGGGTTCTGATTCCAAATTGCTTACTGATGAAGAAGTAAAATCTCATGAATTATTTAACAAATTACTCTCTAGAGACTCAATTGTGGGAGATGAATCTGAATCAAATCCCGAATTAGAACAATTGATGAAATTGAGAGAACTGAGAAATGATGATCCTTTGTTATTCAAGAAAATAAAAAATTTACCTAAAAAAATCAGATTAGGTAAAACTACAAAAATTAGCTCAGATGCAGTAATTACTTTTTTCAAAAAAGGAGATACTAAAGCAATATTTAAAATTGAAAAAGATGAGTCTAGAGAATTATCTTTTGCAGAGGCCGTCGATCAATTTGAATGTGGTCAAAAAACGAAGAAATTTGGAGTTAAATCTGACTTTTATGAATTACTAGATAAAAACAAGAAAGCGTTTGAAGAATTATTTATTCAACCATATTCTTCAGTAGGTTTTTTGCGTGGTCAATCGAGTACAAATAAATTATACAAAAAAATAAAAGCAATAATGAACAGCTCTGAATTCAGAGATATTGATGATGACTACATTGATACATACTTAAACTTGATTAGTGAAGGCGGTCTTCCAAAACACACTGCAAAAAAAGTGTATAGATTGATTTCAAAAGATACTGAACCTCTAAAAATATTATCAAAAATCAAAAGTAATACTCCCGACTCACTGTTTAAAGCAAGGAACATCAGCAGCATAAATACTTCTGGTCCAAAAGAAGTCATATTGTCTGAATACTTAATTAAAGATGGAAAAAACTAAAGCAATAACTTTGCTGGAAGATACATTTAAGAACTCGTTTGATGAATCAAAATTCTCTAATTTTATAGGTGAAGTTTTTAATAAATCAGTATCTAAATCTAGAGAAATTAATATTGACAAACGTTTCAGAGAACATATTGTTTCTGGAAAATTATTAAAAACTTACGACATCAAAAAAGGAGAAGTTGCAGTAATTTCAGTAAAACTGAAGAAAACAAGTTCAAGAGATTTAGCAAGAACGATGCAGCGAAATTTTGTTGCACGTTATATTGCACATGAAGGTATCGGGAATGCGTTGGTTGCCTTTCATGATTCTTCTGAAGATTGGAGATTTTCTTTTGTTGAAGTTAATTATAAATTAGATTCAAAAGGTAAACCGCTTAAAGATATAACAAGTGCAAAACGATCTTCATTCTTGGTTGGTCCAAACGAACCAAACCATACTTGCCAGAAACAATTTCTACCACTCTTAGAAAGTCAAGTGAATATTTCAATTGATGATTTAAGATCTGTCTTTGAAATTGAAAAGGTTACTAAAGAATTCTTCAAAGATTATAAGAAACACTTTCTCTCACTAGTTGATTCTATTCAAAACTTAGTCAAAAAAGATAAAATAATTAAAGAAGAATTTCTTAAACAAGATATTGATGCTTCAGATTTTGTAAAAAAATTAATGGGTCAGTTAGTATTTCTCTACTTTATACAAAAGAAAGGTTGGTTGGGAGTTAATAGAAATGATAAATGGGGCACAGGAAATAAAAAATTCTTAACTGATTTATTTGACGAGTGTAAATCTAAGAATAAAAATTTCTTCAATGACTATTTAGAATATCTATTCTATAATGCGCTTGCAAAGGATCGCAGGGCCAATAAGGACTATTTTCCAAAGTTTGGATGTAGGATTCCCTTCTTGAACGGAGGATTATTCGAACCAATAAATAATTATGATTGGGAAAAGACAGATATTACTTTAGATAATAATATTTTCGAAGAATTATTTGATTTTTTCAAGAAATATAATTTTACAATTAAAGAAGACGAACCTTTAGATAAAGAAGTTGCAGTTGATCCTGAAATGCTTGGTAAAGTATTTGAAAATTTATTAGAGATTAAAGATAGAAAGTCAAAAGGCGCATTTTACACTCCGAGAGAAATTGTACATTATATGTGTCAACAAAGTCTACTGAATTATTTAGAGAAAAATACGAAAATAAAACGTAAAGATCTTGAAAAATTTGTTTTAGAAGGCGATAATTATTTGGAACTTACAAAACTATATGAGTCTAAGAAAATTGAAGCTGAAAGTGATTGGACCTTGCCAAAATCAATAAAACAAAACTATGAGTTGTTGGATAAATTATTAACGGATATTAAAGTAGTAGATCCGGCAGTTGGATCCGGCGCATTCCCGATGGGAATGATGAATGAAATTGTTAAGTTAAGGCAGATCCTATCAATATATTTCTCGGAAAATAAACAAAAAACAAGAACAGATTATAATCTAAAGCAAAGTACAATTGAGAATTGTATATATGGCGTTGATATTATGCCTTCTGCAATTGAGATTTGTAAGCTTAGATTCTGGTTATCTTTAGTAATTGATGAAGAAGGAACTAAGATTGAACCTCTTCCAAATCTAGAAAATAAACTTAGAGTTGGAAATTCACTATTAGAAGAATTTGAAGGTGTTAAGTTATTTGATGAACGTTTGCTAGGTAGAGATACAAAAGTTGAATATAAACAATCAACACTTAATGAAATTTTAAAATATCGAATTAAAAAATCCGAAGAAAAACTCAGGGAACTTAAAAAGTTACATAAACAATTTTTCAATGAAGAAGATAATCGTGAAAAGAATAAATTAAGAAACTCTATTGATAGACTGGAATGGGAATTAATTGAAGAAACCTTAAAAGAAGAAAATAATGAAGGTGCAATTGAGAAGTTAAATGATATTAAGAAAAGCAAAAGCAAGCCTTTCTTTTTATGGAAACTTTACTTTGCAGAAGTTTTTCAAAGAGAAAATCCAGGATTTGATGTTGTGAT
>CAZRZP010000022.1:0-4958 GCA_964604645.1 uncultured Methanosarcinales archaeon
GAAGTTTTGCTTCTGCGAAAGTGTCTTTATTGAGGGAGATGGGTGTTGTTAGAGACAAGAGGAATGATTACACAATATTGGGAGAAATATAGAAATGGAAAAACAAGAATTAGGATGGAAATTTGAAGAATCCAAATCTGGAGATGTAGATGGTTTGAATAATGGAGATATTGATACATTTAAATCCAATCATTTGTTGTCTTTGGCCAAAGAAAGTGCTCAAAATTCACTAGATGCTCAAGTAGATAAAAATCAGCCAGTTTTACTTGAGTTTAATACATTTTATATCTCCCAAGAAGATTTTCCAGACATAGGTAAATTTAAAGAGATAATAAATCAACAAATAAAATTTTGGCAAATTACACAAAACGACAAGTCTGCAGTTAATTTTTTTAGAGATGCACAGGAGATAATCTATTCAGATAAGATTTTTTGTTTAAGAATAAGTGATTTTAATACCACTGGCCTAGAAGGAAGTAGAGATGGAAGAGATAATATTCTTTCTAATTGGTGGAAGTTAGTAAGATCAAAAGGCGTTTCAGATAACGATCCCCTAAAAGGGGGTAGTTTTGGTATAGGAAAACATGCTAGTTTTGCATGCTCCAAAATAAGAACTGCATTTTATAGCACTAAAGATATAGATGGGATTGAATCATACCAAGGAGTATCAATCTTAGCAAGTTATGACACACCAGAAGGAAAACGAACAAAAGGGAAAGGGTATTATTGTAACCAACAAGATTTTTCATGTATTAAAGGAGCACTTCACTTGGATAAAGAGTTTCATAGAACAACTCCTGGAACAGATATATTTATTATGGGCTTTGTAGATGAACACAGATTAAAAGATGAAATCTTTTCTTCAATACTTTCTTCTTTCTTACTTGCAATTTATAATGGAAATCTTAAATTTAAACTTAATGGTGAAACAATAGAAAAAAATAACTTAGGTGAAATTATCAAAGAGTATAAGAATTCTGTTTATGCAGATTTGGATTATAAGGAAATAATTGAAGACTATGAGATTTTAGAAGGAAATTTAGATGTTAGTACTTACAATTTTTCAATATTTGAAGAGAATGACGTCACACTTAAAGTTGTATTGGAACCAGGACTTAGTAGAAGAATTGGAATGTTTAGGAATAATGGGATGAAAATATTTAATAAAAAGGGCATAAGGCTAAGTTCTGATTTTGCAGGCGTATTATTGTTGGAAGGAGATAAAATTAATGAATATTTTAGAAAACTAGAGAACCCAAAACATGACAATTGGGAGCCAGACAGGTCAAATAATCCTAAAGAAGCGGAGAAAACGATAAACAAATTATTTACATTTTTGAGAGAGAGTCTGAAAGAGTTAGAAAATAAAATTTTGCCAGAAAGCGAAAATATAGAAGGTATAGATTCATTACCCGATGAAGAGATTGAAGAAGAAGGTGTTGAGCCCATAGAAGGGTTAGAGTTTAAACCATTAAAAGTAAGAGAATTAAATATAATTAAAAAAGTAAGGCCTAAAATAAAGATTCCTGTTGGAGATGGTGGTAGGGGCAAAGGAAAAACACCTATAACGAATCCAGGCTCTGGACTGGGTAGTTCTGGACCTGGAAAAAATAAAAACAAAAATTCTATAATCAAAGTCATTCCAGAAAAAATCAAAATATTTCAGGATAAAAATGGAAGTTATAATCTTTTTTTTGTTCTGACGGAAAAATCAGAATCAATTAAATGTGAGGTTTTTATTGGAGGGGAACAATTTAATGAAAGTGTTGAAATTAAAAAAGCAAGTATTGTTACCAATGATGGTTCGAGAGACCTACAATTTAAAGGAAATGAGATTGAACTAGGAACCATAGAAAGTAATTCCCCCATCCATATAAAATTTAAATTAATGGAAGATGACAATTGGGCATTAGAGGTGAATTTTTATGATAATTAGTGACAATAGACTTTTTCCATACCCTGTATTAAGAAAAGGAAACAAAAATTTTAATTCAGCCACGTTTGAAGCTAATGTTCAATATAAGTATAATGAAAAAGAATATGAATTTTTGATTAGCATTAATTTAACAGATAAGAATTTAATTAAATTGGTTAATGCAAATGAAGTTTCCATATTATGTCATCTTGAATGCTCTAAAACAAAATTTAGAACGGTGAAGGAATTGCAGATCGGCGAAAATCAATTTAAAATTGACGTAGCATCCCTAGATGGAAGATTACAATTGGTAGCACTTATTGTGGCAAAAAAGGATTTAGAAAACTATCATTCTGATGATTTTGATTCCGACTACGAAGACAACACTTTTTTAATAAGAAATGGGAATATATTGGGAGTAGCAGAAATTCCACCCGTGTTTATTGAGAATAAAAAAGAGAATAATTCTAGTCTGCCAACAATATTTGATATAAGATCCAGCGAAGATGAAGAATTCATGAAAGTAGGGTATGAAGATAATAGGATAATGATAACACTTCCAATCGAGCAATTCAAGATAAGGAATGCTAACAATAATGGTTTACATTCACGTAGAATTATGAACTCCATGATTGTTTTTCCGACTTTAGTTGCAGTTTTAAATGAAATCTCAAAACCAGACTCCATACAAGATTATGGAAATTTAAGATGGTTTGCTGTTATTAACAAAAAGCTAAAAGGACTAAATCCCCCCGTAGATTTACAAAACGGAGATTTAGAGAATAGTGATATTTTTTATGTTGCACAACAGTTATTAGAAGAATTATTTTCTGAAGCGATGATCTCGGTAGATTATTTGGAGGAATTAGAAGAATGAAAGTTTATTATTTGTTTTCAGATAAATTAAATTCATTTCGTGAAAAAATCGAAGAGAATCTTGAACACTATAAAAATGGACAATTAAAGTTTGTTAAAGCAAATGATTTAGTTGCAGCTCCAAAAATTTTTGTTGAAAATCTAAAATTTGATATGTCCGAGATTAAACCAAATAAAACAGATTACAAAAACATAAAGAGATTTTATCTAGCATTTAAAAACTTAAGTGATAGTCAAGCAACTGAAGAGAGATTATGGGCGGGACTTTGTCATAGTAATTTTTTTTGGGATTATTTAAAATATAGATGGGATTGTAAGGATCAAACAGAAGTTCTTGCAAGATACTTTTTCAGTAGTAAAGATGGTAGAAGACCAATTTTTTATAATGGTCTAGCAAGACTCTGGTGGTACGGTAGAATGACTTACGATGAAAATGCAAAAGACCCATTTGAGCTTACAAAATATATCTGTGAAAATTTGACTACAAAAGGATATTTAACCATGACATTTGCATTTTCACACAATCGAAGAATTTGTAAAGCATATTTAAGAACAATGATGAATTTTGAAAAGAAAAATAAATTAACTGTAGAAGAATATGAAAAATCAAGACGATATGTTGATTTATTGGGAGGAAAAATATTATTAGATTCTATTAGTGAAGAAGAATTGGCTGAAAGAATAAATGGTTATTTGAATAAATTAGTTAAAGACAGAGAAGTAAAAAAAGGGGAGGAGAAATAATAAAATGTCATATAAAATAGAAGCAAGATGCGAGCATTGTGGACATAAGGTGGATTGTAAAGACGATTTAGAAAGAGACTTTGGATGGAGAAAAATTAATGGAAAAACAATTCCTCAAGCCTGGTGTAGAAGATGCAGATCTTCCTCAAACAAGAAAAATCCTAGCAATAATTTCTAATCACCAACTCATTAATTTTTCCTCTTTTTGAAGCATCACAGTTTATCATTCTTGTAGCATTAACCGTTTCTTGGTTGTATGTAGAATATAATTCCTTGATAAATTTTGTATCAGAATTAGATAGCATCACATTGCAACCTCTATTGTGTAATTTTTCAAAAACTTCTTTTAGCTTTTCATGATCTCTTTTTAAAAAATTATCTTTTGTGTATGTAGTAAAACTAGTTTCATTTAATGGATAATAAGGAGGATCAAGATAAATGAAATCTCCTCTTTTTGTCCATTGAGAAACATCCTGAAAATGCCTTATTTTTAGTTTAGCTTTTTTCAAAAGAGTAGATATTTTTCTGAGTGATTTTTCATCACAAATCCGGGGGTTTTTATAACGTCCCATAGGAACATTAAATTCTCCACTTTTATTTACTCTATATATTCCATTAAAACAGGTTTTATTTAGGTAAATAAACCTAGCAGCCCTAGCCAAAGGTGTTAAATCTAATGGTTTAGTAGACCTAATTGTTAGATAGTAATCTTTACCATTTTTATTATGGTGTGTTTTATGTTCTCTTAGCTTTATTATTAAATTTTCTACATTGTTTTTAACTTGTATGTAGGTATTTATTAATTCTTCATTCACATCAGATAAAATTACTTCTTTAACTTCAGGATGATTTGTTAAGATGTAGAATGCAACAGCCCCACCCCCCACAAATGGCTCAATGTATCTTTCTATCTTATTTGGTAATAATGACTTAAATTGGAGTAGTAATTGCTTTTTACCTCCTGCCCATTTTACTAATGTAGGTACTTTTATTCCACCATCCTCTTTCATAAATAAAAATAATTGATCTTTGTATTTAAATCTTTTGGGTTAGTTTAGATTCTAAAAATACTCTTAAGCCCCCCATTAATTAACAAGAAAAAATTTGGATGGAGCGTCAGCGTAATCGTTTAGTCAATGTTATACAGAGTCACGAAGTGATTTTTGAGTTTTGTCTTTACCGACTAAACGAAGGCAACAACACATTATATTTTTAGGTACTTTGTCGTCGACAAAAGCGGGTTTTATGATTGGACTTAACATCGCAACTAAACGAAGTTTCAGTTTTCCTCGTGGAGCGACGAAGGAGCGGAACAGAGCTGAAAACTGAAATTTGGAGAAATGGCGAGCCGAGCCATTTCTCGTTTAGTTGCTGTTATATCCCCTGAGTGGAGCAAGAGAGTGTAAAATAGATTATTAATTTC
>CAZRZP010000023.1:0-4207 GCA_964604645.1 uncultured Methanosarcinales archaeon
GGTGTAGGATCTTTTGAAGAACTTAATTTATTCTTTGCTAAAGTTTTCTTGTATTCATGAGAAGCCATCGCTCTCCCATATGTTCTTGGTTCAGGATAATAAGCCTCTTTTTCAAAATTAATAATCTTCTGTGTAAGTTGTTCTAAATATCTTACAAATTTCAAAATTTTAGTTCCAACATTCTCAAAACTTGCAAAAAACATTTCTGTTTCTTTAGGAAGAGATTTTTTATGTAATTTTATTCCATCTTGCAACATTGCTTTTAGCTGTTTAATTCTTGTAATCAATAATTCACAATAATATAATGCCTCTTTAAGATATTTCACTAACAAGTTAGTATGTAATTTCTTTTTTGCAATTGTTCTAAAATCTCTTTCAACATCATTCAATTCTACAGAATGTTTTTCTACATCCTCTTGTAATTGAACCTCTCTTTTTAGAACGTTTTCCAATTCTGCTAAAATTTCTGACAAGACACCAAGATTAATTGCACTGTAATTTAGAGAATAAGAATGAATGATAAACCCTTTCTTCATCAAGACTTCATCATGCACTGATTTCTCTTCTTTCAGTATTTTTCTTAGTAATACTTCTAATTCTTGGAACTGTTCTTGCAAATATTGTAAAAAATGTTCTATTTCAGCCATTCATTTAAACAAATATTCAATATTTTATATACTTTCTGATAATGGGGCGGAAAACTGCTCTATGTATTAATTGGATGTAATAGGGACGGACTCCAAATTTACTCTGCGGACGCAGGTTTCCAGAACTCCGCTCCCTTTGGTCACTCGTAACTGGAAACGAATATAACAGCAACTATACGGTTCGGAACGACCGCCTTCGGCTATTTTGCCAAGCAAAATTCGTTCCTCTCCCAAATTCAAAATTTGTGGGTTGCCTCAAATTTTGAACTTCGCATAGTTGCGACGTTAGTTTCAATTGTGTTTAAGTTCTTAAGAATAATGGGGGAGTTCTAAAAGTTACACTTTACTACGTAAAGAAATTTAATTATTCTAATAGGGGAGTTCCTAAACTTCTAAAATGGGGCGTTTGTTTTCTAAGTCTCCGGACTAACTTTCTTCTTCCTAAAAAATAGCACTAATATGAAAATCAGTAAGATAAGAATACCTAATCCTATAAGCACACCAAACAAAACTTTCTTTATTGGTTCTTCTTTTTCAATTTCTTTCTTAGGAACAATTTCCTTCTGATCTTCTTCAATAATCTCTCCTTCTACTTCTTCAACTATAGCTGTTTCTTTAGCATAAGAATCAACTTTAATGTTTAATTTCTTATTCAAATCCCAGTCATAAATATTAATCTCTTTAGCATTTTCATAATACGGAACATACAAAGTAATTTCAGATTCATTCAATTCAATAATCGCACCATAATCAATTTCTTCAGTTTCTGGATTTACAGAATCAATAAACATTTTTCTAGACATATCAAAATAAGTTAAATTCAAGACCTCATTATCAAAAGAAACAACCTCAGCAATATAATCCCCTTCGGGAGTTTTAAGTTTTTCTTCTGATGGCTCAACTGAAATTATGTTGTAGGATAGGTTTCCTTGCTGATAAACTAAATTTATGCTATAAAAATGGTCTATTTGTGCAGAGACAGAAGCAACTAACAAAAACAACATCAAAATTAAAATTATGCTTTTTTTCATCTTCATCCACCTATTATTTTTTGATAATCTTCATTTGTGATAAACCCATATCTATGAAGCAAATCTAATTTTTTCCTATATCTAGGGTCGTATTGATCACTTTCTGGCGTAATAAATGGCTTATAAAAACCATAATCACCACGAGCAACAGGTTCAACAAAAGTAGCAACATCCTCATAAAAATTATTACAGCCATAGGCACGAACACATCCATTTTTTGGTCCTGTTGTGCCGTCAACCCACTCAGTAGATATTCTTCGTTCTGCTCCTTCAATATTCTCCCCTAAACCTTCTCCATAAACATCTCCTGCTGTGGCAGTCCAGCTTGCCCTAAAACTTTGATCTGCTTTTGTGAGTGCAGATTGTGCTAATTGTTTCATTCTTTGTTCTTCAGCTGTCGTTAATTCTTTATCCCAATGAATGTGTGAAACAGTACAACCTTCACATGGTTCAAGTCCTTGGCTTATACCATCAGGATGTTGATAAACTACTTTCGGAGACCAATCTCCACCATATTTTCTCATTAATTCTAATTGATATTCTTTCAATGGTTTTTCTATCTCTAATTTTTCTCTTTGTTCTACCTCATACGTTAGCGTATGCCCTGCTTCGTGATAAACTGTACTAAGAGATGTTTGTTCTCCAACAATTATTCTTCTTGTTTGACTATTTGCACAACCACCTAACTTTACATCTCCAGCACCACAAGCAGCACCTACTTGATCTTGAGGAACAATTTTTAATTCTAAAATACTTTCTCTAACTTCAGGAGGAATTTTATCTAACATCCTGGATACTCGATACAAAGCAGCCGCGTTATCAGCAGTTATTGTTTTGATATTACCTCTTTTGAGAACCTGTGCAGCTGCAAAATCATATAATGCTCTACTTTTGCCAAAATCAATAATGCAATCTTTACACTCAAATTCCTCTTGCGGTAAGTTCTCCGGTATGATAATATGGTTTTGAGCATTATCAAAAATTATTTTTTCTTTCTCTTTTTCAGTTCCAAGAATATTATTTCCTGCTTCATCTTGTAAAAGCATTGTGAATGGAACACTGCCTTGATCTCCACCAACAATATATTGTCCAAAATATTTTAATTTAGAGCCATCTTCTACTAAGTATCTCTGTTCCCCATTAGTTAAAATTAAATCAACGCCTCGTTTTCCTTCCTTCACAGAAACCAACGGGATTAAATCCTCTCCACGGTGCTGAATTGTTATTTCAGAATTATATCCGGGTTCCATTGTTAGATAATCAGCTTCCTCAGTATCCAGAAATACATTTCCAGACTGAAAAGAAAGCTTATAATTGCTTCCTGTCAATCCCTTCCCGAAATACATTTTTCTCTTTTCCAAATTCATAGAAACTGCAGCACCTTCGTGCCTTTCCCCATCAAAGTAAACATTTACCCCTGCTTCTGATTCAGCATTATCTATTTCAATACTATTAACCGTTGCTTTGTCACCATTTTTGACGTACGCCTGCCCATCTTTAAAGCTTAATTTTCCCTCAACAGTATTTCCTTTATATTGCATTTCTCTTGTTTTTGATGTTTTGACAACTGCAGTTTCTGTTTCTTCAGTCACCCACGTAGTTGTATCAATTGTCACATCATCATCGGTTGGAATGTTTATTTCCGTTGTCCCTTCAGGTAATCGTATTTCTATTCTATTTTCCATTAAGTCAAATTCAGTGCCACTTGGGTAAGTGCCAGGTATTGAAACAGAATCTCCATTACTATGGGTTACACCATCTTTAGAATATTTAACGGAAGCCCTCTCAAACCTAGACATTTTACAATTACTACAACCCATGTCTGTTACATACTTATCACTATCAATTTTATCATGGTTTAAATTAGTATTACCATAATCTACTTGCTTGTAATCCAACTTATCATACTCTTCGTCTGGCAAATTCTGATAAAAACCATTTTGTTGGTATGGCTCAGATCTCGTGAAAATGTCTTCTCTCCAATAAACCTGAAAGTTTGTCCAATCCACCCTATTCCAATCTACTTGATTTAAATCCCATTGTGCTGGATCAGAATGAGCATAAAAATCTGGTTGCTGATAAACGTCTGGATTTGAATAATCATATCCTCTCTCTGGCGGTTGAGCAAAAGCAACATTTAGAGTTATTAATATCAAAAGAAAAAATACGATTGATTTTTGAATTATTTTTTTTCTCATCTTATTCAAATTCATATTTATTGATAAAGTTATATTCAAATGGCTCATGATTTATTGGAACTTTTTCATCAATAATTGTAAACATTATTTCTCCTTCCTCAATAAAACTCATTTCTACCCTTAAATCATGTTCAATGCCTAATACAACACCACAACTTACGCAAATTGAAGTAGGATCATTTTCCTGTTCTTCTAATAATTCTTTGATAACATCATATATTGTACCCAGTCGCGAATTAATTGAAGTTGTAAATTCAACGATATTCTGCACAGATTCTCCTTTTGCCAATGTTACAGGAAAGTTCACATTTAAAATAACTTTATTCTTAGC
>CAZRZP010000024.1:0-4025 GCA_964604645.1 uncultured Methanosarcinales archaeon
TTTTGACAATTTCAAATAATACTGATAAATCAAGGATATTAACAAATAGGAGAAAAAATGTCAGATGACAAACAGGTTAATCAACCGCAAAATGATGTTCAGGTAGCTGAAGTTAAAGAAACTAAAACTGACGAAACAAAACCAAGTACAACTTTTAATCAAGAAGATGTTGATAGAATAGTCAAACAAAGATTAGAAGCTGAAAAATCAAAACATCAAAGACAGTTAGACGAAGTTAAAAAGCAAGAAGAAGAAGCTTTAAAAGCTAAACAAGTTCAAGAAGCTAAATCAAAATCAGAACTTGAAAAGCTTATGAGAGAAAGAATAGCTGAAAAAGATACTGAAATTCTTAATTACAAACAAGCAATTAAAAAAGAAAGAATTGATAATCAAATACTTTCTGTTGCTTCAAGAAATAAAGCTATATCGCCAAGCCAAGTTGTTTCTTTGTTGAAAGACGAAGTAAGATTAAATGACGATAATAGAGTTGAAATACTTGATAATAATAAAAATATTAGGTATAACTCTAAAGGCGAACTTTTAACGATTGAAGAAAAAGTAAAAGAGTTCTTAGATGCCAACCCACATTTCTCGCAAGGGTCATTGGCTGGTTCAGGGAGTCAGCAGAGCATCGGTGGTAAAACTGTAAAACCTTTCAATATTCAGGATTTAGATATGGGTAAGCCAGAAGATCGTGCTAAATATGCAGAGTATCGCAAAGAACGAGATTCAAAACCTACTCAGATTAATTTAACAAATAAATAATAAAGGACAAAAAAAATGGCAAACGAAAGCACAAGTTCTACACTCTCGGAATTATATACTGAGATTGTAGCAGAAGCATTGTTCGTAGCAAGTGAAAGATCAGTAATGAGACCACTTGTAAAGAACTATGCTATAAGTGGTGGTGGAAAGTCAGTTGAAGTTCCAATCTATGCGGCAGTTTCTGCGGCGGCGGTATCGGAAGCATCTGATTTATCTAACACAGCAATTAACCCATCTTCTGTAACTATTAGTGCATCAGAAAATGGAATTATGACTACTCTAACAGATTTAGCAAGAAATTCTGCTCCAAGAAATGTGGCGGCAGATATTGGTAAATTATTCGGAGAAGCGATTGCAAAAAAAATAGACACAGACTTAACAGCATTATTTGATGGTTTTTCATCAGTAGTAGGTAGTGCTGGAGCAGAAGTAACTGTGGCTAAAATCTTTGAAGCAGTAGCAACTTTAAGACAAGCGGCAGTACCAATGCCTTTGGCTGGTGTACTGAATCCAAAGGTTGCATACAATGTGAAGAAAAACTTAACTAATACTTTTGTTAATCCTAATCCTAATGACTTAACTAACGAAGCATTAAGAACAGGATATGTTGGAAACATCGCTGGAGTTCAAATGTTTGAAACTTCAAATGTTGATGGAACTTCTGACACAGACAACTGTAAAGGTGGTATCTTCCACAAAGATGCTTTAGGTCTAGCTATGATGCAAGACTTGAAAATTGAAACTCAAAGAGATGCGTCTTTAAGAGCAGATGAAATCGTAGCAACAGCAGTTTATGGTGTTGGCGAATTACATGACTCTTATGGTGTAGAAATACTTGGAGAATCAGTAATCAACTAATAACTACTTTTCTATGGCGAGGAAACTCGCCATAGGATATAAAAGGAGATATTATGGATATAAAATTAACAAATGGGAAAAAAACCATTACTAGATCAAAAGTACAATACGAAGCTAATATAAATCATTTTACTAAAAGAGGTTTTACACCTCTTGATAAAGTCAAAAAAGAAATCAAGAAAACTACTTTAAAAGAAGTAACTGATAAAGTAGTACAATTTAAACCTAAGAAAAAAAAAACAAGGAAAAAGAAATGAAACAATTAAAAAAATATTGGAAGATGGCACAAGATAATCCTAAAGTAACTGCTGGAATTATTATTGCTGTTGTAATTATTTGTGTATTGGTAGGTTAATATGGCTAATTTTACAGGAGCAGATGTAATAAATGCTGGGGATGTATCTAACTATCAAGCTGATATATATGAGTTTGGTATTGCATCAGGAACTTCTGAAGTAGCATTTTTTATTACACAAACCACAAATGATATTTTAAGAGAATTAAGAACAAGATGGTGGCCTGTTTATAAATCAAATGTCTATACAGATATTACAGTTTTAAACACAGTAGAAATGGTTAATACAAAAGTTAATTTAGATCAGTTTAAAAGGGCTGGTGCATATTTATTTATGTCAAGATTTTTTTTACCAGCATTAACTAAATTTAGACCTGAAGCTGATAAAGATAGATTTGAAAGAATGATTGAATTTTATACTGCACAATACAACAAAGAAATGCAAACTATTTTAGAAGATGGTGTTGAATACGATAGCGATGCTGGTGGAACAATCTCTACAAGTGAAAGAGAACCTTTGCATGGCTTACGAAGATTAAATAGGTAATGCTTAAAGCAAATATAAAAACAAATTCTAAAGAACTCCAAAAAAAATATAAAAGATTGGAGAAAAAACTCCCAAGACTAATTGATAAAGGACTTCTACAAGCTGGATTTCATTTATTAGATATTATCAGAACTAAAACAAGCAAAGGAATTGATTATAGAGGTTCTCCATTTGCACCTTACTCTGAGGGATATTTAAAACAATTACAAAGAGAGGGTAAAAAAACAGCAGTAGATTTATTTTATTCAGGTCGTATGATGGGTGCTTTAACTCCTAGTGGCAATACAATAAGAAAAACAGGAAAGAATATTGTTAGTGTAAATTTTTCCAATGCCCAAATGAGAAAAAGAGCATTATTTAATCAAGTATTAAATGAACCCAAAAGAGAATTTTTTGGCTTTAATCAAAGAACAGAATCCATTATACAAAAGGGATTTAATAAATTTATGATAAGACAACTTAATGCGATGAGAATATGAGTGTAAGAGAAAACATAGCGAATAATATTCAAACAGTAATAGATGCCATTAGTTCTCCTGATGTCAAACTATGTACTAGACAACCTTTTGAATTGGAAGAACTATCACAACAACAATATCCAGCAGTAATAGTACAAACTTCTGAAGAAAATAGAGATGATTTAGAATTAGGAAGTGGTGCTAAAACAAGATCAGGAACTATTGATTTTGTAATATTGGGATTTGTAAAAGGTTCTGATACCAATATAGATACATTGAGAAATGCTTTAATTACAGCTATTGAAACTGCTTTAGAAAGTGATATTACTAGAGATTCCAATGCACTTGATACAGAAGTTGTGCAAGTAGAAACTGACGAGGGTACTTTGTTTCCTGTTGGTGGAATAAGGATGGTTGTTAGATGTATGTATCAATATGATGCTGGAACACCATAGGAGAAAAATGTCAGATAAACTTATAGATAAAATACAAAAAAAAATAGATAAAATTGAACACCTACACGACAAAGAGTCTATGCTTTGCGAAGAAGTGAAAGACTTATTGGAAGAATTAAGAGAAGAAAAATCATTGGATGAAGATGAAGAAGATTTTGATGAAACTGAAATAGAAGATGAAGAATTAAATGAAGATGATATTGACGATGGAGAAGAAAAGGAATAAAAGGTAATTATGACTAAAGATATTAAAATGATAAAAGGACAAGATGAGATTTTTATAAATAAAAATAATCTTGAATATTATAAAAGTCTTGGTTATAAGCAAGTTGGTCAGCAAGAAGAAGTTGCGAAACCAAAAATAACAATAAAACAAAAAGAAAAAGATAATAAGGAGAAATAATGGCGATAGTTCATGGCAAAGAGGGTGTTATCAAAGCTGGTGGTTCTGTAATAAGTGATGTAACAGGATTTGGATTAGAAACAACAGGAGATGTTGTTGAAACAACTGCTTTAGGAGAATCGGTAAAATCTTTTACTGCTGGTACAACTGCATTTTCAGGAAATATTGATGTGAATTTTAATAGAGGAGATTCAGTACAAAATACTCTATTAGCTGGTTCACAAATTGCATTTATCTTATATCC
>CAZRZP010000025.1:0-3365 GCA_964604645.1 uncultured Methanosarcinales archaeon
TAATAGGACCAGTACTTGGTTTAGGAGTTAAAACTTTAGGTTATGGTGTAGGTGTAACTTATGATGTGCTTGGTAGAGTTGTTAATCCTTTCTGGAAAGCAGCAACATGGACCATGGCAAAAGATCCCGTAGTAATACCATCTATAATTAAAGGCTTTAGAAGTAATGCAGATGTAATCTTTAATCAATTTGGAACTAGAGTTGCTTTAATAGGTACAGGTAGAACTCTTAAACAGTGGACTCAACAACTTCCTCCTTACCAACAATGGAGAAGATTTACTGTGGATAATATTGATCCAGTAGAATCAGGTCTAAAAAAAATAGACAATGCTCTTAAATGGATTAGGTCAGCAAGAGAAAATACAGCTGAAGCTTTACAAATTAAAGGTTCTGCAAGCAGAGAGATTAGAGCTTCAGGAAGAAAAATTCAAGATTTATTAAAAAGTATAGAAAATAAATCATATGATTTAGCTAAACAATCTGAGGGCTTATATAATACTAATAAAACTTCTCCTTCTTTCATGAATAAAATTGCCGATGACATAGAAGAAGTATTAGATGGTAAAAGAAAACTAAGTACTCTTCCTGAAATAATGCAAAATACTGTCAAACTTTTAAGAGAAGAAATTAAAAAAATAAATAAAATATTTAATAAGTATGTACCTGATGATGAAAGTTTTGCTCACGCATTAAATGGTGGAACCAAATCTTATATTAAAAAATCTTTTGCATTTTTAAATAATCCTGGAAGGTCTATGCCTTCTTCAGACATAAGATTTATAAATGCTGTAAAGTTTACTGAAAAACTTATTAGAAGAGATAAAAATTTAATGGAGGAAGCAATACTGGCTGCAGGAAAAGGAGTTTCTCAATCAAAAGCTATTAGAGATTACGCGAATACGATGACAAGACAAATTTTACAATTAGGAAAAGTGGATAATAGAAATCCATTTGAAGTCCTAAGAAAAATTGGAGAGAGATATAATCTAGAAGGATTTTTAAAAGAAGGAGAAAATCTTCCAGAGGTTTTAAATAAATTATTAGGTAAAGGAGAAGTTAAAGGTTTAGATGGTCTTAAAAATAATATCTTATTTACAACATCAAGTATGATGGGCGCTGTAGCTAATAAACAAATGTATGATTCCCTTGCAAGAGTATTATTAAACAAAGACGTATTTAGAACTGCAGCTGAAGCTAGAGCTGCTAAGAAAACCATGGAAGTAGTTCAAATAGGAAGAATTGATGGGTTATCTGGTCTACAAACGGAGTTAAGTAAATTATATACTGATGCTAAAACAGCTAAAGTATTAACAACTAACCGAGGACCATTAGATATTTTAACAGAAATTCCAGGATACTCTACTTTCCTTCAGTTTAAAGCAGGAGTACAGTGGGGTAAAACGGTAGGTTCCCCTGCAACAGGATCAAGAAACTTTGTAACTGCAGCAGACTTTGCATTATTGAGAGGATTGATTGGTGGCCGAGCTTCAGTAACTAATGCAGTTAAAATGCAAGTTGATGACATTTATAATTCAGGAAAATTGGCAGGTTCACAGGAACAAAAACTTTTAGAAAATATTGAAGAAGGAATTAGATACGGTGCACTAGATGAAAACATAGTGGTAACTGAATTAAAAGAGTTATTAAAAGCTACTCAAAAAGGAAAAACAATTAACTCTTTTGATAGTATGATAAAATATGCTGGCGATGCACGGATCGTGGAATTGATGAATAAACTGTATGCAGGTGGTGACCATGTATGGAAATGGTATGGTTATAACTGGTACAAATCTTTTTTAACGGACTACGCAAAAAATGATATGAAAAGAATGCAGACGTGGTTTAGAAACATAGCTGGTAGAGAATTAGATATGTTAAATAATGATGGTAGTAAAAAAACTTTAGCCGAAGCTATCAAAGAAGCTTCAGCTTATTACGTTAGAAATACTATGCCTACTTATAGTAAAGTACCTGATATAATTAAGGGTATAAGAAACTTACCACTTGGAAACTTCGTAGCCTTTCCAGCAGAAACATTAAGAGGTACATTCAATGTAATGAATATATCTACTAAAGAAATTTTATCTGGAGATCCAATACTAAGAGAGATGGGATACAGAGGATTGATTGGACTATTTACTACACAAGGTGCCAAAGGTTGGGCAATTATGAAATTATATGGAGCTTTAACAGGTTTAACTCAAGATATTATGAAAGAGTATCAACAAAACATAGCTCCTGGATATCAAAGAAACTCTCAATTGTTAGCTGTATCTAAAGCAATTAAAGGTAAATTTAAAATGGTAGATCTTTCTACTGTTCTTCCATATGACTATGTAAGAAGACCATGGGAAGCTTTATACAATGCTATTCAACAAAAAAAATTAACTAATCAAAACACAGGTAATTTTATGTGGAAATTATTTACTGATGAAGGAGGACCTTTAAGAGAATTTTTGGATCCTTTTATTTCTACACCAATTGGTTTGGAAGCTATCCAAGATTCAGTAAGAGGCTACACTAAAACGGGTAAGAAAATTTTTAGCGAACTAGATGACGATGAAACTAAAAATTCTAAAAGATTTGAACATCTATACAAAGCATTAGAACCAGGAGCTGTTACAACTTTAAAACAATTATATTCTGCATATACAGGTGTTCCTTTTAAGGGTAGAGTATATGATGAACAAGATGTATTAATGGGTCTAGCAACTGGAATTAAACCATACGATGTAGATGTAAATAAAAGTATAGACTTTTTAATTAGTGATTATACTAAAATCAGAACTAAGGCCTGGGAAGCAAGTGATATGTATGACACAGATGCTTATGGGTCTGAAGTTGTTAATGATTTTATTAGAATACAAAGAAATATTTTTAGAGAACAACAAAGAATCTGGAGAGCTTTTCAAACGGCCAAAAAATTTGGTCTAACAAATTCTACTTTAAGAAAAGAATTAAGAGCTAGAAGAGTTTCTTGGTCAGATATTCAAAAAATTTTATCAGGTAAATTTGATCCTTTACCTTATAGTAAAATAAGATTTGAAGGTAAACTAAAAGAGATAAAAGAAAATGAAAAAGATAAAGGGTTCTATGATAAAAGAAGAATTAATAAAAGATCTTGGTATCCAAAAAGAGAACTAGATAAAGTGTTAAGATTTTTAAGAAATCAAAGATTAAATGATGTATTTAAATATGATAAAATTAAAGCACCAACAATACCACTAAAGGACCAAACAAGTATGGTGGTCCCTGACAAACAAATATCATTAACTCAGAGCACTAATGTTCAAACACAACCTTTACCTAAAACACCTATGCCTGATCAAAAATTGGTGGCAAGTATGCCACAAAAGAATCCAATG
>CAZRZP010000026.1:0-3354 GCA_964604645.1 uncultured Methanosarcinales archaeon
TCCTCTCCATCTTCTTCGTACCAATCAGGATTAACATAACTAAACTGATGTCTGCAATTATAACCACCTCTATTAACCATTGGAGTTCCTGATTTCTTACCACTCCAAGAGTTGCTATTCCATATTCTAGTTATATCAGCAATAGTATAAATACCTTTGCCACTTCTATCATAGACTCCATTAATCATGTTTCTACAATGTGATCTGGTTGTGGGTATTACATCTCCATAGTATTTTACATATTCTAGTCCAGCATCTTTAGCTTTATTAAAATTTAGTGTTGCATCAAAATCTCTTAATGAATCATTAAGTATTTGACCAGCATATCGTTTCATGTTCTCGCCTATTCTAGTTCTTGCATATTTACTTTGTAATTGTTTGATTGCTATATCAACTCTGTCTTTTAATGCTGGATTATCTCTATTTCTTTTTACATAATTTACTAATCTATTTACTGCTGGGTCTTTAGAGTTTGCATAGATTCCATTAATAGATTCTCTTAATTCTTTTTCTAATACTGTAAATTCAGTTCCAACTAATGTGTTTTGATAAACTTTATCTGATAATATTCTTGTGAAATTGTTTGATACATCTTTAAACTGTGTGTAATATTGTTGCTTTAAATTTTTAACTAATGCTAAATCTCCCTTAGTGAGTTCTTGAAATTCAGGTGGTATAATACCTATTGTTTTAAATTGTCTTTCAATTCTTTTAGCTTGTTCTCCAAAACCTTTTCTAACTACTCTATCTGCAAAGGGTAAATATTCTTTATCAAGTATTGCTTTTATCTTTGGTCTTATTGCTACTGCACTTTGTAGTTCAATAAGCTTACCAGCATCTCTTGGTAAAGTAGTATCTGCTAATGATACTATTTGTTCTTCTATTTTATCTAAGGCTCTTGTTAATGATTCGTAATATTCAACTTCGGCTTTTTCAATACCTGTTATTCTGTATTTCGTTAATTCTTGTACTATATCCGACATTCATTATATCTGTTCTTCGGCTACTGTTTCTTGTTGTACTTCGTCTTGGGTAAATTCTCCAACTTCAGACTTTGTATCTATTTCTTCAAATATTTCATTTAGTTTTTCGTCATCATCAATTACTGCTCTTGCAATTTCTTTATCAACTTCTTTACTAAATGTAGGAGAGCCAATGTTCATAGATTTTGCTTGTTGGTAATAAACTAAATCTGAAGCATAATCTCTTATGTTAAATGAATCAGGGTAATTTATTTCTCCATTAAATTCTGTGTTTTGGAATAGAGCATAAAGTTTAAATAATTGTTCTTCTGCTAATTGTAAGTTATCTGCTTTTTCAGATAGTCTTGCATTAAGTAATTCAAATTCTGTTTGTAAAGCTATTCCACTTGATACTGCTGTTTTAGTTGTTCTTACTGCTCCTGTATGTGCAATTCTATTTATAGCTTCAACCTTTTTAGTTATTGAATCCATAATAGATTGTAAGTTAGAACCTGATGGCTGTAATAGATATGGTTTTAGATTTGGTTCTATTTCTTCAGGCATTTCTATTATTGCACCAGCACCAGCACTAGCATTTACCGATGGAGTCTTAACTAATGATGGATGATTTGTTAATCTAATAAGTTGCTCTATTTCAGAGAACTCATTGTAGATTGCTTTCTGCAAATCAGCAATATCAGTTAGGTCAGATTGGCCAATACCTCTTTTGTGCGATTTGGCATTGTATAAGATAACTGCTGGTATCTTACCAATCTGATTATCGGCAGTATCTATTAAAGTTGGTTCTGAACCATCTGCTTTTAAATAAACAGTATCTATTCTATCAGGAAACCACATTCTATAATAAGTTCCACCACTTCTATCAACTTCTTCTCGCACTTTTAAATAATCCAAAGAGTATTTTCCATTTACCTCTCTTTTGTAATTCCAATCTAAAACATTTTCAGGAGTTACAATAGAAAGATAAGGTCTAATGTCTTGTTGCAGTTCATCGGCTTTTGTTTTTGTAATAACTTTTGGTTTGTCTAAAATTAAAAAACAATGTCCATAAATTGAAGCATAATTTTGAGCCTGTTTCATAACTGTTGTAAAATTATTTCCATCTAGGTCAGTATCTTTCATAAAAGTTTCTAAACTAGATTCATCTGCCATATCTCCAAAATCTCTTGAAGCTTTTACTCTAAAAAGAAATGAAGAATAAATTTGAATAATATTTTTACAATGATTGTCGCAAGGAGTGTTTGCAAGTCTTTGATTAAACTCGTTGTCAAGTTCTAAATTATATCTGTTTAAATATTGACCGACCATATAGTCATAGCCACCATTATACGATCTAATATAATATTCCCAATTACTTATTGCTTCTTTGAAATCTTTATGAGTATCTATTGTTTGATCTTTGCTGTATGCCATATTGCCTTTGTTTAATATTCCATCTTTCAGGTTGCCTAAATGGTGCTTGAATAGTCAAAGGTTTTACATAATCTATTAAATAACCCAAAGCATCATTCATGTGGTCGTAACCATCTTCCTTATCAGGAATATTTGTATTCTCCTTGTATATTTGTCTTTGTAATCCTTTTATCAATGTTTTGCAAGATTGTGAAACAAAAATATATCTCTTTCCCTGAGAATCTTTGAGTCTTGAATTAACTGCATTGACTCTATCACGAATTGCTGTGTGTTTAAATTTTGCTTTAACTTTGAATCCAGCATTTTGTAAAATACTTAAATCTGTTCTCCCACCAGCAGATGTTTTTCTTTGTCTTGAAGCTGGGTCAGGATATATAAAGATAGGTATTTTAGTTCCATATCTATCATGTATTTCTTGGCACATTTCATCAGTATTACTTGAATAAATCACTATCTCATCAACAAAATAA
This sequence comes from uncultured Methanosarcinales archaeon, assembly GCA_964604645.1. Classification (GTDB taxonomy): domain Archaea; phylum Nanobdellota; class Nanobdellia; order Woesearchaeales; family GW2011-AR9; genus CAZRZP01. Next base: position 2,867 of record CAZRZP010000026.1, read on the forward strand.
ATCTTTTCTTTTTCTATTTGTGCTACACAAGCAGACATTGGGTCAACATTGAAGTCCATTCCAATATGTAAAGGTTTCTTCCAATCTATTTGTTTATCATTAACACTTTCAACAGGATGGAAGTTATAATAAACAGCACCAGCATAGTTCTCAAATGTACCCTCAAACTCTTGTCTAAATGTTCTAACATCTAGGTCTAATCTAGCTTGTTCAAGTTCTTGCTTATTAACCATTCCACCATCTAGTGTAGTAAATTGAAAACTCTCCCATTCTTCATCTTGCTTTCCTTTAAGATACATTTCATAAGACCAATTACCATAACCTCTTGGAGTTCCTGTAAATAAAACATCTCCTAAAGTGTCAGCAATAGAAGCCCTTAATACTTCAAACCATGTTCGTTTATCAATATCAGCAAACTCATCTAATATTAAAAAGTTAATTCCTGTACCTCTTAAAGCATCAGGTTGATCTGCTGATTTTAAGCTTAT
>CAZRZP010000027.1:0-3249 GCA_964604645.1 uncultured Methanosarcinales archaeon
TTTGGAGTCTTAGTATATCTTTGATATATTCTTACACCTTGTTTGTAAGAAGGAGCTAATGCTTCCATTAAATGAACAAATTGAATTTTTTTCTTATCACCGAAAGAAGTTTCATCTGTATACAACATTCTTCCATCTCTAGTTCTACCACCTCTTCCAACTATATCTCCTATAGCTTCTGTCCAAATAGATTCAGCTACAAAAGGAGAAGCTAATTCTACTACTGCATCATCTATACCTCTAGCAAAACCAGCTAAAACTGATTCATCGTTTTGTGTGGCATCATTTATTGATAAAGCTAAATTTCTAAAAGGACGAGATACTAAATCATATGCATTACTGTGACTAAAATCTATGTATTTTAATTCACCTGTGTTGTCATCTCTAACTGGAACAAGCGTAGAATTTTTAGACCATTCAGGAACGAATTGTCTTAATGCTTCAATCTCATCTTCAGTTACATCATATAATAATTTAGCTCCTTCAACTGTAGCTGTTGGGACAATAGTTAAAGTTGTTGCCATACCTATTGCTCTTTGTACTCCAATGCCATACATTGGATTATTATTTTTAACCATTCGAGTAGTACCATCTTGTAATACTTCCATAACCATAGGAGTTATATTACTACCTCTTATTTTTACACCTGACTGTGGTATATGTTTTAATTCTTTTATTATTTGACTTCCAATATTTGAAGTTGTTCTAATTATTTCTGAAGGGAAAGACATGAAATTACCTACCGGTAATATTCTTGCAGTTCTTACAACGTCTCCAACATACGCATAGTTAGGTACAGTATTTCTTACAATCTCAGCAGCTTCTTTTTTTATGGCATCATCACTCATTTGTATACCCGCATTAGCGTAAGCTTTTTTTCTTCTAGAAGTTTCCACAAAATAATTTGTAATTTTCCAAAAATCATCTTCTTGTACATATTTACCTTGAAGCCATTGTGGAATAGCTTTTATTCTAGACATCATAGGATTTAATACGGCGTCTACGTTTGCTACATTGTCTCCAAAGCCTGCAGTTTTAAATAAATTTTTCATGTCACCTACTTGAATCTGTTGGTTAACAATACCTAGTTCTACCATTTCTCTATATGCTTTTTCAAAGTCAGCGTCTCTAGCGCCTTTAAATACTCCTGAAATTCTTGCACCTTCTTTAAATGCATTTGCTAAATCTTTTGGATTAGTGAATAGAATACCATTAGCACCAGCAAAAGCACCAGCACTCATAAAGTTTCTTATGTGAGTAGGAATAGATAAAACTGTTTTAGCTAATTGAGCTGCTCCTTTAGGAATTAATAAAAGATTTCTATACAAGAAGCTCGCTGCTTGCTCCGCAACACTCGCTCCCTCTCTCCCTTTTGCAAAAGATGTAAGCCAAGTGTCTTGAAGATTATTAGCTAGAGCTAAACCATCTGCAATATCTCTTGTTGTATATAAACCATCAAGCGGATTAACTATATCTTCACCAGCTACTTTTCCTAAACCTCTTAATTTATCCCCTACTTTAACAATGTCTTTTGATTCTAAAGCATAATTAGTGCCAGCTTCTGCAGCTTCTCTAGTTTCCCAAAAAGCTCCTCGTTCTCCATTAGCTTGTAGCTTTCTATTTGTTTCATATACTTCATCTAAAAATTGAGTTTGTCTACCAAGAGCTGATAATTTAGTAACAGCATTAAAAATAGAAAGTCTAGGGTCTTTTACTTCACCAAATAATTCTCTAATAAATTTCGGTGGTTGACCTGTTTTTTCCATAACACCTTTTACAAACTGTCCACCAGGTGCATCTGCTAAAGTTTTATTTATAAATTCTAGATTAGGAAGTTGTTCTGCTTTGCCAACTTTAGTTGCTTTATCTATAAGATTATTTACTATTTGTCTTGCTTCTTGATAATATTGCATACCATTTGGATCATATGGGCCTACTCTATTCTTATCTTTTTTTGCAATCTGTGCTCTAAAAAAATTAATAGCATTAGCCATTGAGTCTCCAGTAGGTTTGTATCTATTAAAAATTCCCATAATAGGTTTATCTTCAAATATTTTATAAGTATTACCTGCCATTTTTGAAACTCTGTCTTTTAAGATGTCTGTTAATTCACTTTTATTTTTACCTTGAGTTAAACCTATAAGCCTTGAAAATTCTGCTCTTGCTTCTTGTAAATTATTTATTATTTTTCCACTAGTTTCTCCAGTAACACCTAATGCTCTCATTTCATTCATTGCATTATCCACTTTTCTAGGATCTAATAAACCTTTTGATATGTCTCCTTCAAATAATAAATCATTTAATTTTTTATAAAAATCTCTTTTTTCTTTTGGCCCTAATTTATCTAATACTTTTTGCATTTCAGGAAATGCTGCCTTTACAGATTTAGTTAAATTTCTTACTATTCTATTAGCTTCAGCAATATCTCCAGATCTCATTCGTTCCATTACTTTTTGAGATTCAAATAATGGTTTTGTAAGTTTTCCTTCAGGTGTTAAAGCTTGGGCAATTTTATTTACCCATCTTTCAAATTTAGAATTACTATAAGCTAGTTCCTGACCGTGTTTTGCTAAAGCTTTACCACCTTTTGCAACGCCCCCAACAAAAGGAGTAATTAAGAGTCCTTCTGATGCAAATTTAAATCTATTCATTAACTTTCTAGTAGCATCTTCTCTGCCTTCGCTATTTAATCTATCTAATTCTGTAGGTGCAGAGTCAAACATGTCACCAAAAGTTCCTATTTCTTCTACGTCAGCAACCACAGTTTCAGCTGCAGCGCCACCTGCAACACCTGCCGCAAATCTTACTGTACCAGCGTTTTTATTAAGACTGTCTGCTCTCATAGCTTGTCTAACAGCGTTTTTACTACCAAGTCTAAATGATGTTCCTGCTTTTCTAGCTTCTAATGCTTTCTTTGCTAATCTACTTCCTAATTTAAATCCAACAGTACTTGGAACACCAATAGATACTAACGCTTCAGTTAATCTACCGGCTCCATGTTTTTGTGCTAATTCATCAAAAGGATTTATTGTATCAAAAAATTGTTCTACTTTACCTGCGGTATCAGTATCTAACCCAAGATCAATTAATTCTGCTGCTAATGAAAATATTCCTTTTGGAATTTGAAATAGACCTGATCCAATACCAGCAGCTCCTGCTGTGTACCATGCTGCATCATTGCCTTCTTCTTCAGAAATTAATGGGACAAATTCTGCCATTTAACCTCCTATGGAAATCTTATGCCAGCGA
>CAZRZP010000028.1:0-3230 GCA_964604645.1 uncultured Methanosarcinales archaeon
ACGATGCCGAAGGCAAAAAATCAAAGTTTTTGAGAATGCCGTTTTTATGATTTTGGAATAATATTTTTTGGGTGGGCTATGTATTAGAGAGACGCGCGCTTTTTTTGTTTCTTTTTTTCCTAAAAAAAGAAAATGGGGATTTCCGTCTTTTTGCTTCTTTTTTCTAAAAAGAAGATTTTTACTATTAATCGTATTTATGCGAGATATCTGCAATAAAAGATTTAATCTCTGAATTCTTTTGATGTTCAAAGAAACTTTTAGCATCTTTATAATCAAACACACGTCCTTTTCTCAAAAATAGAACCTTATCAGCAATAGATTTCGCAAAAGAGATGTGGTGAGTAACAACTAACATAGTATATCCTTCGTCTGCTAATTCATGAATTAAATCTAAAACACTTTTAGTAAGTTCTGGGTCAAGTGATGAAGTTACCTCATCAAGAAGCAAGATATCGGGTTTAATCATCAATGAACGAATCAAAGCCACTCTTTGTTTTTGTCCTCCTGATAATTCATGAGGGTATGTTTCTATATAATTTCCCAACTCAAACTTTTTAAGTAGTTTTATGGCTTCTTTCTTTATGGCTGTTTTGTTAGTTGGATTTTTTAATTCTGGGGCTAGTGTTAAATTTTCTAAAACATTTAGATGGGGCCATAAAGTATATTCCTGAGAAACATAACCTATTTTTGTTTCATCTCCAAATGAATAAGAACCCCCATCTTGTTTTTTTAGTCCTGCGAGTAATTTTAATAATGTTGATTTGCCTGAACCACTTGGACCTATAACAGCGATTACCTCTCCTTTTTTCACTTCAAAAGAAAGATCTATGACTCCTTCTTCAGAATTCTCAAAATTAGAGTATCTTTTTGTTAAATGGTTTACTTTAATCATATTCAATCACACTCCTTTTCTTATACCATGTGATAAATAAATGAAGTGGTGCAAGGATTATTACAAAGAATAAAACCAATAGAGAATATACAGAAACTGGGTCATACACCATTGCATTTATCGATTGTGCAACCCTAAACAACTCTGGTACGGAGATTAAACTAGCGAAAAGAGTATATTCTAACATTGTTGCCTGATTTAATGATATGCTCGGTAAAACTCTTTTCATTAAAATTGGTAATTCTATATGTCTGACAATCTGCTTTTTACTCATTCCTAGAGTTATACCAGCCTCACTATATGCAACGGGAAGTAATTTTAATTCTGATTGAATAATAAACGCAACCGCAACAAGATTTACAAAACCAAGAGCAATTATGGTTGTCCAGAATGGATCAATGACCACTCCAAGAAGTGCTTGAAATGGATAGTGCAACCAAAACAAAAGTACAAGAACAGGAATAACTTTTGTTATGAATTTTAAACTAGAAATGAGTCTATTAATTGTTTTGAAGTATCTTCCACCAATTACACCAAAAAAAATTCCAAGGGGAATACCAATAATAATTATTAAAGCCCATAATTTGATTGTTGTCAAAAAGCCAGCAAGAAATAAATGTCTATACTGGATTAACAATTCAAACATATTAATTTACCTCATAATAATTTTCGACTCCGTGTTTCTCCAATATTCTTTGGATTTCTCCTTCATCAATTAATTCTTGAACCGCTTTATTCCATTTTTCTCTTAATTCTACATCTTCTTTATTGAAGGCAAAGCTGTTCCCAAAAGACCTAACAGGTTCACCACTAACTCTATCTAAGGTATTTGGATGAGATTTTAGAAAATCCTCTACTGCTGATGGTTCGTTAAATGATATATCTGCCTTGCCTTGAACAATATTGAGAAAGACCTCAGCATATGAAGATAATTGAGGAAGAGCCACGATTTGTGCATTTGGATAATCTTCCTGAGCTATGAACATGGCCATCTCTCCATCAAGAGTAGTTATTTTATACTCGTTTGAATTAAGTACAGATAGATCGTCATTAAATCTAATATCTCCCTTTTTAACATATCCATACAAAACGCTATTCATTGGAGCAATTGAAAATGATGCAACCTTTTCTCGTTCTGCATTTGGCCACATTTGAGTTCCTAAAACTTCATATCTATTTGTTTTCAATCCTTCTAAAGATGTTCCCCAACCAACTTCCTCTGTCCATTTGGTTTCAACTCCTATTTTTTCAGCAACAGTTTCAACCATATCATAAGAAACACCTTGTAATTGTCCTGTATTGGCATCTTTCTCCAAGAGCGGAGGATAAATTATGTAACCTATTCGAAGAGTGTTATCGCTTAATGGGGTATCATTTTTGTAAACTGAAAATAACCCAATTGCCATGATTAGAATGGCAACAATCCCTATTACCCAATAAATTTTATTTTGTTTGTTCATCATAAGCACCCTTTCTTATTATATAAATGGATAAATCGTTTATTTATCTTTTGGTTCTACTTTTCTGCAAAAAGAACCGCTTCCATTTGTTCTCTAAAAGTTATTTGTATATTCTTAAATCCAATTGATTCCATTTCTTTAATAGATTCAGATTCGATCATCAATTTTTTAGGATTTTCATCCTCTCCCATATGAACAATCCAATCATAGCATAAATCGTCTCTATCATTTTTGGGGTAAATATCTAAATATCTTTGAATCGACCAGTTAAACGCTTTGTGTCTTTTTTTAAAATCATCTAAAGCATATTTATCACCATTTACAAATTGCCCTCCAGATTTCAATACCCTGAAAAGTTCAGAAAGGAATTCTTTTCTAAAGGATTTGTCAAAATTGTGAAGAGTAAACCCTGAAAAGAAAATATCAACTGAATCTGAATCGAGAGATTTAATAAACTTTAAAGCATCAGATTTGTTAATTGTAATTCTATCTCCAAAGTACTTCAAGTTGGTTTTTGCTTGTTTAATCATCTCGGCTTCATTGTCGACACAAATAATTTTAGCTTTCTTGAAATGATTTGCAAAAATCTCTGTTGTTTCTCCGGGGCCGGTTCCTACTTCTAAAGCCACAAAAGATTCATTTCCATCTTTTTTTACAGATTTAGTAATCGCCTTCTGAAAATCAACATAGTGAGGATATGCTTTTGTAAAAAGCTCATATTCCGTCCCTAACTTTCCAGAGAAGCGTAGTTCATCTTTGTTTTCCATATAAGATATAGTGTGAATAGGTATTTTAAATATTTTTCGCTGAAAGCGACTATCTGTCCGAAGGACTAAGGAAATCCCCATATAAATCCAAAAACGAAGTTTTTGCTATCT
>CAZRZP010000029.1:0-3199 GCA_964604645.1 uncultured Methanosarcinales archaeon
AGACTATAAAAAAGAAGTTGTAAACTTCATTGCCACCAAAACTTATTCGACTTAACGATGTTAAGTTGCCCCGACTTTATGTTGGGGTCAACCTGAGCATAGCGAAGGTTGAAGTTATGACGCAGGAACCAGTTCAAACACAGTTTTCTTTTTAGTTAGAGTTTTCCTCTCAAAGGGCGTTTTAGAGTAGTAATGTTTAAATAAAGTATTATTTTTCTCATAGTTATGTTAAGAGTTATTTTTGATACTAATATTTATGGAAATTTAGCAGAAGAACCAGATAGAGAAGTAATTGAAAGAAGAATTAATGAAGACAAAAAGTTTATTGTTTACAATTTTCCATTAATCAGAAAAGAGATAAGAAACATCCCAAAAGTAACAAAAGCAAGTCGAAGAGCAAGAGTTCTTTTGTTGAGTATGTACGACCGAATTACTGGCGGCCATTATCTTAAAAATTCGATTCAGATTACTCATTTAGCAAAGAAATATTTTAATCATTACAGAAGTTTAGGTGGTACTTATGGCTGGGAAACAAACATCCAAGTTGATTTTATGATTGTTGCTTGCGCCAGTTTTAATGGGCTGGACCTTGTTTACTCAGATGATCAAAGAACAATGATTGGAAAAACTGCACTTAAAGCTTATCATCATATTAACATTAAGGAAAGTTTGAGAACTCCATATTTTCTTAAATATGATGACTTGTTAAAAAAATTTAGAAATCAATTATAATTATGCTAATCCATAATCTTTTAAATTGTATCTCCCAGTAGTTATCTTGATGAATTTCTGAATATCTTTATGAAACGTAGGATCTTTCTTTGCTTCTGTCCATAATTTTTTGTACTCTTCATCTGATAATTTTTTAGGCTTCATGTTTTGTTAGAGAACTCTTGAACTTTTTAAAGTTTTCTAGTTACTTTTCAGATTTGAGCTTAGAATAAAGCTCTTTAAGTTTATGGCCAAAGTCTGTCAAAATGTAACTTCTGCCCCACGGAAGCTCTTCATCTAAACAAACAACAATTTTCTTCTTTTTGAAATCTGTCAATTGTCTTGATACTTCACGCAAACTTAGTTTTGTTCCCTCTTTTATTTTTTCATTAACTGATTTCCTAAGTTCTTCTGGAAAAACCGGATAATCTTTCTGCAATTCACTTAAAGTTAATTTTCTTTGTCTACCTCTTTTAATCCAAGAGATTAATTTAAGTAGTTGTAAATTAGACTTGCTCATGGATGAATGTCTATCTGGAATGTATATATTTCAGATTGACACGAGATAGACAAATTAGAAAGTATTTTAAAGAAGGAGATTATTCTTAGTTCATTATTAAAATGAGGTGTTTATAATGAAAAAGATAATTTTATTGTTGAGTTTGTTAGTAATTGGAATGTTTTTGGTTGGGTGTACACAAGAACCAGCTGTTGATCCGCAAAGTGTAGAAGATGTTACAGAAGCAGATTTAGCAGAATTGCCGGAGGATTTGCAACCACTAGAAGTTGAAGAACCCGCCTTGGCAGGTCAAGCAAGTAGGTGGTATGATTGCCAAGATTCTGATTCAACCTCTACTTATGATAAAAATTCATTATTAACAAAGTCTACTACTACTTTTACAGGTGGTTCTAAAACTGATCGTTGTTATACTTGGTATGAAGGAACACCACAAGAAAAAACTAGGTTAATTGAAGGAATTTGTAGAATAACAAGATCTGGCAGTAAATTTAGTTACTGGTATGCCGATTGTAGCCAAAAGTTAGGTGATGGTTTTGAGTGTGTTGATGGCGCTTGTGTTGAAGAGGAAGAAGAAGGAATTATTTTCGCAGATTCTAATTTAGAAATAGCTATTCGTGAAAAAATAAATAAACCGGAAGGACCAATTTATGAAGACGATTTAGTTGATTTAACAGATCTTATAGCTAAAAATAAAGAAATAATTGATTTATCTGGAATAGAACATTTAACAAATTTAAAGTCGTTACAGATAGGAAATAATCTAATTAATGATATTTCTTCATTAGCTGGTTTAACAAGTTTGACTTATTTAAGCATTCCTGAGAATCAAATCAATGATATCTCTGCTTTAACTAATTTAATAAATTTAAAATCTTTGTCTTTTGCTAGTAATCAAGTTAGTGACATCTCTGCTTTGGCTGGTTTAACTAAATTAACTACTTTATACGTGGGGGTTAATCAAGTTAGTGACCTTTCTGCTTTATCTGATTTAATAAGTCTGAATAAGTTGTACATTTATGGTAACCAAATCAATGACATTTCTGCTTTATCTGATTTAACAAATTTAGAAGTACTAATTATTAGTAAGAATCAAATCAATGATATTTCTGCTTTATCTAATTTGGTGAATTTAAAAGAGTTGACTTTAGAAAAAAATAACATTGATGACATTTCTGGTTTATCTGGTTTGACAAGTTTGACTAAATTAAACTTAGCTACAAATCAAATTGAGGATATCTCTGCTTTGTCTGATTTAACAAGTTTGATTACTTTATATCTTGGAAGTAACCAAATTAATGGCATCTCTGCTTTATCTAACTTGAAAAGTTTAGAATTGTTAAGTCTTGGAGATAATAAAATTAGTGATATCTCTGCTTTGTCTGATTTAACAAGTTTAAAATCTCTTGATCTTTATCATAATGAGATATCTGAGATTGGTGCTTTGTCTGATTTAATTAGTTTGACAACTCTTAATCTCAATCTTAATTCCATTTCTGATGAAGACGAAGCTTGTTGTGTTATTTTTTCTATTGGGGACCAACTTACTGATTTGAAAGGATTAGATTGCTCTGAATTTTCTGCAGAAAGTTGTTAATTGATTTTTTTAATTTCTTTTTTTTTCTAAAACGCCCTAATTTTTAATAGAGAGGAAAACTTTCTTTATTTTTTAGTGTTTGTACTGTACTGGTTCCGAGTAATAATTCAACTTAACGATGTTAAGTCTCCTGCACTTTACGTGCAGGTCGGAGTGAACGAAGTGAACGGAGAAGTTCGTTCATTGCCGTGCATAAAAAGTTGGTGCCGTTACACTCACAAGCTTTAGCTTAGTTTCATTGTTCTTTGAAAGGGGTTTTCCTCGTTTGAGCTGAAGGCTTTTTTAGTTAAAGATAGGGGTGTTTTAGAAGTTATTATTTTGTTGTCCACAAAACAGAAAGTTTTATATATTATGTGGACAATATTAATTATATG
>CAZRZP010000030.1:0-3188 GCA_964604645.1 uncultured Methanosarcinales archaeon
ACGTTGACTATGCGGCTCCGCTTCGCTACGACCCAAATTTTTTTAATGAATCTAACTAGGGGGGAATCGGGTAAACTAAAATGCTACGTACATGCTACCAATTAATATAAACTTGCGCTACGTATTTGCTACGTATGTATGACTTAATTAGTTTTGTATCAAGAGGAAAAGTTAGAAGATTAGTATTGGAGAATCTCAAAGAAGCTAATACCCCTACAAAACTTTCTCAAGAAATTAAAACACATAGATCAACAACTAGTAGGGCAATTCTTGCACTTGAAAAAAGAGGGCTTGTAAAATGTATCACCCCTAATGAAAGCATGGGAAGATACTATCAAATTTCAGATAGAGGTAAAAAAATTTTAAAATTATTGGGGGAAAAGAAGAATGTCTAAAAGTGATGTTATAAAAAAAATAAATGACCTCTCTGAAACTTTTGTCAATAAAGTAACTGATGCAATAAATGAAGCACTTAAAAAATCTGGCATGGATCATTACGAAATAGTTTGGAAACAATTTCAAACAATCGCTGCAGAGGAAATTAGAAAAATCCTAGAAAAGAACTTTCCAGGATGTGAATTGACAATACCTAAATCTAAATCTACTTATCCAGATATAAAGATGAGTTTTGAAGAGAACTTATATGCAGTTGATATAAAATGTAATGAAATGCAAAAAAACTGCTGGTTTGATATGGCAAGAATAGATACAATTATGGAAAAGAGAATTAAAGTATATGCTGAAGAATGGGAATTAGTAATTAAATATGACAGTGAATCAAAGAAATTTCTTAAAGCATATTTTAATTTATTTAGAGATGTAGTAGGAATAAGAAAAGAATGTAATGGTATAAAATACAGACCTTATAGTGGACATGTTAGACCAAAAGATTGGAATGATTTTGAGACAAATAAAACCTATTGGCCGACTAAAGAAAAATTTATTGAGGGCATCTTAAAATCACAGAAACATAGATGGAAAGTTTTAATTAGAGATACACTTCTTAAAATACTTGATGAAGATGAGAAAAAAGAGTTTAAAAAACTTTTTGATTAAAATTATTAGCGGTGCTCCTTGCTTCCATCATCCTTCTTGCTATTTTCTTCAAACGCTGAAAATCATTATTGTTTGAGTCTATCTTGTTGTGTAAAACAGGTGATATTTTTTGAAGTTCTTCAAATTCAACAATTCTATTTAATTCCTGACATAATGACATATAACCTTTTTCAACTTCTTTCCTTGTAATTCCATTCCTTTTAAAATAAGAAGTATTATTGGATTTTTCCCTAACATAATGATAATCTCCATTTGAGTTAAGTTTTATGAGATTCAGATTTTTTTGAGCGATTTTAACATAATTTTCGTCTAAGTCAGAAATCACATATTTCCTATTCTTCAATTTTGCTGCAATTGCTGTTGTACCAGCACCACCAAATGGATCATAAACAACGTCTCCTTCATTTGTAGTCATATCTATTATTCTTTCCATTAATTTGATAGGCAATTGGCAGGGATGTTTGTCTCTATCTTTTTTGTGTTTTATCCTAAAAACATCTCTCCAAATTTCAGTCAATTTTTCTTTATCTTCTTCACCTCTATTTTTTCTACAACTAATTCTGTTACAATAATGTCTCGCACTTATCTTTCCTAAATCATTAAATTTTGCTTTACCGCCTGGCTTGGTAAAATATAATAGTGAATAATGTGCAGGCATAATTTTCCCTGCAGGAGAGGATAGAGCATCCCAAACGATCCAATTTCTAAATTCTGCTTTATTCAATAAAAATTCAGCATGAAAAATGGCCCATTTGGGAATATTAAGAAGTAATAATGCGCCTCCTGGTTTGAGTACATTATACATTCCGTTAATCCATTTATTACACCATTTCACATAATCGTAACTTCTTTTTTCGTCATCATACTTGCTGTAGTTCTTACCCAAATTGTAGGGTGGATCAGCAAAAGCCATATCAAATAAACCACCAGGATATTTTTTTGAATATTCTTCCATTACTTCTATTGAATCTCTTAAAATAACCTTATTTACATCTTTCTCATCAACATTAATTTGAATGTTTTTTATTTCAGTTTGTTCAATTTTATTATTTAGAAATTTTTCTGTTTGTTCAACTAATAAAAATTTAAAAGCATTTTTTTCTGTTAAGTCATATATCCTATTAATAACTATGGGGGGTATTTTTGTGTAATCATCTGATTGAATTTTATCTTGCCAGACATCAGAAAATGCAGAACCAAGTGGGTTCATCAAATGCTTTTTTCCACCCCAATCTTTAAGATTCTTTTTGCAAGCCTTACAATCACCATATGGGACTCTAACGGTTTTAGTATTAAGATGAAACGGAGTGTTATATTTACCAATTTTTGTTTTTAGATACATTAAGATTCCTAGATGGGAATTAAATGAATTATTATTCTTAAAATCAAATTCCGCGGAAATCCAGTATTTAAAATATAACTTATAAGAATCTAATTTTAGAAAGTTCATATATTTGCCAAAAAGAGGTAAAAATTTAGGCAACCCATATACAAATATTAAACCACCCTCTTTAAGTAAAGAACTTGCTTTTCTTATAAGAAAATTAGTTTCATCAATTCTCTTTAAAATTTCTTTATCATTAGAAATTACTGAATGATTATTAATTTCTTCTTTATTAAAAGAGGTATTAATTACTATAACATCATAATCACTTTCTAGATTCTTCAAATCTGTAGATTTAACAGATATTATCTTCCGCTCTTTTTCCAATCTAAACCCCTCTTTGTTTGATCATAAACCGAAGTTTAAATAATTATCCCTATTCAATAAGCTTCTTCAACTCATCTACAATCCAAACCATTCCTTCTGTATCTAATCCACAATAATTCAGCAGATCTTGCCTTAATTTATCATGAACTTCTTCTTTATTCTTAATGTGTGAATTAAAGTACATGATGGAAGCATCTCCACCATTATTAATCTCAAGATTTTCATATCCTTTTCCAGTAATTGCTGGAAGAACTTTCTTAATTGAATATTTGCCTTTTTGTGTTGGGCAATAATAATGGAAATTTTGAAATGGAACAGCTAAATCTACAATTCTTCCTAGAACTTTGTTAATCCATTCAGCATGTACAGGAAAATCTTCTGCAAGTTTGGTTAAAACCATAACCTCAAATGATTTGTTGAA
>CAZRZP010000031.1:0-2920 GCA_964604645.1 uncultured Methanosarcinales archaeon
AATTTCTACGAAACTGTATATAACATATGCTAAACGGTTCGTTTCACTCTCCCAAATTTTTTCCTATAACTAACTATTCTCGGGGGCAACTAACTAAACTAAATCGGGGGCTAAACTAAAAATAATAGAGGGAATAAAAATCACTTCTCTTTACAATGATCCCACATAAATTGAAAGAATTTTCTGTAACCATCTGCTAACATTTTACTTTTAGTTACAAACTGTATTGGTTCTTTTTGCAACTTTCCTACTTCTACACCCACAAACGTAACAACATAATCACCAAAAATATCTACTGCTGTTTTACTGGAATATTTACTTGGTAAAAACCGATATGGCTTTCCAACAACATTTAAAATCTCTGGTTTTTGTTTTTTAACTTCATGATCAAACAAATGAACAAACTTAATTCCTAACTTTTTCCTCTCTTTTTCAAATCTAGGTAAGAAATGTTTTAATCTTTCATCCAACCAAAATGCCTTTGCACCCATAAGATAAACAGTTTCTCCTGTTTTTAAGATATCTTGCAAATAATTCTTAAATCCTTCAATTCCACGATAAACGTAAGCTTCCTCATTTTCTTCTGTTTGAATATATTTACTTTCTAAATCTGGAAGAGAGTTGTTTAACTTTGCTTCTTTCTCTTTTAATAATTCTAATAATCTACGTGGATGAGTTGCTTTAAAATTTTTCTGACTCTTAATAATTACTTCTGAAGCAAGTCCCTTTTCAATCAATTTATTGATAGAATCATAAACATTTCTTCTATGTACTTTAGATTTTAATGAAATATCTTGAACTGAAGATTCTCCCAATTCTAACAAAGCCTCGTAAACTCTTGCTTCATTTACACTCAATCCAATTTCTCTTAATAATTCTTCATACATATTCAATAAGTAATCTTCTTTCCTTTTAAATACTTTTTGGTGGTAGTCACCGCCACATACATTTATATATAAGCCATGTAATAATGTAATAAAGTAATAAAAATGGCAGAAAAATTAGAAACAATCTCATTGAGAGGAAAAAAGAAATTATGGTTAGAATTTGTTTACACAACAAAGAAGCGAGGAGAAAAAAACACTTGGTCAGTATTAAGCAAATTAATACAAAATTACATTAAAAAACAAAAGTGAGGGATAAAATAAAATGGCATTTATATCAGCAGCATCAGGATATTGGTTTTTACTAATCTTTGGAATCGCAATGGTTCTTATTACATACTACTTTGGTAGATGGAAGAAATGGGATACTAAAGCAGGATTTCTTGTTGCAAGTAGAAAAGTAGGATGGTTCTTTGGAGGTACGAGTATTGCTGCTTCATGGATTTGGGCACCTGCACTTTTTGTTTCTGTGCAGTTGGCATACCAAAAAGGACTCGCAGGAATATTTTGGTTTACTTTTCCAAACATAATTGCACTTGCATTATTCGCATTCTTGGCTCCAAAAATCAGATCAAGATTACCAGAGGGATTTACACTTCCACAATATATTAAACATAGACTTCAAAGTAATAGAGTTCACAAAATCTATTTGTTTCCATATTTCTTTTATCAATTAATGGCTATTACTGTTCAGCTTTTTGCTGGAGGAAGTTTAGTATCATTACTGACAGGAATTCCACTTACTACAGTAATGCCAATTTTAGCAGTAATTGCTCTTACCTACACATTAATCTCTGGATTAGAAGCATCCATTGTTACTGATTTTGTTCAAATGGCATTTATTGTTGTTATTGGAATAATCATTTTGCCTCTAACATGGGCTGCTGCAGGTGGAATGTCTGCAATAACTGCGGGACTTCATGGAATTGAGGGCATAGGAAGTATCTTTGATCCAGGAGTTGCTTTTGGACTAGGAATTGTAACAGCAATAGGATTGATTGCAGGAGCAATTTCAGATCAACAGTATTGGCAGAGATCTTTCGCAATTAAAAGAAAGCAACTGGTTAAAGCTTTTATCTTTGGAGCATTACTTTTTGGAGTCGTTCCAATCGCTCTATCAACCTTAGGATTCATCGGAGCAAATTCCTCTTTAGGAATTGTTTTGCCAGAGGGAGTTGATGTTTCCATGATTGGAGTTCAAGCAGTAGCAACTTTACTTCCAGCATGGGCAGTATTCCTGTTTGTGGTAATGTTATTGGCTGGATTAAGTTCTACATTAGATTCAGGATTATCTGCGGCTAGTTCGCTTTGGGTAACAGATGTAAGTAAAGCAACAACAGATGCTGCCGCTGTAAAATCAGCTAGATGGTCAATGGTTGGGATGATGGGACTTGGTTTAGCAGTTGCATTGTTGGTAATATCAATACCACAGTTTGGATTATTCCATCTATGGTGGATATTTAACACCATTGCTGCTACGGTTGTTGTTCCAACAGTCTTAAGTTTATATTGGGATAGACTAGATGCCCGAGGAGTATTCTGGGGAGTCATAGTCTCTTTTGTAATTGGTCTTCCACTATTCATTTATGGAAATCTAATTAACAGCCCAGTATGGACAGTTGTAACATCAGTAGGAATTGTTGCAGTAAGTACATTGTTTTGTTTAGCTATGCCAAGAAAAACTCCTTGGAAAGCAACAGCTTAATTCTTTTTTTTATTTTTATTCCCTCTTTAAAGAAATGATAATTTGCTATTCTTCGCCCCCGAACCCCTACAAATAGCAAAGAAAAACTAAAAGCCCCCGAGAATGATAGTCTGCTAAAGCAGTTATTGAATTTTAAAGTTATAGGAAAAAACTACGCTAATCCCTGTGCTCAGGAAAATAAAAGACTTCTCCGTTCCCTTCGGTCACTGCGACCACGCTGCGCTCTCACGTCGCTTATTAATCTCTACGAGATTATAAGCTTTGGTTCGGGACGCCTAACAGCAACTATGCGGAAAGTCCCTCAGCTCGGGACATTTCCCAAATTGTTTAT
>CAZRZP010000032.1:0-2470 GCA_964604645.1 uncultured Methanosarcinales archaeon
ACGAAATGGTATAAAAAGATATCTTCGTTAAGCCTAAATAATAATTACGCCTAACGTCCGAATTAACCGAAGTGCTTTAAGTCCGAAGGACATTAAAGCATTTGGGTGAAGAGGAAGCTGGCTACGAGTGAGGGTGACAATTTGCGACATCCCATACCCGAACGGAGTGGACAGCTGGAACGAAACCGGTTAATTCGTGTTAAATCCTACCGACTACGAAGTGGGAGGTACAAGGTTTAAGTTCCGAAGGAACATTAAACCGCAGAGTAAAATTTAAGTTTACATCAATCACCCGAAGGGTTCATACTGTTTAGGACTCTCTCACGTTTTACATAGAGTTATTACATCAAGGGCAATCTCTATTTCTAGTTTTAGATTAGTTTATTTCGGCTCTCAGTTTTTTAGGGGTTTCCTCATTCCAAGCCGAAGGCTCCTGTAGTTTAAAGAATCAAGGGCGGGCGTTATTCAATTTTTCTCTAATATTGTTAATCTGTTCTTCAGTTATGTTTTCAATAACTTCTTCCATCTTCAGAACAAAACTTCTTGCTGTTTCTGAATCTTTCTTTAGTTTCTCTAAATCAATCTCTTCAGTCACGTAATATTGAGTATCAACTCGCAACTCTTTTGCTAATTGAAGTTCTTTGTAAAAATGTTCTTCAACTAAATTGTCCTCAACAAAGAGAAAACTCATCAAAGAAATTGTGCAATCATGAATCTCAGATTTTATTCCACATTTTTGGATTAGAGCATAGAAAGCAAAATAACGAGCATAATACGCAGTGGTTGAAATCCAATCAATTTCATCTTTTTCTGTAGCAGACTCAAGCATATTCAAACTGCTTTTTGCTTTCTTAATGTAGACATTACAAATATTATCATTTGGTTCTTCTAATTTGATGCCTCTTTTCTGTTTCCAACACCACGAAACATGACTTTTTGGATTTTTATCTTCTTTCATCGTAAAACCTCCATAATGAGTTAATGAATTGCTCGGGATTTTGCAAAATAACATGATTTTTAATGATTTCTATGATTAAGGGGTCTTTTTTTCTAAGCCCTAATTCAAAATTCTTTAATGTTGATTTCTTAACATTAATTGTTTTTCCATAAGTCTTACCAATGCTTTTGATATTTTGAATTTCTTTATCTGTAATTTGACCTAAGTAAAAAAGATCAATATCACTCTCTTCTTTGAATGTTTTCTTTGCATAAGAACCAAATAATGTAATTGTCCCAGAAAGATTTAAGTTAAAAATTTCTTTGGTTATTTTTTTAATGAGAAAAATTTGCTCTAAAAATGTTGTTGTTTCAACAGTTTCTGAAAGAGTTAAATAATTCTTCGTGATGATATTTTCAAAATTTAATGAGTAAACTTTGTTTTTTCCAACAGTTTTAGAAATAAGGATTTTATCTTTTTCTAATGCTTTAAGGTGGGGTAAAAGAGTAACATGGCTTTTCTTTGTTAATTTAGCCATTTCTCTAACATGAAATTGTGCCAAATAGTCTGACCTAAAGAGATTGATTATTCTTAGTTTGTTATTGGTTGTTTTTTCTACCATGTGGTATGAATATTAACCAAAACTATAAAAAGGTTTTGTTTTTATTGTTGTCTTTTTATAGTGGTGAAACAAAGGAAAAGTTTATAAATCACCCTGTTTTGGGGTTAATTATGGGACTTGAAAAGCTATTGGAAAATGCAAAGGATAAATGGTTAGAAACTAGTGTTAAATTAGCTGAAAGCCCAGCATACCAATTTGGAGTTGATGTTCTTAGTGGTTGGTTATATTATACCCCAACATATGCAGCACAAGAATTAGCTGTTGGAAAAGATGTTGAAACTGTTATAAAAACTAGATTAATTGGCCTAGTAGCTCAAGCTGTTGCTATGAGACCTGTTGGATTACTAAGAAATTATGTTGCAAAAAAATGGGGTGTGACAAAAGAGAGCTCGCTTGTAGATCAAATGAAAGTAAACTTAGTGGCAGTCACACCACCACAAGCTATTGTTTATGGTGGAATGTTAGCAGGGGGGATGGCATGGTCGGGAAATTATGATTTAGAATCATCTCTTTATGCTTGGGGAGTTGGGGTAGGATTGGGTACTTTGCACTCAATTCCATATGGTTTCGTTCAAGATAAAGTAAGAAAATTCTTTGGAGTTAAACCAGCAATAAGAGAAAATGAGATAAGCTCTGTAGAGGATAAAACGCCCGCCCCCTAATTTTTAGAGGAAACCCCTATTTAGTTTTTCATGTAGTTCTTTCTTCAAGTGCCGAAATTATTTTAGTTTGTAGTATCAGTTTAAGAGATTGCCCCTATTTTTAATCAATGTTATAGTTAAAGAAGAAAGTTTACTTCATAGTGAGAGAGTCCGTTTTTAGCATTATCAAAACTTAAATTTTATTGGATTTAACGTCGCAACTATGCGAAGTTGTTTATATCCGAAGGATAATAAACAATTTGGGAAATG
>CAZRZP010000033.1:0-2451 GCA_964604645.1 uncultured Methanosarcinales archaeon
TCGGATTTTATGAATATACGGGGGATTTTAAAATTCTCAAGGGGTTTATTTACAAATAATCCCCCGTTTTTAGTGTCCGAAATAGATACGATTTTTTATAAAAAAAGGTAGTTGGAAAAATCAGCAATAAACTAATGCGCCTTTATTTGGACTATTGTTCACCCTTTAAAACATATGAGTCTTTACTATCTCCATAACGTTCCATATTCGCATTGAACCATCTTTCAAACTGTTCTTTAGAAACTTTCTTATTGTTTAGTTTTTTTAGAACAATAAGATCCTCTTTAATTCTTTCAACAAGTTCAAAACCAATAAAATCAAGAAATAAAGGATTAATTATTTGAGAACCCATTTCAACAAAATGTATGGAATACCCTCCCTTCTTTGTCATATTGGCAAAACAAGCTAATAATTCCATCGCACAATAAGTACCTGGATGGCCATCATAAGACATGCCACTCCCATAACTTATGACTCTCCCACTTAAAGAAAAATCAGCTGGCAGGGGATAATTTTCTTCCCATGTACTTAATTCCACTCTTTCTCCTTGATTAACAGAAGTATGATGCCTACCATCGGTAGCTTCTGGTCCAGTTTGGCTTATACCACAAAGAGAGGGATTTTTTTTCAAATAATCAAATCTCTTAAACTCATACCAAATAGAATTGTATAAATAACCTCCAATCTCAGAAACAACTAAATCTTTAAACAGACCAACCTCAATTAACCCATCAAAAAATGTGTCTCTCACTTCAGTAAAAACCCTCTTATTTCCTCCATAAAGGTTTACTAAAACTTTATCAATATTTACAAAACAAAAAATTAGAAATTTTGTAATAATTTTAGGTAGGTTTTTAGATTTTACTAGGTAAATCAAAAATGCTAGAACCACTTGTCCATTGTAATCATAATAAAAAGTATTTCTGCTCCCAGCCTTTCTTTCAAGATTCAAATAATTATCACATTCAAACCCAGTTTCTGCTGCTATCTCTCTAATAGTTTCTTTTTGATTTAGAATTGGAGTAATATATTGATCTGTCCTGCTCATCCACGGTGGAAAACGACTGATCATTAAGTAATCAAAGAACTGAATTAACTTTTCTTTATTTCCTGTGTTACTTAAGTCAAATTGGTTATCGTCCCACATGTCTTTACTTGTTCTTATTACTTTTTTATTAACTCCAAATAATAAATAAGCAAATTTTGCGATAATACCTTTGAGGATATAGGTACACTCAACGTCAATATTGTGAAGTTTTCGAAGTCCTTCCCATCTTTCAATCATCTTAAGAATCTCTTCTAAATCATAATCCCCCTCCAAGATTAATGTGTCTAATCTATCCAAAAATTCAGTTACTTCAAATAAATGTGGGTTTCCTTTCAAAGCTTTAAACATCTTGAACGGATCATCTAACTCAATTAAAATTCTATTTTTCTTTTCAACTTCTTCCATATGTTCAAGAATAACAATTAATGAGCGAATACCAGGACTGGTTCTATTTCCCATAGCTTCACTAATTTTAGTTTCTGCTTCATTCCAATCTTCTCCCTGGATAGCAGTGTGAAGTTCTCCATTCCAAGCAAGAATTCTAGCTAAATTATTTTTACAAATGTCAATATGGGACCTTAGTTTTTTTAATTGCTCTTTATCATCATTTGAAGCAATTAGGTAAGTTTTAGAGAGTAAACCTTCTAATCTTTCAATCCAAGAATTAAGTCTTCTTTCAATACGTTCAGATAATTTTTCTTCTTTTCTAGCATCTCTTGTATAATATGCTAATAGCAAAGTTGCTCTCTTACTTTCTTTTGCTTTCTCTAGAAGTCCTTTAATCTTTTCAACATCTTCTTTCAAATCTACGAGAATTTTGCCTTCACGCATTAAATATTCTAAATCCCTATGCAAATATCTCTCTACTTTCCTCAAATCCCCTTTATTCATGAAGAATAGTAATAAAATATTCTATTTAAAGTTATAGGTAGCTGGGGATGAACAATCCTCCCTTTTTCGTCCGTATAGAAAAATCACCCCCTAAAAACTATAAATATATGACCCCCTCCAAAACTGGTGAACAAAAGGGGGAATTTTCATCAAATGAAAAAAAGACCCCTAAATAATTGATTTCTAGACCCACCCAATTGTTTAAAGAATCAATAGGGGCTATTATTCATGGCTCAAATTTCAAGAAAATCTGGGATGATTTTATATATCACTAAGCCATTCATATAATCAGTACGTTAGAAAATTGGCGTACCACATTGGGGTTTTCCAATTGAGCCAAAAATGGAGATAATGAATTCGCAATATATGAACACAACGAATAGCGAACTAGGCTTTAATTCTCAAATATTTTGTAGTTTTAAGTGTTATTACTGAACAGAAGTAACTGTTCCGAAACATTTATAAAGTTTGTAATCCTTCATAGGGATATGACTCTAGATGACAGAACAATT
>CAZRZP010000034.1:0-1730 GCA_964604645.1 uncultured Methanosarcinales archaeon
AGTTATTTTTTTTTATAAATGGGGGGAATCGGATTATTAAAAATGTGGCACATTTTGGGCACATAAACTTATATAGTTGTTAGTTCTTTAGTTTTTTATGGAAATCAGAAAAATTACAAAAACAGAAGGTGGAGATAAGCGACTTTTTGTAGAAATTGGAAAGAATATGAAAAAGAATGACAATCTTCCTGCATTAAAGAAGGGTGATGAAATTTTGATGATGCCAGTTAGAAAATTGTCACCTAAACAGATGGAATCATTAGTTGGAAAATATGTTAAATTTTTTGATATTAGTGAAGAAGAATCATTTGCATTATGTTTTGAAGGAGTTGTCAAAAAGAATGACTCAAAATATTGGGAAAAAGAAGATGGCGAAGATATCAAGAAGTGTAAATATACACTAATTGATTCAGAAATTGGTGCAGTTGACTTTTTTGATGACTTAAATGATGTTTTTGATTTACAAGTAATTGCAGGAAGAGAAAAATATGTTGATAAAGTTAATTGTTACAAATGTAAAAAACAATATTTTGAAGCTTACAAATATTGTCCACATTGTGGCAAATATAATAAATTGTATAACAAGGGGGAATGAAAAATGGGAAAATTTTATTATGATAGTAATGGATATCCAAGATGGAGAAATAGTGATAAGTTAGTACATAGAACCGTTTCTAAGCCCAAGGGTGATGCTGTTGTTCATCACAAAGATGGAGATAAGGGTAATTTTAGAAAAAGTAATCTAAAGAATATGAGCAGAAGTAATCATTCAAGATTACATGCTAAGAAGAGGAGCAGTTGGTGGTAATTTTCCATTTATCTTCTATTTATTAGCAAATTTTATATTTAAAGAGCTTTATCAGTTAAATAATGGTATTATTAAGCAAATCCAAGTATCTTATAGGACTTCAATGTTTGAAATACTTTTGGATATCTTTACATGAGAAAGATAGAATTCCTGAAGTAGATTTAGCTACTCAGCATAAGTTTGATCAAGGTCATTTAGTTGGTCAATTAGCTAAACAGCTTTTTCCAGATGGGATTGATATTCCTGAAGCAGATTTTAAACAAAATCTTGAAAAGACTAAAGAGTTTATCAAGTTAGGTAAACCTCTTTTTGAACCTGCGTTTATGGTAGGAGATTTATATTCAAGAGCAGACATTCTTGTTCCAAACGGAGATGGTTGGGACATTATTGAAGTTAAAAGTGGAACAAAAGTTAAAGATATTAATGTTCATGATGTTGCTTTTCAGAAACACGTTTATGAGTTAGCAGGATTAAAAATCAAGAAATGTTTTTTGATGCATATTAACAATGAATATGTGAAAGATGGAGAAATTAATCCTGAAAAAATTCTTACTAAAGAAGAAATTACATCAGAAGTTGAAGAAGTCATCGTTGGAATTAAGGATAGAATAGATAATATGCTTAATGTAATGAAAAATGACTTATGTCCTGATATTAAAATAAGTAAAGATTGCGCAGATCCATACGATTGTCCATTAGAAGATTATTGTTGGGGATTCTTGCCAGAATCTTCTGTCTTTGACTTATATCGTGGCGGGAAAAAGTGTTTTCAATTGTTTGAAGATGGCGTTGTTCACATTTCAGATATCCCTCATGAATACAAATTAACAGATAAACAAGGAATACAACACCAATGTGAACAGAAAAATGAAGTTTATGTAAATAAAGAAGGGATTAAACATTTCTTAAATACTTTGAAAGG
>CAZRZP010000035.1:0-1711 GCA_964604645.1 uncultured Methanosarcinales archaeon
TAGTGCAACGATGCCGAAGGCAAAAAATCAAAGTTTTTGAGAATGCCGTTTTATATAATTTAGAAATAATATTTTTTGGGTGGGCTATGTATTAGAGAGACGCGCGCTTTTTTTGTTTCTTTTTTTCCTAAAAAAAGAAAATGGGGATTTCCGTTTTTTTGCTTCTTTTTCTAAAAAGAAGATGGGAGTTTTACTTATTTAATTACAATTGAAAGAACCAATCCCACTATTAACACAATAGTTGAGATTACCATATATCTGTTAATCTCTTTAGCTTTTCCTTTCACTATCATTCCAATCATATAAATTAAGAATCCCGCCAATAAAGCTTTATCAATTGCAAAAGTCAAAATTGTTACTGCAATCATTACTAGAACTGTAAATATGTCTAATTTATCATAAGTCTTAAATTCTTGTTTACTTGGGAACAAATGTAATCCTACCCAAAATAAAGCTCCAGTAGTCGCAATTAGAGGAACTAAATTCAACAGAGGAGTTAAAGCTAAGAAGAAAAGCATTAAAATTGAAATTACTACTGCCGTAAATCCTGTTCTTCCACCTTCCGCAATTCCAACTCCACTTTCAACATAAGTGGTTAAACTTGTGGTTCCTAATCCTGCACCAATAACTGTAGCCCCACCATCAACAGATAATGCTTCTTTCATTTGAGGCATATTTCCTTTTTTATCAACAATTGTTGTTCCTCTTGTTAGTCCAATAAATTTAGCCACACTTCCATAAAAATCAACAAGGAATAAGATTAAGATTACACTCCACATTCTTGGGTCAAGAATTACACTTAGATCCCATTGAAATATAGCACTAAACATATCTTTTGAGATTACAAAACTTTCTCCAGAACTTCCTAGTCCTAAAAGGTGAGCAAGAACAGATGCTAATATAATACTAATTAATACTGCTCCAGGAACTCTGAATTTTCTTAATAATAACACCGTTATAACTCCAAATGCTAATACTCCAAAAAGAGGTGTTAAAATACTTCCAAAATGACTAAAAGTAATTCCTTCATAAGCTATTACTCCAGCAAGACTTAAGGCTATGAGCATTAAGAAAACTCCGACAGAAAGAGCAAGTCCTGATTTCATTTTATCCGGAATCGCTTGGATAACTTTTGTTCTAACATTTGTTAAAGTTAATATTAAAAATATAATTCCTGACCAAAAAACAGCCCCTAAAGCCTGAGGCCAAGCAAAGCCTAACCCTGCAATTACGAAGAAAGCAACATAGGCATTCATTTCCATTCCAGGAGCTAAAGCAAATGGTTTTTTTGCCCATACACCCATTACAAATGTTGCAAGAAATGAGACTGCAATTGTTGCAAATAATACTGCACTTTTGTTAAATCCACCTTCAGCAAGAATAGAAGGATTCACAACAAAAATATACGCTAAAGCCATGAATGTAGAAAGTCCTGCAATAATTTCGGTTCTATAATTTGTTTTGTGTTTATCAAATTCAAAATAATCTGCAACTTTCTTAAAAAATCTTTTTTCTCCTGGCGTTGATAAGGGGGCATTCTCTTTATATTTTATTGTCATTTTTTCAATTTAAAGATTATGAAATCTTTAATCTTCCTCCCTTTAAGTTCATATTCTGGAGTAAAGAAAGTATCTACAAGATTTAGCCCCTGTTCTTTATACATCTCTTCATACCATTCAATAGGCCGATGATTTTCAATAATTTCATACAT